>NZ_JBPVZD010000003.1:498239-1864148 GCF_051783885.1 Ralstonia sp. 24A2 | reverse complement strand
TCGGTTGTCGAACCGGGTGTTTAACCATGGACTTTGGTAACTTCCTGCGTGTTTTCGCATTTATCGTGAAACGCTTTCGCGTTTTTCGTGCGCCGCTTCAACGATGCGCATGTCATTCTTCGCGGTGGCAAGAAGGGGCCAAACTACGACGCGTCAGCGATTGAAGACTGCTGCGCGATTCTCCGAACGGCTGGGCTGCGCGAGCAAGTGATGGTCGACTGCTCGCACGCGAACTCGGGTAAGTCGCATGCCCGTCAGGTCGACGTGGGGCATGACCTGGCTCACCAATTGTCCTCAGGTGAGCAGCGCATCATCGGCGTCATGATCGAAAGCCATCTGGAGGAGGGGCGCCAGGACCTGAAGCTTGGCGTGCCATTGCTGCGTGGCGTGTCAATTACCGATGCCTGCCTTGGCTGGTCCCAGACTGAACCATTGCTGGATACGCTTGCTGCAGCCGTGCGCGCACGACGGCGCGGCTAAACGGCCCGCCCCGTCCGCTAGGGCCAGATGGTCAAATTGAGCGCAAGACTGGCTCCTTGCTCAAGGGAACATCAATCACGACTTGCGCAGGCGACATCACCGCGATCAGAGCGTACGGGCGAATGGTTTCGAGCGAACCGACATCATCACCAGTGATGTGTGTGGCAAGAGTCTAAGGAACTGGATGGCGATTGATGATTCGGCTTATGAGGCCGACCACTTTGGCTGCAAGCCCGGTGAGCTGCTCGATCGCTTCGTTCTCCTTGAGTTGTTGCGAGGCGTCAACGACGAAGAAGCACAGCGTCGCGTTCGAGCCTGGCTGGCTACTACTCATGTGGCCAACACTCCCAAGATGCTGGGTTGCCGCATCCTTCGCGACAGCCCGAATTTGTGGTCACGCATCTTGAAACAATGACCAAGCCCAAATCAGCGCTGGTGTCCGGACGGCTTCGAGTTCCGGTGCGGCGATGGCACACCGCCGTGCATCACGTTTGCGCCGGACTGCTGCGACCGTAAGGCCGTCGTCGGGCCGCCACGACTGGCCCGGCCAAGAGCGCCATGCTCGAGACAGGCAGCCTGTGTATAAGGTCTGCTACGAGCGTGCGAATTTAGGAAGGTCAATATGAGAGTGCTATTGGTGGAGGACGAGCCTGAAATGGCGTCTGCGCTCAGCGACGCGCTGGCTCGCCATAACATCCTCGTGGATCACGCGGCCAACCTTGCTCAGGCCACAGCTGCGGTTGCCACTTGCGCGTACAGCCTCATCGTGCTGGATAGGCAACTGCCTGATGGTGACGGGTTGACATTGATTCCAAAGTTGCGCGCCGAGAAAAATGTCGTTCCCGTGCTTGTGTTGACGGCGCGCGGAGATATTTCCGAGAAGGTGGCGGGGTTGAATCACGGCGCGGACGACTATCTAGCCAAACCATTTGCGGTCGAAGAGCTTCTTGCCCGGATACGCGCTCTGGTTCGGCGCCCGGCCAATTTGGAGAGCGACGTCATCACGGCTGGGCTGCTTTCCTACGAGCACGTCAACAGTGAAGCCAGGGTTGGCGAAACAGTGCTTGATCTGACGCGCAGAGAAATCCTCGTGCTCGAAGCATTGCTGCGGCGGTACGGCAGAATGGTCCCTCGCTCCGTGTTGATGGAGGCTGTTTTCGCGCTGGATGATGACGTGCAACCGAACGCGTTGGACACGCACGTCTCACGGTTGCGAAGGAAACTCGCAGACTCTGGGAGTGGCTTGGTTATCAGCGGTGTGCGAGGGGTTGGATATCTCTTGCGAGAGGCATGATGAGCCTGATTCAACCCAAATCCCTCCGCTGGCAGCTCGTTCGCAGACTGATTTGGACGCAAGCAGTGGTGGCCGTCACCATCAGCGTGGCCACATTCGGGATTGTCAGTGGGCTTTGGTTTAGCGGTGTATTGCTGGGCGGAAACTATGAGCTCACTACGATTGACGCTCTGAAGGACGCGATAGGGCGCGACGCTGATGGGAGGTTGAGTGTCGCAAACACTCAGCAAATCAACTACTGGCGCACGGAAACTCCAGATTTTTGGTTCATTATCCGAGACGCCGAGGGTCACGAAATTAGAGAAGGCACGCCTCCTTCTGAGATCTCCACAATTTACCCAAACCTACATAGCTTGATCGATGCTCGCTTCGGTGTCGATTCCAAGGGTTTGGTTTTGCCATCAAGCATTGTTAAGTGGGTCAGTACCCCAGTTGGTCGCGTTCAAATGATCACCAGCGGAAGAGGGCGAGCTTCCCTTTGGCAGGTGATTACCAGCGTGCGCCCGGCCTATGAGTTGACGGTGTACCTGATATTTCACATGACAATTGCCACGTTGCTGGTGACGCCGTTCGTCGTACGTAGGACGCTAAAGAAACTCGATGCCGCAGCTGATGATGCGAAAAAAATCAACATCAATGAAATTGTGGTGCGACTTAGCTCCGCAGGCGTGCCTCTGGAGGTGCTCCCTCTTGTCAGCGCCGTAAACGATGCGCTTGATAGATTGGAAAAGGGGTATGAAAGTCACAAGAGATTTCTGGTCGATGCAGCGCATGAGCTGCGCACGCCTATCGCGATCTTGACGACGCGGCTATCAGGCCTACCTCCAGGACAGATAAAAAATAGACTACTGGAAGATTCGGCACGACTGACGGCTTTGACGGGGCAACTGCTGGATCTGCAGCGCTTGGAGCAGCAGAACATTTCGTTCGACAAGATTGACCTTGTCGCACTCGCCGAGCGGGTGGTGTCGGACCTTGCTCCGTTAGCTTTTGGCGCCGGCTATGAGATGGATTTCGACGCAGAGGCAGCAGAGATTTTTGTGTCGGGCGACCAGATGGCCATCGAGCGCGCTTTGACCAATCTTCTGCAAAACGCGATCAACTACGGCGGGCGCCAAGGGACCATCACGGTACGTGTCTCATCTGCGGCCTGGATCGAGGTTTCAGACGAAGGGCCAGGCGTTCCAGCGGGTGCGCGCGAAACGATCTTTGAGCCTTTTCATCGACTCAAGCAGGATGGCAGAGGCGTAGGCCTCGGGCTTGACCTGGTGCAGAAGATCATGCGGTTGCACGGGGGACGCGTGGAGCTGGTAGAGGGGCGATCCTCGCCTGGAGCCTGCTTTCGATTGACTTTCCCCCAGCAGAACTGAGCTCTGATTCTCGATGTAGCGCCGCGCTGAGCCAACGACGCCTCCGGTTGGAGGCGTGCGTTGGCTCAGAGGCGCTTCGAGAGTAGCCAATCTGGCAGTGCAGTAGACAGGGCTGGCAGCATGGCGATGATCACGGTACCAACAAAGATCGCCAGCATGGCCGGCAGTACAGCCCGAGCCACGTACCGGATCGGTTTGCCAAACATCGCGGAGGCGAAGTAGATGTTCATCCCAGCAGGAGGGCAAAGAAAGCCTGCTTCCATGGCAGCCAGAAAGATGATGCCGAAGTGCAGTGGCGCAATGCCGTAGCTCAGGGCCAGTGGTAGAAGCAGGGGCACCAGCACCGCGATTGCGGCAAAGATCTCCATCAGGGCTGCCGCCACAAACAGGAAGGCGCATAGGATCAGGAGAAACAGGTACTTGTTGGGAACAGCAGCTTGAACCCAATCCACGGCACGCTCCGGGATGCTGGCATACACCATGAAGTTGGTGAGCGCTAAAGCCATGCCCAAGATCACCATCACGCCGCCGATGAGCTGAACGCATTCAACGAGGCAGCGCCCCAGAATTTTCCAGGTGAGCTCGCGGTGTATCAGCCCTTGCGTCAACACCGCATACGCAGCGGTCAGGGCGGCACTCTCAGTCGGCGTGGCAAAGCCGCTGACGAGAGCCCCGATGGCCACGAGAGGGGCAGCGATTTCCCATTTGCTGGTCCATATTGCTGAGGCGATCTTGCGACTTGCGGGCTGAGAGCTTGCAGATGTCGAGCCATCCTTGCGGAGATAGCCGCCGAGCAGCAGCAGACACCCCACCATGACCAACGCTGGAATCACGCCGGCAAGAAACATCGCCTCAATAGGTACGCGTGCGATCACCGCGTACATGATCAAAGGGACCGACGGCGCCAGCAACACACCCAGAGCACTGGAGCTGGTCACCATGCCGATCCCGCGTTGCTCTGGATAGCCAGCCTTGCGCAGCAAAGGCAGTAGCAAGCCGCCCAGTGCCAGGATGGTCACGCCGCTACCTCCCGTGAATGCCGTGAATGCCGAGCACAGTGCGGCGGTAGCGAGTCCTGTTCCACGCAAGCCGCTGCCAAATACTTGAACGAACAGATCTCCCAGGCGTGCCGCAGCACGCGTATGCGCAAAGATCAAGCCAGCCAAGGTAAACAGCGGCAGCGCCGGCAGCGACGGATTGACGGTGATCTGGTAGTGGGAAACGGCGATCGATGCCAGAGGGAGGCCTTCGCTCCAAAACAGGGCCAGTGCCAATCCCCCCAGAACTGCGAACACTGGAGCGCCTGCCAGCAGAAGTGCCGTCAGTGCCATCAACGCCGGGAGAAGAGGGACGGCGAGGCCTTCCCAGCAGAAGGCCACCATCCAGCCGGCAAGCGGCAGTAGGGCCGTGATCAACCTTTGTAGGGGAATGCCTCCAGACGCGCGTGCTCCCAATCGCAAGCCCAACAGTGCGAAGCCAACTGGCATGCTTAATTGCACCCACCAGGTTTGCACCCCGTATGCGAGCACCTGACCTGCCTGGCGCTCTGCCAAGACAAGCTGCCAGCCAGCATAGGCCAAGGCTCCGCACACCAGAGCCGAGCCACCTGTAGCAAACGCGCGTATCCGCGCTTGCGCGGAGGCACTGCCAATGCGATCCAAGCTACTACCCAGGGTAGCAAGATGACCGGTACGCTCGGCAGCGAGAGCACCGAACATCGCAAGGACAAGGCCCAGATGCTGCACAACCACGGGGGCGTTCTCTATGCCACGCCCCATAACCGGTCGCATGATCATTTCGATCACCGGTATGCACATCATCAAGACCAGCGCGGTCGCAGCAGGCGGGCTATCCAGCGCTGGAAGTTGCAGAAGTCTTTGTGACATCCAGCTTTGTTGGCGTGCTGTCATTTTGACTGACCTCGCCATGTCCGATAGACCTTGAGGTGCATGAACACCTCATCAAAAACGTCCGCGGGAACCATGGTGCCGCGAATGCGGGGGTATAGGTTTTCAGCCAGGTCGGTCCATTGGCGCCACTGTTCGGGGCTCGGCTTGTTGACCTTCAGGCCGCGCTTCTGCATGGCAGTCACGGCATCGTCGACTTCCTGTCGCGCTTTGATGCGCATCTGAATCGATGCTTTTTCTGCTTCCGTACGCAGGGTCCGCTGCGCGGCAGGCGTCATCTCGTCCCAGGCATTCTTGGTGACGACCAACGCACCGACGATGGGTGCCCAGTTGATGTCCAGCATGTTCGGCGCAGCGGTGTAAATCTGGCTCGCCAAAGCAAAGTAAGGGGTGGAGGGTACGACGTTGATCATGCCGGTCTGGATCGATGGCAATACATCAGCGGTTTCCAGCGGCACGGGCGTGTACCCGAAGCTTTTCATGATGGCCTGCTGCTCGGGTTCCGAACCCCAGGAAAAAAACTTCATCGGCTTGAAGTCATCGGGGGCAAAGGCGGGATCCTTGGAGAAGAAGCGAACCCAACCGGCATCTCCCCAGCCCAGGATCACAAATCCTTTATCCATGAAGCGTTTCTCGATCCCGGGCCGCATTTTCTCGCGCACGTAGTCCACTTCCTCCCAACTGCGGAACAGCAAGGGAAGGTTCTGCAGCGCGTAGATGCTGCGGTCGATTTCGCGCAAACCGACCACCGACATCAACGCACCTTGGAGCTGGCCGATACGCATGCGACGAGCCAGTTCCGTTTCACCGCCTTGGCTTCCATCGGTGAACACGACAAACTTTGCATTGCCGCCTTGCACGTTTCTCCAGGCCTCACCCATTTCCATCAGCTTCTGGTGATAGATGGAGTTCCTGGGCACCACCGTTCCGATGCGTAGCTGCATGGTTTGGGCCAAAGCCGTACCGTTCAGACCAAGGGCCAGTAACAGCCCGATCAAGCTGGAGCGGCGACGTTGAGACTGCAATTGAGAAGTCATAGGTTGTGATTTGCAGTGCATGGGGTTGAGGCTCAGAAGCGTTCGTCCATGGTTTTGAGGAGCCATGTACAGCGGTCATGGACGAGTTGGTTGGCAAGACTGGGGTGTTCTGTCGAAACACGAAGCGCCTCGCGTAGCAGTCGCTCGTATTCGTCACGGTCGGATTCGTGCAGGGCTTCTGCGCGAGCCACATAGATGCCCGCATTGCGTTCGCTGCCGATCTTTTCCGCTTGGTCAAAAATACGTTCCGCCTCCGCACGGCTGCCACCAGGACGTGCCATCTCCAGCGTTGCGACCAAACTGGCGAGCGAACCGTCGGCGTAGTTGGGTTCCCGTGCCCAGGCCAAGCGAGCCAAACGAACTACCAGAGGTAGGTCCGCCACGACATCCGGCTTGTCCTTGGACAGAGATATGTAAGCACCCCATGAGGCAGCGGCCCAGTACGCCAAGCCGACCTCGCCAACGTCGAGCGAGAGAGAGGATGTCGAGTCAGCGAGCGCCTGAGAGAAGCCACGGTGGCGATACTCCAACACTGACATAGCGTGCCTGTGCGCGCGCAGGTACAGCCGTGCAGCGCGTTGCCTCAGACGCAGGGCGGCATTCGCATCTCGGCCTGCTGTGCGTTCAGCGTCAAAGTTCACAAAGGCGTAGGCGTACTGCGTGAATCCGCTCGCGACCGATTCACCCAAGGCAACATGCCCGGGAGTCTGTTCGAGCAATGATTCGGAGAACTTCAAATAGAAGGCGCTTGCTTCTCGCGCCAAAACCAGATCGTCCTCCTGGGCCATTGATTGGGAAGACCATTCATCTGCAATTTTATTCACCACAAAATTCTTTGGCGAACATGCGGCAAGTGAGACGATGACTACCAGTGTTAACAATCGGAAAACTAACGGATATCTCTTGCTCGCCACGAGTCGATAGAAAAACACCATAAGCACTCCATGCCGACGACCTAGAAAATCGCCATTGCATTTTTTCTAAGGAGTGATCACCTATGATTGCTGCGAATGGCCGTCCATTTTTGTGCCAACACTCTGTCGCTAACATTGCGATACCAGAGTGTTTTGATGTTTTTATCGACATTTGACGACAGATTGCAGACAGCTTGATCGTGTATGGACGAGAAAGCTTCCTGGGAGAATGGATCCTGCCGTTGTATTTCTTAAGTTCGTCCTCGTAGGACGACTCAACTTCATGTCGTGAACATTGCGCCGACAGAGTTTTGGCTAGTCTTACCTCATCCGCTCCGACAGGTTGCTGACAGGAAGCGTGGCTAGCATGGATAATGGAAATATGACCGTTCTATGTGCTATTTTTGAAAAATACTCATATATGGGAACCTCAGTAAATTCTGTACAAACCGCAGGCGCCACTTTGTCTACGCAGGAGATCTACGAGCGTGTCGCCGAGTTCAAGAGCGCAAGTCCGGGTAATGGCATATCCGTCAGTTGGGCTCAGCATCTGGACGAGGTGAGGGAAGTACAACGACTTCGGTACGAAGTCTTTGCGAAAGAAATGGGCGCTCACCTGGAGACGCCCATTCCCAATCATGACGTCGATACCTTTGATGATTACTGCGAACACCTGATCGTTCGAGAGCCTCTTGGGGGCGCCGTCATCGGCACTTATCGCGTTTTGACCCCGGCACAGGCAAAGCGCTGTGGCAGCACCTACACGGAGACTGAGTTTGATATTTCGTCTTTGAGGCCACTGCTACCCAGGATGCTGGAGGTCGGGCGCAGTTGCGTGCATCGTGATCATCGACATGGTGGTGTGATCATGGCGCTTTGGCGCGCGTTAGGCGCATTCATGGCAAGCAATGCTCTCGATGCCATGATGGGGTGCGCAAGTATTCCTATGGTAGAAAACGGTCGAGTCAGTGGAGATGCAGCCGCAAGCCTTTGGAGAAAATTGCAAGCCACTCATTTGGCGCCCACCGAGCTTCAGGTAAAACCTCTGGTCAGATTGCCGATCGAGGAGTTCAACAGCACGCTGGATGTCAAACCTCCAGCGTTGATTCAAGGCTATCTTCGCTTGGGAGCCCAGGTGCTTGGCGCTCCGGCATGGGATCCCTGTTTCAATACGGCGGACCTGCCCATCTTGATGCGCACTCAGAATCTAGCTCCACGCTATCGCAGCCATTTTCTTGGTGAGTAGATGATTCTGAGCATGCGGTTCACACGGAACGCGCATCCTGGCAGCTGTGACCTCAGTTGGATATGGAATGTGCCCGCGCGCCATACCAAGAGGGCGCGGGTATAGCGAGATTCTGTAAATCGGGATTCTTCGACGGGTTTCTCGGCGGAGATCAAACTCATCATGTCCACCGCTGATGGAACTCAACCCCAGGGGGATGTCACCGAATTTCGCGACGCATTGAACGATCGTCTGAGTTCAGTGGTATCTATGTGTTGTTCTCCATTGCGCAAGTACGTCGAGCAGTGCGTTGCCGACAGCGGCGGCTGAGACTTCGTTGTTCACTGCAACAGCAACGTAGGCACCAATGGACACGTCATAAGCGACCATTGCGTTTGCGCTCGGGACGCCACCAAGATGGCCCAGCCATGAATGGGTCACGTTGGATCCGTCGATCCACTCCATCAACATGACGCCTTGCCCGAACCAGGTGCGCGCAATGTTTGGAGCTGCGCTTCCGCTGTCCAGGATGGGATACAACGCTGACCATTGGCGGGACACCGTCTCGCGTCGCAACAGCTTGCCTTCGAGAAGGGCACGCCAGACCGCCGCCACATCTTGCGCGCTGGCGACTACATTGCCTGTACCCAAGCGCAGCCACTCGCCTGGGTCGGCGGTCGGTTCGCGGCCATTGTGTGGCGTAGCCAAATTTGCGACCTGTTCTTCGTCTGTGCGCAGCGCGCGCAATTGCGCGAGCCCCAGTGGCGCAGCAATTCGTCTTTGCAGTACTGCATCAAACGGCTGCTTCTCGACCGCCTGCACAATGCGCCCCAGCAACGCGTAGCCGATGTTCGAGTAGCTGGCGATGGTGCCTGGGCATGCTACGGCTGGCGTGGCATTGGCGGCCGCGAGCCACGCATCCAAGGTTGCAGGCACTGGAAGTGTCGTCGCTGGGTTGGTGGCGAGACCACTGGTGTGCGTTAGCAGTTGCCCGATGGTGATGAGGTCGGCGTTCGGCACCTGCGGATACCACGTCGAAAGCCGGTCATCGAGTCTGAGGCGGCCCTCATCCACCAATTGAAGTACTAGGACCGCTGTCAGCGATTTGGCAACACTGGCCCAATAGAACCACGTTGCGTCAGTGGCTGCCTGCGGGGGTGAGATGCGTGCTAGACCGCGCGTCAATGTCCAATGACCGCGCCCAGGGACATCTATGGCGGCATTGATCGCCGGGGCTCCGGTCTGCAAAAGCAATTGGTCAACTCGCGCGTCCAGCGACGCGGCGAGGTCATGCGGCATAGGTTCGACCATCGGGTTTGGAGGCGTCGAAACCGGCATGACTGGTGGGAGGACGCCGGCAGGCAAAGGCGTATGCAGCGCTGGCCCCGCATACACATGGTCTGACGAGCACGCTGGTGCGCCTCCATGATCGACGGCGCTTGTTCCGCCGCACCCAGCTAGCACCAGTGAAGAGAGCAGCGCCAGAACCTTAGCTAGCTGGTTCATGTTCATGGCGAGATCGTCGGTGAGCTGCACTAGTCGGCTCCGCGGTTGCGTGCGATTGCTCGATCGGACTCGTATTCGCTATAGGCGGGCAACGTGGCGCAATGTGCCGTTGTCGGGTTATGCGACAAGCGGCAACTATCGGAGGACCTTCGCAACCCTTCATAGAAGCCTCTCTCCCAATTCACGCTCGCACAGCCTTGGAACACGAGCATCAAGCTCGCAACAGCCAGCAGTCTTCGCACCATGATCCCCATGAGTTCTGTAAAACAGAAAGAAATTATTGTTTTGCAGAAAGTTTATGATGGGATAAGATGTTGCGCAAGGAGTCATATGAGCCAGCTACACTCGCGCCCCGACATACGTGCCATCACAACGTCCAGGCTTCTCGCCTGGGCTTGCCGGCTCCTTGCTATCGCGTTGCCGCTGCTGTGCGGCTACGCCTTGCTCGATCTGCCTGCCCAGGGATGGCTTGCACGCATCAATGTTCAGCCGTCGATGCCCGTGGCGGTTTGGCAAATGCGCCTAGCAGGCGTGCTCGGCCTGCTGCCCGTGGGCGCGATGGCTTACGGGCTGCTGCGGGCAAGCCAGTGTCTGCAGGGTTTCGTACGTGGCGAGACATTTGCGCTGTCGACGGTCAAGCGTCTACGCAGTTTTGCGGCGGCCGCCTTGACTTCCGCTGTGCTTGGCTTGGTTACGCCTTCGCTGATCAGTCTTGTGCTGACCCTGCATGCCGCGCCTGGTCAGCATGCGATGACCCTGAACATCGGCTCAAGTGACCTGCTGATGGCCGTCGTGGCAGGCGTCGTTTGGCAGATTGCAGCCGTGTACACACGCGCGATTGAATTGGCGGAGGAGAACGCCCAGTTCATCTGAGCGCTGAGTTGCGATGCCTATTGTTGTCAAACTTGATCTCGTGCTCGCAGATCGCAAGGTCAAGTCAAAAGATCTGGCCGAGTACATCGGCATTACAGAAGCGAACCTATCCCTGCTGAAGCAGGGCAAGGTCAAGGGCGTTCGCTTTGACACATTGCAGCGGATCTGCGAATTCCTCGATTGCCAGCCTGCCGATCTATTGGTGTCGGTTCCAGATTGACTGGCCCTGGCTCTACACTGGAATTCGTACCGTCCAGAAGTGGAGATTCAGGCGTCGTTGAATCGACCGTCGAGGCGCTTTTCCTTGCCTGACGGGCGAGTTCGGCGGGTGTCGCCCACTGAGCCCGGGCATCGCCCAGGCTCAGGTCCGCCACCAAACGCCTGAGCGTCGCATTGTCTTCCTCGAGTTGCCGCATCTGGCACAACTCCGAAGGGCCGGCGCCCCTTTGCCTCTTCTTCCGGTTGCAGAGGGTCGCTTTGCTGATGCCCAGCTTGCGGCCCCCCCTTCGACCTTCGTGCCCAGCTTCGCTTGCTTGAACGCGAACGCTATCTGCGCTTCGGTGAACTTGCGCGTCTTCGTGACAGGTCTGCCATTTCAAATCTTGACGTAGGACCAAGATGCCTCGACTGGCGCGATGCCTCCCGGTCCCGCTTGTCCATCTCCTTGCTTCCGTTCTTGCGCATCGCCACCCCAAGAATCGATCCAAATTCATGTAGATTGTGTATTGGATATTGTATAAAATCTGGCGGCGGACACGTCCGTGAACAAGTCCATAAGGGTTGCGCAGAAGACCGTGAGAGGAGATGGAGATGACTAGTCAGACCGGCGAGGTGCTTTCGCCACGCAGTGCAGCAGAACAGGACACGACTTCAAAGAGGGAGTTGAAGCGTGTTGTCGCGGCCTCGATGGTGGGGTCGGTCGCGGAATGGTACGAGTTCTTCCTCTACGGGACAGCGTCGGCGCTGGTTTTCGGAACCCACTTCTTCAAGAAGACGGGTAACCCGATTGACGGCCTGCTCGCTGCATTTGCTCTGTATGCCGTGGGTTTTGCCGCACGGCCGATCGGCGGTTTGGTGTTCGGCTACTACGGCGATAAGTTCGGGCGGAAGTATCTGCTGCAGGTGAGCTTGGTTGTTGTCGGTATCACGACCTTCCTCATGGGGTGTCTCCCCACGTTCGATGCGATCGGCTACTGGGCGCCAGTGCTCTTGGTCACGCTGCGCTTGATTCAAGGCTTCGCATTTGGTGGGGAGTGGGGTGGTGCGATCCTACTGGTCAGTGAGCACAGCCCTGACAATCGCCGCGGCTATTGGGCAAGCTGGCCGCAAGCGGGTGTACCTGCCGGCAACTTGGTCGCAACCATCATCTTGCTGGTGCTCTCAAGCACGCTCTCCGAGACTGAGTTCCTGTCGTGGGGCTGGCGTGTCGCGTTCTGGTTCTCGGCTGTGGTCGTGCTGATTGGCTTCTGGATTCGCCGTAAAGTCGACGACGCGCCAATCTTCAAGGAGGCACAAGCTCGTCGCGAGAAGAAGCAAGAGAAGCAACTGGGTGTCGCCCACGTTCTGAAGTACCACTGGCGCCAGGTCTTGATTGGTATTGGTGCGCGTTTCGCCGAGAACATCCTGTACTACATGGTGGTCACCTTCTCGCTGACCTACCTGAAGCTGGTTGTTGGTGCAGATACCACGCGCATCTTGAAACTGATGTTCGTGGCAAACGCCATCCACTTCTTCTTCATCCCACTGATGGGTTTGATGTCGGACATCATTGGCCGCAAGCCCGTGTACCTGGTGGGTGCCGTGCTGACCGCGGGTTGGGGCTTCGTCGCGTTCCCCATGATGGACACTGGCAATGACGTCATCATCATGGCTGCAATTGTCCTGGGTTTGTTCATTGAGTCCATGACTTACGCACCATACTCGGCTCTGATGACCGAAATGTTCCCGACGAACGTTCGTTACACAGCGCTGTCGCTGTGCTACCAAGTGGCGCCACTGATGGCCGGTTCGCTGGCACCGTTGATCGGTTTGTCGTTGCTCGAGCGCTATCATTCCTCAACGCCCATCGCAATCTACTTGGTTGTCGCAGCTGCCATCTCGATTGTTTGTGTCGGCCTGGCCAAGGAAACGCGCGGCAAGTCCCTACGTGAAGTCGACGCCGAGGCAAGCCAGCGGACACGTGCTTGAGTCTGACAATCGAAGTCTGATTGCTTGCACTGAAGCCACCCGAAAGGGTGGCGTTTCATCTTGGGAGCTTTGTGGTAAGGCAGGATTGCCGGCAACAAAGAGCAGGGGAGGAGGAAGGAATGCTGAACCTGGCACTCGAGTTAGTGGCACTCCAGCGCGGGAGCCCTTAGCTGAGCGGAGAAAGTTCCGACTGGCCGTTCGTTCGGCTCTCGGGCTTCTGCTAACATTGTAGAAAATATGCAATGTTCACCATTGCGCCCACGCGTGCCTAACGGCAACCCCTAGTCAAACTGGAAAAATGAACGAGAAACGCCCTGTTCTTGCATACGCGACGCGTGCAGAAGCTGCAGCTAACGAATTGCGCCGCCGCATTTTGACAGGGGAGTATGTTGACGGCTTTCAACTCCGCCAGGACGCGCTGGCCACTGAGTTAGGCATCAGCCGCATCCCTCTGCGGGAAGCGCTCGTGCAGCTTGAGAGCGAGGGGCTTGTCAAGATCCTGCCGCACAAGGGGGCAGTCGTCTCGGAACTGTCTCCCGAGGACATCACAGAACTCTTTGAGTTGCGGGCGTTGCTGGAGCCGGTGCTGTTGCGAAAGTCGATTCCGAAACTGACGGCGCAAGACTTCGCCCAACTGGACGCAATCCTTGTGGAGTACAGCGAAGTGCTCCACGCCAGCCAGTCAGGGCGTTGGGGCGAGTTGAATACTGAGCTTCACCACCTGTTGCTCTCCCGCGCCGATCAGCCTCGAACAACGGCTATCGTAGCGTCACTGCTGCAGCAGACCGACCGCTACACCCGCATGCAGCTCTCTTTGTCTCAGTCGGCCCGTGACGTGGCTGAGTCCGAGCATGCGGAGTTGGTGGCGCTGTGCCGCAAAGGTGACACACGCTCCGCGGCATCGCTGCTGAAGCGCCACATCGAGCATGCAGGGGAAGAGTTGAACGCATTTCTCCGCGAACGACGTCTCGGACGCTAGCTCGCCGTTTCCGTCTAGCTCTCCCAGCAGAACCAATTCCGTTCGCCTCGCGGCAAAGAGACACATCGCTTGGCATGTCGACGCCCCGTCAAAGGGGCGGAGATTTCCTTCGTCATGACACCACTGGATCGATCGCGCTATCGCCTGGGTTGTCATGCACACCAAAACACCGTCATGCCTTCGCTGCTCCTGACCGGTTTGCATCACGGCTGCTTCCGGCTCGCTCAGCCGTAGCGACTTCGGTCGCGTCGATCGCGACGAGATCGCTGGGCGGCATGTTGCGTTCTCAAGGCAGCTTGCGTAGCTCCACGTAACGCTCGCCAGATTCCCTTAACGAACTGGAGATTGATTGACCTGCCTTGACTGTGCTCTTGGCACGAAAAATCTCGTCATCATCGACGGTGGATTCTCCGAATCTTCACGACGACGGTCAGTTCTCTGATTGACCCATATTGGATATTGTATAAAATATATGAGAATTTGCTTGAGCCCAAGATGTCGTCGTGTGTCTTGCATGGGGAGATTCGCGCAGGGCAGTCGCGCTGCACGACCAGAGGTTAGCTGCCTTCCTGATCAACGCATTCTTGCAAGCACGCTGAGCCGCTCAGGCGCTTGGCGATCTTTTACTTATCAATGGAGGGCATCAAATGACGCTGACAGGCGATATGCTCATCGGGTTTTCGGCCCATCGTGGCACTGACGGCGTTCGTTACGCTTTTAACCCGGCGACGAATGCGGAGATATCGGAACCTCTTTTCGGTATGGGCGGCGCCACGGAAGTGGACCGTGCCGCAAAGCTGGCATCTCGCGCTTTTGATGCCTACCGGCATCTGCCACTCGAGAAGCGCGCGACCTTTCTAGAGCAGATTGCCGAGAACATCCTGGCAATCGGCGATGAGCTGATTGCTCGTGCTCATCAGGAGTCTGGCCTGCCTGTGGCTCGACTGCAGGGCGAGCGTGCCCGTACAGTGAGTCAATTGCGTATGTTTGCCAAGGTGGTGCGAGATGGGCATTTCTTGGCTGCCGCGCTCGACCATGCGCAGCCGGAACGCCAGCCGCTGCCTCGCGCCGATTTGCGTTTGGCCAAGATGCCCCTCGGTCCGGTTGCCGTCTTCGGTGCCAGCAACTTCCCGCTAGCCTTCTCGGTTGCTGGCGGCGACACGGCATCCGCGCTGGCCGCAGGTGCACCCGTTGTCGTAAAGGCTCACAGCGCTCACCTAGGTACGTCAGAGCTAGTCGGTCGTGCCATCCAGAAGGCAGCCAAAGATCTGGCGCTGCCTGAAGGCGTCTTCTCTCTGTTGATGGGCGAAGGTAACGCGCTCGGCGAAGCCTTGGTGGCGCATCCTGCTATCAAAGCAGTTGGCTTTACCGGCTCTCGCCAGGGTGGGCTTGCACTGGTGCGTATCGCGAGCGCCCGCCCCGAGCCGATTCCGGTCTATGCCGAGATGTCCAGTATCAACCCTGTGTTCCTACTGCCTGGAGCGTTGGAGGTGCGTGCTGAAGCAATCGGTAAGAGCTTCGTGGATTCTCTCACCATGGGCGCCGGTCAGTTCTGTACGAACCCGGGGCTGGTGATCGCGCTGGATGGCCCAGATCTAAACCGCTTCATGCAATCCGCCAAAGAAGCGTTGGCTACCAAGTCGGCGCAAACGATGCTGACGCCCGGCATTCATGCTGCGTACCGTGCTGGCACCGGAACTGTTGATGATCTGGACGGAGTGAAGAGGGTAGCTCAAGGCCTGTCGGCTGATGGGCTACAGAATGCTGCCGAGGCGGCGCTCTACACGACGGACGTGCAACGGCTGCTGGCCACGCCGGCGCTAGAAGCGGAAGTGTTCGGCCCCGCCTCCCTGGTTGTCCGTGCTGCGAATATCGAGGAAATGCTGGAAGTCGCGGAGCATGTGGAGGGGCAGCTTACCGTGACGCTCCACATGGAATCGAAAGATCATGCGCTGGCTCAGCGATTGCTGCCGGTGTTGGAGCGCAAAGCGGGCCGCATCTTGGCCAACGGCTACCCAACCGGTGTCGAGGTATGCCACGCAATGGTTCATGGCGGTCCATTTCCATCGACCTCCAATCCGATGTTCACATCTGTCGGTGCGACGGCTATCGAGCGCTTCCTTCGCCCGGTCTGCTATCAGGACATTCCAGATGCGCTGTTGCCCGACGCGATCAAGGAAGGCAATCCCCTAAGCCTCTCCCGCATCGTTGATGGCGAGTTGATGCTTCCCCATCAGTGATTGAACCGAGCAACGGTGAGAGAGGGCACGCCGCGGTGCTCTCTGTTTCCCACACCTGCGAAGGGATGCTCGCAGAGAGAACAGCGGTTCCGAGCTTTCGCCAGGCAGCGTGATATCACTGCGGTAATCGCTGCGCTCTGATGATATGCGCGTGCTTCAAGCGCGCTATCCCGAGCCGCGGCTGCAGGCTGCAGCAACACCTTCCCCTCTATCCCCCAATTTCCGCCGACTCAGTCTATCTGCTGTCGCCCGTTAATTTTATATTGTATAAAATATTCAATGTAGATAGAATTTCACGGTCGATGTGCGACTTTGGGGCTGAGATCGAGGCGACGTTCCGGCACAGAGGCAAACATGCGGTGCGCGCAGTCGATCTGGGCGACCAGGCTAGACGGCGATGGGTACCGATAGATGTGCACGAGCCAAGTCGTGCGCAGTAGCAATTGATCCAACCTGAATGGACGAGGAATCGCGATGAGCAACAATATTTTTACTGGCACCATTCCTGCGCTGATGACACCGTGCACTGCTGATCGTCAGCCGGATTTCGATGCGCTGGTGAAAAAGGGCAAGGAGCTTGTGGAAATCGGCATGCGCGCAGTTGTGTACTGCGGCTCGATGGGTGACTGGCCGCTGTTGACCGAAGCACAGCGCCAAGAGGGCGTCGCACGCCTGGTGGCTGCTGGCGTTCCGACCATCGTGGGCACGGGTGCCGTCAACTCGAAAGAAGCCGTTTCGCACGCCGCACACGCCGCCAAGGTTGGTGCGCACGGCCTGATGGTCATTCCACGCGTGCTTTCGCGAGGCGCCTCTCCGGCTGCTCAGAAAGCCCACTTTTCAGCCATCCTGAAGGCTGCGCCGAGCCTGCCGGCAGTGATCTACAACAGCCCATACTATGGCTTCGCAACCCGCGCGGACCTGTTCTTCGAACTGCGCCGGCAATACCCGAATCTGATTGGTTTCAAGGAATTCGGTGGCGCCGCCGACATGCGCTATGCCGCAGAGCACATTACTTCGCAGGATGACAATGTCACCCTGATGGCCGGTGTCGACACACAGGTGTTCCACGGTTTCGTGAACTGCGGCGCTGCAGGCGCCATCACTGGCATCGGTAACGCCCTACCGCGCGAGGTGCTGCAACTAGTCAGCCTGTGTGAGAAGGCGGCTCAAGGCGATGCTGTCGCACGTGCACGCGCTCAGGAACTGGAGTCAGCGCTGGCAGTTCTGTCGTCGTTTGACGAAGGCTGTGACTTGGTGCTGTTCTACAAGTATCTGATGGTGCTAAACGGCGACAAGGAATACACCTTGCATTTCAACGAAACGGACGAGCTGAGCGATGCTCAACGTCGTTATGCTGAGTCGCAATACGGTTTGTTCCGCAACTGGTACGCCAACTGGTCCAAGAGCATCAACTAAGTTGGCCGCTCTTCGCAGCGTGACGGCAACTATGCAGCGAATTGGCTACTCAAGAAAAAACCACGGATCTCTCCGTGGTTTTTTCCTTTGTGCGATTGCAGCGACAAAACACGCTCACGCGATCCGCGTGTGCAATCGCTAGTACAAGAAAGTGGCTTATCGTTGTTTGGTGAGCGGTTAGACCACGATTTGGTGATAGGCGGGTTTCCGCTCGAGCAGCGTAGCGAGTTTGCGGAGCGCAAGCGACAGTTCGGCCTTGTCCTGTACGCCGCCCAGGGAAATGCGAATCGCATTGGGCGGCGTTGGGCCATTGTAGAAAACATCCGACGGCGTCACCCGCAGGGCTTCCGCCAGGGCGGCTTTGGTCAGCTGCTCCGCCGACCAGTGATCAGGAAGCGTGTGCCAGACGTGGATGCCCGTCGGCGGCAGTTGCCCGATGCCGCTCAACCACCGGTTTGCAATGTCTTTCCGTGCGCGGGCTTCGGTGCGGATGCCGTCGAGCAGTGCCTGCGCCGAGCCGTCGTGGATCCATTGCGTCGACAAGGCCACGGCCAGCGGCATCGACATGAGCGCGAAGGAGCGCAGCGCGGCGAGGAACCCCTCGCCGGTGACCCCATCTTCAGGCAACAGCACGTAGGCGGTACGCAAACCTGGGCTCAGTGTTTTCGAGAGCGTCGCCACGTAGCAGGTCAGTTCGGGCGCAATGCTGGCGATGGGCGGTGGTGCATCCGTCGATAGCAGCCAGTAGGGGTCGTCCTCGATGATCCGCGCCTTGTATTTCGCCGCGACCCGCGCGAGTTCTCTGCGGCGCGACATCGGCATGGTGTGCGTGGTCGGGTTCTGCATGGTCGGGTTCAGGTAGATCAGCCTGACGCCACCAGCGCATGCGGCCGCCAGCGCGTCCGGCCGCATCCCGGCGGCATCGCACTCGATGGCCACCACCTTGCGATCGAGCTGCAGCGCTGCCGAGCGCAGTCCGGGGTAAGCGAGGGGCTCGGCCGCGATGCCATCCCCAGGACGCGTCAGGCTCTGGATGAGCGCGGCAAGCGCCGCCTGCGCCCCTGGGCACACCACGACTCTGGACGGTTCGATCGGGCCCATCATCTGCCCGAGCCAGCGCGCACCCGCGACCCGGTCCGCAGGACTGCCACCGCCCAGGTGATACGTCATCAGCAGATGCGGGTCACTGCGCAGCAGAACTTGAGAGAGCCCGCGACGCAGCATGTCGTCAAAGTCGACCTGCGCGGGCGGGGGCGGTACGTTCATGCTCATGTCGACCACGGCGGCAAGCTCGGCACGTGGCGCGGCAATGAAGGTGCCCAGCGCCCCCCTGGCGTCGACCAGGTTGCGCCGCTTGGCCTCGGCATACGCCCGTGTGACGGTGGTCAGGTCGACGCCAAGCGTCTTGGCCAGATCGCGCTGCGGCGGCACGCGGTCGCCCGGTCGCAATCGTCCGTCGCCAATGGCCTGCTCGATGTAATTGACGATCTGCTGATACCGGGCCCCACGCCCTGGGGTGATTCGCAATGCCCATTGACCCATGGGAGTATCGACCGCATCTTGCATGGATTTCATTGCCGAAAATTACGTTCTTGTATGGGTTTTGTCTTCGATTAGCATGCCAGACATCGCCACAGGAATCCATACATTCAGCGTTGTCAGCACCAGCAGGGCGCCCAGCTGCAATTCACGATTGCGGGCAAGCGCAGCCAGTGCGTGTACGTGAATCTTCCGGAGTAGGGATACCTGGTGGCGGGTCACAACTCAGGTCATCCGAAGATGCACAACTCGATCGCGTGGCGCACAGGCGAGCCCCCAAGTCCTGCGCGCCCCCCAAGACAGGCTTTGATATCCCCGCGCCGGTTCGGCGCACTCGCACTCGGCATCCTGGCGAGCACGCTCATGAGCGGATGCACGCTCGAGCTGCTGTCGCCCAAGGGCAGCGTCGGCGAGCAGGAAAAAACGCTGATCCTGGTCTCGCTGGGCGTGATGCTGCTGGTGGTCATTCCGGTCATCGTGCTCACGCTGTGGTTTGCCTGGCGGTACCGCGAATCCAACACGCGCGCCACCTACGCGCCCAAGTGGTCGCATTCGACTGCCATTGAAGTGGTGGTATGGGGCATCCCGTGCCTGATCGTCGCCTGCCTGGGTGTGTTGATCTGGGACACCACGCACAAGCTGGATCCGTACCAGCCGCTGGCCGCGCAGGTCGAGCCGGTCGAGGTGGACGTCATCGCGCTCAATTGGAAGTGGCTGTTCATCTATCCGCAGTACGGCGTGGCGTCGCTCAACGAGTTGGCCATCCCGACCGGCACGCCGATCAATTTCCGCCTGACGTCGGAATCGATGATGAACGCGTTCTTCGTGCCGCAGCTCGGCAGCATGGTCTACACCATGGCCGGCATGCAGACGCGCCTGCACCTGATTGCCGATCACCCCGGCACTTACCTCGGCCAGTCGGCTGCCTACAGCGGCGCGGGCTTCTCCGACATGCACTTCAAGACGCTCGCCACCTCGCGCGCGGAGTTCGATGCGTGGGTCAGCCGGGCGAAGGCCTCCGGCAAGGTGCTCGACCGCAACGCCTATCGCACGCTCGAACAACCCAGCAGCAAAGACCCGGTCACGCTGTATGGCGCCGTCGCCCCTCGGCTGTTCGACGGTGTCGTCGACAAATACATGCTGGCCAACGGCCAGGTCTGCCGCGCAGATGGCACCGAAGCACTGCTGGCCGCCAGGCCCGCCGCGCCGGCATCCGTCTCCCGCACGGAGCAATAAGTCATGCTAGGAAAGCTCAATCTTCAAGCCATCCCACTGCACGAGCCCATCATCATGGTGGTGATGGTTGCTGTGCTGCTCGGGGGCGCCGCACTGGTGGCGGCCATCACGTACTTCGGCAAATGGAAGTACCTGTGGACCGAATGGATTTGCTCGGTCGACCACAAGAAGATCGGCGTCATGTACATCATCATGGCGCTGATCATGCTGCTGCGCGGCTTTGCTGACGCCATCATGATGCGCGCCCAGCAGGCCATCGCCTACGGCGATGCCGCGGGCTACCTGCCACCGCACCACTATGACCAGATCTTCACGGCGCATGGCGTGATCATGATCTTCTTCGTGGCCACGCCGCTGGTGCTCGGCCTGATGAACGTGATCGTGCCGCTGCAGATCGGCGCGCGCGATGTGGCGTTCCCGTTCGTCAATTCGTTGAGCTTCTGGCTCTCGGCCATGGGCGCGGTGCTGGTCATGCTGTCGATGTTCGTTGGCGATTTTGCCGCCACAGGATGGGTGGCCTATCCGCCGTTGTCGGAACTGGGCTACAGCCCGACACCCGGCGTCGACTACTACATCTGGTCATTGCAGATATCAGGCCTGGGCACCACGCTCACCGGTATCAACTTCATCGTCACCATCCTGCGCATGCGTGCACCGACGATGGGCCTGATGAAGATGCCGGTGTTCACCTGGACGGCGTTGATCACCAACATCCTGATCCTGGCGATCTTCCCGGTGCTGACTGCCACGCTCGCGCTGCTCACGGCAGACCGCGTGCTCGGCATGCACTTCTTCACCAACGAGCTGGGCGGCAACGCCATGATGTACGTGAACCTGATCTGGGTGTGGGGACACCCCGAGGTCTACGTGCTGATCCTGCCGGCTTTCGGCGCCTTCTCGGAGATCATCGCCACCTTCTCGCGCAAGCCGCTGTTCGGCTACAAGTCGATGGTGTACGCCACCTCGTCGATCGGCGTGCTGTCGTTCTTCGTGTGGCTGCACCACTTCTTCACCATGGGCTCGGGGGCCAACGTTAACGCCTTCTTCGGGATCATGACGTCGATCATCTCGATCCCCACCGGCGTGAAGCTGTTCAACTGGCTCTTCACGATGTATCGCGGCCGCATCCGCTACCACTCCGCAACGCTGTGGACCATCGGCTTTATGGTGACGTTTGCCGTGGGCGGCATGACCGGCGTGCTGCTGGCCGTGCCCGGTGCTGACTTCGTGCTGCACAACAGCCTGTTCCTGGTGGCGCACTTTCACAACGTGATCATCGGCGGCGTCGTGTTCGGCTGCCTGGCCGGGATCAGCTTCTGGTTCCCGAAGGTGTTCGGCTTCACGCTCAACGAGCGCTGGGGCAAGATTTCGTTCTGGTGCTGGCTGGTGGGCTTCTTCCTGGCCTTCATGCCGCTGTACGTGCTTGGCTTCAAGGGCATGACGCGCCGGATGAACCACTATGCCAATGTCGACTGGCATCCGTACCTCGTGGTGGCGCTGGTGGGCGCGGCTGTCATCGGCATGGGCATCCTCGCCATGCTGGTGCAACTGGTGGTGAGCATCCGCGATCGCAATCAGAACCGCGACCTCACCGGTGACCCTTGGGATGCTCGCAGCCTGGAGTGGTCGACCGCCTCGCCGGCGCCGTTCTACAACTTCGCGCACGTCCCGACCATCACGTCACTCGAGCAGCACTGGGACGACAAGGAATCCGGCAAGGCCTGGAAGCAGCCGGACCGCTACGAAGACATTCACATGCCGCGCAACACGGCCTCGGGCTTCATCGTCTCGTGCTTCGGCCTGCTGCTGAGCTTCGCGGTGGTCTGGCACATGTGGGCGATTGCGATTGCCGGCCTGGTCGGTGCCATCGCGACCTTCATCCTGCGCAGCTACGACCGCGACACCGACTACTACGTGCCGGCCGCCGAGGTCGAGCGCATCGAGCGCGCCCGCTACGTCCAACTGCAGAACGCTGCCTGAACATGACTGCTTCACTCGCCCCCAACGTCGACGCGGCCGGGCAGGGCACCGCCCACACCCACGCGCACGATCACGCCCATCACGACGCCAGCACCAACACCACGCTGGGCTTCTGGCTGTACCTGATGAGCGACTGCCTGATCTTCGCCGTGCTGTTCGCCACCTTCGGCGTGCTGTCGGAGAGCACCGCCGGCGGCCCCGGCGGACGCCAGCTTTTCGAGCTGCCCTTTGTGTTTGCCGAAACCATGCTGCTGCTGGTCAGCAGTTTCACCTTCGGCGTCGCCATGCTCGACCAGAGCGAGGCTGCCTGCGGTCGCGTGGTCCGCTGGCTCTTAGCCACCTTTGTGCTGGGTGCAGCCTTCGTCGGCATGGAACTGTACGAGTTCAACCACCTGCTGCATGAAGGCGCTGGCCCCGGCGTGAGCGCGTATCTGTCGGCGTTCTTCACGCTGGTTGGCACGCATGGGCTGCACGTGTCGTTCGGCCTGCTGTGGATCCTCGTGATGGTTCACCAGGTGCAGCGCTTCGGGCTGGACAGTGTCACGCGCCGCCGGCTGGCGTGCCTGAGCCTGTTCTGGCACTTCCTGGATCTGGTCTGGATCTGTGTGTTTACCTTCGTCTACCTCCGGGAGTTCGCATGAGCACGTCCCAACTGCATGCCACTCACGTGCTGCATGCCGATACGCCCGCCGTGCACGGCAGCCTGCGCAGCTACATCCTCGGGCTGATCCTGTCCGTCGCCATGACCGCCGCAGCGTTCGGCGTGGTCATGTACGGTGGGCTGTCGTCGGCCACGACCATGGCGGCGATCGTCGGGCTGTGTGTTGCGCAACTGCTGGTCCAGCTGGCGTTCTTCCTGCACCTGGGTTTCAAGCCTGGCCAGCGTAGCAACGCCGGCATCTTCATCTGTACGGCGCTGCTGATCGTGATCGTGGTCGCCGGGTCGCTATGGGTGATGCACAACGCCAACCTCAACATGATGCCGACCAACATGTCAGTCGAGCGGGCGCGCGCGAAGGATTGATGGAGCGCACGGAGAGGGCACGGCTTCGCACTGCAGCGAAGAGTGGCCCCCGATCTGCTGGCCTTGAAAGAGGGGGCACCTCGTCCGTTGCATCTGCAGAATGGCGGGTATGTTCAGCCGCACGCCCGATGTCTTGAGAACCGGCTTGCCACCGAAAGTATGTGCAAGTCGATCCGCTATTGCGGCATCAAACAAGGATTGCGAGAAACGCGCGGGGGCATCTACGTGATCGCGAGATACAGTTAGACACAGTACCTCGCGCTGATTACGTTATCGTTTTTTTGTCGGGGTTCCATGCGCTCCACTTCCCCGGAGCCCCGACACCCGCGTTGCGCCAGGTGACCTCCCGTCCGCCTGGCGTTTTTTTTTGTCCGGCCGCGTTGCCCGGCTTTGACACACCGGCAATTCCATTGCAATGGCTAGCCAGCGGCTTGCCATCACACCCCAACGTCCCTTGGTTTCAGAGAAGCGCAGACGGCCTCGCGACCTACAGCGGGCCGACTAGCGGGTTCCCGCGTGGCCCTATCGATGTCTGCATTGTGCTTTCGCGTCGTGTGGTAGCCACTGCGTGGCGCCCTCGTCGCTAAGCTGGCACGGCCCGACGTAACGATTGTTTTTTTGCTGCCGATCCGCTCTCCGATAACCTGCGACGGACTGCCAAAAGAGTCAGGAAATCGGGGTGAAAGATGCAGATCATGTCTCACGACATTGCAGAGCGCGGCGTCGGTTCGATCTATCAAAAGGATTTTGAAAAGGCGATCGAGAACGGGCAACTCTCGCTGATGTTTCAACCCAAGGTAAGACTCGCCGATGGAAGGAACGAAGGTTTTGAGGTGCTTGCGCGATGGACGCATCCTGAGCGCGGACAAATTTCGCCGGAGGTCTTTGTCCGGATTGCGGAAGAGACTGAGCTGATTCATCCATTCACGCGATGGGTGATGAGGAGCGCGTTCTCCCAGCTACAGACGTGGTGCCGGAATGGGTTCCGCACATCATTGTCGATCAATGTGAGTGTGCGAAATCTTGCCGTGCCGGGTTTCGTGAGCGAGGTCAGGGGGATCCTCGATGAATTTGAAATTTGTCCGGAGTTGGTCGAGCTGGAGATCACAGAGGGGGCACTCATACAAGACTCATGCACCGTGCTCAAGCGATTGCTGCTGCTTCAAGACCTTGGGGTCAGGCTTTCCATTGATGACTTTGGCGCAGGCTATGCCTCGCTCGCCTACTTGAAGATGTTGCCGGTAGATGTGCTTAAGATCGATCGGTCATTTATTACGGCATTGAGTAGCAATAGGGCAGACCAAAGGATTGTGGCTTGGACCATCCGGCTTGCGCACGACTTCGGCATGCGAGTGGTGGCGGAAGGGGTGGAAACCAAAGAGGTGGCGGACCTGCTACGGGCGATGGGATGCGATATGGCGCAAGGCTATTTCTTTGGCCATCCCATGCGTGCTGATGACGTTCACCCGTGGTGGGCGGCGCATGCATTGAGCCAAGCGCGGGTGGCGCCGCCGGCATGGTTCAGTTGGCTGGGCTCGCTCTTGCGAAAGAATCATTGAGTTCGTTTTGCGCTGAAGAGTCACGCATGAACGTAGATAACTACGACCAGTTGCAAGCGGCATTGCTCGGCGGTCACATTGATGCCTGCAATGCATTTCTCGCATCGCGCCATGATGCCGATAAAGGTAGCGCGGAGTACTGGTATTGGCTGGCCCAGATGTATTACCGGTCAAACCAACTTCTCAAAGCGCTGGACATCTGCTTCAAACTCACCCGGGAGGCGGGTGCTTTTGGCATGCACTTTCATTGCCTCGCAGACATCTGCGCGCATCTGGGCATCAAAGACATTGGCCTCTCCGCGCTCGAGACGCTGGCGTCCAAGGCGGATCTTCCTGGCGAGGCATCCTATTACGTGCGGCTGTACGGCCACCACTATCTTGGCGAGGATGAGAGCGTGCTAAGTGTGCAGCGTGACGCCTCCGTTCCCGCCTCTAGCATGAGCGAGCACGTTCGCGCGCGTAGCATGATGCGCAGCCGAGGTATCGCCGCTGGTGTCCATGCCTTCCATCAAGCCTATTGCAGTCCGCAGGCGGTTGCTGAACTGTGGCCAACACAGGATGTCGGGCGTTACTGGTACGGGCAGCGCGAGCTGCCACGGCAGTTGACCATCAGGGGGTTTTCAAGCGGGTTTGGTGACTTCATCCAATGGGTTCGGTACGTGCGCGCCTTAAAAGCGCTGGGCACTGAGATTGACTGGGACGTTCAGTTCGATGGGCTCTCAGGCGATTGCCGGATCAATGACCACGATCACCAGCTTGCTCGGCAGCTAATGTCCGCCGATTTCGTCATTGGACGTAGCGATGCGCATATGTGGACCACGCCGTTCACGCTATTGACTTCGCTATTTCCTGTTCTTGGTTACGGATCGACCGGTCGCTACATCGAGCCATCAAGCGATCCTGAAGTTGCGCGCATCCTGAGCGAAATACGCAAACGCGCAAAGGGTAGGCGATGCGTTGGCATTTTCTGGTCGTCGTGCGAATCCAACAACCTGTTTGCCCACAGGAGCTTGCACCATGAGCATCTCGCCCCGTTGTGGGTGGCTTCTGATGACATCCATTGGGTCGTCATGCAACGCGGATACCAAGGGGTGTCTTGGGCTGACGGACCGTACTCGAAAGACCCTGGGCGCTGCACGGTCCTCCCGGCGCAGACCAGCCTTGCACAAGTCATTGGAATCATCGATCAGCTGGATGGCTTTATTGGAAACGATGGGGTTCTCACCCATGCCGCAGGGGCACTCAACAAGCCTGGCTATCTGCTGCTGAATGCGCGATGCACCGATTGGCGCTACGAACAAAGTGTGGACACGACACCTTGGTACCCTTCACTGAAAGTGCTCAGGCCCGACACGATGGGCGATTGGGGCACGCTGATATTCGAGTTGGTTTCGAGCGTCAAAAGCGTCGGCAGCCATCCTCGTTAGAGTGATTGATTGCGCATTTGCCGGGTCGGCTGCGAGGGTGACTGCGAAGATCAAGTTCAGCGTGGGTGTGATCGACAGCACATACGGCGGGGCGGTTGATACTGATACGGGAATGCCGCCTCGACTGCGGTCGGCGGCGGTGAAAATTCTGCGCAGAAAAGCTCGTGTGGCACGACCCGGTGCCGATACTAGTATGGAGACGGCAGTTTGGATTCACCGGGGGGGCGAGCCATGACCTTGCAGCAATTGCATGTTTTCCTGAACGTGGTGACACAAGGCAGCATCCACGGTGCCGCTCGCGCACTGGGCGTGACACAGCCCGCGATTACCGCAAGCATGCGCGAGCTGGAAAAGACGCTGGGTGTGCCGCTACTGCTGCGATCGGTCAAGGGCGTGAAGCTGACGTCTTACGGGGCGGTTTTTTATCGTCGCGCGAAATCCATTACGGCGGATATGAAGCGCGCCGAGGACGAACTGCTGGAGATGCGAGGGGAGCAGGCGGGGAGTGTCGTGGTGGGGCTGTCTGAATTGGCAGAGTGCTCCATGTTGCAGAGGGTGTTCAGTGAGTTTCGGAGAGCGGGGCGCGGTGCGTTGCTGTCCTTCTATCAAACCAGCTTTTCCTCCGCGTTGGGCCGTTTGTTCGAAAACGCCATGGACTTCGCGATTGTCACGGGGCAGAGGGCAACGAAATTCCCGGATTTTGTGGAGGCAAGGCGGCTGTTCTCGATGCCTGTGGTGTTGGTTGCCAGGCCTTCCCACCCCCGGATTCACGAGCGCCGTATCGATGCACTGACCGATGAGGAATGGTTGCTGCCATGTGAGGTGGGCGATGATACCGACCGAGCGTTCACGCAGTACTTCGAGTTCATTGGATTGCAAGCGCCGCGGGTCTCTCGTTGCCTGACGGTCTCAGCAGCGACGCTCCTGCTGCAGGAGGCAGACCTGATCGCTCCCGTTCAGTACCCAACGTTCAAACTAAAGATGGAGAGTCACGGTCTTGTGACGATTCCGCTGGACGTAGAAGGGGTCAGCATGTCCGCCTATCTGCTGACGCGGCGCGACCATCGTCTGTCGGATGATGCCGAGGCGCTTCTCGCAATGTTCGAAGAGGTGGCCGAGGAAGTACCGTTCGTTGAGCGCGACGCTTTGACCGCCTGATCCTTTCTCCTTCCACACATAGAGCGGCGCTTGCGAGCAGCCGCTCTTACCGCATACCTCCTCCACTGAGCCGCCTGGCTCGTCTGCGAGCTTCGACTTCTTCATGGCGAACCTCACCTTCGGGTGGCGGCGTCGCCGGTTTCGTCCCCAGAACTTCAGGTGGAAGGGGCGGCTACGCCAGGAAAGGCACCATGAAAATCTGGAAATCGATTATAAGAATAATGTCAATAATAATATGTATTTATATTAATAAAAGCATCTTATCTTGTGGCTTTGAAATCGTCTTGGTAGATTTGCCTCGCGGGGCGCTGTCTCAAAAATAGCACCACGGTTAGGGTGTTGGAATTAAATAAATGTCTCCAATTAAGCATTGTTATATTTGTCGCACGGGGTGCGGCCATCGAATTTTCTGATGAAGAGGCCGTTGATTTTGTTTGACGTTGAATCGCCGATGGCGATGCATCAGCAAGTTGCGTCAGCGCGCGATATGAAGCCGTAGATGGTGGTGAGGTAAGTATGAAGATTGCTTTGGTGGAAGACAACGGAGACCAGGCCGCGTTGGTCTACAAGATCGTCCAATCCACTTCACATGCGTGCGAGTGTTTTTCAAACGGGCTATCGCTAATCCGTGCATTAAGAGATCAATCCTTTGATCTATTCATCCTGGACAAGAATCTGCCGGATTTAAGCGGCGATGAACTGGTGGTGTGGATTCGGCGGACTGTCGGGTTGAACGTACCGGTCATGTTCCTGACCTCGTGCCTGTCTGAAGACAGTCTGGTGGGGGCACTCAATGCCGGGGCCGACGATTACGTTTCAAAGCCCATTCGCTCTGCGGAATTGGCGGCCAGGATTGTGGCGCTGCTTCGACGCGCTTACCCATCAGACCGCGCTGACGATCCTGTCATGCAGCTCGGACCTTACAGCCTGGACTCAATCACAAAGACGGCACGCTTGCGCGGTGTTGACGTTGGCCTGGCTCCCAAAGAGTTCGAGGTCGCGCTGTACTTGTTCGGCAATCTCGGACGACTGGTGCCGAGAGATGTCATCGAGAAGGCTGTCTGGGGGCGCGTCATTGGTCCGGATTCAAGAACGCTGGACACGCATGTCTCGCGCGTGCGGACCAAGATGCTCATCAAACCGGAGCACGGGTTCCGACTGGTGAATGTCTATTCCCACGGATTCCGCCTCACGCAGTTGAGTGCGGAAGAGGGGCAGATGAGCGACGGCCATTAGGTGCAAGCGCACGTGTGTGTGCCGCGAGAGCTGGAGTCCGGGCTCGTCAGTGTGCCTGCCCGCCCAACTGGCGGGTGACTTGGGCGATGAGCTGTTCTGCTCCGAGCCGAAGGTCCAGTGCGATGTCGGCGCCGCGCTGATTGACGACACGCACCAGGTACCTCGCGCGATCACTGTCCTGCAGGCTTGCGACATGCACGGTTTCGCAAAGGCGCAGCCAGCTACCGCGGTGCGTTGAGCAGGCGGCTTTGCGCTCGGCCAGAAAATCGTTGAGAGCGAGCTGAATGTCGGCGCGCGACACCATGACAGAAACCTTTTGATGGACGACGTTGAGCAGACCGTTCATTCGCCGAGCCAGATGCCAATCCTTGCACCCAGTCCCGCCAGCATGATGACCGTCCCAAAGATCAGCATGAACCGCAGAATTTCTTTGCAAACGATCCCCGGGCAGTGCCGATTGATGAGTACGGAAGCGGCAATGGCTAAGAAGCCACCGAGCATCAATCCGAAAGCGAACGTGATTGTCTTCAAGGCGCCGATCCGTGTGTTGCGAGGTCTGGGCGGATAGTAGGTCGACAAACTGGCCAGGAAAAAAATGACTGTTACGGCGCGATTTGCACGGTCGGGTGACTCAGCGCATTGGGATGTTTGGAGCCTTTACCGCAGAACAGTTTTCGCGGCGAGAGGGCGCGAACCCGTGCTGGCCAAGCGTCGTGTGAGTGGTGGTTGGCACCGTTTGTTTGTCAAAACGATGCCGAGCAGCAGCGGCCGCTGGCCGGCTTTCAGAGCAAGTTTTGGCGGTGCTGTTGTCCTTCGCACACGCTGAGCGTTGCCTTACAGAAAAAGGCAGACACAGTTGTTTTTGGTCGTTCCGCAGCTGACGGCCGTTCGATCAATGCCTGCTTCACGGCGTTGCTGCGCCAGATACGGGAGGACGCAACCAGGCTGACACACCTCCGGTTACAACCGGGCTCTTGTTCTCGCTTAGAGGCGCAGGGATCCGGACACAGGAGTTTTTATTCCCCTGGCTACGCCGGGGCACGATGGTCGACAGATCGGGATTTAGCAACTCGCCTTTGACATCGTGTCCGACGTGCAAAACGCGGGCGGGCGGCGCATTTGTCCCCGCAACCATCGCATGCCTTTGATTGCAGTACTTGCCCTGGTGAATCTCATCACCTGGACACGTGCGCTGCACGCACTGCATGCCTTGCTTTTCTGACCAACCTGCTCGCGCCAAGAAAAAGAGGGATCCGTATGAACAAGACTTACAAAAGCATCTGGAGTGAGGCGCTTGGCACTTGGGTGGCTGTGTCGGAAGTGCAGTCTGCCCGAGGGAAGCGCAGCAAGGGTGGGCTGGCCAAAGGCGCTGCGGCGGTGCTGATTGGCTTGGTGTCAGGTGCGGCGCATGCGACGTTCTTCGCTCCTGTTAATACGAGTGCGACCAGCGGGGCAACGTGCCCTGGCGCTGGAACAATGGGCTCAGGTGCCGGACCAGATGGTGTCACCCCCACTATTGGCACCTCAACTGATGGCAATGGCTATTACTCCTCAGTGACAGGCTGCGGGGCTAACGGCGGCGGCTATAACGGCGTTACCCTTTTTGGCTTCAATACGACAGCGACTGCAGCCGGGGCCACCGCATTTGGATATGCGGCAAAGGCTGGACTGAACGCCTCAGCTTTTGGCGAGGATGCAACTGCAACTGCCCAGGGAGGCGTCGCAATCGGTTTGAAAGCGAACGCGGGCGGCACTCAAAATTCCGTCGCAGTTGGGCCGGTTGCCACGGCAACTGGGGTGAACGCCGTGGCACTGGGATGGAGTGCTCAGGCAGCGACCGACCACAGCGTTGCACTGGGAGACGGCGCAGTAACGGCGGCGGCGGTGGCCACAGCCAGTGCGACGGTGGGGGAAAAACGTATAGCGGATTTGCCGGTGCTACCCCGTACGGTGTGGTCAGCGTTGGGGCTGTAGGTAGTGAGCGAGAGATCACCAATGTTGCCGCGGGTCAAATTTCCGCGACCAGCACGGACGCCATCAACGGAAGTCAGCTCTACGTTGGCCTGAGCACAACGAACAGTTCGATCGCATCGTTGTCCACATCCGCGTCGACTGGGATCAGCACGGCGCAAAGCGGGGTGACGTCGCTGAGCACGGCCCTGAGCACGACGAATAGCACGGTGGCTTCGCTGTCGACGTCGGCCTCGACCGGCATCAGCACAGCGCAGAGCGGTGTGAACTCGCTGTCGACCGGCTTGAGCACGACCAACAGTAATGTCGCGTCGCTGAGCACGGGCTTGAGCACGACGAATAGCACGGTGGCGTCGCTGTCGACGTCGGCGTCGACGGGCATCAGCACGGCGCAGAGCGGCGTGAACTCGTTGTCGACGGGTTTGAGCACAACGAATAGCACGGTGGCGTCGCTGTCGACGTCGGCATCGACGGGCATCAGCACGGCGCAGAGTGGCGTGAATTCACTGTCGACCGGCTTGAGCACGACCAACAGCACGGTGGCGTCGCTGTCGACGTCGGCCTCGACTGGGATCAGCACGGCGCAGAGTGGCGTGAATTCACTGTCGACGGGTTTGAGTGCGACCAACAGCACGGTTGCCTCGCTGTCGACGTCGGCCTCGACGGGCATCAGCACAGCACAGAGTGGCGTGAACTCGCTGTCGACTGGCCTGAGCACGACCAATAGCACGGTGGCTTCGCTTTCGACGTCGGCATCGACGGGTATCAGCACGGCGCAGAGTGGCGTGAACTCGTTGTCGACGGGTTTGAGCACGACGAACAGCAGCGTCGCGTCGCTGAGCACGGGGCTGAGCACGACCAATAGCACGGTGACGTCGTTGTCGACCTCGGCGTCGACGGGTATCAGCACGGCGCAAAGTGGCGTGAACTCGTTGTCGACCGGTCTGAGCACGACGAACAGCAACGTCGCATCGCTGAGCACGGGCTTGAGCGTAACCAACAGCGCGGTGGCCTCGTTGTCGACGTCGGCCTCGACGGGCATCAGCACAGCACAGAGTGGTGTGAACTCGCTGTCGACCGGCTTGAGCACGACGAACAGCAGCGTCGCATCGTTGAGCACGGGCCTGAGCACCACCAACAGCGCGGTGGCGTCGCTGTCGACGTCGGCGTCGACCGGGATCAGCACGGCGCAGAGTGGTGTGAACTCGTTGTCGACCGGCCTGAGTACGACGAACAGCAACGTCGCATCGCTGTCCACGGGCATGAGCACGACCAATAGTACGGTCACCTCGCTGTCGACGTCGGCTTCGACGGGCATCAGCACCGCGCAGAGCGGTGTGAATTCGCTGTCGACCGGTCTGAGCACGACCAACAGCAATGTCGCGTCGCTGAGCACGGGCTTGAGTGTAACCAACAGCTCGGTGGCGTCGCTGTCGACGTCGGCGTCGACCGGGATCAGCACGGCGCAGAGTGGTGTGAACTCGTTGTCGACCGGCCTGAGCACGACGAACAGCATGGTGGCGTCGCTGTCGACGTCTGCGTCGACGGGTATCAGCACGGTGCAGAGTGGCGTGAACTCCCTGTCGACTGGTCTGAGCACGACGAACAGTAACGTTGCATCACTCTCGACGGGACTTGCGAACGCCGTACAGTATGACGACAGCACGCATAGCAAGGTGACGCTGGGCGGTGTTGGGTCGAGCACGCCGGTGACGCTGACGAACGTGGCAGCCGGCGCGGTGACCGCGACGAGCACGGACGCGGTCAACGGCAGCCAACTGGCGTCGCTTTCGACGTCTGCATCGACGGGCATCAGCACGGCGCAGAGTGGCGTGAACTCGTTGTCGACCGGTCTGAGCACGACCAACAGCAATGTCGCGTCGCTGTCCACGGGCTTGAGTGCAACCAACAGCGCGGTGGCGTCGCTGTCGACGTCGGCATCGACGGGGATCAGCACGGCGCAGAGCGGGGTGAACTCGTTGTCGACCGGTCTGAGCACGACCAACAGCAACGTGGCCTCGCTGAGCACGGGCCTGAGCACGACGAACAGTAACGTTGCATCACTCTCGACGGGACTTGCGAACGCCGTACAGTATGACGACAGCACGCACAGCAAGGTGACGCTGGGCGGTGTTGGGTCGAGCACGCCGGTGACGCTGACGAACGTGGCAGCCGGTGCGGTGACCGCGACGAGCACGGACGCGGTCAACGGTAGCCAACTGGCGTCGCTGTCGACGTCGGCATCGACGGGTATCAGCACGGCGCAGAGTGGTGTGAACTCGTTGTCGACCGGCCTGAGCACGACGAACAGCATGGTGGCGTCGCTGTCGACGTCTGCGTCGACGGGTATCAGCACGGTGCAGAGTGGCGTGAACTCCCTGTCGACTGGTCTGAGCACGACGAACAGTAACGTTGCATCACTCTCGACGGGACTTGCGAACGCCGTACAGTATGACGACAGCACGCATAGCAAGGTGACGCTGGGCGGTGTTGGGTCGAGCACGCCGGTGACGCTGACGAACGTGGCAGCCGGCGCGGTGACCGCGACGAGCACGGACGCGGTCAACGGCAGCCAACTGGCGTCGCTTTCGACGTCTGCATCGACGGGCATCAGCACGGCGCAGAGTGGCGTGAACTCGTTGTCGACCGGTCTGAGCACGACCAACAGCAATGTCGCGTCGCTGTCCACGGGCTTGAGTGCAACCAACAGCGCGGTGGCGTCGCTGTCGACGTCGGCATCGACGGGGATCAGCACGGCGCAGAGCGGGGTGAACTCGTTGTCGACCGGTCTGAGCACGACCAACAGCAACGTGGCCTCGCTGAGCACGGGCCTGAGCACGACGAACAGTAACGTTGCATCACTCTCGACGGGACTTGCGAACGCCGTACAGTATGACGACAGCACGCACAGCAAGGTGACGCTGGGCGGTGTTGGGTCGAGCACGCCGGTGACGCTGACGAACGTGGCAGCCGGTGCGGTGACCGCGACGAGCACGGACGCGGTCAACGGTAGCCAACTGGCGTCGCTGTCGACGTCGGCATCGACGGGTATCAGCACGGCGCAGAGTGGTGTGAACTCGTTGTCGACCGGCCTGAGCACGACGAACAGCATGGTGGCGTCGCTGTCGACGTCTGCGTCGACGGGTATCAGCACGGTGCAGAGTGGCGTGAACTCCCTGTCGACTGGTCTGAGCACGACGAACAGTAACGTTGCATCACTCTCGACGGGACTTGCGAACGCCGTACAGTATGACGACAGCACGCATAGCAAGGTGACGCTGGGCGGTGTTGGGTCGAGCACGCCAGTGACCCTGACGAACGTGGCGGCGGGCGCGGTGGCCGCGACGAGCACGGATGCGGTCAACGGCAGCCAACTGGCGTCGCTTTCGACGTCTGCATCGACGGGCATCAGCACGGCGCAGAGTGGCGTGAATTCACTGTCGACCGGTTTGAGCACGACCAACAGCAACGTCGCATCGCTGAGCACGGGTTTGAGCACGACCAACACGAACGTTGCCTCGCTGTCGACGGCCCTCTCGACGGGGCTTGGGAACGCCGTACAGTACGACAACAGCACACATTCGAAGGTAACGCTGGGTGGCGTTGGTGCTAGCACACCGGTGACGCTGACCAACGTAGCGGCGGGCGTGGTGAGCGCCACAAGCACGGATGCAGTCAACGGCAGCCAGTTGGCCTCGCTGTCGACGTCGGCTTCGACGGGCATCAGCACGGCGCAGAGTGGCGTGAATTCACTGTCGACCGGTTTGAGCACGACCAACAGCAACGTCGCATCGCTGAGCACGGGCTTGAGTACGACAAACAACAACGTGATGTCGCTGTCGACTGGGCTGAGCACGACCAACAACAACGTCGCATCACTGTCGACCGCGCTGTCGAGTGGGCTCGGCAACGCTGTGATGTATGACAACGCGTCGCACAACAGCGTCACCCTCGGCGGGGTGGGGGCAACCGCGCCTGTCCTGCTGACCAACGTTGCTGCTGGGGCGGTGGCGTCTGGCAGCACACAGGCGGTCAACGGCGGCCAGTTGTACAGCTTGTCGACGGCACTCTTCGGTGAGATCGCTTCGCTGTCGACTGGCCTGGGAGCAACGAACTCTCAGGTGACAACGCTGCAGACCGTCGTGAACTCTACGAGTGCTCCCGCTTCTGGATCGGGGGCGCCAGGTGCGGTTGGTGGTACGACGTCTAGCGGCGCGATTCTCACACAAGGGACTTCTGGGACAACGGTTACCCAGGTGACGGCTTCCTGCACCAGTGCGAACGGCATCGATTCGACAGCAACCGGGGTATGCGCGCACGCAACGCAAAACGGCTCCACCGCTTACGGTTCAAATGCGCAAGCCACATCTGAGAACACGACGGCAGTCGGCTTCCGTGCGGTGGCCTCTCAGGCTGGTGCCGTAGCCATTGGTTATAACGCCCAAGCGACCGGAGACCCGACGGTTGCCATTGGGTACAACGCCTCAACGACTGGCAACAACTCGGTTTCAATTGGCGCCAACGCATCGGCACCTGCGAATAACGCCGTTGCGTTGGGAGCCGGCTCGATTGCAGACCAGGACAACACCGTATCGGTGGGGGCTCCGGGCGCCGAGCGTCGCATTACCAACGTTGCACCGGGCGTCAACGCGACCGATGCCGTCAACATGTCTCAGCTTCAGGGCGTGCAGCAGAACGTCAACAACGTGGCAAGGCAAGCGTATTCCGGCGTTGCCATGGCCGGTGCGCTGGCGGGCTTGCCGCAGGTTGAGCCGGGTAAGACGGCTCAGATTGGTGCCGGCATCGGAAGCTATGGCGGTTATACCGCGCTGGCTATCGGCGGGAGCGTGCGCGCAGCACAAAACGTGGTGGTCAGGATGGGCGTCAGTGCCACGACATCTGGCCGCACGATGGTCAATGGCGGTGTGGGGTACTCATGGTAATAGCCCAAGATCTGTCGCCTTGCTTGTTGTGTGAGCGGATATGCGTGGCCTGAATATCGGGATCACCATCGGCCTTCGCGAAGCCAACGAGAGTCTGTGGGTCAACGGGATCAAACAGAACGCCTTGTTCCTCGCGAAGGTGTTGATGAAGTCCGCGCGTGGCCATCGGGTGACACTGGTGAACACGACGGCCGTTCCTGTGACGGATGCGTTGCCATGGAACCTGAGCGAGTTCGATACACGCGCATTCGCGGAAGTGAAAGATACGCTGGATGTGCTGATCGAGCTTGGCGGCCAGATCAGTGGCGAGCAAACCGCCTATTTGAAAGCACGCGGCGTCAAGATCGTGAGTTACGTCTGCGGTGTGGAGTACATCCACGTCACCGAGTCGGTGCTGTTTGGCCGTCGGATGTGGGACACGCTGTTCATCAACCGAGGGTACGACGAGGTTTGGGCGATTCCGCAGGTCGCCAAGTCATCACTGCCATTTTTGCAGTCGCTGCGTCGCTGTCCGGGCCGCGTTGTTCCGTTTGTGTGGGATCCCATGTTCTTGACGGAGCGCACCCGTGCGCTGCCGGCGCACGGCGAGTACCGGCCGAGCGGGAAAAGCGGCAAGCGACTGACCGTGATGGAGCCCAATCACGATGTCGTGAAGTGCTGCTTGTATCCGATGCTGATCATCGACGAGGTCTACCGACGAGCCCCAGATTCGATCGCATTCACGCACGTAACAAATGGGGATCACCTCGCGCATGCGAGTCCTGAGTTTGCGATGCTGATGAACTATCTGGAGATCGTTCGCGCTGGAAAAGCTAGTTTTGTGGGGCGGTTCGACACGCCAGCGTTTCTGTCAGAGCTGACTGACGTGGTTGTCTCGCACCAGTGGGAGAACCCGCTCAACTACTTCTACTTTGATGTCTGCTGGCAGGGTTATCCCCTCGTGCACAACGCAAGCCTTGCCCAGGACATTGGTTACTACTACCCAGACAACGACGTGCAGAAGGCAGCCGATCAGCTCGTGATCGCGCTGGAAGATCACGACGAGGACTGGGAGCGCTACACGCGGCAACAGCGGCAATTGCTGCGCCGGTTCACGCCGGAGAATCCGGCGGTCGTTTCCGAGTACGACGCACTTATCGATCACCTGTTTCGATAACGGTATGGCCTGGGCGGGGCTGCCGGGCAAGTGAAGGGTATTTCAGTGAAAAAAACCAACGACAGGCTTCGAGTTGGCATCTCTCTATTTGCGCGAGATGGCCAAAGCATCTGGGAAAACGGGATCCACCAGAACATCGCCTTTCTCGCCATGATGCTGAGTCGATCAAACCAGGTTGGCGAGATCTATTTCCTGAACGGCGGTGATGCGCTGTCGCTGCCGGCAGGGCTGGATCTTGGCGGGCTCAATGTGCCGCTCGTCAATCCGCGCGATGTCACGCACGAGCTCGACATTGTCATCGAGATGGGCGCGCAGCTACCCGTTGAGTGGATCAAGCAGATGAAGGCGCTCGGCAAGAAACTGGTCGCGTTCTTTGTAGGGAACCCCTATGCGGCACTGTGCGAGACCCCCATTTTTGAAAGACCGTCCGGACATATTTTCAACGGCGGCCCGTTCGACGAGATCTGGTTGTTGCCGCAGTATGAGAAGACCTCGAAAGCGCTACTGCAGACGCTAACGCGCGCACCTGTTTATGTGATGCCGCACATCTGGTCTCCATACTTTCTGGAGCGGCGCATTGCGCAACTTGCCAACGACGGCATCACATTCGGTTATCAACCCGAGCGGGGGAAGTGGCGTTTGTCGACGCTGGAGCCGAACATTTCGGTGGCGAAGACCTGCCACTATCCGATGCTGGTTTGCGAGGAGTTCTTTCGTGCAAAGCCAGATGCGGTTGAGCATCTGTTCGTCGTCAATGCCTTGCACTTGAAAGAGCACCCAACCTTCCTGTACTTCGCCAATAGCTTGAATCTTGTCAGGCAGCACAAGGCAACGTTCGAGCAGCGAATCGACTTGCCAGGCTTCTTGTCGCAGCACGCTGATGTCGTTGTTTCACATCAGTGGGAAAACGCACAGAACTATCTGTACTACGACGTACTGCATGGCGGCTATCCGCTCATCCACAACTCGCCAATGCTTGGCGATGCCGGGTACTACTACCCGGGCTTTGATTCTGAAGCGGGTGGGCGGGCACTCTTGCAGGCCTGGCAGCAGCACGATCTGCAACTTGATCACTATCAGGCAAGCGCCAATGCCTTGCTGAGATCCGTAGCGATCGACAATCCCGCAAACCTTGACGCATTCACTAGGCGTCTTCTCGCCTGATTCCCTTCTAGAGAGGACGTATGTCGATATCGAACACGCTTGACGTATCCGTTGGAAACAAGCGGCTGGTTGTTGGGGTCTCGCTGTTCGTGCGAGGAACAGGCCAGTCGTTGTGGGAGAACGGCATTTTTCAGAACTGCTTGCTCTTGATTCTTCTGCTGCGGCAGTCGCCGGTCGTGGCCGAAGCGGTCATGGTGAGCGGTGGCGGGAGTGTGGCTGACCCACGGATGATGCTTGACGAGTGGAATGTCCCGTTGCTCACGCAAGACGAGGCCATGCAGCGCTGCGACGTGGTGATTGAAATGAGTGCGCAGTTCAGCATCGAGTGGATTACGGCATTCCGCCAGCGCGGAGGGAAGGTCGTCACGATGCGCGTCGGTAACGACTACGTGATCGATATCGAGCGGGCCATCTTCAACAAGCCGTCTGGGTTCCTGTTTTCTGGTGCGACTTACGATGGCGTATGGACGATTCCGGAATTCGAGCATTCCTGTTTGCACTACTACCAAACCGGATTGCGCTCGCCGGTGACGGTCATGCCACATCTGTGGCACCCCGTGTTGTTCGATAAAGCGCGAGCTACCTTGGGCGCGGACCTATCGTTCGGCTATCGGCCAGGCAAATCACGTTGGCGTGTCGCCATGTTCGAGCCGAACATCTGCATGGTGAAGACCAGCTTCATCCCCATGCTCATCGCCGAGGAGGCGTATCGCGCCAAGCCTGATTTTCTTGAGTGCGTGCGGGTGTGTAACACGCTACACATGAAGGACCACACGACGTTCGTGCACTTCTCCAGAAGCCTGGACATTGTCACGCATGGGTTGACGACATTCGAGGGCCGATTTGCCGTCTATGAGTTCATGGCGGCACATGGTGATGCGGTGGTCTCCCACACGTGGGAGAACGCGCAGAACTATCTCTACTATGAGCTGCTGTATGGCGGTTACCCATTGATTCATAACTCGCCATACCTTGGGAAAGCGGGCTATTTCTATCCTGACTTTGATTGTCAGGCAGGGGGCAGGGCGCTGCTGGAAGCATTCTCCAAGCACGATGAGAATTTTGACGCGTATTGCGATGAAGCTGCGCACATTCTCGAAGCGGTGAGTATCGACAACCCCAAAAATATCACCGCGTATACGGAAGCGATTCTGCATCTCTATCGGCGAGGGTAGAGAAGATTGCGTTCCCAGGCCGCCCTCATAGCGACTCGGATAGCACCCGGCGTAACGATTGTTTTTTTCAGTTTTTCGTCCGCTGTGCGATAACCTTTCAAAGACCAGTGATCTATCAATGGTTGGGGCGGACGGATGAGACTTTTCGTCCTGAGGAGTTCTGGTCATTCTTTACCGAACCAATGTCAAGCATGAAAGTCGCTTCTATTGAAGATGATCCGGTGCAGGCTGCTTTGATAAAGAAGATCATTGAATCCGCCGGGCACGAGTGCGAGAGCTTCCGCGACGGAGTGTCGATCATTCGCGCGCTTCGGAGTCAAATCTTCGATCTCTTTATTCTGGATAGAAATTTGCCAGATATTGACGGCCAGGAATTGGTGCAGTGGATACGGAATACAGTAGGGTCAAGCGCGCCGATTATTTTTGTCACATCCTATATTTCGGAGTCCTTTGTGGTTGGGGCGCTAAACGCAGGCGCTGATGACTACATACCAAAGCCGATCAGAGAAAGTGAGCTGGTGGCAAGAGTCAGCGCGCTGCTGCGCCGATCGTATCCATCATCGCGACTTGATAGTGCCATCCTTCAGCTAGATCCGTTCAGTCTGGATGCCAAAACGAAGACCGCGATGTTGCATGGGAAAGATGTTGGGTTGGCGCCCCGTGAGTTCGACGTCGCAATGTACTTGTTCAAGAATATTGGACAACTGGTGCCAAGGGATGCCATCGAGAAGGCAGTTTGGGGGCGTGTGATTGGGCCGGACTCGAGAACACTGGATACACATGTCTCACGAGTCAGAATGAAGTTAAGGGTAAGGCAGGAGAATGGCGTGCGACTGATTAATGTCTACTCTCATGGATTTCGACTGGTAAGGGTAGGTGAGGAGTAGCGTGGAGCTTTCGAAGTGGTATGGCGAAAGAATAGTAGAGAACGAGAAGCCAAAGAGCTCCATTAGAAACCTGTTTTCTTATATTTGAGTTTGGAGGCTGTCGAAATGAAAGATATGCGCACCGAATTCTTCTCGAATGTTTATCAGAGTAATTTATGGGGTAGCGAACAGAGTCGTTCCGGTGAGGGTTCGGAGCTGGCGTGGACTGGCGACTTGGTTGAGAAGCTTCCGGCCTTGCTGCGTACACACGGCGTGCGGCGCCTGCTGGATGTGCCGTGTGGCGACTTCCACTGGATGCAGGCAGTTGACCTGGATGGCGTGGAGTACGTCGGCGGCGATATCGTGCCGCAGATCGTGGCGGCGAATCGAGAGCGATATGCCTCAGCCAACCGCAGCTTTATCGAGCTGGACATTGTTGCGGACGCTCTACCATCGGCCGACATGATCTTCGTGCGGGACTGCTTTATCCATTTCAACAATGCGTTGGTGATGGAGGCGCTGCGCAACATTGCTCGCAGTGAGATCCGGTACTTATGCGTCACCCATGATCTGAACGCGGCACGCTATCCAAACGGGCACAACATCGAGTTGGATCGCGCGCAGGCGGGCGTGAATTTTGAGTACCGACCGATTCACTTCGAGCTGCCACCGTACTCGTTTCCACCTCCTGTTGCTGCGTTAATGGATGGTGACAACTGGGCCGGGTCGGCTGGCGTCAAGACGATGGCCGTGTGGGATGTGGCGTCGGTGAGGGTTGCGCTAGCGGCCAACGGCGACGCCGTACAGCATGAGCCGCACCAATTTGCTGGGGAAGTAGCGCACAGCGGAACCCTTGGGGAGTGACGGGGCCGATTGCGCTCGTCGGCCTAGCCTGCCGCCTTTGTGGCCTCTTGATCCTGAAGCTCACGCCACATCAACCGCAAGCGAGAGCATTGCGGTATGCGCGCGCATAAGCCCATGCTTTTTCCTTCGTTGGCGCACACACAGGTTTCCCCAATACTAAGTTGTCGCGTCTGGCGGCGCGTTGAGGTATTGGCGTGCCGTTAGCTCCTTGCACGTCAAACTCGATCGAACTTCCGATGTCATTCCGCGCTTCCCACCGCACTTCGCGCCGCCGTGCGCTCAAGCAGCTCGCTTCCCTTGCCGCGTTGGGCGGCGCGGGTCTGGGGCTGATGGCCTGTTCGCGCAGTGGCGATGGGTCGGCCGACAAGTCGGCTGGCGCTTCGGGTGGCGGTCCTGCTGTCATCAAGCAGGCGGGTGACAAGATCCGCTTCAAATATCCGGACAACCCATCGTTCGACCTGATCTACCTGGCTGACCAACTGGGTTACTTCGATGGCACCAACACGCGCCCCAACTACATCGGCAAGGTGGCTGCACCGCAGATCATCCCGTTGGTCGGTACCGGCGAGATCGACTTCGGCTCGCGCATGGTGCCCCTGGTGATCTCCGCCTATGCCAGCGGTGCCGACATCAAGGTGGTGGCTGCCGGTGGCAAGACGTTGGAAGAAGCGCCGCACATGAAGTACTTCGTGCGCAAGGATTCTGGCATCCGCCAGCCCAAGGACCTGGAAGGCAAGACCATCGGTTTCAACAGCTTTGGCGCGTGCGCCGAGTTTGTGACCAAGACCTTCCTGCGGCAGAAGGGCGTGGACGTCAACAAGGTCAACTTCGTGGTCATTCCCGACGACCAGGCTGAACAGACGCTGGTGTCCGGCAATACCGATCTCGCCATCATCCATGCGCCGTTCTCCGGCCGTGCGGACCACGCGCAAAGCCTGGTGCGGCTGTGGAGCGATTACGACCTCGATCGCGGCCTGGGCGGCATGTCGCCGTACAGCGCACACGGCAAGTTCATCCGCGAGCAGCCTGAGGCGGTGCGCGACGTGGTGACGGCGCTGGCCAAGGCCGGCAACTGGGTCAACGCCAACCCGGAAGATGCGCGCAAGCTGGTCTCGCAGCGCATCAAGCTGGAGCTGCCGTTTGTCGACCGCTTTGCCTATGTGGATGACCTCGTCATCACCGAGCCGCCGATCCAGTACTACATCGACGTGCTGGAGCGCGAAGGCAAGCTCGCCAAGGGCAAGGTGGCCGCGCGCGACATTTACACCAACCAGTTCAACCCCTACGCGACCGGCGCCGCCGCATCCGCAAAAGCCTGAAGGTGCCGTCATGAGCAGCAAGATCGTGGCCCGTGGCGTGCGCATGGACTACACCGTGCGCAACGACGCAGGGCAGACGGAAGAGGTTGCCGTGCTGCGCGATTTCGACCTCGACATCCGAGACGGCGAGTTCCTCTCAGTACTGGGGCCTTCGGGCTGCGGCAAATCGACTTTCCTCAGCATCCTGGCGGGGCTGACCGAACGCACCGGCGGCAACATCCGCATCGACGGCCATGCGCTGGCGGGCATCAACCCGCATCAGGGTGTGGTGTTCCAGGGCTATGCGCTGTTTCCGTGGCGCACGGTGCTGGAGAACATCGAAGTCGGCCTGGAGATCCGCGGTGTGCTCAAGGCGGAGCGCCGCCGCATCGCGCAGGAGCATCTTGAGCTGGTTGGCCTGACCGGTGCCGGTGCGCGCTATCCGCATGAGATCTCAGGCGGCATGAAGCAGCGCGTGGCGATTGCCCGCTCGCTGGCCTACAAGCCCGACGTGCTGCTGATGGACGAGCCGTTTGCCGCGCTCGACGCGCAAACGCGCGAGATTCTGCAGGGCGAGCTGCTGCGCATCTGGGAGCAGTACCGCAAGACCATCGTGTTCATCACCCACAGCCTGGACGAGGCGATCTTCCTGTCCGACCGCATTGCCGTCATGACGCGCCGGCCCGGTACCGTCAAACAGATTCTGGAAGTGCCGCTGCCGCGTCCGCGCCTGCCGGAGTTGCGCAATTCCGAGGCCTTCGTCGCGCTGCGCCAGCAGGCGTGGGACATCCTCAAGGACGAAGTGCAATTCGCCAACCCGAGCACCACGCCGCGCCCGCTGGGCGCCACGGCTGATCCACGCGAGCGCGCCGAAGGCGAAGTTGTGCATCGCCCTTTGCAACACGACACTCCTGACGAGACCGCCATACCGGAGGCAGCACGATGAGCGCGCGTAGATTGGCTGTCCGCCGGGGCGATCGCGCGCTCGGCCTGGTCGGCGTAATCGGGTTCCTGCTGCTCTGGGAGCTGGTGCCGCGACTGGGCATCGTGAGCGACGCCTACCTGAGCCCACCCTCGCAGGTGGCCGATGCCATCTGGCAGCTTGCGCACAGCGGGGCGTTGCTCAAGCACGTGGCGGCCAGCCTGCAGCGCTCGTTGTGGGGGCTGTTGCTGGCCATCGGGCTGGGCGTGACACTGGGCTTGCTGATGGGCTGGTTTACGCGCTTTGAAGCCATCGTCGATCCGATCCTCCAGCTTTTCCGGCAGACCTCCGCGTTTGCGTTGTTTCCGGTGTTCATTCTCTTTCTGGGCATTGGCGAGCTGTCGAAGGTGGCCATCATCTTCTGGGCGTCGTTCTGGCCGGTGTTGCTGAGCACGATCGGCGGGGTGCGCCAGGTGGACAAGCTGCTGATCCATTCGGCCCGGTCGATGGGGGCGTCGAGCCTGTTCGTGTTCCGCAAGGTGGTGTTGCCCTCGGCCACGCCGTCGATCTTTACCGGCATCCGGCTGGCGGGCACCTATTGCGTAACCGCCCTGGTGGCGGCCGAGATGATCGGCGCGCATTCCGGGCTGGGCTTCCTCACGCTGAACTCGCAGGAGGTGTTCCAGATTCCGACGATGTACGCGGGCATCCTGCTGCTGGCCTTGCTCGGGCTGGTGCTGAACACCATCCTGGCGCGGATCGAGCGGCGTCTGACCCGCTGGCGCAAAGGGCTGACGCTCAATGCCTGAGCCGGCGCAAGCATGGCGCCGGCCAGATTTAACGGGCGGTGCACGCGTGCCGTCCAAGCGGCGCCGGTCGCTGGCGGCCGCAGCTGTGGCTTTTGCTGCAACAGGCGCGCTGGCATGGTTCGGTCTGCCGGTCCTCATCCACGATGTGCCCCACGTGCCCGAGCGTTTTCCGGCGCCTATACAGGCGTGGCTGGCGCAACATCAACCCGAGCCTGACTGGACGGCGCTGCCGCTAGGCCCCGCGTTGCGCGAGGCACAACGCCGCGGCGAGTTGGTGGTTGCCGTGCGCGCCTACGCACGCCCTGCGCCGCCCGGCGTACCAACGCCCCTTGAGCCTGACAATTTCGATGCGGATCTGGCGCGCACGCTGGCCCAGCACCTGCAGCTCAGGCTGCGGCTGATCGGCGTGCCGGCGGATGGCCATCTGCCGGACGATGCCCCTGTCGATCTGGTGATGGCCGGCGCTGGCGCGGCGCCGGCGGCATGGCAGCCTGTGCCCACCGCCTATACCGGCGGGCAGGGCGCCCTGGTGGTGTTGCGCAACACGGTGTATCGAACCACCGACGATCTACACGGGCGCAGTGTCTGCGTCCCCCAGGGCAGCCCGTACGCGGCGGCGCTGGTTGCACGCCATGGCGCTGTGCCTCAGGCATACCCGTCGACCATTCGCGCCATCTGGGCATTTTTGTCGGGCGACTGCCAGGCGCTGGCCGACGACGAGCGCGTGCTTGGGCGGCTGGTGCGGTTGCCCGAATGGCGCTTCTACCGGACGCTGGAGCAGGGCGTGGCGCCAGACAACGCCCAAGCGCAGATCGCTCTGCGTAGCCCGGACCCCGTCTCAGCTGAGTATCTGGACCAGGCAGTGCGCTTCTGGAAGACCAGTGGTGCGCTGGCCCAGGCGCGCGAACAGCGCGCGGGCGATATCGTCTTTGAGGTGGGGCAACTGCAGGATGGCCTGGTCTGCCACAACTAGGCTTGGGCGGTGAGGCCCGGTCAAAGACGATGATCGAACCGGCGTGCCAGGCGTTCCCCGCTCAGTTGCACCAGCGTCACCAGCACAATCAGGATGGCGATCACGTTGAACATGACCGCGGTTTCGTAGCGCTCATAGCCGTAGCGGATGGCCAGGTCGCCCAGGCCACCTGCGCCAACGGCGCCGGCCATGGCAGAAGCGCCGATCATGGCGATGACCGTGACGGTCGCACCACCAACAAGGGCCGGTAGCGCCTCGGGCAACAGCACATGGCGCACGATGTGCCAACGGCGGCAGCCCATGGCACGCGCGGCCTCCACTAGGCCGTGATCCACCTCGTTCAGCCCCACTTGCGAAACGCGTGCGAAGAACGGGATCAGATGGGCGCTCAGCGGCACCACTGCTGCCCAGGTGCCCATCGTGGTGCCGACAATCAGCCGCGTGACCGGCAGCATGGCCACCAGCAGAATGATGAACGGGATCGAGCGGAAGGTATTGACCAGTACCGACAGCGTCCGATGCAGACGGGGCTGTGGCCGCAGACCGCCCGGCGCCGTCAGCGTGAGCACGATGGCCAGCGTCAGGCCGACGACAAAGACCACCAGGCATGCACTGCTGACCATCAGCAGCGTCTCGCCCAGTGCGCGCAGGTATTTTTCAAGCATGGGCGTAGGTGCGTTCGGATCGGTCTTGTGGGTGAGTGTGCGGGGCCCGCGCAACCGATGCGCCATCGGCTGAAGCGGCCCATCGCTGGCGCAACGGGCGCAGCAGCGCCAGCGTGGCTTCGGCATGGGGTGCGGCAAAGATGTGGTTGACGGTGCCGTGTTCGACCACGCGGCCGTGATCGAGCACCAGCACGCGATCGCAAGCATCGCGGATCACCGCCATATCGTGCGTGACCAGCACCACTGTCAGTGCAAGGCGGTGGTTGATGTTGCGCAGCAGCGCCAGGATCTGCTCCGTGGTCTCGGGGTCCAGGGCGGACGTGGCCTCGTCGCACAGCAGGATCTCTGGCCGATGCACCAGCGCACGGGCGATGCCCACGCGCTGCTTTTGGCCGCCCGACAACTTGGCCGGATAGACGTGTGCCTTGTCCGAGAGGCCGACCAGTTCAAGCAGCTCCGTGACGCGAGCGGCGATGGCATCGCGCGGCACGCCTGCCACGCGCAAGGGCAGGGCCACGTTCTCGAACACGGTCTTGGCCGAGAGCAGGTTGAAGTGCTGAAAGATCATGCCGATGCGACGGCGCAGCATGACCAGGCCGTCTTCATCCAGTGTGCCGATATCGGCACCGTCGATGCGGACCTGCCCGGCATCGGGGCGCTCGAGCATGTTGATCGTGCGCAGCAGCGTCGATTTGCCCGCGCCGCTACGCCCGATGATGCCGAACACCTCGCCGCGGGCAATGTTGAACGAGATGCCATCGAGTGCCAATGCACTCGCCCCGGGATACGTCTTGTCGACACGCTCGAATGTGATGTGCGGCGGGCGGTCTGGCAATGCGGTGAGATGCGTCACGATGCTGGCTCTGCGAAAGGCGGCCGGGCGTGCCCCCGGTCCTGGTTTCAGAATGCCGGGATCACCGAGCCTTGATACTTGCTCAGGATGAACTGCCGGACTTCTTCCGACTGATAGGCCTTCACCAGCGGTGCCACCCACGGGGCGTTCCTGTCCTGCTCGCGCACGACGATGATGTTCACGTACGGGTTGCGCTCCTTCTTCTCCACCGCAATGCCGTCGCGTGTGGCGATCAGGCCGGCCTGGTAGGCAAAGGTGTTGACGATGGCGGCGGTATCCACATCCGGTAACGACCGCGCCAGTACCACCGAGGCGCTCTCCACCCATTCGAGCTTCTTCGGATTGGCAGTCACGTCTGCCAGCGTTGCCGTGCCGGTATACGGGTCGAAGCCGTCGCGCAGCTTGATCAGGCCGTGGTCACGCAGGATGACGAGCGCGCGGGTCTGGTTGCTCGGGTCGTTCGGCAGGCCGATACGGGCGCCGACGGGCAACGCCTCGAGCGACTTGTATTTGCGCGAATAGAAGGCGATGGGCGAGATGAGCGTATTGCCCACCGTCGCCAGCTTGTAGCCGCGCTGTTTGATCTGATCGCGCAGGAAGGGGATGTGCTGGAACGCGTTGGCATCCAGGTCGCCGTTGTTGAGCGCCTCGTTCGGGCTGGCCGTGCCGGTGATGACGATGGGCTGCACCTTGAGCCCCTGCTTCTCGGCCACGCGGGTCACCACTTCCCAGATCTCTTCATCGACACCGCCGCGCACGCCGACCTTGATCGGCTTGTCAGCCGCCAGTGCGGGACCGGCCCCGAGGGTGATGGTGGCCATCGTGGCCAGGAGTGCTTGGAGGAGCGAGCGTCGTTTCATGGTGATGGTGATGGCGATGTTCTGGACAAGGAAGCGAGTTGCCAGTCTAGGGTGGGGCGGTCTGATGGGTCCAAGAACAAAACCGAGCTTGCAAATTCATCGGATGCGGCTGCCCCGGGGCGCATGGGCAATCCGCATATCGAACCAAGGATTGCTTCGTTAGCGCTGTGCTGCATGGCCGGTATGGTGACTGCTTGTCCATGAGCGGAGCACGCCGTGAGCGACTCGCACGTCCGCCAGCTGCACCTGAACGTCAACATCCTGCACTCCGGGTTTGTGCCATCTGCCTGGCGGCTTGCAGAGAGTGACCCTGCTGCGTTTGTCGACGTGCAGCACTATGTGAACGTGGCGCGGATTGCGGAATCCGCCAAGTTTGACGCCGTGTTCCTGGCCGACAACGCGGCCATCGTCGATCAGATCCATTTCCGGCCCATCACCGCGCTGGAGCCGACCGTGCTGCTGGCCAGCATTGCGGCGGCGACCACGCACATCGGCCTGATCGGCACGGCCTCCACCAGCTACAACGAGCCCTACAACATCGCCCGGCGCTTTGCCACGCTCGACCACGTGAGTGGCGGGCGTGCGGGCTGGAACGTGGTCACGACGGCGGATCTGCCATCGGCACGCAACTTCGGTCTGGATGCCGTGCCGGACCATGCCGAACGCTACGCACGTGCAGATGAATTCACAGGCGTCGTCAAGGCGCTCTGGAACAGCTGGGCAGACGATGCCTTTGTCGGCGACAAGGCCGGCGGGCGTTTCGTGAATGCGGACAAGGTGCAGCCGCTAGCTCATCGTGGCGCGTTCTTCCATGTGCATGGGCCGTTGAACCTGCCGCGCTCGGCGCAAGGGCATCCGGTGCTTGTCCAGGCCGGCGCTTCGTCGGATGGCCGCGAACTGGCAGCACGTCATGCCGAGGCGGTGTTCTCGGCGGCGCAGAGCTTTGACGAGGCGCTGGCTTACGCACACGGCCTCAAGGCGCGCGCGCAGGCACTGGGGCGCGGTGCGGAGGCGATCCGCGTGCTGCCGGGCCTGACCACCATCCTTGGCGCCACCGAGGCGCAGGCACGCGCGCGGCGCGATCAACTGGTCGACCTGATCCCGTGGGACTACAGCCTCACGCGGTTGGCCGGCATCCTCGGTATTCCCGTGGATCGCCTCCAGCTCGACGCGCGCCTGCCAGACGATCTGCCGCTGCCCAACAACGGCAATGGCAATCACACGTTCTTTACTGTCACGCTGGCCCTGGCGCGCAAGCAGGGGCTGACCGTGCGCGCGCTCATCCGCGAACTCGCCGGCGGCGGTGGGCACCGTGTCCTGGTCGGCACGCCCGAGCAGATCGCAGACGAGATCGAACACTGGTTCCGCCATGGCGCGGCCGATGGCTTCAACCTGATGCCCGACGCGCTGCCCGGCGGGCTGCAGGATTTTGTCGACGGGGTTGTGCCCATCCTGCAGCGGCGCGGGATCTTCCGCACCGACTACGCAGGCCGGACCCTACGCGAACACTTCGGGTTGGCGCGGCCAGCCAGTCAGGCGGAGACACGCGCTGCCGCATAGCCGCATAGCCGCATAGCCGCTAGGCACGTTCGTTGTGCCCCGTTTCCAGATCAACCCGCATCGTTTTGACCTTATGAACACACCACGCGATCTCCATCTCCATCACCGGCTTCAGGATGCCATTGCCGCGTTGCCGGCCCTGGCCGAGCGCATCGGTGAAGATGCCGCCGCGCGCGAGGTGCGGCGTGTATTGCCGTACGAGGGCTTCGCGCGTTTTCGCGAGTCTGGGCTGGGTTTGCTGCGGATTCCTGCGGAGTGGGGCGGGCTCGGTGGGTCCCTCGTCGATCTGTTCGAGACGGTTACCACGCTGGCCGCGCACGAATCGAACGTGGCCCACGCGCTGCGCATCCACTACGACCTGACGGAGGTGATCCGCCTGTCGCCGCTCACGGCGTTCCACCAGACGCAGCTCGATCGGCTGCTGGCCGGCGCCATCTTTGGCGGTGGCTCCACAGAGCGCGGTACATCACGCCCGGGGGAGATCACCACCACGCTGCAGCGCGAGGGTGAGCACTACCGCCTGAGCGGCCGCAAGTACTACACCACCGGCACGGCATTTGCCGACTATGGCCGTTTCAATGTGCACGACGAGGCGGGCGCCGACCTGCAGATCATCATTCCCGTGTCGCGCACGGGGGTGCAGGTGGTCGATGACTGGGATGGGATGGGCCAGCGCATGACCGCCAGCGGCAGCATCGTGTTCGATCACGTGCAGGTGCTGGCCGACGAGGTGGCCTCGCGCATCGCCAGCACGCTGGTCGGGCGCCATACGGGTGCGCTGCGCCAACTGCACCTCGTGGCTGTGGCGGCCGGCATCGTGCGCAATGTGGTGGCCGATGCGCAGCGGTATGTGGTCAACCACGGGCGGCCAGTGCTGCACAGCCCCGCCCCCACGGCGCGCGACGACCACTTCATCCAACAGGTGGTGGGCGACCTGACGGCCCACAGCCATGCCATCGACGCCCTGGTGCGCGAGAACGCGCGCGCGCTGGATCGCTCGTCCGAAGCCATCCGCCATGATGCGCCCGACGCCGACACGCTGGTGCTGGAAGGCGCGCTGGCCACGGCAAAGACACAGTTGGTAGTGAGCAAGCTGGCACTGCATGCCGCGCAGCAATTGTTCGAAGCCGGTGGCGCCTCGATGACCGCGCGCACGCACAACTTCGACCGGCACTGGCGCAACCTGCGCACGATCTTCAACCACAACCCGTTGCTGCACAAGGCGCGCGTGGTAGGCGCCTACCACCTGACCGGCGAGACGCAGCACCTGAAGGAAGGCCGCATTTTCTGAACTGTCGATCGGGAGACTGTCGATGGCACGTCGCACTGACCAACTGCGCCTTGGCGCGTTCTTGTATCCAGGCGGACACCATATTGCCGCCTGGCGACACCCCGATACGCAGGCCAACGCCGGCATCGACTTCCGGCACTACGTTGCGCTGGCGCGTGCTGCCGAGGCCGCCAAGTTCGACTTGATCTTCCTGGCCGACGGAGTGGGCACACGGGGTGAGGATGTCGCTTTCCTGAGCCGAACGGCCCATAGTTATCAAGCCCAGTTCGAGCCGATCACGCTGCTGTCGGCGTTGGCGGCGGTGACGGAGCGCATCGGGCTCGTCGGTACGGCCTCGACCAGCTTCAACGAGCCCTACCATGTCGCCCGCAAGTTCGCATCGCTCGATCACATCTCCGGCGGCCGGGCAGGGTGGAACCTGGTCACCTCGTCCAGCGAGTACGAGGCGCTGAACTTCAACCGGGACCACCACTTCGCACATGCCGAGCGCTACCAGCGCGCGGAAGAGTTTGCCGATGTGGTGACGGGCCTGTGGGACAGCTGGGACGACGATGCCTTCCTGTACGACAAGGTGGGCGGCCAGTTCTACGATCCGTCGCGCCGGCATGTGCTGGGGCACAAGGGCACGCACTTCAGCGTGCGCGGGCCGCTCAACGTGGCCCGTGCGCCGCAGGGGCATCCGGTCGTGGTACAGGCGGGCTCTTCCGAACCAGGCAAGGAGCTGGCCGCCCGCAGCGGCGAGGTCGTGTTCACCGCGCAGCAGACGCTCGCCGATGCCGTCGCGTTCTACGCCGATCTGAAGGGCCGGCTTGCCCGATATGGGCGCACGCCCGACGATCTGAAAATCATGCCGGGGGTGTTTCCGGTGGTTGGGCGTAGTGAGAGCGAGGCGCGCGAGAAGTTCGAGGCATTGCAATCGTTGATCGATCCGGTGGTCGGCCTGGCACTCGTCTCCGGGCTGACGGGCGTCAACCTGTCGGGCTATCCGCTCGATGGCCCGATTCCAGAACTGCAGGCAACGAACGGCAGCAAGAGCCGGCAGGCGCTGATGCTCGACCTTGCGCGGCGCGAGCAGCTCACCATTCGCCAGCTCTACCAACGCGTGGCAGGTGCGCGCGGCCACTGGCAGGTGATTGGCACGCCGGAGCAGATTGCCGATGCACTGGAAGAACGCTTCCTCGCGCATGGCGCAGACGGCTACAACGTCATGGCGCCTATCCTGCCCGGTGGGCTGACCGACTTCATCGAACTCGTACTGCCCGAACTGCGCCGGCGCAACCTGTTCCGCAATGAATACGCTGGCACGACCTTGCGCGAGCACCTGGGGCTGCGTCGCCCCGAGCATCCTGCAAGGGCCCAGGCGCAGCAGGTGGCCTGAGCCACAGATGCGCTCCGCGTCACGGTAAAGAACCGTTCCGACTGAACAAAGACATTTTCAGGCGCCATGTGCGCTGGGCTGCAGCGCCACATATCGTTATCGGCAATCCTTCGTTCCGGTCGTGCAGGGTGGGCCCGTAAGCTGTGCCTTCCGTCCACAGCGCGAGCTCACATGCATGGCCACCTACCTTGACGACCGACAGCGCGCGGAGCTTGCGCATGCCGCCCGTCACTGGGTATGGCGCACAGAATTGCCGACATGGTTGCTGATCGCAGTGGTGTATTCGGCGTGGTTTGGCGTTGCCACACATGCGCGTCAGCTTGGGTTGCCGCTAGCCTGTGTGCTGCTGACGCTCTGCACCACGTGGTACCTGTCGTTGCAGCATGAGCTGCTGCACGGCCACCCGACACGCTTGCCGTGGCTCAATGCGTTGCTGGGCGCCGCGCCGCTCGGCATCTGGCTGCCGTATGGCCTGTACCGGCGCTTGCATCTGCAGCACCACGAGGCTGAACTGACGCATCCCGATACCGACCCGGAGAGCTACTTCCTCTACGCTGTCGATTGGCATGCCGCCAGCCCGGCGATGCGCAAGCTGTATACCGTACGCAATACGCTGGCGGGGCGGATGCTGCTGCAGCCCGCGTTTTCGATCCTGGCCGTGGCTGCCGATGCCTTCGCAACGCTGCGCGCGGGTGGTGGGCGCGACAGGTGCATGTGGATCGCCCATGGGCTCGCGGTGGTGGCACTGCTCACATGGCTGCAAACGTCTTGCGGCATGCCAGCGTGGCTGGTGCTGGTGGGCGTGGCCTACCCGGCGCTGTCGCTGGCGGCGATCCGTTCCTTTCAGGAGCATCGCGCCGGCGGTGCCCACGCAACCAGCAGCGTGATCAACGAGGCCGGGCTGGCGTGGCGGCTACTGTTTCTCAACAACAACTACCACCTCGTGCATCACGACCTGCCTTGCGTACCCTGGTTTGCATTGGCGTGGGTCTACCGCCGCCGTGCCGGCGACTACCTCGCGCGCAACGGCGGGTTCCACGTGCGCGGTTATTGGGAGTGGCTGAGCCGCTATGCGTTGCGCGCAGCAGCACCGGTCGCGCATCCGTTGTTCCATGGCCCGACCGACCGGTATACCTACGCGGCACATCCTGATGGTGACTATGGTAAAGCTTGAGCGCTGGGCCGCGGCCCTCCCGATGTACAACGTGTCGCCCGCGTTGCGGGACGATTGGGCCACGCTGATCGAGCGCACTGCCCAGGCATTGGGCCGCGGCAGCGCCCCCGTGATGCTGGACACAGTGGACCCTGGCGAAGGCCCCGATGCGCTGCACGCGTTCTGGCGGCGCGACGACGTACTGTTGTCGCAGACGTGCGGCTATCCGCTGATCCGTGGGCTGGCATCGCAGGTGCGGTTGATCGGCACGCCTCGATTTGCGGTGCCCGGCTGCCACCATGAGGAGTACAGCAGCGCGCTCGTGGTGCGAGCCAAAGATGGTCCCGCCACGCTGGCCGCATGCCGGGGCGCGCGCGCCGCCTGCAACAGCCTCGATTCGCACAGCGGGATGAACGCGCTGCGGCACGCCGTGGCACCGCTGGTGCGCGGCGGGCGGTTCTTCGGTGCCGTGGTGCATACGGGCTCGCATCTACGGTCACTGGCGGCTGTGGCGAGTGACGAGGCCGACGTTGCGGCCATCGATTGCGTGACGTTGGCCTTTGCCGCTGAGCACAGGCCGGAGCTGGTGGCGGGGCTTCGGCAGATCGGCTCGACACGGCGGGTGGCCGGCCTGCCGTTCATCGCATCGCGCCGAGCCGAAGACGCACTGGTGGCACGCGTGAGGCAGGCAATGTGCGAGGCCTTGCAGGATGACGCCGGCCTGCGCGCGCGGTTGCGGCTGGAAGACATCGTGCCAAGCACGATGGCGCACTACCGGCCCATCGCCGTGATGGCGCGGGAGGCGCGCATGCGGGGGTATGGTGAATTGAACTGAGGCTTGCGCAGGTTGCGCCATGTAGCCGCGTTACGTGGTCGATACCGCGCCTCGCTTGGCGGGCGTTTGGCTCTGTCAGGCCCGCCACACGGTCAAGCGAGTGGGTGCATCTTGGGCTCTCATCCGAGAGTTGGAACAGTTTTCAAGGTATCCGCATTTCGCGGTTGAGTTCGCCTTGTGCACCGCAACGAATACCATGGCGCGTGGGCGGCTGAGAGAAGGGCTCTGAACGGCCGGCGCCGGTAGTGGCTGAAAAGGAAGGGAACGAGAGCTTGTCGCACAATCGGCTACGGTTGCAGCTGAAATTGTGACATCTGCTCGGGCTATTTCGATAGGCACAGATGCTGCCTGACGCACTCGCCGTTTCAGTTATCCTTGCCGCTTCGCGTTGTCACCCGCCCGTCGGCCTTTGCCCGCTGCATGACCGAAACCGATCCATCCCACCGCGTCCGCGTCGAACCGCTCGGCGTCAGCTTCGACGCACCGGAATCGCTGACACTGCTCGAAGCCGCTGGCTTCGCCGGTGTGTCGCTGCCGCGCTCGTGCCGCAACGGCACCTGCCGAAGCTGCTTCTGCCGGATCGTCAGCGGCACCGTCCGCTACACGATCGAATGGCCGGGCCTGAGCCGCGAGGAAAAAGCCAAAGGCTACACGCTGCCGTGCGTCGCGATCGCGACGTCGGACGTCATCGTCGACGTGCCCGATGCGACCGTGGCGTAAGTCCGCAGCCTCCATTACGCTCATGACGAATCCACCCACCAGCCCGCCGCCCTCCCTCCCGCGTCATGTCGCGGTGATCGGCGCAGCGGGCGGCCTCGGCCAAGCCATCCTGCGCATCTGCCGCGCCGAGGGCATCCGTTTCACCGCCATTGTCCGTTCCAGGCCCGAGCGGATCGCCGACGTGCCGGCCGGCTGCCGCGTCGCCGTCGTCCGTTCGCTCGCGGACCGCGCCGCGCTCACCGATGCATTCGCCGGCACCGACGCGGTGCTCACCGCGCTCGGCGTCACGCCGACGAGCGACGATCCGTCCTCGCGGCTTTCCGCGAATATGGACGCGGTCAACGCGTCGATGCGTGCAGCGGATGTCGACCGCATCGTCGTGGTCAATACGCTGCTGACAGCGCCGCCGGGCGAACCGCCGAGTCGCGCGATCCGGTTCTTTTCGCACGTGCCCGGCCGGATCGGCCGAGGCGCGGCCGAATTGCAGGCCGTCGTCGACGCGCTCGGCAACGGCGCGTTCGCGTCGCTGCGCTGGACGCTCGTGCGCGCGGCCGTCAATGCGCGCGGCAAGGACGAACGCCCGGCCGCGTCGGTAGACGCGAACGGCACACGCAACAACAGCCTGATGCCGGTGTCGTATGACGCAATGGGAAGATGGATGCTCGAAGAAGCGGCGGCGAACGCGTTCGTACGCCAGGCGCCGAAGGTGTCGCGGCAGCGAAACTGATCCCGCGTTCGGAGCGAACGCGGGCCGCCGGGGGTGTCAGGTTTTCCGTGCCACGCAGCATCGCCAGCATCATAGTGATAGGGCTTCAAAGTGCTCGAGAGGGTCGCTGAGCGCCGAAATCGGTGAGGAAGGCTGTGTCGTGCTGAGCGCCACGCCATCACGGAAGGTCCAGTACCGGTGCGCCAGGAAGGCGAGCGTGGCCGACAGGGCGGAGGCACACATTTGTGCAACCAGGTAGTACAGGCCTACCCGTAGGGCGACTGCCATGATGGCGGCATTGCATCCCACGGCCATGACCGCCACCAGGGCAAAGCGAATCATCGCGTTCACGTGGCCGCGGGCGGTCTGAAAAACCGCGCGCCGGCTGATCACGTAGTAAAGCCCCGCACCGATCGCGTTACTGATGACGGAGGCACGCCAGACCGGCACGTTGGCGTGCACAAGCCCGAATAGGGTGGCGTAGTGCACCAGCGTCGCACCGCTGCCGAATCCGATATAGCGGACAAACTGCTCCACCATGGCAAGAAGATGCTGCCGAGGGGTTTTCATGCGCGCGCTCCTGTTCCCGGATTCGGTGATTGCATCGTGCAATTCCTATACCAGGGGCAAGCACATGGCCAGAGAGGGTGCAGGGCGTACAACGATGCCGCCCAATGACGGCAGGATGGTGCGCGCAAGCAATGCACCATGCACGTTCGTGATGCATCGCATTGCCTGGAGTGCGCGGTTATCGTGCAACCGACCCCGCTAGCTTATGCCGCCCCGCGTTGGCACATATTTCGCATGTGGCCCGACAACAAGCACATCCAGCTCCCGCACGGCTCATGCAGGAGCCCAACGCATGGGGGCGTTATCCAATGGCAAGCGCGGAGCGCATCGTCGAGTTGTCACACCATGTTGGCCGCATTGCCAACCACAAGATTGCCGGTATTGCCGAAATTAACCGTGAAACCAAGTTCCTCGCGCTGAATGCGCTGATTGAAGCCGCACGTGCCGGCGAAACGGGCCGCAGCTTCAGCGTCGTGGCGAATCAGGTCAAGCACGTGTCGGAACGCATTGCTGGCATCACAGGTGAGTTGACGACCGAACTGGCCGGCTCGATCGTCGAGCTGACGCAGTTGGGCGATGCCATGATCCAGAAAATGCGCGGTCAACAAGGCCAGCGCCTAACGGACATGGCGCTCAACATGATCGACATCGTCGACCGCAATCTCTATGAGCGCTCCTGCGACGTGCGCTGGTGGGCGACCGACGCGGCCATTGTTGAAGCAGTCAGCCGTCCCGACGGCGATGCGGCTGCATTCGCCAGCAGGCGGCTTGGCATCATCCTCAACAGCTACACGGTATATCTGGACCTGTGGGTCATCGATGCCGAGGGGCGGGTGATTGCGAACGGCCGGCCGCAAACGTACCCTGGGGTGCGTGGCCGAGTGGTGTCAGGTGTGGATTGGTTCAAGCGTGCATTGGCAACCGCGTCGGGCGATGCATATGTGGCACACGACATCACCGTCTCGCGGACGCTTCAAAACGCCAGCGTAGCCACCTACGCCACCGCCATTCGCGAAGAGGGTCGGGCCGACGGTGCACCGCTCGGTGTGCTTGCCGTGTTCTTCAACTGGGCACCCCAGGCCGAGACGGTGGTCAAGAGCGTGCGGGTCTCTGCTGAAGACTGGCAGCGTACGCGCTGCCTGCTGCTCGACTCCTGCTACCGTGTGATTGCGGCTTCGGATGGCAAGGGCCTGTTAAGCGAGAGATTTCCATTGATGGCAGGTAACGCATCGACTGGGTGCTATGAAACGTCGGACGGCACCCAAGTCGCCTTCGCGCGTACCCCTGGCTATGAGACCTATCCCGGCCTGGGCTGGTACGGCGTGATTGTGCAGAAGCCTGAGCGGGTGCCAGGGCTCCCTGCATTGAGCACGAAGAATCGTTGACAGGGCGTTGTCCAAACCACGGGCCCGATGCGCGGGCGAAGGCTGACGAGCCCCCGGAGCCGATACCGCCGCGGTCCGATGCTCTGGTCGCTACGTTTTAAAGTCGTCAGAGCTTGTCCTCGCAAACGGCCGATGCGGTAACAAGCGGGCCTCTGCGTGACGCACCAACTTCGCCCAACCGAACAAGACGGGCGCGGACTACGTTGCGGCTCACGCCGAGCAGGCGCGCGGCGTCGCTCTGACTGTAGTGGCAATAGCGGAACACCTCACGGAACAAGGCATCCTCGACTACCTGGTAGACATCCACCACGTTTGCGTTGCAAAGCTGCTGGATGGCTTGCTGCAGCAAGCCCGCCTCATTGGTGGTGCCGGCCTTGGCTGATTGCGTGGGGGAACCGGCGGCAGCGTGGGCCGAGACTTGATGGGCCTGTACTGCGGGTGGGCTGGCGGCGCGATTCGACAGACGCAGGGTGCCGGCGTCGATGATGTTTCCGTCACACAGCAGCAGGGTCCGGTGGATGACGTTTTCGAGTTCGCGCACATTCCCGTGCCAGGGCGCGGCCGTCAGCAGGCGCTCGGCTTCGGGCGTGAGGCTTGCGCGCGGATGGCCCAGCCGCTTGCTGTAGAGATCGATGAAATAGCGTGCGAGCGGGACGATGTCGCCGGGTCGTTCCTTGAGCGTGAGGACGTTGAGGCTGACTACGTTTAGCCGATAGTAGAGATCCTTGCGAAAGCGTTTTTCCTGCACCAGTGTTTCCAGATCAACCGTGGTGGCCGCCACGATCCGCAGGTCGACCGGAATGGGCGTGCGCCCGCCCAGGCGCGTGATTTCGCGCTCCTGCAATACGCGCAGCAGCTTGTTCTGCACGGGCAGCGGCAGGTCATTGACCTCATCCAGAAAGATGGTGCCGCCGTTGGCCTGCTCAAACCAGCCGACCTGCGTGCCGAATGCGCCAGCAAATGCGCCGTTTTCATGGCCGAACAGTTCGGCGTCGACCAACGCATCGGAAAACGCGCCGCAGCTCACCACCACGAAGGGCCCGTCCTTGCGCGTGCTGTGGTTGTGCAGGTGGCGGGCGATCAGTTCTTTGCCCGTGCCGGTTTCGCCGGCAATGAGAACGGTGGCATCGCTCGGCGCCACCTGCTCGATTTCATCGAGCAGCGCCCGTGAGCGTGGGTCTTCAAAGATCCACGCCGGTGCGCTCGTCTGGGGCGCGCGGCCCAGCGGCGGAGGCCATACAGGGAACGTCGCCATGATTGCCCATGCAGTTCAGGAGTGTCAGGAATAGAAGGAAGGTTCCGGCAGCGCGCCGTTCAGGGCCCAGTCGCCAAGTTCGTGCAGCTTGTAGTCGACCGGATCGTGCAGCGTTTGCGTGCGCAGGTTGCGCCAGAAGCGGTCGAGCCGCAGCGCGCCGTGCGTGGCACGTGCACCGGTGGTCTCAAACATGCGGCTGCTTACCTCCAGCCCCACACGCGTGGCAGCCACCTTGGCCGTGGCTACGGCCACGGCCACGTGCCCGCGTTCGTGTGCACTCAGCGCGGGGCCTTGCGCCCAGGCGTCATCGAATAGGGTGGCGGCCCGCTGTGCCAGCAGCCGTACGCTTTCCAGGCCGACAAAGAATTCACCATAGTGGGCCAGCGTGTATGGGTCCTGGCTGGCGCGCTCGGCACCGGAGCGGTGCCATGGCCGCGCTTCATGCAGCGTGTAGTGCTGGGCCTGCTCGAATGCACCTTCGCCCAACCCCAGGAACACGTGTACGAAAACAAGCTGGGCCAGCAACGGCCTGAGCGCAGAGAACGGCGTGGTCAGCGGCCCCGGATCGCGCAGCAGCTCGTTTTCTTCCACACGCACCTTTTCAAAGAGGGCGCTGCCGCTGTCGGTCTGGCGCTGGCCGAAGGCGTTCCAGTCGTCGTTGATGGTGATGCCGGCGCGCGCGGTGGGCACCGCTGCAATGAGTAGCTTGCGACTGTGCTCGTCCAGTCCCGAGGCGATCAGCATCTGCGAATCGAGCGCGCCGGAGCAGAAGCTCTTCTTGCCCGAGAATTCGTACCAACCATCGAACTGGCGCACGATGGTGCGGTCGTCCAGCGGGTTGAGCGCGTTGCCCCAGAACCAGTTCCTGCGCGCGGTCTGCTCATACCACGGCTCCCACTGGTCGGGCCGCGCGAACAGGCGCACGGTGGCCAGCAGCAGGTGGTGAAAGCCGTAGACATGGGCGATTGAGCTGTCGACCTTCGCAAACTCGCGCACGGTGTCGAGTGTCTCGGCCCAGGTGGCGCCTTGGCCGCCGTAGTGCTTGGGAATGGCCAGCGACAGCAGGCCGCTTTGCCGCAACGCGTTGCGTTCGGCCAGTGGTGTGCCGGCGGCGGCGTCACGTTCCACAGCCGTGTTTGCGAACTCGGCGGCGAGAGATTTGGCCGACTGCCGGATCGGCACCGCCGGGGCTTTGGTTTCAGGAAAGATGACCGTCTCAGTCGTCATGAAAATTGGGAATACTGTGTAGAGGCCGGCTACGCCAGCGCCGGTGCGTGCCCGGCAACGTCACGGCCGAAATAGAAATGCTGGATGTCTTCGCGCTGGCTCAGCTCGTCGGCGCTACCTTCCAGCACTGCGATACCAGCCTCCAGCACGGTGGCGCGGTCCGCGTATTGCAGCGCCACGGTGGAGTTCTGCTCCGCCACCAGGATCGACAGGCCCTCGTCGCGGTTGAGCTGCCGCAGCCGCGCGAAGATGTCTTGCACCACCAGCGGCGCCAGGCCCATCGACGGCTCGTCGAGCACCAGCAGGCGTGGGCGTGACATCAGTGCTCGACCAATGGCCGCCATCTGCTGCTCGCCGCCGGACGTGAGGCCTGCAGCCACCCGGCGCCGTTCCTGCAGGCGTGGAAAGATCGCGTAGACCCGCTCAAGATCCGCAGCGGTTTCTGCGCGCGAGGCACCACGGCCCAGCGCGCCCGTCACCAGGTTCGCCTCGATCGACAGGTTGGGAAAACAGCGCCGACCCTCCAGCACCTGCACGATCCCCAAGCGTACGAGCTGTGCGGGCGTGGTGCGCGCCACATCGCGGCCGTCGAAGCGGATGGTGCCGGCTGTGATCTGACCACGCTCAGCCGGCAGCAGATTGGAGACCGCCTTGAGCGTGGTCGACTTGCCTGCGCCGTTCGCGCCCAGCAGCGCATGTATCTCGCCGCGGCGCACGGTCAGGCTGACGTCGTGCAGGGCGACGATGGCGTTCTGGTAGGTCGCCTCCACGGCGGCCAGTTGTAGCAGCACGGCGGGATCGCTCATCGCGCTTGTCCTCAGGCAGCTTTCGCCACGGGTTGCGCTGCCGCGCCTGGGCCTGCGCCGATCTGCCAGACATACGGCGGCTCGGTGCCATTGATATGCCAGTCGCCCACGATGCGTGCCTTGTAGATCAGCGGGTTGTGCGAGGCGACCGTGCGCGCGTTGCGCCAGTGGCGGTCCAGCGATTTGCTCGATGCTGTGGCCGATGCGCTGAGCGCGTTGAAGAACTGCGTGGCCGCGCGCAGTACAAAGTCCGAGATCGCCACTTGGCCCTGGGCGGATTCGAGTTCGGCTTCGATATTGGCCTGGCGCTCCTGCTCCGCATCGCCGGCCCAGTGGGCATCGTAGGCGCGCTGCGCTGCAAATGTCGCGCGGATGGCCGTGGCCTCCGCCGCGTAGGCCAGTGCCGATACCTCGCCCACCACCTGTTGCACCTGCACGTCTTGCGCCACCGCTGGCGCGTTGCCGGTGCTGAAGATGCGCTTGCGCTCGCGCACCTGCTGCGCCACCTCCCGCGTGATGGCGCGTGCGATGCCGGCCAGCGTGGCCAGGTGAAAGAGCTGGTAGAAGGCGGTCTGGTATTTGAAGCGGCTGGCAAACGGGAAGATGTTTTCTTCCTGCACGACAGCGTTCTCATACACCGAGGTGCCGCTGCCCGTGGTGCGCTGGCCAAAGCCGTCCCAGTCGTCGTGGTGCGTGACGCCTGGCTGGTGCGAGTGGACGGCGGCGATGATGTCGGTGCCGTCTTCCAGACGTGCGTACAGGTCGACCCAGTCACCAAAGATGCTGCCGGTGCTGTAGTACTTGCGGCCGTTGACCACCCAGCCGCCGTCCCATTTCGAGACGCGCGTGATGACGTCGCCAATGGCCACGTCGCCCACTTCCGTCCAGGCGTTGCCAACCAGATCACCTGCCGCGAAGCGCCGCAGCCAGACTTCGGTGCGGGCGTCGCGCGGGGCGTTCAGGCGGTCTTCCACAAAGGCGAAGTGCCCGCGCAGCGCCTGCACGATGTTGGAATCGGCGTCGGCCAGTTCGATCAGCAACTGGAACAGCTGCGGCAGCGTGGCGCCGTCGCCGCCGTACTCCACCGGCACGCGCACCGCGCCAAAGCGCGCTTCCTTGAGCCACTGGATGGCATCCACGCCCAGTTGCCGGTTGTGTTCGCGCTGCAAGGCGGTGTCGCGAATGCGCTGGAAAATGGGGCGGTACTTCTGCGCAAGGGCTTCGTACTCGGCACCGAAGAGGGTGGCGGCGTGCGCTTGGGTCATGTCAAACCTCCATCAAATTGGGGAAGGTGGCAAGGGGAGAGCCGGCAACGGGCATCAGTCGTTGATGCTGGTGCGCACCTTGATGTTCTTTTCCTTGGCATAGGCCAGCGACGATTTCTCGATGATTGGCCGCAGTAGCTTCCAGTCAGGCGCGATCCAGTCGGAGATCACGTTCCACTTGGTGCCGTCCCACTGCTGGAAGGCCACGCGGCCGTCGCCCTCGTGGTTGTCCCACGTCACGTTGATGGAGTGGAACAGACCCTTGGCACCCAGCGCGGCGGCACGCGCCTCGTCGATCTTCAGGTTCTCCAGGCCCCAGCGGACTTCGTCGCCAGTGAGGGTGCGCTTGCCGAACTTGGCTTGTGCGATGCGGATGGCCTCGACGTTCAAGATGCCGTTGAGCACGCCCAGGTTGTGGTACACGCTGCCGATGCGCTTTTTGTCCTGCAAGTTGCCCTTACCGTTGTCATACAGCGTCTTGGTGATCTGCTGCAGCACCGGGTACTGCGCCCCCGCTGCCACCGTGGTGATGGCGACATAGCCCTTGGCGGCGTCGCCGGCCGGAATCACGTCTTCTTCAGAGTTGGACCACACGTTGCCGATGATGTGGTCGGCTGGAAAGCCCGTCTTCTGCGCCGTCTTCAATGCCACCGGGTTCATCACGCCCCAGCCGCGCAGCACCACGTAGTCGGGTTTGGCGCGGCGGATGGCCAGCCATTGCGATTGCTGCTCGTTGCCCGGGTGAGGCACCTCGATCTGCTGCACCGTAAAGCCGTACTTCTTGGCCAGCAGTTCGTAGATGGGGATCGTCTCCTTGCCGTACGGGGAGCCGTGATACAGCACCACGATCTTCTTGCCCTTGAGCTTGTCGATGCCGCCTTCCTTGGTGCCGATGTAGTTCACGATGCCCGAGGTCTCGCTGTACGGGTTGAGCAGCAGCGGGAAGATGTACTTGAACACGCGGCCGTCGGTGGTATCAGTGCGGCCGTGGTTGATGGTCAGCAGTGGCACCTTGTCGGCTGTCACACGATCCAGCAGCGCGTAGGCAATGCCCACCGATAGCGGGTTCCACGCAGCAATGCCGGGGTGGGTCTTCAGGCGCTCGTACACTTCCACGCCGCGTTCGACTTCGTATTGCGTTTCGCCTTCCTCCCAGGTCAGCTTGACGCCGCCCACACCGCCATCACGCGTGTTGACTAGGTTCAGATAGTCGATGAAGCCGCCAAAGAAACCGGTGCCCCCGGCTGCGTACGGACCTACGCGGTAACTCTGCAGCGGGAAGAACTGCTCATCCGCATGGGCGGCTTGTACGCCGAGTCCGCTCAGGCCGGAAAGGGCCAGTGCGCCGGCCAGCAACGCCATCTTGATGGTGCGGGGAAAGGACATGGTGCAAATGCTCCTGTGTCGATGCGACGTAGGTGGAATGGAGACGGCGAGGGGAATCAGGTTTCAGAGGCGGGCGGCGCCGCTTTGCCTATCCGGCGCAGCATCCGCTGCCACAGGGCGGCAAGGCCCTGGGGCTCGGCAATCAAGAAGGCCACGATGAGCGCGCCGATCACGATGCGCTGGCTCAGGTCCAGCACGCCGGAATCAAACCGGCTGCCGAACACGAAGGCCCCGAAGCGGGATAGCAGCAGCGGAAACACCACCACCAGCGCCGCGCCCAGGAAGGCGCCCCGGATGGTTGCCAGGCCGCCGATGATGATGATGAACAGGATCTGGAAGGAGCGATCGAGGTTGAAGCCCGCCGGCTCCACCGTGCGCAGATAGACAAAGCCCCACAGCACGCCCGCCACGCCAATCACGAAAGACGACACCGCAAACGCCAGCAGCTTGGTGCGCAGCACTGGCACACCGGTCACGCGTGCCGCCAGTTCGTTGTCGCGCACGGCAATGAAGTGGTGGCCGGTGGGCGTCTGCACCAGGCGCCAGACCAATGCCGTGAGCACCGCCACCACCGTGAGCGCGAACAGGTAGCGCAGCACCGGGGTATCGAACAGGAAGCCCCCCACCACGATGGGCGGCGCGTCGATCACGCCCGAGGCATTGTTGTTGCTGAACCAGCCGTACTTGGTCAGCGCCCATTGCACGAAGAATTGCGCGGCCAGTGTGGACACCGCCAGATAGAAGCCACGCAGGCGCAGGCTGGGCAGCCCGAAGACCACGCCGATGGCGGTAGCAGCCAGTCCTGCCAGCCCAATGCTGGCCAGCAACGGCAAGCCTTCGACGCGCAGGTTGAAGTTGTACGCCGCGAACGCCCCCACCGCCATGAACGCAGCCGAACCCAGCGACAACTGGCCTGCGTAGCCGGTCAACAGGTTCAGGCCCACCGCCGCCAGCGACAGCGCCAGGAAGGGGATGAGGATGGCATCCAGCCAATAGTCGGACGCCACCAGCGGCACCACGAAGTAGGCCAGCAGCAAGGTCGCCGCCGGCGTTGCCCAGGTGGGCCAGGGCGCGGTCGTTCGGCCGGTGGCGTCGCGCGGTGCGCGCGCGGAAGAAGAATCCAATGCAGTCGGCATGGCTTAGGCTCGTTCGACGGGGCGCTGGCCGAACAGGCCGCCCGGTTTGACCAACAGGAAGGCCAGCGCGGCCACGTAGGCGATCCAGCTCTCAATGCCGCCGCCCACGAACGGGCCGAGATACACCTCGGCCAGCTTCTCCAGCGCGCCGATGATCAGCCCGCCGACGATGGCACCCAGAATGGAATCGAAACCGCCCAGCACCAGCACCGGCAGTGCCTTGAGCACCACCAGCGACAGCGAGAACTGCACGCCCAGGCGTGCGCCCCACAGCAGCCCGGCCACAAGGGCGATCACGCCGGCCGTGGCCCACACCGTGGCCCAGATGCGCGGTAGGCGCAGGCCCACGGCGATGGCGGCAAAGGTGTCGTCGGCCACGGCACGAAACGCCAAGCCAACGCGGGTGTAGCGGAAGAAGAGCGACAGCACCGTCACCATGAGTGCGGCGGTGGCCGCGGCAAACAGGTCGAAGCTGGAGACGAGAATGCCAGCAACCTGCAGCGGCGCATCGGAGATGCCGAGTTTCAGCTCATGCACCTGCGTGCCCCACGCCAGTTGCGCCACGCCTTCGATCACGTACGACAGGCCCAGCGTGGCCATGAACAGCGTGATGGGCGGTTGGTTGACCAGGGGCCGCAACACGGCGCGCTCGATGGCCAGCCCGAGCAACAACATGAGCGCAAAGGTGAGCAGCAGCGCCAGCGGGAACGGTACCCCGCGCTCCACCAGACTGACGAAGGTGAGCGCCGCAAACAGCAACTGCGCCCCCTGTGCAAAGTTGAGCACGCCCGAGGTCTTGTAGATCAGCACAAAGCCGATCGCCACCAGCGAATACATGACGCCGGAGAGCAAGCCGCCGACCAGCACCTCGGCAAAGAAGGCCGCGTCGAAGTCGCCGATCATGCGGCCTCCGCGACGTTGCTGGCCGCGTCTTGTGTCGCCTCATGCGCCACGCCGAGATAGGCATCGATGACCGCCGGATCGTCGCGCACCTCGGCTGGGGTACCGTCGGCGATCTTGCGGCCGTAGTCGAGCACGGCCACGCGGTCCGACAGGCCCAGCACGATGCCGATGTCATGCTCGATCAGCACGATGGTGGTGCCCCATTGATCGCGTGCGGCACGGATCAGCGCGGCCATCTGTGCCTTCTCCGTCACTGTCATGCCGGCAAGCGGTTCGTCGAGCAGCAGCAAGCGTGGGCGTGCAATCAGCGCGCGCGCAAGTTCAACGCGCTTCTGCAGACCATAGGGCAGGGTGCCGGCCAACCGGTCTTGCACGTCCGCCAGGCCGACGAAGTCGATGACCTGCGCGGCACGTTCGCGTGCGTCAGCCAGCTCGCGGCGTGCGCGGCCAAGACCGATCAGTTGTTCGACGAAGGTGGAGCGCGTGTACTGCACGCGGCCGAGCGCAATGTTGTCGCGCACGCTCAGCCCTTTGAATAGCGCCAGGTTCTGAAACGTGCGCGCGACCCCTAGGCCTGCCAACTGTGCGGGCGATACCTTGGCAAAGGCTCGGCCGTCCAACGAGATGCCGCCGCCATCGGGCCGGTACAGCCCACTGATGACGTTGACGAGCGAGCTCTTGCCCGCGCCGTTGGGGCCGATGATGGCGCGGATCTCCCCCTGTGCCACCGTCAGGTCGATGCCGCTGAGCGCCTGAATGCCGCCGAACGACAGCGTGATGCCCGACAGCCTGAGCGCCGGTGCGACCGCCTTTGCGGAGCTGGAGGTGCTGGACGCGAGGGCTCGCACAAGTTGCGGGTCGTCCGCGCCATGCGCAGCGGTGCCGCGTGCAAGCGGCGGCGGTACGGCCAGTTCAGACGACGTGTGGGGCATGGCGGGTCTCCGCAAAGCGACAGGCAACACGACTCCCCCGCGCCGGCTCGCACGAGCTGGCGCGTTGGGGGAAAGTGCAGGGGTTCAGATCAAGCGACGGACGCGGCAGGCTCCGGCTCGCGGGCGCTGGTGTTGGCGCTGGCGGCCTTGGCCTCCAATTCGCGCACCAGCGGCAGCACCTTGCGGCCGAAGTACTCGACTTCCTCGATGAAGTGGAGGAAGCCCGCGAGCACCAGATCCACGCCAATCGACTTCAGGTGGACGATGCGCTCAGCAATCTGCTGCGGCGTCCCGATCAGGTTGGTGCGGAAGCCATCGTTGTACTGGACCAGGTCTTCGAAGGTGGATTTGGCCCAGTTGCCTTCACCTTCGGGCGAGGCTTTGCCAGCCTGTTTCACCGCATCGCCAAAGGCGTGCACGGCTTCCACGTGGGCGTGCTTGATGATGTCGTCCAGCACGGCCTTGGCTTCTTCTTCGGTGTCGCGCGCGATGATGAAGGCGTTCACCCCGATGCGGACCTTGTGGCCGTTCGCACGGGCCTTCTCCTGGATGTCGTCGATTTGTGCCTTGATACCCTCGGGCGTGTTGCCGTTGGTGAAGTACCAGTCCGACACGCTGGCCGCGTTGTCGCGCGCAGCGCGCGAGCTGCCGCCCTGGAAGATTTCCGGATGCGGCTTCTGCAGCGGTTTGGGGCTCAGCGTGTAGTCGTTGATGCGATAGAAGTCGCCCTTGAAGGTGAACTTGTCCTGCGTCCAGATGCCCTTGAGCACGCGGATGAACTCGTTCGAGCGGCGATAGCGCTCGTCGTGCTCCAGCCATGGTTCGCCCAGCGCCTGGAACTCACCCTTGAACCAGCCGCTGACCACGTTGATGGCGATGCGGCCGTTGGAGATGTGGTCGATGGTCGCCAGTTGCTTGGCGACCACGGCCGGATGCCACGGCCCCGGCAGGATGGCCGCCAGCACCTTGAGCTTGGTGGTGGCGTGCAGGATGGCCTGGCTGAACGACACGGATTCGTGCTGGTGCTCGGCGCCGTAACCGGCGGTAAAGCGGATCTGGCTGAGTGCGTAGTCAAAGCCGGCGTTCTCTGCCGTCTGCGCAAGCTTCTGGTTGTATTCGAGGCTCCAGTCGGTGCGCTGCTGGATGGTGCTGACCACCAGCCCGCCGCTGACATTCGGAACCCAGTAGGCAAACTTGATACCGGCGCTGGAAGAGGATTGGCTCATGGCAAGGGTCCTGTGCTGGATAGGGGAACGAAACGACGCGGGCCGCTTCAGGCAGCCTGCGCGACGGGAGCGATGCGCGCGTCGTCGACACGCGGCACAGTCAGCAGGGGCAGCGCACGCGCCGCCGCCAGCGCAATGCGCTCGCGCAGGGCGTTGCTGGTGATCTCGTAACCGCTGAAATCCTGCTCCGACGCATACACGCCCAGTGGCAGCGTGCGGGCCTGGAAGAAGCTGAAGAGGGGGCGCAACTGGTGGTCGATCACCAGCGCGTGGCGGTCGCTTCCACCGGTGGCAGCCAGCAGCACGGGCACATCAATCAGGGCTTCGTGGTGGACGAGGTCGAAGAGATGCTTGAACAGCCCGGTGTAGGAGCCGCGGTACACGGGGCTCGCCACCACCAGCACGTCGGCCGATTCGATGGCCGCCAACTCCGCCTGCACCGTGCCCGGCAACTGGTCGCGATACGACACACCGCCAATGGCAGGGGCGAGGTCTTCAAGTTTGATCAGGTGAACATCAACCGGTACAATTTCGGCCAGCGCTGCCAGCAACTGTTCAACCAGTACGAGCGTCCGAGAGGGGCTCTGCACGCTCCCCGAGACAGCGACAACCTTGACCTTGCGACTCATCTTGAACACCTCTGCGCTTGTGCAACCAACGGAATGACATGCATGCGTGAGCGCAGCCGGCCTCAACGTATGTCTCAAGGCGTGTCCTGCGCTTGCAAATCATTCTGCTGTGCACCATGCGGGGCGGCATACGTAGAAATCGGAGCATCTATATTTCGCCGCCACCGTTGGTCGCTAAGTGGTTGAGCGATAAAGAGAATTGAACTCAGTGTTCGATGTTGCGCAGGCGCAATGGCCTGTTTTCATATGGAAAGACGGTTTCCGGATGCTGGAAAGCGAGCAATCTGCTGGTGAGTTGCGTGCAGAGCATCACGGTAGAACCCATGGCCTGTGAGGAGGCCAGCGCATTGGAAGTGCGATTGGTGAGGCGATACGACCGACGCGTCAACAAAGAGGAACGCTAGTCAGCTGTGGGCTCGAGCAAAGCAAACGCGAGCAGTGGTTCCACACACCCTGGATGTAGCCGAGATGTGAACAGAGTTGCCTCATGAAGGTGAATAGATTTGCTTCTGTTCGCCACCGTCGCTTGGCTGCAGTCGCCTAGTGTATTTAACATAAGATAGATTATGAGCAAAAATTCGGGGAACCAAGTACCGATGTCTTGTTCCCATCACAAGGCCAAGTCATCCGCATTCAACAATGGAAAACCTTCACGCATACCTTGACCCTATCCTGTGGGGAACCTTCAGTCATTTCGCCATCAGCCTGTGTACGGCATTGCTGATTCTCTTCGGCGGCTGGTGGCTGTCAAAACTCATTGGCCGTTGGCTGAACCGGCTGATGAGCCGCCAGGCCAAGCTTGATGCCACGCTTACGCCCATCCTCTGCGACATCAGCGTCTGGGGCATCCGCATTCTGGCCGTCATCGGGGCGCTGTCCCGGCTTGGCATTGAAACGGCCAGCATCATTGCGGTGCTTGGCGCAGCGGGTCTTGCGATTGGCCTGGCGTTGCAGGGCACGCTCCAGAACATCGCGGCCGGCATCATGTTGCTGGCGCTGCGTCCGTTCCGTGTGGGCGACTACATTGACGGCGGCGGTGGCGAGGTGGCAGGCACGGTGGAAGAAGTCAGCCTGTTCATGACGCGCCTGACCAAACCAGACGGTATCTGCGAATACGTGCCGAACAGCGCGCTATGGAGCCATACCGTGCGCAACTACACGCGCAATCCGACCCGCCGGCTGGACCTGGAAACCGAGGTGTCGCTGCAAGACGATATTGCCGGCGCCATTGAGGCACTCAAGGCGCTGGCCGCCAATGAGCCGCTGGTGCTGCCCGATCCGGCCCCCATGGCGATGGTCATGCGGTTTGACGACAGTGTCGCCGTGCTGAACCTGCGCGTCTGGGCCAAGACCGAGAACTTCTGGGACATGCGCTGGAAGCTCGCCCAGCAAGTTCGCACAACGCTGAAGGACGCACGCTGCACCCTGCCCGTCCGCATGCGCGAACTGCATATCGTGCATGACGCAACGCAAGACGCCGGTCATCAGCCCACTGGGCGCAGTAGCGAGGCCTTTGCGCAACAGTAGTTTGCGGCGTCGCGGGAGTACCTGGGGTGTGCCGGCGCGCAACACTTTTCCTGTGCATTCCCGACCGCATTGCCTAGACTCACTTTCCAGGTATTCACCCTACGAGCAAGCATCATGTGTCGCTGGCTGGCCTACTCTGGCAACCCCATTCAGATGGAGACGGTGCTGTTCCGGCCGACCCATTCGTTGATCGACCAGAGCCTGCGATCGCGCCTGGGGCACACCACCACCAATGGCGACGGGTTCGGCATCGGCTGGTATGGCGGCCATTCCGAGGTGCCCTTCCGGTATCGATGCCTGCACCCCGCCTGGAATGACACCAACCTGCGCGAAGCCGCCCGCGCCATCCGATCGTCATTGTTCGTTGCGCACGTTCGCGCGGCCACCGACACCCCCACGCAGGAAACCAACTGCCATCCGTTCCGCTATGGCCGATGGCTGTTTGCCCACAACGGGTTGATTCGCGAGTACCCGACATTGCGGCGTGACCTTATGATGGAGGTCGCGCCCGAGCTGTTTCGCTGGATTGAGGGCTCGACGGATTCCGAAGTCATGTTCTTCCTCGCGCTTACATTTGGACTGCAGCGCGAGCCGTGCGGCGCCTTGGAACAGATGGTGGGACTGATCGAGCACGTGGGCCACCGGCACGGCGTTGAGCACCCGTTGAACATGACGGTCTGCGTGACTGACGGCGAGCAGATCATCGCGGTGCGCTACTCCAGCGAGCGGGATTCGCGGTCCCTCTTCCACAGCACGTCGTTCCGGCATCTGAGCGAGCTTTATCCTGACACCTCCAAAATTACGGATGCCGGCGATGAGGCTTTCCTCGTGCTGTCCGAGCCGGTGGTGGATTTGCCCAACGCCTGGGAAGAAATTCCAGAGGAAACGCTGGTGATTGCCAAGGGCGGCGTGGTCGAGCACCACCGGTTCACCCCTCGGTTGCCGGTGTCCGAAGTGTCGGGCAAGCAACAATCCTCCTACGGGCTCGCCGCTGGTTGATCGGGCGCTCTCGCCTCTCCAACTTTCTCTTCCCCACTGAAGCCTCCTGACAAAACGTTGTCAGGAGGCTTGCGGTAACCTCGCGCCCGCGATTTGTGCCGTCAGTGAACCGGATCTCAAGAATCCGCTACAGTTTACGGCCCGATTTCTGATTGCCGGCCGGCGCCAGTTTGGCTAGCCGTGCCGGCATCCCCTACGTTCTCCAAGGACCACCCGTTATGTCTTCCGGTGTCATTCGCCTGCGCGGAGCCCGTCAGCACAACCTCAAGAACCTCGATCTGGACCTGCGCACGGGCGAAATGACCGTGGTGACCGGCCCGTCCGGCTCCGGCAAGTCGAGCCTGGTGTTCGACACCCTCTATGCCGAGGGCCAGCGCCGCTACGTCGAGACCTTCAGCGCCTACGCGCGCCAGTTCCTGGACCGCATGGACCGCCCACAGGTTGACCATGTGGAAGGCGTACCGCCAGCCATCGCCATCGACCAGACCAACCCGGTACGCAGCTCGCGCTCGACCGTCGGCACGATGACGGAGCTGAACGACCACCTCAAGCTGCTGTTTGCGCGCGCCGCCCAGTTGTTCGATCGCGATACCGCCTTGCCGGTGCGCCATGACACCCCGGAAACCATCTACAACGAGTTGCTGGCGCGCACGCGCGAGGCCGACCCGCGCCTGGTCGTGACCTTTCCGGTGGAGCTGCCTGCCAACACCAGCGCGGATGAAGTTGCACAGTGGCTCTCCGTCAGCGGCTATACGCGCGTGCAGGCCGAACGCGTCAGTGGTGAACGCAAGCTGCTCGACGTGGTGGCTGACCGCTTTCGCCTGCAAGGCGCCGAGCGTGTCCGCGCGCTGGAGGCCATCGAGTCGTCGCTCAAGCGCGGCGGCGGTCGCGTCAACGTGTACGTGTTGCCTGCAGACGAGGCTGCCGAACCCGAAATCTGGCGCTTTTCCACCGGCCTGCACTGCCCGGAGAGCGATCTGCGCTATGCCGATCCGCAGCCTGCGCTGTTTTCGTTCAACTCGGCGTATGGCGCGTGCGATGCGTGCCGCGGCTTTGGCCGCGTGATCGGCGTCGACCTGGGCCTGGTGATTCCGGACGAGCGCAAGACGCTGCGTGAAGGTGCCATCAAGCCGATGCAGACCCCGGCCTGGAAGGAGTGCCAGGACGACCTGATGCGCTACTCGGCGGCAGCCGACATCCCGCGCGACACGCCGTGGGCCGAGTTGACCGAGGCACAGCGCCATTGGGTCATCAACGGCGACCCGACCTTCAAGCGTGGCGGCTGGAACAAGCAGTGGTACGGTGTGCGCCGCTTCTTCGACTATCTGGAGTCGAAGGCATACAAGATGCACATCCGCGTGCTGCTCTCCAAGTACCGCAGCTATACGACCTGTGAGACCTGCGGTGGTGCGCGCCTGAAAACCGAATCCATGCAATGGCGCCTGGGCAGCAAGGAAAACGCAGATGCCGTCCTGGCACCGGAGCACCGCTTCATGCCGCGCGGCGTGAAATGGAGCCGCGCCCAGCTCGAAGCCCTGCCCGGCCTGACCGTGCACGACGTGATGCTGCTGCCCATCGCGCGCATCCGCCGGTTCTTTGACGAGCTGACGCTGCCCTCTACCCTGCTCGACGATGCGCTCAAGCTGCTGCTGGATGAGGTGCGCACGCGCCTGGCCTACCTGTGCGACGTCGGCATCGGCTACCTGACGCTGGACCGCCAGAGCCGCACGCTATCTGGCGGCGAGGTGCAGCGGATCAACCTGACCACGGCGCTGGGCACGTCGCTCGTCAACACGCTGTTCGTGCTGGACGAGCCGAGCATCGGCCTGCACCCGCGTGATCTGGATCGCATTGTGGAGGCCATGCAACGCCTGCGCGATGCCGGCAACACGCTCGTGGTGGTGGAACACGACCCTTCCGTCATGCTCGCCGCCGATCGCCTCATCGACATGGGCCCGAGCCCAGGCGAGCGTGGCGGTACCATCGTCTTCGACGGTACGCCCGCGGCCATCCGAAAAGCCGACACGCTCACAGGTGCCTATCTGTCCGGCCAGCGCCGCGTGGCCAACGCGACCGACTGGCAGGCCCGCCCCATCAACGGAGCCCCGCGCCTGGTGCTGGAAGGCGCCAGCCAGCACAACCTGCAGGACGTGACGATTGAAGTGCCGTTGCAACGGCTGGTGTGCGTGACGGGCGTGTCTGGCTCGGGCAAGTCGACACTGATCCAGGACGTGCTCCACCCTGCCCTGGCGCGCCATTTCGGCAAGGCGACGGAATCGCCCGGCACGTTCCGTGCGTTGCGCGGTGCGGACCAGATCAGCGACGTGGTCTTCGTCGACCAGTCCCCGATCGGCAAGACCGCGCGCTCGAACCCGGCCAGTTACGTGGGCGCATTCGACGAGATCCGCAAGCTGTTTGCTAAGGTGCCAATGGCGCTGCAACGCGGCTACACGGCGGGCACGTTCAGCTTCAACTCCGGCGACGGGCGTTGCCCAACCTGCGGCGGCTCGGGCTTCGAGCACGTCGAGATGCAGTTCCTGAGCGACATCTACCTGCGCTGCCCCGATTGCGACGGTACGCGCTATCGCGCGGAAATCCTCGAAGTGAAGCTGGAGCGCGATGGGCACAAGCTGTCGGTGGCCGATGTGCTGGAGCTGACCGTAAGCGAGGCTGCCAGCGTGTTTGCCGACGATGCAGACGTGCTGCGTGTGCTGCAGCCCATCGTCGACGTGGGTTTGGAGTACGTGAAGCTCGGCCAACCGGTGCCGACGCTCTCCGGTGGCGAAGCGCAGCGCCTGAAGCTCGCGGGCTTCCTGGCCGAAGCCGCGCAGGCGGCCCAGGCCGCCGCCCGCAAGCGCGTCAAGCCGGATGTGCCCGCCAACGCCGGCCGCCTGTTCATGTTCGACGAGCCGACCACCGGTCTGCACTTTGACGACATCGCCAAGCTGATGCGCGCGTTCGGCAAGCTGCTCGACGCAGGGCATTCGCTGATCGTGATCGAGCACAACCTCGACGTGATCCGTGCGGCTGACTGGATTATCGATCTCGGCCCCGAGGGCGGTGATGCGGGCGGCCTGCTGGTGTGTGCCGGCACGACCGAACAGGTGAAAGCCTGCGCCGCATCGCATACGGGCGCGGCGCTCAAGCAATACGAAGCGAGCATCGGGCAACGGCAGGCTGCTGATGAAGGCGTGCCACTGCAAAGCGCGCTGGCCGCACGCCGCGCACAGCGCGCTGCCGTGGCGGAAGTCCAGGGCGAGAACGTGGTGCGCATCGTCAACGCGCACGAGCACAACTTGAAGGCGATGAACGTTGACATCCCGCACGGCAAGTTCAACGTCGTGACGGGTGTGTCCGGTTCGGGCAAATCGACGCTGGCGTTCGACATCCTGTTCCACGAGGGGCAGCGCCGCTACCTCGAATCGCTCAATGCCTATGCACGTTCGATCGTGCAGCCAGCCGGCCGGCCGGAGGTGGATGCGGTGTACGGCATTCCACCCACGGTGGCCATCGAGCAGCGCCTGTCGCGCGGCGGCCGCAAGAGCACGGTGGCAACCACGTCCGAGGTGTGGCACTTCCTGCGGCTGCTGTACGTGAAGCTGGGCGTGCAGCACTGCATTCACGACGGCACGCCGGTGTCGGCACAGAGCCCCGAGGCCATCTTTGCCCAGTTGATGCGCGACCATCGCGGCCAGCACATCGGCCTGCTCGCGCCGCTGGTGGTGAACCGCAAGGGCGTGTACACCGACCTGGCCAAGTGGGCCAAGGCGCGCGGCTATACGCACCTGCGTGTCGATGGCGAGTTCCTGACCGTCGACCCGTGGCCCCGCCTAGACCGCTTCCGTGAGCACACGCTGGAACTGCCGGTGGGCGACATCGTTGTCTCGCCCGAGAACGAAGCTGCACTGCGCACGCTGATGGAACAGGCGCTGGAGTACGGCAAGGGCATCATGCACGTGCTCGCCCCGTTGGACGGCCTGCAAAACGCCATGCATAGCGGCGGCACCGCGCACGTCGGCAACGTCAAGGTGTTTTCGACCAAGCGTGCGTGTTCCACCTGCGGCACCAGCTACCCTGAGCTGGACCCGCGCATGTTCTCGTACAACAGCAAGCACGGCTGGTGCCCGAGCTGCGTTGGTACGGGCCTGGCACTCACGCGCGAGCAGCGCGCTGCGTTTGACGACACGGTGCTTGGTGGCGATGACCGTGGCCGCGAGCAGACACTGCCCTCGGAAGAGGTCGATCCGGACGGCATGACCGACCTGCCCTGCCCCGATTGCCACGGCACGCGCCTGAACCCGACGGCGCGCGCAGTGACGTTCGCCACCCAACCCATTGTCGACATCGCCCAGTGGACGGTCAGCCAGACCCGCCGTTGGGTGGAAGGCCTAGACCTGACCGGCCGCGACGCCGACATCGCCCGTGACGTGGTGGCCGAGATCCACAGCCGGCTGTCGTTCCTGGAAGAAGTTGGCCTGGGCTACCTGAGCCTGGACCGCGCCGCACCCAGCCTGTCCGGCGGCGAGGCACAGCGCATCCGACTGGCCGCGCAGCTCGGCAGCAACCTGCAGGGCGTGTGCTACGTGCTGGACGAGCCGACCATCGGCCTGCATCCGCGCGACAACCAGATCCTGCTCGACGCGCTGCGCAAGCTGGGTGACAAGGGCAACACGCTGGTGGTGGTCGAGCACGATGAAGACACCATCCGCCGTGCGGACCACATCATCGATATCGGCCCCGGTGCCGGCAAGCGCGGCGGCACGCTCGTCGCGCAGGGCGGTGTGCAGGACTTGGCCGCGCAGCCGGATTCGCTCACGGGCCGTTTCCTGTCGCAGCCGATCGAGCACCCGCTGCAGCCGCGCCGCGAGGTGGTTGCACCGCGTACCGGTGTCCAGGCGGTGCCCGAGCAGTGGCTGACAGTGCATGGCGCCAAGCTGCACAACCTGCGCAACGTCACGGCGACGATGCCGCTGTCGCGCCTGGTGGCGATTACGGGCGTATCCGGTTCAGGCAAGTCGACGCTCGCACGCGATGTGTTGATGACCAATCTGCTCGATGCGGTGGGTCGCTCAGTGCTGTCTTCACCGGCCACACGCCGTGCGCGCAAAGCTGCGCAGGCGGAAGTGCCCGCTTCCAAAACTGCGGCCAAGATGCCACGCAAGCTTGACGTCAAACACGATTGGCACGGCTGCGATGGTGTCACCGGTTGGGAAGCCATCGACCGCGTGCTGGAAGTTGACCAAACCCCGATCGGCAAGACGCCGCGTTCGTGCCCGGCGACGTACATCGGCGTGTGGGACACCATCCGCAAGCTCTTTGCCGACACGCTGGAAGCCCGCGCACGCGGCTACACCGCCTCGCGCTTCTCGTTCAATACCGGCGATGGCCGCTGCCCCGCCTGCGAGGGCCAGGGCGTGCGTACCATCGCCATGAGCTTCCTGCCGGATGTGAAGGTGGCGTGCGACGTGTGCCACGGCCAGCGCTTCAACCCCGAGACATTGGCTGTTACCTGGCGCGGCAAGAACATCGGCGAAGTGCTGACCATGGAGATCGACGAGGCTGTGGAGTTTTTCAGCGCCATGAATAGCATCGCCCACCCGCTGCAGTTGATGAAGGACGTGGGCCTTGGATACCTGACGCTGGGCCAGCCCTCGCCCACACTGTCGGGCGGCGAGGCGCAGCGCATCAAGCTCGTCACTGAACTCTCCAAGGTGCGCGACGACGTCACCCGCCGTGGCCAGAAGGCGCCGCACACGCTGTATGTACTGGACGAGCCGACCGTGGGCCTGCATATGGCCGATGTGGCCAAGCTGATTCGCGTGCTGCACCGCTTGGCGGATGGCGGCCACAGCGTGATCGTGATCGAGCATGATCTCGACGTCATTGCCGAGGCGGACTGGATTCTGGATCTCGGCCCCGAGGGTGGCGACGAAGGCGGCACCATCGTCGCGGCTTGCGGGCCGGAAGCGCTCGCGCGAATCCAGGCCAGCCATACCGGCGCGGCACTCGTGCCGGTGCTGGCGCGTGGCAAGCAGGTTGACCCGCGCACGGCAGACGAGACGGTCTAGCGTGGTGCGCGACGGTCTCTGCGCAGGTAGAGACCGTCAGCGCTGCGTCAAGTCTTGTTGGGCGCCGATGGAGCCCGTGGCCAGCGCCAGCGTCGCGGCGGCAGTGCGCGCGCCGCTGTAGGTGTCGACGTAGGCGTTCTTGGCCAGCAGCAGTTGGTTCTGTGCCATCAACACATCGGTAATCGATCCGACACCGTGGCGATATGCCGCCAGCGCTGCGTCGTATGTCGTCTGGGCGGCAGCCACCAGCGCTTGTGCCGCCTCATGCGAAGTGAGGCTGGTCTGCAGCGTGTTCTGCCCGGCAACGATCTGGCGCACCGCTTCTTGCGTGGTGCGCACGCGCTTGGCTGAAGCGCTTTCGGCATCGTTGCGCGCTTGCGCCAGCACGGCGGCGCGCAACCCGCCGTCATACAGCGGAATGGTCACACCCACAAAGGCACCCACGCCATAGCGCGTGCCATTGAGGTTTACCGTCGGCGCCTGCTGGCCGACGGGCGGGATGGCCGTGACGGCCGCGCGCCCTGAGTTGTAAGACGTGGAGGCCGAGACAAACACCTTGGGCATGAACTCCGCTTGCGCTGCCCGTATCTTCGACTGGCTGGCCTTTTCGGCCGCATAGGCGGTCAGCACATCAGGCCGCCGGGCAATGGCATCGGCAACGATCTGGTCGACCGGGGTGCGCAATGCCGGGTTCAACGTGCGGATGGGCAGGTCGGCAATCTTCGGTTTCGACAGCGGCGAGATACCCACCGCAGAGAGCAGCGACAGATACCGGTCGCTCTCCATCCCTTGCGCCTGGACTTGCGCCAGATTGGCCTGCGCACGGTTCTGCGTGGCCTGTGCGACCTCGACCACCGTACCGATCCCTTGCTTGAAGCGTGCCTTGGCGGCCGCCAGGATCGCATCGGCGTTGCTCAGCCCCTGCGCCGCAGTCACGGTACGCGCGCGCGCCGCCTCGTAGGCGTAGAACGCGACGGTTACGTCATAGATCACCTGCTGGTGCACCGCCGTGAAACCGATGTTGGCGGCAATCGACAACTGCTCGGCGGCATCCACGCGCGCCGCGCGGCCCCCAAAATCGAACAGCAGCCATTGCAACGACAGCACCGACACCGTTCCGTGCACCGTGGTATCGGTACCGGCCGTACCGAGCGGCGTCGACGATGAGCCATGCCCCGTTTGATACCCGGCCATGGCTGTGGCAGAGAGATAAGGCAGATAGGCGCTCTTTGCGATCCCTGCCGTGAGCGCGGCGTTGCGCGCATCGTTCCACGCCACGCGCGTGAGCGGGTTGTTCGATTCGGCAACGTCGATCAGCTCGGGCAGCGCGTAGGCGTGTACGGCGTCGAATGCGGCAGCGGGCGGGATCACCGCCGCAGCAGTGTTGGCTGGCAATGTGTAGCTGTCTTTCGCGACGCTCGAAGACGTGGGCAGTGACGGTGCACCTGGGACGATCTCACCAGTGTCAGTCGTGCGCGGCTGCCATGGGCGATCAGCGCGCTCAGGCGCCATGTCCAGCGCAGACGTCGCACACCCGGCCGTGACGGTGACAGCCAAGCTGAGAAAAACGGCCAACAGATCAGGCTGGCGCATGCGTCAGCGACTCCTTGGAGACAGCATCAGGGACTTCTCGTGCAATGCGGGCAAGGCGCTCGTCAACCAGTGCCAGCAGCGCATCGCGCGTGGTATCGGGGGTGGCGATCGATCCGGTGTCGGTCACCAGCCCGCTGACACCGGCACGCTCGGCCACGGCATGCAACCGCACTTGCGTCGCCGCATCACCGGGCGCGCGCTCTGCGATCAGGAACAGCGGGCTTTCGAGCGCTTCAAGCTCGGCCAGCGCGCGGCGGCGCTGCGCAATCCATTCAGGCGTGGGGCGCACCCAGGCCGGTTCGTACCGGAGCAGCGCAACGTTCGCTTCCAGCGCGCCTTGCTGCGCCATCGCCTGCGCGACCAACGTCCGTCTTTGGCCTGCGCGTACCGTTCGCGTGACCGTCTCCCATTGGCGCAGCAATGCGCCCAACGCGGCATCTGCCTGCCCTGCAATGCTCACCGGCCGAACCCGCGTGAACATCAGGTACACCACCACATTGCCCAGCAGGATGCCGATGATGCGGTCCCGCGCGATGGTCAGATCAAATGCCGGCGCCGCGCCCTGCAGCACGCACAGCAGAAACGCGAAGGCAATCTGGAAGCCCGCATACGCAATCCGCGGCGAGCCCTGCGCAACCCATGCCGACAGCCACATGCCCACAAACATCAGCGCCATCAGCTCGGTGACGGACGTCATGGTCGGTAGCACCCACACGATCGTCGAGATGCCCAGCGCCGCCCCCACCAGACAGCCGGCGATGCGCAGCGTCAGCTTTTCGACGGTCTCCGCAGCGCTGCTCAGCGACACCACGTAGCACGTGATGAAGCAGGTATGGATGCCGGACCAGTCGAGCTGCATGTACAGCAGGTAGCAGAACATCGCCGCGGCGGTGGTCTTCAGGGCGTAGCGTAGGTGGGCGGGGTTGGTGCGCGCATCCGGCAGGAAGAAGCCGCCGCGCGCTTTGGGTGGTGGCGCCTCGGCTTGTGCCGGTTCGCTCTCGACGACTGCAAAGTGGACGATGGCGGATTGCAGTTCCGTCGCCACGGCGCTTGCCAACGGCGGCAGCGTCACGTCAGCGGGCAGCGCCAGTTCGATGTCGACTGGGTAGCCTCCCTGCTCAAGCAGGTTCGCCATGGCGTGCAGTGTTTCGATGACCGGTGTGGCAACCGATACAGGCAACCGTGCCTGCGGTTCACTGGCAGCCAGGTCCGCCGCCATCAGAATGGCCGTGGTGGATGCCACGGCCTGCTGCAGCGCCGCCAGATCGCCTGGCGAGGTTGAGCCATCCACCTTTGACAACCGCAGCCACGTGGCAATCTGTTGGCTGCCTTCGCGCAGGCATGCTGTGAGTGCGGCACGGTCTGCGTCTGCCGCACCCAAGTACTCAGCGGCCAGGCGCAAACGCCGGGCCAGCGCTTGGCAAGCCAGCTTACGCGGGGATGGCCCCATCAGCAGATTCACGACGATGACTACCCCAACCGGAATCGCCACCATCAGCCACGCATAAAGCAGCGCCCGCGTCGCCAGCTCCCCCACCGGCGCAATCCCGAGTTCATCCAGCCCATACCCGACAATCATCGCCAGGATGGCCCCGACCGGGCGCAGCTTGCTGGCCGACGTCAGGAACAGCAGGCCCACCGACAGCACGACCATCCACACCACCCGCCACATTGGGTCATCGATACAAAAGATGGCGATGACGATAATCAGCCCGAGCACCACCGTCACCAGCAGCAACATGGCGATCGACAGCACGATGCTCGTCACGCGGTCGGGGCGGATCATGAAGAACACCACGTAGGCCGAGATGGCGGCAAAGGGCGTGCCGTACATGCTCGTGACCAGCGTCGTCAGCGCGCAGATGACGGCGATGCGGGTGGTGATCTCTGCCCTGCCGGGCGTTGGCGCCAGCAGCCGAAGCACCTCGCCGGGGCGAGGCCACAGCCCGCGTGCGATGTCACCGGCAGGCTGCGCCATGCTTGATCTCGACAATCGCGCTGGCGCCGACCCGCACCAGCCTGTCAGCCGGTTCCTCCAGGCGGATGCGCACCGGGAAGCGCTGCGCCACCCGCACCCAGTTCACCGACGGCTGGACGATGGGCAGCGTGCGCGGCAGGTTCAACCGATCCGTGCCGGAGATACCGGCGCCGATGCCGTCCACCTTGCCGTGGATGGCCTGGCTGCGGTCGATCATGGAGAACACCGTGGCGCAGTCGCCCACCTGGATGGCGGAGAGTGTCGTCTCGCGGAAGTTGGCCACGGCAAACCACTCGCCCGAGTGGATGAGCGTGAAGATCGACTGGTTGGGGGCAACGGTCTCGCCCGCCAGCACGGATAGGCCTGTTACCCAGCCATCGTGCGGCGCGCGCACCACGGTGTCTTGCAGCGCGTGCTGGGCGCGGGCCAGAGCGGCCTCGCGGGCGTGCAGCATGGCAATGGCATCCGCCTCGTCGCCAATGGTCTGCGCACTGGCACGCTTTTGCTCGTTGGCCTGCTGCAGTGAGATGGCGGCATCGCGCTGCGCCACCTGCGCCTGGTCCAGTTGCTGGGCGGGCACATACCCCTGGGCTGCCAGCGGGGCCAACCGGTTGACGGTGCGGGAGGCCAACTCGTAGTTGTGGGCGGCCCGGCTGCTCTGGTCGGCTGCGATGCTGGCTTTGGAGCGCTCGCCGATCAGCGACCGGCGCCGTGTGTCGAGCGAGGCCTGGGCCAGTTCCAGATCGGCTTGCGCCTGTGCAACGGTCAGGCGATACGGCACGGGATCAATCTCGAACAGCAGGTCGCCCTTCTTGACGTGCTGGTTCTCAATCACGGCCAGTTTCACGATGCGCCCGCCCACCGGTGTGGCAACGTGCACGACATCGGCATCGATGGTGGCGTCGTCGGTGGAGGGGTAGCGCGAGGTGTGGACGTAGGCATAAACCGCCACCACTACGCCGATGAGGATGATCGCCAGCGCGATCAGGTAGCCGCGCAGCGCGGGCTTGTGCAGGCCGGCCATTTTCATAGGAAGTGTCCCGAGCCAGACAGCCAGACGATCACGGCAATCACCACCCCGATCGCCACGCAAACAGAAAGCTGGAGCGGTATCCAGCTTGCCCACCCCGTCATGACAAAGATCCGGTGCGCGACCAGCGCACCCGCCGCGCCGATCAACCCGCTCAGCAGCCAGAGCGGGAAATACGCACCGAAGATGGCGTACGAGGGCGCGCCATGCGTGCTGCAGCCTTGAAGTGCCAACCCCAAGCCCGCCAGGGCAGGAACCAGCAAGACGCGCGTCGGAATGGACAGGTTTCGGCGTGGCATCGATGTCTCGGCGCCGCCCGCCAGCATGGCGCTGACTGGATCGACGATGGATCAGGGCCGAGTCACTTTATCAGCACACTTTGTGCTTGACCAGTTGTAACAAACCACGCCGCGCCCCCCACCCTCAAGGCCGATTCGGTCTATGTCTTCAGTTGGGCGGTATTTGACGCGGCAATGAGGTTGGCGGCAGGGGTGTCGTCCTTCAGATCGATGCCGCTGCGGCCGAGCGCCAGTGCGCCCTTGAGCAGGAACACGAGTTTGTCCGCCGCTTGGTCATAGCCCAATCCTGCCGGCCGGACGTTCGAGATGCAGTTGCGCTCGGCGTCGGTACGGCCAACGCGCGGCGCGTGTGTGAGGTAGATGCCGAGACTGTCGGGTGAGCTCAGGCCGGGTCGTTCACCAATGAGCATGACCACCTGGCGCGCGCTCAGCAGTTCGCCAATCTCATCGCCCAGTGCCACGCGGGATTGCTCGGCAATGACGACGGGGCCAATCGACCAGTCCGCCGGCAAGCGTTCGCGCACGCTGTGCAGGAGCGGCACGCCGTGGCTCTGTGCAGCCACTGCCGAGAGGCCGTCGGCAATCACGAAGATGGTGTCGAACGGTATTGCGGGCCGTGCCGCAGCAAGGCTTGCGCGGCTGGCATCGCTCAGGCGTCGGCCCAGGTCCGGCCGGCGCAGATACTGGGCCCGGTCTGCGGCGGCGCTATGCGCGCTCAGGCTGGTGAAGCCCGCTTGCTCAATCGCGGCAGCCAAGGATGGACCGTCGAGCGGCTGGTGTACGGCATCGCGGGCTTGTGCGTGCGCCAGACCAAAGGCGAGCACGGCATCGGTGGTCTGGCTGTTGCCGACCCGGCCCAGTGCGATGCGCGCATCGGTCAACGCACGCAAGTGCGCCCAGGGGTTGGGTTGAACGAGATTTCGCGTCGACATGGCGGGCCTTACAGCGTGTGCGCCAGCTGCAGCAGCGGCTGGCGTGCGGTGGCGTCTTGCAGGCGGCCGGCCATGTCGACAATGCCCATGCTTTGCAGCCACGCCTCGAACTCCGGTGCGGGCCGCAGGCCCTGCGTGTCGCGCAGGTAGAGCGCGTCATGAAACGACGTGCTCTGGTAGTTCAGCATGATGTCGTCGGCGCCCGGCACCCCCATGATGAAGTGGATGCCTGCCACGCCAAACAGCGTCAACAGGGTATCCATGTCGTCCTGGTCAGCCTCGGCATGGTTGGTGTAGCAGACGTCGCAGCCCATTGGCAGGCCCATCAACTTGCCGCAGAAATGGTCTTCCAGACCGGCGCGAATGATCTGCTTACCGTCATACAGATACTCCGGCCCGATAAAGCCAACCACCGTATTGACCAGCAACGGCGAGAACGCCCGTGCAACCGCGTAGGCTCGCGCCTCCATGGTCTGCTGGTCAACACCATGGTGTGCATTGGCCGACAGCGCACTGCCCTGCCCGGTTTCGAAATACATCAGGTTGTTGCCGACGGTGCCGCGCGCCAGGCTTTGTGCGGCGTCATGCGCCTCCGCCAGCAGTGCAAGGCTGATCCCGAACCCCGCATTGGCCTGCTCGCTGCCCGCGACGGATTGGAACACCAGATCCACCGGCGCCCCCTGTTCAATCGCACGCACCGTATTGGTGACGTGGGTCAGCACACAGGATTGCGTGGGAATGGCATAGCGGTCGCGCAACTCGTCGATCAACTGCAGCAGCGAGACGATGGCGCCCAGGTTGTCGGTGGCCGGGTTGACGCCGATGGTGGCGTCGCCGCAGCCGTAGAGCAGCCCGTCGATGATCGACGCGGCAATGCCCTTGGGGTCATCCGTCGGGTGATTGGGCTGCAGCCGGACCGACAATCGCCCAGGCAAGCCGATGGTGTTGCGAAAACGCGTGACCACGCGGCACTTGCGGGCGACGGCAATCAGGTCTTGGTTGCGCATCAGCTTGCTGACGGCTGCGGCCATCTCCGGCGTAATGCCGGGCGCGACCTTGGCCAGGGCCGCACAGTCGGTCTCATGCAGGAGCAGCCAGTTGCGGAATTCCCCCACCGTGAACGACGCGATGGGCCTGAACGCCTGTGCATCGTGGCTATCCAGGATCAAGCGCGTGACCTCGTCGTCCTCATAGGGCACGAGCACTTCGCTCAGGAAGACCGACATCGGCACGTCCGCCAGCGCCATGCGGGCCGCCATGCGTTCGGCTTCGCTGGTGGCGGCAAGACCGGCAAGGTAATCGCCCGAGCGCGCCGGGCTGGCCTTGGCCAGCAGCGTCTTGAGATCGTTGAACACATGGCGCTGTGCGCCGACGGTGTGGGCAAAGTGCATGATGGGATATACGCTTGAGAAGTGCGGCGTTGCAACGTCTACCGTCTCACTTTAGGCGCCGGCAGCCCTGGCGCTTGTTAAGACTGCGGGGTTGGCTCGCTTGCCGTTTGAAACGGCCACCCCCCTCCTCCCAGCCAACCTCCCCTCGCATTCTTTCGGTTTCCTGACGGAATCCGCACAAAAAAGTCTGCCTAGACAGGGTTTGCCCTAAAGAAGTGCGCTCGGCTGCCGTCACATTGTGAAGAAACAACCGTTTGCGCGCGCGCGTTCTCACCCATGGCGACGACCAACACCTACATCCCACCGATCTCCCTCCCGGGCATCGGCACCAACATCGACGTCAACAACCTGGTCACCAAGCTGATGCAGGCTGAAGGCAAGGGGATGGTGGTTCACCAGAACCAGCAGAAGGTCTTTCAGGCACAGCTCTCTGCGGTGGGTTCGCTCAAGAGCGCGCTGTCGTCCTTCCAGACGGCGATGGCCAACCTGACCAACGCCGACACCTTCAGCGGCATGAAGGCCAGCGGGTACGACACGTCGATCCTGAACGTGAACGTGGGCAGCACGGCGCCGTCGGGCACGTACAACGTCAAGGTGACGCAGTTGGCACAGGCGCAGGTGCTGAGCGCGCAAGGTCAGGCGTCCAACAAGGTGCCGGTGGGCAGCGGCACGCCCACCACGATCTCGTTCTCGTTCGGCACGGTGTCGGGGGGCACCTTTACCGACGGCAAGTACACCGGCGCCACGTTCACGCAGAACGGCAACCTGGCGGGCGGCTCCATCAAGATCGATGCCTCCAACAACACGCTGTCGGGCATTCGGGACGCGATCAACTCGGCCAATCTGGGTGTATCGGCCAGCATCGTCAACGACGGTAGCGGCAACCCGTACCGCCTGGTGCTGACCTCCACCGCCGGTGGCGCCAATTCGGAGATGAAGATCTCGGTGTCGGGCGATTCGACGCTGCAATCGCTGCTGGCGCACGATCCGTCCGGCACGCAAAACATGACCGAAGTGGCCACGGGCCAGAACGCCCTGGCCAACGTCAACGGCATCAATGTGCAAAGCCCCACCAACACTCTCACGGATGTGGTGGATGGCACGTCGTTCACGCTGTCCAAGACCGGCAACACAACGGTGACAGTGGGCAACGATGCGGGTCAGGCCAGCCAGTCGGTGCTGAACTTCGTCAAGGCTTACAACGCCCTGCGCATCCAACTCAATTCGTTGACCAGGTTTGATACCGCCAATGCCGCCAACAACGGCGCGCTGGCGGGGGATGTCAGCACCAAGGCGCTGATCAACCAGGTGACAGACGTGCTTGGCCAGGGGATCGGCAATGGCGCATTCCAATCACTGGGCAGCATTGGTGTGACGATGGACAAGGAAGGCACACTGTCGATTGACGACAGCAAGCTCACCGCGGCCCTCAAGAAATCGCCCGGCCAGGTGGCTGCGCTGTTTGCGGGCACCGGCACAGCAACGGACTCGATGCTCAAGGTCTCGGCCTTCTCCAAGACCACGCAGGCCGGCAACTACGCCATCAACGTTACGCAGTTGGCGACGCAGGGCTCACTCAAGGGCTCGGCGGCAGCCAATACGACGATCCAGAGCGGCGTGAACGACAGCCTGTCGGTCACGCTCAGCGGCATCACCACCAGCATCAAGGTGCCGGCCGGCAGCTACACGCCGCAAAGCCTGGCCGCCCAGGTGCAGAGCCAGATCAATGCTTCGCCGGATCTGCAGAAGGCCAAGGTGGATGTCGCGATTGCGGCGGATGCCAACGGCGTGCTGACGTTCACTGACCGCCAGTACGGCTCGATGTCGACGGTGTCGGTGTCGGGCAATGGCGCGGCGTCGCTGCTGGGCGGCAGCCCGACGGCCACGGCCGGGCGCGACGTGCAAGGCACGATCAATGGCGTGGCGGCCACCGGCTCCGGGCAGAACCTGTACGGCGCCAACGGCTCGGCAGCCGAAGGCCTGACCGTGCAGGTGATGGGCGGTGCGCTGGGGGACCGCGGGAGCGTGACCGTCCAGCGTGGCTACGCGGCACAGTTGCATACCGTATCGACCAATCTGCTGGCCGACAAAGGCATGGTGCAGAACGCTGCCGATGCCATCAACAGCTCGCTCACCACGCTCTCCAGCCGGATGACGCAGATGCAGCGCCAGTTGGACGCCAAGCAGGCGCTCTACTACGCGCAATTCAATGCACTGTCGAAGGTCGTTGCCGGCATGACGAACACCAGCAACTACCTGACGCAGCAATTGGCGATGCTGCAGAAACAGCGTACGGGTGGCTAAGCTGACGTGAAACGGCCCGGTATTCAACCGGCGCCGTAATGGACGGCCAGCCAGATCGTCGGCCGGCTGGCGTCGGTCCACGCCACACGATGCCGGCAATGCGCGGGGAGGTGCAGCCAGATGCCAGGCTGTAGCAGGCGCGGCGCAGCTTCCCCTTCGATCTGCACCGCCGCGCTGCCCTCTACCAGCAGCACCCATTCCTCCTGGGCGCTGTCGTACCAGAACCCGGGTGGGCTAGCTTGCCCGTTGGAGACGATGCGCTCGATCTTCAGCCCGGGGCGTTCCAGCAACGCGGTGAAGACCTCCTCGGGGGCGCCGGCCGGCACATCGGTGAAGAGATTGCCCTGGTTCTCGCCCATCGCTTGCCTCCATGTACCAGCGGTGCTCAATCGCTGCTGCCGGGCGCCAGCACTTCGCGTTGGCCATTGCGGCCCATTGGGGAGACCAACCCCGCGGCTTCCATCTGCTCGATTAGCCGCGCGGCGCGGTTGTAACCGATGCGCAGTTGCCGCTGTACGGACGAGATCGATGCCCGGCGCGTGTTCAGCACAAAGGCTGCGGCTTCGTCATAGAGCGGGTCAGCTTCCGCATCACCGCTTTCGCCACCGAACAGGTCGCCGCTAGCAGCAGCCTCACCCGGGTCACCGGCCAGGATGGCCTCGTCGTATTCGGGCTCGCCAAACTGCTTCCAGTGCTCGACCACGCGGTGCACTTCTTCATCGGCCACAAAGGCGCCGTGCACGCGTTGCGGATACCCGGTGCCCGGCGGCAAGAACAGCATGTCGCCCTGGCCGAGCAGCGATTCCGCGCCCATCTGGTCGAGAATCGTGCGCGAGTCGATCTTGGACGACACCTGGAATGCCACGCGCGTCGGAATGTTGGCCTTGATCAGGCCGGTGATCACGTCCACCGACGGCCGCTGTGTCGCCAGAATCAGGTGGATGCCGGCCGCACGGGCCTTCTGTGCCAGGCGTGCGATCAGCTCTTCGATCTTCTTGCCGGCCACCATCATCAGGTCGGCCAGCTCGTCGATCACCACCACGATCAGCGGTAGCGTGGACAGCGGCTCCGGTGCATCGGGCGTGAGCGAGAACGGATTCGGCACCTTGCGGCCGGCCTGCTCCGCGGCGCGGATCTTCTGGTTGTAGCCAGCCAGGTTGCGCACGCCCAGGGCGGACATCAGGCGGTAGCGCTTTTCCATCTCGCCCACGCACCAGTTGAGCGCGTGCGCGGCCTGCTTCATGTCGGTCACCACCGGCGCGAGCAGATGCGGAATGCCCTCGTACACCGAGAGTTCCAGCATCTTCGGGTCGATCATGATCATGCGCACGTCGTCGGGCGTGGCCTTGTACAGCATCGACAGGATCATCGCGTTGACGGCCACCGACTTGCCCGAACCGGTCGTGCCGGCCACCAGCAGATGCGGCGCACGGGCGAGGTCGGTTACCACCGGGTTGCCGGTGATGTCCTTGCCCATGGCCAGCACGAGGTGCGAGGCGTGCGACTGGAAATCCGCGGCGTTCACGACTTCCGACAGGCGGATCATCTCGCGCTTTGCATTGGGTAACTCCAGACCCATGCAGGTCTTGCCGGGAATGGTCTCGACCACGCGGATGGAGGTCACGCCCAGCGCGCGTGCCAGATCCTTCATTAGGCCGACGACCTGTGCGCCACGAACGCCGATGGCCGGATCGACCTCGAAGCGCGTGATGACCGGGCCAGCCGAGGCACCGACCACCGTCACGGGCACCTTGAACTCGGCCAGGCGCTGGGTAATCAGGTTGCTGGTCTCGTCCAAGTGTTCGGGAGAGACGGACTCGGTGTTGGCGGAAGCGGCCGTCAGCAGTGCGGCGCCGGGCAGGCGGTAGTCCACATGGCGCGGCACGACAGGGGCCGGCGCAGGCACGGGGGCCGCCACGGCAGCGGCCTGCGGCACCGCGCGCGAGACCACGTTGCCCACCACAGCGGGCAGAACGATGCGCGGCTTGGTGGCCGGTGCTGCGACGGCCGATGACTCCACCTCTTCCAACGATGGCTCGGGGACGGAGGCCTCAGGCATTGGCAATGCCTCGAGAATCGGCTCCAGTTCGGTGGTTTCGACTTCGATTTCCGCGTCGACTCTAGCTTCGACAGCGATTGGTGCCGGCTCGGGCGTCGCGGGAGCAGGTGTTATCAGACCGCGCAGCTCCGCCAGCAATGCTTCGGCCTCCTGGCGCACCGCCTCCAGATCCACCGTCTGCACTTCGGGTGCTGCTTCCTGTGTCTCAACGGTCTCCACTTCCGGATGTTCTGTCATGACCGTTTCGACAACAGGTTCATCGGTGGCCTTGGGTGGCTCGGGAGGCGTCTCCACTTGCGCGGTGGCAGGCGCCGGTTGCACCTGTTGCGGACGCAGTCCGAGCTGAGGCTGATGAAATGGGCTGCTGACGATCGTGGCGCGCGGCTTGGCGCGAGCCGGTGCGGATGCCGGCGCTGGCGCTGGAGAAGGCGTCGCTGCAGGTGCTGGCGCCGACGCCGTTTTTGTGTCGACGGCAGGGTTGGCAGCCGCAGCCTTCTGTGCGTCGAGCAGCGGCCAGATCTCGCCAGGCTGCGGCGGTGACGGACGCGTGCGCGGCGGCGGTTGCCATGTCGGTTGGCGGCGGGCAGAAACGGCTTCGATGCCACGATGGCGTACGGTCGGCTGCGCAGGGCCGGCGTTGCCGGTCCAATGGGCTTGCGCAGCGCCGCCCAGGCCAAGCGCAGTCGGCTTCAGGCTCTCGTCATGCGGTTCTTCGTGATCCGGGGCGGGCTCGTCGAGTGCATCTTCCTGCACGGCGCGGCTACGGTTGAACAGCTGCCGCCATGATCGTCCAAACACCATGGGTGCCACCCAGGCCAGCACGCCGAGCATCAGCAGGAAGGCGCCAGTCCAGCCCAGCATGTGGGAGAACAGCGCCGACAGCGCGCGCCCTGCCGCTCCACCGGCCTTGTCCTGCGGATCGGCGCCCGAGGTGAGCGCTTCGAGCGTGGCGCTGGTGCACAGCGCCACAACCGTGACCAGCCAGAGCCGCACGGTGCCCCGGCCCTTGAGGAAGCCGCGCTCCCCCGCCAGTGCCCGCGTCGCGTACCGCCACACCATCGGCAGCAGCCACACGGTAGAAATGCCAAACCAGCCAAGCCCCATTTCGAAATGCCATCTGCGAATCCAAGCCCGCGATTGTAGCGGGCGCGAGCGGGCAGAATGAAAACGCCCAGCCAAAAAATACATGGCTGGGCGTTTCGTGCGGCGGCGTTGCGGTCAGCGCGTGCCGCCTGGCACTGCCGTGCGAGCACTGCTTGTGCTGCGCGTGGCCTCGATCAGCAAGATGATCATCAGGATCGTGCCGGCCAGCGCAAACACGGCATAGCCGATGTTGCCGCCCTCAATGGCGAGCAGCGAGGGTGAATAACTCCGCCCAGTGCAGATCATGGTGCCGGCGGTCATGCCGGTGTAGTGCATGCCGCAGACGGCCACCCCCATGATGAGCGCGGCCCCCAACTGCTGCCCACGTGTCTTGACGGTCGTGGCCAACCACAACGCCACGACCGACACCACCACAGCAATCAACGCGGAAAACCCGATGACGGAGATGTTCCAGTCGAACGCGCTGTTGGTATGCACCGCGGCCATGCCGGTGTAGTGCATCACCACCACGCCCAGACCGGTCACGACACCGCCTTCGCCAATGTTCTTCAAGCGGTTGCCCGTGGTGCGCGAGGCCAGCACCAGCCCGGCCCCGGCAAACACCATCACCACCAGCAACGACAGCACGGTCAGAAAGAGGCCAAATTCGATCCGCACGGGTGTCCGGTACGCGGCCATGCCGATGAAGTGCATGGACCAGACGGCGCCGCCGCCCAATGCCACGCTCGCGCAGATCAGCCGATCCGTATCGATACTGCCATTCTTGTTGCGGATGCGTCTGGACCATCGCAAGCCCACGTACGCGCCCACGACTGAGATGAGATACGACAGCCCGACCAGCGGCCAGTCGTATTCGTAGGGCACGATCGCGCCCGGCACCGCTTCAAAGCCGTAGAACATGGCACACCCTCCCGTTTCAATACCAGAAAGCCGCCTGACTGCCGGGCGGCGTCGGCTGGCTGCCCGATGCGCTGGGCAGCCACGTTTTCGTTATGTCTTCGTTGGAATTGAATGGCCACTGTGGGTCGCGATGCAGCCGTCGGAGGGCAGTATGGCGAGGCGATTTTGCCTAGCCAATCACCTGATCTAGGTAACTTTTGCGCCGCGCGGGCGATTGCCGTGCGCCATGAGAAACGCGTTTCGCGGCAAGCCCGTTTTCAGGCTCGCCGCGTGTGCTTTAGAGGACGTATTCAACCGCTCAACTGCCCAGTGCACCTGCAGCAGAACGTTGATCGTCACGCTGCATGGGGATCGGTTGCGCCTGCCCATCGTTCAACATCGTCCACACCACGATGGCCGCGATGATGTCGAACACCGCCAGCGCGACGAACAGCGGGTTGTAGCCGATGGTGGTTGCCAGCGTGCCCACAGCCAGCGAGAACAGCATGCCGCCCAGCCAGCCCGACATGCCCGTCAACCCGACCGCGGTGCCAACCTCGTGCCGACCGAACATATCGGAGGTGAGCGTATAGAGGGCGCCCGAAAGCGTCTGGTGTGCAAAGCCACCGATGCAGAACAGCGCAATTGCCGTGTACGGGCTGGTTGCCAGCCCGATGCAGGCCGGGCCGATCATGCAGACGCAGCCCGTGACCATCACCAGCTTGCGCGAGGTCACAAGCGACACCGAGAACCGCTTCTGGAACCACGGAGCCAGATAGCCGCCCAGCACGCAGCCGATGTCGGCTGCCAGAAACGGGAGCCACGCAAAGAAGGCGATCTCCTTGAGATTCATGTGCCGCTCGGTCGCAAGGTAGAGCGGAATCCAGAAGTTGAACGTCTGCCACGCGGGCTCCGACAGAAAGCGCGGAATGGCAATGCCCCAGAAGCGACGGCTGCCGACGATGCTGCCCCACGAGGGCCTGGGCGCGTTTGCGCTGTCCCCTGGCATTTCCTGGCCGGCACGGATGTAGTCGTGCTCCTCCCCCGACAGCCGCGGATGCTTGGCCGGCACGCGATACAGGACGAACCACAAGACGCTCCATACCAGACCGAGCGCGCCAATCAATGCAAACGCGAAGCGCCAATCACCATGCAAGATGCACCAGACCACCAGCGGCGGCGCCACGACGGCCCCAACCGACGAGCCGATGTTGAACCAGCCGGTGGCAATTGAACGCTCCTTGGCCGGAAACCATTCCGAGGTGGCCCGCAATGCGGACGGGAAACCTGCGGCCTCTGTCATCCCCAGCATTGCACGAAATGCGGCCAGTGAAAGCCAGCCACTCGCCGTACTGTGCAACAGGCACACCACCGACCACGCCGCCGCAAACAACGCGAAACCCAGCTTGGTGCCAAGCACGTCGAGCACGTAGCCTGCAATGGGCTGCATCACCATGTACGCCGCCTGGAATGCGGCCACGATGTAGCCGTATTGCTGCGTGGTGATGTTCAGCACCTTGTTGACTTCGGGTGCTGCGACAGCCAGCGCGTTGCGCGCGAGGTAGTTCATGATCAGGCCGCTCAGGACGAGCCCGATCATCCACCAGCGCAAGCCTTTGATGGGTTTCATGGTGTGTTTGTCTCCTAGGGCGCCCCGGTGTGGTTTTGGTATGGGGCGGACTGCGGTTAGATGTGCATGGCAGGTTCCGGTAGTCCGGTCACGCCCGGGCGCACGGCAAACGTGGCGCCTGAGAGCGGGTTGTCGTCGGTGCGGATCGAAGTGACGAACAGGGTGTCCAGCCCAGGCCCGCCAAAGGCACACATGGCGGGCTTGGCGGCAGGAATGGCGATGCTGCGATCGAGCTGGCCGTCGGGCGTGAAGCGGTGGACGAGGCCGGCATCGTTGCCGCAGATCCAGTAGCAGCCGTCGGCATCCACGGCAGCGCCGTCGGGGCGGCCGGGGTGCGCATGCATGTCGATGAAGACACGGCGGTTATACGGCGTGCCGGTATCGATGTGGTAGTCAAACGCCCAGACGGTCTGGCGGCTGGCATGTGAATCCGACAGGTACATCGTGCGCCCATCGGGGCTGAAGGCCAGGCCGTTCGGGACGATCAGGTCATCGATGACAGCCTCTACGCGGCGCGCGGCGGCATCGAGACGATAGAGCTTGCCGGCAGGTACACCCAGTGCGGTGTCGAACACCATCGTGCCTGCCCAGAGGCGGCCCTGACGGTCGCAACGGCCGTCGTTGAAGCGCATGTCGGGCCGTGCGTGTTCCACCGTGGCGAGGCGTTCAAGCGGTGCAAGCGCGATGCCTGCCTTCGGCTGCTGTGCGCGAAAGACACCAGTCTCCATGGCCAATGCCCAACCACCGGAAGTCATGGCGATGCAGCCAGCCATCTCGGGCAACGCCCATGCGTCGCAGTGACCTGTCGAGGCGCTCCAACGCCACAGGGTGCGCCCGGGAATGTCCGTCCAGTACAGCGCCTGTTCGCCGGCATGCCACACCGGGCTCTCGCCGACGCCGCAGCGCATGGTGCCGATGCGTTCCACATTTGCGTGCATCGGGTCAGTCTCCGAACGGGCCAGCTTTGACGAAGGCACCGCCTTGATACAGCGCGGCCGGATCGTCTGCAGACAGTGGCGGCTGCGCCTCCACCTGCGTGCGGAAGATCTCGCTGGTCTCGGTAGGCACGTAGCCGAGGTGAGCCGCGTTGCGGTTGTCCCACCAGCGGTCTCGGTTGGCCGACATGCCGTAGACCACAGTAAAGCCAACGTTTGGTACGAACATGGCGCGGCGGATCAGCTGTTCCAGATCGTCGTAGCCGAGCCACGTGACCAGCATGCGGCGGTCCTTGGCCTCGGGGAATGACGAGCCAATGCGGATGGCCACCGTTTCGATGCCGTAGCGGTCGAAGTAGAAACTGGCGAGCTGCTCACCAAAGACCTTGCTCAACCCGTAGTAGCCATCGGGCTTGGTCGGCACGGTGTTGTCGATGACGTCACCCTGCTTGTAGAAGCCGATGGTGTGGTTCGAGCTGGCAAACACGATGCGGCGCACGCCGTGACGGCGCGCAGCCTCATAGAGGTTGTAGACGCCCTGAATGTTGGCCGGCAGGATCTCTTCAAATGGGCGTTCAACCGAGACGCCACCCAGGTGAACGATGGCATCCGTGCCTGCAACCAGCGCATCGACGGCCTGCGGATCGGCCAGGTTGCAGGGGACGACCTCCTCGCCCGGGCGTACGGCGCCCAGGTCCGAGATGTCGGAAATGCGCAGCACGTCGGCGTACTTCGGCAGGCGCTCGCGCAGCACCTTGCCCAGGTTGCCGCCCGCGCCCGTCAGCAGCAGGCGGTGGCAGCGGGTGGTGATGCCCGCCAGCGGATCGGTGTGTGCAGGCGTGTCGGTGTTGGTTACGGTCATATCAGGTTACTGGGGCGGGGTTGAACAGCGCGAGCGCATTATGCAAGCCGAGCTTGTCTGCGCAGACCTGCTTGCGGCCGCTGGCCACGTCGAGGATCAGGTGGAACAGCTCCCAGCCGACGTCGGCAATGCTGGCCTCGCCCGTGGCGATACGGCCCGCGTCGAGGTCAATCAGGTCATGCCAGCGCTCGGACAGCGCCTTGCGCGTCGACACTTTGATGACGGGTGCCATGGCCAGTCCGTAAGGTGTGCCGCGCCCAGTGGTGAACACCTGCAGGTTCATGCCCGAGGCGAGCTGCAGCGTGCCGCACACAAAATCGCTGGCCGGTGTGGCGGCAAAGATCAGCCCCTTGCGACGCACTTTCTCGCCGGGGCCGAGCACATCGACGATGGGTGTGCTGCCCGATTTGACGATGGAGCCCAGCGCCTTTTCCACCACGTTGGACAAGCCGCCCTTCTTGTTGCCCGGCGACGGGTTGGCGCTGCGATCGGTCTGGCCGCCGCTCAGGTAGTCGTCATACCACGCCATCTCGCGCAGCAATGCGCGGCCAACGTCTTCGTCGATGGCGCGCGGCGTGAGCAGGTGGATGGCGTCGCGTACCTCGGTCACTTCCGAGAACATGACGGTGCCGCCGGCCCGCACGATCAAGTCGGCGGCAAAGCCGACGGCCGGATTGGCGGTCACACCGGAAAATGCATCGCTGCCACCGCATTGCACGCCCACCACCAGATCGGAGGCGGGACAGGTTTCGCGCTGGCGCTTGTTGAGGTGTTCAAGTCGGCGCTCGGCCATCTCCATGATGGCATCAGTCATGCCGATGAAGCCGTCGAATGCTTCGTCCTGCAGACGCAGCACCGGCGAATCGGCCGTGCCGGCCACTTCAATGGGGATGCGCCCGCCCGGGGCGAGCTTTTCCGGCACGAGGCGCTCGGGCACGAGCTTCTCGCAGCCCAGGCCGATCACCATGATCTCGCCGCCAAAGTTCGGGTTGAGGGCAAGGTTTTGCAGCGTGCGGATCGGCACGATGGCCGCCGGCGCGTTGATGGCGACACCGCAGCCATACACATGATTGAGCGCAACCACATCATCGACGTTCGGGTAGCGCGGCAGCAGCTCACGCTTGATGCGGCCGACCACGTAGTCCGTCACACCGGCCACGCACTGCACGCTGGTCATGATGCCGAGCACGTTCTTCGTGCCGACCGTGCCGTCCGCGTTGCGATAGCCCTCGAAGGTGTAGCCCTCGAGCTTTGCCAGTTTGGGATCGGGGCGCGTGGCCAGGGGCAGTTCATCGAGTGCCGGCGCGGACGGTAGCTTGACGGCGTGCTCGTTGATCCAGCTACCGCGCGGCAGCGGTTTGACGGCGTAGCCGATCACCTCGCCGTAGCGGATGACGGCATCGCCTTCTGCAAGGTCGGCCAATGCCACCTTATGCCCTTGCGGTACGCCTTCGACCAGCACGGTGCCGTCGGCCAGTGCCGTGCCGGCAGGCAAGCCGCGCGCGTTGACGACGATGGCGACGTTGTCGCCGTCATGTACACGGATCGTCAGCGCTTTCTCGGTTTCAGTGCCGGCCTCGGGGGCCAGCGTGGATTCGGACATCACAGACTCCGGAATGGGGGGGCGTATCAAACAATTCAGCCGTTCAGCGCCCCAGGCTCGGGCGCTTGGGATCGTACGACCAGCCCGGCACGAGGTATTGCATGGCCATGGCGTCGTCGCGCGCACCAGGGCCGAGGGTTTTGTATAGGGCATGGGCGGCCATGACGCGCTCCATGTCGATCTCGATACCGAGGCCCGGGCGATCCGGTACGGCCACGTGGCCGCCCTGGATGCGCAGCGGCTCGCGCGTCAGGCGCTCTTCTGCTTCCTGCCAGATCCAGTGCGTATCGATGGCGGTGATGTTGCCCGGCGCGGCGGCGGCCACATGCGTGAACATCGCCAGCGAGACATCGAAGTGGTTGTTGGAATGCGAGCCCCACGTGAGGCCCCATTCATCGCACATCTGCGCGACGCGCACGGAGCCCTGCATGGTCCAGAAATGCGGATCGGCCAGGGGGATGTCCACGGCCTGCAGCGGGATCGCGTGGCCCATCTGGCGCCAGTCGGTGGCGATCATGTTGGTGGCGGTCGGGATGCCGGTAGCGCGTTTGAATTCGGCCATGATCTCGCGCCCGGAGTAGCCAGCTTCCGGGCCACAGGGGTCCTCGGCGTAGGCCAGCAGGTGCCCCTGCCCCTTGCACAGCGCAATCGCCTCGTTGAGCGACCAGGCCCCGTTCGGGTCCAGCGTGACGCGTGCTTGCGGGAAGCGCGCCTTGATGGCGGCAATCGCCTCCATCTCTTCTGCGCCGCGCATCACACCGCCTTTGAGCTTGAAGTCGGCAAAGCCGTAGCGCTGGGCGGCGGCCTCTGCCAGACGGACGATGGCTTCCGGCGTCATTGCGGCTTCGTGGCGCAAGCGCAGCCAGTCATCCGCACCGTTACCGCCGTCCAGATATGGCAGATCGGTCTTGCGGCGGTCCCCCACGTAGAACAGGTAGGCGAGCATTGGCGCGGAATTGCGCTGCTGCCCCGCACCCAGGAGTTCCGCGACCGGCACTTCCAGAAACTGGCCGAGCAGGTCCAGCAGCGCTGCTTCCACCGCGGTGATGACGTTGTCCATGCGCAGGTTGATCTCGTGCGGCTGGCGCAGCACGGCTGCTTCCGAGGCGGACGTCACCTGGTGCACGGTTGCCTGATGTGCCGCATTGCCACCGCCCGCCAGTGCACGACGGATGCTGTTGAGCACGCCGTTGGTGCGGCCGATGGACTGCCCCACCACCAGCGGAATCATGCGCTCCAGTGCCTGGTGGATACCCTCCCCGCCCGGCACCTCGCCAACGCCGGTGCGCCCGGCGTTGTCTTTGAGGACGACAAGGTTGCGGGTGAAGAACGGGGCATGGGCGCCGCACAGATTCAGCAGCATGCTGTCCCGCCCGGCGACGGGGATCACCTGCATCTCCGTCACACGCGGGGTGTGCGTACGTGCGCCGGATTCGATCGATTGCAACGTCACTTCTAGCGCTCCTGTGGCTTACAGCGGTTTGAGTTCCACGCGCTTGATCTCGCCCACCATGACCAGGTAGCAGACGATCGCAACCGCAGCATGGATACCCACGTACACCAACGCTCCGTTGAACGAGCCCGTGGTGTTGACGATGTAGCCGATGGCGATGGGGGTGGTGATGCTCGACAGATTGCCGAAGGTGTTCATCAGCGCCCCCGACAGGCCGGCGATCTGCTTCGGTGCCGTATCGGAGTTGACCGCCCAGCCCAGCGCGCCCAGCCCCTTGCCGAAGAACGACAGCGCCATCACCGCCACCACGATGGACTGCGCATCCACGTAGTTGCAGATCACCATGCTCATGGAGAGCAGCATGCCCAGCACGATTGGTACCTTGCGCGCCACCGACAGCGATGCGCCCTTGCGCAGCAGCGCGTCGGAAATGATTCCGCCCAGAATGCCGCCCAGGAAGCCGCACACCGCAGGAATCGAGGCCACGAAACCGGCCTTCAGGATCGACATGCCACGCGCCTGCACCAGGTACACCGGGAACCACGTGATGAAGAAGTACGTGAGCGCGTTGATGCAGTACTGCGCGATGTACACCCCCATCAGCATGCGGTTGCCGAGGAGTTGCTTGACGTAGCCGAGGTTCGGGCCCTCGGTCTTGGCCACGCCGGCGCGGTCCATGTTGACGAGGCCGCCGCCAGCTTCGATGTACTCGATCTCGGCGCGGTTGATGCCGGGGTGGTCCTTCGGGTCGTGCACGAAGGTCTTCCACACGAAGGCCATGGCAATGCCGATCACGCCCATCACGATAAACACGTGATGCCAGCCGAACTCGTGCACGAGCCACGCCATCAACGGGGCAAAGACCACCGTGGCCGCGTATTGCGCCGAATTGAAGATGGCGGATGCGGTACCGCGTTCGTTGGCCGGGAACCATGCAGCGACGATGCGGCTGTTGGCCGGAAAGGACGGCGCCTCGGCCGCCCCCACCAGAAAGCGCAGGCAGAACACCATGACAATGGCGGCCATGCCGGTAAAGAAGCCGATGGCGCCCTGCGCCAGCGTGAACAACGACCACAGCAGGATGCTGAACGTGTACACGCGTTTGGAGCCGAAGCGGTCGAGCAACCAGCCGCCCGGAATCTGCGAGATCACGTAGGCCCAGCCGAAGGCCGAGAAGATATAGCCGAGCGACACGGCATCGATGCCGAGTTCCTTCTGCATGGCCGAGCCGGCCATCGAGATCGTCGCGCGATCGGCATAGTTGATGGTCGTCACGATGAACAGCATCGCGAGGATCACGAAGCGCACGCGGGTCATGCGCTCGGTGCGCGGCACGCTTTGGGCGCCAACAGTTGGGGCTTTGATATCCATGGTCTCCTCCTTGGTCCGGCGTCATGCGCGCCTGGGTTCAAGCTGCCGGGTCCTGTACGGCCCGGCTTTTTATGTGCTTGTTGACGACCTGATTACTGCCACTGCCCGTCGACCAGACGACGCAGCTTGAGCGGGTTCGCGTCTTGCAACGCCTGCGGCAGCAACTCTGCCGGCAGATCCTGGTAGCACACCGGGCGCAGGAAACGCTCGATGGCCGCCGTGCCGACCGAGGTCGTGCGCGAATCCGTCGTGGCGGGCCACGGGCCGCCGTGCACCATGGCCTGACATACCTCAACGCCGGTAGGCCAGCCGTTGGCCAGGATGCGGCCCGCCTTGCGCTCCAGGATCGGCAGCAGCGAACGGGCGATGGCCGTATCGCCAGTATCCAGGTGCAGCGTGGCCGTCAGCTGGCCTTCGAGCGATTCAGCCAGCACGCGCAGCTCTTCCGCGTCACGGCAGCGAACGACGAGGCCGGTGGCACCAAAGATCTCGTCGTGCAGCGTCGGCTGTGCCCGGAAGCTTTTCGCATCCGTCGTGTAGAAGCCAGCCTGCCCACGGTTGGGCTGGTCACTGCCCTGCCCGCGTGCGACGCAACGCACGTTGGCTTCGCCGCTCAGCTTGTCGACACCGCGCGCGTACGCGGCATGAATGCCGGCAGTCAGCATCGGCTGGGCCGGTGCCTGACCCATGGCCACCGCAGCGGCTGCTTCAAACGCGTCGAGATCCGGCCCATCGATCGCGAGCAGCAAGCCTGGGTTGGTACAGAACTGGCCTGCGCCCATCGTGAGCGACGCAACGTATTGCTGACCCAATGCAGCGGCACGCTTGGCCAGCGCATCGGGCAGCAGGAAGACGGGGTTGATGGCGCTCAACTCGCCATACACGGGAATCGGTTGCGGACGTGCCTGTGCAATGCGCAGCAGTGCCTGACCACCCGCGCGCGATCCGGTAAAGCCCACCGCCTGGATGCGCGGGTCGGCCACCAACGCACCTGCCACATCGTTGTCGGCCAGGATGAGCGAGAACACGCCTTCTGGCAGGCCGCACTGGGCAACCGCTGCCTGAATGGCGCGGCCCACCAGCTCGGACGTCCCTGGATGCGCCGGGTGTGCCTTTACGACGACCGGGCAGCCGGCTGCCAGCGCCGATGCGGTATCACCGCCCGCCACCGAGAACGCCAGCGGGAAGTTGCTCGCGCCAAACACGGCCACTGGGCCCAGCGCGATACGGCGCAGGCGCAGGTCGGAACGGGGCAGCGGCTTGCGTTCGGGGAGTGCAGAATCGAGGCGTGCGCCCACGGCATCGCCGGCGCGCACCACGTTTGCAAACAGGCGGAGTTGGCCGCACGTGCGGCCGCGCTCGCCTTCCAGACGGGCACGCGGCAGTGCGGATTCCGCCATCGCGCGCTCGATCAGCGCATCGCCCAGCGCTTCGATCTGGCTGGCGATGGCTTCCAGGAACGCAGCACGCGCTTCCGGCGCTGTTTCGCGGTAAACGTCAAAAGCCGCGGCGGCCAGTTCAGCGGCACGCGCGGCATCGGCCTTGGAGGCCAGGGTGAATTCGGGTTCGAGCCATTCCCCGGTGGCGGGGTTCATGGCGCGAACCGTGCCGGCACCGCCCGCAACGCGGGCAGCACCCAGCAGCAGTTCGCCGCTCAAGGTCATAGTGGGTTCCTTGTTCAGGTTGCGTTTATGCAGCCAGTTTTTCGACTTCGGCCACGCGCGACACCAGTGCCGACAGTTCGGCCAGTTCTGCGTCGGTCAGATCCGTCAGCGGCGCACGCACCGGGCCCGCGCTGCGGCCAACCACCTTCATGCCGGCCTTGACGATCGACACTGCGTAGCCACGCTTGCGGTTGCGCAGCTGGATGTACGGCAGCACGAAGTCATTGAGCATCTTGTAGACCTTGGCGTTGTCGTACGCACGCACGGCGGCGTAGAACTCCAGGGCAAACTTCGGCACGAAGTTGAAGATGGCCGACGAATACGTCGTCACGCCCATCGTCAGGTACGGCAGCGCAAAAGTCTCTGCGGTCGGCAGGCCACCGATGTACGTGAAGCGGTCACCCAGGCGGGCGTAGATGCGCGTCATCAGCTCCAGATCGCCCACGCCGTCCTTGAAACCGACGAGGTTCGGGCAGCGATCTGCCAGACGCTCGAGGTGATCCGCGTCCAGGATCTGGTTGGCGCGGTTGTAGATGATCACGCCCAACTTGGTCGATTTGCAGACCTGCTCCACGTGGGCGGCCACGCCATCGGCGGAGGCTTCGGTCAGGTACGGGGGCAGCAGCAGGATGCCGTCTGCGCCGGCGGCTTCTGCGGCCTTGCAGTAATCGATCGATTCAGCGGTGCCGCGGCCTGCCGGAGCGATCACCGGGATCTTGCCGCCGGTCTCGGCTACGGCGGCGCGCACAACGCGGTCCGTTTCCGTAGCGGTGAGCGAGAAGAACTCACCCGTACCACCTGCGGCAAACAGGCCGGCAGCGTCGTGGCTGAACAGCCAAGCCAGGTTCTTGCGGTATGCGTCTTCGTCAAACGACAGGTCGGAAGCCTTGAAGTGCGTAACCGGGAAGGACAGCAAGCCGGAACCAATTTGTTGGGCGAATTCTTTGGGGGTATATCGGGACATGTCTCGCTCTGCGTGGGGACCACCGCAGGGGCAGTGGTCACGTGTTGTTGGTGAGCGGATTCTTGCATCGGGAACGATTCAAGTCCAAGCCAACTACTAACTCGATTGATACATATTTTGTATTGATACGGGGTATTCCCTTAGCCACCGGGGCGGATGCTGCAAATGCACATGAAGCGACCGCCGCCCGGCGCCCAGACGCGCTATCGCGCCATGCGGGAAGGTGTCCGTGCCGCATGGCGGGCGCTGTCCGGGGACTGCCGAGCGGGCCAATTCTTGCGCTGCGCATCATTCCAATTCAAGATAGTCATGAACGCCAATCCATACCCGTTTTGAATCGATGTTCGAGCTGAGCCAACTCCGTTGTTTTGTCGCTGTGGCCGAAGAACTGCACTTCGGGCGCGCTGCTGAACGCCTGCATATGACGCAGCCGCCGCTGTCGCGCCAGGTGCGTCTGCTGGAGCACCAAGTGGGCACTGAACTGCTTGAGCGCAACAGCCGCTCGGTCAGATTGACCGCTGCGGGGCGCAGCTTTTTGCCGGATGCCGCGCGCATTCTGCGGCTGGCCGATGAGGCGGCAGCCACTGCACGGCGTGTCGCCACAGGTGCCGCCGGTTCTTTGGCGATCGGCTTTACCGCAACGGTCGGTTACGGGCAGTTGCCCGCGCTGGTGAGCGCCGTGCGAGCGGCATCGCCGGGTGTGCGGTTGACGTTGAAGGAGATGGTGAGCGGCGCGCAGCTTTCGGCCCTCGACGCGCGCGAGATTGACGTTGGCCTGTTACGCCCGCCCGTAGAGCATGGCGAATTGATCGCTGTGCCGTGCTCGCAAGAGGCGCTCGTGCTGGCGCTGCCCGAAGCGGTGGCCGACACCTGGCCGCAGCGCCCCAGCCTGCGCGATTGCGAGGGCAAACCGCTGCTGATGTATTCGCCTTACGAGGCGCGCTACTTCCACCAACTGGTGAGCGGTTTGCTCGAACGCGCCGAGGTCTTGCCCGACATCGTTGAATACGTCAGCCAGATCCACTCGATGCTGGCACTGGTGCGCGCCGGGATTGGCGTGGCGCTGATTCCCGCTGCGGCATCGATGCTGCATTTTGAAGGCGTGGTCTATCGCCCGGTGCGCACCACCCCCGCGAAGCCGGTCGAGCTGTGGCTGGCTTATCGCAAGGACAACGACAACCCGGCGTTTCAGGTGTTGAAAGACACGCTGCGCCAGTCGCTCATCAGTGGCCGCTGATCGCGTCAGAGGACAGCGCGGGCACCCATCAGCGCGCCCGCTACGTTCAACACCACCCCCAACCCATTGAGGAGAATGGCGGCCACCCAGGCAACCGCCGATCGATAGGCCTGCGTCGGCCCGCGACGCAGATGGGCAAGCACGCCACCCGCGCCGAGCACCAGCACGAAGCACAGCATCGCCGCTCGGTACGCCGTATCGAACCCGGCATGCCCCGACCACAGCGCCAGCGCATACAGCGCGAACACGCCGGTGGCAACAGCCAGGTTGGTGGGCGCGAGAGGCCTGCTACCCGCCAGTGCAAGACTGGCGCTCAGTGCATTGAAGGCCAGCGCGATACACAGGTAGGCGATCTGCAGCAGAATGATCTGCATGGTCGCTCACAGGTTCAGCGCATTGCGGATCAGGCTGCGCTGCAAGCGATGGCGCAACCTGGGGCGCCCGAGCACAAGTTCACTCAGCCGTATCGGTGCCTGGGTCAGGCAGCGGTAGCCATTGGCGGTGACGAGCACGGTATCGGAGTGTCGATACCCGCCCTCGCCCGCCAGGTAGATGCCGGGCTCGATGGAGATCACCATGTTTTCCTGCAGCACATGTTCGCTGCCTTCGGCGATCCAGGGTGGCTCGTGATTGCCCAGGCCGAAGCCGTGTCCGCAGCGGTGCAGCCGCACGCTGTCGCCCGCATAGCCGCAACCGGCCAGGAAGCGGTTGACCTGCCAGTCCAGTTCCGAGCAGTGCATGCCCGGTCGTACGAGTGAGAACGCCCGCTCGCGCGCAGCCTCCAACAGGTGGAACAGCTCGCGTGCCCGTGGGTCAGGACGTGTGGTGAAGAACGTGCGCTCGCTCTCTGCCGCATAGCCATTGACACGAGTCAGCACCATCGCCACATGCGGGCCTTCGTTCAGCGTCATATCCAGGCGCGGAATGGCGTGCGGCTCCGCACTCAGCGGCGCCGGCCATGCTCCGCAGATGACGCGCGTAGCGACCGGGTCCCAATCAGGAGTCTCGCGGATGATCTTGCGCGAGAGCGCCTGCCCCGGTGTAAACGTTTCGGCCACCAACGCCCCTTCCGAGGCATTGCGCAGAATTTGCCGGACACCCCAGTCCGCATAGTGCGCAGCGCGCTCGATGGCGGCAATTTCCCATGCGGATTTGATGATGCGGATGCCTTCCATCAGCTCGTGCGGCTCGCCACCGGCATCCAGCAGCACCCGCGCCATCGACATCGGCAAGCTGGGTTCGAACGCGAAACCCGGTTGCAACAGCCCTTTGCCAAGCAACGCGTCATGCCAGGTCTCCCCAGCCGGTGCCGGGTATTCGCGATAGGTCGAGACACGGTCTTGTGCACCCCACGCCTTGCCCAGATGGTCGAGTTCAAGTGCCGGCACCACCAGCTGGCGCCCGCCGTCCGCGCCGAGGATCAGGAAGAACGGCCGCTCCAGTGCATCGAAGGTGGCGCCGGTCAGATAGAACAGGTTGTCTGTGTCGGTCAGCACCAATTGACGCAGACCCGCCGCGCGCATTGCAGCGCACACCGCATCGGCGCGCCGTTGGAATTCCTGGTCCTGCTCCGGTGTGAAGGTTGCTTTCATGGCGTTCCTGCGTCTGCTCAAGATTAAAACGTACCGCATGGTACACATATGATTTGATCAGGACAACTAGGGAATCTCGCAGATATCAACGAATAATTTTGAGAGGATGATGCCTATCTCACAGAGCTGTCCATTGACTGCTCGCGTACATAGCGTACCAATTGGTACGTTATAAAGAAGAATCTGAAAACAGAACCAGGAGGAAGGCAACTATGGGAATTGCAGGCGGCATCCGCGCGGCCAGTGTGATCGGCCTTTCCGTGATGGGCTCGGCGTATGCCCAGTCCAATGTCACGTTGTACGGCACGGTGGAGAATGCCCTGTCGTACACCACGCACGTTAATGCTGCGGGCGACAGCCTGTCGGGCATGTCGGCGGGCATTCTCACCACTAGCCGCTTCGGCATGCGCGGGCGGGAAGACCTCGGGCAAGGCTGGGGGGCCGTCTTCAACCTGGAGCAAGGGTTTTCTCCGGCCAACGGCGCGACACAGCAGCAGGCGTGGTCACGCGAATCGTGGGTCGGCCTGGAGGGCCCGTACGGCCGGGTGACGCTGGGCCGGACCTACGCGCCCATTCTGGAAGCCGCCTACATGGCCGACCCGCTGCGCGAAGGCACCGGCACGGCTTCCGTGGTGGCGCTGGGCCAGCTGAGCGTGCTGGCACCCGGCAACGGCTACCGGCTCGATAAGGCCATCCGGTACACCACACCGGCATCGTGGGGGCCGATCTCGGGCAGCATGCTTTACGCATTCGGCACTCCGGGCAGCAACGTGCAGAAGAGCGACTTCGGTGCGCACCTCATGTATGGCTCGCCTTCGCTCACGCTGGTGGCCGGTTACAACCGCGAAGACAACCCGTGGGATGCCTCAGGCTCGATGATCAACGCCGTGGCGGCCGGCACACCGCGCCCGCCCATCGCCAGCCCTGCCTACCTGAACGACTGGAAGCGCGAGACCTGGATGCTCGGCGCCAACTACACCATCGATAAGCTCAACCTCTACGCCGGCTACTCGCATGACAGCGATCGGCCCTCTTCCGGCACCGCGCGGCGCGCCTACACCACGCACCTGTACTGGGCCGGAGCAGCTTACTGGGTGACCAGCAATGTGGATGCGCGCGTCGGCTTCTACAAGCTGCGGGTGGAGGACACCAACATCCATCCGTATCTGGTGGGCGCGCAGCTTGGCTACTACCTGTCGAAGAACGTGGATGTGTATCTGCTCGGCGCGTTTGTCCATAACCAGGGCGGCGCGGGCACGAGCTATCCGGTGGTGGCGTTTGGTACGTCGGCGGCGGCTTCGGCCTATGGCGCCAATACGCTGGCACAGTCGCTCGGCACCACCAGCAGCGTCACGCCGGGCGCCAATCAGTTTCAGGCGGCCGTGGGCGTGCGGTACCGCTTCTAACCCCAGAGGCACGCGACATGACAACCCTTCGCCACAACCTGGTCGGCGCGGCCGTCGGCAATTTCTTCGAATGGCTCGACTTCACCCTGTACGGCTACTTTGCGCTGGCCATTGCGCGCAACTTCTTTCCAGCAGGCAACGAGGTGCTTTCCACGCTGGCCGCCGTCACCGCGTTCGCCGCCGGCTTTGTCGTGCGTCCGTTCGGCGCTTGGTGTATCGGCCGCTACGCTGACCGGCGCGGTCGCAAAGCCACCATGGTTGCGACTGTCCTGCTGATGGGCGCAGGCACGTTGCTGATTGCCGTTGCCCCACCCTACAAGACAGCAGGCTTACTCGGGACGGCCATGGTGATCGTGGGCCGGCTCCTGTCTGGCTTTGCCGCCTCGGGCGAAAGCGGTGCCGCAGGCGCCTTGGTGATCGAGTCCTGCCCGCCACACCAGCGCGGCTGGTATGGCGCCGTGTTCAGCGCATCCACTTACCTAGCGCTGGCGGCCGGGTCCGGGCTGGCCCTTCTGGTGTTCGGCACGCTGGGCGTGGAACGCACGCTGGATTGGGGCTGGCGTATCGGTTTCGTGGTGGGACTGTGCGTGATTCCAGTGGGGGCCTACCTGCGCCGGCATATGAATGAAAGCCTGCACGCCGGCGCCATGCAGGTCAGCGGTACCGAAGCCCGAACACTGCCGGCCCGTACGCTGGCCGCGCAGATCGTCATGGTCTCGGCATTAACGGGCTTCGGCTCGGCGGTGGTGTACCTGGCCATCGTCTTCATGCCGGCGTTTGCCACGCAGGCGCTCAAGATCGGACAGACCACCGGGGCCATCGGGTCGACGCTGGCGGCGCTTGCCATCATCGCCGGCTCGCTGATCGGCGGGCCCTGGTCGGACCGACGCGGGCGCAGCGGCATCATGCTGTTCGGCATTGTGCTTGCGCTGGGTATCGGCACGCCGCTGTACGAACAGCTGCTCGCCAGCCCCACACCCGGGGCGCTGTTTGCCTTCCAGGCGGTGTGTGCGTTTGGGTTCGGCCTGTTCCTGGGCGGCAGCTTTCCGTTCTTCGCGGAGCGCTTTCCGCCCGGGCAGCGCGCGCTGGGCATTGGGCTGGGCTACAACATCGGCGTGATGCTGTTTGGTGCGGCTTCGCCGGTGGTGTCCACCTATGCGCTCTCGCAGGGCATCGTTCGGGCGCCGCTCTACTACCTGCTGGCAGCGGCCGTAGTGTCTGTGGTGGCCATCCTTTGCATGCGCAAGCCGCCGGTGTGGCAGCGCCCGTTGATCGCGTAGACTGGCGGGCAGTCCAAGTATTGAGCTGTATCCCATGGCCACCACCGCAGCACCGCGTAAGAAGCGCACCGAGACCCCGTTCACACCCAGCGAATCCGCCGTCAAGTCACTGGATGCGGCGGTGCGCTACGTGCTCGACAACGGTATCGGCGACATGTCGTTGCGGCGCGTGGCCGAGGCCATCGGCACCAGCCACCGCATGCTGATCTACCACTTCGGCTCCGCCGACGAGTTCTGGGAGATCGTGCTGCGCGAGATCCGCCACCGCGAGCAGCTCGCGCGCGTGCGCGTCCAGAACGACATCGCTGACCCCGTGGCCGCCATTGAAGCAGCGTGGGACCGCTACGCGTCGGACGCCTACCTGCCCATCATCCGGCTGCTGTTTGAGCTCTACGCACGCGCCATTCGCGAGCCCGAGCGCTTTCATGCTTTTCTCGGCGACGTGGTGGACAGCTGGCTTGCCCCAGTTACCGCACTGTTCGAAGCGCAACTTGGCCTGCCGCCGGCCGAAGCCCGTGCCCGTGCGCGCATTCAGGTGGCGACGATGCGCGGCCTGCTGCTCGATCTTGTCACCACGGGCGATCGTAAAGGCACCACTGCCGCACTGAAGCGCTTTGCGCGGATGATCACCGCGCCCTGAGTGCTCAGGCTGTCAGCGGAAAACCAGTATCAAAGGTCGATGCCACGTCCAGCTTCTGCCTGAGCAGGCCAGACTTCAGATAGAAGTCTGCCGTGCGCTGCTGCTCGGCAATAAGTTGAGCGTCAATCGGGCGCCACACCGTCTGGCGCCGCGCGAACTGCAGCCGCGCCGCCTCGGGCGCAATGCCGATGATGCGCGCCAGCGTGGCCGAGTAGCTGTCGACATGCTGGTACGACCAGACCTGTGCACGCACCACACGCTGCAGGAAATCACGCAGAACATCGCGCTTGGCAGCCAATGCTGCGTCCGTGGCGGCCAGGTAGCTCAGGCCCGACCACAGCCCGCGCCCGCTCACCAACACGCGCGCATGCCCGGCGGTTTCGGCCATCGCCGTATAGGGTTCCCAGGTAGACCACGCATCAATGGAGCCGTTGACCAGGGCAAGCTTGGCATCGGCGGGCGGCAGAAAACGGAAGTTGGCATCTTGCGGCCCCAGCCCGGCAGATTCCAACGCCTTGAGCGCCACCAGGTGCCCGATCGAGCCCCGGTTGGTGCCGATGGATCTGCCCTTGAGGTCCGCCGCCGTCTTCAACGGTGAATCCGGGCGCACCAGCACTGCCGTGCCATAGGGATCCGACCGGTTCGCGCCGATCAGCTTGATGCGCGTGCCGGCTGCCAGCGCGAAGATGGCCGGCGCATCGCCAATCGGCCCCAGATCCACCGCGCCCGCGTTGAGTGCTTCGGCCAGCGGCGCAGCCGCAGGAAACTCTGTCCACTGAATGTCGTAGGGCACGCCTTTGAGCGCGTCTGCCGCCTCCAGCAGTGCGCGTAGCCCGCCCTTCTGGTCGCCGGCCTTGAGCACGGGGCGCGCCTGTGCAAAGGGCAAGGCCGGCGCAGCCGCCAGCAGCAGCGCAGATTGTGCAAAACGTCGTCGAGAAATCGGCATGGTGGTCAATGGATAAAGCCGCCCTTCACATAACGCACCGGTTCGGCGTCCATGCGGGCGATGAGTGTGTCGAGCCCCGCGGCGCGCGGCGTTTCAGCGGCGCGTGAGGCGGAGGTGCAAAGGAAATCGGCGTCGGACCAGGTGGTGCCCGGTTCACCGCGCGCCCGCAGCCAGCCATTGCGATCCGCCAGCAACTGCATGCCTGAGAACGTTTGTGGTGTGGCGCCGGCAATGGCCGCAAAGATGGGCCAGGCATCCTTGCCGTCCACCACGCAGCGCGCCCGCATTGGCGGTGGTGCCGAAGGCAGCGTGCCGTCTGGCGTGACGAGCAATGTTTGGAAGCGCGGGTCTTCAAAAGGCAACTGGCTTGCCGACGCAGCGTCGATGGCAACCACCCGCACGCGTTGTCCATCCCTCCACGCATTCAGCGGTTCGGGCGAGGCATCCGTGCAATGCACGGCCAGCCCCGGCAGCGCCATCGGCACCGGCCAGCCACCTGCACGCACGCCGCCGCTGGCCGCCAGTACTTTCATGTAATCGAGCACGGCCCAGATGTCGTTGTCGCTCAACCGGTTGGCAAAGGCGGGCATGGTGGCTGCGCCTTGCGCATCCTGCATGCCGTGGGCGATGTGCCAGAACAGCTCGCCATCGGCATGGCGGCCGAGCAGCGGGCCGACGACGGTGGGCGGCCAGCGTGTAAGCGTAGCGGCCAATGGGCCTTCTCCACGGCCATCCGCGCCGTGGCAGCTTGCGCAGGCGGCGTTGTAGACCCGCGCGCCATTCGCAATGGATGCCAGGGAGAACGCGGTCGGGCTGGCATGGAAACTGGTCGGCACGGCGGATGACAGCACCACCGCCGAAGGCCACGGCGCCACAACGAGGAGGCCGGCCGCCACCCCCAGCGCCACGGCACGCCAGCGACGCACCCAGACCGCCGCAAGCACGGCCACCAGTGCCAACGCCACGGCAATGAGCGTGATGCCCAGTTGCCGCGCCTGCCCCAAGTCGATCAACAGCGTTTCACCGGCAATGCGCACACCCCAAGGCCACGCCGGCTGGCCGTGCACATCGCCGGTCAAGCCCAACGCATGCCACAGCGTCAGCAGCCCTTGCTGCGCCCACTGCAGGAAGCCGAGCAACGTATTGAGCCAGGCCGTCGGTGGAGGGCCGCTCATGACTGCACTTTCATCTTGGGATGTCCTGCGCGCGCCCTACCAGGTCTGGCCCAGGCCAAGGTGGCCAAGCGCCTCGTGCCGCAGAGCATTCAGGCGTGGATCACCACGATGGCGCGGATAAGGCAGGTCGACCGTCAACTCCGCTGCAATGCGCGCCGGGCGCGGGCTGAAGATGATCACGCGCTGGGCCAGGAACAACGCCTCTTCCACATCGTGCGTAACCAGCACCGTAGAGAAACGCGCCCGCTGCCACAGCGCTACCAGCTCGCTCTGCATGGCCAGCCGCGTGAGGGAATCGAGCTTGCCCAGCGGTTCATCCAGCACCAGCAGTTGCGGATCGTTGACCAATGCGCGCGCCAGTGCCACGCGCTGCGCCATGCCGCCCGACAACTCGTGCGGAAACGCACGGTGAAAGCCCTTGAGGCCGACACGCTCCAGCGCATCATCCACCCGGTCGCGCTCCGCCTTGAGCACGCCACGCGCCTGCAAGCCGAGAGCGACGTTGTCCCACACCCGGCGCCACGGATACAGCGTCGGGTCTTGAAACACGACAACGCGCGACGGATCCGGCTCGGTGATGGGCGCATCGTCCTGCAGGATGCGGCCGCGCGTGGGCGCTTCCAGCCCGGCAATCAGGCGCAACAAGGTGGATTTGCCGCAGCCGCTGGGGCCCAGCAGTGCGACGAACTCGCCGGGCTGCACGGCCAGGTCAACGTTGTCGAGCACCTGCAGCGGGTTGGCGCGGCTGCCAAACCAGTGGCTCACGCCCTGCACGTCAATGCGTGCGCCGGTGGTGGCAGGCGTGACGGGTGCGGCCGCCTCAACCGGCGCTTCGCGTTCAAGCACGGCTACCATTTCAGCGTCCCCTTCTGCCAGACCAGCGCGCGGTCACGCACCTTGAACAGCAGCGTGATGATGCTGGAGAACAGCAGCGCCATCACGATCAGCGCCGCATACATGTTCACGTAAGAGGCCCAACCCTGGGCCCACGTCAGATACCACCCGAGGCCCGATTTCACGCCCATCATCTCGGCCGTCACCAGCACCGTAAACGACGCGCCCAGCCCCATGAACAACCCGACGAATACCTGCGGCAATGCAGCCGGAATTGCCACACGCAGCACCAGGAAGGCGTTGGAGGCACCGAGCGTACGGGCCACGTCGTAGTAGCTCTTGTTCACGCCAGCCACACCGGACCACGTGAGCACCGCCACCGGAAAGCCCGACGCCAGCGCAATCAGAAAGGCCGCCGCCGAATAGCTCGACGGGAAGAAGTAGAAGGTGATCGGCAGCAGCGCCGTGGCGGGCAACGGGCCCAGAATGCGCAGCACCGGATGCACCCAGTACCCCACGGCACGCGACCAGCCGATCGACACGCCCACCAGGAAGCCCGTCAGCGCGCCAAAGAAGTAGCCCAGCCCCAGCAGCTTGAGCGTGTTGATGACGCTGCCGCCCAGGCACGCCCAGTCTTCGGTGTAGACCTCGATCAACGCCTGCGGCGGCGCAAAGAACGGCGTAGGCAGGAAGCCCGATTTGGCTGTCAGCGCTTCCCATGCGCCCAGCACGACCGGTACGGCGATGAGCCACGGCCCGAGAGGCTGTAGCGTTTCCTGCACGGCACGCAGGGGCGCCACGTACGCACCCACCAGCGCCAGAACGAACAGCGCAACGCTCACCAGTAGTGCCGCGATACCAAGTTCTGCTGTGAAGGCCCAATCGCTGAAGCCGATCACATGGTTGGGCCAGCGCCACGTCAGCAATCCGAAGGCGGCCCACGCCAGCCCGGCCACCGTGCCAGAGCGCCATACGCGCGCATGGGTAATCGCGCCGCCAAAGGGGTTGGACAGCGCGGCAGGCGCCTCCAGCGTTTGAGGGGCGGTAGTCGTAGTCATGTCGATGCTCTCCTCATGTCGCGTGCCCTACGCCAGCACGTTCACGTAGACGTGCTGCGCCAGGCGCTGCGGGTCGGTCGTCTTCTTGATGACGCCGATGCGGCGGAAGTCTTCCGCATAGAAGGCGATCTCGTCGCGCAGGTCGACACCCGTCGGGTGGTGCGTATAGGTGAGCGTGGCGTAGAGCTTGCGCAGATCGTCCACCGCCACCTTGGGCGAGTACTTGGCAAACACCTTGGCGGCCTCGTTCGGGTTCTCGTTGACGAAGTCCGTCGCCTGCACAATGGCGCGTGCCAGGCCGGAGGCCGCCTGGCGGTCATTGCGCACGAGTTCGCCACGCGCGCCGATCACGCAGCAGACTTTGCGCGCGTACTCGCCAGTGAGGTTGGTCGCCAGTTCCACATAGGCACCGTTGGTGCGCTTTTCCAGCAGGTAGAGGTTCGGGTCGCCGTCGGCAATGGCCTGAATCTCGCCCTTGTCCACCGCCACGCCCAGCAGGTCCGCCGGGTACTGGCGCCAGGTGATGTCGCGGTCGGGGTCGATACCGTGCTTGGCCAGCAGGATGGTGAAGAAGTGCTTGCCCGGCGCGGCCAGATCGCTCACGCCCACGGTCTTGCCCTTGAGCGCGGCCAGGTTGGTCACACCCGCGGCCTTGGAGCCAACCAGCCGCACGCAGCCGCCGTGCGAGCTGCCAATGATCTTCACGTCAAAACCCGCCTCCAGCGGCTTGAGCCAGCGGTGGATCATCCCCACGGCAGCATCGGCCTTGCCGGTGGCGATGGATTCCAGCAATTGATCGGTCGAGCCGCTGTAGTTGATCAGGTCGACCTGCAGGCCGTTCTTCTCGAAGAAGCCGCGCTCCTGCGCCACCACGATGGGCGTCAGGCAGAACGAGTTCTGGTTCCACGCAAACGTGAGCTTGCGCTGCTGCGAATAGGCCTTGCGGCCCAGGATCAGGGCCGGTGCGGCCAGCGCCGTGGCGGCGGCCGCGTGCAGTACCTTGCGGCGCGAGATCCCCGCATTGTCTTGGCTCATTGAATGCTCCCCGTATGGTGATGCGTTGGATGTGTTCTGCGTTTTGTCTTCTGATCAATCCAGCACGTCCGGCTCCGCGGCGACGAGGCCTGCATACAGGCTCTCGAATGCGTGCAGCGACCCTTCGGGCCCGCCGACCTGGCTGTGCGTGTGCTGCGCGGTGGCCGCGTCGATCAACTGCGGCGTGCCGGCAGCTTCGGCCAGCAGTTGCGTATGTGCGGCGTTGTCCAGCGCGATGTACCACCATGCGGCGGCTTCCACGGTGGGGCCAGCGGTGAGGATGCCGTGGTTCTTCAGGATCACGCCCTTGTGTGTGTCGCCGCCCGGTTTGGTCAGTGCGCGCGCAATGCGTTCGCCCTCGCTGGCGTCGACCACCATGCCGGTGAAGTCGTCAAACAGCGCATGGTCTTCGTAGAACGAGCAGGCATCCTGCGTGAGCGGATCGAGCGGCCGGCCCAGCGTCGACCACGCCTTGCCATACGTCGAATGCGTATGCGCTGCCGCCACGATGTGCGGGTGCGCCTCGTGAATCGCCGCATGAATGGCAAACGCCGCCTTGTTGAGCGGCCGGTTGCCGATGACCGTCTCGCCGCACGCATTGACGAGCAGCAAGTCCGACACCTTGATGCGCGAGAAATGCACACCCAGCGGGTTCACCCAGAAGTGGTCCGGCAGCTCCGGATCGCGTGCGGTGATATGCCCGGCCAGCCCAAGATCAAAGCCATGCCGCGCAAAGATGCGAAAGGCTGCTGCCAGGCGCTCTTGCCGATGGCGCCGTTCTGCCTCAACAGACGTGCGCGCCGCGGGCGGATCGAACCAGAACTTCTGCTGCGGCTGCGGGTTGAGCCGGAGCGAGGTGGATGCCGGGCGCTCGATGGAAAGGACTTCGCTCATGCCCGCGCCCTCACGCCGCCTTGCGCTGTGCATCGCGCTGCGCCACCAGCTCGCGCACACGCGGGATGAGTGTGCGGCCGTAGTCGACCACATCTTCCAGCGGATCGAAGCCGCGGATCAGGAAGGTCGTGACGCCCAGGTCGTAGTAATCGAGCAGCGCATCGGCCACCTGCTCCGGCGTGCCGACCAGTGCGGTGGAGTTGGAGCGTGCGCCGGTTTCCTTGGCGATGGCCGTCCACAAACGTTTGTCCACGCGCTCGCCCTGCTCGGCCGCGGCCAACAGGCGGCGCGCGCCTTCGCTCTGTTGCGGGCCGCCACGGCTGTAGCCCTGCTGCAGGCGCAACGCGCGGGTACGTTCGAGAATGCGCTCGGCGCGGGCCCAGGCAGCCTCTTCCGTATCCGCCAGAATCGGCCGGAACGATACCGAGAAGCGGATGCTGCGGCCGTGCTTGGCGGCCTCCGCACGCACACGCGTGGTCAGTTCACGCACCTGGTCGAGCGATTCCCCCCACAGGGCATACACATCGGCGTGCTTGCCCGCCACCTCCACCGCCACGTCCGACGCGCCGCCAAAGTAGATCGGCACATGCGGCTTTTGCGCCGGCTTCACCTCCGAGAAACCCTGCTCGAAACGGTAGAACTCGCCCTCGTGATCGAACGGTTTGGCCTCGGTCCAGATGCGGCGCAGGATGCCGAGGTATTCGTCGGTGCGGGCGTAGCGCTGGTCGTGGTCGAGGTAGTCGCCATCGCGGCGTTGTTCGCTGTCGGAGCCGCCCGAGATGAAGTGCACCCCCAGGCGTCCGCCGGTGAACTGATCCAGCGTGGCAATCTGGCGTGCAGCCAGCGTCGGGTTGGTGAAGCCTGGCCGGTGCGCCAGCATGAAGTGGATGCGCTCGGTCAGCGCCGCCGCATACGAGATCGTCAACGTGGCCGATGGGCCGGTCGAATGGTGCGGCACCAGAATGCGGTCGAAGCCGGCCTGCTCGTGTGCCTGCGCAAAGGCACGCACATAGTCGCGATCGATCACCGGCCCATTCGGATCAGGCGGATGGATTTCCGACTGCTTCTGGCTCTGGATCATGCCGATGAAATCGACGCTCATGGTGGCTCGCTCCGCATATCGTTAGAAGATCGGCGAGGCTGCATTTGCTGCGTTGCACCTCGCCATGAATGCGAATGAAGTTACGTCACCACCAGCGTTGCACTAACGAATAAATTCAACGCTGCATATTCGGCATGGATCGTTCGCCGTGCGCGGCAACACGGCTACGCTGTGCGGCAACATCACTTGCTTCGTGCGCCGCTTCGCCATGTCGTCCATCCCTCTGCATCGCCTGCCCACGGCACCCGAACGGCTTGCCGAGGTGCTGGCCGCCATCACGCCGCAGTTGGCTGCCACCGCTGCGGAGCACGATGCGCAGGGCACGTTTGCACACGAGAACTTTGCCCTGCTGCATGCCTCCGGGCTGACCGCGCAAGTCATTCCGCAAGCACACGGCGGCGGTGGCGCAGAGCTGGCCACGGCGCGCCGCATCATCGCGTCGGTTGCATACGGCGATGCCGCAACCGCGCTTGTGTTGACGATGACGTATCTGCAGCATCGTGCGCTGGGCCGCGCCGATACGCGCTGGCCTGCACATCTCCGCCAGCAGGTGTTCTCCACTGCGTTGAATGAAGGTGCCCTCATCAACGCCTTGCGTGTGGAGCCGGACCTGGGCACACCCGCACGTGGTGGCCTGCCCGGCACCGTCGCTACACGCGTTGGCGACCACTGGCGCATCCACGGCCGCAAGCTCTACAGCACCGGCAGTCCGGCGCTGCGCTGGCTGGCGGTCTGGGCGCGCACCGATGAAGCAGAGCCGCGTGTCGGCATCTTCCTCGTCCCGCGCCCGTTGCCGGACACGCCCGGCATCCGCATCGAACCCACCTGGAACCACCTCGGCCTGCGCGCTTCGGGCAGCCACGACGTTGTGCTGGAAGACGTGGCCATTCCGCTCGATCACGCTGTTGACATCCGGCCTGCCGCTGAGTGGGCAGATAGCGGCGCGCATGTCGATCAGCAAGCCTGGATGGCCGTCTTGCTCGGCAGCCTGTACGACGCCGTGGCGCAGGCCGCACGCGACTGGCTCGTGCAGTTCCTGAATACGCGTGCGCCCGCCAACCTCGGTGCCCCCCTGGCAACGCTGCCGCGCATGCAGGAAGCCGCAGGCGAAATTGCCGCTGCGCTGCGGACCAACCGCGTGCTGCTCGACCACGCTGCCGAGGCAGCCGATGCCGGCATGCCGCTCTCCACGACCGATAGCGGGCTGCTCAAGTACACCGTCACCGGCAATGCCATCCGCGCGGTCGAACTGGCCCTGCAGCTCTCGGGCAACCACGGCCTGTCGCGCCACAACCCGCTCGAACGCCATTACCGCGATGTGCTCTGCAGCCGCATCCACACCCCGCAGAACGATTCGATCCTGCTGGCGGCCGGCCGCACTGCGCTTGGGGTTTAGCTGGACGCCAGAACCCCAGTCCAGCAAGATGAGCCGAAACCCCACATCAGGAACCTGCCGATGAGCACGCCTGCCCTCGCTACCGCACCTGCACAGACGCAATCCCCGCAATCCATCTTGCCGCTGCGCGATTTCGTGACCGCACTGTCCCGCCTGCTCGATCAGCAGCCGACGGAAGCGGAAATCCTCTCGCGTGCCGGCGCGCTGCTCGGCGCACTCGTCGCGCAGGACAACTGGCTGCCTGCCGAATACGCCCAGCCGCATCCCGAGTACTTTCAGCAGTACCTACTGCATGTCGATTCCGGCGAGCGCTTTTCCATCGTCAGCTTCGTCTGGGGTCCGGGCCAGCGCACGCCCATCCACGACCACACCACGTGGGGCCTGATCGGCATGCTGCGCGGCGCGGAGTACTCGCAGCCGTTCAAGCTCGAAGCCGACGGACGCCCGCTGCCCGATGGTGTGGCCATCCGTCTGGAGCCCGGCCAGGTCGAGCGCGTCTCACCGCGTGTGGGCGACATCCACCGCGTGCACAACGCGTTTGACGACCGCACGTCGATCAGCATCCACGTCTACGGCGGCAACATCGGCGGCATCCACCGCTCCGTCTATACGGAAGACGGCGAGCGCAAGCCGTTCATCTCCGGTTATTCGAATACCCACCTGCCCAATCTCTGGGACCGTTCCAAGGACACGTCTGCCTCATGAGTACCGTCATCGATACCCTCGAAGCCACCGACTCGCCGGTCGCCGCACCGCTGGCCGAGACCCACGTCCCCACGCTCACCTACGCTGACGTGCGCGCCGCCTTGCTGGCCCGCAAGGAAATCGCCCTGGTCGATGTGCGTGAAGAAGACCCCTACGCGCAGGCACACCCGTTGTGGGCGGCCAACCTGCCGCTCTCGCGGCTGGAGCTGGAGGCGTGGTCGCGCATTCCGCGTCGCGATACGTTGATTGTTCTGTATGGCGTGCACGACGGCGTGGACTTGGCCCCGCAAGCGGCCGCCAAACTAGCTGAACTCGGCTACACGCGTGTCTATCTGCTCGAAGGTGGTCTGGATGGCTGGCGCGCGGCAGGTGGCGAGGTCTTCCAGGACGTGAACGTGCCCAGCAAATCCTTTGGCGAATACGTGGAGGCACAACGCCATACGCCCTCGTTCAGCGCGCAGGAGGTCAAGGCGCTGCTCGATGCGAAGCAGGATGTGGTGATCGTCGATGCGCGCCGCTATGACGAATTCCAGACCATGAGCATCCCCACCGCGACCAGCGTGCCGGGGGCGGAGCTTGTGCTGCGCATCCGTGAGCTGGCGCCGGACCCGGCCACGCAGGTCATCGTCAACTGTGCCGGGCGCACGCGCAGCATCATCGGCACGCAATCGCTGGTGAATGCAGGCATTCCCAACCCGGTGGCCGCGCTGCGCAACGGCACCATCGGCTGGCTGCTGGCCGATCAGGTGCTGGACCACGGCATCAACCGCCGCCACCCGGAAGCCGTATCCGCACAGACCCGCGCCCAGGCCCAGGCCGATGCACGCGCCGTGGCAGAGCGCGCCAACGTGCCGCGCATTGCCTTGGCCGACGTTGCCAAGCTGGAAGCTCCCGACCGCACGCTCTACAAGCTGGACGTGCGCACACCCGAGGAATACGCCGCCGGCCACCTGCCCGGCTTTGCCAGCGCCCCCGGCGGGCAGCTCGTGCAAGAGACGGACCACACCGCCGCCGTGCGCGGCGCCCGCATCGTGCTGACCGATGACGACGGCGTGCGCGCCGACATGACCGCCTCCTGGCTCGCGCAGATGGGCTGGGAGGTGTACGTGGTCAACCCGGTCGACGCCAGCGAGCGCAGCGCAACCGGCCCGTGGCATGCCCCGACTGCCGATACGCCAGCGGTACGCACGGTAGATGCTCGCGCCCTGGCCGGTTGGCTGGATGCCGGCGACACAGCGGTCATCGACGTCACGCGCAGCGCCAACTACGTGGCGCGGCACATTCCGGGGGCTTGGTTTGCCGTGCGTTCAGACCTGCCCGGCGCGCTCAAGCGCATCCCGCCGGCCCGCCGCTACGTGCTGACCTGCGGCTCCAGCCTGCTCGCCCGCTTTGCCGCCGTGGATCTGGCCAGGCTCACGCAAGCTGAGGTCTGGGTGCTCGACGGCGGCACGGCAGCCTGGGTGGCAGCGGGTCTGCCGGTGGAGTCTGGCGAAACACACCTTGCCTCCGACCGTATCGACCGCTACCGCCGTCCATATGAAGGCACAAACGCCCCGCGTGCGGCCATGCAGGGCTATCTGGACTGGGAATTCGGCCTGGTGGAACAACTCGGCCGGGACGGCACGCACGGCTTCCGGGTCATCTGACGGCCGTCTGAGGTTCTGATCTCCACCCTTGAGGTTCAGAACGCCGAACTTTGGGTCGGCCAACCCGGCGCTTGAGGTTTTGAACGCCATGTTTGAGGTTCAGAACCCCGCCGTTGGGGTTCTGAACGCCGCATCTGACGTTCTGAACCTCAGGGTGTCGGCTTCGGAACCTGCCCCTCCAAGTTCTGAACGCCGTCGTTGAGGTTCTGAACGCCAACGATGGCCTTTGGAACGCGAAAGGCGGCGTTCCGAACGCGTCGCCTCCTCAAACTCACGTGCTTGCTAACGCCGCTAACAACGAGCGATAACAAAACTCGTTTTGCGCATAAGCCCGCCTTGAGTAGCATCGGGACTTCCTCGCCTGGGTTCCGACATGTCTCCCTTCATCGCGGTCTGCCTGCTCATCACGTATGTGGTGTGGGGCACGACGTATCTCGCCATCCGTTTTGCGCTGACCGATCTGCCACCCTTCCTGATGATGGGCTCGCGGTTTCTGGCGGCAGCGGCGTTGCTTGCCCCGCTGGTCATCCTGCGCCAGCGCGAGCGGCCAGAAGATCGTCCAAGCTGGCGCCAGGTACGTAACTGTGCGCTGATCGGCGCCTTCATGCTGGTGGGCGGCATGGGCATGACCGCCGTGGCCGAGCAGACTATCTCTTCCGGCGCCACTACGGTGATGATCGCGTCGATGCCGCTGTTCTCCACACTGTGGACGCTGCTGGCGGGCGGCCGTCTGCGCGCGTATGAGATTGGTGCGATTGCGCTGGGTAGCATCGGCATTGCGGTGCTGTTCCGTGGTGCGGAGTTCCAGGCCAGCACAGCTGGCGTGCTGGCGCTGACCACGGCCATTGCATCGTGGTCGTTCGGCTCGCAGCTCTCCAAGCGCATCGACATGCCCAAGGGCACAACGGCCTTTGTGCTAGAGATGGCTTTTGGCGGTGCGGCACTGGTGCTGCTCAGCCTGATCGTGGGCGAGAAGTGGCCGCACAGCATCGGCCTGCATTCCGCGCTGGCATGGGGTTATCTGGTGGTGTTCGGTTCGGCCATTGCGTTCACGGCTTACATGGCCCTAGTGGAACGCGTGTCCACCGTCATGGCGACGAGCTATGTCTACGTGAACCCGCCCATCGCCCTGTTGATGGGCGCATGGCTGGCCGACGAGCAGGTCGCACCGCAAACACTAGGGGCCACAGGTATCATCCTGGCGGCCGTGGTGGTGCTGACGGCCGGTGCCACGCGGGCGGCCCGGCGCGCGACGGCCTAAGCCCTATTCCACGAACGACGAAGGCTGCGTGCCAGAGGGCGCGGTTTCGTCGTTCAAGACGGTGTCTTCAACACCGTCCAGGCGCCTGAGCCATGCCATCAACGGCTCGGCCTGCTGTGGGCGCGAGAACAGGTAGCCCTGCCCCAGATCACAGCCGGCCTTGCGCAGCAGCGCGAGTTGTTCGGGGTCTTCCACGCCTTCGGCCACCACTTCCATCTTCAGGCTGTGCGCCATGGCGATGACCGCGCCGGCAATCGCCTCGCCGTCACCCGGCATGCGCTGCACAAAGCTGCGGTCGATCTTGAGCTTCTGGATCGGGAAGCGCTGCAGATACGCCAGCGACGAATATCCCGTGCCGAAATCGTCGATCGACAGGCTGATGCCCGCCATGTGTAGCGCTTCGAGCAACGCGATGTTGGCCTCGATGTCTTCCATCAGCACGCTTTCGGTAATCTCCAGCTCCAGCATGTGCGGCGGCAGGCCCGTCTCGGCCAGCACGTTGAGCACGTTCTGCACCAGGGCCGGATCGCGCGCCTGCCGTGCAGACAGGTTGACCGACACGCGCAGCGTGACACCGTCTTCACGCATCCAGCGCGCAGCCTGCTGACACGCCGTGCGCAGCACCCACAGGCCCAGCGGCACGATCAGGCCGGTTTCTTCCGCCACGGCGATGAACTCGCCCGGGCCGATCAGGCCGATCTCCGGATGGCGCCAGCGCACCAGCGCTTCCACGCCGTACACGTGCGAGCTGGGGACCGCGGTGCCATCCGTGTTGAGGCCCTGCAGGCGAACCTGTGGCTGATACGCCAGCAGCAGCTCGTCGCGGTCGAGCGCACGGCGCAGATCAGCCTCGACGCGCAGGCGGCGGCGGGCCTGTTGATCCATCTCGGAGGTGAAGCTGGCAGCCGCGTTCTTGCCGCGGTTCTTGGCGTAGTACATCGCTGTGTCGGCATTGCGCGTGAGGGCCTGCACGTCGCGTGCGTCATGCGGATACAGGCTCACACCGACGCTGGCCGTTACGTAGATCTGATGCAGATCCAGCGCAAACGGTGCCGCCAGCGCCGCGAGAATGCGCTTGGCCAGACCATCCGCCAGCTCAGCGGCGTCCGTCGGGGTAATCGATGCGCGCCCGGACAGTTCAGCAATGATGGCGAACTCGTCTCCGCCGATACGGCACAGCACGGCACGCAGGTTGGCCTGTTCGATGATTTCGTTCAGGCGGCGTGCCACCTGGCGCAGCAGGCGGTCGCCGTTGTTGTGGCCCAGCGTGTCATTGACCACCTTGAAGTTATCGAGGTCCAACAGCAGTAGGCCGACCGCCCCCGACTGGCCCGCGCGCTTGAGCGACACCTGCAGCCGTTCATTGAAGGCGTGCCGGTTGGGCAGCTCCGTCACCGAGTCGATGTGGGCGAGATAGTCCAGGTGGGCTTCGGCCTGCAACACCGCGCGGCGCATGCGGGCGATCACCAGATAGGCGACGCCCATGGCGCCAATGCCTACCGATACCGTCAGCACGGCATAGCCGAGCAGCTGCATGTACAGCTCGATCAGGCTGGAGCGGATCACCACGTAGCCGATCACGCGGCGCTCGGACTCCACCGGCTCAACCACCTCCAGCGTGGTCAGCGTGGAGATGTCTTCCTCGCGCAGCATGGCGGCATCGGGCGCGCGCACGGGGGCTGCATCGCCATGTTGATACAGCGCCAGCGGCTTGCGCAGCGCCGTGAAGATGCCGGCCGCACGCAGCGACGGCGATGCGCTCAGCGCACCCAGCGTCTCTTCGGCGGCGCGACGGTCGTTGAACAGCAGCGCCGCGACACTGTTGGCGCCGATGATGCGTCCCTGCACGTGCACGTCGCGCACCAGCGCCGCATGCAATGCGATGAACTGGAACACGATCAGCAGGAAGCCGGCAATGGTGAGCGCCGCACCGGCACCCGCCATGTTTGCCCGCACCACGGTGTGCCCCAGGCGGGGCCGTTGTGTCATCAGGGCCAGGTTCATTGCACGCTCCTTGCCAGACGCAGCAACTGCGAGCTGAGCTGCAGGCCAGCCTGCCGCGCCGCGCCCGCGTCGATGTCGAAAACGACCCGGTTGTCCTGCAAGGCTAGTGCAATCATCGGCGTGAGTGCACCCTTGTGACCGTCACCCACCGTTAGCACGGGGGTGGCCGGGTCCAGGCGGACACCGCGGGATGACTGTGCATCCAGCACCAGCAAATGGCAACCGCCAATGGCGCCATCGTTGATCTGTCGGATTTCCAGCCGGTGTCCGCGCACGGGTTTTCCTGTCAGTTTTTCCAAGGCTGCCTGCAGCGGGTGCTCGGCGGTCACGCACACCACCATTGGGGCGCCAGCCAACATCGCGTCGGTCGGCCAGGTGGTGAACAGCGCAAAGTTGTAGATGAAGGCCGCCTTGATCTGGGCTTCGCTGGCCTGCATCTGCGCATAGGTGACCCGCATCCATGCCACCGTTGCCAGTACCACGGCCAACGCCGCGCACAGCCTGCGCAGGCGCTGGCTCGTGGCACGACGGAGGTGGGCGCGCAGTGCGTTCATCGGAAGGTATAGGTGAGCTTCAGGCGAAACGTGCGGCCATCCTGCTGGATGGCGGGCATCAACACCTCCTGCCCAGCCGGGTCGGCATAGCGCCGGTCAAACAGGTTGTAGAGGCTGGCCGACATCTCCAGATTGGGCGCCAGCCGGGTCGTCAGCAAGGTCAGGCTGGCGATCCAGTAGCCGCCCACGCTGCCCGCGGTCGTCAAACGGTTGCTGATGTACTGCGCCTCCAGCCCGGCACGCCAGTCACTGCGCCACAGTGGCGTGCTGGCGTTGAGCTTGAGCATGTGGCGCGGGGAGTCGCTCAGCGTCTGGCCAGTGGTGACGTCTTCCGAGTGCTGGAAGCTGTAGCTCGCGCGCAGGCGGGTGCCGCCAGGCCAGTTCTGCTGGTAGCCGAGTTCTGCGCCGCGCGTGCGCACGCGCGACACGTTGCTAAAGACCAGCAATCCAGTGTTGGGGTCTTCGCTCTGGCTGATCAGGTTGGAGACGTTGTTCTGGAACACCGACAGCGTCGCCTTGCCGTCGGCACTCACCTGCTGCTCCAGCACGGCTTCATACGTGCGGATGCGCTCGGCAACCAGGCTCGTGTTGACCTGCTGGCCACCCAAGGATGCGGTCTGGTAGTTCAGCTCATAGTCGTTGGGCGCACGGTAGGCCATCCCGTAGATGGCCTTGACGGTCGTGGTGGGTGCGGCGTGCCAGATCAGGCCCACACGCGGGCTGAAGATGCCTGGGGCAAAGCTGGTGTGGTCGTAACGCAGGCCGGTATCCAGTACCCAGTTTGGGTTGAGTACGAACTGGTCTTGCACATAGATGCCAACACGGTTGTTGTTGCGATGGTCATCCAGGTAGCTGAAGTACGGGGTGACATCAAAATTGCGCATGGCATCACGGTAGTCGCGCTGCAGCTCCGTGCCAATCGCGAGTGTGTGCTGGTCGAACCGACGCGTGACGAGCTTGAGTTCAGCGCCGTACCAGGCAGAGTCGTACCAGTCGCGGTTCTCAGTCACCGGCGGATAGTTGTAGATGTAGTGGCCCTGCGATACATAGCGGCCCCAGTACAGCCGTGCCGAGACATCGGTGGCATCGTCCAGCGCGTGCTGCCACGTACCGTCGAGCATCTGGCGCGTGTCGATGCTGCGCGAGCGCGGGTCATTGAAGAACTGGTCGTACGGTGCGGTGGGCGTGCCCTTGGTGCGGTCCGCATAGCCGAAGGTCAGGCCAAACTCGCCAAAGCTGCCCTTGGCGAACAGGCGTTTGCTGCGGTCGAAATCCATGCCGCGCGCCATGCCGTCGCTGACACCGGGCTGGTTGAACTGCGCGAAGTACAGGTCACGGCCCGGCGCGTCGTTCACGCTGGCCGAGAGCAGCCATTCGGCGCCGTTGTCTGCGCGGTTGCCCCAGGTCACCCGCCCATCGCGCGCATTGGCGCTGCCGGTGGCACCGCTGACCTGCACACCGCCGATGTCCCGCCCACGCTTGGTGATGATGTTGATCACGCCAAACAGCGCATTCGAGCCATACGCTGCGGAGCCGGCACCGGGCACGTATTCCACATGGTCAATCAGGTCGACATTCAGCAGCGCATCGGTGCCTACCGCTGCTTCGTCAAAGACGGAGTCGTTGGTACGGTAGCCGTCGATCAGCAGCAGGAAGCGCGTGTCGTAATCGCCCGGGCGCAGGAAGCCGCGCGCGCCAAGCGAGGCGTAGTTGCGGTCGTAGTTGGTGTACAGCCCCGGCAGGCTGCCCAGGATGTCGGCCAGCGTGCGCCAGCCATAGGTCTTGATGTCCTCGGCCGTGATCACCTGCACGTTGGCGGGTGCTTCATTGGCCGCTTCAGCGTACTTGGACGCTCCGGTCACCACCTGCACCTGCATCAACTGCTCGATGGGAAGCTCGGTCAGATCGCTCACATCGGTTCCCGCATAGACGGTGGCTGGTGCCAGCAAAAATGCCAGCGCAAACATTTGCGCATTGCCGATCCGCCTGAAATTCCGCAAAAACAGGTGCAGCGACAGGGCAAATGGAACCATGGCACGTACGCGCTTTCGAGGGCCGTGGGGGGCACGGCGGACGAGCGCACGGGCAATCACAACTAGGGGCGACATCGGCAGACCAGCAGAACCGATCACGTCTCTGGAGGACGTTCAACGGGATTTCAATCGTTCTGCTCTAAAACGGAGGGCGGAGGCGGTTCTTTACCCCTCCCGTGGACGGGACGACACAATGTCGTGCTTGTGGTGCGCAGCGGGTGCCGCACACGGCGTGAAAACTCAGCGGCGGCGCTTGCGCAGGCGCTCGATGGCGGCCAGTTGGGCCACGGCTTCGGCCAGTTCCGCCTGGGCACGGGCGTAGTCGATCTTGCTGTGGCTGTTCTGCATGAGTTCTTCGGCGGCCTTGCGTGCCTGCTGGGCTTTGACCTCGTCCAGGTCACGCGCACGCACGGCGGTGTCGGCCAGCACGATCACCTGCTCGGGCTGCACGTCGACGAAGCCGCCGGCCACGAACAGAATCACTTCTTCGTCATTCTCCAGGGTGACGCGCACAGTGCCGGGACGCAGGCGCGTGAGCAGGCGTTCATGGCCGGGTAGGATGCCCAGCTCGCCCTCGGTGCCGGGAATGACCACGAACTTGGCCGCGCCTTCGTACAACCGTTCTTCTGCCGTCACGACATCGACCTTCAGCACCGGCATGGTGTCTCCTGTTCCTGTGTTGCACGCACTGGCTCACAAGGTAGCACGATGTGCGCCCAGCGCCCTACCCTCTCCTGCCCTGTATCACGCGGCGTTTGCCCGGCACGGCCCAGCGCTGCCCGGCCGGTTCGTAAGGTTTCACAGTGTGAAGCGTCATAAAGGCTCTCTACACTGTGCCGCCAAATAGCAAATGAAATGCAGAGGAAATACAAGCATGCTGGGCGATCTGTTGATGTCGTTCTTCGAGGTGGCCCGCCAGGGCAGCGTGACGGGCGCCGCCAAGCGCCTGCGCCTGTCGCAGCCCACCGTGACCGGACGCATCCGCCAACTGGAAGAGATGTACGGTGTGGAGCTGTTCCACCGCCGCGGCAGCCGGCTGGACCTGTCTGACCTGGGCGTGAGCCTGATGCCGATTGTCGAGCGCCTGGCACAGCAGGAAGGCGACGTCGATTTTCTCCTGCGCAATGCAGGCGACCTGCGCACCGGCAACCTGCGCGTGGGCGCCACTGGCCCCTACTACATCCTGCCCAGCGTGGCCGCCTTCCGCGCCCGCTACCCGACCATCGAGATCACCATCGAGTTTGGCAACTCACAGCAGATGCTGGAGGCGCTGTCCGAGGTCCGCATCGATCTGGCTGTGTCGTCGCACGCGGTGGACGATGAACGCCTGCACCGCATCACCCTGGCCGACGACACGATGGTGCTGGTGGTGCCGCTGGAGAGCCCGCTGGCGCGCCGCCCCCATGTGACGCTCGACGACATTGCCGGCTGCCCGCTGTTGATGCGCGAGCAAGGCTCCGTTACCCGCCGCGTGACCGAAGACGCCCTGACCGCCGCCGGCATCGAACCCGCCAGCATGAGCATCATCGGCAGCCGCGAGGCCATCTACGAGGCCATCAGCCTGGGGCTGGGCTGCAGCATCGTGCCCGCACGCGAGGCACCGCGCCGGCCCGACGTGCGCGTGCTGCCGTTTTCCGCCAATGCGCCGGTCATCCACGAGTACCTGTACTTCCTGAAGGAGCGCAGGGATTCACGGCTGGTACGCAGTTTCCTGGATTGCCTGGACAAACATCATCCGAAGAAAAACGCCGATGCGTTCATCGCCAAAGTTCTGGCGATGGACACAGCCACGACGCGTTGAGGCAGTAACCTCGCGGCTTTCCAACTGCCGCTGCTGCCCGTTGTATGCAATCGCTCGCCCTGTTCGACCTGGACCACACCCTGCTGCCCATCGACAGCGAATACGAATGGGGCCGTTTCCTGGTTGCCCAGGGCGCCGTAGACCGCGAGATCTTCGAGCAGGCCAACGAGCGCTGGATGCGCGAGTACCGCGAGGGCACGCTCGACTTCGCACGCCATGCACGCTTCTCGCTTGGGCTGCTGGCGCAACATCCGCGCACGCGGCTTGACGCATGGCGCGCCACCTTCATGCGCGACGTCATCCAACCGGCCATGCAGCCGCGCGCACGACAGCTGGTTGATGCGCACCTGCGCGCGGGCGACCTGTGCTGCATCGTCACCGCCACGCACCGCTACCTGACCGAACCGATTGCCGCCGCCTTCAACGTGCCGCACCTGCTGGCCGTGGAAGGCGAGACGGTTGCCAACCAACCTGACAGCGATTTCACGGGCAACCTGGTCGGCACCCCGAGCTTTGGCGCCGGCAAGATCGTGCGCGTGACGGAATGGCTCGCGCAGCGCGGCCAACGCATGTCGGATTTCTCTCGCACGGTGTTCTACAGCGATTCACGCAACGATCTGCCGCTGCTGGAAGCCGTCTCCCACCCCATTGCCATCAGCCCCGATGACACCTTGCGCGGCGTGGCCGAAGCGCGCGGCTGGCCGGTAGTTGAACTGTTCGTCGCTTGAAAAGAAAACGCCCGCACGGCGCAAACCGTACGGGCATTTCTCGTTGGCTGACGAAGCGTCAGGCCGTGGCCGTCGCAGGCAACGTTGCCTGCGGTGTCCACTGCGGCAATGCCGTGCCGTCGACCAACGCGTCGACATGGCGATGCGCCAGCGCTGGCCCCACGCTCATGCCAATACCGCTATGCATCAGCGCGACGGTGGTGCGGTCATCGATCGGGGTGATCGAGAACGCGCCGCTGCCGGGCACATGGCACTTGGCGCCGTACACACCCTGCCAGCGCTCCACCACGCGCAGCTTGCTGCCGAACGTGTCGCGCGCCAGGTCCAGCATGATGTTGTCGACCGACTCGGCATTGAATGGGCGAGCGTCCTGGCTGTAGTCGTGTGAATCGCCAACGATCCAGTCGCCGTACGGCGTCGGGCTCACCAGCAGGTGGATGCCGTGGCGCTGCAGTTCCGGGCGTTGATGCTCGATCTGCATGGCGAGCGCCTGGGCGGTCGGCAAATCGGCGAATGCGCCGTAGTGCGTGCACGACAGGCCGGTCAGCACCGCGTGTTCCAGCCGGAAGCCGTCTTCAGGCGTCACGCGCAGCATCTGCAGGCGGCAGACCTGCGGTTGCAGCGCACGCAGTTGATCCGCACACAGTGTCTGGTAGTCGTGGCCGCTGCAGACGATCACACGCTGCGCATTGCACGCGCCTGCCGTCGTTTCCAGCCGGCCGCCTTCCACATGGCGCACGAGCGTGCCGAAGTGGAAGCGCACGCCTTGCGTGGCGAGCCACGATGCCAGCGCCGGAATCGCTTCACGCGAATAGAGCTGCACGTCATCAAAGCCTTGCAGTGCCGCACGATGGCGCATGAAGCGACCGTCGTAGAGATTGGCCAGATCGGCACTGCGCAACAACTTCACGTTGTAGCCAAACGCCGGTGCGCGCGTGGCCATGAACTCGTCCAGCACGGCCTCTTCCGCCGCATTGCGGGCAAACAGCAACGCGCCCTTGGCGCGGGCAAAGATGCCGGCCTTGTCAGCCCAGTCGAGATACAACGCGCGGCTTTCGCGCGCGAGGTCGAGCATGATGCCGGGCGGCTGGCCGGTCACGAGCATCTGCCCAAAGTTGCGGATGGAGGCGCCAACGGCGATCTCGCTGCGCTCGAACACCGTCACGCGCAGGCCGCGTTTGACAGCGGCAGCAGCGTGCGCCAAGCCCAAAATGCCAGCCCCGACGATGGCAACGTCGGTGCTGGCATCCAGGCCCCCTTGAGCAACAGAAATCAGGGGAGCTTCACTCACTTACTTCTTCTCCGACTTGCCGTCGTAGCGCTTGGTCCACTCGGCGAGGATGCGGTCACGGTTGGCGCTGGCCCACGTGAAGTCGTTCTTGATCAGGCGCTTCTCGTAGTCGGCCGGCAGCAGCGGATCCGGCTTGGAGAAGCCCGGCGTGGCCACCACGGCAAAGTTCTTCTCGTACAGCGCCATGGCAGCCGGGCTGGCCGAGAAGTCAGCCAGCTTCTTGGCGGCGTCCAGGTTCTTCGTGCCCTTCATGATGCCGGTGGCTTCCACGTCCCAACCCAGGCCTTCCGACGGCAGCACGATGTCGATCGGGGCGCCTTCCTTTTTCGACTTCACAGCGCGGTATTCAAACGCGATACCGATCGGGAATTCACCCGAAGCCGCCATCTTGCAAGGCTTCGAACCCGAGTGTGTGTACTGGCCGATGTTCTTGTGCAGGGCGTCCATGTAGTCCCAGCCCTTCTGCTCGCCCTGCATCTGCAGCCAGGCGCTCACGTCCAGGTAACCCGTGCCCGACGAGGCCGGGTTCGGCATGACGATCTTGCCGGCATACACGGGCTTGGTCAGGTCGGCCCACGAGGTCGGCTTCGGCAGGTGCTGCTTTTCGGCTTCCACCGTGTTGAAGCAGATGGCGGCGCCCCAGGCGTCCATCCCCACCCATGCCGGCGGGTTGGCCTTGTCACGGTACGTCGCACCGATCTTTGCCAGATCAGTCGGTGCGTACGGCGTCAGCATGCCTTCCTTGTCCAGGATGGCCAGGCTCGATGCGGCCAGGCCCCACACCACGTCAGCGCGCGGGTTGTTCTTCTCGGCCAGCAGCTTGGCGGTGACGACGCCGGTGGAGTCGCGCACCCACTTGATTTCGATGTCCGGATTGGCCTTCTCGAAGGCTTCCTGGTACGCCTTCACTTGGTCAGCTTCCAGCGCCGTGTAGACGGTCAGCGTGGTCTTGGCAAAGGCAGACGTGGCCAGAGCCATTGCAGCGGCGGCAGCCAGGAGGGAAAGACGTTTCGTCATGGTTTCCTCGGTGTGGTGTGAAGCTAGGGATGGAACTGCTGAAGTTACGAACACGCGTTACAAACACTGCGGCCGTTCACCGCGCGCCAGGCGTCGGTTGATGTCGGCCACGACTTCGGGCAGATCGGCGATCGTGTCGATCTCGTAATGCGGGCGGCAGGCGGCAAAGCCTGCGGAAATGGCGACGCGATGGCGCGCACGCTCGTCAACGGACAGCGCGGCGAATTGCTCGTACGGCAGGCCCAGCGCGTTGCCCGACATCAGCAGTGCCACCGTCCACATGCCGGCGCGGCGGCCCTCTTCGATACCGGGCACGGTGTCGTCCACCTTCACGCAGGCGGCCACATCGCCAATGGCGAGATCCACCACGCAGCGCAGCGCCTGTGCGGGCCACGGGCGGGCACGCGGTACCTCATCGCAGGCGATCACGCAGTCGGGGGTGTAGCCGGCCTTGGCGGCCAGCTCGACCACGCGGTCCATGACCACACGCGGGTAGCCCGAGCACGTGCCGATCTTCAGGCCTGCTTCGCGCAGCGCGGCAATGGTTTCCAGCGCGCCGGGAATCATGGCCGAATGCGCGCCCACCTTCTCGATCTGCAGCGGCATGAAGCGGTTGTAGATGGCGGTGACGTCGTCATCGGTGGGCATGCGGCCGTGTGCGAGCGAGAAACGTGCGGCAATCGCGCCGTCGTTGCACAGCGTGCGGATGTGGTCCCACTTGCCCAGCCCCATCGGGCCGCGGGCTTCGTCCAGCGTGATGGCCACGCCGAATTCGCCAAACGCTTCCACGAAGATCTGCGTGGGGGCAAACGAGCCGAAATCGACCACGGTGCCGGCCCAGTCGAGCACGGCGGCTTCCAGGCGCAACGGCGTGGCACCGGGGTTGACGCGGTCAGTGCCCGCCTGGCGGGCCGTGATTGGGGAGGAGTCACCCATGTTCATGCTTCCTTTGCTTGCAACGAATTCAATGTGACGAGGTGCGCCAGGCCTGCGTGCGGCGCGTGATGCCGCGCGTGGCGAGTTCCAGCAGCAGAGATACGACGATCGACGTGACCAGGATCAACGTGGACATGGCCGCAGCGGGGCCGATGTCGCCGGCATCGTCCATGTTCAGCACGGCCACGGAGGCGAGCACGGTGTCAGGGCTGTACAGGAAGATCACGGCTGACACGGTGGTCATGGCCGAGACGAACAGGTAGCGTGCGCAGGACAGCACGGCGGGCAGGCACATCGGTAGCGTCACGCGCCAGTACGTGCGCAGTGCCGAGACCTTGAGCGAGGCCGATACCGCTTCGAACACCGGGTCCAACTGGCCCAGCGATGCCACCGACGTCAGGTGGGCCGCCGTGGCGCAGTGCATGATCGTGCAGAGCACCATCAACGTCATGCTGCCGTACAGGCCGTTGAGCGGATTGGCCGGGTGGTTGAAGAAGAACACGTAGCCGAGACCCAGTACGAGGCCGGGCACCGCCATGGGCAGCAGCACCGCAAAGCGGATGGCCGGATGCAGCCAGGCGGTGGCGCGCGTGGTGCGCGTCTTCTCCACGAGCCACGCGCCGGTGAAGATGAGTACGGTGCCAAACACGGTGGTGAGCGCGGCCAGCTTCAGGCTGTTGCGGTAGGCCAGCCAGCCGCCGCCATCCATGTTGTCAAAGTCGTAGTTGCGCAGCGACAGCTCAAGGTTGTACGGCCACAGCTTGACCAGCGATGCGCCGACGGCGGTGGCCAGCATCACCAGAATCCAGCCGACCACCAATACAGTCAGCAGTAGGTACAGGCCATCGCGCAGGCGATCCGGCTGCGGGTGATACGGCTGCGCGCGGCTGGCCAGTGCAGCATGCTGTCGACGCTGCACGAGGCGTTCGACGGCAAAGGTGAGCAGCGCCGGCAACAACAGCATCAGGCCGATGACGGCGCCGCGCGCAAACTGCTGCTGGCCGACCACGGCCTTGTAGGCTTCCACCGCCAGCACCTGGTAGCTGCCGCCCACCACGGTCGGCACGCCAAAGTCCGTGGCAACCAGCGTAAAGACCAGCGCAAAGGCACCAAACAGGCCATACCGCGCACCCGGCAGCGTGACGGTGCAGAATGTGCGCCACGGGCCCGCGCCCATTGCACGGGCAGCGTCATACAGGCGGCCATCCGCCAGCGTGAGCGTGGCAAGCAGCAGCATCAGCGCATAGGGGAAGGTGTAGAAGGCCTCGCCCACCACGATGCCCCAGAAGCCGTAGATGTTGCTGCCGCCGAGCCACGCCTTGAACAGCCCCTGGTTGCCGAACAGGTAGACCAGCGCGATGCCTGGCAGCAAGGACGGTGCAAACAGCGGCAGCATCGCCAGCGTGCGCATCGTGCCGCGCAACGGCATGCGCGTACGCTGCACGGCGTAGGCAAAGGCAAAGGCCAGCGGCACGACGATGGCAGCCACACTGCTCGACACGGCCAGCGTGCGCCCCACCATGGCCAGGAAGTTGGGACCCTGCACAACATGCGCGACGAGCGCCAGGCCGTGTTCATCGGAGCTGCGCGCGCTGGCGACCAGCCCCGTGGCCTGCAGCAGCATCATTGCCGTGGGCAGCAGCAGGCCGAGGGTGAGCAGGAGGAACCACCCCAGCTTCATGCCGGTGAGCACCGGCGCATCGGTACGCCAGAACGGCGTGCGTGCGGCGTGTGTTTGCGGGGTGGCCTTCACGACATTGACCACGTTGGCCTCGGGCGGGAGCATCGACATCACCACCTCAGGCATAGACGCGCAGGCCGTCGCGCTCCAGCGCGATCCACAGCTTGCTTTCGCCAAGACCACCACGGCCACCACGCAGCGCATTCGATGCCACTTCGGCAACCAGCGGCGCGTTGGCCAAGCCGTCGATGGACAGCGTCACGCGCGTGCGGCTGCCCAGGTAGATCTGGTCGACCACGCGGGCGAGATGGCGGTTGGGGGCGTCGTCGTCCGGGTGCAGCGTCACGGCCTCCGGGCGGCAGAACAGGCGGCCAGTGGCCAGTGCCGTATCGGCAAATGCGGGATCAAGCAGCAGCGGCTGACCAGCCAAGGTGGGTGTGCCATCTTCGGTGCGTCCCAGCGGTAGCCAGTTGGCCTGACCGACGAAGCCCGCAACAAAGCCCGTGGCGGGGTGCGTGTAGATTTCCGAAGGCGAGCCGGTCTGCTCGATGCGGCCGTTGGACATGACCGCGATGCGGTCCGCCATCGCCATGGCTTCATCCTGATCGTGCGTGACCATCAGCGTGGTCACGTTCAGCTTGCGTTGCAGACGGCGCAGCTCGATGCGCAGGTGTTCGCGCACCTGGGCGTCCAGCGCCGACATCGGCTCGTCCAGCAGCAGCAGCGACGGCGCGGGCGCCAGCGCACGGGCCAGTGCCACACGTTGTTGTTGGCCACCCGAGAGCTGCGACGGGTACTTCGCCTCGCTGCCAGCCAGGCCCACCAGCGCGAGCATCTCCGACACCCGCGCCTGCATGCGGGCACGGTTGCCGTTGGTGGTGTCCAGACCGTAAGCGACGTTCTGCGCAACCGTCAGGTTGGGAAACAGCGCGTACGACTGGAAGACGATGCCGTAGTCCCGCTCACGCGGCGGCAGGCTCGAAATATCGCGGCCGCCGGCAACGATCTGGCCAGCGTCCTGCGCTTCCAGCCCGGCAATGATGCGCAGCAGCGTCGTCTTGCCGCAGCCCGACGGGCCCAGCAGGCAGACGAATTCGCCCTGCGCCACGTCCAGCGAAACGCCGTCAAGCGCGGTGAAGGCGCCAAAGCGGCGGGCAACTTGCCGCACGGAAAGGAATGGCGTGGCGTTACCCGGGGTCGGGTCGGAAGCAGGCTGGGGCATTGACGGGGCGGCTGAGGCAGTAACAAAAACGGTCGCCACTGTAGCTAGCCGACATGTACCCCATGTGGCAGTTACCCCAAAAACGCCAATGCGCGCATTTCCGGATTTTTGTTCAGGTGGATGACGAAGTTACGGACGCGGCGACCGCACTTCCGCCAGGAAGGCTGCAATCAACCGCGCTTCGCGCCGGTCTTGCAGGCAGTAGAGGTATTCGCTCAGTTCCGGTGCGCCGCCCTCAATGCCCTCAAAGGCCAGCACGCGCAGTTCCCCATGGCTGGGCACCTCCTGGCGGGCGATGACGCTGACGCCCAGGTTGCGCATGATGGCCTCGCGGATGGACTCCCGGCTGCCGATTTCCACCGTGGATGCGGGGCTCACACCGGCCTGGGCCATCATCGTTTCGGTCATCGCCCGGGTGGTGGAGCCCACCTCGCGCACCAGCAACCTGCATTGCGACAGCGCCGTCACCGGCACCGCCCCGCTCGTCTGCGCGGCCAGCGGGTGGCTGCGGTGGACCACCAGCACCAGCGGGTCACGGGCCAGCTCAATGCGCAGGAACCGCGCATCATCCACCCGCTGCGACGACGACGCCACGTCCACCCGGTATTCCTGCAGCGCGTTGAGCATCTGCACCGAATTGCCGGCCTCGATGCTCACGTCGATGCCGGGGTGGCTCTGGCAGAAGCGGTCAACGATATCGAGGATGTAGTACGGCGCCGTGGCCCCGATGCGCAGGTGGCCGGAGCCCATGTCGCCGGAATTGCGCAGGAAGAAGTCGATCTCGGTTTCCTGGTGCACCAGTTGGTCGACCAGCGGCATCAGCCGCACGCCGGCGTCCGACAGCGCCAGCCGGCGCCCGCCGCGGTAGAATAGCTCCACCCCGTAAGCCTCTTCCAGCGCGCGGATCTGCGATGTCACGGTCGGCTGAGACAGCCCGAGCTGCTTGGCAGCCAGCGTGATGCTGCCCAGGCGGGCGACCATGAAGAACGATTTGAGCTGCGCGACGAGCATGAATGGGTGACGTATTCAGCGCCTGAAGCGCCGTAATCAGAAGGAGGCGGCCTATTTTAGCGGACCACCCTGTGGCAAAAGTGCAGGCCGGCGCTCTCCTCCGTTTTCCGCTTCTAGATCCTGGTGCTACGACTTTCTCAACCTTTCCGCCAAGGTGGGCGTGACGATACCCCCACATCGGGGGGAATTGAGCCTTGCCGACCCGTTATTTCCACAGATCGAATCCGTCACCTCGCCTTGAGAATCCGCCAGCGCGCCACAGTCACGAGCCGACAGCGCGCCGGAATTCGGATTTGGAGAGATGAGGATGGAAGGCAGCAAGGGCGGTAGCAGTACGAAGCAATGGACCATCACCATGATGGTGGCGGCGGCAGGCACGCTGGCGGCCTGTGGTGGTGGCGGTGGTGGGGGTGGCAGCTCGGGGGCCACGCCGGCTGCCACGCAAAGTTCAGCGGCCAACATTACCGTGGCCGCGGCGTGCAGCGGCAGCAACTGCGGCGCCCTGGGCAATACCTACGCAGGCTCCGGTGTGGGCGTGTGGCAGGTCACCAATACGGGCAGCACGGCTGGTTCGGTGCCGGTGTCGATCGCCGGGCTCACGGGTCAGAACGTCACGCTCATCTACACCAACCAGGGTGCGGCTGCACAGCCGATGCCGTCGGTGTCGCTTTCCAGCACAGGGCTGCTTGGTCTTGGCGGTGGCACGAGCACCGGCACCACGCCCACCACCGGTGCCTCCGGCAACCTGACCACGGCGTCCGTGAAGAACGACGCGATCAACGCGGCATTCGATCGCCAGCTCTCCGATTTCAACGCGCACGCACTGGATGGCTACGCCTCCGGTTCAGGCCCGCTCAAGACGCAAGGCGCTTCCAACGATACGGTGCTGCGTCCGCAGGCGGTTGCCGCCGTCGGCACCCAGCGCACCTGGAACCACCAGCAGCCGGACGGCACCGCCACCGTGCGCACCGCCACGCTGCAGCAACAAGCAACCGCCACCGACGGGCGCATCGTCAACCTGTGGGTGGAAAACTCGGAGTACGGCAGCAGCAAGATCTCCGACAGCGTCATCAGCACGCTGATCAACAAGTTTGCCTCTGGCACGCAGTCGGTCTACACGCTGGCCACCTCGATCGTCGGTCAACCGTGGGGCAGCTACTCCAGCTCGGCCAGCCTGATCGATCCGAGCCAGGCGCTCGACATCGTGGTGCTGAACATCCAGCCGGATGGCCAGCCCTATGGCCGCGTGGGCTACTTCTGGGCGCGCAACAACTTCACGACCAGCTCGCAGCCGCTGTCGAACCAGTCGCTGTCGCTCTATGTGGATTCGGAAACCATCTACCTGGGCGGCACCGACGGGCTGAACACCGTCATCTCCACGCTCGGCCACGAGTTCACGCACATGGCCAACTTCTACCAGCGCGGCGTGCTGAACGGCTCGCAGTACATGTACGGCACGTGGCTGGAAGAATTGACGGCGATGACGATGGAAGACGTGCTCTCCAGCCAGATCGACCCGAGCTTCAACAACGTGCGCGACAGCCGCTTCCCGGCCTGGCTGCAAAGCGCGTATGACTGCTCGCTGACGGCGTTCGATCCGTCGCTCACGTCGTCGTGCCCGGGGTATCCGATCTCGGGCAGCCTGGGCGGCTTCCTGCTCCGCCAGTACGGCGTGGCGTATTACAAGAACCTGCTGCAGAACTTCTCGTCGACGGACTCGGCCACGGTGCTGAGCGGCGCGATCCAGGCGGGCGGCGGTACGGGCCTGGGCGATGCGCTGGGTCGTTGGGGCACGGCCGTGGCACTGCTGCCGGTGCCGGGCAGCCCGGCAGGTTTTGCGTATCCGGCGCGGTCGGACAGCGGCTTCTCGATCCCGGGGCTCAACGGCCCGAGCTATAGCGGCCAGCGCAGTATGCCGAGTTCGGTGCCGGCCACGCTGCAGGGCTTCGGCCAGTTCCCGGTGGCGCGCGGTTTCAAGACTGGTACGTACAGCGAGACGATCACGGTGCCGGCCAACTCGACGGTGTCGATCATCGCGAACTAAGCGCGCTCAGCGGTGCCTGCTGGCACCGCCATCTCCCCTGCGATACAGGCGCTCAGACGGCGCATGGCAGCGGAGATCGGTGCGATGATCGGTACGTCGAACCGCAGCGCCAGACGCACCGCGGCCTGCCCCAACGGCCCGCCGCCAATGATCACCGCCTGCGCGCCATCCTCAAGACAGGCACGCACGGCATCACTCAGTGCGTCCTCCAACGCCCCCGCATCTGCCGTCAGCCCGCGCGGCTCGCCAGGCGTGAGCTGTACACCGGTATAGAGCGCACCGAGCCCAAGCTCGCGCGCCTTGGCATCAATCGCGGCCACCAGATCCGGCGTGACCGTGGCCACACCAAAGCGGCGCCCGCCCTCTGACGCCTCCAACATCGATGCTTCGCAAATGCCCACCACGGGTATTGGCTGGCATGCCTCGCGAATGCACGCAACGCCGGGGTCTCCAAACGCGCTGATGACCACGCCTGCATACGACGCACGCACGTTGCGCCATGTGTGTTCGACCTCGTCCGCTGCGGCCGCCAGTTCCTGCTCGTTCACGATCATGGATGGCCCCTGCGCGGCCGTGGCACCGATCACGGCGTAACCGGCCGGCGCCGTGCCCTGGGCAATGCGCACCATCATCTCGGTGGTGGCCTCAGACGAATTCGGGTTGATCAGAAGAATGTTGGGCATGTTGATACGGTAAGGAATCCGGGTCAGGCAGCATCGGGCTTGGTTGCCGCGGTCACCGGCGGCGCTTCAGATGGCAAAGGCTCGGCGTCGGGAGACTGGCCGTAGGTTTCCGGCACGCTCTGTACGCTCACGATAAAGAGCACGTACATGGCCGCCACCATGCCGAACACGCCCGAGATACCCCAGTGTTCCAGCAGGCGCCCGGCCACCAGCGGCATGAACGCGCCGCCGACTGTGCCCGTGGCAAGAATGAAGGCGGTACCGAACGCGCGCACCCGCGTCGGATACTGCTCCGGCGCAAAGATCCAGATGGTCGTGTTCAGCAGCAGCACAAAGAACTGGAAGACCGCGCCTGCTGCCAGGATCATCCCAATGTTGTGGGCGAGAAAACCGATGGTCAGCGCCATGACGCACGCGCAGATCGCACCGATCGTCAGCACGCGCTTGCGCGGAAAGCTGAAGCCCAGCAGCGACGCGGCGATCGCACCGAGCAGGCTGCCGCCCTGCATGATCATGGTGAACATCAGGCTCTTGGACACCGTATAGCCCAGCGTGACCAGAATGGTCGGCATGAGCGTGAGCACGGAGATCTGCGCGCCATATGCCATCCAGATCGTGATGCACAGCGGAATGGTGCGTTTGGCCAGCGCACCGCGAAAGATGTCGGTGCTGCGTACCTTCACCTTGGCGGCGACGGCGGCTGCGCGATCGTCGTCTGCCAGGAACGTGCGCGCCGGCACGTCCTTGAGCGTCAGGGCGCCGGCCGCGAGGCGCGACAGCACAGCGTTGGCCTCTTTGATACGGCCCTGCGCGACCAGAAAGCGCGGCGTCTCCGGAATGAATCGACGGTAGAACGCACCCAGCAGCGCCGGCACCATCAGCGCGACAAACAGCCAGCGCCAGGCGTTGTCACCCGGAAACAGCGTGAAGATCATCAGCCCGAACGCCGGCGCAAGAAAGTTGCCAAGCCCGCCTGCCCCCACATTGACGAGCCCCACTGCCGTGCCACGAAACTTGTTCGAACAGAACTCGGCCAGCATGGTAACGGCAATTGCAATCTCCCCACCCAGCCCGAGGCCGACCACCGCGCGGCCGACGGCCATCATGCCAAGCCCAGATGCACCGGCACAGATGCCTGCGCCCAGCGTGAACAGCAGCAGATCGACCGAGAGCATCACGCGGCGCCCGTAGCGATCTGCAATGGCGCCAGAACCGATACGCCCGATGGCTGCAAAGGCAAAGGTGATGGTGTTGAGCAGGCCAATGTCGGTGGGCGTCAGGCCCCACTGTTCCTTCAGCAGCGGCCCGACAATGCCGACCGCGTTCTGCTCGAATGCATCGAACAGGCAACCCATGAGGATCAGCCAGATGATCGTGTGATGTGCGCGGGTCACGCCGATCTGTTCCAGCGCGTTGTCGAGTTCGGCAACGCGCGGGGAATCGGGTCCGGAAGACAGTGCGGGGCCAGCCATGAGAACTCCTGCATCAAAGCGGTGGAAGACGGGCTTCAACGATTTGATATCAGGGTTTCACTTATCAAACTTACGTGAAATAAGTATTTCACCTTAGGATGTGACTTGAGCGGCGGCTTTCAGGGCTGGGTGCCTGGGGATGCCTCCGGCCGGAGGCGTTAGAGTTCGTCGAAGGCTTCGTGGGCCAGTTCGATGGCGGCAAGGCGCTTGCGCCCCGCGGTGCCACAGGCCTCGATCACCTGTGTTGCGATGATGTTGCACAGCGCCAGTACGCTTGCATGGTCATCGAGCATGCCCGGCCCACGGCAGTCGCATTGCAGTGACCACGTTGCGTCGGCGCAATCGGGCGAGCTGCGGTCGCTGATGAACAGGAGCTTGGCACGCGCACGTACGGCACCTTGAATCACAGCGCGCATCTGCGGAGTCTGCCGACGCGTGCCGAACACGATCACGCAGTCATTGCGGCCCAGTCCGGCCATATGCTCGCCAAGGGTCTCGCCTGCGCCCGGGATTGCCGTCACACGCGACACCACCTGGATGAGCTGCCAGCGCAGATAAACCGCAAAACCATGGCTGGCACGGCTGCCGAAGATCAGCACGTGGCCCGCACCGGCGATGGCCTTGGCGATCTCCGCCAGTTCACGCCCATCAAGCCGAGCAAACGTTGCCGCCAGATTTGCCTGCCCCTGCTGAAAATGCACGGCGACCGGATCGTTTACCTGCTCGCCATGCGCTGTGTCTTGAAAGAGCGGAGACCCGCTCGCGCGCTCTTCGCGCACGTGGCGGCGTGCCGCCTCGTAGTTCTCGTAGCCGATCCGCCGGATAAATCGGCTGACCGTGGCAGGCGATACACCGGCCAGATTGGCGAGTTCATTGCCCGCATAGCTGGCTAGTTCGCCCGGAAATTCCAGGAGAAAGTCGGCCAACTGGCGCTCCGTTGCAGGTAGCGACTCAAGCTGGGTGCGGACGCGATGAACGAAGGATTCGGATGAAATCGGCATGCCGCATTCTAGCCAGTTATGAAACCAGCATTGCAAGCATGAAGGGGAAAGCGGACTTGGCGACGTTGTCCCGCGCAAACTGCGCCCGCTCATACGCGGCACGCCATGCGCAACGCGCTACTTGTTGATGGCAGCCGAAAGAATCCGGCCGTTGCGTGCATCCAATCGCACGTCGAAAACGTGACCGGCCTTGAGTACCGCCACGTCGTAGACCAACCCGGATGCCGACCGCTCGAGCCCAGCCCGGATCGCCTTGCCGTGCAGGTAGTTTTCTGCCTTGGCCACGGCGGATGCGAGCGGCCCGTTGCCAAGCGTCCCGCGGATGGCGGGCCCACCCGGGCGACGAGCGATGACGAGGGCCGCAGCGGCCATCAGAACCGCCAGCGTAAGGAAGGTGAGCGTATGGCCTCGGCGCATGCCATGTCTTGGAAAACCTGGGAGCCCGAAGACTAGACGGTCGGACTTAGCGAGCGCTGAGAGCGGGCAGTCTGCGCTGCGATGATGCGTTTGCGCCACCCCACTGAGATCACCCCCGGGCAGATCCGGGCGCGTCCGCTGCCCTTCCGGACATCCCGAACATCGCCGCACACAGGCCAACCGCATGCCAATCCAGGGGCTGAGATAATGGGCGCCTCCTGGATTTGCTGCCGATTCCCATGCCTTCTGCTGCGCCCCTGTCGTCGCGTATCAGCCCCCTTTTCTCGCTCATGCCCTTCTTGCGCCCGTATGCGCGGCGCTGGGCAGTAGCGTTCCTGGCGCTGGTGACATCGGCCGGTGCAACGCTGGCGCTGCCAGTGGCCTTCAAGTTTCTGATCGATCGCGGATTTGCCAGCGGCGAGCGATCGCACATCGACCGCTACTTCATCGCCCTGTTCCTCCTCTCGCTGGTCCTCGCCGGCGCCACGGCGCTGCGCTTCTATTGCGTCTCGTGGCTGGGGGAGCGCGTGACGGCCGATATGCGGCGCGCGGTCTACCGGCACATCGTCGGGCTGAGCCCGGAGTTTTTCGAGACGACGCAAACGGGCGAGGTGCTGTCACGGCTGACGACCGACACGACGCTGATCCAGACCGTGGTGGGGACCAGCCTGTCGCTGGGATTGCGCAACGCGTTGCTGACGGTCGGCGGCGTAGTCATGCTGGTGGTGACAAGCCCCGTGCTCTCGGGCTACATCATCGCCACGCTGATTGTGGTGGTGGCGCCCATCGTCATCTTTGGGCGCCGTGTGCGGCGGCTTTCGCGCGACAGTCAGGACAAGGTTGCAAGCGCCAGCGCGCTGGCGGGCGAAGTGCTCAATGCGATGCCGACCGTGCAGTCGTACACGCAGGAAGCGCACGAGTCCAGGCGTTTCGGTGCCGCCGTAGAAACCGCATTTGATACTGCGCTCACGCGCATCCGGGCGCGCGCCCAGTTGACCGCCGTGGTCATCATCTTCGTATTCGCGGCAATCGTGTTTGTGCTCTGGCTCGGCGCCAAGGCTGTGCTGGCCGGGCAGATGACGGCTGGTCAGCTGTCCCAGTTCATTCTCTATGCGGTGTTCACCGCGGGCGCCGTGGGTGCGGTTGCAGAGGTGTGGGGCGACCTGCAGAGAGCCGCCGGTGCCGCAGAACGCCTGCTGCAACTGTTGGCAACGCGCTCGGCCATTGCGGAGCCGGACACACCCGTCACGCTGCCCGCGCAGGCTGAAGGCATCCGCTTCGAGAGCGTCACCTTCTCCTATCCGTCGCGTCCGGGTACTGCTGCGCTCGCTCAGTTCACGCTCGATGTCGCCCCCGGAGAGCACGTTGCGCTGGTGGGGCCGTCCGGTGCGGGCAAGACCACACTGTTTCAACTACTCCTGCGCTTCTACGAGCCGCAGTTCGGAGATATCCAGATCAGCGGCGTCCCGACGCGACAGGTCTCGCTTGCCGCGCTACGGCAGGCCATTGGCGTCGTGCTGCAGGAATCGGTGATCTTCTCGGGGAGCGTGCTCGACAACATCCGCTACGGCACGCCGGAGGCGACGCTCGCACAGGTACAGCGCGCCGCCGAGATGGCCGCCGCCGCCGACTTCATCAACGCGCTGCCGCAAGGCTACGACACAGTGCTGGGCGAGCGTGGTGTCAGGCTGTCGGGTGGACAACGTCAGCGGATCGCTATCGCACGGGCCATTCTCAAAGACCCGCCCATCCTGCTGCTGGACGAGGCCACCAGCGCGCTCGATGCCGCGAGCGAGCGGCTGGTGCAAACCGCCTTGAACAATGCCGCGCGAAACCGCACCACGTTGGTGATCGCGCACCGCCTTGCCACCGTGCAGCAAGCCGACCGGATCGTTGTGCTGGAGCAAGGCCGTATCGTCGCGCAGGGCCGTCATGCCGAGCTTCTGCAGCGTTCGCCACTGTATGCGCGTCTTGCGGCGCTGCAGTTTGGTACGCCGTCAACGGAGGCCGAAGAGCATGGCACGCCCTCTGAATCGGCCGCCGGAAATGGTGGCACAGCACATTGAGACCCGCTGCCAAGGAATGCCGAGTCTCGTTCATAAGCCGCACGCTGCCTCAGCAAACCTCAGGATCGACGTAAGGTCTTCGTCATCGCTCCACCAAATCTTCTTTGAAGAATAAAAAAAGCGCCGGGGGCATTCAGCCCGCGGCGCCTTTGCGTAGCGCTGCGACGTCAACCACCCGCCGCAGCCCGACTGCCTGCTTACATCTGCACGGTGTCGGCTACTTCCTTGAAGTCTTCGATCTGGTCGAAGTTCATGTACTGGTAGATCTTGTCGCCGTTGGCGGTGAGCACACCCATGTCGGCCATGTACTCTTCCTTGGTCGGGATCTTGCCCAGACGCGAGCAGATCGCCGCCAGTTCCGCCGAGCCGAGGTACACGTTCGTGTTCTTGCCCAGGCGGTTCGGGAAGTTACGCGTCGACGTCGACATGACCGTTGCGCCTTCGCGCACCTGAGCCTGGTTACCCATGCACAGCGAGCAGCCCGGCATTTCCGTACGCGCACCAGCCGTGCCAAACACGCCGTAGTGGCCTTCTTCCGTCAGTTGCTTCTGGTCCATCTTGGTCGGCGGCGCGACCCACAGCTTGACCGGAATGTCGCGCTTGCCTTCCAGCAGCTTCGACGCGGCACGGAAGTGGCCGATGTTGGTCATGCACGAGCCGATGAACACTTCGTCGATCGTCGCGCCGGCCACGTCCGACAGCGTCTTCACGTCGTCCGGGTCGTTCGGGCAGGCCACGATCGGCTCATGGATGTCGGCCAGGTCGATCTCGATGACGGCAGCGTATTCGGCATCGGCATCCGGTTGCAGCAGTTCCGGGGCGGCCAGCCAGGCTTCCATCGCCTTGATGCGGCGTTGCAGGCTGCGTGCGTCCTGGTAACCCTGCGCGATCATCCACTTGAGCAGCGTGATGTTGCTGTTCAGGTATTCGATGATCGGTTCCTTGTTCAGGTGGACCGTGCAACCGGCAGCCGAACGCTCAGCGGAGGCATCCGACAGTTCGAACGCTTGCTCGACCTTCAGATCGGGCAGGCCTTCGATTTCGAGAATGCGGCCCGAGAAGATGTTCTTCTTGCCTTGCTTGGCGACCGTCAGCATGTCTTGCTTGATCGCGTACAGCGGGATCGCGTTGACGAGGTCACGCAACGTGACGCCTGGCTGCATCTTGCCCTTGAAGCGGACCAGCACCGATTCCGGCATGTCCAGCGGCATCGTGCCGGTGGCAGCCGCGAAGGCAACTAGGCCCGAGCCTGCGGGGAAGCTGATGCCGATCGGGAAACGCGTGTGCGAATCGCCGCCGGTGCCGACTGTGTCGGGCAGCAGCATGCGGTTCAGCCACGAGTGGATCACGCCGTCGCCTGGGCGCAGCGCGATGCCGCCACGGTTGCTGATGAAGTTCGGCAGGGTCTGGTGCGTCTTCACGTCCACCGGCTTCGGATACGCGGCGGTGTGGCAGAACGACTGCATCACGAGGTCGGCCGAGAAGCCGAGGCACGCGAGGTCCTTCAGTTCGTCGCGGGTCATCGGGCCCGTGGTGTCCTGCGAGCCGACCGAGGTCATCTTCGGTTCGCAGTACGTGCCCGGGCGCACGCCCTGGCCTTCCGGCAGACCGCATGCGCGGCCAACCATCTTCTGTGCCAGCGAGAAGCCCTTGCCGCTGTTGGCCGGCTGATGCGGCAGGCGGAACAGCGTCGACGGCGCCAGGCCCAGCGCTTCACGCGCCTTGGCGGTCAAGCCACGGCCGATGATCAGCGGAATGCGGCCACCGGCGCGCACTTCGTCAAACAGCACGTCGGACTTCACCTGGAATTCGGCGATGACCTTGCCGTCCTTCAGCGCCTTGCCTTCGTACGGGCGCAGTTCGACCACGTCGCCCATGTTCATTTGCGACACATCGAGTTCGATCGGCAGAGCGCCGGCGTCTTCCATCGTGTTGTAGAAGATCGGGGCGATCTTGCCGCCGAGGCACACGCCACCGAAGCGCTTGTTCGGCACGAACGGGATGTCTTCGCCCGTGAACCACAGCACCGAGTTGGTGGCCGACTTGCGCGAGGAGCCCGTGCCGACCACGTCGCCCACGTAGGCGACCAGGTGGCCCTTTTCCTTCAGCGATTCGATGAACTTGACCGGGCCGCGCTTGCCGTCTTCTTCCGGCGTAATGCCGGGGCGGGCGTTCTTCAGCATCGCCAGCGCGTGCATCGGGATGTCCGGGCGGGTGGTGGCGTCCGGTGCCGGCGACAGGTCGTCGGTGTTGGTTTCGCCCGTCACCTTGAACACCGTGATGGTCAGGCTTTCCGGCACTTCCGGACGGCTCGTGAACCATTCGGCGTCGGCCCAGCTTTGCAGCACGGCCTTGGCGTGCAGGTTGCCCTTGTCGGCCAGTTCCTTCACGTCGTGGAACTGGTCGAACATCAGCAGGGTCTTCTTCAGCGCGTCAGCGGCAACGGCAGCGACGGCTTCATCGGACAGCAGCTCGATCAGCGGCTGGATGTTGTAGCCGCCCAGCATCGTGCCGAGCAGTTCGGTAGCGTGGGCACGCGAGATCAGGGCGCAAGCGGTCTCACCCTTGGCCACGGCGGCCAGGAAGCCTGCCTTCACGCGGGCGGCTTCGTCCACGCCTGCCGGCACGCGGTGGGTGATCAGGTCGACCAGGGTCTGCTCTTCGCCAGCGGGCGGGTTGGTCAGCAGTTCGACCAGTTCAGCGGTCTGTTGAGCCGTCAGCGGCAACGGGGGAATACCGAGCGCGGCGCGAGCGGCCACGTGAGCGCGATAGTTTTCAAGCATGGAAGACCTGCTGAGATGACGTTACAGGGGAAGACTTTTCTGGCACCCCGAGGCTGCTCCGGGCGCGGCTTGGGCGCGATTCTAATCGCAATACCCTACACGGTCAAATGTCTTATATCTTATATAAGAGTTAGAGGTGTGCGCGAAGCCCTACAGGGTTGTTTGACGGGGGCGGCTCTCTTCTTGCGTGTTGCATCCGCCGCTTGCCCTGGCTGAGCCGTCACATCTCGGGCGAGATGGCTACCTTGTATGCAAAATCATGCGGCCCGACGCCGTCAGGCTTCAGATCGATGGGGCATAATTTGGGCCGTTTTTGAACCGGTTCTGAATACCCTGCTTCGCTATGCCTTACGTCGTCACCGAATCCTGCATCCAGTGCAAGTACACGGATTGCGTGGCCGTCTGCCCCATGGACTGCTTCCACGCGGGCCCGAACTTCCTGGTGATTGATCCGGATGAGTGCATCGATTGCTCGATCTGTGTGCCGGAGTGCCCGGTCGGGGCGATCTACCCCGCTGCCGAAGTCCCGGCAGATCAGCGGGACTTCATTGCGCTGAACGCGCAACTCTCGCGCCGCGCGGATTGGCCACGCCTGACCACAGTGCAGGCCCCGCTGGCGGATCACGCCCATTGGGCGCAAGTGAAAGACAAGCGTGATGCATTACGCATCGCGCCCGAGTCACCACCGTCAACCTGATAAAAAAAACGCCACGTGCAGCACGTGGCGTTAGGTCAATCGGCCTTAGATCGACATCACCGCATTCACGAACCAGCCGCGATACCGGTAACCAGGCTTGGCCATGTCGTCACTGAACTTGGTGAAGTTGTAGCCCACGCCCAGGCGGACATGCTTGGCGACGTCATAGTCGACGCTGCCCAGCCAGCCTTGTCGCGTACCGCCGTCGGTTGCCCGCAGCACACGGTATTCGCCCATCACGCTCAGGCCGCCGTAGACGTATCGCCGCACCTGCCCTGCCATCATCGTCGCACGGTTGCTGTACCAGTCGCCACTGCCGCGATCCAGGCGCGCTTCACCGGTTCGGGTGGCCAGCTTGGCGGCAAATTCCCAGTTGGCATCCAGGCGATAGATGCCTTCCAGCGACCAGATGGACGAGCGCTGATCGGGCAACAGGCCTGCGCCTGAGCTGCCGTCCACTTGCCCGGCCGAGGCCAGGTTGTACAGGTACGTGTACTTGCCGATGACCGTCCACCGCACGCTGTTCCACGGCCGCCAGGCGAAGCCGAGGCTTGCTTCGGTGAACCGGGCATCGTTGAGCGGCTGGTTGGCGTCGCTGGTGGTGGACCAATTGAAGCGTCCACCCAGGCGCAATGACTCGTTGATCTCGTAGCCAAGGCGGTTGGCCGCAACCCACTGCCGGCGCTGCTCGGCACCGTCATCGCTGCGGTACTCAAGCTTGCTGGCCCAAGTGGTTCCGGGCTGGGTCAGGCCCACGTTCACGCTGGCGGCCTGCCGATGCACCTTGCCCGCGCCGCTGACGGCATCGAGTTCTGCCTGCTGCAAGCTGAAGCCCGTCGTCCAACCACGTGCCGGATAGAAATCCATGCCGAACGTATGACCGATCCCGGTATTGGGCCCGCTCTTCAGGCTCTGGCTTTCGTTGTAGAGGTTGGTCGTGTTGGAAATGCGCCAGCGCTGGCCAAGCGTGATGCTGCTCGGCGCCTGCGACAGCAGCGGCGACTGGTCGTACACCCCCGTGGAGTCGATCAGGCGCGTGTAGTTGCCGTACAGCGAGTGATCCGGGGTCATCCGGTATTCGCCCGTGAGCTTGGCAGCGTTGCCGCGGTTACCGGCCGTATATTCGGCACCTGCTGATGACTGGTTGGCGAACTGGTACTTCGCGCCCACGGTGGCTGCGTCGTTGCGCGGGTAGGCGCCGCCGTCGTCATCGAGCGTCACCTGCCCGGTGCCGTACACGTCGAGCGTACCGATCAAGCGCCGGGTGTAGCCCAACGCTGCCAGCGTGCCGGTGCCGCTGGCACCCTGGTAGGTCTCGGTAACGCGGCGGATCTCTGCGATCAGGTCGGAGTGTTCTGCCAGGCGCCAGTCGATCTGGGCCTGTGCCTGCTCCAGGGCGTCGGTTCCACGCTCGGATTTGCTGTAGCGGCCCGCAACCCGGATGTCTTCGCGCAACTGGCCCGCGTATTCGAAGCCGTACTCGCGAACAGGAAGGCCGAGGTCAGCACGCGCGACGGAATACCCTGAGCTCACATCACGCCACCAGGCGCCGACCGTCCAGTCTTGCTTCGTCCACCCCAGTTCACGCAGGTTTGCGCGCCCTTCTACTGCTGTCGCATCGCCGCTGCGGTTGCCCTGCGTCTTCGGGTTGATCTGCATGAAGCTCAGACCGCCGTTGTCGGAGTAGAAGATCGGCGCCATCGCAGCCTGCGTCTGCGAGTGCTCCACCTTGAGGTAGGTCCCGCGCCCGGCCTGCAGCGTAGCGTCCACACCCTTCATGGTGTACGCCTGGTCCGTGCGCCCTTCGTTGACGTAGGTGCCCCCCACGGCAAGGTGCTCGCCAAACCAATGCTTGGCGCGCAGCCCACCCGTGACGTTGTTGCTGTCGAACCCGCTCGGCACGTACTCGTAGTCCGCCAGCAGGTGGTTTTCGTAGCCACCGGTGGGCCGGTCACGGAACAGGGTGCTGGTGTTCTGGTCCGCAATCTGGGCCAGCGGCTTCGTCAGCATGACGCGGCCCTGCATCTCGTTGATGTCGTAGTCGATGCCACGCACCAGCGAGATGCGATTGACCACGCTGCCCGTGGAAGGATCGCGCACCTCCAGCACGAGCTGATCCGACCCCGGCAGCAGATCGGTATGACGCAGGTAGTACAGGCTGCCCCCGGTGCCGAGGAATTCCGAGTGCCCCGCCACCGTTTGCGCCTGCGAAGCAAAGACCTTCACCTGCGTGCTCGGGTCGCCCAGCGGCGTGCTGGAGCGGCTGCGCCAGTCGACCGCAGCGCCGTACAGGCTACGCACGTACTGCGCATACTGCGTGCCGGTGAAGCCGGTCTGGTAGTTGCCCCACAGCGCCTGGCTCTTGTCCCAATCGACGCGCAGATACAGCTTGCCCTGCGTGTCGATGTCGCGGTACGTGGTGGAGTCGTCGCCGTACACCGGGTAGTACATGTTCGGGTCGAGGCGACGGAACACGTCGCGCGGGTCCGCCTTGAACAGCCCGTCAAATAGGTTGCCGACGTTACGCTCGGTCGTATCGGCCTGCGCGGTGAACAGGTAGCGTCCGTTCACCTTGCCCTTCGTGTAGAAGGCCAGCCGCCCTTCGTCGAGGAAGCCGTTGCGATAGCGGTCGTCCACGGTCAGGCCGGACGCACCATCACCGCTGATCGAGCTCTTTGACATCGTCAGGTCGGCAATGGCGACGACGAACAGGTAGTTCTCGCGCACATTGATGTCCAGCGGGTAGCTGGTCTCATCACCACCCGGGCCCTTCACGCTGACGGCAAACCGATGCATGCCGGTCGGGAGCAGATACTCGGCCACGAACTTGCCCCGCTGGTCCACCGGCACCGTCTGGCCGTCGATGGTCAGCGCATAGCCATCGGGCACGTTCTGCCCGAACACGCGCACCCTTGAGCCACGAATGATGATGTTCTGCTGGCGCAGCGCGTTGTTGCCGAACGTGCTGTCGAGCAGCGCACGCGACTCCAGCTCGCTGGCGCTCAGCGCGCGCAGCGGGCCGCTGGCGTTCTGATGCATCTGGTCGAGAACGCGCTGCCGGTCTGCCGGAGACACCAGCAGCAGGCTGCGCGGATAGGTCTCGTCGACGCTGCCGTCGGCCGCCGTGGCACGCAGGATGTAGGTAAGCCGATCCCCAGGGCGTACACGCATGCCGTCGGGCAGGCTGCCGTCCCATGTTGCCTGGACCACGCCGCCGGGCGGAATATCCACCGTCGCCAGCGGCGTCACCAGGTCCGTGTCTTCGGCGCGGTAGATGCTGATCTGCATCCGCTTGATGAAGGCGGCGTAGTTGCTATAGACCTGCAGCTTCACTGGTTCGACGATGCGGCCACCCTCGACCGCCGCTTCGGACCCCGCTTGCACGCTCAGCACGGGCGTGGTCTGCGCAGGATCTTCCGTCGCCCAGACCATCCCGCCGTTGGGCAGGTCGATGCTGAAGTGGCTGGCCACGGCTTCCTGGCCGACAACTGCGGGCGGTTTTTCGGCAGACGGCGTCTGTGCCGAGGCGGGCATCCCATAGCCCACGAAAAGGATGCCGGCAATGGCAGCATCCAACGTTTTGAGTCGCATGGTCTTGGTGGCCTTCGAGCGGGGTCGGGACAGGATTCGGGAGGTGAGACGCGCGTTCATTGCTGCGCCTCCTTGCTACCGTTGCCGCGCACTGCTGCGCCATCCTGGGCCGGCGTTGCCGTCGGCAGCCTGACGCCGAAATCGAAGCGTGCCGGCACCCCCTGCGTGATCCGCTTGACCAGCGGATTGGCCGTGGTGAACTCGCTGCGGGGCGGCAGCGTTGCCGGGTCCACCTTCATGATGAAGTTGCGCCCGCGAGCGATGTTCGCCACGTCGATCCCCTCCAGGTGGTATCGGCCGTAGGCATCCGTCTCGATGATGTTGCCCTCGACCGTTGCAATGCGAACACCGGGAATACCGCGCTCTTCAAGACCGCTGTTGACGATGATGTAGTCCACGCGCAGCGTGCCGCCTTCTTCCTTGGTGACTTCGCGTTCGACGCTCAGGGCCTGGGACGAGAGCTGCTTCGCGACGTCGCCCGTGGGCGTGCTTTCGCTGCGGCCATCGGCATGCACGCGGACGTGGCTGCCCTCCGACGTTGTCAGCGTGAAGTCGTCGGTAAAGGCGGCTTCGCGCAGGCGCTGCGAAATCACGATGCGATGCTTGTTCACCGGCTGCGCTGCACTCAGGCGGCCAGACAGGCTGCCCAGCGAGATGCCATGCAGCAGCGGCGCACTGGCGTCGGGCTCGGGGCGCGGGCCGTCGCCGCGGTCCACGGTAGTGGAGCCGGGCACGTACGCGTCGGGGTTGAAGCCGCCCTGCACGCGCAAGCCGGTCGCACCGGCGCTGGCTTGCCAGCCGTCGCCATTGCGATCGTCGAACACGGTGCCGAAGACGCGGGTTTCTTCGAACAGCGGATCGGCATCGCGGCGCACGGTTGCCTGTGCCTGGTTACTGACGCGCATGCCGTTGAGCAGCAGCAGCGCGGTATTGACGTACTCACCGCGAGCAGAAGCCCCCGGGCCCACGCGCAGCATGTAGACCACCGTCATCGAAGCGCCTGCGGTGAGGTCAATGCCTTCGATCCGGATCGGGCTGGTACCGGCCAGACGACCATTGCTCCCTGTCACCGTGAGCGAGTTGGCGATCAGGCTGAAGCCGACTGGCGGCGTATCCACCAGCACCGCGCCGTGGATATCAGTCTTGCTGGGGTTCTGCACCGTTAGCGTGTAGCGCACCACATCCCCAACGTTCACTTTCTGCGGTGCGGCCTGCTTGTTCACACGCAACAGCGCGTCGTCGCTCACGGCAAAGCGGATCACGGCGTCGCTGCAGTTCGTCGGGCTCGTCCGGTCGCAGATGCGATAGCGCAGGGTGTAGCTGCCGCTGGGCGTGCCCGGCGGCACGATCACCGTACCGTCCGGACGGAGCGACATGCCGGGCAAGCCGCCGTTGTCCAGCAGCGTCACGTTGATGTTGCTCGGGTTGGAGATCGGCTTGCCGCCCTGGGTGTCGTTGCCCAGGATGATCCCGATCGGACCGCCGGTCGCACCGTTCACGGGGGTCTGGCGGTAGTCGTCATCGGTTGCCTGCAGCGGCTGCGATGCCACCGTCACGGAAATGTTTGCCGTGGCGCAGTTGGCCGGGTTCAGCTTCTCGCAGATCTGGTAGCCGATGGTGTACGTGCCCGCGGGGGTGCCCGGCGCCACTGACACCAGGCCGGTGTTCGGATCCAGGCTGACCTTCGGGTTCGTCGACGGCGTCGTCACGCTCACGTTGACCGTGCCCGGCGTCGCCTTCGTGCCGTTCAGTGTGTCGTTGTCCAGCACGTTGCCGACCTGCGGGTTGCCGCCCGAGCCATCGACACCGGTGTAGCTGTCGTTGCCCGCTGCGATCTTGCCCGGCGCCACCGTGACCGAGGCGGTCGCGTTTGCGCAGTTGGCCGGGTTCAACTTCTCGCAGATCTGGTAGCCGATCGTGTACGTGCCGGCCGGCGTGCCCGGCGCTACCGACACTTGGCCGGTGGTCGGATCGAGGCTCACCTTCGGGTTGCTCGACGGCGTCGTCACGCTCACGTTGACCGTGCCCGGCGTCGCCTTCGTGCCGTTGAGCGTGTCGTTGTCCAGCACGTTGCCCACGCTGCCGTTGCCTGCGTTGCCGTCAATGCCGGTGTAGGTGTCGTTGTTGGCAATGATCTTGCCCGGCACCACCGTCACGGTTTCCGTGGCGTTTGCACAGTTGGTCGGGTTCAGCTTCTCGCAGATCTGGTAGCCGATCGTGTACGTGCCGGCCGGCGTACCCGGCGCTACCGACACTTGGCCAGTGGTCGGGTCGAGGCTCACCTTCGGGTTGCTCGACGGCGTGGTCACACTCACATTGACGGTGCCCGGCGTGACCTTCGTGCCGTTGAGCGTGTCGTTGTCCAGCGCGTTGCCAACGTTGCTGTTGCCCGCGTTGCCGTCAATGCCGGTGTAGGTGTCATTGCCGGCGACGATCTTGGCCGGTGCCACCGTCACCGTGGCTGTGGTGTTCGCACAGTTGGTCGGGTTCAGCTTCTCGCAGATCTGGTAGCCGATCGTGTACGTGCCGGCTGGCGTACCCGGTGCTACCGACACCAGACCGTTGTTCGGGTCCAGGGTCACCTTCGGGTTGCTCGACGGCGCCGTCACGCTCACGTTGACCGTGCCCGGCGTTGCCTTCGCACCGTTGAGCGTGTCGTTGTCCAGTACGTTGCCGACGCTGCCGTTGCCCGCGTTGCCGTCGATACCGCTATAGCTATCGCTGGCCGCCGTAATCGGGCCCGTTACCACCGAGACCGAGGCGGTAGCGTTTGCGCAATTGACCGGGTTCAACTTCTCGCAGATCTGGTAGCCGATCGTGTACGTGCCGGCCGGCGTGCCCGGCGCTACCGACACTTGGCCGGTGGTCGGATCGAGGCTCACCTTCGGATTGCTCGACGGCGTCGTCACGCTCACGTTGACCGTGCCCGGCGTTGCCTTCGTGCCGTTGAGCGTGTCGTTGTCCAGCACGTTGCCGACCTGCGGGTTGCCGGTGGCGCCGTTCGTGCCCGTATAGGTGTCGTTGCCCGCAACGATCTTGCCCGGTGCCACCGTCACCGTGGCGGTAGCGTTTGCGCAGTTGGTCGGGTTCAGCTTCTCGCAGATCTGGTAGCCGATCGTGTACGTGCCGGCCGGCGTGCCCGGAACCACCGACACCAAACCGGTGGTCGGATCGAGACTCACCTTCGGATTGCTCGACGGCGAGGTCACGCTCACGTTGACGGTGCTCGTCGTCGCCTTGGCGCCGTTGAGCGTGTCGTTGTCCAGCACATTGCCCACGCTGCCGTTGCCGGCCGTGCCATCAATACCGCTGTAGCTATCGTTGCTGGCTGCAATGGGCGCGGCACCCACCACAATGGTGGCCGTCGCCGAGGCGCAATTGGTCGGGTGCACGGCGTCGCACACCGTGTACGGAATCTTGTAGGTACCCGCCGGCGTGCCGGGCTTGACCGTGATCGTGCCGTCAGAGTTGAGCGTGAAGCCCCCCGACGAAGGCACGGGCGTTGTGGCACCCCAGGTCAACGTCACGTTGCCCTTGCCGGTTCCGCTCGTCGGACCAATCGTGCTACCCAGCGTGTCGTTGACGAGCACGCTGCCAAGCGAGCCCCCTGCCGCGCCACTGGGCACGGTGTAGTTATCGTTGCTGGCGGCGATCTTCGGGTCACCAATCGGCGTATCGACAACGCCGGTCGACGTCACGGGGCTACCACCGCCCGAGGGCGTGGCCGTGACGGTCGCGACGTTGTGGATCGGTACACCGGCATCCACATCGGCCTGCGTCACCGTGTAGGTAAAGCTGCCGCAGTTGGCGGAGCCGCCCGGGTTGATCGTTGTCGGCGTGCAGGTCAGCGCTGTGCTGCCGGCTTTCGGGTCCGACACTATCAGACCATTCAGCACGATGCTGCCGCTGTTGACGGCCGTGATGCTGTAGCCGATGGTTTCGCCCACATCCGCCTTACCGTTGCCATTGGCGTCATTGAGTGTGGCCGTCTTCGTGACCGACATGGCGGGCGTGCCCTGCACGGTGGTCGATACGGTCGCGCTGTTGTTGCCCGTTGAGGGTTCCGCAACCGTGGTGTCGGTGGCAGCCAGCTGCACGGTCGCGGTGTTGCTGATGTTTCCAGCCGCGCCCGGGGCATTCACATTGATGGTGATCTGTACGCTGCTGCCGGCCGGCAGGCTCTGCACCGCGCCGGTAATCACGTACCCCGCGGCATCGCTGCCCGTAACGCTGGTACCCAGTGCTCCGCAAATTGCACCGCCAGTCGGGTTGCCGCAGCTCACATTGCCGGCAGTGACACCCGTGATGCCCACGGGCATCGTGTCCTTGAAGGTGGCGCCGGTGGCGGGGTAGGCACCGGTGTTGGTGATGGTCAGCGTGTAGGTCATCGGCTGACCTGCCTGCACGGTGGCGGGCGCCACCTTGGTGATGCCCAGATCCACCACGCGCGGGATGTTCGTGAGCGTGCAGTCCACCCGGTCCGCCAGTTGCAGCAGGTTCAGCGTCGGCGGATTGGCCGGATCAAACGAGCCGTTCGGCAGCACCGTGTTCGACGACGTATTGCCGTTGGTACAGGCAATCGTTCTGTCGTACTGCGCCAGCGTGTAGCGGCTGCCCGGCGCCATCTGCTCGATCAGGGTGAGCGTGTTGCCCGGCATGACTGCCTGGCCGCTGATGTACGGATAGTTGCCGGTACCGGTGCCCGATGTGGAGGTGTTGATGACCTCGCTACCCTTGGCATTGAGCACGCGGTAGGTGAACTGATCCGATGGGTCCAAGCGACCGTTCGGCAGCGCCTTGCGCAGTCGCACCCCGCCCCAACGCACGCCAAACGCCATGCCTTGCAGGCTGGAACCGTTGGTATGGACTTGCCCCATCACGGTAAACGGGGAACCGGTGCGCGTGGTGGAGAACACGGCAGCATTGGCGATGCCCGATTTACCGACCAGCCGCTGGCAGTCGACCATGCCGAAGCAAGCTGATGGCGGTGAGGCGGCCCCCCCCGGCGCGGTAACGGTGGGGTTGTTGCTCAACGACGCACCCAGCCACTCCACCAGATGAAGCGTGCTCCCCCCGGACACCACCCCGAAATCCAGGTTTTCGCCGGTGTTCGTGCTCTCACCATCCGCCAGCACCATTTCGAAGCTGTTGGTCGCTTCCTGGCCTGCGGGGTTGTAGATGTGGATGTCCTGCAGCGTGACCGTGGTGTGGTTCGAGACGCTGCCGTTGTTCGTATAGAGCGCGGCCTTGTTCGGCGTGTAGATCGTGTAGTAGCCGCTGGAGCCGCTGAACTGGGACCCAGTCCAGGATGGCGCCTGCACGCCGCTCAAGCCCGAGCTGGTCCCGATGTTGCTCACGACCGCAGTCAGGGTCATGGTCGAGCCATCCGGCAGATCAAACGTGAGCGGCGTTGAGCCGTTCGTGGTCAGCGATACGCCGTCGAGCTGCAGCCAGCAGATCTCGTCGACGTGGACCCCCTTCGAGTTCGGATCAGCCATGCGGCAAAGGTTGTTGGCAAATGCCGGCGATGCCAACAGCCATGCCAACGATGCCAGTAAGAGCAACCCGCAACGCTTCCACCAGGCACGTCGAAAAGCGCTGTGCCGGCGATACCCCCCACCCTGATATTCCATCTTTGGAACGCCCCGTTATCAGCAAACGACCGCCCGTCATGCGTAACCGTTTGATTTAAATATTTCGACGCATACCCGACGTCGCCGCCAAATGAAATGACAGCAACAAGCAAGTAAAAACGGGAAAAAAGGGGAATAGCAGGATGAGGTCCGCAAAATGAACGAGCGAATGCTGCCCGCACGATAAAATCGCGCTTGCAAATACCGCTTTCAGATTTAGAACCGTGTTATGAGCGTATTTCGTGACAAAGCAGACAGGCCTGCCCGCGTGCGCGCAGCAATGCCTGCCATTGAGCGCAGACCAAGCGCCCTGACACGAAATAACCTCTCATTTTGACCCGCAATGAAGGACTGGCGACAGCTCTCGACGATGGCCACACCCCGCCTCTCGCCAACCACACCAACCCTGGACCGACTCCCGAACCCTTAAAAAGCAGTAGCTCAAGCCGGCTACAGCCAATTTCCCCTACAACCCGCAACGTCGCTTCTGTCTGTTCCTGCGCATTTTCCCAAAAGACACCGAGAATCTTTGCAGCCAACCATTTTTTCTACAGCGCTATTCGCCTCGACTCTTGTACGTAACGCCAGCAGGCCGCACCGGACGGGTTTATGCAACAACACCGTACGACACCACGCTGACATGGCGCGCAATATTACCAATCAAGAGCCAATGCAAAACAAATTCCCCTCTTCAAACATTTCAAACAATTGCAAACAACGCAGTCTGAGTGCTTTTGAAATGCAGGAATCAATTTCGAGGGGCACAACAAATCCCGCCTAAAAATAGACGCTGTGCATTTTGGGAGCATCCGGGTAGGTTTGTTTTTTGATCGGCGGAAAAATGCTTTGCCTGAGCGGATGAACCTTCAAAGTTCCCACAAGATTGGATACCTGCCGGGTTCAACGCGAGGCAAGGACGGTGCGTGCGAACCGGAGATGCGCCAATAGAGGCCGCCAGACTACTGGCCGCGCAAAGAGCACACCTCTCGCGTGCGGTTGATGTGCTTAGCCACGACAGTGAGGGGGTTATTAGCACAGTCACGGCGGCGTTCACCCTATCCGGTGTCCTGTGGGCGGGGTAAGGGGCAGTCCAAGCGGTTGCGCTGTATGCCGGACGATGTTCTCTCCAAGGCCGCATCGCATTTCGCCAACCGCATGCAACCTCCCTCTATGTCACATATGTCCGCCTATATATGTCCGCCTATATATGTCCGCTTATATATGTCCGCTTATACTTCCGCGGAACAACGGCGCATGCGTGGACCACGATGCCCCAATGTTGGCCCTCTTCTCCGCTTGCTCGTCGTCATGCCATCTCGCCCGTCAAATTCGACGTCGCTTCGTGCTGCCCCGGATCTCGCCGGCGCGCATGTCCTTGTCGTGGATGATTGCCCGAACGAGCTTCAGCTACTGATCGAGATTTTGCGTGTTGCACGTTGCCGAATCAGTGTTGCGTTTGACGGCATCCAGGCTTATCACCGGGCGCAGGCCGTGGCCCCCGACCTGATCCTGATGGATGTGCGCATGCCCCGCATGGATGGTTTTGCCTCGTGCCGGTTGCTGACTGCAACGCCTTCCACGCAGGCCATCCCGATCATCATGCTGACGGCAGCCACGGATCTTGATGACCGCCTTGAGGGGCTCGAAATCGGTGCAATTGACTATATCGTCAAGCCGTTCGAACCCGCAGAGGTCATTGCGCGCATCCGGAATCACCTGAAGAAGGCGCTCCAGAGCCGTTCCGAGGAATACCTGCCCACACTTCCCGACAGCCCAGATGCGTCCTTGGTGCGCGCAGCCAGCCAGCTTCTGCTGCGTGACATGCGCAACCCGCCCACCGTTGAAGATCTCGCCAAGCTGGTGGGCACGCACGAAAAGCGCCTATCCCGGGTATTCCGCGATCATCTCGGGAAGACTGTCTTCGAGTATCTGCGCGACACACGGTTGCAAATGGCGCAGCGCTTTCTCGCTAGAACATCGATGGGCATCGCAGAGATCGCTGAAGAGATCGGCTTTTCCAGCGCTGCCAATTTCGCAACAGCGTTTCGCGACCGCTTCGGTATCACGCCATCTGCCTGGAAGCGGCAGCACCGCGAAGTCGACACCACCGACCCCATTCAGGTCCTGAACACCGATGCGTAAATCGTGCAAAGCATGTGCAGCGTTGTATCGCACTGCGCTGTGCTTCCTGCTACTTGCGTGTATGCCCCTTCCGGCAGCTTGGGCCACCACGGCCGAAGGCCCAGGGCTGCTGGAAGATGTATCGATATTCGAAGACGCCACGGCCGCAATGCCGCTCGAAGCGATCGTTGCCCTGCCCAAGAGTGATCGCGGTGGCTTCGTACCGGCCACAAAGGCGCGACTGAACCCTGGATTCTCGCGGTCTGCCTGGTGGGTCCGCCTCACCTTGGTCAATCACGACAATGTCGAGCGCCCGATCGTGCTGGCGCTGCGCGACGCACGTGTCGATCGGGCGGACTTCTACAGCCCCCGCAGCGGCCACTGGACATTGGATGCCGTATTCCCGATCACCGGCACCGACGCGAATCAGGCGCCGCCTCGGTATCCGATGCTCAACGTGACGCTGCATCCAGGCGAGAAGGTCCCTGTCATCTTGCGAGTCACGTCCCGCAAGACATTGCAACTGGAGCCCATGGCCTTTGCTCAGGAGGCATGGCAGGCAAGGGAGATTCGCGCCGCCTTGTGGAACTTTGGGTTCCTTGGCGGCCTGCTGGCATTGGCGTGGGCCGCCTTGCTGATCGGATTCTTTTCTCGCAGTAGCGCGTTCTACCTGTTGGCAGGGCTGACCCTGTGTACCGCCCTGTTTGAGGCATCCACCCGCGGCTATACCCGTGCCTATCTTTGGCCGCATGCGCCCGAATGGTCAGCGCGTGGCGAAATCGTGTTTGTGTATCTTGCCGTTGCGCTCTTCATTGCGTTCATCCTGAAGATTGCTCGCGGCGAAAAGGTCAGGATGCCGGTGCAGGTCATCTACATGGTGATACTGTGTCTTGAGTGCATTGGTATGCTCGGTGCCGCGTTCGGCGATCTCTTGGTCTTTGATCGATTCTGCCTGCAACTGAACGTCGCACTCGGCATCTTCAATGTCTGCATTGCGCTGCTGCTTGCCAAACGCGGCACCCCAACCGGCCGTCTGTTGCTGATAACGGTCTGCTTTGCTCTCTTCAATATCCTGATACGGGCTGTCGAAGAACTCGATACGCTACCCCCAGCGCTGTCATGGCTCAAGTCTGACATCTATCCTAATCCCGTCATGGCGATCATCGGCCTGGCCACGCATCTCGTGGTTCTGGCGGCCTGGATCAACCATGTGGGCCGCCAGCGCACGGAAGCAAGGCAGCGGCTGGAACATTGGCAGCTCACGGAACAGGATCGGCTGCGGGACGAAGTCGCGAAACGAACAGTCGCGCTCAACGAAGCGCTTGGCCAGGCGCAAACCAGCATGCAGCAGAAGATCGAAACCCTTGGGTACGTCAGCCACGATTTGCGCGCACCGCTGTCCACGATCAACGGGTACGCGAAGCTCCTGCTGGATAGCGCGACACAGAGTCAGGCCAAGCTGATCCAATCCATCGACCGAAGCATCCGCTACCAACTGACGCTCATTGACGAGCTGCTGGAATATACGAAGGCTGAACTGCAGCCGCTCGGCATTTCTCCCAGCCCCGTGGACTTGCCAGACCTTCTGGATGACATCACCGGCTATGCCATTGCACTTTGCGCACAACAGAACAACCAGTTCATCTACCGACCGCTGACGCCGCTGCCGAAAACGTTGGAGATCGACGGAATCCGTCTGCAGCAGGTCTTGCTCAACCTCCTCTCCAACGCTTCGAAGTTCACGCACAACGGCGTCGTAACGCTAACCATCGAGGCACACAAGCAGGCCGACGGCTATCGCGTCGGCCTTGAGGTTGCCGACACCGGCATCGGGATCGACGTCGCGAAGAAGACCGACATTTTCGGCGCCTACCAACAGGTCCAGGCAATCAACGGGGGGACCGGACTCGGCCTGTTTATCGCACAGCGCATCGTCAAAGCCATGAGCGGTGAACTGCTTGTCTCCAGCAGACCCGGCGTTGGCACATCGTTCACTTTCGAGATCACCGCGCCGGCCCTTGGACATGCCCTGATCGATGTGGATGATCTGCCTCGGCCGACACCGCCCAAGATCGAACCGGCACGCGCCCGTACGCCGATGCTCCGGCCACCAGCCCAGGACCTTGATGAACTTGCCCAGTTCGCCAGAAACGGTCGCCTGACAGACGTGGAAGACTGGATCAGCAGATTTGCGGATGTCTCCGGCTATGCCAGCTTTCTCGATGAAGTTCAAAAATGCGTCGATGCCTTGGATTTTGCAGCGATCGAGGCGCTGCTCGGTTCGACACAAGACCAGGCTGATCTGACCTCTGTTGATCTGGACCGCATCCTGACCCACCGGGTGTAGGCCAATCAGCCGCGTCACATTCATCCGAATACAGGGACGAGTTTGGTGTCGCGCGCCACACACCTCTGCGCTTCGCCCCGCTACAATCTTCGCGCCCCAATAGGCGTCACACCGAGGCGTCACACCGACGCCTGTCCGCAGCGACGCGCCTCCACAGGGCCACGCCCGCGATCTTTCTGAACGCATCCAATAAAAACGAAGCCCGCGTTGAAACTCATGAACTTGCAACCAAGCTCCGGTCAGCAAAATGCAGGGTATTCGGACCTTCGCTGCACGCCACCGCAGCCGTGCAGCGTAGCGCAACGAAAGATCGGGACGGCAACATATCAAGGTCGACGGGCGATCGCTGCTGGAGCGATGCTTTGCGCAACGGCCGCTGGCCACGCATACGCGCAGATGGCGCAACCAGCGGGCGATACGCAAGCGCCGGTCGCCACGCTGCCGGAGACCATGGCGAAAGGTGCGGCGAACGTGCCGTCAGTCGGGCTCGTCGGTCAACGCACCGCAACAGGAACGAAGACCGATACGCCGATCACGGAGATTCCTCAAACGCTCAACATCGTCACTGAGCAGCAGATCGCGATGACCGGATCGACCGACCTCAACCAGACATTGCGCTACCTGCCAGGGTTCGCGTCGTATGGATCCGACAACCGCTCAGACCTGTATGCGACGCTGCGCGGCTTTAAGCCGGCGCTGTTTGTCGACGGGTTGCAAGCGCCGAATACGACGGTCATCGCAGATTGGCGCGTTGCCCCGTATACGATCGACAGCATCACTGTGCTACGTGGGCCGACGTCGGTGCTGTATGGGGCCGGCGATCCGGGCGCGATCGTCGATGTGCAGACGAAGCAGGCCGACGGCCAGCGCGTGCGTGAGGCAGGTGTGCAGATCGGCAACTACGCGCGCAAGGAAACGATGCTCGACATCGGCGACAAGCTCGACGCCGACGGCAGGTTTGCCTATCGCTTCGTCGGCGTTGCAAGCGACGGCAACGCATTGACCGGCCCGCATGACGAGCAGCGCGTCGCACTTGCGCCTTCACTGCGCTGGCGGCCGGATGCCGACACCTCGCTGACACTCACCGCGACCTACCTGCAGGACCGGAGTGATTTTTCACACAACTTCCTCCCCGCGCAGGGCACTGTGCTGCCGAACCCCAATGGGCAGCTCACGCACGACGTCTACACGGGCGATCCCACATTCAATGACTACCGAAAGAAACAGTGGTCGCTCGGCTATCAGTTCTCGCACAACCTCAATTCGACGTGGACACTGCGCCAGAACGTACGCTGGATGCACTTGTCGCTTGACGATGCATCGGTCTTCGGCGCCGGCCTTGCCCCGGGCAGCAGCACCAACATCACGCGCTACGCAGGGCTGTTCCAGTTCAACTACAGCCGCTTCGATATCGACAACACCGCACAGGCGCGCTTCGGCACAGGGCCGCTCGAACACACCGTGCTGCTCGGCTTCCAGTACAGCCGGCAGACGACGACCGATAGCGAGTGGCTTGCGCTGGCGCCACGCCTGAATATCTACAATCCGGTCTACACGCCGGTCACGACCGCGATCTTCTCGAACCCGACGTTCCTGGGCCACCCCAATCTGTACACGGTGATGCGCACGGTCGGTACCTACGCACAAGACCAGATCAAATGGGACCGCTGGGTCTTGATGCTCAGTGGCCGCGAGGATTGGGTCAACGTGTGCCAGGACGACCGCGGGGCCGGCACGCAGACGAACCAGGACGTCAGCGCGTTCTCGGGCCGCGTCGGCCTCACGTATCGCGGCAACTACGGGCTTGCGCCGTACGTCGGCTATTCGACATCGTTCAACCCGGTCATCGGTGTGAGGATGTTTGGTGGAGGATTGCCGCAGCCAACGCGCGGCACGCAGACCGAGGCAGGCCTGCGCTGGCAGCCGCTGGGCGAGAAGCTGATGTTGAGCGCGGCCATCTACCAGATCAACCAGACGAACGTCGTGACACCGGCGCCGAGAAATCTCGACCCCACCGGCATGTCCTCCATGCAGACTGGTGAGGTGCGTTCGCGCGGCATCGAGTTGAGCGCGGTCGGGAACGTGACGCGCGAGTTGTCGGTGATCGCGTCGTACATCTATCAGGATGTGAAGAACGTGAAGGCGAACGACGCGTCGCTGAACCACTGGCCGGTCGACATTCCGCGGCCGCGCCAGATGGCGTCGCTGTGGGCTGACTGGACATGGCATACCGGAGCCCTTGCGGGATTCGGCATTGGCGGCGGGGTCCGCTACCAGAGCGCGTCGGCGGGTGCGCCGGACAACGCGCTGACGGTTCCGAGCTACACGCTGTACGACGCGGCGCTGCACTATGGCACGCGCAATTGGCGTTTCTCACTGAACGTGATGAATCTGTTCGACCGTCGCTACATCAGCGGTTGCCAGTCGTACGCGGTCTGCGCATTTGGCAATGAGCGCACCGTGCTAGCCAGCGCCAAATACAACTGGTGACGATGCGCCTTTGATTTTCGGAGCCGACGCGGGCGCGGTAATGTCCCAGGTTCGCCTCGAAGGCTGCCGACACGGCAACTGACCGATCAAGCGGCGCAGCTATCCTTGGCGGCGCAGGGCAAACGGCCACAGCTGATATGCTGCCCCAGACCATCACCGAGCGGGAGGGCATCATGACTGTGAAGAAGGTCTCGAAGAAGAAGTACCTGAAGATTCTGAACAAGCGCCTACGTACCGAGCCAGGGACTTCGCCCAGTGCTCTGTTCGTTTTCTACCCACCGGGCGCAAAAGCCAAACATGCCACCGGCATCATCGCCAGCGAACCAAGCGGCAAGCATGAACTGGCTACGATGGCGGCCATTCAGTACAAGGCAGCCAGCGAGTTCATCGTCACCGATGTGTGAAACGAAGTAAGCAAGGCGTGGCCGCCTTTCGTCCCCTGCGGCAGGGACGATAAGATGCGGCAGACCCAACATCCGACATCTCCACCATGACAGAACGCATCCTGCTCAGCATCGAGGCCGGCGTGGCCGAAGTCCGGCTCAACCGCCCTGAGAAAATGAATGCTATCGACCCGGCCATGTTCGAGGCGCTGGTCGCGATCGGTGAACGCCTGATGGGCGAGACTGACTTACGTGCCGTCGTGCTGTCCGGCGAGGGCCGCGCCTTCTGCGCCGGGCTGGACATGGGCAGCATGGCAAGCCTCGGCAAGAACGGCGGCGACTCGGACATCAGCGCTGGCCGGTTGGCCCGGCGTACGCATGGATCGGCCAATCTACCGCAATACGCGTGCACGGTCTGGCGCGAGCTGCCGGTGCCGGTGCTGGCAGCCGTGCATGGCGTCGCTTACGGCGGTGGGCTGCAGATTGCGTTGGGCGCGGACACGCGCTACGTGAGCGCCGACACGCGCCTGTCCGTCATGGAAATCAAGTGGGGGCTGGTGCCCGACATGGGCGGCATGGCACTCACGCGTGGCCTTGTGCGCCCGGACCGACTGCGCGAGCTGATCTACAGTGGGCGCGTCGTCAACGGTGAGGAGGCCTGCGCCCTGGGTCTGGCAACCCACGTGGTGGATGACCCGCGCGCTGCAGCACTGGCGGCAGCCCGCGAGATCGCGCAAAGGAGCCCCGACGCGATCCGTGCGGCCAAGCGCCTGATGCGCGTGGTGGATGACGGTGATACCGCTGCCATCCTGCTGGCCGAATCCGTCGAGCAGGATCGGCTGATCGGCGCACCCAATCAGCGTGAAGCCGTGCTCGCTGGTATGGAAAATCGCGCTCCGGCATTTCAGCCGGCCGCGAAACACTCGGAAAACTAAACGGGAGCGATCCGGTCAGGCGGCGGCGTGCTTGCCGCCCAGCGCCGCACGCATGGCGCGCGAGCGGCTGACCACCTCGTCGCGCAGCGGCGCGCGCAGGCCCATCGCAAACGCCGTCTCCGCCACCAGGAACAGCGGGCCGATCACCAGGCCTGCCAGATCATCCACGAAGGCCGGCTTGCGCCCTTCGTAGTAGTGGCCGACAAACTGAACGATCCAACCGATCACGAACAACCCGATACCGACCGACAGCCACGCTGCCATCGAATGCGCCGCCACATGGCCGCCTACCCAGACGCACGCGCCGACCAGCAGGAACATCACCACCCCAAACGCAATGTCCAGGCGCAGGTAGAACACCGTCACCGCCGCCAGCAGGAGCAACGCGGGCGTTACGGCCACACCGCCGGCCAACTCTGCGAATACGGGCCGCGACAACAGAATCGCCACCGCCAGCACGATGGCCGGGATACCGACAAAATGCGTGGCGATATTGCGGCCATCCTGGTGGTAGGCCGCGTAGTTGGAAAGGTGGTCCGACAGGCTGCGCATCGTGGTCTCCGTGATTTGTGCGTTTGCAGCATGGACGCTGCAGTTGCCCCCTCGTTATGATCCTTTCATCTTAGTCAGCGGATGAAACGGCGCTCTGTCATATAGCCGACAAATTCGCCCTTCTGAAGCCTCATCCTTCGTCACTGCCGGCCCCATGGACCGCCCTGCCCTTGCCCCCACGCCGGTAGATGCTGCGTCGTACCGCGAACGCCTGCACGCCAGCAGCTGGTTCGGCGCACTCGATACCTCGCTGCAGGATGCATTGATTGGCATTGCCGCTGTGCGCCGCCTGGGCGTGGGCGACGTACTGTTCCGGCGCGGCGAACCGCCCGACGGGCTCTATTGCGTGGTGGAAGGCACGATCTGCATCGGCGCCACCAGCGCGGAGGGGCGTGAAGCCTTGTTGGCGGTGCTGGAACCCATCAACTGGTTTGGCGAGATCGGGGTGCTCGACCACCAGCCGCGCACCCACGATGCCCGCGCCGACAGCAACACGACATTGCTGCACATGCCCCAGGCCGCGCTGGTTGCCCAGCTGGACAGCACCCCTGCGCTGCTGCATGCCTTTGCCCTGCTGCTGACACACAAGCTGCGGCTGACCTTCACGGTGCTGGAAGAAACCGCCCTGCTGCCCGCCTCCGTGCGTTTGGCCCGCCGCCTGCTACTGATGGCCGACGGCTACGGCGACCTGCGCCTGGGCACCCGCCGCGTGCTGCGGGTGCCACAGGAGCAGCTTGCACAGTTGCTGGCGCTGTCCCGCCAGACCGTCAATCAGGTGCTCAAAGACCTGCAGGCACGCGGGATCCTCAAGGTCGCTTACGGCGAGATTGAACTGCTGGACTTCGCCGGATTGCGTGATCTTGCCCGGGGTGAGGGTTGAATCACCAATCAATGCCCCTACATGCGGTGAGATAGGACCGATCCTATAATGTGTTCCCACTCGCACATTCGCCCTTCGCATGGTGTGGAGGGCGTGAAGCGAGTCTTTCTCCAAGAGATCCATCATGCCCCGCCAGACCCCCATCGAGCGCTATCGCAACATCGGCATCTCGGCGCACATCGACGCCGGCAAAACCACCACGACCGAGCGCATCCTGTTCTACACCGGGGTCAATCACAAGATTGGCGAGGTGCATGACGGCGCGGCCACGATGGACTGGATGGAGCAGGAGCAGGAGCGCGGCATCACCATCACGTCGGCGGCCACGCACTGCATGTGGCGCGGCATGGCTGGCAACTACCCCGAGCACCGCATCAACATCATCGACACCCCGGGGCACGTCGATTTCACCATCGAGGTGGAACGCTCCATGCGCGTGCTGGATGGCGCGTGCATGGTGTACGACTCTGTGGGCGGTGTGCAGCCGCAATCGGAAACGGTCTGGCGCCAGGCCAACAAGTACAAGGTGCCGCGCATCGCGTTCGTCAACAAGATGGACCGCATCGGCGCGGATTTCTTCCGCGTCGAGCGCCAGATGCGCGAGCGCCTGAAGGGCAACCCGGTGCCGATCCAGATTCCCGTCGGCGCGGAAGATGGTTTCCGCGGCGTGGTCGACCTCGTCAAGATGAAAGAGATCCTGTGGGACGATGCCTCGCAGGGGGTGAAGTTCGAGTACACCGACATTGACCCGGCGCTGCTGCCCATCGCGCAGGAATGGCGCGAGAAGATGGTCGAAGCCGCAGCTGAGGCGGATGAAGAGCTGCTCAACAAATACCTCGGCGGCGAAGAGCTGACCGAGGAAGAGATCAAGCGCGCCCTGCGCAAACGCACCATCGCCGGCGAAATCCAGCCGATGCTGTGCGGCTCCGCCTTCAAGAACAAGGGCGTGCAGGCGATGCTTGATGCGGTGGTCGACTACCTGCCCTCGCCGGTGGACATTCCCGCCATTGAAGGCCACGGCGAGAAAGACGAGCCGCTGGAGCGCCATCCGAGCGACAGCGAGCCGTTCTCCGCGCTCGCCTTCAAGATCATGACCGACCCGTTCGTCGGCCAACTCGCGTTCTTCCGCGTGTACTCGGGCAAGATCAACTCGGGCGATACGGTCTACAACTCGGTCAAGCAGAAGAAGGAGCGCCTGGGCCGCATCCTGCAGATGCACGCCAACCAGCGCGAAGAGATCAAGGAAGTGCTGGCGGGTGACATCGCCGCCGCTGTGGGCTTGAAAGACGTGACGACCGGCGAAACGCTCTGCGACCCGGAAAACGTGATCGTGCTGGAGCGCATGGAATTCCCTGAGCCCGTCATCAGCCAGGCCGTGGAGCCGAAGACCAAGGCTGACCAGGAAAAGATGGGCATCGCCCTGAACCGCCTGGCGCAGGAAGACCCGTCGTTCCGTGTGAAGACGGACGAGGAATCCGGCCAGACCATCATCTCGGGCATGGGCGAGCTGCACCTGGAAATCCTGGTCGACCGCATGAAGCGCGAGTTCGGCGTGGAGGCGACGGTCGGCAAGCCGCAGGTGGCGTACCGCGAGACCATCAAGAAGGCCGCCGAAGATGTCGAAGGCAAGTTCGTCAAGCAGTCGGGCGGGCGCGGCCAGTATGGGCATGCGGTCATTACGCTGGAGCCGAACGAGGGCAAGGGCTACGAGTTCGTCGACGAGATCAAGGGCGGCGTGATTCCGCGCGAGTTCATCCCGGCGGTGGACAAGGGCATCCGCGACACACTCAACACCGGCGTGCTGGCCGGCTATCCGGTGGTGGACGTGAAGGTGCGCCTGACATTCGGTTCATACCACGACGTGGACTCGAACGAAAACGCGTTCCGCATGGCCGGCTCGATGGCGTTCAAGGATGCCATGCGCAAGGCCGGCCCCATCCTGCTCGAACCGATGATGGCCGTGGAAGTGGAAACGCCCGAAGACTACATGGGTAACGTGATGGGGGACTTGTCTTCACGGCGCGGCATGGTGCAAGGCACGGAAGACATTGCGGGTGGCGGCGGCAAGATCGTCAAGGCCGAGGTGCCGCTGGCCGAGATGTTTGGGTACTCCACCGCGCTGCGCTCCGCCACACAAGGCCGCGCGACGTACACGATGGAGTTCAAGCATTACGCTGAAGCCCCGCGCAATGTGTCTGAAGCGGTGATCTCGGCCAAGAAAACCTGACGCTGTTTGCTTCATCCGCTGCGGCCGCCTAGTGCGGCCGCAGCGCTTTGTGGGCTAACCCGCTGGCAAGTTCGCAATGCAGAAATCGATGAACGCATGCACCTTGGCCGGCAGGTGGCGCCGCGACGGGTACAGCGCGTACAGCGCAAAGCGCTCGTCCGGCCAGTCGGGAAACAGGTCGACCAGTTGGCCGCTGCGCCGCAGCTCTTCCGTACCCAGCGCCATCACCTGGGCAATGCCCGCTCCTGCCACGCACGCCGCGTGCATCGTGCGCACGTCCGACACCATCAGCCGCCCGGCGGGTCGGATCTCGATACGCTCATCCTGGCGCCAGAACTCCCACTCGTAGGGGCGCCCCGTGACCGGGTTGTAGAACAGGATGCGCTCGTGTGACGGCACATCGCGCGGGTGCGCGGGTTGCCCATGCCGGGCGATGTAGTCCGGCGACGCCACGGTGATGATGCGCGTGTCGATCAATTTACGCGCCACGAACGAGCCGACCGGCGGCGGTCCGAAGCGAATGGCCAGATCAAAGCCATCGGCCACCAGGTCGCCCACGTCGTCACGCATGATGAGCTCCAGCGACAGATCGGGATGCCGCTCCAGAAAGCCCGCTACCGGCGTCGCCAGCGCCATCCGCGAGAAAAACGGATCAACGTTCACCCGCAGGCGGCCCAGCACGGCACCCGCCGCGCCCGAGGCCATCGCGGCGGCCTCGGTGATCCCCGTCAGGTGTGGGCCGACCTGTTCGTAGAGCCGGCGCCCCTCATCGGTGAGTGTGAGCGAGCGTGTGGTCCGCTCGATCAGGCGCACGCCGATGCGCGTCTCCAGCCGGCTGACTGCACGGCTCACCCCTGACGGCGACAACCCCAGCGCATCGGCCGCGCGCACGAAACTGCCGCTTTCCGCCACGGCTGCCAGTAGCGTGATGCCGGAAAACAGCTGCCCATCGAACGTCATGCAATCCCCTTCTGTTTGCGTCTATTACGGGAGTTTTTTCACGAATGATTTGCATGTTACGCACTTTATTCAAAACTGAGCGATCGGCACCATGGCGGCCTGTTCACCCGTTGGACCATCCACAAGGCAACCCAAGGAGCCGCACATGCAACAAGCATTGAAGACGCAAGGTGTTTCCATCCCCCGGCTGGGGCTCGGCACATTTCGCGTGCCCAACGAAGATTGCCAACCCGTGGTCGAAAGCGCGCTGGCGCTCGGCTACCGGCACATCGATACCGCCGCGATGTACGCCAACGAAGCGGCCGTGGGCGCAGCCATTGCTGCCTCGGGCCTGCCACGCGACCAGATCTTCGTCACCACCAAGGTCTGGCATGACCAACTCGCGCCGCAGGCCGTCCCGCAGGCGCTTGAGCAAAGCCTCGCCAAACTGAAGCTGGATTACGTTGATCTGTATCTCGTCCATTGGCCGGCGCCCGGCATGGACATGGCCGCAACGATGGAGGCCATGGTGGCGTTGCGCGAAAGTGGCCGTGTGCGCGCCATTGGCGTGTGCAATTTCAATCTGCCGATGCTCAAGACCGCCATTGACACGATCGGCGCGCCGCTCGCCTGCGTGCAGGTGGAATACCACCCGTTTCTGGATCAGTCGGCGCTGCTGGCTTATTTGGGCGGCAGGGGAATTCCGCTCACTGCCTACGCTCCGCTGGCACAAGGGCGCGTGGCGGAGGATGCCACGTTGCAGGCCATCGGCCGCAAGCATGGCGCATCGGCAGCACAGGTGGCCATTGCGTGGCTGATGGATCAACCCAACGTGATCGCCATTCCCAAGGCCCAGCGGCAAGAAAGCCAGCAAGCCAACCTCGACGCACTGAACCTGCGCCTGGACGATGCAGACCGCGCCGCCATTGCCGCCCTGCCCAAGGGGTTGCGCTACGTGCAGCCAGCCTTTGCGCCGGATTGGGATGCCGTGCCCACCTGACGCTCTAGCGTAGCCAAGTCAGCCACACGTACACGGTCCCAGCCGCAACAGCCAGAAACGGGACCGAGTACGCGTGAAACAGCAGCCAGGCGCGGCGGTCACCCGCCATGCGCAGCGCAATCAGGTTGGCCAGCGAGCCAACAAGCGTGCCAAACCCACCCACGCTCACCGCAAAGGCGATCATCGGCCAGTCGTGCGAATACTCGGCCAGCAGAATCGCCGCCGGCACATTGCTGATGACCTGCGACACGCCAATGCCGGCCCAGTACAAATGCATCGGATTGACCAACGCCAATGCATCCAGCGCCTGCCGCACCACGCCGAGCTGCGCCACCAGGCGCAGGTCGATGAACATCAGCACGAACACCAGCAGCAGGCCCCAGTCCACACGCGCCAGCACATAACGCGCGCCGATGAGGTAGAGCACGACCAGTCCGGCCAGCGCCGCCAGCGGGTATCCCAGGTCGGTCAGCACCAGAAATGGCACGTACAGCACCAGCGCTGGCAGCAGCAGGCGCTTGTGCACTTCCACATCACCAGTTTCAGCATGCAGATGGATCTCGTGCGATGGAAACGCCAGCCACGTGGCCACCAGCAGCAGCACCGTCAGCAAAATGACCATCGGCGCCATCTGCCAGACAAACGCTCCGAAGGACAACCCAGACTGGTGCCATAGGAAGAGATTTTGCGGGTTGCCGATCGGTGTAAGCGCCGAGCCCGCATTGACGGCCAGCGCCTCAAAAATGATCAACCGCGTGACGGGCAGCTTGGCCACCTGACGCAAACCGACCGTCAGCGGCACGATCACGAACAAGGCGACATCGTTGGTCAGCAACGTCGACAACGCCGCCGACGCGCCCACCAGGCTGAGCGCGAGCACGCGTTCGCTGCTGACGGCATCAACCAGACGCACGCCCAGCAATTGCAGCATGCCGCTGGATTCGACCGCCTTGGTCAGGATCAGCAAGCCCGCCAGCGCTGCAATCGTGTGCCAGTCGACTAACGATGGATAGTCAGCAATGCGCTGCGGCGACACGATCGAGAACACACCGCAGACGAACAGCAGCAGCCAGAAGAAAACGTCTTGCTTGAGGTTGTGCCAGAACGGCGGATGATGTTGCGCGGCAGTGGTTGGAGGGGATGCCGGCATGGCTTGTGCCATGCGCGTACGAGGCGAATCGCCGTGCATACGGAAAAACAGGAGGAAACGTTGGCGCAAAAGCGCACAAACCAACCGGGCGCGGTTTGCCCGGCCGATTGTACGTGCTGCGGCCTCAGCGGCTCAACTCAAGCGCTCAACCGCTGACCGGGCACGCGGTGCGCACCCGATCAAGGCTTGTCGGCCTGGCTTACGACTCGCGCGAGCCGCCGGAACCCGATCCGCCCGGACGATCCGACCCGCCAGACGAGCCCGTACCGCCAGCACTCGGGCGATCGCTCGTGCCACCGGCGCCACCCGGGTGGTAAGCCGACTGCGGCGTACGCTCCGGACCGCGATACTGGCCTGCCAGGCCGTGACCGCCGGTCGAGCCCCCCATCGAGCCAGACTGGCTGGCCTCGGTGCTCGACGTACCGCCTTGCAGCGGCTGGGTCGGATGGCTGGCGATCACGCGTTCGATCTCGGCAACCGCATCGCGCGGGGCTAGCACGACTTCCAGCCCCAGCGCGCCGGCCACGGCCATCAGCGTCGACAGGCGCGGGTCAGCGCGACCGGATTCCGCGCGCAAATACGCTTCGCGGGAGATGCCGGCCATCTTGGCGACGTCTTCCTGTTTGAGCTTGCGCGACTTGCGCAGACTGTGTAACTGCTTGAAGGGCTGTTCCATCTGTTCGCTCCTGCACCTGAGATGGGAAACATCGCCGGGCCCGGGGGACCCGCACGATGGGCTGAAAACAAAGCGAATGTCGGGTGCACTGCACCTTGATTCGCGGTCGTACACATGTGTGCGAGCGGTGTCATCGTTGTATTGCACACCGTTGCACACGCTTTGGGTGGCGGCCTCCGCGATGTGTTTTCTACAGAGTAGACGTAATTTCGACTGCACCCAACATTGACGCGTGATGAAAGCGCATCCCGCCATCTGTGTTTACCGTGACAAGCTCGGTAAGAGGTCGGTTCCCTCGCAGATGCTGTTTTCTTCGCTTGGTGTGTCACGTTTGTGACGTCTCATGCGCAAATCCTTGCACCCACACCACGTTTCGTCGATCCGCGCTTGCCCTATCCACCGATTGGAGGGGGGCCGAGTGAGAGAGAGAAATCTGAGGCCCCGACGTCACGAGCACAGGGAGGCGCGTGTCTTTCGTCACGCAATTGCCATGCCGGAAGGTGATTCGGCGGTCAGTTGAAGCGGGGCAGGAAAACCAGCGGATACCGGTTCAGTGGAAATCGCGGCTGGAGGTGGCCAAGCGCCCCAGAAGTGGCGTCAGATCCACCAGATGCTGAGCGACCAGATGCCGCGTCTCGCGTTCGCATTGCCATTTGCCGTAGACGCCCAGCAACTGGGCGTTCAGCACCTCACGGCGCTGGCGCTCGATCAGACGCGGCCAGAGCACGACATTGATGGTGCCGGTTTCGTCCTCTATAGAGACGAAGATGGTGCCCTTGGCCGTGCCCGGCCGCTGCCGCACCGTGACGATGCCGCAAGCCCGCGCGAGCTGTCCGTTGCGATAGCCCGCCAGCATGGCGGCGGTCACAAAGCGCATGTCGTCAAGCCGGGGCCGCAGCAGGCTGACCGGATGGCGCTGCAATGACAGGCCCAGGCTGCTGTAATCAGCCACCACTTCCTCGCCGATGGGCGGGGCGGGCAGCACAAGCGGCGCCTCTACCGGGCGGGCCTGGCGCAGCAGCGCGTGGTCGTGTCCGGGCTCCTGCAGGGCGAGCGTTTGCCACAACGCTTGTCGGCGATGGCCCGCCAGCGGTTTGAGCGCGTTGGCGGCGGCGAGCACGTTCAGGTCGTGGCGGTCCAGTTCTGCGCGATGCGCCAAGTCGTCCACGCTGGTGAAAGGGGCCTGCGCGCGGGCGGCTTCGATGCGTTCAGCAGCCGGCTTGCGCATGCCGCGAATGCGATTCAAACCGAGGCGGATGTCGGGCTGCTCCGCGCCATCGCCATCCGCACGGGGATGCAGCGTGCTGTCCCATACGCTGGCCGTCACGTCTGCCGGCAGTACACGCACCCGGCTACGCCGCGCTTCCTGCACCAGTTGCGACGGCGAATAGAACCCCATCGGCTGACTGTTGAGCAGCGCGGCAAAGAACGCCGCCGGCTCGTGGCACTTCAGGTAGCTGCTGACGTAGGCCAGCTTGGCGAAACCGGCCGCGTGGCTCTCTGGGAAACCGTATTCGGCAAAGCCCTCCATCTGCTTGCACAACGCTTCGACAAAAGCTCGGTCGTAGCCCTTTTCCTCCACCATCACCTGTACCAGGCGCTCCTGATGCTGCGTGAGGTTCCCCTTGCGCTTCCAGGCTGCCATGTCGCGGCGCAAACGGTCAGCCTCATCCGCGGTGAAATCGCCCGCATCCATGGCGATCTGCATGACCTGTTCCTGGAAGATCGGCACGCCCAGCGTGCGCTTCAATACGCCTTCGACCTCCTTGCCGGGATACGTCACGCAATTGGGATCACCATTGCGCTCCGCTTCACGCCGCTGCAGATACGGATGGACCATGCCCCCCTGGATCGGCCCCGGGCGCACGATGGCCACCTGGATCACCAGGTCGTAATACTTGCGCGGGCGCAGGCGCGGCAGCATCGATTGCTGCGCGCGCGATTCGATCTGGAACACGCCGATGGTCTCGGCACGGCAGATCATGTCGTAGGTTTCTTCGTCGCCCTCCGGCAGGTCTTGCATGGCAAGCTTTTCGGCCGTCTTGTAATACGCACGACGACCAGGCAGCGCATCGACCATATCGAGCGTGCGCCGAATGGCTGTGAGCATGCCCAGCGCCAGCACATCCACCTTCAGCAAGCGCAGCGATTCGAGATCATCCTTGTCCCACTGGATGACGCGGCGGTTCTCCATGGCCGCGTTCTCGATCGGCACCAGGCGTGAGAGCTTGTGCTGCGCGATCACGAACCCGCCCACGTGCTGCGACAGGTGGCGCGGAAAACCACGCAGCTCACCCACCAGTTCAGCCCAGCGCCGCACCAGCGGGGACTCCGGGTCCAACCCCTGCTGACCAGCACGCTCGGCAAACTCCTTACGGCTATCCCACCACGCCTGCCCCTTGGCTACCTGCTCGATGATGCCGAGATCGATGCCGAGCGCGCGTCCAACGTCGCGCAAGGCACTGCGCGTGCGGTACGTGATGAGCGCGGCGGCCAGTGCGGTGCGTGTCACGCCGTATTTCTCGTAGATGTACTGGATGACCTCTTCGCGGCGCTGGTGCTCGAAATCGACGTCGATGTCGGGGGGCTCGCTGCGTGCGCGTGAAAGGAAACGCGCGAACAACGCATTGCCGCTGTCCGGGTTCACCTCGGTGATCCCCAGGCAGTAGCACACCGCAGAGTTGGCCGCTGAGCCACGCCCCTGGCAGAGAATGTCCTTGCTGCGGGCGAACTTCACCACGTCGTAGACGGTCAGGAAGAACGGCTCGTAGCCCAGATCGGCAATCAGATCGAGCTCCATGCTGATCTGCTTGAGCACCTTCTTGGGCGTGCCTTGTGGGTAGCGCCGCTTGGCACCGGCGTGGACCTCGGCGAGCAGGTACTCGGCAGGTGTCATGCCTTCTGGAACGACCTCGCTCGGGTATTCATATTCGATTTCATCGAGCGAGAACTGGCACAGGCCGGCCAACTCCACACTGCGATGCAGGGCACGCTTGCCACGCTCGCCCTGGTAGAGAAACGCAAGCTGCATGCGCGTGCGCATGGCCTGCTCGGCGCTGGGTGACAGCTCCAATCCACACTCGGCAATCGGCTTGGAAAGGCGAATGGCCGTCAGCACATCGTGCAATGGCTTGCGCTGCCGCGTGTGCATCTGCACGCCGCCGGTGGCAACCATCGGCACATCGAGCTGCTCCGAGACTGCTGCCACCGTGCCGCGATGGCGGTCATCCGCATGACGCAGCGGCAACTCCAGCGCAATCGATAGCCGATCGCCAAACACGCGCTGGCACCACAACGCCTGCATGCGTAGTTGTTGCGGGTCGGCGTCATAGTCGGGCAGCAGAATCGCCAGGCAGTCAGGCACGCCGCGCAGGTGGGCCAACTCGCCCTTGGGCGCAGCCAAGTTATCGGCCAGCAGGCGGTATTCCCCTTTGGGCGCTGCCAGCCGCGCGTGCGTGATGACCTCGCTCAGGTTGCCGTAACCCTCGATGTTTTGCGCCAACAGCACCAACTGCAGCCAGGGCTCGCCCTGTCCATTGCGCACGGTAAAGCGGCTGCCGATGATGAGTTTGAAGTCCTCCTCCTTGGCGGTCACGAGGGCACGCGCGGTGCCGGCCACGGAGCATTCGTCGGTCAACGCCAAAGCCTGATAGCCGTATTGCTTGGCACGCTCCACCAGTTCTTTTGGGTGCGACGCGCCCGTCAGGAACGTGAAATTACTGATGCAATGCAGCTCGGCATAGTCAGGCAGGCCGATGGAGGGCGATGTGTCTGTCGCCATGACACGCTTAGCCGAACAGGCCGTGCAGATACCAGCGGGCGTCTTCCTCGCTGGCCGATGACGAAACACGCTCGCGGTAGACCCAGTAGCGCACAGCCTCCTCGCCTTCTGCGATGAAGTAGTCGCGCTTGATGAGGGCGTCGTCCCACCAGCCGGATTCGATGCGCTCGGGCAAGGACACCAGCCGCAGCGGTCCACGGTAGTACGGATAGTGTCGGCGCGTCAGCAGCGGGATGGGTTTCTCCAGCAGCCACAGCGGCCGCTCGGGTTGCTGCGCGTGCCACTGCGCCAGCGCCTGACGTGCGGCGGCGCGGCTGTGCGCGGTGGTGGCGGCGTTCACCTCTACCCAATGGTTGGCGCGCTCGGGGCGATGGTCGGCGCACGGCTGCGGGTGGCGCACGTTGCCCGCCCCTAAACGGGCAATGAGTGTGTCGATTAGGCGAGCCGCATCTTCCGCCCGGCCACCGGGTTCGGGAAACAACGATTCCGTAGGCGGTGCCAGCGGTGTGGCGTCCGTCACCGTCAGGCGCAGCTCAACCACCGGGGCGATCAGCGTGAGCCGGTGCATGCGCTCGTGCAGCACGCGTGACAGGTGCGCCAGCGTGCGAACCGGCTGCGCCAGGGCGATCTCCACCGGCGTGGAAGATGCGGCATCCTCACTGCTTCGGCCGCGCCGGCGTTCGTGCTCAAGCGCGAGCCGACAGGTCTTCGCCCCCAGTTGATGGGCCGATAACCAGCCAACCAGTTGCAACAGCAATTGCTCGGACGCAGCCAATACACCTTCGGCGCTGTCGATACGACCGGGCAGTTCCAGTGGCACATCAAAGCGCAGCGGTGCGGCAAACCATGTGAAGCTCTCATGTCCATCGCCATAGGCCGCGTCGAGCGTATCGACCAGCAGCGGCCCGCAGCGCCGTCGCAGGCCCGCACGTGGCAGCCCACGCAGATCGGCCAGTTGGCGACAACCAAGACCCTCAAGCCAATCCGGACGCGTCAGGCGTACCACGGCATCGATCGACAGTGCGTCTAGCAGGGTCGACATGCGCTTTAGCCGCACGGCCCGTCGTACACCGCCTTGCATTGCTGCGCGACGCCCACGCACCGGTGGCGTGCTCGCCAGCCATGCCGCACCGCGTGCCGTCGGTCCGGCGCCGAGCACAGGAACGGCGCCCAACCGGTACGCGCAATACTTCACCGCTCGGCACAGCGCGCGATGCCCGCCGAACAGGCGCAGGCTCGCCTCCACCTCAAGCAGCACCGTTGCCTCGTCGGCCACATCCAGCGTCACGTGCGGCGTGAATGCCAGCAGCGCCAGCGCCAGCGATTGCATCAGCCGCGCCTCGGCCGCCGGATCACGTTCAAGCTGCACGGCGTGCGGCACCAGCGCCTGCGCCCCCGCCCGGCGCAAGCCCGTGTGCACGCCTTCACGCGCCGCCAGACGGTTGGCTGACACCACGCGCTCCTGCTCCAGCACCACCACCGGCAGGGGCAGCGCGGCGGGGTCAGACCACTGGGGTCGAAGCGCGTCGAGCGGCAGACGGGGCAGATGCACCGCGATCCAGAACGGCATGATCAGAAGCGTCCGACAAAGCATCGAACGCAGAGGAAGACGACAGCGCGGCCAGCAGCGCCGCAGTGGCCGGGTCCATGGTGAATGGCTCGGCAGGCTGCGTGGGCAGCGGACGAACGGAAGCGCGCCCTGCCTGCAGCGGATCCGCCAACGGCAACAGCAGCGGCGTGTCACGCAATGGCCCGCGCCGCTTGTGAAAGAGAATGGACAGCGCATCACCACCCGCCGGCACCAGCCCAAGACGCAGCACCGCCGGTGATGACTCACGCAGCGCCTGTGCCGGCCGGAACACCCAGATAGCGCTCTCGCCTGCTTGTGCCAGCACCTGCAGCCGGCGCAGCGCGCCGGGGCGCGCCTGGTTCAGCCAAATCAGCACGCCGCCAAATGCCTGGCTGCGTACGATCTGCTCGGCTGCCCACAGCAGGTCGGCCGGCTGGTCGGCGCGCACCCAGACAATCTGCTCAGGAGAGAAATCCCAGCCGACCAGCCGCACCGCGTTAGGTAGATAGGGCGGGCCGACCAAGGCAATGCGCCCTGCCCCAGCGCACAGCGTGGACAGTGCCGGACGCAGCAGACGGCACTCACCGATACCAGGCTGGGGGCACAGCAGTTCTGTCAGCCCACCCAGCGGCCAGCCGCCGCCGGGCAATTCGGTGTTCAGTGCGTCGTAACCGGTGGCCAGAACGCGGCCACTGGCCCGGGCCAGGCTGCCTGCACGCCACAGCGCCGGGTGCAGTGTCTCAGGCGCTGGTACTATCCGGGCTCTTTGCGCAGGCAGGCGCGACACACACACCGCCGGCCCAGTGGCGACAGGGTGTTCCGCGACACCTTCAGCGGGAAAAAGAGACGGGGACGGCGCAAACATGGAAAGCGCGGGGGACAAATCGCAAATACTGTATGGATATACAGTATCACAACTTTCGCTCTGCGCTAGCCTGTTTCTAAACGTCCTTGCCGTTGTTCCATCTTGTCGCCCCATCCCGCCTTGCCACCAACGGTGCGCAACCGAACCCACCTGGAGAAAACCGTGTTCACTTGCAAAAACCAGAGCTGCGGCACGCAGTGGGAACCGTCCGAAGTCGTCATCAAGGACGAAGGCCAGGGGCCGCTGTTCCGCTGCACGCTATGCGGCGCACGCAACTACGTCGAGCGCTTCGAGGCCGACGACGGCACGGTCGTCTACGAGCAAATCGAAGGCCGGCCGTTCAATTGAACCGACGCAACAACATGACCACCGAACCGACCGCCACGCCCTTCAGTACCCTGGCACTCGCCCCCGCCGTGCTCGCGAACCTCGCGCAGCTCGGTTACACCGACATGACGCCGATCCAGGCCGCGAGCCTGCCGATCACGCTGGCGGGCCACGACCTGATCGCACAGGCGAAGACCGGCAGCGGCAAGACCGCGGCGTTCTCGCTCCCGCTGCTCACGCGACTCGACGCACGCAGCTTTGACGTGCAGGCGATGGTGCTGTGCCCAACGCGTGAACTCGCTGATCAGGTCACGCAGGAAATCCGCCGCCTCGCGCGCGCCGAAGAGAACGTGAAGGTGCTGACGCTCTGCGGTGGCACCCCGATGCGCCCGCAGGCGGAAAGCCTTGAACACGGTGCACATATCGTCGTCGGCACGCCGGGTCGCATCATGGACCACCTCGAACGCGGCAATCTCGCGCTCGATGCGCTCAAGACACTGGTGCTCGACGAAGCGGACCGGATGCTCGACATGGGCTTCTTCGACGATATCGCGACGGTCGTGCGCCAGTGCCCGACCGACCGGCAGACGCTGCTGTTTTCGGCGACCTACCCGGACGGCATCGCCAAGCTGTGCCGGCAGATCCTGCGCAATCCGAAAGAGGTGAAACTCGAAGAGCGCCACGACGACAGCAAGATCCGCCAGCGCTTCTACGAGGTGACCGACAACAAGCGGCTGCATGCCGTCGGGCTGCTGCTCAAGCACTATCGCCCGGTCAGCACGCTTGCGTTCTGCAACACGAAGCAGCAATGCCGCGACCTGCTCGACGTGCTGCGCGCAGAGGGCATCCATGCGCTGGCGTTGCATGGCGAGCTTGAGCAACGCGAACGCGACCAGGTGTTGATCCAGTTCGCGAACCGAAGCTGCTCGGTGCTGGTTGCGACCGACGTTGCCGCACGCGGGCTCGATATCGCACAACTTGAAGCAGTGATCAACGTCGACGTGACTCCCGACCCCGAAGTGCACGTGCATCGGATCGGCCGCACGGGCCGCGCCGATGAGAACGGCTGGGCGCTGAGCCTTGCGAGCATGGACGAGATGGGCCGTGTCGGCAATATCGAGGAGGTGCTTGGGCGCGAGGTCGAATGGCATCAGCTCGACGAACTCGATACCAGCAACGACGGGCCGCTGCTGCCGCCCATGGAAACGCTGCAGATTCTCGGCGGGCGCAAGGACAAGATCCGTCCCGGCGATGTGCTCGGTGCGCTGACTGGCGACGCTGGTTTTCGCGGCGACCAGATCGGCAAGATCAATGTGACCGAATTCTCGACCTACGTCGCCGTCGAGCGTGGCATCGCGCGCGACGCGCTGCGCAAGCTCAACGGGGGCACGGTGAAGGGCAAGAAGGTCAGGGTTCGATTGATGGACGAATGACGCCGGTGGCTGGTCAGTGCTTGGCCGGCGCCTTGCACAGCCCCTGGTTGTAGAGGATCGCCTTGCTGGTGGATGCGTAGTTGTCGGCGTCGCACGGCGGCAGGAAGCTTGAACTGTCGCCCTGCATGCGCACAGCCACGGTGTCGGACAACGCCGCCAGGCACTGTTGGTTGTCGCCACGATGGTATTCCGTCACGGCCAGGTCGCTACGCGCCTTGTCGCGCTCGATCCAATCCATGAAGGTGTCGCATTCGGAGAGCAGTGCGCGCAGCGTTGTGCGGGCGCCGTCATAGTCCTTGGCAGCGTATTGCTTATGCGCTTGGCCGATGCGGACCGTACGTTGGCGATCGGTGCACGCAGCGGGTGGGCGGCGATACTCGCCATCGAACCCGGCACGCATGCCGCAAAAATCACGACAGGCGTCCTGCGTGGCAGACGTATCGAGCTTGAGCACGCCGTTGCCGCCCGACACCGCGATGCGGCATGCATCGGCTACGCCGGTGCGGCCCTTGAACGTCCCGCTGACGGCGCACGTATGGCAGTTCGCACCCATCGTTTCGATGTTGAAGCCGCTACCCTTGACCGACATCGCGCCATGGGCGCTGCCGCCTTCCACATAGACGTATTCGCCGGGCTCAACCGCTGGGCCAGCCGCCACGGCCAGTACGCTAGCCGACAAGCCCAGGATTGCCACCGCGCGCCGCATCCACATTCCGAGTGTCATGCTGTTCGTGTCCAGGTTCGGGGAGACGGACTGCCTCCCGCACGGGCGACATTCTCGCGGCAGCGCACATGACGGCGCAACCGCCGCGCGATGAACGATTGTGCCGGCTCAACTCAGATATGCAGCATCGCCATCACCGCCAGCACACCACCCAGCCCACCCACACCGTACGAGATCACCTGCAGCCAGCGCCGACGCGACAGCAGCGTGATCGCCGCCAGCGCAATCGACACCTGCATGGCCACCACCGCCTGCGCCCACCGGTGGTGATGGTGCACGGCGCGCTCGCTGGCTTCGTCCGCTTCCTTGGCCAGGCGCTCCTGGTCTTCGGCCTGGCGGCGGATGTCTTCCTTCTCGGTGGCGTAGCGCTGGGCTTCGCGCTTGGCGGCCGCCTGGTCGGCGCCGGGCAGTTGCGCGGTCAATTCCGCAATCGCCTGCTTCTGGCCCTTGGCTTGGTAGTAGGCCCAGCGGTTGGCGGCTTCCGTCTTGTGGATGGCCGCTTCATTCTTGGCCAGCAGCGCTTCGTTTTGCGTGGCACCGCCCTGGTAGCCGAAGATGGCACCGGCCGTCGACAGAATGGCCGTCATGACAGCGATGCGGCCGGCAAAGCTGTCTGCGTGGCCGGTTTCTGCGGCATGCTCCAGCACATGGTCGTGCGCGCCGTGCACGTGAAATCCTTCAGACATCGTGGCTCCCCATTTTGGTTTTGTGTGGTCATGCGCCCCGTCAGGCGCGGACCTCACAATGCATGGACTTGTGTGGAAACGCAACGCCCGCTGGTGCATGTATCCAACGGCATGGGCCGCCCTTCCCTAAGCTGGCGTGCTTTAAAAAAGCCGGCCAATCTCTCGGGGGATTTCCGAGTGAAAAACAGAGCGTTGAACCCGTCAGTCTGATCCGTATAATCGCGCAGCGATGCGAACGGGGACCGATATCAAATCGGCTATCGCATTGTTAATAAAACAAAACAATACGCGCGAGTCAGATCCATGGATACCAACCACAAACCTTCGGCACCTTCGCCTGAAGAGGAACATCACCCCGCCATCGTCCGCGTGGCTGACGCCACCATCCGCGATGCCAACACGCTGCTGCATTCCAGCGGCGGCATGGTTTTCGGCCGCGGCATGATCGGCACCGTCCTGGCGCTGGTGCTGGGTTTCCTCTGCCTGCTGGGCGTGCTGGCGTTTCACTTTCCGCAGTACATGACCACGCCGGAATTGCGGCGTGCGTACTCGGTTGATGTGATTCGGCAGATCCTGTTTGTCTCGCTGCTGATTTCGGGTGGCCTGTCGCTGGCGAATATCGTGCTGGATAACCGCCGCCGCCTGAACTGCCTGGCGTTTGTGTTCGTGGTGATTGCAGTGGCATTGGGCGGTTCGCGCGTGCCGGTGGGCGATTTCCCTGACCATACGCCGTATATCGGCATGGATTGGTTCATTCTCGACCTGCTCGGCTCCACCGCCATTTTCGTGTTGCTCGAAAAGCTGTTCCCGCTCTACAAGAAGCAGCCGGTGTTCCGCGCCGAGTGGCAGACCGACATGGCGCACTTCGCGGTCAACCATTTCATCGTGGGCCTGGTGCTGCTGGTAGTGAACTTCCTGATCCACCGCGTGTTCGGGTGGATGGTCCACGCAGATTTCCAGCAGATGGTGCAGCATATCTGGTTCATTCCGCAGTTGCTGCTGTGCATGCTGGTGGCCGACCTGATGGAGTACGTCACGCACCGTGCGTATCACGAGGTGCCTTTCCTGTGGCGCTTCCATGCCGTGCATCACAGCGTGAAGACGATGGACTGGCTGGCTGGTTCGCGTCAGCACATTCTCGAGTTGATCGTCACGCGTGTGGCCGTGCTGGGGCCGCTGTTCGTTCTCGGCTTTGACAAAGCCGTGGTGGATGTCTACATCATCATCGTGGGCTTCCAGGCGGTGTTCAATCATGCCAACGTGCACCTGCCGTGGGGGCCACTGAAGTACATTTTCGTGACGCCGGACTTCCACCACTGGCACCACTCATCGGAAGACGAGGCCATCGACAAGAACTACGCCGCGCACTTTGCGTTCATCGACTATATGTTTGGCACGGCGGTGAAATCGAAGAAGGCCTTCCCGGAAAAATATGGCGTGGTGGGCGACTACATGCCTGACGGCTTCATCAACCAGCAGCGCTTTCCGTTCCGTCGTCAGCAGGACTGAGTCGAGGACACTCCATCATCATGCCGATCGCCCCCGCTGCGCTGCGTCTCATCCACCGGCTCGGTCTCGAACCGCACCCGGAAGGCGGCTTCTACCGCGAGACCTATCGCAGCGAGGAACGCATCCAGCGCGGCGTCCCTGCCGTCGAACGTGCGGCTGCGACCGCGATCTACTACCTGCTGGCGGATGATGCATACTCCGCCTGGCATCGGATCCAGTCGGACGAGCTCTGGCATTTCCATACGGGCGATGCGTTAGACGTGCATGTGTTGGAAGACGGCGGTACGGTGCGCACGCATCGCCTGGGCCACGCGGCCAACGACGAAATGGCGGTGTACCAGGCGATGGTGCCGGCGGGCCGCTGGTTTGCTGCCGAACGTGTTGCCGGTGCGCACGGTTACACGCTGGTTGGCTGCACGGTCGCGCCGGGTTTCGAATTCAGTGAATTCGAATTGGCGGAAAGCCGTGTGCTGTTGAAGAGTCATGCGGCACATGATGATCTGATCCGTCGGTTGCTACCGAAGTTGCCCACTGCGCCAGCAGTGCGCTAGTCAGCACCACACCACGCTCTCGTAGCCGACTGTGCGGCGATAGACGCTCATGCCGCGCCACGTGCTGTACTCCATGTACGCGCATGTCAGGACGACGATCCAGTTGGCTGGTGCGGTGGCTGTGGTGGACATATCCCCTCCCATCTCTGCCGTGCTCCGATAGCTGTCTTATCGGCATGGATTCAGCTTATGAGAGGGCAACCAAAAGCCATTGCGCGAGCAATCACGGTTCTTGGCGCCAATTCTCAGGCGGATCTTTTGCGTCACGTCATCGCGTGTGATGCGCGATTGACACCGCCTATGTGGCCCGCCGCATCGCTCTGAAAACATCGGGTTCCCACACGCGCATCGCCAGCAGCAACGCGGTGCCGCGCTTCTCGGCACGTGGCGCATCGGCCGCCTCGTCGTGCAGCGTAGCGAGCTTGGCGCGCAGTCTGCGCAACTCGACCTGCAGCTGCGCATACCCAGCCTTGGTCAGCATGCCGTGGCTGAAGTCCAGGGTCTCTTCCGCGCCGTCGAAGCGGCTTTCCATGAAGTCAGGCATGCCCCGTTGCAGAAAGAACTGCCGGATCGGCCCATAAGGCAGCCAGTCGAAATCGCGCGCGACCAGCAACTGGATGCGATTGCCGGGCTTGAGCTGCACCACGCCCATGCGGTCAAGCACCAGCAATTGCTTGATGCACTCGGCCTCTGACAGGCGATAGGTCGTGACGATATCGGCCAACGACCAGTGGTTGAGCGCACACACCGCAACAAGCAGCAACTTGTCGTTCGACACGAGTTGCGCCTCCTGCGCATGCGTGAGCGTGTGGATGCGTGCTTGTGACGCTTCCGATTCACGCAGCAATTCCGCCATGGTCATGCCGAGCAGTTCGCTGAACTGCGCCAGGCGGTCGACCGTCAGCCGCCCGCTGGAAAGCAGCCGCTTCACGCTCGGTTCCGACAGGTCGAGTGCCTGCGCGACGTCGCGATAGGTCATTCCGGCGGCCTTCAACCGCTGTTTGATGGTTGCGATGAGCTGTGTAATCTCGGTCATCTAGGTATCGTTTTTTGATACTTCGTGTGTCGATTTCCAGATTTTTCCAGATAAACCGTGCGGATTCCAGTCCTGTTGCGCATGCTGCGTCTCACGCCAATCCGGCGTAGCCAATGCGTCCAACCCTTGACCTGGAGCCCACGTTGAAACCGATCCTGATTGCTCTCTTCTGTGCACGAGGCAGGCTGTCACGCCGCGCGTGGGTGTTCCACCTTGCGGGGCTGGCGCTGAGTTGCGCTGCTCTCGGCTCCGCCGCCATGGTGGTGTGGGGTGATGCGGCAGGTGCCATCTTCAGTGCGCTGTTCCTCTGGACAGCCGGTGCTGCCTCAGCGCGCCGCCTGCACGACACCGGGTTCAGCGGGCATCAGTTGTGGTGGGTGTTGCTGCCGGTACTGGGTCCGCTGTGGCTGCTGGTGTTGCTGCTCAAACGCGGCATCACCGGCGAGAACCGCTTCGATGCGCAGTCTGCAGCGCGCGTGGATTACCTCCAGGTCAACATCGCGGGATAACGCCATGACGACCATCAACGACGTTACGCAACTCAACCGCATGTCGGTGTTTTCGGTGGCCACCCCTTGCTCCACCCAGGAGGTGGCCGATGCACTAAGCGGCACGGTCTTTCCGGTGTCGGTGGGCGGCGGGCACTTCAGCATGGGCGGCCAGACCGCCAGCCCCGGCACGCTGCATCTGGATCTGCGCAAGATGAACCGCATCCTGCGCTTTGAGCCGGAAGCCAAGACCATCCGCGTCCAGGCGGGCACGCGCTGGTGTGACATCCAGCGCTTCATCGATCCGCACGGTCTGGCCGTCAAGATCATGCAGACCTATGCCAACTTCACCGTGGGTGGCACGCTGTCGGTCAACGCGCACGGGCGCTATCTGGCGGGACCGGTGGTGTCGTCCGTGCGGGCCATCACGCTGGTACTGGCCAACGGAGGAGTGATCGAGGCAACGCCGGCCACGCATGCGGACCTCTTCCATGCAGCGATTGGCGGGTATGGCGCCATTGGCATCATCACCGAAGTCGAACTGGAACTGGTGCCGAATGCGCGCGTAGAACGCAGCGCCATCAAGCTGGACGTTGCGGACTATCCCGCATGGTTCGATGCCAATGTGCGCGGACACGGCGACGTGGTGTTCCACAACTTCGACCTGTACCCACCGCACTACGCTGCCGGCCGCGCTGTCAGCTGGACGGTGACCGACAAGCCCGCCACCGCGCCGCGTCTGCAGACGCCACAACGGTCCTTTCCGGTGGAGCAGTACCTGCTCTGGGCTATCACCGAAACGCCGCTGGGCAAGTTCCGCCGCGAGTTCCTCTATGACCCACTGATCTACCTGCGCGGCAAGGTGCACTGGCGCAACTACGAAGCCGGTTACGACGTGGCGGAGCTTGAGCCGACTGACCGCCGGCATCGTACCTATGTCCTGCAGGAGTACTTCGTGCCTGCTGCGCAGATGGCGCGCTTTGCCAAGGCGCTCGCGGCCACGCTGCGGCGTTACCGGGTCAATGCGGTCAACGTGTCGGTGCGGCATGCGGCGGCTGATACGCGCACCGTGATGTCGTGGGCGCGCGGCGAGACCTTTGCCTTCGTTCTCTACTACAAGCAACGCACGCGTGACAGCGCGCTGGAAAAAGTGGCCGTGTGGACGCGCGAGCTGATCGATGCCGCGCTGGATGCCGGCGGCACGTACTACCTGCCGTATCAGCCACACGCGACACCGGCGCAGTTTCATCGCGCCTACCCGCGTGCAGTTGAACTCTTCGCGCTCAAGACACAGCTGGACCCGCACTACCGGCTGCGTGGTGCGCTATGGGATCGCTACTACGCCCCGACACACGCGACCAGTACGGACGTGGCAGTCCAGCCGTCGCTGTTCGCGTCCGTCTATGGCGATGTCAAATCCGCCGACGGCTTCTACGCCTTCCTGCGGAACATCTTCAACCTCGTGCCGGAAGACCGCTTCCACGCGCTGATCAAACAATGCATTGCGGCAGGTGGCGACGATGAAGCGATCTACCGCAACCTCCAGGCCGCACTACCCCGTATCACACCGCGCCTGGCCATGCTGACCCACGCCCTGCCGGCGCTCGCCACGCAAAAGCACGAGATTGGTCGGCAAACTGCCAAACTGATCGGCAATGCACGGCCGCGCGACTACGTTGAGATCGGCACCACCGGCCGGTACGTGCGCGCGCTGCGCAAGCACGCGGGCGTCACAGGCAGTGTCACGCTGGTCACCGATACGGCACCGGGGTTCTCTCCTGTCGAAATCGTCGAGCGTGGCCAACTCCTGTCCATCGGCAAGGCCATCCCACTGCATGACTACGCGCCGCTCGCCTTGCCGCCGGAGAGCGCCGACCTCGTGAGCTGCTTGATCGGCCTGCACCACATGGCCCCGGAGAAGCTGGAGCCGTTCCTGGCATCGATTGCACGGGTACTGCGGCCCGGCGGCATGTTCGTAGTGCGTGAGCATGATGTGACGTCATCAGCCATGCACCGCTTTGTCGCGCTGGCGCATACGGTGTTCAACGCGGGGCTCGGTGAAAGCTGGGCCACCAATGCCGCAGAGCTTCGCCACTTTGCCAGCGCCAAAGCCTGGATCCGCCGCATCGAGCGCTGCGGACTACGCCACACCGGCATGCAACTGCGCCAGGAAGGCGACCCCACCGACAACCTGCTGATGGCGTTCGTAAAAGAGCGCGCCTCATCATGATGAATCGCATCAAGCTGACGCTGGCCGCGCTCGCACTCGGTGCCGCCGCCATGCACCCCGCTTGCGCACAGGCTGCGGACAGCCTGGTCCCACCCGCCGATCGCCGCAGCGCCGAGCAGACGCTGCTGACCTATCCGGAATGGTTTCTCGTGCACAGCCCGGCCGAGTATGCACGCACCGTGCAGACGGGCGCGCCCCAGGATTTTCCGTTCATCCGCCACATTGGGCAGCTGTGGTCAAGCTACGCCGCGGTATCGGCCGAACAGGTGCATGGCGGGTATCCAGCCAACCCGGGCTATCACTTGATGATCGGCGTGCTGTCGGTCAGCACCACCGTTGAGTACGGGCTGCGCTCGGCTTACGAAAACACCGTTGGACGACTGAGCTGGGCCCTGTCCGGCAGCCGGCCCAGTGCCGAAGATCGCTACGCCGCCACCGCTGCTCAAGACTATGTCGATTTCATCCGCCAGGAGCCCTGGTATCGGTTCGACTTCGCCGCGCGACTCAGGCATCTGTGGACTGACGTGCCGGGCACTGGCGCCAACCCGTTGCGTAAGTGGGAGCGGCGCTATGCGCTGACCACCGAATACATCCTCAAGGCGCTCTACGGCAAACTGATCGCCTGGGCCACGGGCGAGATCTACACCCCGGCACAGATGACGACGGACGTGGTGGTGGACCACATCCCGCCAGGGTGGACACCACCTGCACGGGTCAGCATCGTGACGCGTGCGGCGGACGGGTGCGCCGTGCTGTCACTTCCTCGCTATTTCGATTTCCGCATTGCGGCAGCCGCCCTGGCGGAAGACGGCATTCGCATCGTCGACATTGCAGGTAACACGTCGGATGTGCTGATCACCATCTGGCTGCCGGATGGTGCGCCGTTCGACACCACGCTAGGGCGCGTGCTGTTCGAGCAATCCCTGTCCGTGCCGGCAAAGCAGCGGCGCGTCGGGGCACTCATCCTCGTAGGCAAGCTGTCCGACGCCCTGCTGGCGGCCAGGCAGCGCGGTTGGCAGGTCGAGCACGTCTACGACTACTGAAGGTGGATCTTGATGGAGAAGAACGCGACCTGCGCACCGCCATGCCCAAACTGATCTACGCTTGGGGTTTGCCTCAACCAATTTGCCTCTTGGGAGAACAACATCATGGCAACCATCGGTTTCATCGGTCTGGGCATCATGGGCGCCCACATGGCCCGCAACCTGCTAAAGGGCGGTCACACCCTCGTGGTCAGCGGCAAGCATTCCGTGCCCGATGACCTGCGCACCCAGGCAACGGTTGCCCCCAACTCCACAGCCGTTGCACAAGCAGCAGACATCGTCATCGCCATGGTGCCGGACACGGCCGACGTGGCGAACGTGCTGTTTGGTGAAGATGGCGTCGCTCAAGGTCTTGCGGCCGGCAAGCTGTTCATCGACATGAGTTCGATCTCGCCCATTGAGACCCAGGCATTTGCCAAGCGTGTGGAGGCATTTGGGGCCGATTACCTGGATGCGCCGGTCTCGGGTGGCGAAGTGGGTGCGCGCGATGCCACGCTTACCATCATGGTCGGTGGCAAGACCGCGGCATTCGAGCGTGCCAAACCACTATTTGCGTTAATGGGCAAGAACATCACGCACGTAGGCGAGTCCGGCACGGGGCAAACCTGCAAGGTCGCCAACCAGATCATCGTTGCATTGACCATTGAAGCGGTGGGGGAAGCGCTGCTGTTCGCCTCCAAGGCCGGGGCAGACCCAGCGCGCGTACGCGAGGCGCTGATGGGCGGTTTTGCCTCATCGCGCATTCTGGAAGTGCATGGCGAACGCATGATCAAGCGCACGTTCGATCCGGGTTTCCGCATCGAGCTGCACCAGAAAGACCTGAACCTGGCGTTGGAAGGCGCACGCAAGCTCGGCATTGCCCTGCCCAACACGGCCAGCACACAGCAGCTCTTCAGCGTGTGCGCGGCCAATGGCGGCAAGGCGTGGGATCACTCGGCGATGGTGAAGGCGCTTGAGTTGATGGCGGACCACACCGTCGCTTGATCACACATGGACCAACACGGCGCTGCGAGCCTGTCCGCAGCGCCGCATTCGGCCCGGACATCAGAACGAGTGATGCACCCCGGTGCTGACAACGATCTGGCTGCGGTTAGCCGATACGCCCACACCGTTGATCGCCGCAGACGGCGCATCGCCTGAGGCGCGCTGATACGTGCCCTGCAAGTACACCTGCGTGCGCTTGGAGAACGCATACACGTTGCCCACGCTGAACTGGTTCCAGCGCGCGCTTTCGTACTTGCTGAACGTGTACCCGACGTTGAGCGTATTCGCCGCGCTGTAGTGCCATGCGGTACCCAGGTCGACGTTCTGCGAACGTGCATTGGCACCGCCCAGCGTGATGCGCGTCTGCGTGTAGACCGCGTTGATCTGCACCGGCAGACTGCTGAACTGGTACAGCGTGCCCGCACCGAACGACTTGACCGAACTCATCGGCGTCATCACACCCGGCACGAGCGTCGTGCCCAGCGTGTTGGTGATGCCCAGGCGACCGGCAATGTCCAGCGCCCGGTCGTTCGACGCGGTGTAGGCCGCCGCGGCACGGAATCCGCCATTGCTGTAGTACGCACCCAGGCTGTAGCTACGGCTCTTCGAAGGCGAACCCGGCACCTCGCCAAAACCGTACATGCCGCCCAGTTGCAGCCCGCCAAAGATGGGCGAGACATAGCGCACGGCGTTGTCGATCTGGAACTGGTTGGCCAGGTTATCGAAGTTGCCCGGGTGGAACAGGTAGAAGTTGGTGAGCTGGAAGCCGTTGCTCAGGCGGCCAAGGTAGTCGAACATGAAGTCCGCCTGATGGCCCAGCTGGATGTTGCCCAGGCGCTCATTCGACAGGCCGACCCACGCCGCGCGGTTGAACAGCTTGCCTGCTACCACGCTATTGCCGGTGTCCCCCAGGAAACCCGACTCCAACTGGAAGATGGCCTGTGTGCCCTGCCCCAGGTCTTCCGTACCACGGAAACCGAAACGGTCCGGTTGCATCGTGCCCGGGTCCACGCGCATGGCAGAACCACTCGTCGAGCCGCTTTTCAGGTTGTTGATGTAGGCCACGCCCTGATCAATGCTGCCGTACAGCGTCACGTTGCTCTGCGCAGCGGCCGTGCCAGCCAGGCCCATCGCCGCCATGGCGAACAGTGTCTTCCTCATTTCTGCTTCCTCCGTTGGTCAGGGTGTCAGGCCCTACCGGTTGTTATTGCCCGCCTGTTGGCAGGCTGTTATTGATCGTTTCGCCCATGAAACGACGTTTAAGAAATTGACACGCAAAAAAAAGAGAGCGCACGGCTGGTCAGGCCGGCGCTCAAGTACCTAAAGATCGACCACCAGCCGCTTGCCCTTGCAGCCCGACACGCAGACCATCATGGTCTGGTTCGAAGCCCGTTCGCTCTTGGAGAGCACACTGTCACGGTGCTCGGGCTCGCCCTCCAGCACGCGCGTCTCACACGAGCCGCACACGCCTTCCTTGCAGCTGTATTCCACCTCCACGCCCACTTCCAGCAGCGCATCGAGCAGCGACTTGCCGGCCGGCACGCACAACTCCGAACCGGTGCGCGCGAGCTTGACCGTGTACTCGCCCTCCTGCACCGACGACACCTCTGCATCCGCCGCAAAGCGTTCGATGTGGACATTGGCGTAGCCCAGCGCTTCGCATGCGGCCTCGAAGGCGCGCAGCATCGGGCCAGGACCGCAGCAATAGAAATGCGTGTCGGCAGGATGTCCTGCGAGCAGTGCTTTCAGGTCAGGCGGGCCGCCTGCATCTGCATCGAAATGGAAACGGACGGCATCGCCATGTGCTGCCAGGTCGTCAGCGAAAGCGGCTTCGGTGCGCGAGCGGGCGCAGTAGAGCATCGAGAAAGTCTTGCCCTGCTCCGCCAGCCGACGCGCCATGCAGACGATGGGCGTCACGCCAATGCCGCCGGCCACCAGTACTGTGCGCGGCGCAGCCTCATCCAGCGCGAAGTTGTTGCGCGGGCCGCCGATCTTGAGCGTTGAGCCCACACGCAGTTGCTCATGCACGTAGCGCGAGCCGCCGCGGCTGTTGCGGTCGAGCAGCACGCCAACCGTATAACGGTCACGCACTTCCGGCGCGCCGCACAGCGAGTAGCTGCGCACCAGGCCATTGCCCAGGTGCAGGTCGATATGGGCACCCGGCGCATACTCGGGCAAGGTCTTGCCATCCACATCGCGCAGCTCCACGCTCACGATGCCCTGGGCTTCGTAGCGCATAGCGTGCACGCGCAGATTGAGGGGGGGATTCATACTCATGGCACTTCTCTCAACGTCGGTTCAGCGCTTTTCCGTCAGGAACTTGCCTTCGGGTCCACCGGCGTTCTTCTGCCGGCGCGTATTGCCGTCGATACCGCCTTCGATGGCCCACTCGGCAAACATGGTCGGGCCGGGTTCGAAATCGCGCGGCTGCCATTCGGCGTCGAGCTGGTCTTCATCGGCGTAGTACTCGATCAGGCCGCCGGCGGGGTTCTTGAAGTACCAGAAGTACGCCGACGAGATCGGGTGACGACCCGGGCCAAGTTGCGTATCCCAGCCGCAACGCGACACATGCATGCCGCCACCGAACACCTCGTGGATATCGCGCACGGTGAAGGCCACGTGGTTCAGCCCGCTTTTGGCTTGCGGCAGTTGCAGCAGGAAGAGGTCATGGTGGCCGCCCTCCGGCTCGCAGCGCAGGAAGGCGCCGCGGCCTGGGTAGTGATCCGACGGCACGAAGCCGAGCTTCTCGATGTAGAAGCGCTCGGTGGTGGCCACGTCCTTCACGAAGAACACCACATGGCCCACTTCGATGGGCGTGGCGCGTTCGTAGATCGGGCTGGGCTGGTTGAGGCGTGGCTTGTCTGTCCACGTGTTCATCGCGGCGCATTGCACGTCGATGTCGTGCTTGGCGGTCAGTTGCACACGCACAGCCAGGCCGTTCGGGTCGATGCAGCCAACACGGCCGTCTGCATTGATGTAGCCCGGTTGATCTGCCAGCTTGTCGGCCAAGCGATCCAGCACGGCTTGCGAATCCGCACCCCAGATCACTTCGCGCAGCGTGGGGCCGGCCTCCATGGCCGGCGGCAGCGTGGCATCGTCGCTGCGCTTGACGCGCACGCGGCAACCGTTGAGTGTTTCGAACAGCAAGCCACTGGCGTCTTCTGCCTTCAGCGTGAGTCCCCAGTCCTGGAAGAACTGCTTACAGGCGGCAAGGTCGTCGGCACCGTAGACGATTTCGTCGATGCCTCGAATGGTATTCATCTTCATCTCCTGCTTGGCGCCGCGTGGCCTTGGGTGGCCGGCAAGCGCTGTGATTCGTTGCGGGTTGTCAGTGCGCCGCGCCCGGGACGGCACGCGTGGCCGCCTCACCATTGCGCAGCAGGGCCAGGCCACACAGCAGCACGACCAACTGGGTACCCACCAGGCTGCCAAAACCGGCAGCAAGGCCACCACCGCTCCCCAACCCGATCACGACACCCATGATGGCCGGCATGAAACCCGCCACCAGACTGCCCACGCCATTGGTGACACCGAACGCGCACGCAACGTGCTCAGGCTTGGCGTTGAACTGCACGGTGCTGGGGATGGCCGGGCTCTGCAGGCCCCAGCACAGGCTGGCGGCAGTCAGCCAGTAAGCGGCGGCATAGCGATCGGTGCTATTGATGGCCAGCAACACCGCCACCGCCACGCCCAGGCTGCCAAACACAAAGATCAGCGGAATGCGACGGCGCGGAATGAGATCCAGCAACAGCCCGCCCAGCAGCACACCGAGCACCGCCGCGTATTGCGGCATCGATGCCATCCAGCCCATCTCGCGCAGGGAAAAGCCGCGCGCTTCCTTCAGGTAGGTCGGCAACCAGTTGCTGCTGCCCCACAGGTAGGAAAGGAAGGCGGCGGTCAGCACCGTCATGGTCAGGATATGGCGCGTGTGGAAGGCACCGCGAAACATCTCGCCAACAGTGTTTAGCGCGGCCGGCAGCGACTCCGGCTTGGGGATAGCCGCGTAACGAGCCGGCATGCGCACGAACGCCAGCACCAGCGGAATGCCCAAGACCAGGTTGAGGAGGCCGAGCAGATGGAACGACGCTTCCCAGTCGGCGCTGGCAATGGCGTAACCCACCAGCGGATAGCCCACAGCCAAGCCGACACCTGTGCCCATGTTGAAGATCGCGTTGGGCTTGCCGCTTTCTCGGCTGTCGAAGTGGGCCTTGATGTAGGACGCGCCCAGCGAGAACAGCGGCCCTTCGGCAAAGCCAAGCACGAAGCGGGACGTCAGCAGCTCCATGTAGCTGTTGAACCAGGGCGAAACCATGGTGATGATGCCCCACAGCGCCAGCCCATAGATCAGGCTACGGCGCACACCAAACAGCGCCGCGCAGAACGGGGTGAACACGATGGCCGACAAGCCATAGCCTGCCATGAACGCCGTCGCCAGCAGCCCTTGGCCGCTGCGGTCATTCGCAGCAAGCCCCACATGCTGCAGAAAATCATGCTGCGTGATCAGCACCGCAATATTGATGCGATCGATGTACGAAATGGCGACGACCAGGAACAACACGACCACGCCAAACCAGCGTTGCGCACTTGAGTTCATTGCGAGCTCCTTTGCGCGTTGCGTTGATGGGATTTCATTCTTTTGTCTCCTCACACCTGCCCGGCTTCAATTCTTCAATTGGCCCAGGCCAGCGGTTGTTCGTTCAGGCCCCAGTAGAGGCTCTTCTGTTCCATGTACTGCAGGATGCCCAGGCGACCCTTCTCGCGACCCAGGCCGCTGTCGCGCCAGCCGCCAAACGGCGTCGAGATCGAGAACTGTTTGTATGTGTTGATCCACACGTTGCCAGCCTGCACCGCGCGGCCGATGCGCCAGGCGCGCTTGTAGTCGCGCGTCCAGATGCCGGCGGCCAACGCGTAGACGCTGTCGTTGGCCTGCTCGATGAGTTCGTCTTCATCGTCGAACGGCATGGCAACGAGCACCGGGCCGAAGATCTCTTCCTGGCAGATGCGCGCGTTGTTCGTCAGGCCTTCGATGATGGTCGGCGTGTAGAAGTAGCCGGACTCGCAGCCGGCGATTTCCGGGCGCAGGCCACCCGTGCGCAGGTGGCCCCCCTCCTCCACGCCCATCGCCACGTACGACTCGATGGTTTCGCGATGGCGATCGGTGATCAGTGGGCCCATCTGCGTGGTCTCATCGGCGGGGTTGCCGACACGCAGGCGCGCAGCGGCAGCAGCCAACCGATCCATGAACGGCTCGTACAGCGAACGTGCCACGAACAGACGCGAGCCCGCGATGCACGACTCGCCCGACGAGCTGAAGATGCCGTACAGCACACCGTTCACCGCGTGGTCGAGATCGGCGTCTTCAAACACCATCGTCGGCGACTTGCCACCCAGCTCCAGCGAAACCGGCATCATCTTGTCGGCCGCGATGTGCGCGATATGGCGGCCGGTATTCGTGCCGCCCGTGAACGACACGCGGCGCACCAGCGGATGCTTGGTGATCGCATCGCCAATGACCGAACCCTTGCCCGGCAGCACGCTGATCATGCCCTTTGGCACACCCGCCTCTTCGCAGATGGCGGCCAGTTCCAGCGCCATCAGCGGCGTGACTTCAGCCGGTTTGACGACGACGGCGTTACCGGCGGCCAGCGCGGGCGCCATCTTCTGCGCTTCGCTGGCGATGGGCGAGTTCCACGGCGTGATGGCCGCCACTACACCCATGGGCTCGTGCACGCTCATCGTCAGGCAATCGCCGCGTGCGGGCGTGAGAGATTCCTCCAACGTCTCGCAGGCGGCACCGAAGAACTGGAACGTGGCGGCAGCACTCGCCACCAGGGCGCGCGTTTCGTTGATCGGCTTGCCGTTGTCCAGGCGCTGGCGCTGGGCCAAGGCCTCGCTACGCGAGCGGATCAGTTCGGCCACGCGATACAGCACGGCAGCACGTTCATGCGGCTTGCGCTGTGCCCAGCCGCTGGAGAGGAAGGCGCGGTAAGCCCCGGCCACGGCCTCTTCCACGTCAGCCACGCTGGCGGCGTTGAGTTCAGCCACGACTTCGCCCGTGGCCGGATAGCGCGTGACATAGCGCTCGCCGGTGCCGAGGCGCCATTCGCCTGCAATGCAGATCGGAAGCAGGGACGTTGCGGTTGCATTCAAGATGGAAGCAGTCATGGCGCAGTGGCCTCACTCAAATCGAAACAGCGTGCGCGCGGTTGCCCAGCGCACGCACCACGCTGAACACCGTCAGCGCAGAAGTCTTGGGATTGGCTGCCAGTGGCTTGCCGCGCATCGTCAACTCGAAGCCACCGAAGGCGCCGCGCGCCTCCACGTGATGGACGTTCTCATCCACCGTCGGATCGGCCAACAGCTTCACATGCGTGTGGTCGAGCCCCAGGCCGGCCACCGACAGCGTGGCAGCCACGTTGGCGTTCTTCGGGAACAGGCGCGCGGCTTCGCGGGCGTTGCCTTCGAAAATCACGGTCGGCTCGCGCAGCGCGTCCAGGTCGAACTGCTGCTCGGCCGGCGTGTCCTTCCAGGCACGCGGCGGTTTGCGGCCGGTGTAGACCACGGCGTCCAGCCCACCGACACGTGCGGCAGCCAGCGCGTCAATGGCTCCGATGGCACCTGACAGCAACTGCACCTGCGCATTGCCGCGACGGGCTGCCGCTTCCAACCGCTCGGCCACACCGGGCTCGGACAGGGCGCCAACGGACACCACCAAGCAGTCGATGCCCTGCTCCAGCGCCGGCAGCACATGCTCTTCGAGTGCGTCATGGCCAGCGCACTCAACCAGCAGGTCGGGATGCGCGTCTGCTGACAGATGCGTCATCACACGCGCTTTCGGGGCAAACGGCGCGATGGCCTCGCGCGCCTTGTCCATCGCGTGCTCAGGCACGATCACGGCGTCAAAGCAGACGTCCGGATCGCTCTTGAGCAGCTCCAGCACGCCCTGTCCGATCGCTCCGCAACCGACCATCGATACATGCAGCATGTCCGGCTCCTTGGGTTGACTCATATGCGGGCTCACGCCACCACCGTGGTGCCGTCTGTGGTACATGCGGCTGCGCGTTCACCCTTGCCGTCCTTTGCCTGCTGGTTGACCGGCGGGCCTGCGAAGATGGTCTTGAAGCTGCCGATGGAGAGCATGTCGATTTCCATCAAGAACGGGCCCTCACCGCTGGCGGCTTCGTTCAGTGCGCTGCCCACGTCGGCCAGATCCGACACGCGGCGATGACGCAACTGCAGCGCCTGCGCGAGCGCCGCGTAGTCCGGCGTATGCAGATCGACGTAGTGACGACGGCCGCCGTACTGCGCGTCCTGGATGTTCTTGATGACGCCGTAGCCTTTGTCGTTCATCAGCACGATGACAAGGTTGGCGCGTTCCTGCACGGCAGTCGCCAGCTCACCCAGGTTCAGGATGAAACCGCCGTCGCCGGCCAGGCAGAACGTGGTCTTGCCCGATCCGGTTGCCGCGGCACCGATGGCTGCGCCAATGCCCATTGCGAGGCCCTGGCCGATGCCGCCGCCCAATGCATGCACACCGGCACGCGAATCGAAAATACGTAGTTGGCGGTTGCCCCAGGTGCTGTTGGAGACGGTCACATCACGCACCCAGTTGAACTCGCGGCCCACGGCTGCCTGCAAGGCTTCCACCAACTGCGAATAAGGACCGAGGCCATCGACCAGCGCGCCCACCGCCTTGTCGTGCGCGGCACGCAGGTCGCCTGCGAATGCCGTGTCGATTTGCATCTTCTTTTCCAGGCGATCGGCCAGGCCATCCAGTGCGAGGGCTGAATCGCCGCAGACGAAGTAGTCGCTGGCATAGCAGCGGCCTTCAGCAGAAGCATCCGCATCGATGCGGTACAGCGGACGCGGTAGCTTCAGTTCATACTTAAGCGTTTCATTGCCGCGCAAACGCGAGCCGACTACGAGCATGGCGTCGCACGTCTGGTAGAACGCTTCAACCGGCTTGTGCAGGTTGAAGGCGCCCAGCGAGCGCGGATCGTCTTCCGGCACAATGCCGCGGCCTTGCGTGCTGGTCACCACGCCAAAGCCCAGATCCATCAGGCGCTTGACCTGCTTGGCGGCATGGCGGGCACCACCGCCGAGCCACAGCATCGGGCGGCGCGCGCGCGACAGGCGCTCAGCCAGCTCATCCAGCGCATGCGCCGACGGCACATGCTGCGGCACCAGCAGCGGACGCAGGTCGTTCGGCATCGGGATCAGCGCGGCCTGGATGTCGATGGGGATCTCCACGCTCACCGGGCCGGTCGGGGCCGTCAGCGCGGTCTGCACGGCCAGCTTCATCGTGCTGATGGCGGTGTCTGCGCTACGGATGCGGAAGGCCGCCTTCGACACCGACTTGAGCATCGTGAGTTGATCTGGTGCTTCGTGGATGTACGCCAGGCTCTGGTCCAGGTACGGCGTTTCGATCTGGCCCGTGATGTGCAGCATCGGCGTGCCGGCGGTCAGCGCTTCGACCATCGCACCCGCCGCGTTGCCGGCGGCCGTGCCCGTGCTGGTCAGGCACACGCCCAGACCACCCGTGGTACGGGCATAGGCATCCGCCATGTTGGTGCCGCCTGCTTCGCCGCGCGCCATGATGAAGCGGATCTTTCCACGCTCGCCCATCGCATCGAGGATGGGCATGTTGTGAATCGAAATCACGCCAAAGGCGGCCTTGACCTCGCAGGATTCCAGGAAGGCGGCAATCGCGTGGCCCACCGTGACCAGTTGTTGTTCCTGTTGTTGTCGTTTAAGCATGACGGGAGTGTCCTCCGGAGATATCGATGTGGCTGCCCGTGGTGTACGAAGACAACGGCGAGGCAAGGAACAGAATGGCGCGGGCTGCCTCTTCGGGCAGACCCAGACGACCAAGGGGAATGTGTTTCTGCACGGCCAGGCGGCGCGTCCACGCGGCCCAGTCGAGGTGGCGGTCTTCTTCAGGGCGTGCCTCGAAGCGGCGGCGCCACTGGCCGGACTCGACCAGCCCGATCAGGATGCCGTTGACGCGCACGCCCTTCGGCGCAAACTCGGTGGCCATCGAGCGCACCAGGTTGAGCACGCCAGCACGCGCGGCCGAGGTGGCCACCATGTGCGGCTCCGGCTGTTGCGCAAGCAGCGAGTTCACGCAGACGATCGCACCGTACTCCGAACGCTCCAGTTGCGGCAGGAACGCGCGCGTCGGGTGGATGACGGAGAAGAACTTGAGATGTAGCTCCTGCGTCCATGCGGCATCGTCGGTATCGGAGAACGTCGAGACGCGCCCCTGACCGGCGTTGTTGACCAACATGTCGATGGGGCCGAGTTCTTGTTCCACTGCATCGGCAAACGCAGTCATCTGCGCGGCATCGAGCACGTCGCACGTGGCAGCGAACAACTTTGCATCGGGGAATCGACCGCGCAGCTTTTCTTCGGCAGTCGCCAGCCGTTCCGCATTGCGGCCACACAACGCCACGGCAGCCCCCGCTTCCAGCAACAGTTCAACGGTGGCGAGGCCGATGCCGGAGGAGCCTCCGGTCACGACGGCGGTCTTGCCAGTCAGATCGATCATCGGCATGGTCATTCCCGGAACAGGTTGACGACCTTGCCGCTGGCCGGGCGATAGTCCAGCAGGTACGACAGCTCACCGGCGGCGGCGCGCACCTTGTCGATCATCGTGTCCAGTTGGGCAGGCTCGATGCGCGGTGACGGGATCGTCGTGCCGAGCGCGGCGACCACCTTGCCGCCGCGGTCCAGCACGGGTGCAGCAATCGTCGAAATGTTGGCTTCAAAGAAGCCCTCCTGCAGCACGTAGCCGTGCTCGCGGTCGCGCTGGACCATCTCGAACAACTCTTCCACTGTGCGCGGCGTGTTGTGCGAGAACACTTCCAGCTGCGGCTCCGGATAGAGCTGGCGCAACTCGGCCAGCGACAGGTCTGCCAGCAACACGCGGCCCAGCACCGTGGCATGGGCAGGCAAACGCGTGCCGACATTGACGGAGCTCGTGAACGGCGTGGGCGCCACCGACTTCGCCACATAGACGATTGAGCGGCCATCGCGCACCACGAGGTTGCACGGGTAGTGGATGTCGTCGCGCAGGCGATCGAGCAGCGGGCGGCCTAGCTCGGTCAACTCCAGCGAGGCGAGGTATTCAAAGCCCAGGCGCAGCACCGCCATGCCGAGGCGGAAATCACGGCCACCGTCGACCCGCTCCACGAAGCCCATCACTTCAAGCGTGGTGAGCAGACGAAACACCGTCGAGCGCGGCACCTTGAGCCGGCGTGCCAGTTCCGGCGCAGACAGCACGCGATCTTTGTGGCTGAACTCGCACAGCAGGCGCAGGCCGCGTTCGAGCCCGGGGACGATGTACTTTTCCTGCACGTCTTCGGAGATGAGGTCGTTGCTCATACGTGTTGGCGCTTACGCGTTTCGGGATTGGGAGAGGACGGCTTGTTCGATCCAGCCTGCAACCGCTTCAGGCGCATCGATATAGGAGGCGTGTCCGGCAGACGGCACGAACGCGAACGGCAGACCGAACGTCTCGGCCAGTGCCTGGCAACCCTGCGGGGGCGTGATGCCATCCACGTCGCCGCACGCGATGTGCGCTGGTATCGATGCCGGGCGCTTGCGCAGGTAGGCGCCGATGTGGTCACCGCTGAGCATCGCCACAGCCTGGCGATAACCGCCATCGTTCAGGCGCTTCATGTTCCAGCGCACCCAGGCGCGTTCCTCGTCGGATGCATGCGGGCGCAGCAGATGTGCGTGGCGCGATTCCGCCATGCCATCAATGCCAAGTTTGTCGAGCGTTGCCAGACGCTGCGCCTGCACGGTGCGCGACTGCGCTTCCTGCCCTGGTCGGCCGTAGCCCTGGGCGGGGTTCAGCAGCAGCAGGTTGCGCGCTTGCATCGGCGCGGGTGCATCGGCCACGTACGCAGACGCCATCAGCGCACCCAGCGAATGCCCAACCATCACATCCGGCTTCACATGCAGTACGGCCAACCAGGCACGCAGGCGCACCGCATAGTCAGTCGCGCGCGGTACCTGCGTTTGCAGCGGCGTCGAGTTGCCATAGCCCGGCGCATCCCACGCAAACACACGCATGGTTTGCGAAAGAACCTGCGCGCAGGGCAGCCACGACGCGGCACTGGAGCTGATGCCGTGCAACAGCACCACCACCGGCCCGCGCTCGCCCCATTGCCGATAGCCGATACGATCGCCCTGTTCGTTGATCGCAATGGTGTGTTCGGCGAACTCGGCGCCGAGCACGGCAAGTGCGTCGGCAACGCGGAATGGGTGGGAAGACATGACAGCCTGCGCGCTCATGGCATCAACGCTTGATCTTGGCGAGCGGATGCTCGGGTGGATACGTCGGCGTGATCGGCTTCTTGGCGCCGAGCATCACGCACATCAGCGCGTCTTCATCGCCGATGTTGATTTCTTCGCGGTACACGCCCGGCGGCACCGAGACAAGGTCGCGATCCGTCAGGATGGTCTCGAAGCGCTCGCCGTCCTTCTCCAGCACCAGCTTGAGCTTGCCGCGGATGACGAAGAACACCTCTTCCACATCAGTGTGGAGGTGCGACGGGCCTTCGTGGCCGGCCGGAATGACCATGGTCGAAAATGTGAAGTTCTCCGACGGCACCGTGTTGGTGTCCGCCGCCACGCCCGTGCCGCCCGTGCCCAGGTAACGCATCTGCGCGCGGCGATATTTCGGGTCGTAGTCGGCCTGGAACTTGAGGGCGTCCCAGTCGTAGCGGCGAGTGGCGAAACGCGCCACGCGGCTGTTCATCCAGTCTTCAAACGACGCGCCTTCCGGGCGGTCCCACGTGCGCTGCACTTGCTGTTGTTCGGAGAGATCACTCATCAAATACCTCTTCTCAATAGTGTTTGGTTACGTGACTGCGTTACTGCATGACAAAACCGCCGTTGACGGCCAGCGTCTGGCCCGTCACGAATCGGGAAAGATCGGACAGCGCGAACAGCACGGCGCCGCATACGTCGTCGGGCAGCTGATCGCGCGAGATGGCACGCTGGTCGCGGTACAACGCATGCCGGTGCGCCGGCACATATTCGGTGGCTTCCACCAACGTCAGGCCCGGGGCGATGGCGTTGACGGTGATGCCGTCTGCGCCGCATTCGCGCGCCAATGATTTGGTCATACCGATGACGGCGCTCTTGCTGGCCACATAAGCGAGCAGGTTCGGCGCGCCCCACAGCGGCGTGTCCGACGACAGGTTGACGATGGCGCCACGGCCCGACGCCTTGAGCGCCGGCAGGCAGGCGGTCGTCATCAGCCAGGTGCCGCGCACGTTGACGTTCATCACGCGGTCCCAGGTGTCGACGTCGATGGACGATGCATCGCGGCCGCCCGAGTTGGTGATGGCCGCGTTGTTGACGAGGCCGTCGAGACCGCCCAATGCCTGCGCAGCCGCAGCGGCGCACGCCTGAATGGAAACCGGGTCGCCAAGATCAAGCGTGAAGCCATGGGCCTCAAAGCCGGCCGCACGCAGTGCTGCAGCCTCTTCCTGCACGCGCTCGCCTAGGATGTCGGCCAGCGCGACTGCGCCACCGGCTTCAGCGATGGACTTGGCGAATGCCAGGCCCAGCCCGCGTGCAGCACCCGTGACGAGCACCTTGCGGCCAGCCAGCAGCCCCGTGACAGGATTGTGCTCAGGCATGTTGGGCTTCCGAAGCAATGGGCTTGAGCATGGCGACCGGCGCATCAGCCAGTTCGGCTGCGGCGCGGCGGGCCAGGATGCGGCGGATGCGCGTGATGCCGATGTCGTGCTGGTACAGCGTCTCGTGGTCGCGCGCCTCGGGTGCCATCGATTCGAGCACCACGCGGTCCTGCTCGAGCACATCCCAGTGCAGGCCTTCCAGACGGTTGCGGTACAGGAAGCGCCACACGTCGCGCTCCCAGCCCTGCACGTGGCGCGTGCGCCAGAAGTAGACGATGCAGTGCTCTTCATCCACCGGCGTGGTGATGCCGATGATGGTGAACGGACCGCCCGGGCCGACTTTCGGCTGATACGGAATCGACAGGCGCAGCCACATCGTGCCGGTCTCGCCAAACTCGGTCCAATCGAAGTTCACGCCGCGCTGGCCGGTCTTCTGGAACATGATGCCGTGCTCGGTTTCGAGCACTTCCATCACGGCCTTTTTCTCGCCGCTGGCCATCGAGTGCGACACGGCGTGCAGGTACGCGCCGTGCATCGGGTCCATGACGTTGTCGATGGCGTAGCGGTAGTTGACGTTCCAGTGCGCGAAGCAGAGGAAGTGGCTGTGCTCGTCGCTGGTCAGCTCTTCGGGCAGGCGCAGCGTGCCGACGGCGTCGTCGTATTCAGACGGTGCCTTGTCGCCGAACCACAGGAAGATCGCGCCGGCACGTTCCTGCACCGGGTAGCTGCGCACGCAGGTCTTGCCTTCCATCGGGCAGGCGTCGACGGCCGGCACGCTCGTGACGGTGCCTTGGCCATTCACTTCAACGCCGTGGTACCAGCAGGCTACGTGGTCACCCAGATTCCAACCCATCGACAGGCGCGCGCCGCGGTGCGGGCAGCGGTCTTCCAGTGCATGCACCTGGCCGGCCGTATCACGCCACAGCACAATGTTCTGGCTCAGGCGGGTGATGCCCACGGGGGCGTTCTTCACGTTCCACGATGCCGCCACCGGATACCAGTAGTTGCGCAGACCGGTGTTGATGCGCGCTTCCTTCTGCGCTTCCTTGTTGCCTTCCATTGCTTGCCTCGCTTGATGGGGTTGCGCCGGCTGCCTCTGGGGGCAATACGGCGTCGAATCGTGTGGTGGGAGCCGGGCGGAACTCAGGCGCCCAGGCGGCGCATCTCAGCCAGGAAGGCGTCTTCCGTCCAGGCCTCGCCGCCGGCGGCGTTGCGCGGGCCGCGTTCGTTCAGCACGGCAACGATGTCCGCCGGCGTTTTCGCGCCACCCAGGAACGCCGCTTCCAGCGAATCGGCCAGTTGGTTCTCATAGGGCGTCGGCTCGGCAGCGCGCGTCTGCCACACCAGATTGGCGACGTGGCCCGGGCGCTCAACACGGCCCTTGCCGGCGACGTTGTTCGGAGAAATCGGCTCCCACGGAGCGAGGTCGGGGTTGAATTGCGGCTGCATTTTTGTCGACTCCATCACGTTTCGCTTGTTTTACCTATGAAACGTCTGTTAATATCTGGAACACAGGTGCAACTATAGACCGCGTCTTCGAAATCGCAGATGCGGGATTACCCTATGGTTTTGCAAAGAAATGTGGCACCAAAAATCGGCCGAGCGGCCAGATGGCACGCGGGGCGCCGGTCTTGGCGAGGTGGGCCAGCCTCGCATCAATCGACAGCGCCCCTCCTTCCTCTCCTACCCAGCACGCCGGCGCCACAACCGGTAGCCATCCCCATCAATCCCCGTCCGCGCTAGCCGGTGTAGCCGGAAAGATGCGGCGTGCAGGCCCCTCCCTCTTTCGAGGGAAGCCTCTTCAGATATGCAACTGGTTGCCGTATCTCTATTCGTCGCGCACAAGGGGCGGCTGGCTCGCGGCTGGCCGGAATGCGACGGAGACACGCACGAGACAACAACAACCACATGAAACGACTGACCTTGAACGCCAAGCTGTACGCGACGCTTGCGCTGCTGTGGGTAAGCCTGAGCGCGCTGCTGGCGATCGGCCTGCTGGCCAACCGCGCCACCATGCTGAACGAAAAGCGGCTGGACCTGCAGCACCAGATCGAAAGCGCCACCGCCGTCATCAAGTCGTACCAGGATCGCGCCGCCAAGCAGACCATGCCGGTGGACGACGCCAAACGGGCCGCTCTGGAAGCGCTGCGCCCCATCCGCTTTGGCAAGACCGGCTACATCGGCGTGATGGATTCCGGGCAGGTGATCCGCCTGCTGCCGGTCAAACCCACCTCCGAGAACCAGCACGTCGACACCTTGAACGACCCAGCCGGCGTGCAGGCGGTCAAGCGCATCATCGGGGTCGGCACGGGCTTCATCGAATACGAATTTCCACGCCCGGGCACGGAGAAACCCGTCCCCAAGCTCACGTATGCACAGTACCTGTCCGACTGGGATTGGCACGTCTATACCGGCGCCTATATCGACGACATTGACGCCGTGCTGCGCGACAACGCAATCAAGGGCACGGCCATCGTGCTGACCATCGGCCTGCTGCTGACGCTGCTGATGCTGGCGCTGATCCGCAACATCAAGCGCAGCCTGGGCGGCGAGCCCGGCTATGCCGCCGCCGTGTGCACGCAGATTGCCGATGGCGACCTGAGCGTGCCGGTTGCGCTGCGTGCGGATGACCGGTCAAGCCTGCTGCACGCCATGCATACGATGCAATCCACGCTCACCGGCACAGTGGCGCGCATCCAGTCCGGCATCGAGCAGATCAACGTCGCCTCCAAGCAGATTGCGGCGGGCAATGCAGACTTGTCGCAACGCACGGAAGAACAGGCTTCATCGCTGGAGGAAACCGCTTCGAGCATGGAGCAGCTCACGGGCATCGTGCGTCAGAACGCCGATAACGCCCGCCATGCCAGCGCACTCGCGGGCGATGCGTCCAGCACGGCCAGCCAGGGCGGCGAGGTGGTGGCGCGCGTGGTGTCCACGATGGGCGAGATCAGCGACAGCAGCCGCAAGATCGTCGACATCATCGGCGTGATTGAAGGGATTGCGTTCCAGACCAACATCCTCGCGCTCAACGCAGCCGTGGAGGCGGCGCGTGCAGGTGAGCAAGGCCGTGGATTTGCCGTGGTGGCGGGCGAAGTGCGCACGCTGGCGCAGCGCTCCGCAGCGGCGGCCAAGGAGATCAAGGCGTTGATTGGTGAATCCGCCGAGCGCGTGGCAACGGGCTCCACGCTGGTGAGCGAAGCGGGCGCCACGATGGAGCGTATCGTGCAAGCCATCGCGCGCGTCACGCAGATCATGGACGAGATCAGCGCGGCCTCTGCCGAACAGAGCAGTGGTATCGAGCAGGTCAACCAGGCCGTCACGCAGATGGACCAGGTAACGCAGCAGAACGCCGCGCTGGTCGAGCAGGCCGCGGCGGCGGCGGAATCGCTGGAAGAACAGGCGCAGGAACTGGCGCGCGCGGTGAGCGTGTTCCGCGTGGCGGGCTAGTGCCCAGGCGTTACAGAAACTTGCGGTAGACCACGAAGCCGGACTTTTCCGCCACCGTGTCGTACAGCTTCATCGCCGTCGCGTTGGTCTCGTGCGTCTGCCAATAGACGCGCGGCAAGCCGGCTTCTGCTGCACGCTGGTAGACGGCTTCGATCAGTGCGCGGCCCACACCCTGCCCGCGCGCCGCCTGTACGGTGAAAAGATCCTGCAGGTAGCACGTCATCTGCACCTGCGTCGTGCTGCGGTGGAAGAGGAAATGCACGATCCCGAGCACCACGCCATCACGCTCGGCGACCATGGCGTACACAGGTTCATGCTCATCGAAGAAACGTTGCCACGTCGTCTGCGTGACGAAGTCGGGCAAGGCGGTCTCGCCCGCGCGGCCATAGAAGGCGTTGTAGCCATCCCAGAGCGGTTTCCAGGCGGCGAAATCATCCTGGTGGATGGGGCGGATCAGCAACTCGGCGGGTGCAGGCATGGTAGGCAGTCCGTGTGATGAGACGGCCATTTTGCCAGTGGATCCTGAGGGTTCGTGCATGCCCAGACACGCAGCGACGGCGCGCATGCGGGTAAGTCCCAAGGGGCTTCGAAAGTTTCGCGAAAGCGCGCAGGCCATACAGTCCGACCACTGCTTGGCGATGATCTCCGCTGCTGCATAAGGCGGAGTCGGTCGGGTGTCAGGTAGACGCGTTTGGCAGCAACGCGCGGCAAGGATGGGCTTTCGGCGTGATTGGGGAATCCGCGCCGCGGGCCCAACCGAAGGTTGCCGTGCCGGCGCTGCCACGCGCGATCAGCTGGCGACGTTGCGAGCGGGACTTCGCATGCCGCCAGCTTGGTATCACACCGATTTTGGTCGGTCTTTCCTGCTGTCAACCTTGCGGCCCACCGTCCTCCCGGTGGGCCGATTTCTTTTCACGGCTGGATAACTTCCGGCATCAGCAGACGTTGCGTCAGGCGTTGCACCGTCGGCGCGGCAATCAGGACGATGGTGAATGCCGCCGGCCAGGCCAGCACGAAGGCATGCGCCCAACGCGCGAGAAAGTCTGCGCTGAAGCCGGCATTGATCCAGCCGATCCAGCCCGTCATCAACAGCGACATCAGGCCAGACATCAACCAGGCAAAGGTGACACGAAGGCGAATAGGCATCGACATGGCGGTTCTCCTTGCAAAGCCATCAAATGTGATTGACGGTATGCTAGACAACCGCGCTTCAAGAAACTATAGACGTTTATTGAAACTTAAATTCCGAAAATGGAATCATGCTCGACGATCTGGCCCTCTTCGTTTCCATCGTGGACCACGGCAGCCTGCAGGCGGCAGCGCGCCACGCCAACCTGCCCCCGGCCACCCTCACGCGGCGCCTGCAGAAACTGGAAGCCACCCTCGGCTGCCAGCTCCTGCTGCGCAGCGCCCGCAGCCTGAAGCCGACACCGGAAGGTCTGCTCTATTACGAGCAGTGCCGCCCGCTGCTGACCGCGCTTGCACAAGCCACGGCAACACTCGACGACGACCTCAACCAGATCAAGGGCACCCTGCGCGTGCTGGCGCCGCTGAACCTGTCACGCGGGCTGCTGGGGCCAGCCTATGCGAGCTTCATGGCGGCGTGGCCAGAGATTCGGCTGGAACTGTCGCTGAGCAACCGCAATGAAGACGTCTGGCGGCACGGCGCGGACCTGGCCATCCGCGTCGGGCCGCAGGATGACCCCAAGCTGCGGCAGCGCCGGCTGGGGGTGATCGCGATCGTGCTGGTGGCCTCGCCTGCCTATCTGGCCGAGCACGGTGTACCAGTCCATCCCGACGCGCTGGAGATGCATCGGCTACTGGTGGCGTCGCCCATTTCCACGTGGCGCTTCACCTCGCCCGATGGCAAGGAGACCGTCGAGATGCAACCGCAAGGGCAATGCGATGTGAACGATATCGAGCTGGCGGTTTCACTGGCAGAGGCGGGACAAGGTCTGCTTTACTGCCCGCGCACGCTGTGTCATGCAGCGCTGGAGAGCGGCCGCCTGGTGCGCGTGCTGCCAGAATGGCGCACGCCGCAGCGCACCATCTATGCGGTGTGGCCGCAGCAGCAATTGCCGCGCAAGGTGCGCGCGCTACTGGAGCATCTGGCTGAATTCGCAGCGGCCAACCCGCTGTTGCAAGACGGGCCGGAGTTGCCCGTCTGACCCTCACATCTGGAAGGTCGACACTGCACGGCGCTTGCGGCGCCCGATCACGATGTGTACCCACAAGGCAATGCACACCACCACCCCGGCCACCCAGTGCAGGATCTCCGCACCCTGGCGCGGCAGCTCACCGTTGACGTAGTACAGCGCGTAGCCCGTCACCACCAGCACGGCAGTCAGCGTGCCAAACACGGCGCCCGCCACGCGATTGCGCCGTCGCACCCATGCATTGCGGATATGCGGGCCCCACAGCATGCCCAGCAGATACAAACCCGCCATGGCGGCGGCACCGTGCAGCTTCATGCTCCACGCCAGCGCCAGCATGCCGCCCCCGCTACCGTCATCCAGAAAATGCAGCGCCAGCCAGACCAGGCCCGTCACCAGTAGCACCGCAAACACGCCATACACCATCCAGCGCCGGCGGCGGCTGAGGCGGAAGGCGCTTTCGCGCAGATGGTGCGTAAAACGAGGAGAGGCGGACATGACGGACTGGGCAACCGGCTAACCCGGCGAGCTAAATTGGCGAGTATAGGGCCACCGTCGCGCCGTACTGAGCCAGCAGAGGATATGCGACATCGCCCGCGGCAAGCACGACCTTGGTCAACGCATCAGCCAGTATGCAGGTAGGTGCCTGCACGGTTGCGCCAGCCAAGCCTGGAAGCGGCATCCGATCTGCACCGTGAATGCGCGATGCACTGTCGGCATGCGCGCCCAAACCACCGGCCGTTGAACTGGCGAGCGCGGCATTGTCGAGCGTGACCGTCGCCGCAACATGCGCCGCGTTGCGTGGGTCACGTACGTGCACCGTCATCGGCCGCATGCCATAGTGGCGCAGATCACCGCCGGCATTGACGACCACGCGTTCGATCGCATGCGCCCGCATCACCTCGATGGCGCGATCGACGGCATAGCCCTTGGCGATGCCACCCAGGTCCATCGATGCACCAGTCTGTTTGATGAGGACGTCGCCCTCGAAGGCAACGGGAAAGCGCGTGTCGGCCAAGTGCTCACGCGCGCCGACACGGCAGTCGAAGGCGCGCGCCGATGCGTCATACAGCGCGGCGGCAAGGCGCAGCACCGTGACCGTTCGTTGATCAACGTGCAGCCGGGCGCCGGGCGCCGCACGGTTGATCAACTGCAGCTCGTTGTCCGGTGCATGAAAGCTCAGCAGCGCGTGCACAGCAGCAATCTCTTCGAATGCCGCCACCACAGCCGCCTGTGCACCCGCCCCTTCGGCCTGCACATCAACCAACGTGCCGAGCAGCGGCCGCGCACGTCGGCAGACTACCGGCTCCATCGCGGGCTCAGCCCTTGACCAGCGCGAGCTGCGCCATCACTGCAATGCGCCGGATGCCGTCGGTCAGGTGCGTGCACGACAGCGTCGCCCCGCTGATGTTGTTGATGTCATCCCCAACGCGCAGCGCCGACTTGGCAGACTTGCCCAGGAACTGCGCGCGCCACGGCTTGTTGCGGACTTCATAGCCGTGGCTTTCGCGGTACGTGAGGATCTCGATGCCGGCAATCTCGCCCGCCGGGTTCAGGCCCACGGCGTAGTTGATCAGTTCGAACTTGCCGATGACGGCATCGGTTACGACATAGCCGACCGCCTTGTCGCCCTGCTTGGCTTGCCAGACGCGCCAAGCGCCGGGCTTGGCCGAGCCACCCGCGCGATCAGCCAACTGCTTGAGCTGGTCGGCCGACAGGGCAAGCGCCACCGGCTCAAAGCTGGTGGCATCCGGAAAGATCGATTTCTGGGCCTCGGCCGCAGTCATATAGTCTGCGGCAAAGGCGTTCGTGATGACCACGCCCGGCGCGCCGATGGCGGCGGCACACACGAGAACGATGGGCACTGGCTGATAACGCATGGCTTCGTACCTCCTTCGGTTCTTCAGATCAATCGACGCGGCTTAGAACGACACGCCGAGGCCCAGGTCGACTCGCGAGAAATCGCGGTTCTTGGTAAAGCGCTGGTAGTCGACCTTGAATACCACGTTCGGGTTCAGGTAGAAGTTCGCGCCCACGGTGTAGACCGTGTCCGACAGCGACGGCCAGCCCGCCGGTGCCACGAAGCCCGGCACCAGGCCTGCGTACTTCTCACCCATGTTGTAGCGCTCGTAGCGCACGAACGGCGTGATGCGGTAATCGCCCTTCTGCCACACGTTGTACGCGCCTTGCACGAACCAGCCGTAGAACGCCGACGGCATCGGGTTGGCTGCACCCGGGTTCAACTGATTGGCGGCGGCGGTGTTGCTGAGCATGCCACGCGCATACAAGGCAGACAGGTCCCACTTGCCTGGTGTCCAGCGAGCATGCGCCTCGTACAGGGTGGCGCGCTGCTCAGGCAGCGGCGCATCGGTGCTCGCACGGCTGCTCTTGCCCGTGAAGACCGAGCCGCCCAGCGTCACCCCCGGAATACCCGAGTAGTTGAGCGCCACGTACTGCGACAGGTTCTTCGCGTTCGCCAGGCCCAGTTCCTGGTGCGTCTGCTGCATCGGGCCCGCGCCGTTGTTCTGCATCTCCAGCGCAGAGTTGAACAGTGGGTTCTCCGGGTTGAAGTTCCACTTGGCCAGGTTCAGGCCAGTCGTCAGGCCCACGTTCCAGTTCAGGCCGAAGTCCGTATCGCCGTACAGCGACAGACCGCCCTCGCGCCACGTGCTCGGGATGATCAGCGTCTCGACAAAGTTGCGATGCACGCCGTAGTAGTTGGTCGGCTCGTGGTTGCGGTTGATGAAGCCCGCCGGGATCAGGAACAGGCCCGCGTTCAGGCCGATCTTGTCGGTCAGCTTGTGATCGACGTAGAACTGCTCGACCTCGAACTCACCCGAATCGGTCGACGATGCAATCGCGTGCTCGACTTCAAACTCGGAGTTGAAGCGCGTCTTGTCGTTGAACTTGTAGCCGATGCCAAACACGGCGCGCGACAAGTCCATCTTGGTATCTTCGGAGCGACGGGTCGGGCGGCTGTAGTTGATCTCGCCGTAACCCCACAGCGTGAGGTTGTCGAGCGGCGATGGCCTGGTCGACGCGAGCTGCGCCGTCTGCACCGTTTGCTGCACGTCTTGCAGGGCAGCCGTCTGCTGCGCCTGGGCCTTGGCCTGCGTCTGCTGCTGCGTGGCCAGCGTCGCGTTCTGCGACTTCACTTCCTTCAGCTCGGCCTTGAGCGCTTCAATTTGCGCGGCCATCGCATCAAGTTTCTGTTCAAGTTGCGCAGTGGTGGCGGCATTGGCTGCGCCGGCTCCCATCAGTGCAATGGCGGCAGCTGCCGACAAAGCGGTTCGTTTCATGCTGTGACGCTCCCTGGTCTTTGAATCGATTTATTTGTTGATTGCCGTCAAGGCCGGCGTGGCTCCGCTGGCAGAAACGGTCTGGATACGTGCTGCGCCCACGCTTGCAGCGGTGGAGCCGCATTGCGCCGGCACGTTGTAGGCCGACGGATTGGCAGGATCAAACCCATCGGTGAGCGTGCACAGGAAATGCACGAGATCGCTCATCTCCTGGTTCGTCATCGACGGCGCCTTGGCGGGGTTGTAGGGCACTTCCGCCACGTTCACGTTGCCGTCAAAGGCAACCGGCAGATCGTTGTAGGGCACGTCGGGCGTGCCGTCGGCCTTGACGTACCAGCGGCCGGGCTCGGTGTCGCGCGTGACGTACCAGGCGACCACCTGGTCCAGCGTCTGGAACACGCCGTTGTGAAAGTACGGCGCCGTCAGCGCGATGTTGCGCAGCGTGGGCACCTTGAACTTGCCGCACGTCGCACCGCCCACGCGGAAGTCCGTGCGCAGCGGGCCGCAGATGCCGAGGTCGTAATAGCTGTAGTTCGGGTCACCCAGCGCCGTGCCGTTCTTCGGCACATAAGGCAGTGTCGTGCCTTCCTGGTTGGCCGCCAGGCTCCAGTTGCGCGGAATGCCGACGTTGTCGTACGTGAAATCGGTGAACAGCGCAGGTGTGCTGCCCGTGCGCGACGAGACGTGGCACGCCGTGCAGTTGCCTTTGGTGGGGTTGTTGAACAGCAGCAGACCGCGCGTTTCCGAATCCGAGAGCGTGGCCTTGCCCGCGAGGTACGCGTCGTACTTGCTGTCGAAGGTGTGGAAGCTCGGGTCTTCAGACTGGTAGGCCGCCAGCGCCTGGCCAATGCTCTGCATGGCCGTGGCGCTGTCCTGGATGCTTGCCTTGGTGAACACCGTGGTGAACTGATCGAGGTAGGGACGCGTCAGCAGCGTCTTGAACACGTCATCAGCCGAGGCATTGGCCATCTCGAACGGGTTGGTGAACGGCTGCTGCGCCTGGTCTGCCAATGACGGCGAACGGCCATCGCGGAAGAAGCCGCCGGACGCCTTGCCGGTCGCATCAATCTTGAAGTTGGGCGTGTACGACGCGTAATTCAGCGACGGCGCGTTGCGCAGGCCCGGCAGGTCATGGTTCGGGCCACCAAATGAGACCGCCAGGTTGTTCGGATCGGTAAACCCGCGTGCCGCATCGTGGCACGACGCGCACGACTGCTTGCCCGAGGCGGAGAGCGCCTGATCAAAGAAGATCTGCTTGCCCACCTGCGCCATCGGCGACAGGCCATTGGCGGCGGGCGTGCCCGTTGAAGTGCTGCTGCCGCCATCTCCGCCGCCGCAGGCCGTCACCAGCGCGGCGCAGGCAGCCATCCACATTGCGCGCAACGACGCGCGCGCCATCTGACGAGCGCGCACGCCGTCTCCTCCTCGTCCTTTTTTTTCTTGCATTTCCCTGATCTTGGCGGTTTGCAGGCTCACTCAGGCCGCTCAATTAATGGTAATAGGAACAATTCGCGTTCGCATTCTATGGAACTTTTCGGCAGAAAGCTACGTTGTTTGTGGCGGTGCGCACACGCAACGTCAGTGAAGTTGCGCATTGTCAAACCGTGATACGGGCCCCTACCATGCCATCGATCAATGTCACCTTTAGATCGACATGGAGACCCGCCGATGCCCACGCCAGCCGCTCCCACGCGCCCTGATATGCATCCGGATTCACGCCAGACACGCGGCCTTCCCCCATCCATTCAGCGGTCTTCCCACGTCGTGCGCTCAGGCGGCGTGCGCTTGCATGCGCGCCTGACGCAGCCTCGAGATGACGCTGCACGGCAGCGCCCCGCCATCGTTCTCGTACACGGGTATCCCGACGACAGCTCGGTCTGGGATGGCGTGCGCGATGCACTGGCGCGCCATAGCCGCGTCATCACCTTCGACGTGCGCGGTGCGGGCCTGTCCGACGCCCCCGCCGACACCACCGGCTACCGCATCCCCCAGTTCGTCAATGACCTCGCCGCCGTGGCGGATGCGCTGTTGCCCGGCGAACAGTTCCACCTGGTCGGGCACGACTGGGGCTCGATCCACAGTTGGGAATCCGTGACCACCGACCGCCTGCGCGGACGCATCGCGTCATACACGTCGATCTCAGGACCGTGCCTGGATCACGTCGGCCACTGGATGCGGGCGCAGCTCGACACCGGCACCTGGGCGGCCAAGCGCGCGGTGTGGAAGCAGCGGCTGCAGTCGTGGTATGTGGGGGTTTTCCACCTGCCGCTGCTGCCGGAATGGTCGTGGCGGCTGTGGATGGCGCGCGCATGGCCGTGGTGGCTGCGTAAGACGGAAGGCATACGCGGCGCGGAGCAACGGCCATCGCTGGTGCGCGACGCGTGCAATGGTGTGCGGATGTACCGCGCCAATTTCCGCGAGCGGCTGGCCCGCCCGCAGGCACGTGCGCCGCATGCCCCCGTGCAACTGATCGTGCCGACACGTGATCGCTACGTAAGTCCCGCCATCACCCGTGCCGTGGAGGCCTGGGTATCGCACTACTGGCGGCACGAGATCGACGCCGGCCATTGGCTGCCGCTGCGCCGGCCCGACTGGGTGGCGGATTGCATCCGTCGCTTTGCCGACTACGTGGAATCGGGCCACGAACCTGCCGCACTGCAACGCGCCCGTGTGGCCGGCACCCTGGCTACAGCGACAGCCTAAACCCCGCCAAAGCGATCGACCTATCGCGCTTTAGAAGATTGCGCCCAACGCAAACGTTGACGTGCCCGCATCTCGCTGCAATCATCGACCGCCAATAACGCTGCTGACGGTGCGCCATGACCTGGCGCCCGGACAGCCCGAGCCGCCGGCTTCGCGCGAACCGCGACGCCCGGTCATCGATACAAAGACAGGGACAAGACGATGAAAAGCAAAGTGGTGGTCTACGGACCGCTTTACGGGAAGTGGTACGCGATTCTGGTCAACGACGGCGTGGCTGAAGAATCGAATCAGTTTGGGTCGTACGAAGCTGCCATGGGCTTCGCCGCACACCGGTATCCGGAGCTCGAGCAGGAACGACAGCCCTATGCACGGGGCCGCGAAGAAGAAGCGCAGGTCTGAGAGGCAGCGCGTCAAACGCTACCCATGCACTCGCGATCAGTGCGGCTGCACTGAGCAGAAGCGCCCAGCAATCCAGTCGAACACGCTACCTTCGCGAAGCGAGCGGCTCTGTGCGTCTTCGCCATAGCGGATCTGGTACAGCGGGTTGCCGCTGGCGTTGCGTGCGCGGTAGAGCGTCTGCGCAATCACTGTGTAGGTGCGTTGCGCACAGTCGAGCACCACTTGCTTGACCGACGAGCGGATCGGCTGACCGTCTGACGTCTTGATCGTGAAATCGGGCAGGACGTTGCGCAACAGCTTGAAGTGCACGGTGGGTGCGCCGGCTTGCGCCTCGACCTGTGGCTTGACGGATTGCTTGTCGACGTACGACACCACGCCGCTGGTGCCGACGAAGCGGCGCCAGCGATCATCATCGCTGGCGCGCTCGAGCGCCGCGGATGCGACGGGGGTTGCCGACACGGCCGGCGCAACCACCGACGTCGATACGGTTTGAGCAAACGCGGGCATTGCTGCCCACTGCGCAACAACCAACATGGCCGCTGCGATGGCGCCTTGCGGGCGCCAGCCTCCTGTCTTCATGGATGGTCTCGCCTTGCTGCAAAAAACGTAGCGGGCGATTCTACCGCGTCGACTCAACCGTTCTCGTCACATCTGGTTGGCGGGCTCGGCGGCCTCAATACCGGCAAAGCGCAGATACAGCGTGCGCAACGCCTGCGTGAGCGGGCCAGGCTGGCCGTTGCCGATCTTCACGCCATCAATGGACGCCACCGGCATCACGAACGTCGATGCGCTCGTGTAGAACGCCTCGGCTGCCTGCTGGGCTTCCTGCACGGTGAAAGTCCGTTCTTCCAACGTCAGGCCGTGTTCGCGCGCCAGTGCCATGATCGACACACGCGTAATGCCCGGCAGCACGGCGTTCGACAGCGGGCGCGTGATCAAGCGCTTGTCTGCCGTGATGATGAAGGCGGTGGATGATGCGCCTTCGGTCACGCGGTCGCCATCGGTCATCCAGGCCTCATGCGCGCCAGCTGCGGCGGCCATCTGCTTGGCCATCACCTGCGGCAACAGGCCCACGCTCTTGATATCGCAGCGCTTCCAGCGCAGGTCCGGCACCGTCACCACGGCCGCACCCTTGCGCGCGAGCGGGCTGTCGACGATGGTCTTGACCTGCGTGAAGGCGACGGCCGTCGGCGTGATGCTGGCGGGAATACCGAAGTCGCGCTCGGCCACGCCGCGCGTGACCTGCATGTAGACGACGCCCTCTTCCAGTCCGTTGCGAGCCACCAGCTCCTCGCACACGCGCGTCCATTCGGCTTCGGTGTACGGGTTCTCGATGTCGATGGCGGACAGCGATCGCGTCAGGCGCGCGAGGTGCGCATCGCTGTCGACGAGCTTGCCGCGCGCGACGGCGGTCACCTCGTAGATGCCATCGGCAAAGGTGAAGCCACGGTCCATGATGGAGACGGTGGCCTCGGCGGCGGGCACGTATTGGCCGTTCAGGAAGACGATTCGGGACATGCTGGGAGGAAGAGTGTCGAGGCGGGCGGGACTGCCCTGCCAAGGAATCTAAAGGATACGTGGGCCATACCGCGAATAGCGTTTTGCGCTCGGGTTATGCGCAAACGGCATGACGCAACAGGAGCGTCCGGTAGACTTGCGGGTTTTCCGGAGACTTACGGCCAACGTTACCCGCCATGTCCGCCCCCATCATCCGCCCTGTCGCCGACACCGATCTGCCCGGGATTCTGGCCGTGCAACAGGCATGCTACGGCGATGGCTTTCTCGAACCGGGCGACGCACTGGCCAGCCGCTGGGCGCGCGGCCCAGCCATGTGCCTGGTCGCACTGGATGGCGCAGAGGTGGTCGGCTACCTGCTCTCGCATGCGTGGCACGCATGGGCCCCGCCCAAACTGCACGTGCCGCTGCCGGCAGCAGATACGGCAAACGTGCTTTGGTTCGTACACGACATGGCCATCGCCCCGGCCGGCCGAGGCCAGCGTCTTGGGGAGCGCCTTTACGCAACCGCATGCGCCAGCGCCCAAGCACAGGGGCTGCGCCAATCACGGCTGGTGGCGGTGCAAGGCGCTGATGCATTCTGGCGCCGCCTCGGCTATCAGTCCGCCGACATTGAGCGCACGCAGTTGACGGTGCTACGTACCATCTATGGTGACGATGCCGAATTGATGGAACGCCAACTCCCCTGAGCGCCCACCTCGTCACTCCGTTACAATTCGTAACACCCGTATATCTTCTGTAAGACTGCGCGCGTCCCGTTCCACTACAGTGCGGCCGTAGCGAGGATTTCCATCATGCAAAAGAACCTAGCGCTGTGCGCTCTGGCCGCCATTGCGGCGTTGTCGTCCCAGGCGGCTCTGGCCCGAGTCAATGTTGATATCGGCATTGGCGTGCCAGGGCCGGTGTATGTCGCGCCCGCGCCGGTCTATGCGCCTGCACCGGTCTACGCACCGCCTCCGCCGCCGGCCTACTATGCACCGCCACCCGTCTATGTTGCGCCGCAGCCAGTTATCGTTGCACCCGGTTACTACGATGACGGGCGCGGCCGCGAATGGCAGGAACGGCAATGGCGCGAGCAGCGCTGGCGTGAACGCGAATGGCGCAAACACCATCGTCGCGACGATTACGACGATTGATCACGGATCGTACGCCCGGCAGCGCTCAGGCTGCCTTCTTCGCCAGGCCCAGGTAGGTCTCAATCACGCGCGGGTTGACGGCCAGCTCCTGCGCCGGGCCTTCTAGCGTCATGTCGCCGGTTTCCAGCACGTAGCCATAGTCGGCCACCTGCAGGGCGGCGCGCGCGTTCTGCTCGATCAGCAGCGTTGCGACGCCGGTTTTGCGCAGGTCGCTGATGATGTGGAAGATCTCTTTGACGATCAGCGGCGCGAGGCCGAGGCTGGGCTCGTCCAGCATCAGCAATTGCGGCTTGGCCATCAGCGCACGGCCTACGGCCAGCATCTGGCGCTCACCGCCGGAGAGCGTGCCGGCCTCCTGCACACGACGCTCCTTCAGGCGCGGGAAGAGGCTGTAGACCACGTCCATCTGATCCAGGTAGTTGCGCTCACCCGCCCGCTTACGGCGGTAGGCACCGAGCACAAGGTTGTCTTCCACGCTCATGGTGGAGAACAGCTCGCGCTTTTCTGGCACCAGGCACATCCCGCGCGCCACGCGCTTTTCCACCGGCAACCCGGTCAGGTTGTGACCGAGATACGAGACCACGCCGTTGGCCGAACCCGTGGTCGGCAGCGCGCCCATGATGGCGCCCAGCATGGTCGATTTGCCCGCGCCGTTCGGGCCGATGACGGTGACGATCTGCCCCGCCCCCACCTTCAGGTTGGCGCCGTGCAGCGCTTCCACCTTGCCGTAGCGGACGTGCAGGTCCTTCACTTCGAGAATGATCGACATGCGCGCTCTCCTTATTCCACACCGCCCAGATAGGCTTCCAGGACGGCCGGGTTCTGCTGTACCTCTTGCGGCAGCCCTTCGGCAATCTTGGTGCCGAACTCCATCACGACGAGCCGATCGGTCAGGTTCATGACGAAGTCCATGTCGTGCTCGACCAGCAGCACGCTCATGCCTTCGGCTTTCAGCTTGATGAGCAGCGCGGCCAGGGCCTGCTTCTCCTTGTAGCGAAGGCCGGCGGCCGGTTCGTCCAGCAGCAGCAGTGCCGGATCGCAACACAGTGCACGGGCGATTTCCAGAATCCGTTGCTGGCCGAGCGCTAGGCTGCCGGCTTCCTGATACATGCAATCGGCCAGGCCAACGCGCTCCAGCTGGCGGCGCGCCTCGAACAGCAGCTTCTGCTCTTCGGCCTGGTTCATGCGCACCACGCTGGCTAGCACTCCGCCCTGCGCCGCGAAATCGCCGCGCAGGTGGGCGCCGATGGCCACGTTCTCCAGAACCGTCATGCCCGACAGCAACTGCACATGCTGGAAAGTCCGGCCGATGCCGCGCTTGACGATCTCGCGCGAGGGCTTGCCGCTGATCTGCTCGCCTCGGTAAAGCACCTCGCCGCGCGTGACCGGCAGCACGCCGGTGACGAGGTTGAAAGTGGTCGACTTGCCCGCGCCGTTGGGGCCGATCAGGCCAATGATCTCGCCGGCTTTCACCTGAAAGCTGACGTCGTTCACAGCGACGAGGCCCCCAAACTCCTTGCGTGCGGCACGCACGTCAAGGATCAACTCGCCAGCCTGCGGCTTCTCGCGCTGCTTGAGCGCGGGCGCATCTTCCGGCGCGCGGGCCGTCGGTGCCGACGGAAACAGCTTGCGGATGAAGGGCCATACGCCATCGCGGGCGTGCTGCAACAACAGCACCAACAGCACACCGAACACGATGATCTCGAAGTTGCCGTTGGAGCCCAGCAGCTTCGGCAGGATGCTCTGCAGGCTGTCCTTCAGAATGGTCAGCAAGCCCGCGCCCAGCACGGCACCCCACACATGGCCCACGCCACCGACCACCGCCATGAACAGGTATTCGATGCCGTAGTTCAGGCCGAACGGCGTCGGGTTCACCGCGCGCTGCAGGTGCGCGTAGAGAAAGCCCGAGATGCACGCCAGCACCGCCGCAAACACGAAGATCACCACCTTCATCCACGCCGTGTTCACGCCCATCGCCTCGGCCATGGTGCCGCCACCCTTGAGAGCACGGATAGCGCGGCCGGGGCGCGAGTTCAACAGGTTCTGCACCGCCAGCACCGCCACCACCACGACTGCCCAGATCAGGTAGAACATCTCGCGCCCGGTCTGCAGCGGCTTGCCAAGGACATTCAACACCGGAATACCGTTCAGTCCGTCGTACTTGCCCAGGAACTCCAGGTTGCCGAACAGGAAGAACAGCGACAGCCCCCAGGCAATCGTCGCCAGCGGCAGGTAATGGCCCGACATGCGCATCGTGATGAGTCCAATCACATAAGCACAGACCATCGTGATGATCAGCCCCGCGAGCAAGCCGAGCCACGGAGACAGCCCGTACTGCGTCGTCAGATAGGCTGTGCTGTACGCGCCCAGCCCAACAAACGCTGCCTGTCCAAACGAGGTCAGCCCACCCACACCCGTGAGCAGCACAAGACCCAGCGCGACAAGGCTATAGAGCCCGATGTAATTCAAGAGCGTGATCCAGAACTCGGGCGTGGGCACCACGGGGATCAGCGCCAACACAACCACGAAGAGCGCCGTCAGCACTCGGTTGCGCGAAAGCCAGCCGCGCTGGCCAGCCTGGTCGGAAGATTTGGTGAGCGTGGTCATCGGCTTATTCCTCTTCTTCGACGTGCTTGGTGGTGAGCGACCGCCACAGCAGCACGGGGAGGATGAGCGTGAACACGATCACCTCCTTGAACGCCGACGCCCAAAACGATGAATACGACTCCAGCAGCCCCACCAGCAGCGCGCCCAGCGCAGCCACTGGATAGCTGACCAGCCCACCCACGATGGCACCCACGAAGCCCTTCAGGCCGATCAGGAAACCGGATTCGTAGTACACCGTGGTGAGCGGTGCGATCAGGATGCCGCACAGCGCACCCAGCGCCGCTGCCAGCGTGAAAGCCAATCGCCCGGCTTGCGTGGTGCCGATACCGACGAGCCGCGCACCGAGGCGATTCACCGCCGTGGCGCGCAGTGCCTTGCCCGACACCGTACGGCCAAAGTAGAAGTACAGCGCCACGATCATCAGCAGCGACACCGCCACCACCCACAGACTCTGGCCTGACACCGAGAGCGCGCCCAGATCGAAGCGCGCATCCGAGAAGGCATCCGTACGCGAGCCTTCCGCGCCGAACATCACGAGGCCCAGCCCCACCATCGCAAAGTGCACGCCCACCGAGACGATCAGCAGCACCAGCGTGCTCGCCTCGGCCAGGGGCTCGTAGGCCAAGCGGTAGATCATGGGCCCCATCGGAATGACGATCAGCAGCGCGAGCGCCACCTGCACGGCCATCGGCAACGCCATCGGCGCGAGCATGCTGGCCGCGGCGTACACCGCCAGCGGAAAGACAAGATACTTGCCCGCGTAGATCGCGCCCGTGCGCAAGGCATGCAGGCGCAACTCGGGTTGCAGCAGCGTGCGCCCCATCTCAACGAGGAAGGTCAGCACGCCGAGGGCAACGAGCATCGACGCGGACAGCGGCGCCTTGTTGGCCTGAATCGCCGCCAGCGTGAGCGCGCCATACGCCACGAACTCGCCCTGCGGGATGAAGATCACGCGCGTGACTGAAAACACCAGCACGAGCGCCAATGCCAGGAGCGCGTAGATCGCGCCCGACGTCACGCCGTCCTGTGCCAGGATGGCGGCAATCGACAAGTCCATGAGTCTCCTCGTTCTTGTAGTCGTGGGATTCGCGCGGAAGCAAAAAAGCGCGAGGGGGCGCCACGAGTTACGAGATAGTAAATTTCTTACGGCAGGATGAAATTGGCGAGAACCCTAACGCCTCGCTAGCGCATCGCACGGGCTCGCTTGGCCCCCGCCTTGGTGGGTTCTGGTGCCGGCGCCCGCAGCATGGCCGACAGCTGTGTCACGAATGCACGCAGCGTCGCCTCCAGTTCGCCGCCACGTTCCGCATGAAACAGCGGTTGCAGGTTCAGCGCAATCAGCACCAGCGCCAACTGCCCGCGCTCGCCAAACACCGGCAACGACAGCGCACTCACCCCGGGCAACAGACTGCCCGAGACCCACGACGCGCCCTCCCTGCGGATGTCTTCACACAGACGGTAATAGTCCGTCAGCGAGCGCGGCAGACCCGGCAGATCATCGCTGGCGCGCTCGTGCAGTTCGCGCTCGACCAGCGGCAGCGTCTGCTCGATCGGCAGATATGCGCCAAACAGGCGGCCGGTAGCGGAATTGAGCATCGGCATGACGTCACCGATGCGCAGGTTCACCCCAGGTGCGCCGCCGGCCTTTTCCCAGTGCACGACGGTTGGGCCGCGATCGCTCCACACAGCGATGCCGATGGTGTGGCCGGTCTGGTCCCGCATTGCAGCCAGCAAGGGCCGCGTGCGGACGATGGCATCAGTGCGGTTGAGGCTGGCCAACCCCAGGCGCAGTGCAAAGGGCCCGAGCTCATAACGACCGGTGAGCGGGTCTTGCGAGACAGCACCCACGCGCTGCAGGCTCACCAGATAGCGATGCGCCTTGGACGGATGCATGCCCGCTGCACGTGCCAGATCACCCAGCGCCATCGCGCGCATGGCATGCGTCAGCGCCACCAGCAATTGCGAGCCGACCTCGATGGACTGGATGCCGGAACGGTCGCGATTTGCGCGCGCATCGTCAGCATCGCCATCGGGTGGCAGATCGTCTTCGACTTCAGTGGTCTCCATGTCCTCGTGGGGGCGCAAGTTGGGTAGCACCGGGCAGTGCCGGAGCTGGCAAGTGCTGCGAGCGTAGCATGCGGACCGCCGCCGTTAACGGCGTTTTAATTTTTATGCATTGTAGAAACAATGCTTCTAATCATAATAAACGTATACCCTAGGCGCGCCACCCAACCGCACGGTCTATGATAGCCAACGTTCGGTCTTGCCTGACATCTGCGTGCCCCCAACCACGCTTTCACGGCATCTTCGCCACCGAAATAAATTCCCCCAACCGTAATTCACTACGACAGGAGTGACAGAATGGCCAAAGCCTTCGCCTCGCAAGCCGACCTCGAGGCCAAACAAGTCACCTTCACCCAGCTCTCTCCCAACGCCTACGCCTACACCGCCGAGGGCGACCCGAACTCGGGCGTCATCATCGGCGACGACTCGGTGCTGATCGTCGACACCACTGCCACCCCGGCCATGGCGCAAGACCTGATCGCCCGCATCCGCGCCATCACCGACAAGCCGATCAAGCACGTGGTGCTGTCGCACTACCACGCAGTGCGCGTGCTGGGCGCGTCGGCCTACTTTGCTGAAGGCGCGCAAAACGTCATCGCCAGCCGCGGCACGTACGAGATGATCGTCGAGCGTGGCGAAGCGGATATGAAGTCGGAAATCGAACGCTTCCCGCGTCTGTTTGCCGGCGTCGAGACCGTGCCCGGCCTGACCTGGCCGACGCTGGTGTTCGAGCGCGAACTCACGCTGTTCCTCGGCAAGCTGGAAGTGAAGATCCTGCACCTGGGCGCCGGCCACACGAAGGGCGACACGGTGGTGTGGATTCCGTCCCAAAAGGTGCTGTTCTCGGGCGACTTGGTTGAATACGACGCCGCCTGCTACTGCGGTGACGCCCAGCTCGAAGAATGGCCCGCCACGCTGGATGCGCTGCGTGCACTGGGCGCCGACAAGCTCGTGCCCGGCCGCGGCCCGGCGCTGCTGAACCCGGCAGAAGTCGACAAGGGCCTCGCTTACACGCGCGATTTCGTGTCCACCCTGCTTGAACGCGGCAAGCAAGCCGTGGCGCAAAAAATGGACCTCAAGGCCGCAATGGCCCACACCCGCGCGGCGATGGACCCAAAGTTCGGCCACGTCTTCATCTACGAGCACTGCCTGCCGTTTGACGTGACACGTGCCTTTGACGAAGCCAGTGGCATCAAGCACCCCCGCATCTGGACCGCCCAGCGTGACCAGGAAATGTGGGCTGCACTGCAGAACTGACGTAGCAGCACCTCTGCCGTGAACTGATTCCACCAACAAAGCGGCGGCCAGGACCGCCGCGGGTGCGAGCGAGACATGAACCCCGATTTCCAGAACCGCGTTTTCTCCTACACGCCGTGCGCTGAACAGCAGGCCAGTGCGGCAACTGCATCGCGCCCTGTCGTCATCGTTGGTGCGGGGCCGGTCGGCCTGGCCACGGCCATTGACCTGGCGCAGCAGGGCGTGCCCGTTGTTGTCGCGGATGACGACTGCACGCTGTCCACCGGCTCGCGTGCCATCTGCTTTTCCAAGCGCTCGCTAGAAATTTTCGACCGCCTTGGCTGCGGCGACCGCATGGTCGACAAAGGCGTGAGCTGGAACGTCGGCAAGGTCTACCTCAAGAACGAACTGCTCTACAGCTTCGACCTGCTGCCCGAAGCCGGCCACCACCGGCCGGCCTTCATCAACCTGCAGCAGTACTATGTCGAAGGCTACCTCGCTGAGCGAGCCCAGGCGCTGCCCAACATCGAGCTGCGCTGGAAGAACAAGGTGACGGGCCTCGCACAGGATGCCGATGGCGTGACGCTTACCATCGAGACGCCCGACGGCACCTACACGCAGCGCGCGCAATACGTGGTGGCCGCCGATGGCTCGCGCAGCCCGGTACGCCACGTGATGGGCCTGGAAGCGCATGGCCAGACGTTCAAGGATCGCTTCCTGATCGCCGATGTGCGCATGGACGCGCCGTTCCCCAGCGAGCGTTGGTTCTGGTTCGATCCGCCGTTCCACCCGAACCAATCGGTGCTGCTACACCACCAGCCCGACAACGTCTGGCGCATCGACTTCCAGCTCGGCTGGGATGCCGACCCGGTGGCCGAAAAGCAACCCGAACGCGTCATCCCACGCGTGCGTGCGCTGCTCGGTGCGGGCGTCGACTTCGAGCTGGAATGGGTCAGCGTCTACACGTTCTCGTGCGAACGCATGGACCGCTTCCGCCACGGCCGCGTGCTCTTCATCGGCGATGCAGCGCATCGTGTGTCGCCCTTCGGCGCGCGTGGCGCCAACAGCGGCCTGCAAGACGCCGAGAACCTCGCGTGGAAGCTGCGCATGGTCCTCAATGGCGATGCGCCCGACACGTTGCTCGACACCTACGCCAGCGAGCGCGAATTCGCTGCCGACGACAACATCCGCCACTCCACCCGCTCCACCGATTTCATCACGCCCAAGAGTGCAGTCAGCCGGCTCTTTCGCGATGCCACGCTGCGGCTGGCCAAGCACTATCCGTTTGCACGCACGTTGGTCAACAGCGGGCGGTTGTCGATGCCAACGGTGCTCGAAGGCTCGCCACTGCAAACACCTGATGAAGCGCCATTTGCCGGCGCACTGGTGCCGGGTGCGGTTGCCCTGGATGCGCCGGTACGCAACGCCGATGGCCATGCAGACTGGCTGCTCTCCCACCTGGGCGACAGCTTCACCGTGCTGCGCTTCTGCGGCGTCGGCGAACATGTCGATGCACTGCCCCTGCCCACACTCGCGATCTTCCCTTCGGGCGGCAAGGGCACGGTCTCGGCCAACGTGACCGCGCTCGAAGACGTCGACGGCCTTGTCGCGCAACGCTATGACGCGCGGCCCGGCACCACCTACCTGATCCGCCCGGATCAGCACGTCTGCGCACGCTGGCGCGCATTCGACCCCGCCAAGCTGACTGCTGCACTGCTGCGAGCCGGTGGCCAGACGGCATCTGCCGCAACGCCTCGCGCCACCGCGATCGTCTAAACCCAGCGCCTGAGCTCAACGCCGACCACCATGCCGCTGAACACACAACCCAACCTGCCGCGCCCGGACGATTTCTACGAGGCGTTGATCGACACGCACCGCAACCTGAGCGACGAGCAAAGCGCGATGCTCAACGCGCAGCTCATCCTGCTGCTGGCCAACCATATCGGCGACATGGCGGTGCTGCGCGAAGCGTTGGCGGCTGCGCGACTGGCATTGCCCGCAACCACCGCGTAAGCGCCATCGCGTTTCAACAATCCAACACTCGCACGGCATCGCACTTGCGACTGCGCAAAGTGCGGTGCTAGTATCCGCACCGCTTACCGATCAACTACTTTGCACAGGAGGAAAAAACATCATGCGTCACCTTGCTTTCCCCTTTGCAGGCCCTTGCCTGGGTTGATCGAATCTCTCGCGCTGTAGCACACAGCGTCTTCGCATTGCCCCAAGGCTCCGGCCTGCCACATCAGATTTTTTTCAGACCTGATATGGAATATTCATGGGCAATTGCATCTTGCATTTGTTCGATGGCGGCACCCTGATCGCCTCGGACGACACTTGGATCGAAGGCGATGCGATCCGACAACTTCAAATCACCAAAGCACTCGACGGCATGCGCCATGTGGCTGGCATGCCCGACCTGCATCCGGGCCGCGGCTACCCCGTGGGCGCGGCGTTCTTCTCGGTCGGCCGCCTGTATCCGGCGCTGATCGGCGGTGACATCGGCTGCGGCATGACGCTGTGGGCAACGGACATCGATGCCAACAAGCTCAGCCTGGACAAGCTCGACAAGCGGCTCGGCAACATCGATACGCCGCTCGACGAAAGCTGGCGAGAACTGGCAGCGGCATTGGCTCCCGCGGGCAGCGGCTTTGACGCCGCACTGGGCACCATCGGTGGTGGCAACCACTTTGCCGAACTGCTGCGCGTGGATGACATCTACGACGAGGCGTCCGGCATTTCGCTGAACCCGCGTCAGCTTCTGCTGCTGGCACACAGCGGCTCGCGCGGGCTAGGCCAGGCGATCCTGGAAGAACAAGTTCGCGCGCACGGCCACAGCGGGCTGTCGCAGAACGACCCCGCGTGCGCGGCCTATCTGGAGCGCCATGACACAGCGCTGCACTTTGCCAAGGCCAACCGCGAGCTGATCGCACGCCGCATGCTGGACCGCTTGCACGCGCAGGGCAAACTCCTGCTCGATGTGCATCACAACTTTGTCGCACCGGCCACGGTCCATGGCGAACGCGGCTGGCTGCATCGCAAGGGCGCAACGCCGTCAGATGCGGGTGTGGTCGTCATCCCCGGTTCGCGTGGGGACTACAGCTACCTCGTGGCCCCGCTGCCGAGCGAGCACGGCCTGTTCTCGCTTGCACACGGCGCGGGCCGCAAGTGGATGCGCAGCGATTGCAAGGACCGCCTCGTGCGCCGCTTCACCCCGGCGCAACTCAACCGGACCAAGCTCGGCAGCCACGTCATCTGCGAAGACAAGCAGTTGATCTATGAAGAGGCTCCCGAAGCCTACAAGTCGATCGACAGCGTGATCGCCCCACTGGTGGACGCTGGCCTGGTGAAGGTGCTCGCGCGCCTGCGCCCGGTGCTGACCTACAAGACGCGTGGGGAGTGCTGCTGATGGTGTTGCTGCAATTCTCTTCTGCGCAGGGGCCGGCGGAATGCGAACTGGCGGTGGCGAAAGCACTTGCACGCCTGCAACGCGAATCCGCAGACGCAGGCGTTCAACTCGAACTGGTGGAACAGGAGGATGGCGAACGTGCCGGCACGCTGCGTTCCGCGCTGGTCAGCCTGGAGGGCGATGCTGAAGACGCCGTGGCGCGCGCATGGGAGGGCACGATCCAATGGACGTGCCCCAGCCCATATCGCGCCAACGGCCCGCGGCATGCACGCAAGAACTGGTTCTTCGGCGTGGCACGTTGCCCGGCGCCATCGGAAACGCTACCTGGCGAGATTCGCTTTGAGACCACGCGTTCGTCTGGTCCGGGTGGGCAGCATGTGAACAAGACAGAGTCCGCCGTGCGAGCCACGCACGTCGCCACGGGCATCAGCGTGAAGGTGCAGACCGAGCGCAGCCAGCACGCCAACAAGCGGCTGGCCGTGCTGCTGCTCGCACACAAGCTGGCGAACCATGATGCGGCGACCACCGCGACGCAGCGTGCAGAGCGGCGCGCGCTCCATCACCAGGTGGAGCGCGGCAACCCGCGCCGTGTGTTCAAGGGCGAACGGTTCGAGCCGGCGTCCGGTGCTTAGCGGCCGGCCTGCCGCGTGCCGGCAAGCTGGCCGCGCCGGTATTCGCCCTGGCGCTCCAGCATCCAGCCGGGGTATTCGGCAGGGAGTTTGCTCAGGCCATCGAGCTGCGCCAGCTCTTCCGTCGTCAGCTCAACCTTGGTGGCGGCAATGTTGTCGTCAAGTTGCTCGACCTTCTTGGCACCGACAATCACGCTGGTCACCACGCGCTGGTGCAGCAGCCAGGCCAGTGCAATCTGCGCGACCGACACGCCGCGCGCATCGGCCATGACGCGCATGGCATCGATGCAGGTGTAGGCGCGCTCGCGGTCCACCGGGGGGAAATCGAACGTTGTGCGGCGGCTACCCTGCTCGCCCTGTTGCTCACGGGTGTACTTGCCGCTGAGCAAGCCACCAGCCAACGGGCTCCACACCATCAAGCCCAGACCTTCGCTTTGGAGCATCGGCACCAATTCGCGCTCCAGGTCACGACCAGCGACGGTGTAATACGCCTGCAGGCTTTCGAAGCGCGCGCAACCCAGGCGCTCTGCAATGCCCAGCGCCTTAACGATCTGCCAGGCCGCCCAGTTCGACACGCCGACGTAGCGCACATGCCCCTGCTGCACCAGAGTGTCGAACGCACGCACCGTTTCCTCAATGGGCGTGGCCGGATCGAAACCGTGGATCTGGTACAGGTCGATATGGTCAAGCTGCAGGCGCGCCAGGCTCGCCTTGACCCCATCCATGATGTGATAACGCGACGCACCGCGCGCGTTCGCACCTTCACCGGTCTGGCCGAACACCTTGGTGGCGACGACCACGCTGTCGCGCGACACCTTCAGGTTTTTGAGCGCCTGCCCGGTGATCTTCTCCGACACGCCGTTCGAGTACACATCCGCCGTATCGATGAAGTTGATGCCGGCCTCCAGCGAGCGGCCAATCAGCCGTTCGGCATCCGCCTGCTGCAGATCACCAATGTGCTGCCAGATGCCGTCATTGCCGCCAAACGTCATCGTCCCAAGGCACAGTTCCGATACAAACAGGCCCGTCCGTCCCAACATGTTGTAACGCATGTGATCCACTCCGGTACGTGGTGATTGAATGCCGAGCACACAGGCTCGCGCATTGGAAACAGCGCAGAGGATAGGACGGATTGGCCAACCGTGCAGGGCACATCATTCTGGTGGGTGTTTGGGGGCTCGCCGCTCGATGCCTGCAACCAATGCTGCTGGCGACTGGTGCGCTTTGCGTACCCGATCGGAAAGCGCTTGACACTCCAGCAAGCGCCCCTCCGGCACACCTCGTGAAAACCCAGTGCGATAATTCCTCGCGATTGTTGATCGGCGCGACGCGCACCCGTTTCACAATCGCTCCATCCATCAGAACAAACAGCTATGAAAAAGAGACAACTGATGTCACTGGCAGCGGCGTTGGCCTGCGCCACCTCCGCCACCGCATTCGCACAGCCCACCAAGGCTGCCAACACCGATAGCGGCTTGCTCCAAGCCGCACAACAGCGCAAAGATGCCTTCGTCAAAGACCTGGCCACGCTGGTCAATATCGACACGGGCACTGACGATGCCAATGGGCTGGCCAAAGTCGAAGCGGTCCTCGCACAACGTCTGAAAGACCTCGGCGCCAGCGTCGAAGTCGTTGCCGCGCCGCCGGCTGCAGGCAAGGCCGTGATTGGCAAGCTGCAAGGCACCGGCACGCAGAACATCATGTTGATGATTCACTACGACACCGTCTTCGGCGTCGGCGAGGCCGCCAAGCGCCCGTTCAAAATCACCGGCAACAAGGCCACCGGCCCCGGCGTAGCCGACGCCAAGGGCGGCGCACTGCTGATCCTCTACGCGCTGGAAATCGCCCGCGAGCGCGGCTTCAAGGACTACAAGACGCTGACCGTACTGTTCAACCCCGATGAGGAAAAAAGCTCGCTCGGCTCACGCAGCCTGATCAGCAAGTTGTCGGCCGAGCAGGATTACGTGCTGGTGTATGAGCCGCCCGAGGCCGACGTGGTGACAGTGGCCACCAACGGCATCGCCTATGTACATCTGGACGTAAAGGGCCGTGCATCGCACGCAGGCTCGGCGCCGGAAGCCGGCCGCAATGCCGCGTTGGAACTGTCCAATCAGATCGTTCAACTCAAGGATCTGGGCGACCCGGCCAAGGGCACCACGGTCAACTGGACGGTGGTCCGCTCGGGCGATCGCGTCAACATCATCCCCGAGGCCGCCTCCGCTACCGCCGACATGCGCATGTCCGACGTGGCCGAAGTGCAGCGCGTGCAGGCCGATGCCGACAAGATCATCCAGAAGAAGCTGATTGCCGACACCGACGTCAAGGTCAAGGTCGAGAACCGCCGCCCGCCCTTCAGCCGGAATGCCGACAGCGACCACCTGGCCGCCGCCGCAGACGGCATCTACAAGGAACTCGGCAAGTCGATCAAGCCGGTGGCCATGCGCTATGGCACCGATGCCGGTTTCGCCTACCACCCCAACACCGGCAAGCCGGTCGTGCTGGACGGCATGGGCATCGTCGGCGACCGGCTCCACTCGTCGGATGAATGGGCCGACCTCGACAGCGTGGTGCCGCGCCTGTACCTCACGGTGCGCATGATGGAAGTGATGGGCAAGGGCAAGCCCAGCAATTGATGCGTGCCTGGCGTGTTATCCCTGCTTTGTATTGGGGATGACACGCCATGACGCCAACAGTTGCCAATTACGCACCCAGCAGCGCCGGCGGACGGCGTTGCACCCACTGCGTCGCCTGCTCATACGCATAGGCGAGCTGCAGCACGGCCAGATCCGCCTGGCGCTTGCCGATGATCTGCACCCCCATCGGCAACCCCTGCGCGCCAAAGCCCACCGGAACACTCATCGCGGGGCTGCCGGACAACGACACCGGCGTGACCACCTCCATCCAGCGGTGATACGTGTCCATGGTCTTTCCTGCGACGCTCGCCGGCCAATGCGTCTTGGCATCGAACGGGAAGACCTGCGCGGTCGGCAACAGCAGAAAATCGTAGCGTGCGAACAGCGCATTGATGGCGTTGTACCAGGCACTGCGGTCGGCCGATGCCCTGAAGTAATCCTGCGCGCTCAGCTTCAGGCCGCCTTCGATCTCCCAGATCAGCTCCGGCTTCATCAGTGCACGTTTGGCCGGGTCCTTGTAGGCCTCGCCCTTGCTGGCGGCCACCGAGGCGTGACGCATCGTCAGCCAGGTTTGCCACAGGCGTTGCGGCGAGAAATTCAGGTCCGTGTCCTCAACCCGGCACCCGATGGCCTCGAAGCTTTTCAGCGACTGGCGGCACAAGTCCAACACCCCCGCCTCCATCGGCAGGTAGCCATTGAGATCACCCAGCCAGCCCACGCGGGTGCCACGGAAATCGCGTTTGAGCGGCGCTGCAAAACGGGCTGGGTCCTGCTGAATCGACAGGGGTGCCCTTGGGTCATAGCCGGCCTGCGTGGACAGCAGCGTCGCAAGATCGGTCACCGTGCGACCCATCGCGCCGTTGGTGCTCAACTCACCGAGAAACAGTTCGTCGGACGGCCCGGACGGCACGCAACCCGCAGAAGGGCGGAAACCGTAGACGTTGTTGAATGCAGCCGGATTGCGCAATGACCCCATCATGTCGCTGCCGTCGGCCACCGGCACCAGGTGCAAGGCCAGCGACACGGCAGCGCCGCCACTGCTTCCGCCGGCAATGCGGGACTGGTCGTAAGCATTGAGCGTCGTGCCATAGACGGGGTTATACGTGTTCGACCCCAGGCCAAACTCGGGTGTATTCGTCTTGCCGATCAGGATGGCGCCCTGGCGTTTGATGCGCTCGACGAAGATGTCGTCGTGCTTGGGCACGTTGTCCTTGTATAGCGGCGAGCCGTAGGTGGTCTTGATGCCCGTTGTGGCCGCAAGGTCTTTCACGGCATGCGGCATGCCATGCATCCAGCCCCGGTATTCACCTCGCGCAAGCTCGCTGTCGCGCGCGTCGGCCTGCTTGAGCAAGGCATCGCCATCCTGCAGCGCGACGATCGCATTGACCTTGGGATTGACGCGTTCGATGTGCGCCAGATACGCCGCCATCGTTTCGCGGCAGGAAACCTTGCGCGCCTTGATCGCAGAGGAAAGCGTCACGGCATCCATCGAAACAATGTCCGACGACACGTTGCCGGCAGGCGTTGCCTGCACCGTGGCGGCACCGGCATTGGCTGCCGCGGCCATGCCAGGCACGCTACCGAATACGGCGGTACCCAGCATCGCTCCCGAAATCGCCCCGCCCTTGACGAGAAACCGACGGCGCTCTTCCGAGCATTCCTGCCCTTGCATCTCTGCTTTCATGCTGTCTCCATGGTTGATATGTGATCGGGCGTCACTTTGCTGGAGACCATGCTAGGACCCGCTGTTCCCCGCTTCAATCAACCTGGGCAGCCATTCATTACTTCGAGAGTAAACGTCCTGCCAACATTAGGAGCACAGCAAACACGCTACCCCGCCACCTCCGCAAACCGCTGTGCGACAAGGTTGCGCAACCACTGGTTGCCGGCATCCTGATGGAAGCGCCGATGCCAAAACACATTGGTCTGCAGCGCCGGCAGCTTGAGCGGCGGTGCCACGAACTGCAGCCCGAACGGCGGCGCCGCCCGCTCGGCCAGCTTGCGCGGCACCGTCACAATCAGGTCCGTCGTGCTGACGATGTACGGCACCGCCACGAAGTGCGGCACCGAAAAGCGCGCCGACTGCGTGATCCCCACCTTGTCCAACAACGGCCCGATGGCGTTGTAGGGGCTGGCTGAACTCGCGACCACCAAGTGCGACGCCGCACGAAAGCGCTCCAGCGTCAGGTCACCGTCCGCCAGCACGTGGCCGTGCCGGAACATCGTCACGTAGTCTTGCTGGAACAGGCGGCGCTGGAAAATGCTCTCCCCCGACAGATCATCGAATGCGCCAATGGCCAGATCGATGGCGCCCGCCTCCATCTCCGCCTTCATGTCGAACCCGCCGGCACGCAGGGTGTCGATGCGCACGCCGGGCGCCTGTTCGGCACAGAGCTGCGCCAGCACCGGCATGAAATACACCTCGCCGACGTCGCTCATGGCAATGGTGAAGGTGCGCGTGGAGCTGGCCGCTTCAAAATGCGTGCGCTGGCCCAGTGCCCGCTGCAAGGTGTCCAGCGCCGTAGCCACCGGTTCGGCCAATTGCTCGGCAAGTGCGGTCGGCATCATGCCGCGCGGGGTGCGTACGAACAGCTCGTCGTCGAAGGTCTGGCGCAGCCGGGCCAGCGCGTTGCTCACGGCCGGCTGCGACAGCCCCAGACGCTCAGCTGCCACGGAAATGCGCTTCTCCCGCAGGATTTCTTGAAAGACCACCAGCAGGTTCAGGTCCACATCGCGCAGGTTGAGCATGCGACGCCTCGATATTCACAGTATCAATAGCACGCATTCTCGCATTGATATTCCAAATTTTCACTCAATCCGGACAATACGCGCATACCTAGAAGCCAAAACAGAGCGGCAACGCCGCCACCGGAGACCACCATGCGCCCTGCCCCCGCTGCGCCATCCGCCTCACCCGCCTCAATTGACCTCGCCCGCCTGATCGACCAGGGCAAAGTCGGCGGCTTCCAGATCCTGTTGCTCGCCATCTGCGGGCTGTGCCTGATCATCGACGGCTTTGACGTGCAGGCCATGGGCTACGTGGCGCCGGCCATCATCAAGGATTGGGGCATCACCAAGGCGAGCCTCGGGCCGGTATTCGGCGCGGGGCTGTTCGGCATGCTGGTCGGCTCGCTGGTGTTTGGCGTGCTGGGCGACCGCTTCGGGCGTCGGCCAGTGCTGATCGTCGCCACGTTCTTCTTTGCCGCTTGCATGCTGGCCACCACGCAGGTGGAAACGGTGCAGGCGCTGCTCGTCCTGCGCTTCATCACCGGCCTGGGGCTGGGCTGCATCATGCCCAACGCGATGGCGCTGGCCGGCGAGTTCAGCCCGGCGCGCTCACGCGTAACGTGGATGATGCTGGTGTCGTGCGGCTTTACCGTGGGCGCGGCGCTGGGCGGTTTTGTGAGCGCCGCGCTGCTGTCGCGCTTTGGCTGGCCGTCGGTGTTTCTGGTGGGCGGTCTGGTGCCGCTCGTCATTGGCGTAATGATGGTGCTGTGGCTGCCGGAGTCCCTCCAATACCTCGTGCTCAAGGGCGATCCGCAAACGCGCCATCAGCGCCTCGCGCGCTGGCTGGGCAAGCTCGCGCCGCAACTGCAGGTGGATGCGCAGACGCAGTTCGTGGTGCCCGAGGCGCCCGCACGTGGCATGCCGGTGTCCGCCCTGTTCACCGAAGGCCGCGCCAAGGTCACGCTGGTGTTGTGGGTCATCAACTTCATGAACCTGATCGACCTGTACTTCCTGTCGAACTGGCTGCCGACGCTGATCCGCGATGCGGGGTATCCGACGGATACCGCAGTGCTAGTGGCCACCGCGCTGCAGGTGGGCGGTGTGATCGGCACGCTCACGCTGGGCCGGCTGATCGACCGCCTGGGCTTTGTGCGCGTGCTGGCCGTGTGCTTCCTGATCGCCTGCGCCACGGTCGCGATGATCGGCCATGTGGCAGCGGCGCTGCCGATGCTGGTGGCGGTGGTGTTCATCGCCGGCTTCTGCATCGTCGGCGGGCAGCCTGCCGTGAATGCGCTGGCCGCCACGAATTACCCGACCACGCTGCGCGCCACCGGCATCGGCTGGAGCCTGGGCGTGGGCCGCATCGGCTCGGTCATCGGCCCGGTGATCGGCGGACAACTGATTGCCATGCAGTGGGGCGGCCCCGCGCTGTTCTCGGCGGCTGCGGTACCGGCGCTGGTGTCGTTCGGCATGGTGCTCGCCCTCACGCTGGCCGCCAGTGGCGCGGACGCCGCACGCTTTGCCGCACGCAAACCCGCCTGATGGCGCTGTAACGACTACGCTTTCTTTTGACGCATCCCTCCAACTGAGGACTTCAACCATGAACATGCTCGCCCCGACGGCCAAAAACGCATTTACCCCCGCGTCGCTGGACCGGCCCGCTTACCAAAGCGGCTTCGGCAACGAGTTCGCCACCGAAGCTCTGCCGGGCGCGCTGCCGCACGGCCAGAACTCGCCGCAGAAGGCGCCGTACGGCCTGTATGCCGAGCAAATTTCCGGCACGGCCTTCACCGCGCCGCGCGCGCACAATCGCCGCTCGTGGCTGTACCGCATCCGCCCGGGTGCCGTGCACCTGCCGTTCGAGGGCATTCAGCAACAGCGTTTCCACAGCAATTTCAACGAAGTGCCGCCTTCGCCCAACCAGCTGCGTTGGGACCCGCTGCCCGCGCCCGCTGCCGGCACGGACTTCATCGACGGCATCGTCACCTTTGCCGGCAACGGCGGCCCCGACGCGCAAACCGGTTGCGGCATCCATCTGTACGCCGCCAATGCGTCGATGACCGACCGCTTCTTCTACAACGCCGATGGCGAACTGCTGATCGTGCCGCAGCAAGGCCGCTTGCGCCTGCTGACGGAAATGGGCGTGGTGGATGTGGAGCCGCTGGAAATCGTCGTCGTGCCTCGCGGCGTACGTTTCCGCGTCGAATTGCCGGATGGTGAGGCCCGCGGCTACATCTGCGAGAACTTCGGCGCAATCTTCCGCCTGCCGGACCTGGGCGTGATCGGCTCGAACGGCCTGGCCAACCCGCGCGACTTCCTCACACCGCACGCCTGGTACGAAGACCGCGAAGGCAACTTCGAACTGGTCGCCAAATTCCAGGGCAACCTGTGGACTGCCAAGATCGGCCACTCGCCGCTGGACGTGGTGGCCTGGCACGGCAACTTCGCGCCGTACAAGTACGACCTGCGCCTGTTCAACACCATCGGCTCGATCAGCTACGACCACCCGGACCCGTCGATCTTCCTGGTGCTGCAAAGCCCGTCCGACACGCCGGGCGTGGACACCATCGACTTCGTGATCTTCCCGCCGCGCTGGCTTGCCGCGGAGAACACGTTCCGCCCGCCCTGGTTCCACCGCAACGTCGCCAGCGAGTTCATGGGCCTGATCCAAGGCGTGTACGACGCCAAGGCCGAAGGCTTCGTGCCGGGTGGCGCCAGCCTGCACAACTGCATGAGCGGCCACGGGCCGGACGCGGACACGTTCGAGAAAGCCAGCAACGGCGACACGACGAAGCCGCACAAGGTAGACGCAACGATGGCCTTCATGTTCGAAACGCCCGCCGTGATCCGCCCGACGCGCTTCGCAGCCGAATCGGCACAACTGCAAGCCAAGTACTTCGAGTGCTGGCAAGGCCTGAAGAAGCATTTCGACCCAACCAAGCGGTAAGAGGCTAACGATCACCGAACTCACCTTGGCGCCAAGGTAAGCACCGCGACGGTTTGGCCGTTAATGCCCTAGATGGCGCCTTGAATTTCTGTTGCAGAGAGGAAAAAGGAAGGGGAACTGTTTGAGCGAAGCGAGTTTTCCCCTTCCCCTCTCTGCGACATAAATTCAAGGGGAAGTCGCCATCTCGGGCGCGCCTTTCTTTGCTTACTTTCTTTGGCAAGACAAAGAAAGTGAGTCAGCCCCGGCAGGGGATGAAACAGAGGATGCACCGACAGCGTCACCGTACAACCGACAAACAAAACAACCCATCGCCCCCAACATGACCACACGACAACTCAGTTGGCTCGAATCCGCCAACACATCCGACACGCACTTCCCGCTGGAGAACCTGCCCTTCGGCATCTTCTCCACCAAGGAAAACCCCTCGCCGCGCGCCGGCGTGGCCCTGGGCGATCAGGTGATCGACCTCGGCGCGCTGGATGATGCCGGCCTACTGCCCGCATCCACGCGCGGCACGTTCCGCACCGGCAAGCTCAACAGCTTCATCGCGCTGGGCAAGCCCGTGTGGACCGAAACGCGCAAGAAGCTGCAAGCGCTGTTCAGCGTGGCAGACACGCACGTACGCGACAACGCCACGCTGCACGCCCGCGCACTCGTGCCGCAGTCGCACGCCGTGATGCACCTGCCGATCGACATCCCGGGCTACACCGATTTCTATTCATCCAAGGAACACGCCACCAACGTCGGCCGCATGTTCCGCGACCCCGAGAATGCGCTGCTACCCAACTGGCTGGAAATCCCCATCGGCTACAACGGCCGCGCCAGCTCCGTGGTGGTGAGCGGCACGCCGCTGCATCGCCCGATGGGCCAGATCAAGCTGCCCGACCAGCCGCGCCCGATCTTCACCGCCTGCCGCAAGCTGGACTACGAACTGGAGATGGCCTTCGTGGTCGGCAAGCCGAGCGCGCTGGGTGAGCCGGTTTCCGTGGATGCCGCACCGGACCACATGTTCGGCGTGGTGCTGCTCAACGACTGGAGCGCGCGCGACATCCAGCAATGGGAATACGTGCCGCTGGGCCCGTTCAACTCGAAGGGGTTCGGCACGTCGATCTCGCCGTGGATCGTGACGATGGAAGCGCTGGAGCCGTTCCGTGTGGCCAACCCGGCGCAATCGCCCGAGCCGCTGGAGTACCTGCGTCAAAGCCACCCCAACGCTTACGACATCGCCCTGGAAACCGCATTGCGTCCGCACGGCGGCAACCGCACCACCATCGCCCGCACGAACTTCCGCGCGATGTACTGGACGATGGCGCAGCAGCTTGCGCACCACACGGTGTCCGGCTGCAACGTGCGCGTGGGGGATCTGATGGGCTCCGGCACCATCAGCGGCACCACGCCCGATTCGTACGGCAGCCTGCTGGAGCTGACCGTCAACGGCAAGCAGCCGCTTGACCTTGGCAACGGGTCCACGCGCGCCTTCCTGGAAGACGGCGACGAAGTCATCATGACCGGCTGGTGCCAGGGGGATGGCTATCGCGTGGGATTTGGTGAAGTGCGCGGGGAGGTGCTAGCCGCCCGTAACGAGAAATAAATCGATATCCTTTGCGGAATCGTTTAACCCCGTTCAGCGACCGCACACTCGCGCGTTTTCACTTACTTACGAAACGCATAGCGATTATGGGCCAGTGAGCAGGCCCAACTTTCCAAAACGGGGCGCAACCAATCACGGCTGCGCCCTCCATCCATTCAATAACCCGACCACTCGCACTCGCGATCAGGGAAGGTTATCCGCCCCATCCCACTCAGCCAATCGTAAGACTAACTGAGATCAGGCATTTCTTTTGTTCGATTCATAAAATCTGATATCTTCGCCGAGTCCCGGCTCTTGAATGGACGCCCACAGGACCCATTCGACTCAAAGTGGCCGTGAGAATCCATCAGTGGTAAGCAATCCATCCTCGGGCATATCGAAATTAATACGCGCAAAAATACCAACATGAAACGCACCTATAGATCGCTTGCCTTCGTCGGATTCATCTCCTTGCTGGCCAGTTGCGGAGGTGGCGACGATAGTGGAAGCCCTGTACCACCGTCGCAACCCTACAGCGTGAGTGGCACAGTGAGCGGTTTGCACGGCATCACGCTCACATTGAAGAACAACGGCGGCGATGCCATCACAATTAAAAGCGACGGCCCGTTCAAGTTTCCGACCCCCGTTTCGGGAAACACCAGTTATTCAGTCTCTGCTGCCACAAACTCGGCGTGGACCGCGTGCAAGATTACCAACGGCAGCGGCACTCCGAATCTGGACGTGACAAACGTCACCGTGAACTGCAGCGCTGCACCTGGTGACGGCAGCATCGTAATGGCCAACCTTCGCCCCTGGGGCATCGCGGTGGACGCAGGGGGGGTGATCTATATCACCTCGCGCTCAACCACTGGTTTCGGTTCCGTCGTGACAATCGCGCCAGATGGCACAAGAGGTGGCATCGGGGGGCAGTGGCTACGCCCACTAACCGGAATTGCGGTTGATGGGACAGGCAATGCGTACGTAGCAGATACCCAAAATAGCGCCGTCAAGAAAATTGCTGCTGGCAATCTGATCACGTCGATCGGTAGCGGATTCCAATCGCCTTATGGCGTGACGGTCGATGGCCTGGGCAACGTATACGTGGCAGACACCGGCAACAACGCGATCAAGAAAATCGCTGTAGGTGGTACGGTTACCACGTTGGGCGTTGGGTTCAATGCCCCCCAGGATGTCAAAGTCGACGGTAGCGGCAACGTGTACGTGGCAGACACCGGCAACAACGCAATCAAAAAGATTGCCGTGGACGGCACAGTCACAACATTGGGTCGTGGATTCAGCGGTCCTGGCAGCTTGGCTGTCGACGCCGCCGGCACCGTGTACGTTGCTGATACAGGCAACAACGCTGTCAAGTCGATCGCGCCGGACGGGACTCTCGCGACACTAGCGACGAGCTTTCAACAAGCAAGCAGCGTCACACCGTTCAGTGCGCCACAAGGAATCACGCTCGATAGCAAAAGCAATCTGCTTGTGACCGATAGCAACAATGTGGGGGATGTCATTCGGCTGGTGCCCCGAAACTAGTTGCATGACATTGCGCAACGCGATCGACGCACAACGCCCGCCTGTCGCAAGGCGCTCGATCAAGAATCCTTCAGGAATCTGGCAGTGAGCGCCAGAAAGACCGAAATTAGAGAACAAGCAATCGGTTCAGCGGCGGATGAACAATCCGCCGCTCGCCTCACTCCTTCTTCTCAGCCGCAACGGCCAGCATCGCCTCGCCGATCACGTTTTCGCCGCTGGCCTTGAGTGCCTCACCGGCACCTAGTGCATCCCGCAGCTCCCGGTTCTGACCGAGCTTGAGCTTGCCTTCGAGCTGTGTGATTTCAATCTCGATGCCGACGATCATCTTCAGCAGCTCATCGACAAAACCGGCCGGCGCGTCGGACATCTTCCAGGGTACCGGCTGCGACGCTTCATGCGTGCGCGTCAGCCGCGCGACCACACCGCGCACGAAGCGCTCGTCGTCGCGGATGGTGATGCGGCCATGTGCGTGGACCACGCGGTAGTTCCACGTCGGCACGTGCTTGTGGTGTTCTTGTTTGCTCGGATACCAGGTCGGCGAGATATACGCATCGCCCGCGCGGAAGATGACCATCACCTCATCGCCGTTGGCCACGTCCTGCCAGACCGGATTGGCGCGTGCCACGTGGGCGTGCAGCGTGCCCAGCTTGCCCACTTCGGGCAGCAGCAGAAACGGAATGTGGTTCGCATCGAGCCCGTTCTTGCCGTGCGTCACCAGCGAGCCGAACGGGTTCTGCGCAATCAGGTCGTGCAATGCCTCGGTGCACGATTCTTCAAAGTGGGCGGGAACGTACATGGCAACTCCGGCAATAGCCGTGCAAATCAAGTAGGAACCTGCCCATTCTGAACCAAAGCGTGGCTCCAATACAGAGCCAGCTCTGGGACCATTCCTGGAGCCAGCTCAGTCACGCAGCAGATTCTTGGCGATGATGAGTTGCTGGATCTGCGTCGTGCCCTCGTACAGCCGTAGCAGACGCACATCGCGGTAGAAGCGCTCGGCCTTGTATTCGGCAATGTAGCCCGCGCCACCGTGAATCTGAACAGCGCGATCCGCCACGCGGCCAACCATTTCCGTACAGAACATCTTGGTGCACGAGGCCAGCATGCTGACTTCGTGATCCTGCTTGCCGACGGGCTTGGCGTCGTAGCGGCGGGCGCAGTCGCGCACCATCGACATGCCGGCATACAGCTCGGCCTGGCTGTCGGCCAGCATGGCTTGAATGAGTTGGAAGTCGGCGATCGGCTGGCCGAACTGCTTGCGCTCCTTGGCATAGGCCACGGCATCCGTGATGAGCCGATGCGCCATTCCGCATGCGAGCGAGGAGATATGCAGGCGGCCGCGATCCAGCACCTTCATCGCCGTCTTGAAGCCCTGCCCCGCCACGCCGCCGATGATGTTGGCAGCAGGCACTCGCACGTTGTCGAGCATCACATCGCACGTCTTGGTGCCGCGCTGGCCCATCTTCTTGTCCGGCTTGCCAAGCGTGATGCCCGGCGTATTAGCCGGCACGATGAACGCAGAGATGCCACCAGCCCCATCGCCGCCAGTACGCGCCATCAGCGTGAAGGCACCAGCACGCGGTGCGTTGGTGATGAAGCGCTTGGTGCCGTTGATAACGTAGTGGTCGCCATCCAGCGTGGCACGGGTCTGCAGCGATGCGGCATCCGACCCGGCGCCCGGTTCCGTCAGCGCGAACGAGATGATCAGATCGCCGCTGGCGATGCGCGGCAGGTAGTCGGCCTTCTGCGCGTCGGTGCCGTCCATCAGGATGCCCTGCGAGCCGATGCCGACGTTGGTGCCAAACACCGAGCGGAATGCCAGCGCCGTGTGGCCCAGGTCGTACCCCACTTCGCATTCCTGCGCCATCGACAGACCAATGCCGCCGTGCTCTTCCGGAATCGAGAGGCCGAACAGGCCCATCTCTTTCATGTCGGCGACGATGTCGGCGGGCACGTCGTCCTCGTCTTCGAGGATGTTTTCCGCCGGCACGAGCCGTTCCTGAATGAAGCGCTGCACCGATCGCTGCAGCAGGCTGAAGGATTCGTCGTCGAGTGCCATGTCGCTTGGCTCCAATGGGATGTTCCGGAAGATGGTACCGGGTTGGCGCGTTTTGACAATCCTGTCCCTCATCAACAGAATGTCGAATCCACTTCACCAATACGGCGTGCCAGGATGGATCTCAACGCACTCAAGCTGTTCGTCGAAATCGTCGATGCGGGCAACCTGTCGGCGGCGGCGCGCAAGCTGCAGACGACGCGCTCCAACGTGAGCCACCGGCTCAAGGCATTCGAGCGGGCGCTGGGCGTGCAACTGTTACGCCGGACCACACGACGCGTAGAACCCACCGAAGTCGGCGCCGGCATCTACGAGCACGGGCGTAGCATCCTGCGGGAAATGGCGGCGGCGGATGCGCTGGTGTCGTCTCTGGGCAAATCGCTGCAGGGGAGCGTGCGGCTTTCAGTGCCGACGGGGCTGGGGCATCTGCTGGTGTCGCCGCTGCTGGTGGCGTTCAAGCGTGCGTACCCGGATATCCGGCTGGATGTGCGCTTCGATAACCGCGTGTCGGACCTGATTGGCGAAGACGTGGATGTGGCGTTGCGCATCGTGTCGAATCCGCCCGAATCGCTTGTCGCCACACTGCTCGATGAGGTTGACTGGGTGCTGTGCGCCGCCCCGGATTACCTGGCCGTGCATGGCACGCCGAAGACGCTTGAGGCGCTGGCCGAACACACCATCGTCAGCGCGCCGGCGGTTGGGCAACCGCTGCGGTTGTCGGCCCAGCTTGGCGACGAGCGCATGCATGTCACGCTCGACCCGGGCGTCTCTTCCGACAACTACCTGTTCCTGCAAGCCTCGGTGCGCGCCGGTAACGGGCTGGGCATCCTGCCCTACTACGCGGCCGCCGATGACTTGCGCGAAGGCCACGTCAAACGCGTGCTGCCAGGGTACCGGTTCAGCGTGTTTGGCAGCCGGCTTTATATGTTGGCGATGCCGAGTCGGTATCGGACGCTGGCGACGCGGCATTTGCTCGATTTTTTGAAAGACGGTTTGCAGAACAAGCTACCGCGCCTGTCCCAGAAAGAACGCGCCTGACTACGCCTCCAGCGGCATCAACCCCGGCAACTGCGCAAAGCAGATCGACTTGGCCGTCTCGATAAAGTCCTGCGCGAACGGCGCCTGCGCATAGTCGCGCGTCATGGCGGCGTAGAGGTCGCTCCACACACCCTCCTTGCCGACACGCTTGGCGACCACGTACTCGTAGTCGATATAGTTCTTGATGCCCCAACTGGGCAGCGCGGCCAGCCCACGGCGGCTGGCGACAAGCTGCAGCACGGCGATGGTCAGCTCGGCCGTGCGGCGATTGAATACGACACCGGCAGGCGTCAGCACCTGCCGGATCAGGTCGATGCGCTCTTCCGGCACGGGGTACGTGATGAGCGTCTGGTCAGTGAAGTCCTTCGCTTCCAGCCATTTCTTGTTGCGCAGTGGATGATCGACCGGCAGCACGGCCAGGATCTCGAAGCGGAACAGCGGCGCAAACACCACGCCCCGGCGCATTTTGGCGTCGGAGCCGATGATGACGTCGGCACGGCCGTCCTTGAGCAGCGCGAGCGGATCGGTATGAAAGCCGGAGACGAGGTCCATCTCCACCTCGGGCCAGCGCTGGCGGAAGGCGTCCATCACCGGCATCAGCCAGTCGAAGCAGGTGTGGCATTCCAACGCAATGCGCAGCGTGCCGGCTGCGCGGCCCTTGATGCGCTCCAGGTCACGCTCGGCGGTCTGGATGTCGGCGACGACTTTCTGGGCCAGCTCCAGCAGGCGCTCGCCGGCTTCGTTCAGTTCCACGGTCTGCCCCTTGCGGCGCACGACCGCCAGCCCGTAGTGCGATTCCAGTGCGCGCAACTGGTGTGACAGCGCCGATTGCGTCAGGTGCAGCCGCTCGGCGGCACGCGATACCGAGCCGCCATCAGCCAGGGCGATCAGGGTGCGTAGATGACGGACTTCCAGCATGGCCGTGCAATTCCTGAAATATGAATATTATTCAACGATGTCGAAAATAATATCATTTGATTCATGGAATGTCGTCGCCCATCATCACAGGACTCGAAAATCGACCTGCACTTTGGCGCCCGTATCCTCTATGACGACCATCCATACCCTCGGCTACCCGCGCATCGGCGCGCAGCGCGAGCTGAAGTTCGCCCTCGAATCGTTCTGGAAAGGTGCGTCCTCGGAAGACGACCTGCGTGCCACCGGCCGCGCATTGCGCGAGCGCCATTGGGCAGCCCAGCGCGATGCCGGGCTGGATTTCGTGACCGTGGGCGATTTCGCCTGGTATGACCAGGTGCTGCAAACGGCCGCCCTGCTGGGCGCCATCCCCACCCGCTATGGCTTCGATGCGGAACAACTGACGCTAGCGCAATCGTTCGTGCTGGCTCGCGGCAATGCCAACCACGCGGCCATGGAGATGACCAAGTGGTTCGACACCAACTACCACTACCTCGTGCCGGAACTCACGCCCGATCTGCAGTTCGGCGCCGGCACTGAATGGCTGTTCGACGAAGTGCGTGAAGCACAGGCGGCGGGCCACCGCGTCAAGGTGGCGCTGATCGGGCCCGTCACGTTCCTGCATCTGGCCAAGGCACGCAATGGCCTGACGGACAAGCTCGCGTTGCTGCCGCAGGTGCTGCAGGCCTACTCAACCGTGCTCCAGCGCCTGGCCGCACTGAATGTGGAATGGGTACAGATCGACGAACCCGCGCTGGTGCTCGACCTGCAGAAGCCTTGGGTCGAAGCATTTGGCCCAGCCTATCAAACGCTGGCAGCTTCCAATGGCCCGAAGCTGCTGCTGACCACGTACTTTGAAGCCGCCGCGCACCACGCAGCGCTGATCAAATCGCTGCCGGTCGCCGGTGTGCATCTGGATATCGTGCGTGCGCCGGAACAACTTGCCGCCTTTGCCCCCTGGCCCGCCGACAAGGTGCTGTCCATCGGCGTAATCGATGGCCGCAACATCTGGCGCACAGACCTTGCGCGCGTGCTGGAGCGCGTCGCGCCGCTGGCCGAGGCCTTCGGTGATCGTCTGTGGATTGCGCCGAGCTGCTCGCTGCTGCACGTGCCGGTGGACCTGTCCGCCGAAACCCGGCTCGACGACGAACTCCATGGCTGGCTGGCCTTCGCACGCCAGAAGCTGGATGAACTGGCCCTGCTCAAGCGCGCGCTGGTCGAAGGTTCTGCCGCCGTGCAAAGCGCACTCGATGACAACCGCGCCGCCATTGCCACACGCGCCCAATCGCGCCGCGTACACAACGCCAGCGTCAAGCGCCGCGTGGCTGCCATCCGCGCAGAGGATGCAGAACGCGCCGCGCCTTACCCCACGCGCGCAGAAGCGCAGCAAGCACGCCTGAAGCTGCCGCTGTTGCCAACCACCACCATCGGCTCCTTCCCGCAAACGGCCGAGATCCGCCAGGCCCGCGCCCAGAACAAGCGCGGTGACCTGCCCGCGCTGGACTACCTCGAACGCATGCGCGCCGAGATCACCAACGTCGTGCGCCGTCAGGAAGCCCTGGGCCTCGACATGCTTGTGCACGGTGAAGCCGAGCGCAACGACATGGTCGAGTACTTCGGCGAGCTGCTGTGGGGCTACGCGTTCACCGCCAACGGCTGGGTGCAGAGCTACGGTTCGCGCTGCGTGAAGCCGCCCGTCATCTACGGCGACGTGTACCGCCCCGAGCCGATGACGGTGGAGTGGTCCAAGTACGCGCAGAGCCTGACCACCAAGCCGATGAAGGGCATGCTGACCGGCCCGGTGACGATGCTGCAATGGTCCTTCGTGCGCGATGACCAGCCACGTGAACAGACCGCGCTGCAGATCGCCCTGGCGTTGCGCGACGAAGTCTGCGATCTGGAGACTGCCGGCATTGCTGCCATCCAGATCGATGAACCGGCCTTCCGTGAGGGCCTGCCGCTGCGTGCAGCCGACGTGCCGGGCTACCTGGAATGGGCCGCACGCGTATTCCGCGTATCGGCCTCGGGCGTGCGCAACGACACGCAGATCCACACGCACATGTGCTATTCGGAGTTCAACGACATCCTGCCCGCCATCGCATCGATGGATGCTGACGTGATCACCATCGAGACCTCGCGCTCGAACATGGAGTTGCTGGACGCGTTTGGCGAATTTGCCGGATTTAACTACCCGAACGAGATCGGCCCGGGTGTGTACGACATCCACTCGCCGCGCGTGCCGCGTGTGGAAGAGATGGAAGCGCTGCTCGACAAAGCTGCGCAAGTGGTGCCCGTGCAGCGCCTGTGGGTGAATCCGGATTGCGGCCTGAAGACGCGTACCTGGCCAGAGGTAGAGGCAGCATTGCAAGGCATGGTGGAGGCGACGCGTCGGCTGCGTGTGAAGTATGCGATGGCGCAGCATGCCGGCAGCAAGGCTGTGCAGGCCGAAAGGGTTGCGGCTTAACACCCGTCACGCCAAAGAAAAAGCGCCAACCGGTCTGCATCGGTTGGCGCTTTTTTCATGGGTGCTCAGGTTCCGCATCCGGCTGTCCGTGTCGCCCCGCCCCACCAGCAAACCGCGCCGCACCCGCCACGCCTTCGGCAAACACCATCGGTGTACCCCGCGCGCCCTCCTCACGCAGCGCGTCGGCCAGCGGCAGATCCCACTGCGCATAAGCCGATGCGCGATCCGCCAGCATGCATTGCTGCGGAAACGCGGCAATCTCGCGAGCGATCAGTTGTGCGGCAGACAGCGAATTACCTGATTCGACCACGCGGCTGGCAAGGCCCATGGCGAACGCCTCTTCGGCATGTACGGCACGGCCGGTCAGGATCATGTCCAGCGCCCGCCCCATGCCGACGATACGTGGCAAACGCACCGTTCCACCATCGATGAGCGGCACACCCCAGCGGCGGCAAAACACGCCGAACACCGCATCACGCTCAACCACGCGCATATCCGCCAACAACGCCAGCTCCAGGCCGCCCGCCACGGCGTAGCCGCTCACGGCGGCGATCAGCGGTTTGGATAACGCCATGCGCGACGGCCCCATCGGGCCTGGCGCCGCGCCATCTGGGTCGAGATGATTGCGTCGTGATGGATCGCCAACGGCGGTGAGATCCGCCCCCGCGCAGAAATGCCCACCCGTGCCACCGAGCACCGCAACGCGCAGCGCATCGTCGGCTTCAAAGCGCTCGAACGCGGCAAGCAGCGCGGCCGCGGTCGGCCCATCCACTGCGTTACGGCACGCGGGCCGGTTGAGCAGGATCGTGCAGATCGGGCCATCGGTCTGGAACAGCACGGCGTCGGACATGGGCGGTCTCCATGACTTAGGACCGCCCGATGCTACACCTTGCGCGGGCCGTGCTCCGATGCCGGCTCGCCCTTGTGCTCGTGGTGGCGCGCGTTGCGGAACTTGCGCAGCACCCACTCCTTGACGTCATCCACCTTTTCGAACACCACCGGCACCACCAGCAGGCTCAGCAGCGTGGAAGTCAGCAAGCCGCCGATCACCGCCACCGCCATCGGCGCACGGAAGCCTGCGTCGCCTTCCAGCCCGAGCGCCATCGGCACCATGCCAGCCGTCATCGCCACGGTGGTCATGACGATCGGGCGGGCACGCTTGTGGCACGCATCGATGATGGCGTCGGTGCGCGACATGCCCATATCACGCCGCGCCACGATGGCGTATTCCACCAGCAGGATCGAGTTCTTGGTCACGATGCCCATCAGCATCAGCAAGCCAATCAGCGCGGGCAGCGAAAGACTGAAGCCAAACAGCGCCAGCAACCCGAACGCCCCGCCCACTGACAACGGCAGCGCCGCAAGAATCGTCACCGGCTGCGTAAAGTCGTGGAACAGCAGCACCAGCACCGCATACACGCACAACACGCCAGCAAACATGGCGAGGAAGAAGCTGCTGAACAGCTCCTGCATGCCCTCCACGTCGCCCGAGGCAATGCGGCGCACGCCGGGCGGCAGGTTCTTGATGGATGGCAGTGCCTCCACCGCCATATTGGTCTCGCCCAGCGCGCGTCCCTCCAGCCCCACGCTGATGGTGATGTTGCGGCTGCGGTCGTAGCGGTCGATCTGCGCCGGGCCGCTGGCGATGGAGATGTCGGCAATGTTCTCCAGCGGCACCGCACCATTGCGGCCCAACACGCGCAATTGGCGGATCGTGTCGATCTGGTTGCGCGCCTTCGGGTCCAGCTCCACGCGGATGTACACCTGCCGCTCGGGCAGGTTCAGCTTGGGCAGGTTGACGTCGTAGTCACCGGCGGTGGCCACGCGCACGGCCTGGCCAATGGCGGCAGCGGTCACGCCCTGCTGCGCGGCACGCGCGAAGTCCGGGCGGATGATGATTTCAGGTCGCAACAGGCTCGCCGAAGACGTGATCGCCCCCAGACCTGGCACGGTGCGCAGGTCGCGCATCACATCGCGCGCGGATTGCTGCAGCGTGGTGGGATCATCGCCGGTCAGCACGACCTGTAATTGCTCGCCAGAACCCACCGCACCGAATGAGATGCGTACGCCCGGCACCCCCTCCAGCATCTCGCGCAACTGGCGTTGCACCGCTTGTTGCTTGATGCTGCGGTCATGCCTGTCCGTGAGCGAGATGGTGAGCGTGCCGTTGCGCACCTCGCCACCGCTGGAACCCGGCACGCCAGCCATCACACCTGAGCCAATGGCCGTATAGACGTGGCGGACTTCCTTGTGTTGCATCACGATCTTGCGCACACGTTCGGTGTTCTCGCGCGTCTGGGCGATGGTGCTGCCGGGCGGGCTTTCCACCGTCATCTGCAACTGAGCCCAGTCCTCAGGCGGCAGGAAAGTGGCGGGAATCAGCCCAATGATGGCGATCGACACGACAAAGAATGCCGCCGCCATGCTGCCCGTCTTCCACGGGTGCACCAGGCACCAACGCGCTGCCTGCAGGTAGCGCGTCATGATCCAGCTGTCGCGGTTGGGCTCGTCCTGCGGCTTGAGCATGTACGCCGCCATCATGGGCGTCAGTAGCCGCGCCACCAGCAGTGACGCTAGCACCGCCAGCGAGGCTGTCCACCCGAACTGCTTGAAGAACTTGCCCGAGATGCCGCCCATGAACGCCGTCGGCAGGAACACCGCCACCAGCGTGAGCGAGGTAGCAACCACCGCGAGACCGATCTCCTGCGCGGCCTCCATCGCCGCCTCCAGCGGTTTCTTGCCGTCGCGCAGGTGGCGCACGATGTTCTCCACCTCCACGATGGCATCGTCGACGAGAATCCCGACCACCAGCGTGAGCGCCAGCAGCGTGATGCCGTTGAGTGTGAAGTCCAGCAGTTGCATGGCCGCAAACGTGGGGATGATCGACAGCGGCAACGCCACCGCTGACACGAACGTCGCACGCCAGTCGCGCAGGAACAGCCACACCACCAGCACGGCCAGGATGGCGCCTTCGTACAGCGCATCCATCGATGCCTTGTACGAGTCCGCCACCGGCTTGACCATGTTGAAGACCTCGGTCACATGCACATTGGGGCGCTCAGCCTGCAGTTTGGCGATGGCTTCGCGCACGCCCTTGGCCACCGAAACCTCACTGGCACCGCGCGAGCGGAACACCTGGAAGCTCACCACCGCCTTGCCATCGAACAATGCCATCTGACGCGGCTCGGCAGCGGTGTCGCGCACATCGGCCACGTCTGACAGGCGGACGCGTCGTCCGTCCGACAGCGGGATGTCCATCTGCGCCAGCTCACGCGCGCTCTTCACGGTGCCGAGCGTGCGCACGGCCTGCTCCTGCCCGCCGATGTTGCCCCGACCGCCCGGCGCCTCCTGCTGCATGCCGCGCACCTGCGTGCTGATGTCAGCCGCCGTCACGTTCAGCGCTTGCAGGCGCACGGGGTCGAGCTGTATGCGCACCTCGCGGTCTACCCCGCCCTGGCGCGTAACCTTGGCCACGCCGCGCACCGACAGCAGCCGCTTGTTGACCACGTTGTCGACAAACCAGGAGAGATCCTCGGCATCCATGTCCGGCGCTTCCACCGCGTACGTCAGCACCGGCAGGCTGGCAAATGTCACGCGCGAGATCACGGGCTCCTGCACGTCGGACGGCAACTGTGCACGGATGCGGCTGACCGCGTCCCGCACGTCGTTCACCGCTTCCTGCACGTCCTTCTCAAGCTGGAACTCAACCATCGTGGTCGAGCTACCGTCGTTGATGGTGGAGGTGATGTGCTTGATCGCGCCAATGCTGGCGATGCTGTCTTCAATCTTGCGCGTGACCTCGGTCTCCATCTGCGTGGGCGTGGCGCCGGGCAGGCTGGCGGTCACGGACACGGCGGGAAAGTCGATGTCCGGAAAGTTCTGGATCGACAGCATCTTGAACGACACCAACCCCGCCACCGTGATCAGGATGAACAGCAGGATCGACGGAATGGGCTTGCGGATGGCCCAGGCAGAGAAGTTCATGGTTTCGCTCCTGCCGCTGGTGCCGACGCAGGCACACCGGCCGCAGCCACGCGCACGAGATCGCCATCACTCAGGAAGGCCGCCCCGGCGGCAACCACCGCGTCGTTCGGGCCAATACCTTGCGTGACCTCCACCTGACCACTCTGACGCCGGCCGAGCACGACCTTGGTCTGGCGCACGCGGTCCTGCGGGCCAACCGCCATCGTGTAGTCGTAACCGTCGCGCGAGAACACGGCAGTCTCTGGCAGCGTCTTGGCAGGTGCATCGCCCAGCAACACATCGCCCGACAGATACATACCTGCTTTGACGCCCGTGCTACCGGCTTCAGGCGGCAGATCGACATACACGAGACCGTTGCGCGTGTTGGCATCCACCGTCGGTGCGATCTGGCGCACGCGCCCGTTGACGATGCCGCCATCCATTCGCTTCAGGCGCACGGCCTGTCCGGGCTGCACGCGCGGGAGCACGTCGCCGTGCATCTCGGCGCGCCATTCCAGGCGATTCTTGCGGATGAGCTTGAAGAGCTCGGTGTCGGATGACACCACCGCCCCCACCGTGGCCGAACGTGCGCTGATCACGCCGTCGTCCGGTGCCACCACGCGCGTGTAGCGCAGACGCAGCTGCTGGCTGTCGAACTGCGCGCGCGCGGAAGCCAGCTTGGCCGCAGCCGTCTTGGCCTGCGTGTCGTACTGCACCAGATCCTGCTGGCTGATAGCGCCGCTCTTGTCGAGTTCGTGCGCGCGGCGTGCTTCGCCTGCGGCCTGGGCGGCAGAAGCTTCGGCCTCTGCCAGCGTGGCGCGTTGCGCGGCAACGTCTGCACGCACCGTCTCGTCCGACAGGCGCGCCAGCAGTTGCCCCTGCTTGACGACATCCCCCACGTTGACGAGCACTTCCGCCAACTTCAATCCGCCCACTTCAGCACCGATGCTGGCTTCCTGCCATGCCTGCACCGCACCACTGGCCGTGGCCGTGCGTGGCCATATCTGCTGCGCGAGATGCGCAACGTTGACGGTCAGCGCCGGCTTAGTCGTTGGTTGTTCCTTGCCCGGCCCTTTGCCTTCGGGTGCAGCCTTGCCGCACGCCACGAGCACGCCCGCCAGCACCACGGCCAGCCCGGCCATCCAAATACGTTGTCCTGTCATGAAGCGTTTCCGTTGTGCGCTGGGGCCTGCGCGGCCGGCGCGGGAGCCTTGGAAGAATTCGATTGGGCGTTGCCGGTCGCGTCGGCATCGTCTACGTGCCAGCCGCCGCCCGCGGCCTTGTACAACGCGACCCACGCCTGCGCGCGTTCGAGCTTCACTGCCGCCAGGGATTGCGACGCCTGCAGCGTCGTGCGTCGCACGTCTTCAAGCTGCAACAGGCTGCCGGCGCCCAGGCGATAGCGCGCATTGGCCGCCTCCAGCACCTTCGTGTATTGCGCGTCAGCCGTGGTGGCAGCGTCGAGGCGACGGTCAGCGGCGTCCAGGCGCACCAGCGCATCTTCGACTTCCTGCACGGCCTGTCGCACCTTGCCGCGATAGCTCGCCAGTGCCTGGTCGTAGCGCGCACGTGCGGTTTCCACACGCGCCGCGCCCGCACCGCCCTCAAAAATCGGCAGCGACACCGAGGGGCCGAACGACCACGACTTGCTCGTGAACGACTGCCCGCTCACACGAAACGAGTTGATACCGATCGAGCCCACCAGCGTCAGCGACGGCAACCGGCTCGCCACCGCCACGCCGATGTCCGCACTGGCAGCCGCCACCGTGCGTTCCGACGACGACACGTCGGGCCGCTGCGACAGCACCTGCGCCGGCACGTCGGGCACGCCGGCGTCGGGCGGCACGGGAATCTGTGCACTCGCCTTGGCCAGTAGCGTATTCAGTGCGTCGTGGTCCAGACCTGTGAGCATGACGAGCTTGTCGATGCCTTGCGCGCATTGCGCCCGCTGGCTTTCCAGCGCGCTGACGGCATCAGCCACGGTGGCCTGCGCCTGCGCATAGTCGGCCGGCGCGACAAAACCCGCGCGGAATTTGCGCTCGGTCAGCGTGAGGGTTTCCTGCCGTGAAGTCAGCGTCGTTGCGCCGATGTCGACCAACGCTTCGCACTCGCGCTGCTGCAGATAGGTGTTGGCAACTTCCGCCGCGAGCGTCACGCGGGCGTCGTGCCAATCGGCCTCGCTGGCAGTCAGGCGCGCGTCGGCCCCTTCCAGGCCGCGGCGCTTGCCGCCAAACAGGTCGATCTCCCAAGACGCATCGGCCTGCGCCGCCAACGTGGTGAGGGTTCCCAGCCCCAGCGTCGGGCTCAACGTGCCCCCGGGCAATCCGCCAAAGCTCGAACCACCAGCGAACTCGCTGCTGCCGAATCCGCCCTGCCGCGATGCCGAGCCGGTGCCCTTCAGCGTCGGAAAGAACTTCGCCTGGCTGGTGGAGACACTCGCGCGCGCCTCACGCATGCGCCCGACCGCCTGTGCGATGGTGGGGCTGGTGGTATCGGCCTGTGCCACAAGCTGCGTCAGCACCGGATCGTGAAACTGCTCCCACCAGTGCGCCAGCGCCATGCGGCTGCCGAGGTGCGGCAGCGTGGCGTGCCAGCCTTGCGGTGCTTCGATGCCCGTCAGCTGCGGCGTGCGGTAGTCGGGGCCGACGGCGCAGCCTGCCAGCAGGATCGCCAGTATCAGGGGCGCATAACGGACACAACGTTGGGCAGGACCGCCGGAGGGCATGCCCCCAGCGCGTCGACCTGTTTTCATGAATGTTGTCCTTCGGGAATGCAGCCGGAATTATGCCCAGTCAAGCGTCTGCGAGACACTCACATCTGCAGCGCGCTCAGCCAATCCACGAAAAGCGGTCAGGCGATGCTCAGCGAAAAGTGCGTGCCGGCGGTTGCCTTGCTCATCACTTGGCGTGCCCCACTTTCCTGGATGCGCATTGCCGGTCGGGAAGAATTCACGGCAGTTAATTGCGAATATGAAGAGGCGCCGGGCTTATGATCCGCCCGTTCTGACGCAGGGTTCACGTATGTCTTCTTTAGCAATCGAGGCGCCAGTTTCGGTCGGCTGGATTGGCGCGGGTCGCCTGGCGCGAGCGCTGGCCACACGTGCGTATCGTGCTGGCATACCTAGCGTTGCGGTGGCCAGCCGCACGCAAGCCAATGCGGCGTGGCTGGCGCAGGCAACGGGTGCCAAGGCACTCGAGGCGCAAGGCGTGGTGGATGCGGCGGACTGGGTCTTCATCACCGTGCCGGATGACGCGATTGCCCGCGTCGTCGCCGGCCTGCGCTGGCGGCCGGGGCAGCTCGTGGTCCATTGCAGCGGCGCCGGTGAACGCAATCTGCTGGACGCCGCCCGCCAGGCCGGTGCAGATACGGCCAGCTTCCACCCCCTCTTCCTGTTTGCCGGCCTGCCGGATGATGCAGAACGCCTGGGCGGCGCATCCATCGCCATCGAGGCCGACGCTCCGCACGATGCAGCATTGGCGAACCTCGCCCAACGGCTCGGCTGCACGCCGCTGAAGGTCCGGCCTGGACAACGTGCGCTGTACCACGCCGGTGCCAACTATGCGGCCAGCTTTCTGCTATGCGCGCTGCATGAGGCGGCCACCCTGTGGCAGGCAGCCGGCATCGATCGCGACGACGCTGTCGCTGCCATGTGGCCGCTGGTGGACGGCACGCTGGCCGCCGCCCGCGCACGCGGCTTGGGCGGTGCACTGGCTGGCCCGGTCTCGCGCGGCGACGGTGGCGTGATCGACAAACACCTGCATGCGCTGGATGCGCTCGGCGCAGATCACGCGACGCTGTACACCGCACTCACACGACGCGCACTGGCCTTGGCAGCCGAACGCGGTGCGCCATCCACCGATGTGCTGGCTGACCTCGCCAAACGCATCGACCGCGCGCAATAGCAGCAACGTCATCATTGGGATCGGGCGGCGCGCATGCACCAATCTTGCGCGCGCCCTACAATCGGCAGCTTGCCCGCACGCGTGTCCCGCCATGTCCCAATCACCGCCCCCAACACAATCTGCTGCCTCCGCCCATAGCGCCGCCGAACATCGTTCGGCCGGTGCGTTGATCCTGCTTGTGGTCGGGCTGGTGCTGGTGGGGGTGAACCTGCGGCCTGCGCTGTCCAGCCTGTCACCAGTGCTCAAGCAAGTGGCCGCTGGCACGGGGTTGTCCGGCGCCACGGCGGGCCTACTGACGACGTTGCCGGTGCTATGCCTGGGCCTGTTCGCGCCGGCCGCCGCAGTGCTGGCCCGGCGTTTTGGCGCGGAGCGCGCAGTGGGTGGCTTGCTGATTGCGTTGGCGGCAGGCATTGCCTTGCGTAGCGCGGGCGGCGTCGCACCGCTCTTCATCGGCACGCTGGCAGCCGGTGCCTGCATTGGCGTGACGGGCATCCTGCTGCCGGGCATCGTCAAGCGGGACTTCGGCCGCCAGGCTGATCTGATGACCGGCGTCTACACGATGGCGCTGTGCTTTGGCGCGGCGGTGGCGGCCGGTGCGAGCGCTCCGCTTTCCGCATGGCTGGGTGGGTGGCAACCGGCGCTGGCATTCTGGGCCTTGCCTGCGCTGCTGGCCTTTGTCGGCTGGTGGCCGCACATGCGGCATGCGCACGGCAAGGGGTCGGCTACACGGCTCGAACGCGTGTCGCTCTGGAACAAGCCGATCGCCTGGCAGGTGACGCTGCACATGGGTCTGCAATCGTCGCTGGCGTATTGCGTGTTCGGCTGGCTGCCCGTAATCCTGCAAGACCGAGGGCTGTCCGCCGTGCAATCGGGCGTTGTGGTGGCGGTGTCGATTCTCGTGCAGCTCATCACCGCGCTGGGCGGGCCGTTCGTGGCGCGCCTCGGGCGGGACCAGCGCCCCGCCGTCGTGCTGATGATGCTGATGTGCTGGGCCGGCCTGATTGGCTGCCTCTACGCGCCACTCTCGACGCTGTGGTGGTGGGCGGTGCTGCTGGGGCTTGGCCAGGGTGGCAACTTCAGCGTGGCGCTGTCACTGATCGTGCTGCGCTCAGCCGATGCGCGGGTGGCGGCCAGCCTGTCGGCCATGACACAGGGCATCGGCTACACCATGGCCGCTGCAGGGCCCTACCTCATGGGTGTGCTGCACGACCTGACCGGCGGTTGGGCCGTGATCGGCTGGCTGTTCAGCGCGATTGCGCTGGCGTCCATCGTGATGGGATCACTCGCCGGACGCAATCGAACGCTGCACGCCGGCGAGTGAACAGCATGAAGGCCGCGCTCAGGCCTTGTGCTTGATCGTCCAGTTGGCCAGCGCCTGCATCTGCTCGGTGATCAGGCCGGCGATGCGCTCGTCTGTCAGATCGCCATCGGGCGTGAAGCCGCCGGCAAACGCGTTGGCGAACACTTCGGGCTTGTTCAGTGGATGCAGGTCCAGGTACACGCACACTTGACGCAGGTGGTACTGCGCACGCGACGTGCCCATGCCACCGCCCGCTCCCAGGATCGCCACCGGCTTGCCTGCCAGCAGCGCGTTGTTCGGTTCGCGCGAGGCCCAATCGAGAATGTTCTTCAATGCCGGCGCCAGCGAGTAGTTGTATTCGGGGCACGCCAACACCAGCGCATCGGCGCGCTCCAGTTGTTGGAACACGCGCCGTACCGAAGCCGGCTTGTCCGTAATGTCCGCGTTGTAGAACGGAATATCACGCAGATCGGCCAGTTCCATTTCGACACCCGCAGGCAGGCGGGTGGACGCCGCACGCAGCAGGCCCTGGTTGGTGGATTTTTGGCGCAGGCTACCGGCAATGCCGAGAAAGTTCAGCGACATGAAGAACGACTCCGTCAGTGTTGGGATTGGCGAGAATAACGGACATTCGCCCGATCAAGAAGAGGCGACCGTCTGGCCCGCCTGTGCCTGCTTGCGATACCAGAGGCCATACGCCACCGAACGATCCGCGGCTTGGCAGTGGTTATGCCTTGCCGGCGCGAAAGCACCCGGCTTCGTGATCATCGACCATGCCGGTGGCTTGCATGAAGGCGTAGCAGATGGTGGGGCCGACGAACTTGAAACCGCGCTTGACCAGCGCCTTGCTCATCGCCTTGGAGGCATCGGTGGCGGCGGGCGCGTCGCGATAGCTGTCCCAGCGGTTGATGATGGTCTTGCCATCGACGAAGGCCCACAGGAACGCATCAAGCGAACCCACTTCTTCCTGCAGCTCCAGCACCTTGCGCGCGTTGATGACGGCGCCCTCAACCTTGGCGCGATTGCGCACGATGCCGGGGTCAGCGAGCAGCTTTTCAATGCGTGCCGGCGTGAAGCGCGCCACACGTGCGGCGTCAAACCCCTCGAACACTTCCTGGTAACGCACCCGCTTGCGCAGGATGGTCTGCCAAGACAAGCCGGCCTGTGCACCTTCCAGGATGAGCATCTCGTAGAGGTGGCGATCATCGTGCGAGGGCACGCCCCACTCGGTGTCGTGGTAGTCGATCATCAGCGGGTCTTCGTTGACCCAGCAGCAGCGGGACATATGAACGCCTCCTAGATCCAGCCTGACTTGCGCAGCTTGCGATACAGCCACACGCAAGCCGTGGCCGTGCACGCCAGCACGATGGGATACCCCGCCGGATGCTCCAGCTCCGGCATGCCTTTGAAGTTCATGCCGTAGTTGCTGAACACCACGGTCGGGATCGCCAGAATAGCGCCCCACCCTGCCAGACGCTTGACGATGTCGTTCTGCGTGACCGACACCAGCGCCACGTTCACGGAGATGGCCGTAGTCAGCATTTCGCGAATCACGTCGAGCGCACCCACCACGCGGTGTGCATGGTCCGCAATGTCGCGGAAGTACGCGCGCAGCTCCTTGGGCACCACGTCTTCATGCAGGCGCACGAGCTGGCCGGCAATGTCTTCCACGGGCAGGGCTGCGCCACGCAGGCGCAGGAGCTGACGCTTGAGCGTGTAAAGCCGCTCGATGGCCGCGCGGTCGAACGTGTCGCCAAAGATCTGGCTTTCGATGTGCTCGAACTCTTCCTGCATGCGCTCAAGCACGGGCTGGTAGTTGTCGACCACGAAATCCATCACCGCATACAGCGCAAACGGCGCGCCCTTGGCGAGCAGTTGCGGCTTGCGCTCGCAACGTTCACGCACCGGCGAATAGGATGCCGATGGCCCGTGCCGTACCGAGATGAGAAAATCCTTACCGACAAACAGGTGCGTTTCACCAAAGACAACGTTACCGCTCTCCATCTGCGCGGTGTTCAGCACGATGAAGAGCGTGTCGCCGTAGGTTTCCAGCTTGGGGCGTTGATGGGCATTGCGCGCGTCTTCAATCGCGAGATCGTGCAGGCCGAATTCTTCCTGCAAGACCTTGAGCATCGCGTCGTCCGGCTCATGCAAGCCGAGCCAGACAAAGGAACCGGGCGTATGCAGGACGTCGCTGATGTCTTCGACCGAGAGGTCGCGTTCGCGCTTGCCGTTGCGGTACAGCGCGCTGTTGATCACCATAGGCATGGCGTGTCTCCGGACGCTTCAGCGCTCTTCTGTCTGATCGGCGTTCTTGATGTCTGACATGCCCGATGTACCGGACAGCTCGGGCACTTCGGCCAGGCGCGTCTCGATCTGCGCCAGCGCTTCGGACAGCGCATGGACGAGATCATCTGGCAGCCCATCGAGCGTGGCATTGATGAAGGCGATGCGGCGCGGCATGCATTCAAGCACCACAGCCAGGCCGGCATCGGAGAGCGACACGTTGGTCAGGCGGTTGTCGCGCGCATCGGTGGTGCGCTCGATCCAGCCGAGCTGGTCGAGCACCTTGAGCTGACGGGTGAGCGCGCCAGGGTCCATTTGCAGGCGCTCGGCAAGCTGCTTCTGGGCGAGGCCACCGCCCGTGTTGTCGTGCAGCGCCAGCAGGATGCGCCAACGCGGCATGGGCTGGCCGACATGCGCCTCGAAGGCCGCCATGAATGCACGGTAGGTGCGGCCGAACTGGTGCATGACGGCGAAGCGTTCGCGTTCAGAGGTCATCGATCAGGGGGCTGAGATTGCTGGGGAACCGCGCATCCTAACCGCTCCGGTTGATTGGTGCCTATTCGGTGTGTTGCACAGGCTCAACATGGTGCAACACCACTGGTGGCACCCGGCGCACACGCCACAGGCCGATCAGCGCCACCACTGTCGCCACGATCAGGCCGATATGGATAGCACTCACCAGCACATGGCGCGCAGCTTCGAGCAGCGCCGCGCCGTCGTGGCCGGCAGCATGCATCTGCGCAAGCATGGCGGCTTGCGCGTCATGATCGATGAGAATTTCTGGGTCGGCAAGCTGGCGCAGCCACTGGGTCGCGTTGTCCGCATTGAGCGCGCTGGCCACGCCGGAGGCATAGCGCTCCGTGACCAGCGTGCCGACCAGCGCCGTGCCCACCATGCCACCCACCATGCGCAGCGACTGCAGCAGTGCCGTGGCAATGCCCAGGTGCGCACGCCCCGCCGACTGCTGGGCAAACACCGTCAGGTTGGGCAGCACGAAACCCAGGCCCAGACCGGCCAGCAGCATCAGCAGCGTCAACACCGCATGCGGCATGCTTTTGGACGACACCGCCATCCCAGCCACCGCCACCGTCAGCAGCGCAAACCCGGCATACAGCATGGCGTTGGGCTTGGGAATGCGCGTGACGATGCGCCCATTGATGATGCTGCCCAGCGTGATACACACAACCAGCGGCGTAATGACCAGCCCAGCCTCCTGCGGCGACATGCCAAACCCGCCCTGGAACAGCAGCGGCGCATAGAACAGCACCGCAAACATCGAGAAACCCGACAGCATCGCCAGCATGAACAGCGCCGCCAGCGACGGGTTGCGCAACATGTCGAACGGCAGCAGCGGCTGCTCGGCGCGCTGCTCCCACCACCACAGCGCCACAAACGCCGCGGCCGACAACACGAGCCAACCCAGCATCGGCAGCGACATGCCGTGGCGCGGCAGCCACTCCACGAACAACTGCAGCGCACCTAGCGCCACCGTAATCAGCACCGCGCCCTGCCAGTCCAGCCGCATCTTTCCATCATGCCCGGTGTGCACGTTCTGGCGCAGATGCGGCAGGAAGCGCCAGGCAAACCACAGCCCCAGCACGCCAAACGGAATATTCACGTAGAACACCGAGCGCCAGCCGAACGCCTGCGTCATCCACCCGCCCAGCGTCGGGCCGATGGCGTTGGCGATGCCAAACGAAGCGCTCAGCAACACCTGCCAGCGCAAACGTACGCGCGCATCGGGAAACAGGTCGGGAATGCAGGCATAGGCCGTGCCGACCAGCATGCCGCCGCCGATACCCTGCAGTGCACGCGACCACACCAGGAAGGTCATGCTGCCAGCCATGCCGCACATGACAGAGGCGAGCGTGAACACCACGATGGAGGCGATCACGAAGGGCTTGCGCCCGTAGAAATCCCCCAGGCGCCCGAAGATCGGCACCGTCACCACCGACGTCAGCAGATACGACGTCGCCACCCACGCATACAACTCAAACCCTTTGAGCTCGGCCACCACTGTCGGCAGCGCGGTGCCCACCACGGTCTGGTCAAACGCTACCAGCACGACGACAAAGCAGATGCCGATCATCGCCAACAGCGATTCTTTGAACGGCAGGACCTGGGTATGGGAATGCGGCAGGGCGGTGTGGACGGCCATGATGGAGGGGCGGCAATACAAATGATGCATCAACGATTGATGCGTCAATTATTAGTGTAGCCGAATCCGGGGAAGCCTGCTGGCTGTTGATCCGTAAAAATAAAGTCTGTCGAATAAAAATGAAGTCTGTCGAAGTGCACACAAAAGCACTCGCACGCTGAAAATCTCTACTCTCGTGCGGTACACGTTCTGGCTCAGGATCACCTACCGCCATGAATCTGCTGCTCTCTCAAAGAAAACGAAGGTTTGCCCTCCTGCCCCAATATTCAATTATTTTGAATAACAACTCCATTCGCTTCCCTCTACGAGTGACGCTATCACCGCTATAGTTCTTTCCACGGCGGCGGAACAACGAGTCTTCGCCACCAAGCAATTTCAATAACATTGAATTACTTTGAATAGAGAGAACGCCATGACCAATGCCAAGCTCGAAGTCTTGACCCCCCACAACAGCCAGATCATCTTCATCGACCATCAGCCCCAGATGGCCTTCGGCGTCCAGTCGATGGACCGCCAGACCATGAAGAACAACGTGGTTGGCCTGGCCAAAGCGGCCAAGATCTTCGAAATCCCGACCACCATCACGACGGTCGAGTCGGAGGCGTTCTCTGGTTATACCTACCCCGAACTACTCGACGTGTTCCCGGGCAAGCAGACGCTTGAACGCTCTTCGATGAACTCATGGGACGACCAGAAGGTGCGTGACGCACTGGCCGCCAATGGCCGCAAGAAGGTGATCGTCGCCGGTCTCTGGACCGAAGTCTGCAACACCACGTTCGCGCTCTCCGCGATGCTCGAAGGCGACTACGAGATCTATATGGTGGCAGATGCCTCGGGCGGCACCACCAAAGAGGCGCACGACTACGCGATGCAGCGCATGGTGCAGGCCGGCGTGGTGCCGGTGACCTGGCAGCAGGTGCTGCTCGAATGGCAACGCGACTGGAAGAACCGCGACACGTACGACGCGGTGATGAAGGTGGCCAAGGAACATTCCGGCGCCTACGGCATGGGCGTGGACTATGCCTACACGATGGTCCACAAGGCTGAGCAGCGCACCGCCACCAAGCATGAGTCGCTGGCGCCGGTCCACGCGCCGGTCATCGAGCGCTAATTCTGCATTCGCGGGCTGGACGTTCCGCAGAGCGTCCAGTCGTTTCAGGCACCGGGCAAACTGCCCACTCCAACCCCGACCGACGATGAACCGCGTAAAGAAGATTGTCAGCAAGTGCGAGCTCGCCGCATTTGCGTTTGCGAGCGGATTCTTGAGGCATGCCCATACGTCATCCTCTCTCGGCATCCTGGCTGGTACGCTAGCGATGGGCGGATGGGTCGCAGACCGCAGCCTGAATCAAGATCGCCGTCTCAAATGAACAGGAGAATTCCCATGTCCACGCTACCGTTGCTCGAACCCGCTGATTGTGCGTTGATCCTCGTTGATGAACAGGCAGGCCTTGCTTTCGCTGCGGGTTCTCAAGACCCCCAAATTTTGCGCAGCAATGGTCTTGCGGTCGCGAAGACGGCGGTCGCCTTTGATGTGCCGGTTGTGGTCTCCACTTCGGCCTCGAAGGTCTACAGCGGCCCGTTGATGCCGGCTTTTCGTGAGGTGCTGCCTGACGTCACGCCGATTGAACGCCGCAATATGAATCTTTGGGAAGACGATGCTGTGCGCGCCGCGATCGCGGCGACAGGAAAGCGCACCCTGATCATCGCGGGCCTGCTGACCGAGGCTTGCGTGAGCTTCCCCGTTCTATCAGCGCTGTCCGAGGGCTATCAAGTCCACGTCGTTGCCGACGCGTGTGGCGGACTGACACCAACAAGCCATGACCTTGCATTGCGACGGATGGCTTCCGCTGGCGCAGTCATGACTTCCTGGCTCCAACTCCTTCTCGAATTCCAAAGAGACTGGACCCGTCATGACACCTACGAAAAGGCTCGGGCGATCGTGGTCGAGCATGGCGGCGGATATGGCACCGGCCTCGCATACGCACGGGACATGATTAAACCAGCGTGAGGCTCCCTCCCCTCCTCACAGCCGCGACGCAAGTGCGTGCCGGGCGCTCTATGGCTGCCCGGCCTTTTGACCATTGGGGACCGGTCTGATCAAGCTCGATTGGTTATGGATTCGTGATGTGCCGCTGTTCGATCCGCAATTCAATGACGCGGGCCAGATCTATGACCCCTGGGTCTAGCTTGGCCAGCTTGCGACGGTCACGCGCACCATCACGCTCAGTACGACCGGGATCGTACTGCCGTTGTGGCATCCGCTACACACGGCCAAGGCTGCCGCTTCGGTAGACGTTATCAGCGGCGGGCGCTTCGTGCTCGGCGCCGCCTCAGGCGATCGGCCCACTGAGTACCCAGCCTTCAATCTGTCGCACGAAACGCGCGGCGACGCCTTTCGGGAATACCTCGACGTCATCCGCCGCACCACTACCGAGGACTACCCGAGCCTGTCTGGCACGTTCGGCACCCTGAGCGGCCTAGACCTGCTGCCCAAGCCCACCGGACGGCACCTGCCCATCCTCGCCATCGGCAGCGCGCAGCAGAGCCTGCAGTGGATTGCACGCAATCTCGATGGTTGGATGACCTATTTCCGGCCCATCGACACGCAAAAGCCGCGTATCGAAACCTGGCGCAGCGTTGTCGAAACCCAGGCCGATGGTGCGTTCCTTCCGTTCGCTCAATCCATGTTCATTGATTTGACGGAAGACCCGGATATGGCGCCATCGCCCATCTTTCTCGGCTATCGGCTTGGTCGCAATCAACTAGTGGAGGAACTTGATGGCCTCGCGCGGCTCGGGGTCAGTCATGTTGCGTTCAATCTGCGGCATAGCGTACGGCCTGCACGCGAGGTGCTGCAGGAACTGGCCGAGTTTGTCCTCCCGCACTTTCCCAGCGCGTGAGGTCAGCGAACTAATACCATGTGCTAACTGTCGCCACCTTGGTGCCCCTGATACGCTGCAAGCCGATACCGGCAGCGCTCCTACCCCACTCGCCGCGCAGAGGAGACCAACACCATGACCCACGGCACCGCCCATATCGGATCGACGCCTTATCGTACAGACATCGTCGTAGGCGGCCACGCGATTACAGCAGATGAACCTCACGCCCTCGGTGGGCAAGGTGTTGGCCCGGCCCCTTATGACCTGCTACTTGCAAGCCTTGGCGCCTGCACGGCAATCACGCTCAAGATGTACGCAGAACGCAAGGACTGGTCTCTCACGTCGCTCGACGTGTCGCTGAGGATTGTTGGGACGGACGAGCGGCGAATCGAGCGAACGCTCACGATCGGGGGCTTGGACGACGGTCAGAAAGCGCGTCTGGCGGAAATTGCCGAGCGTACGCCCGTCACGCTGACGCTGAAATCCGGGCTACCGATCGACACGTACCTGGCGTGATCGCCTGACGACACGAAATCGTTCCACCTCGCCGTGCGTGAGCTTGCACACAGAGAGGATCCGTACTTTCACGAGACCGCAGCCTTAGATGCCTGAGTTCCGCGATCGCGCCACAGGAGATGTTCAGATGATCGGTCACCCCAAAGCCGGCGTCGCAGGGCGAGAGCATCAGATGTTCCCTGTGCTGACGCCCCTGCAGATAGAGGCCGCAAGCCGCTTCGCGAGCGGCCCACCAACATTTTTTTCGGCATGCGAAACCGTCTTCGTCACAGGAGATCGAGGCGCGCCCGTCTGGCTTGTCTTGGATGGCTCGGTTGATGTTCTACGGCGCAATGGTTTGGACCAAGAGACGCTCATCACCACCCACGGCACGGGGCAGTTCACCGGAGAGGTCAGCCAGATTGACGGTCGTGCCTCCATAGCCTCTGCCCGAGCGGGGCAAGATGGCGCCACCCTGTTGCCGTTCGATGCGCCGCATCTGCGCGCGCTCATCATCGGATCAGCTGAGGTTGGCGAGATCCTCATGCGCGCGCTGATCCTGCGCCGCGTCGGCCTGATCGAGCAAGGTGGCTCGGGGACGATCCTGATTGGTGCACCAGACGATGCGCATCTCTTGCGTCTGCAAGGCTTTCTGACACGAAGTGGTTATCCCAACCTCGTTCTGGACCCCAGAGTCGATGGCGAGGGTCGCAGTTTCATCGAGCGAATGGCACTCTTGCCGTCCGACCTGCCATTGGTGGTCTGTCCCAACGGAAACCTGCTGAAGCGGCCCAATGAGCGAGAGATGGCCGGCTGTCTCGGCATCATCCCCAAGATCAGCGCGCAGAAAGTGTATGACGTCGCCATCGTCGGTGCAGGTCCGGCCGGTTTGGCCGCCGCAGTCTATGGTGCTTCGGAAGGCCTGTCCGTCATTGTTCTGGACGAGCGAGCCATGGGCGGCCAGGCTGGCGCGTCGGCACGGATCGAGAATTATCTTGGTTTTCCTGCGGGCATCTCGGGACAGGCGCTCGCCGGTCGCGCATTCAACCAGGCCCTTAAGTTCGGCGCCGAGGTTGCCATCCCAGTGTGTGTGGAGCGCCTTGAGCGCACCGGGGATGAGCTCAGACTCAAGCTTTCCGACGATTCGGCGGTGGGCGCCCGCACTGTCGTCATCGCTTCCGGGGCCGCTTACCGGCAACCCGACATCAACGGTCTCGCACAGTTCGAAGGCTCCGGAGTTTCCTATTGGGCCTCGCCGATCGAAGCGCGCCTATGCACCGGAAAAGACGTTGCCCTTGTGGGTGGCGGCAACTCGGCGGGCCAGGCAATCGTTTTTCTCGCGCCGTACGTCAAACGGCTTCACGTCTTCGTCCGGCGCGACCTTTCGGAGACGATGTCGCGCTATCTGATCGATCGAATTTCAGCCCTACCCAACGTCGAAATTCATGTGGCGACCGACCTCATCGAACTAGATTGCGCTGGCGAAACACTTTTAGGCGCCGTTGTCCGTGATCGCACCGGCGGGGAATCGACACGCTACAACATCAGCCATCTATTTTTGTTCATCGGCGCGATGCCTCATACCCGCTGGCTTGGCAACTCGATCGCCACGGACGACCATGGCTTCATTCAGGCAGGTGAATCAACGTTGTCGCTCGAAACCAGCATGCCGGGCGTCTTCGCCATTGGCGACGTTCGCGCTGGTTCAACCAAGCGGGTGGCTGCCGCGGTCGGCGACGGTGCCGCTGTCATCGCGCAGATCCACAGCTACTTCAGCAGACTCTCAAAGGAGGCGGTATGAGCGACTGTCAGCATACGGATGCCATCCGCGATGTGGTGCCCAGCGCGTTGGGTTGCGAAGAATGTCTTAAGGGGGGCGGCCGATGGGTTCATCTTCGACTCTGCCGAATCTGCGTGGTGACAGCGAACGACCCGAGTGCGACGGAGGGACACTTTCTCAATCGGGCTTCCCGGTAAAGGCTTGTCGGGCCTGACCTCGACAGACTATTGCTAAATTTCACACGAGCTATGGAGCCAAATTGAGGGGGCCCGACAGACTTGTTGCTTTTTTTTGAACACCACGACCCTTTATAAATCAATGGGTTAGAAGTCTCCTTCCCGACAGACTTTATTTTTACGGATCACTGTTAGCAGCGATAAACCCCAGTCAGCGGCGAGGCTCGAGAATTCGACATCATCGACCTGGCCTCTGAACGCCCGCGCCAGTTGCATGCCCGCGTTGAACGGGCCGCACTCAAGGCCGACAGCATGTGCGAGTAGAGGCAAACGGCTACCACTTGCCGGCCGTCGGTCCATCACGGACTCACCGCGCTCGCAAACGCAGGAGACACTGAAAAATCCACCTGCGCCTGCGCCAACGGCTGCATGGCCGCGATCAGCGCCCGTGCATCGCCGCGCCGCCACTGGAAGGCGTAGTGCAGCGGCGCCAGCGGCGTCCGTGCACCCACATTGCGCAGGTTCAGCGCCCCCACCCAGTACGCAGGCAGAAAACCCACGCCCACGCCTTGCCGGAGCATGCCCGCCACTGCGCCCCAGCTGTTGCACACGATGCGCTCTTGCACCATGGCGCGGTTGGCCAGCAGCCAGTCGTCCAGCAACCGCGTGGTCCCCGCGCCGGCAGGCAGCGTGACAAGCGGGTAGCGTTGCAGAAGCGTCGCCGCACTCGGGCGGCCCACACCCGGCAAATTGGGGGCCGCGGCCCAGGCAAAGTGAGCGGCCCCCACGGGCTGCGACAGCAGTTCGCTGCGCGAGGATCGGCCCGCAATCACAGCAAAGTCCAGTTCGCCGTCGGCCAGGCGGCGCTCCAGTACGCCGCCCACATCCACGTAGGGTTCCAACCCCAGTTGCGGGTGTGCCTGCCGCGCCGCCGCCACGAAAGCAGGCAACCAGGTCAGCGCTGAAAGATCGCCCACCCCAAAGCGACAGTGCCCGGTGAGTTCGGCCCGAGCGTCTAACGTCTGGCCCAGCGCCGCCATGGCGTTGAGCACGCCGAGCGCGGCGGGCAGCAGGCGCTCGCCCGCCTCAGTGAGCGCCGCGCGATGCCCGCTGCGGTCAAACAGCGACTGGCCAAGCGTGGATTCAAGTTCAGCAATGCGCTTGGACAACGATGACACCGACAGGTGCACGCGTTCGGCCGCGGTGGCGAAATTGGCACAAGTTGCGGCCCACCAAAAGGCTTCGAGCTGTTTGATCGATGGCTGAGGCATGATGATCTTGTTTCATAAAAGCGAATATACACATTCTAAATATTTCGCTTTAATTCGCAAAACCATGGCTCTACAGTGTCGCAGCTTTTTGGAGCAATCCGCACCACCGCCATGGCTTCCTACGCTGAACCCTCATCCGTGACCCTGCCCGCCGCGCTGCGCAACATGCTGTCGCTGCACGACTTCGAGGCCGCAGCACGCCGGCGCCTGCCCCGGCCCATCTTCGGCTACATCGCGGGCGCAGCCGAGGACAACGCTTCGCTGCGCGACAACCGAACGGTGTTTGACGAATACGCGTTCTCCACCCGGGTGCTGCGCGATGTGTCGAAGCGTTCACAGGCGGTGGAACTGTTCGGCCAGCGCTACAGCAGCCCGTTCGGCATTGCGCCGATGGGCATCAACGCACTGACCACCTATCGCGGCGATCTGGTCCTGGCGCGCGCGGCCCAGCAGGCGGGCATCGTGTCGATCATGAGCGGGACGTCGCTGATCCCCATGGAAGAGGTGGCGCGCGCAAGCCCGGCCACTTGGTTCCAGGCCTACATTCCGGGCGACCAGGCGCGTATCGATGCGCTGATCGACCGTGTGGAGCGCGCCGGCTTCGGCACGCTGATGGTGACCGTGGACATCCCCATCTCGGCCAACCGCGAGAACAACATCCGTACCGGTTTCTCCACCCCGCTGCGCCCCAGCCTGCGCCTGGCCTGGGACGGCATGGTCCGGCCTGGCTGGGTGATGGGTACCTTCCTGCGCACGCTGCTGCGCCACGGCATGCCGCATTTCGAGAACTCGTTCGCCACGCGCGGCGCGCCGATCATGTCGTCCACCGTACTACGCGACTTTTCGGCGCGAGACCACCTGACCTGGCGCCACATTGAGGCCATTCGCCGCCGCTGGAAGGGGCCGCTGGTGGTCAAGGGTCTGCTCAGCGTAGAGGACGCGCTGGAGGCCCGACGTGTGGGTGCCGATGGCGTCGTGCTGTCCAATCACGGTGGCCGCCAGCTCGACGGCGCTGCCTCGCCCATGCGCGTGCTCGAAGCCGTGGTCGCCGCCATGGGGCCCGATTACCCCGTGCTCATCGACAGCGGCTTCCGGCGTGGCTCGGACGTGCTCAAAGCCCTGGCGCTGGGTGCGCGCATGGTGCTGGTGGGCCGGCCCTTCAACTACGCCGCTGCCGTCGCGGGCGAGGCAGGTGTAGCCCACGCCATCAGCCTGCTGCGCGACGAGGTAGACCGCAACCTGGCCATGTTGGGCGTGACAGGCTGCAGCGAGCTCGGGCCACAACACATCGTGCGCCGCCGCGCTTGAGCGGCTGCTCCAAGGTTGCTGGCAAACACGATAACGACGGATGCAGACCGTCCGGATCGATAAAAAAACCACATTAAAAACGAGACACCATGAAAGACGTTCGCCTTGAAACACCGGATGACAGCAAGAAGCGACTGAGGAAGGTTGCAGCAGCCACGATCGTTGGCTCCATGCTCGAGTGGTATGACTTTTACCTGTACGCCACCATGGCCTCGATCGTCTTCAGCAAGATCTTCTTTGACACCTCCAATCCAACCAATGCCACGCTGCAGGCGTTCGCTACGTTTGCGATCGGCTTTGTCGCACGACCGGTGGGTGGCGTTTTCTTCGGCTACTTCGGTGACAAGTACGGTCGCAAGAAGATGCTGTTCGTCACGTTCTGCCTGATGGGACTGTGCACGACGGCGATCGGCCTGATTCCAACCTATGCATCCATCGGCTTCTGGGCGCCGCTGCTGCTTGTGCTGATTCGCATTGTTCAGGGCTTGGGGGCTGGTGCCGAACTGGCCGGCGCCGCCGTAACCTCATACGAACACGCAGCAGAGAACCGCAAGGGCCGCCAGGGATCGTGGCCGGCGCTGGGCTTGAATCTGGGCCTGCTGCTTTCATCGCTGACCGTCTACCTGCTCACGATGGCGGGTGATCGGTTCCTGCTTGCGGGTGGATGGCGCATCCCCTTCCTCCTGAGCTTCGTCCTGGTGTTGGTCGGGATGTGGGTCCGCAAAAGCCTGCCCGAAACTCCCGAGTACGCCTCTTTTGAAGAGAGCCACCGTCAGGAAAAGCCCATTCGAAATCTGCTGGCCTCGCATCTCAAAGGCCTTGGCGTGGTCTTCTTTATCGCGGTGGGATACAACGCCATCAGCTACATCTTCAAGACCTTCTCTCTGGCTTACCTCACCCAGTTCAAGGGCGTCTCTGCCAACGTCACGTCGCTGTCGGTGACCTTGGCCAGTTTGGTCGCGATTGTGACGGTGCCGCTCTTCGGCTGGATGTGCGACAAGTTCAGCAGCAAGAAGGTATTGATGGTGGGCGGCATCCTGTCTGCGCTCTTTGCCTATCCATTCCTCTCACTGCTGGGAACGGGTGACAGCCAGCTGATCTACTGGGCAATGGTCATCGGCACCGGCGTTCTGGCACCGATGATGTTCGCGCCACAGGGGTCGTTTCTCAGCCGCCAGTTTCCGGTGCAGAGCCGTTCCACAGGCGTCGGTTCGGGCCGCGAAATCGGCACGGCCCTGGCGGGCGGCTTGGCACCACTGTGGGCGTTGTCCATGGTTGCGCAATCGGCAACGCATGCCACAGAGGGCGTCGTCGTTATCCTGGTCTGTTCCGGTCTGATGGTTGCTGTCGCAACGCTGTTCGACCAAGGGCGTCGATTCGGCAGCCACAAGAACTGATCGCAGACGCGCTGGCAGAGGTGTCTTCCGCGTGTGAATCGACCTCTACCAGTGCAAGTGGCTTGCACACCGCCGATCAGCCCTTCTTGCGTTGCGCAGCAAGGCTCTCGCGACAGGCGGCGTAGCCCTGATCCGGCTGGCCCGCGCCATGCTGGCTTAGCCAGTCCGCTGCCTTGTTGGCGTCGTAGCATCGCGCCAGCGCCAACAAGCTGAACCCATTGGGATCGGTCAGTTTCAGATTGAGCGCTTTGGGGCCTTGCATCATGGCGTCGAGCATGTCGACGCGGTCGTCCATGATCGCGGATGTGAAAGCGGCGAATCCTTTGGTGTCGAGCGCGTTGGGGTCAGCACCGTAGCGCAGCAGTACCTTAAGCACAGCAACGCTGTTGGGGCCTTGATTGCCAAGTGCAATGCCAAGCGGGTCGTACGCACAGTCGGTACATGGCTTGCCGGTTGCCGCGTTGTTGTAGCGCTTGAGCATGGCTTCGACCACATCGGGCCTCGGCCCCTCCGGCATCCAGGCGATGTTCAGGCGCAGATAACGGGTCAACAGCGCGTTGCCGCCAACCGGGTACGACAAGTCGACGCGCAAGCCGTGGTTAAGCATGTCCAGGAATTTGTCTGGCGCGCTACGGGCAAAGTAGGCAAGCGACGCATTGTCACTCCCTACACCGGTCACGAAGCTGCGAGACACATCCCCGCCATGGCTGAGCAGCGGCTCGACGGCGCTCCAGTTGATCGCCTTGCCATTGCGCAGTTCGGCCTGAACCAGCGGGTCCACCACGTCGGGGGGCAGCTTGCCGCCGGCAGACTTGGCACGCTGAAATGCGGCGTCCAGCAAGGTCGCATAGAGTGCCGGCTGCGCACGCGCGCGCAACAGCAGCCTCGCATCGCGCGGATCAAGACCGTGCCTGAGCAGACGATCCACACCAACCGCATTCTTCGTGTCGATGACTGGAATGAACAGCGTGCTGGCATCGCGCGGCTGCACTTTGGCGGCCTTGAAGATTGTCTCGAATACCGAGTCGGCAACCCGCGGCTCAAGCGCCCACTGCAACACAGCATGGGCAACCGTGCCGCCGGATACCGAGGCATCCAACGCGCCCAGCGCCTGCAACCGGGTGAGCGCGTGGGTCGCCTGTGCCTGTGGCATGGTGAGCGTGTACCGAACCACGTCCTTCACGCTCTGGACATCGTCAGCCGGAGCCTTTGGCAGGCGCGGCAGGATGTCCTCGTTGAATGCGGCGAAATACTCAGCCTGAAGCGGGACAGGCGGGTCGGTATCGAACAACGGGGTGTTACGCATCAACCAGTGGCGTGCTGCCGGCCACCATGTGTCTTTGCCCGCCTCGTCGCGGGGCACCTCCCCCGCCTTGAGCAGGATCTTCGCCTCGGCAAGCGTCGCTGCGCGATCCGCATGCAAGTCAACGCTGGTGAACGTGTCAAGGCTGAGCAGATCATCGAGGCGCTGGCCGCAGACCACCTCCGCCTGCCGGATGGGTTCTAGTCCGTCGAAGCGTTTGCGGTAGTCGGCAGGCAAGGCATCGAAGGCGGCCTGAGTGATGGCGGGCGGGCGCAGGCCAGGACACGCGAAGCTCGACGCCTCTTTGCCGGGGATCGCCTTGGGCAGTGGCGGCGGAGGCGTCGGCGACGCGCCCTCGGCCGCCACACGGTAGAGATCGCGCCCGTCGACCTGGAAGCCCTGCATGACCAGCATCAGGGCATCGGTCCCCATGTGATACGTGCTGAAGTTACGCCCGCTGAGCGAAGTGGCTTGATACGCCGTGCCCTTCGGAGCTTCGATCAGCAGCGCTCCGGCGCCGGCCAGCACGCAGCCGTGCGTAAAGGAGATATCCAGCTCAGGCTTGTGGGTCACGTCCACCAGTTCGACGGTCTCCACACTCCAACGGCCATCGGTCTGTTTGGTGCGCGCGACAAAGCCTTTGTCATTGTGTTCGATACGGAAAAAGGCGGGTGCGCCCTGCTTGGTGGCGAAGTCGCCTACCCAGGTCTCGCAGGTGGCGCCCTGGCTGGTCGCAGCAGCAGCCAATCCGGCGGCCTGCAGCAACCCCAGCGCAAGTGCGGCGGAAATCAATGCGTTGCGAAGCGGGAATCGCTGACGCTGGATGGCGCCGTTGCGTCGCCTGTCAGGCGGCATGCCTGATGCGCTGCCGGAACGGGCTGATTCTTCAATGAGGACCGTCATCTGCTTGTATTGTTGAGTTCTTCTACGACAGAAGGCGCGTCAGTGTATGACAGGATTCGCGGCTCGGTTGCGAGGATTGCAGCGACGCTGCGCGCATTGCGCAATCTCACGCAACACCATGTGCAGCTCAATCGAAACGCAGCAGTCCAAGCGGATAGTCGACTGTCTATGCGAGAGCGCTCGAGCCCAGCCTAGCCTAGCCTTCGTGGCACTCAAGCCGATAGCCGTGGGAATAGACCACCCTGAGCGATACCCCGCTCTGCGCGCCAAGATGCAGCTTCCGCCGCAGCCGGTAGATATGGGTATCCAGTGACCGGGAGTGCGTCAGATCATGAACCTTGCCCCAGATCTGATTCAGCACGGCCTCACGCGGCATGAGGCGCCCGACATTGCGCACCAGCAGCTCCAGAATCTCGTACTCCTTGGGGGTGAGCGAGACGGCTTGGCCATGCATCAGGACGCGTCGTTCCTGGTAGTTGACGGTGTAGGCGCCGAGCGACTGCGCCTCTTTCGTGGTGGCCTGGCGTCCGGCGCGACGCACCAATGATCGGATTCTCGCCACCAGCTCGGCATCCTTCACCGGCTTGGTGAGGTGGTCATCAGCGCCTGCGTCCAATGCCGCGACGATGTCGCACTCGAGCACCGCGCTTGTGAGCATGACCACCGGGGTATCCGCATAGTTGCGGCGAATCCAGGTGAGCACCTCGAGCCCGTCGATATCGGGCAGCTTTCGATCGAGTACGACGAGGTCCGGAGCGACCCGGCGCATGGCGCGTAAAGCATCGGCCCCATTGGGGTAGCACTCGACCAAGTAGCCTGCGCGGGATAGCACTGCCTGGAGATATGCCGACTGGGGGAGATCGTCCTCGATCAGGTAAATCAGCATCGCCTCCCTCCACACGCTCCACCGCACAGGCAGGAGCATCGCACCCTAACCCCCGAATCCAACCCGTCTTCATTCGATGCGGAATCCAGATGGACGGGGGCCAACGTCCTGCGTGACTAGATTTCCAGCTTCCGCCCCCGCGTGGACTTGCGCAGGATCAGCTTGGGTTCCGGCAGCGACGCCTTCGACTCCCTGCCATTGAGAATGTCGATCAGGTGCTGCGTTGCCAGCGCACCCATGCGCTCGCCGCCCATATCGACCGAGGTCAGGGTGGGCGTAACGTAGTCGCAGAACGGAATGTTGTCGAAGCCGACCACCGAGCAGTCGTCCGGCACCGAGAAGCCCAGTTCCGATGCCTGCTTGAGGAAGCCGATCGCGATCATGTCGTTGAAGCAGATCACGGCATCCACGCGTTCCGAGCCCAGCATGATCTTGGAGCAGATCCGCGCGCCCTCTTGTGGCGACGATGCATCGGTCTCATAGCGGGGCAGTTCAAGCCGATGGGCTTCCAGGCAAGCCAGTGCACCTGCGTAACGCTCCTGGTCGGCACGCGACTTGTCGAAACCGATGTAGGCAATCCGCTGATGGCCGCTCTTGACCAGATAGTTGGCCACCATGTACGCGGCATCGCGGTTGTGCGAGTCGATCTCCTGCTTGCCGTTGTCCTCGCGCCGGTCGAAGAAAACGAAAGGCTTGGGCAGCTCATGAATCCACTCCATCTCTTCCTGGCGCAGCTTGGAGTTGATCATCAGGCCATCGACGCGCATGCACAGGTCTTCCAGCAGTTGGCGCTCGCGGGTTGCGCTTTCTTCGCTATCGACCAGCAGCAGGCTGTAGCCATGCTTCATGGCCACCCGGTTGGCCCCCTGCACCAGGCCGGCAAAGTACTGGTTGTGCATATCCGTGATGGACAGCCCCAGCGTCTTCGAGCGCCCGGTCACCATCGAGCGCGCCATCGGGTTGGAGTGGTACCCCAGCTCTTTAATGGCGGCGGCAACCCGCGCCTCCACCTCCGGCGAGAAACGCTGGATGCGGTTGATGTACTTCGAGACGGTCGCCGTGGAGACATTGGCCGCGGTGGCGACGTCGCTCAGGGTTGGGGCACTCTTCTTTTCAGTCATGAAATTCAATGCAAAGCCGACGTGTTCATGAATGGCGATAGGACTCGATTGACAGCAAATACGCCTGACATCGACTCGCTTACGCTCAGTTCAGGCAGGCATTGTGCAGCTTTTTTGCGATCTGGCCGACCTGTTCCGGCAGCATGCCCGGCTTGTACAGCGACCCGCCCACCCCAAACCCCGTGATACCGGCAGCGCGAAAGCGTGGCAACGTCGTCTCGTCCACCCCGCCAACCGCCAGCAGCCGCGTGCCAGACGGCAGGATGGTGTTCCACGCCTGCAGGGCTGCACACCCGATCTGATCTGCCGGAAACGCCTTCACTGCGTGCGCGCCAGCCTCCAGGGCGATATAGGCCTCGCTTGGCGTTGCAACGCCCGGCAGCGACACCAGCCCGGTCTCCACCGTGCGCCGTACCACTGCCGGGTTAATGTTGGGCGACACCACCAGTGCACCGCCCGCATCACGCACCTGATCCACCTGGTCGGCGGACACCACGGTGCCTGCGCCAATGAGCGCGGTCTCGCCAAAGCGTGCCTGTAGACGGCGGATGCTCTCCAAGGGCTCGGGCGAGTTGAGCGGCACCTCGATGATCTCGATACCGTTGGAGATAAGCGCCTCGCCAATCTCTACGACCTCGTCCGGCCGAACCCCGCGCAGGATCGCGACAATCGGGCACCGCGCCATCAGTTGCGCGAACCGCTCTACGTTCTTTGATTGCATCACCATGCTTCTCCGTTGAATCGTGCGAGCTGGTAGCAGCCCTGCACGCTGGCCTCACCATCCACGACCTGGGCATCGATCCCCAGGCACTGCGCCGCACGCACATAGAACGGCATCAACGCCGCAGACCCGATCACGGTGATCCCCGCCTGCGCGGCGGCCGGATACGCGGCCACGCCGGCAGCAAACTCGCTCCCGATCAACAAGCCCGACAGATAGCTCGCGGCGTGGAAACCGGGTTCCGAAAACAGGCTGCGCGTGCGGACTGAAAACAGTTCGCCCATCAGCGCGTTCGTGCGAAAACCTTGCCTGACGCCCTGCTCAAAGCTGATCTCACCCGGCGAGGCGAGTGCGCTACCCTCGTCCATCGAATGCGCGAGGATGGTGTGGCCACGCATTGCCGCAAAGATGTCGCCCGTCATGAAGGTACGGAAGTGCTGGACAGATTGGCCCCGGGTCAGGATCCATTTGGAATGCGTACCCGGCGTGACCACGACACGCTCATCGCCCTGCGCCATCGCCCCGATCACCTGCGTTTCTTCTCCACGCATGACATCGTGCCCGGTCACCCCGTCATACCGGTGCAGGCCGGGGATGAAGCGCAAATCCATGCCGTCGATCCTGCGACGGGTCGTGCCGCGCGCAATCGCTTCAAAGCCGGCGGGGCATTCCTGGTAGGTGGTCTCTACCCAGCCCTGACGGCTGCCGACCATGCCGCACAGGTAGATCGGCAACGCGGCAAGCTCGCGCTCCCAACTGGACAGCAGTTGCCGGAACGCCTGACTGAAGTCCCGCCCAGGGATCTTCGTGATGCCCTTGCCGGCGGCAATGGAGCGAAGGATGGTGCCGTCCGCCCGCACGATGGCCGCGCGAAACGATGACGTTCCCCAATCGACCGCGACCAGTGCGGGGGCGGAGGCAGCCGCGTCCACCGCGCTGTCTTGGGCGATCGAGGTTGTCTGCGCTGTCATGCCGATACCTCTGTGCCCGTCGCAAGCGAGAATGCCCCTGCCCCCAGACGTGCAGGCGGGTTCAGCAGGCCACGTACGCGCGTCTCGACCGCAAACAGACCGCCCGCCAGCGGGCCGGCGTTCAACCCAGCCGTGTCGACGTTGATGGTGGCCGACGTCACGTACAGTGTCTGGAGCGCGTTGCCGCCGAAGGCCACGCTGGTGGGCCGCTGCACCGGCATCCGCAGCGTGGTCACACGCTCGCCCTCGGGGCTCAGACGGACGACGCTCCAGCCGTCCCACAGGGCAGACCACACGCAACCTTCGGCATCCACGGTCAGGCCATCTGGTGTGCCGGTCTCGAAGGTGGCAAATACCTGCTTGTCGGTGGCCGTGCCGTCTGCCACTGAATAGGCGTAACGCCAGATGGTCTGCTTGGCGGAATCCGTGACGTACATGACCGTACCGTCAGGGCTCCAGCCAATGCCATTCGGGCACGCCCATTGGTCATCAAGCTCCAGTGGCGCGGACCCGCCGCCAAAGCGATACAGCTTGCCGAAGCTCGGCCCGCCCTCGCGCATGGACCCCACCCAGAAGCGGCCTGCGGGGTCGACCGCGCTGTCGTTGAGCCGCTGTTGTGCAGAGGCGTGCTCGATGGAAGCCAGACGAGTCAGCGAGCCGTCGACCGTGGACAGCACAAACAGGCCACTACGCATGGCAACCAGCAACCGCCCACCATCCAGGCGGGCAATGGAACCGACGCTTTCGGGCAACGCCCATACGCCGGTCTGCCCCACGCCCGGTGTATGGCGGTACACCGCGGGGCGAATGATGTCGATCCAGTAGAGCACCTGCTCGTTGGGGCACCACAGCGGGCCCTCACCCAGGATTGCGTTGGCGGCCTGCACCAATTGAACTTGCATCGTTTGCGTTCCGTGACTGACTTTTTTGTTATGGACGACTGGTCTGCGTCACCGCTCAGTAGACTGCTGTGCCTTCGGCATCAAACACGTAGATGTGCTGCGGCAGGAAGCCAATGCTGACGTCCTGCCCGATCTCGTACTCGACCTTCTCCGAGCGCAGCTTCACGGCCACGGATTCGGCGTGGCCCGCAATCTCGACATAGGCAATAGCCATCTCGCCGAGGTGCTCGATCAGCGTCACGCGTGCGGGAACATCGAGCACGCCGGCCGAGCCGATATCGATGTGCTCGGCGCGGATGCCGATGGCGCCTTCGTTGGACGCGGCGGCCTGGCGGTGTTCGCCCAGCCCGATGACCGTGCGATTGCCAACCAGCGCGCGACGCGCACCACCGGCGCTATCGACCATGAAGCTGCACGGCAGGATGTTCATGCTGGGCGAGCCCAGGAACGTCGCCACAAACTTGTTGGCGGGCCGGTTGTACAACTCCAGCGGGCGCCCGACCTGTTCGATGCGTCCGGCGTTGAACACCGCAATGCGATCGCCCAGGGTCATGGCTTCCACCTGGTCGTGCGTCACGTAGACCATGGTGGATGCAAGCTGGCTATGCAGACGGGCCAGCTCAATGCGCATCTGCACGCGCAGCGCGGCGTCCAGGTTCGACAGCGGTTCGTCGAACAGGAATACCTTGGGCTTGCGGACGATGGCTCGGCCAATCGCCACCCGCTGCCGCTGCCCGCCGGACAGCGCCTTCGGGCGCCGCTCCAGCAACGGCGTGAGCTTCAGGATCTCGGCGGCATTGCGCACCGCCCGGTCCAGCTCCTCGCCCTTGACGCCGGAGAGCTTCAGCCCGAACGCCATGTTGTCGTACACCGACATGTGCGGGTATAGCGCATAGCTCTGGAACACCATGGAGATGCCGCGCTTGGACGGTGCGATCTCGTTCACGCGCTGCTCGCCGATCAGCAGATCGCCGCGCGTGATGTCTTCCAGGCCCGCCAGCATGCGCAGCATTGTCGACTTGCCACAACCGGACGGCCCGACGAACACCATGAATTCCCCGTCCTCGATTTCGAGGCTGACATCGCGAATGACTTCGGTGCCGTCGTCATACCGTTTGCCGATGTGATGCAGTGCCACTTTTGCCATGATCGTTCTTCCTGCGTGTTGACCCGCTTACCACTCGGCGACGGAGCCGTCTTCAAGACGGAACACCGGATTGCGCCAGCGGTGCCCCGTGATGGCGGCTTCACGAACCGCTGCCTCATTGACCTCGATCCCCAGGCCCGGCGCTTCCAGGCGGCTGACAAAGCCCGCATTGAAGTTGAACGGATCACCCTTGAGGTACCGGAACATGGCGTTGTCATCGGTGTGATACGCCACGTTGGTCGATTGCTCCTGGATGAACGCATTGGGCGTGCACAGATCGATCTGCAGCGACGACGCGAGCGTGATCGGCCCCAGCGGGCAATGCGGGGCGACTGCCACGTCGTAGGCCTCGGCCATGGCGGCAATCTTGCGCAGCTCCCAGATGCCGCCGGTGTGGCTCACATCGGGCTGGATGATGTCGACGACACCGTCTTCCAGCACGGCCTTGAAATCCCACCGCGTAAACATGCGCTCGCCTGTTGCCAGCGGAACGGCGCAGTTGCGGGCTACCTCGCGCAGCGCGTCGGAGTTGCCGGGCAACAGCAGTTCTTCGTAGAACATCGGGTCGAACGGTTCGATTGCCTTGGCCAGCACCTTGGCAACGGAGCGGCGTACGCGCCCGTGAAAGTCGATACCCAGACCCACGTCGCGTCCCACCGCTTCGCGCACGGCAGCAAAGCGGTTGACGGCCGCATCGATGCTGGAGGGACGTTCCACCCAGTCGGTCTCGGATACCACGCCCATCTTCAGCGCGGTGTAGCCCGATGCCACCAGCTTCTTGGCGGCGGCGGCGCACTCTTCCGGCGTGGCGCCCGGCACGTGCGCGTACAGCCGAACCTTGTCGCGCACCGCACCGCCCAGCAGCTCATACACCGGCACACCGAGCGCCTTGCCCTTGATGTCCCACAGCGCCTGCTCGATGCCGGAGATAGCGCTGCTGAGCACCGGACCGCCACGATAGAAACCACCGCGATACATGACCTGGAATAGGTCTTCAATGCGGCGCGGGTCCTTGCCGATCAGGTAGTCGGACAACTCATGCACGGCTTCGGCCGTGGTGGCTGCGCGCCCTTCCACGATGGGTTCGCCCCAACCGGAGATCCCCTCATCCGTTTCCACCTTGAGGAACTGCCAGCGAGGCGCCACCGGAAACACTTCGAGCTTCGTAATCTTCATCTTCAAATTCCGCTGCGATTGAACAGATGGGCAGACAGACCGTTGTCTGCCATCAGGTCTGCACCCGTCAGGCTGATGGACGCGTCCGACAGCAGGAAGGCGGCAAGCTGGCCGACATCCTCCGGTTGGTTGATCCGTTGCGTGGCGTGCAGTGCGTGATAGAAACGGCCAAGCTCGGGCTTGTCCGACATGAGCTGGCCGATGTGGTCTGTCAGGGTCAGCCCGGGGCTGAGCGAGTTCACGCGGATGTGGTGTTTGCCCAGGCTCCACGCCATCGCCCGGGTCATGGCGGTGATGCCGCCCTTAGTGGCCGCATAGCCCTCAAAGCCTTCGGTGCTGGCCCCCGCGTGGTTTGACGAGATGTTGACGATGGCGCCGCCACCGGAGGCAGCCATCATCCGCGCGGCGTGCTGCGAGCACAGAAACACCGAGCGCAGATTCACGTTGATCATGCGTTCCCACGATTCCAGCGACGCTTCCAGAAAATCGCCGTGGATGGTGAGCCCCGCGTTGTTCACCAAACCGTCGAGCCTGGGGTAGTGGCTGCGCACCTCGGCGAACAGCGCATCGATGCTTGCGGGGTCACCCACATCGCATTGAACAAACCGGACATCCAGGCCCTGCTCGCACAGGACCGCGCTGGTGCGGCTGCCTTCTGGGTTGCACTCCGCCATGACCGCGCGCGCGCCCTGCTGCGCCAGCACCTTGACGATGCCGAGGCCAATGCCCGCCCCCCCTCCGGTAACCACGACCACGCGGCCACCAATTCCGAACTGTTGTTTGCTCATGTTCATCCCTTTACCGCGCCTGCGGTAATGCCGGCCACGATCTGACGTTGCAGCACCAAGAACATCACCAGCAGCGGCAATGTGCCCAGCACCGCCGCCGGAAACAGCTTGGTCGGGTCAACATCCATCGTGCCGATGAAACGGAACACCGACACCGTGATCGGGAACTTGTGCTCGTCCTGCAGAAAGAGCAGCGGATAGACCAGGTCGTTCCAGACATGCAGCGTGACGAACATGGCCAGCGTGCCGGTAATCGGGCGCAGCAGCGGCAGGATCACGTGGCGATACACCTGCCAGGGGGTGCATCCGTCCAGGATGGCCGCCTCTTCCAGCTCCATCGGAATGCTCTTGAGGAAGCTGCAGTAGAAGAACACACCGAGCGGCAGATTCAGCACCGTATAGGCGAGGATGATCCCGGCGTAGCTGTTGAGCAGACCGAAGTTGCGCAGCAGCAGATAGGTGGGCGTGAGGCTGACGAACATTGGGATCGTCAACCCGAGCGTGAGCAGCACGTACAGCGTGTGCGACAGCCTGGAGCGCAGCCGCGCCAGCGGATACGCGGCCATCGACGCAATCACCGACACCAGCACCGTGACCGCCACCGTGATGCCGATCGTGTTGGCCACGCTGCGCCAGTAGTTCATCTCGGCAAACGTGCGCACGTAGTTGTCCCACTGCAGGCTGCGCGGAAAGCCCAGCGGGTTCGCGGCGATGTCCATGCCCGAACGCACCGACATCATCAGCATGTAGAAGATCGGCAGCAGGATCACGCCGGCAATGCCGATGGCCAGCGCACCGCCCAGCATGTCCGGCACACGGCGGATGTGGAACAGGGGGCGGCGTTGGGTCGCGCCCGACGATGCTGTCATGGAGAGGGCTTTCATAGGGCTTGCTCCCGTTTGCGGAGCATCCAGTTCTGCACGTAGGCAATCGTCGCGATCATGATCAGCATGACGATGGACAGGGCGCTGGAGAAACCGAAGCGGTATTCGCCGAACAGGCTGTTGAAGATCTGAAGGCCGAGCGTGGTGGTCGCACCATCCGGGCCACCTTGCGTGAGCACCAGCGGCAACTCGAAACTCTTGAGCGTGCCGATCGTGCTCAAGGTGATGCTCACGGTGAACGACGGCGCCAGCAGCGGGATGTCGATCTTCGTGAAGCGGTGCCAGGCGTTGGCCCCATCAATGCGGGCCGCGTCGTACAGCTCAGCGGGAATGCTCATGTAGCCCGCCAGGAAAATCGCGGTGGAATAACCGACGTACATCCAGATCTGCACAGCGGCCACGGCAAACAGCGCGATGCCCGGGTCCCCCAGCCAGATCTGCTGCAGGTTGTCGAGGCCGAATGTCTTCAGCGATTCATTCAGCCCGCCGCCCAACGGCGAGTAGATGTACTGCCAGACAAACGCAGCAATCACCGCCGAATACATGCTGGGCACCAGCAACGCAACGCGCGCGCCGCTACGAATCTTGGGCAGCGAGAACAGCAGCGCCGCAAACAGCAGACCCAGCGTGTTCTGGATTACGACCACGATCACGCAATAGGCCAGCGTGACCTTGAGCACGTTGAAGTACTCCGGATTGGCCAGGATCTCTGCGTAGTTCTTCAGGCCGATCCAGGTCTCTGCGCCCACGCCACCGAAGTTCGTGAAGCTCAGCCGGACCGCGCTGAACAGCGGATAGATGCCGAATATCGCGTAGAGGATCAGCGCTGGCAGCGCGAACCATAAGAGGTGATTTCTCTTGCTCATGTTCTTCTTCCATCGGCCGGGGCGGCGATGGCATCGCAACCCCGGCGCACGTCAGGACAGCCTTTACTGCTGTTGCGGAGCGTTGTCCCAACGCGCCAGCACTGCACCCTGGTCCTGATTGATGTTCAGGAGGTAGGCCGCCATGCTCTTCTGCATTTCCTGGATGAAGGCGGCGGAAACATCGCCCTTGGGGTGCGCCACCGTGTTGCCCGCCTTGCGCGCCTCGGCATACAGGCGCTCCGACGCCGGGATCGCACTCTGGCCGCCCGCAAACGGGCTGAATGCGGCCTCTGCCTGCAGGAACTTGCCGAGGTTTTCTTCCTTCGACCAGAACTGCAGCCAGCGCTTGGCAGCAGCAGGTTGCTTGGCCGCCGCGTTGACCGCCCAGGCCGTGCCCAGCATGTCCAGGCCGGCCGCCTTGCCGCCATCCAGCGACGGCAGCGGTGCGAAGACAAAGTCGACGGCCGGCTTGCCGTTGACCGTGAACTTCTGGATGCTCCATGCGCCCTGCGGCATCATCGCCACGCGACCGGCGGTGAACTCCGTCAGGCCCAGGCCCCATGGGTCGATACCGACGTTCAGCTTCGGGTCATAGCAATGGGCGTCCGCCAGTTCCTTCAGGGCGCCGATGGCCTGCTTGAAATTCGGGTTGGACGAGAACTTCTGCTTGCCGGCCACCACATCGCTGACAAACGACGGGTTCGCCTTCACGCTGGGCGCGAGGCCCATGGTCAGCGCCAGCATGGCGGGCGCCCAGCCATCCTTGGCGGGCAGAAGCAGCGGCGTGATGTTCGCTGCGCGCAGCTTCGTGCAGGCCGCCTTCATCTCGCTGATGTTGGTCGGCACGTGGTCGACGCCCGCCTTCTTCAGCAAGGTCTCGTTGGCAAACAGACCGATGCCGACCACCTCCATCGGCACCATGTAGTACCTGCCGCCGATCTGGGCGAGCGGCTTCACATCGGGCGCCAGTTTCTGGATGGTCGGATCGGCGCTCAGGTCCATGAGCTGCCCTGCCGCTGCCCACTGACGCATCAGCGGACGGTCCACCATCATCACGTCCGGTGCCGCACCGCCCTGCAGGCGCGACGACATGATGGTCGTCGTGTCATTGCGGGCGATGTAGTCGAACTTGATCTTGATGTCCGGGTTTTCCTTCTCGAACTTGGCGATCAGCTCCGGCATGGCTGCCGGCTCTGCCGCACCGCCCTTCCAGGCGCTCACGTTGAGCTCGACGACGGCCGCTTGCGCTGCGACCACCGTCGCAGCCAGCAAACCGCCGGCGAGAAACTTCGCATAACGACGCTGCATGTCTTCCTCCACGATGGGATTTGGAGTCTGCGCCACCGACGACGATTTGATCGCTTGATCGGTGGCTCAGACGCTTTGTTTTTGTCTTGGTAAGCGTTTAACTGATTTTACCTAAGATGCCGCTTGGAACAAGGTCAATCGATAGGGAGATGCTAGGTATTTACCCCAGGCGGATTGCCCTGAACGGCAAGCGCTGGCTTAGAAGTTGTGCATGATGCCGGCGTAGGCGCCGAGCTGGGAGCCGCCCGCTGCGGGCGAATTGCCGTTGCCGGTCACAGCGTCGCCATAGCCTGGGGCCGTCGGACGCACCGAGAAGTTGGCATTGGCGCTGTTCTTCACGTACGACACCGTGGCATACAGGAACGTGCGCTTGGACAGGTCATACATGCCACCCAGGCTGAACATCGTGCCGCGGCCTTCGCCGTCGTGGTCACTGGTCCACTGCCCCTTGCCCACCTTCATCATGTAGACCGCGCCGATGGCGTGGAGCCGGGGCGTTACGTCATACGTCAGGCCGGTCCAGACGTGGTTGGCCACGCGCGACAGGCCCGGCGCGGTGTCCGGTGCCGTGTAGTGCGCCCAGCCCACCTGCGCCAGCAGCCTGGGCGTGATCTGCGCTTTGGCGCCCAGGAAGAGTTCACGCGACGCGATGAACAGGTTGTCGATTCGGCCATTGTTGCTGTTGACCTCGTCGTACAGGGCGCGCACTTCCCAGGTCGGCTGTACATAGGCGACGGTCACGCCGTAGGACATGCCGATGTTGGACAGCACGGAATCCTCAGGCCCCCTGCGGAAGCCGTCCGGGCTCTCGCCCAGGTTCAACTGCGCGCCGAACTCGAAGCCGCCAAAGCTGGGCGACTCGTAGCGGATGCCGTTGGCCAGCTTGTTGCCGTTGCGATAGTTCGTGAACGTCGACGCCGAATAATCTTCGAGCAGGAACGGATCGAAGCGCCAGATGTAGTTGTTGATGGTGTTGCCCTGCCCCAGGCGCAACATGCCGTAGTCGGCGTTCTTGAGTGCCACCCAGGCCCCGCGCTGAAACAGTTTGCCGCCGCCCTGGTTGCCGGTGTCCGAAGCGAAGGCGCCCTCCAGCCAGAACTGCGCCTGCGTGCCGCCGCCCAGATCTTCGGTGCCCTTCATCCCCCAGATGCTGGTGCCCCACTGGCTGCCTTCGGCCAGCTTCGAGCCGCTGGTGTTGGCGCCTGTCTTGATGTTGCTCATGTACTCGATGCCCCCGCCCACACGCCCCCACAGGGTGACGCTGGACTGCGCATAGGCGCCACCTGCCAGGCCCATGGCCAACAGGGCGGCGAAATATTTACGTTTCATTGGTCTCTTCCTCCAAATACACCTTGATTGGTGTTCCGACGGCTCTCACGCGCGTTCTTGGCTTCGTTCCGCCATACGGCGTTGTTAAGCGTTTAACTAGAGTAACAAACCCACTGCGAGTGAAGAGTTGGTGCTTTCCCTGATGCGCCCGCTAAACACGGCTGCGTGTCAGCTTGCTGTGCACGGCAAACGGCGTGGGAGCGCGCCCTGACGGCAGCGCAAGTCCTGCATGGCAACAGACGTGAAGCGAAAACATGTTCGGCCAACGCAATCCAGCGCTGTAGCGTCCTTGTCACGGCGTCAGATTCGTTCAGATTTCGACAGATCTATCGCCGTTACGCTGTCGTTGCCCTGGGCTGGCTTGCCCATGGCTTCATCGTTTCCTTACGCCCGGCATCGACAGCGTTGCCGGGTATTTTTTTGGGCACGCATCGCCCAAGAAAAAGGCCCGGCAACCCTTGCGGGGGCCAGGCCAATGGAGAGAACCTCAATGGATGCCGCTTACAGCAGGCGCAGGTGAATTGCTATGCGCATCTTCGAATCTGAACGATTCTTACGCGGGCGCACTGCGCCTACCGATCTTCAGTTTGCCGGCACAACCACCAGCACGGGTCGGTAACCCGCCGTCGTGTGTTCCTTGGAGGCGTAGGTCACCAGGCCACCACTCCCCACGTTGACAGGCGAGGTCACAGCCAGCGCCAGCCGCTTGTCACTGCCCTGCGCGCTGATCGCCTGCGAGGTGACATCGATCGCCACGGCATTGCCGACGGCGGGTGCCGTCCAGCTCGCCAGCGGCGAGGCTCCCATCGCGGGCATGGTGCTCCAGGTGATGCCGCTTTCCGTCCAGGTGTGGTCGGCTACGGGGTAGCCGTTGTTGATAATGCCAGTCTGCCCCACGGTGGTGGAGGTCAGGTACACCGTGGCCTGCTTAATTGGCGTGCTCACGCTCGACAGATCGAACATCAGGTATGAATCGCGGGCGTAGCTGGTGGCATCGTTCTTCACGGCCAGATCGACCGACGTGCCGAAGTTCGTGCTGGCGTAGGTGCCGTCACGCACGTAGGCGTCTGCCGTGTCGTTCAGGGTTGTTGGCGTGACACCCGGGCCATTGTAGGCGCCACGGTTCGGATTGGCCGTCGCAGAGACCGGATTGCCCCAGTAGTCCCGCCCACCGTTGTTTGGCACGATCACGCCGTTGCTCAACGCGGGGGAGCTGGTCCCCAGCCAATAGCCCGCCGTCGACGCCAGTGCATTGCCGCCCGTGCCCGGCTTGATGAACCCGGGAGCACCGATCACGCCGTCAGAGGTGGGCGCAGGTACGCCCTGGTAGACGTTGCCTTGATAGTCGATCCCACTACCCGTCGGCAGTGTGGACGTCGTGGTCGCCACCCAGATGTTGTTCCACACCTTGGATGAGGTGGGCAACACGATGTTGAGCTTGGTATTGGGGCAATAGAACGTGTTGTTGTACATCCAGAGCGTGACCGCGTTGCCTACGCTGTTCGTGCGGCAATCGTTCTGGGCGACGTTGTAGCGCACGATCTGCGTGGCGCCACCGGAGGTGCCGCAGCCATCACAGTTCAAATAGAAGCCGCCGTAGTTGTCACGACTGTAGTTGTATTGCACGAGGCACGTACCGGTGTTGCCCCAGTCGCAGTCCCAGGCTTGGCTGTCCGCCACCGACGCGTGGTTGCCGGTCACAACGTTGAACTGGATGGTCGGGTTGTGATCGCCCAGCACCCACATGCCGGCAAAGTTGCCGCCCGTGAAGGGATACACGCCACCGCCCAGGTCATTGGCAACGTTGTACTCGATCAGCGGCGACTCGCTGTACGAGACCACGATGCCATCACCACCTGCCGACGTGATCGTGTTGTGGTCGACGTGGATGTTCTGGCCGCGCTTGGTCATCGACCCGGTGCGCACCTTGATGCCGCCGCCCCCGGTGTTGCTGACCTGCGTGTTGTACACGTGCACGTTGTTCAAGGTCGAGCCGTTGGTGGTGTCAGCGTCAAACTCGATGCCCGCGGAGTGGATGTAGTCGTTCGAGTTGGTCGCCTTGTTGGTCTGGCCTGCAACGCGATCCACGATCAGCCCGTTGATGTCGAAGCCGGTATGCGCCGTGCCATCCGTTGACTGCACCAGCAGCCCGTTGCGCAGCCCCACCGATGCCGCCGGGTTGGTCAGCTTGATCGCACCGATCGACCAGTAGTCGACGTTGTCCAGCTCGATCGCTGCCCGTGCACCGCTGGCGTTGATAACCGGGGGCGCGCCGCTGCCGTACGCCCCCACGGTGATGGGCGCGGTAGCCGTCCCCGAACCCTTGCCGAGAAATGCTCCCGTGCAGGTGGTGCCACTGTTGAAGAGGAGCGTGTCACCGGGGGTGAACGTCCACGCGTTGAGCTGGCTGATCGAATTCCAAGGGCTGGTGCTGGCACCGGTACCGGCCGCACTCGCGGAGCAATCGACGTAATACGTCGACGCCGCGCTGGCGATACCGGGGGACAGAACGGCGAACAGCGTCGACGCGACAAGCGCCGCAAATCGGTGCGGGCGCTTCCTGTCTGCCCTGTTGTCTGAAAGAACACTGCGCATGACCACCTCGCTATCAAGAATGGGACGGGCGCGCGGGGGAATCCCGCAACGCAGGACGCGACGACGGAACGGCCCTCTTGCGCGCACAGGGAGGCGATGTCGCGGAGCACAAAGTTAAGCGCTTAACTTTGTGTGCGCATCTTGGGAGGCGGCGCTCGTTTTGTGTACTAGTGGGAACCCGTAAATAGGATGGAGTCCGCCCCCTGTCGAAGGGGCGAATCCTGGGACACGTCTGCAGCGGCGCTCCGAACGTACGCGCAGAGCCGCATCGATTTTGATCAAAAAGACACCGGCACCGACTACTCAGACCAAACGGTGTCGACGTCCTTCATCAGATGCCCACCAAGCACGTAATCGCCAAGCTTGGCGGCCTTGGCTTCGAGCTGCTCCAGCTCGTCCGTCGCCAGCCGATCGAGGTCGAACTGGCAGTAGAGATTCCGCTGCCGGAACGTGGTTTTCAGCCGTGCAAGGCCGGCAGCCAGCGCGACCGGTGACTTGACGGCGATGTTCTCCTGCCCGCGAAACGCGACGCGAATGCCAACCGCACGACCCAGCCGGCCGAGCGCAACGGCATCCTGCCAACCGGACTCGTAATCCAGCTCAACGGCGACGATGCCGCCCGACTTCAACAGCCGGATCGCTTCTTCTCGGGTGCAGGCGCGTGCCGTTGCTGCAGCTGTCTTAATTGGCCTCACTGCAATTCGCGAGGGCATGTGTGCCACCTGTCCTGTTTGCATCATCGTCGTCTGTGCGCGCCCTGGCGGAGCCGCTTCCTTGATCAACATCGTTGCCTTGACCCAAAGTCGACCACCCTGCTCGCCTGATCAGCCTGACGTGCGGGGGTACGAATACTGTATATATATACAGCATTAAACCATGGCGGCACACGACTTTCCAGCCAAGGAAGACAGCCGACCCATCCGGTACCCGTTGCAATTTCTCTTTGGCAGAATCTGACTTGTCAAATACTGTTCTGCCCATCAACGTAGCGAACGCGAGATGAAGCACTACAACCGTGACAACTTCCAGGTGATACAAAGCGTCGGTTTCTTCCTCAACCGCGGCCGCAACCTGACCGCGATGGAACTGGATGACGCCCTGAAGCCGCTGGACATCACAAGCCAGCAGGTCGGCATTCTGCTGACGGTGGCGCGCGGCGTTGTCAATACGCCCTACGAGCTCGCCAAACTGCTCGACATCGATACCGGCTTGATGACGCGCACGCTCGACAAGCTGGAGCAGAAAGGTCTGCTCGTGCGCAGCCGCAACGTGGAAGACCGCCGCGTGGTCAATCTCGAACTGACTGTCGCGGGTCTGGACATTGCGGACCAGATCCCCGATATCGCATCGGAGGTGCTGAACAACCGGCTCCAGAAATTCAGCCCGGCCGAGTTTCAGGAATTCCTTCGCTTGCTGAAGAAGTTTGCAGAGTGAGCCTGCGGCTCGCTTCTTCTGTCCACTGATCTGACCAATCAGATCTGCGCCCCGAGCACAGGCCACCTCCCCTCACCACGAGGTGAACCCACCGCCCACAGTCAGGCCCTGCCGCGTGACGAACTTGGAGCCGGACGCGCACCACCACATCACCGCACTGACACCGTCTGGCTGCCCACGACAGGCTCGGCCCCGCTATCCGAGCAGACGCAATGTTTGATGGGACCCACCGTGCCCACCGATGGGTTTCCATTGGTCTTGACCAGGCAGCGACTACTGCTTCGTCGGCGCGGCATATGGCGTTCGCACGCCAAACTTTTCCCACACATGCAGCCAGCGAACCTATAACGTCTGGACAGGTTGCGCTCGACACACCGCCGGCGAGTCGTGTGACGGGTTGTGCAAACTTCGCACGAGCAATCTCCGCTTCCCCCAGGAGACCACGATGGACAAGCGATTGAACAACGAAGGCATGGATTTGCTGTTTCGCCAGGCGCGCACACACAACGCCTGGCAAGCGAGGCCTGTCAGCGATGACACGCTACGGGAGCTCTACGAGCTGATGAAGTGGTGCCCGACTAGCGCCAACTGCAGCCCGGCGCGCATTCTGTTTCTACGCACCAAGGAAGCGAAGGAACGCCTTCGTCCGGCACTGGCGCCGGGCAATCTTGAGAAGACGATAAATGCGCCAGTCACGGCCATCATCGCTTATGACGGGAAGTTCTACGACAAGCTGCCCAAGCTCTTTCCGCACGCAGATGCGCGGTCGTGGTTTGCCGACACGCCGGAACTGGCTGAAGTCACGGCGCGGCGCAACAGCTCGCTGCAGGGCGCCTACTTCATGCTGGCGGCCCGCTCACTCGGGCTGGATTGCGGGCCGATGTCCGGGTTCGATCAGGCCAAGGTCGATCACGAGTTCTTTCCATCAACGGCGCAGGCGCAGGGCTTCGAGCAGGAGTACTTTCCCGACAGCCACATCAAGACGAACTTCCTCTGCAATCTCGGCTATGGCGATCCGGCGGGCCTGTTCCCGCGCAGCCCACGCCTGGATTTTGACGAGGCGTGCAAGCTGCTCTAAGCAGAACACCGCGATGATGCTTGAGGACGGGCGCAGCTTTCATGCGCCCTCCTTGCTGTTCCTCCCAGGCTGGAGCCAGACTCGGCGGATTGACGATGCGACTGCCGGTCCGAACCAGCGTTGCGATGGTGGCCACCGAGCAGGCTGCCAGGGCCTGCCAGGCGCTGCTTGATCGAACGCCTGCGCAATCGCCAGACTTCGGCATCGCACGTGTGCAAGATTAAGAAACCACAACACTGCACACCACCCACTGCAGCGACAATCGCCGGCTGCACCACTCAAGACAAACCCGCCGACTGCGCCTTGCCGCAGCCTTCACTTATGCCGCTTTCGACGCTTCGCCATCTCCTGTCCCCGCTCGCCGTTGCCGTGCTGCTTGCGGGCTGCGCCACACAAGGTGCCCAGCAACCCGGCATGACGTCCACGTCCTTGCCGGCTGATTCCTCCTACGCCTGTCACTACCCAGCCGTGCCGGGTCAGCCTACCGAGGGCGACGGCAACTACGGATGCTATTTCGAGCTGCACGACACCACCTCGCGGCAGAAGCTTGCCAACACACCGTATGAACTGGTGGTGTTCAAGTCAGAGCGGGATCGGTCTGTGTTGGTCTCGGTCAACGGCGTGACCGATGACCAGGGGCGATCGGCCTTTGTCCGGACGGCAGAGCCCGTGGTGATTGGCCAGGTCCGTTTCGTCCAGACCATCGGCACCGGCAAAGCCAGCCGCGCGGCACAGATGGTGCGTCCGACGGATGGCAGTTTCGTGCCGTTCAACCCATACCGCATTGCCGGCTGCGGCTTGAACCACGAAGGCGTGAGCGATGAACGGGGCTATACGGTCAGCCTGCACTGCGAAACACAAAGCAACGTCAAGGTGGAGTTCTACCGCAAGCGGTAGGCCGCAATCAGGCGCACCACGACCTCCCATCCAACCTGCTTCTACGCATCCATGCGATGCGCGCTCTCGTCATGCATACCTTCCCGGTACCTGCCGCACTCACGACGCTCAGCGCCGCGCTGGCGCTGAACCTCCCGCTGTCGTTGCCCGCTGCTGCGCAAACGAACACGACGGCACCCCGCGTGGTCTCCGAGCTGAAAGACATCCGCATGAAGGCGGGCGCTGCCCTGCCGAAAGCCGGCGGCACCCAGCATGACCGCGAAGATTGCCCACAAGCGGTCATCCAGCCGAAGTCTGCCGCTGCCAGGCGGGTGGCCTCGCAGGGCTGGGCCGTCATGGCCGACGTGCCGCTGGGGCCGTATCGCGCAGTCAGCTTTGCGGGCCAGATGCAGGCCGCCACCAGCGGCACCTGCAGCATCACGCAAGGCAACGTGGCGGTGTTCGACCATGACAAGCTGATCGCCCTGGCCTACGGAAAATCAGCAGAAGACACCGCCATCGGCAACCTGATTCCGCTCGAAAGCGGCGCCGTGCGCGTGTGGGATGGTGATATCACCACCTCGCCCGTTGGGGACCTGCATGTCGATGCCGACGGCACGCTGCGCCTGAGCAAGATTGCCAGCGAAGACGCTGTCTGCCAGGGCCGCGCCAAGGTGCCGAGCGTCTACGGCATGCCGATCGACAAGGCACGCAAGGCGCTGGCCGCCAAGGGCTGGAACCCCGTGCGCGCCAAAGCCAGTGGCGACCCGCGGCAAGCTGCGCTGTTCAAGCGCGGCGTCATTGAGACTGACGATTGCTCGGGAACGGGCCTCGCCTACTGCAGCTACAGCTACACCAGCACGGTCGGCAAACTGTCCTTGACCACGATGGGCGAAGACGACCTCCCGAGCGTGGCCGACTACAGCGTCAAGTGCCGCTGAGCCAGCCGTCATCACCGCCGGCGACTGGCACGGCCGCACCATCCAAGTGCCGGTTCTGGCCAGCTTGGTTGCGCCGGTAGTTCAGTCGTCAAAGGTGCCTTGGTACGCCGGTGCGGCGTCCGATCGGGTGTTCAGTTCAAACATCACACCGCCCGGTGCACGGCAGAAGAAGCGCGAACCGCGGCCGTTGTTGAACACCTCCGTCTCCATCTTGACGCCCTCGGCCTGGAAACGCGCGTGCAGCTCGCGCACGGCATCCAGGCTCGGCAACTCAAACCCGACGTGGAAATTGCTGGGCCAGGCCAGGGCCTCGTCACCAGCGTGATCGATTACCACGTCAAAGCCCGGACGCTTGAGGATGTATGACTTGTCCCACGTGCCCGCAATCGTGAAGCCGAGATGGCGTTCAAAGAACTGGGCCGTCGCAAGGGTGTCGGCAGAAGGAAAACTCAGGTGGTTGAGCTTCATGGGTTGCATGGATGCTGTCATCGTCGTGCTCTCTGAGGGTGGCGGTGGCCCAATGCCGTAACCGCCTGACGACGTCAGAATATGGGCTCGTGCCCACCCCAACAACTCGCATCGAAGCTTCAGGTGAAAAGCCTGAAAACCCGCGCCACTGAGCCGTTCACGGCATGACAGCACGCGACGTGAATCGTGTTGCTCGCATTCGTGAGGCGCAGGTTCAAGCCTCAGGGCCGACGTGTTCTTGCCAGATAACCGAACACGGCGGCCCGAACGCGGCGCTCCAGATCTTCGCGGTCGCTTTCGCCGCGCTCGCCAGCGGCATCCACCAGGCCGCGCACCATGGCGAACAGATCGGCCGCAGCCACCTGCGGTTGCGGATGCCGTGGCGCCGCACGCTGGACGACGGCACTGACGAGCGATTCCAGATCCAGAGTGTTCACCTCACCACGCAGTGCCGGTCGCCCTTCTTCAATATCGAGCAGCTTGGCCAGCATGGGACGCTGCAGTTGTTGCCGCACCGATGCCCCGATTAAATGCTCCAACGCCGCCTTGCCACTGCGCATGGACAGCGCTGCAGCCATGTCTTCGCTGAACTGCTTCCGTTCGCGGTGCATGAGCGCCGCCGTGAGCGCATCCTTGCCGGGGAAATACTGATAGAGCGACCCGATGCTGACGCCCGCGCGCCGGGCAACGGCGTTCGTGTTGAACCCGTCCACCCCGTCAGCCTCCAGAACCTGGGCGGCCGCCTCGATGATGACGGCCACCGTCTCCTCGGAACGCGGCTGGCTGGGCGTCTTCCTGGGCTGAAGCGGTGTGCGCGGTGTACGCCGGCTCATCGCAACGCCCCCTTGCGCGTACGCTCGCGGGTGTTGCGGGCCACCATGGCAACGATGGTCTCGAAGAGTTCATCACGCGCCTGCTTTGGGGTGATCTCGCCATTGGCAGCGGCGTGCGAGAGCGCTTCCGCAGCGCCAAGCATCGCTCGCAGCCCAGCCTGCGCCAGCTTGCCGCTGCCAGCAAACGGCGCGAAGGCGGCGCGGCACTTGTCGAGAAACGCAGCTTCGTACGCGCGCTTGATCGCCTCCAGTTCCGGTGAACCGTTCAACGCCGCGTTGATCCCTGGTATCTCTCGCCCCTGACGCAGTACGCATTCAACGTAGGCTGCGGCGATGACCCTCGCCCGGGCCTCCAGCGTTGGTTCGCTGCGCGCCAGCGCGGCATCCATCTGCGTCGTCTGCTGCGCGTCGTACTCTGCATAAAGCGCCGCAAGCAAGCCCGAACGGGTGTCGAAATGGTCATAGGCCACCGGCTTGGTGACCCCGGCCTGTTCCGCCAGATAGCCGAGCGTAAGCGCATCCGTGCCCGCTTCACGAATCAACCGCCATGCCACATCCAGCAACTGGCGGTGACGCTCGTCCCATGACATCCGGCTGCGCGCCTTGCCGCCGGCGGCCACCTCATCAGCGTTGTCGCTTGACTTCATAACTTACCAAAAGTAGTTTACCAACAGTAACTTACTGAAAGTATATCGCCGGAGCCTCCATCGGTCTGGCCCGGGCCCACAGAAACAGGAGTCTTACCATGCATGCCGTCATCGTTGTCACGCATCCCGAGCCGCAGTCGCTCAGCCACAGTGTTGCCGCGCAGATTGGCAAAGGGATAACGCAGGCCGACCCGGACCACACGTTCGAGATTGCCGATCTTGCGGCCGAGGAGTTCGACCCGCGCTTCAATGCGGCTGACCTTGCCGTGCACCGAACACAGGCAACCCCGACGCCCGACGTGCAGGCGGAGCAGGCACGCGTTGCGCGGGCGGATACCCTGGTGCTGGTCTACCCGGTTTACTGGTGGTCAATGCCGGGACAGCTCAAGGGCTGGATCGACCGCGTGTTCTCAAATGGCTGGGCGTTTGACTATCGGCTCGATGGCACGCTAGTCAAGAAGCTGCGCCACCTGCAGGTGCATCTGGTCGGCATCGGCGGCGCCAATGCGCAGACGTATGCGCGACACGGCTACACGCAGGCGATGAAGACGCAGATCGATCACGGCATCTTCGACTACTGCGGCGCCACGGTGGTCACTTCGGAACTGCTGCTGGAATCGGAAATGCAGGACCCTGCCCCGCATTTGGCAACAGCGCAGGCGATCGGGCGATCGCTTTTTCAGCCGGCACCCCAGGCGGCGTGATGGCACGGGCGGCCCGAGAGGCGGCCATCAGTGGCCACCCGCTGCCCTGGCACACAACCGGCAAGAATGTGCATTACGGCTGGAGCGCGCGGCAAAGTGCGCCACCGCGCAATCGGTACGCGGTACGCATCTTGCTGACGACATTGGGTTGCCTATCCTCCAACGGCGGCGTGATCTCCGTCACGCTGCCGGCGTCCAATTCAGCGTGAACCGTTCTTCCTCCTCTCTTCAAAGCATCCAGGCGCTGCGGGGTTTTGCCGCGCTGTATGTCGTTGTATTCCATTCCGGCCTGGCGCTGGCCCATGCAGACATTCCCGCCCTCGCGTGGCTCACCACGCATGTGATCAAGCGCGGGCACGTGGGGGTGGATGTCTTCTTCGTCATCAGCGGCTTCATCATTGCGTGGGTCGCCATTCTGGGCCCGAAGGGGCCGGAAACGCCCGGTGAATTTCTCGTCAAGCGCGCATTCCGGCTCGCGCCGCCGTACTGGTTGATGTCGGTGCTGCACGCCGCGTGGCTCAATCCGGTGTCGGTGGGCGTGCTGCTCAGTTCGCTCGCTTTCCTGCCTCAGGCCAATGTGGATGCACCCTACTTTGGCTACCCCGCGCTCTACGTCGGGTGGTCGCTCAACTACGAGGCGTTCTTCTATGCGCTGTGCGCGCCGGGCTTGGCGCTGTTCGGCAGGCGTGCGCTGTGGCTGGTCGCGCTGGCGTTGTTCACCACCACCATCATCGTGCCGTTCTGGCACGGCGGCGTGGTATTGCGTGACCCGGAAGCGCTCTATGCCTGGGCCACACCCATGCAGGCCATGGCCGCCAACCCGCTCGTGCTTGAATTCCTGCTGGGGGCGGGATTGGCGTGGTTGTATGCGGAACATCGGCACCGTCTGACACCCGTCGTAGCGCGTGTGCTGTTTGCAGTCGGCCTGAGCGCCTTCATCGTCTCCGTCATCGGGCCCATGCCCAGGTTTGATCTGCTCGCGCGTGGCCTGCCGGCGGGTGCATTGCTAATCGGGCTGGTGGCGATGGAGCATTGCGGCCAGCTCCGCGTGCCACGCGTGTCGGTCTGGCTGGGTGAGCTGTCGTACGCACTCTACCTCGCTCACCCAAGCGTGATCGAGGCCACGCATCGGCTGGTGGGCGTGATCGCACCGGGGTGGATCACCACACAGCTCATACTGTTTGCCGTCAACCTTGCACTGACCCTTGCGCTGGCGGCACTGCTGCATCGCTATGTCGAGCTGCCATCCATCGCGCTGGGCCGCAAGACCATCGACTGGATGCACAGTCAGCAGCATGCCTGGCGAGCCCGGCTGGGCCCACAGAAACCGTGAGCGCCGCATAACGTTTCCGGTTTTTATTCGTTCGCCGCACGACGGGCGTCTCACACAATGGTTGCCTCAGAAACAATCTGTCGCACGCCATGTCTGCTCGCTCCCGCTGGTTCCGTTTTGCCCCCACTGTGTTGGCCGTGGCCACGTTGCTTACAGCAACCGTCGCATCTGCAGATGCCACGCTCGACAAAGTCCAGCAACGCAAGAAGCTGGTCGTGGGTGTCGTGCTGTCGGGTGGGCCGTTCGGCTCCATTGACCCCGCCACGCAGCGCGCGACGGGCTTCAATGTGGACCTGGCGCAAGCACTTGGGCGCGGGCTGGGCGTGGAGGTAGAAACCGTGCAGGTGCAGCCGTCCAACCGCATCCAGTTCTTACAGCAAGGGCGCGTGGATATTCTCGTTGCCTCGATGGAGCTGAACCCGGAGCGCGCCGAGCTGCTCGCGCACGTGCCATCGCCCTATTACCGCGTGGGCGGCGTAGCGCTGGTGCCCAAGGACAGTCCCGTACAGAAGTGGAGCGATCTGAAAGGCAAGGATGTCTGCCTGTCGCAAGGCAGCAGCTATACCAAGCCGCTGGCAGCCGAGATCGGCGCCACGCCCAAGGGCTTCAAGAGCCCGGCTGAGTCGTTGCTGGCGCTGCGTGGCAACAACTGCGCCGCCGCCGTACATGACGCCACGCTGCTGCAACCGCTGCCGCGCACCAACCCGGAATGGAAGGACTACCGCGTCGTCGGTCCCGACCTGATCCCCTCGCCCACCGTCATCTGGGCACGCAAGGGCGAGAACGACACCGTGGCTGCGCTCGACCGCATCGTGCAAGGCTGGCATCGCGATGGCTGGCTGATCGAGACCGAGAAGAAGAACGGCATCCTGCCACCGTCGCCCGCGCTGGTCGAATGGCATGAAACGGCAAAAGGCACTGCCAAGGCGAGCCGTAGCTGATTCGTTCTTCGCATGGCTGATGATCTGCTTCTGCGCGTGATTGCGCTGGTCCGCCATACGGGCCTCGACTACGGCTTCCTGGCCGAAGCCTATGAACGCGACGCACTGCTGCAAGGCGCCCGGCTTTCACTGCTGGTGATGTTCAGCACCGTGGTGCTGAGCCTTATCTTTGGTGTGGTGCTGGCGCGCCTGCTGATTTCGCCGCGCAGGCGCGTTGCGCAACTAGCCCAGGGTTTTGTGGAGCTCACCCGCAATACCCCAACGCTGGTGCAGCTGTGCTGCGCGTTCCTGGTCGTCAACACGCTCATCACGCAGGCGCTGGCGCAGTGGCATCTGACCAACCCGCTCACGCCGTTCTTCTGGGCAGTGGCGATTCTCTCGCTGCATAAGGCAGCCTTTCATGCCGAGGCATTGCGCGGCGGCATCGAGGCGGTGCCGCCTGCCATGCTGGAAGCCGCAACCTCACTGGGCTTCAGTGCACGTGAGCGGCTCTGGCGCGTGCAGCTTCCGCTGGCGTTCCGCGCCGCGCTGCCCTCGTTGATGAACAACACGGTGGAGCTGGTGAAGGCGTCGTCGCTGGCATCGGCCATTGCGGTGGGCGACATCACCTACAGCGCACTGATGATCTGGACCCAGCGCGACAACGTGCTCGAATGCATGGTGCTGTTGCTGCTGTTCTACGGCGTGGTCACCTACGCAGTGCACGCAGCCGGCGTGTGGATCGAACGCCGGCTGCGCATGCCTGGCTACGGCACCGCAATCCATGCCGTGACAGGAGCACCTGCCCATGCCTGAAGGCCTGTTTTCGACGCTGCTGCACTGGTCGCCGGCATTGCTGCGCGGGCTGGCAATCAATGTCGGCATCAGCTTGCTTGCCGTTGGGCTGGGCACCTTGATTGGGTTGGCCGTCGGTGCACTGCATCTGTCACCGGCGCGCTGGGTCCAGCGGCTTGCCGGCAGCTACGTCGTCGCCTTCCGCAATGCGCCTTGGCTGGTGCTCGTGTACGGCATTGCTTACGCCGTGCCGTTCGAGATTGTCGTGCGCGGGCATGTGTTTCCGTTTCCTGACTGGTTCAAGGTCACGCTTGCTCTGGCGCTGCCGGCAAGTGCCCACGTGGCGGAGATTTTCCGTGGCGCGGTGCTGTCGATTCCGTCCACGCAATGGGAAGCGGCAGCATCGCTGGCCTTCACGCGTCGCGACATCCTCTGGCGCATCGTGCTGCCGCAGTGCCTGCGCCGCATGCTGCCCTCGTGGATGAACCTGTACGCCGTCATCACCATGGGCACGGCAATGGCCTCGCTGGTGGGTGTGCACGACTTGCTCGACACCGCGCAGATCGCCAGCAACACCGTCAACCGTACGCCGTTCACGGTGCTCACCTACTTCACCGTGCTCACCCTCTTCTTTGTCTATTGCTACCCGATTTCGCGCCTGACCCGGCGCCTGGAGCGCGCCCATGTCGTCGCCTGATCTGTTGCCCCTTGATGCGCCTGCCGCCGGCGCCCCGCTCGTTGCACTGCGCGATGTGCATCTGACGTTTGGCACGACACCTGTGCTGCGCGGCATTGATCTCGACGTGCACCGCGGCCAGGCCGTGTCGATCATCGGGCCCTCCGGCTCGGGCAAATCGACGCTCCTGCGCTGCATCAGCGGGCTACTGCAGCCGCAACACGGCAGCGTGACGGTGGACGGCGTCCGCGTCGATCAACTCACCACAGAGGCCGACACCATCGCTCTGCGCAAACGTATCGGCTTCGTGTTCCAGCAGTACAACCTGTTTCCGCACCTGAGCGTGTTGGACAACCTGACGGCCGCACCGGTGCGCGTGCTGGGCCGGCCCCGGCAAGAGGCCGAAGCCGACGCGCACGCCCTGCTCAAGAAAGTGGGCCTGGCCGACAAGGCACGTGCGTACCCGGGGCAACTCTCGGGTGGCCAGCAGCAACGCGTGGCGATTGCGCGCGCGCTGGCGATGCGGCCCGAGCTGATCCTGTTTGACGAGGTGACCTCGGCGCTTGACCCGGAAACCGTGGGCGAGGTGCTCAACGTGATCGGAGAACTGGTTGATGACGGACTGACTTGCGTGCTGGTGACACACGAAATGGCCTTCGCTCGCGCCATCAGCGATGAAGTGGTGTTTACCGAGCATGGCGTCGTGGCCGAACGTGGCCCGGCGGAGCAAGTGTTCTCGTCACCGATCAGCGAGCGCACACGGGCGTTTCTCTCGCGCGCGCTGTCGGGTCATGCTGGGGCGCGACCGTCTTCGTCTGCCCACGCGCCCTGGCACGCCGCCTTCGCAAGCGCGGCGTTTGCTGTCTGACCCCTCCCGCTCATCCGCCGATGGCGTGCAGCTCCCCTACCGGGGCATGCTGCAGCGCTTGCTCAAGATCTGCGATCAGGTCATCCGCATCCTCCAGGCCAACATGCAGGCGCAACACCGCACCGGTGTGACTCCACTGCGCGTGGTCTGACAGGCGCTCGGGTGCCACCACGGTAACGAGGCTTTCGTAGCCGCCCCACGAAGCGCCAATGGCAAATAGCTGCAGGGCATCGGCAACACGCTCCGCCGTGTACTGGTCTGCGCCTTTGACCACAAACGAGACGAGCCCGTTGGCGCCAGAGAAATCACGTTTCCATAGCACATGACCAGGATCATCCGGCAGCGCCGGATAGAACACCTGGCCCACGCCGGGCTGCGCTTGCAGCCACTGCGCGACGCGCGTTGCGTTGCGCTGGTGCTGCGCCATTCGCACGGGTAGCGTGCGCACGCCGCGCAAGGCCAGGTAGGCGTCATCCGCACCAATGGTCAAGCCCAGTACGTCGTGTGCGGCGGCAATGCGGGCTGCCACCGCTTCCGTGCGCGCGATCACCGCGCCCAGCATCACGTCGGAATGCCCAGCCACGTACTTGGTGGCGGCAAGCACGGAGACATCGGCGCCCGCATCCAGCGGACGGAACAGGATGCCCGATGCCCAGGTGTTGTCCGTTGCCAGCGGAATGCCGTGGCGTTGCGCCACGCGGGCGATGGCCTGCAGGTCATAGATCTCGTACAGCAACGACCCTGGCGATTCCGTATAGATCAACCGTGTGTGCGGCCGAATGGCGGCTTCGAGGCCGCCGCCGTTGGGTGTCACGTAAGACACGTCGATACCCAGTCGCTGCAGCAGCGCGGCATCCAGCCTGCGCACGGGCGCATAGATGCTGTCGGTCACGATCACGTGATCACCGGGCGAGAGCAGCGCCAGAAACGTCAATGCGATGGCCGACAGGCCCGACGGCACCAGGAATGCACGCACGCCGCCTTCAAGCGCCAGCAGTGCGTCTTCCAATGCGCGGTGCGTCTGCGAGCCATGACGGCCGTAGCTCGCGATGTTTTCGCCGGCCTTGCGACGCGCATGCACATCGTGCTGGGCGGCCGTGCTAGCGTGGCGCACGGTGCTGGTGCGCTCGATCGGCACGTTGACGGGGGCGGTTCCATCGACAAACGGCGGGCTGCCGGCATGGATGATCCGGGTGGCAAGCGCTTCCGGCACGTTGCGGGATGCGCGGGTCATTGGGTCACCGCCTCGACCGGTTCGCTGACGAGTGCGTCGGAACTGCCCAGCGCAAACAACGCGCGCTCCTGCACATCCAGTTGCGCCACCAGCCCGATCTCCCAGGCGAGATAACCGCGTGCAGCATCGAGGTTGCCGTCGTGGCGATCGTGCACGAAGAAGAGGTAGTCGATGCGGTCAGCATCGGCCGGCAACGCTGGCGTCGCTTCAAGCGGATACCCGGCGGCATGCCATGCGGCAACGCCCCCTTCAAGACGCCGTACAGACACCGCACCCTGCTCGTGCAGATCCACCGCTGCAAGCGCGCTGACCAAAACCTCATCGTCAACCAGCACGACGTGTGCGCCGCGCACATCGCGCAGCTGTCGCCGCGTTGCCCAGCGTGCGCCGGGGATATGCGCCGTACGATAGGCCGCGCTGCTGCGCAGGTCGAACAGCACGACTTCACCACGCGCGAAAGCGTTGCGCAGCGCGCCGGCATCAATACCCACAGGCGGGGCCGGTTGCCATTGCGCGTCGTGCTGTGCCAGCACAGTGGCGTTCACCTCGCTCAGACCACCTTCCAGCACCACAGCGTCGTACCCCATCTGGCGCAGCCAGCTGGCAATCACGGGGGCACGGACACCATCATCGTCAAAGACGATCAACCAGGCGCCACGCACACCGACGTACTGGTCCGTCGCCTGCAGCAACTGGCCGCCCGGCGCATGTACGGCACCTGGCAGGCTGCCGCGTGCAAATGCGTCAGCGGTACGCACGTCAAGCAGGAAAAGCGTACGCGAGCCGCGCTGTCGCTCGGCTTGAACCACCGCAGCGGTCACAGTCGGCACGGCAAAGCGACGCGACAAGGCAGCCACCGCTTCCTTCGCGCGTCGGCGTGCCGGCACATCGATCGTTTCGGGGTAGCGGCGGTTGGCGCCATGCTCCAACGTCAAGCCGTGCAACTGCCAGCCTTGTGTACCGTTCTCCAGCGCGTAGATCGGATTGGGCAGCCCCAGGTTGCGCAGCGTTTGCGCACCGATGATGCTACGTGTGCGGCCCGCGCAGTTGACGACGACCGGCGTGTCAGCATCCGAAATGAGCGCGTGCGCGCGTAGTGCCAGCTCACCGTTCGGGCAAGCAACAGCGCCGGGAATCGTCATGCGGCGGTACTCGGCAACGGTACGCCCATCCAGCAGCACATGGCGCTTGTGCGCGCGCTGCCAGGCAGCCAGCTCGCCCGCGGTGATGTGCGGCGTGTGATACGCCAGCTCTGCCAGTTCACCAAAGGTCTTGGATGGAACATTGATGCCCTTGAACAGCGCGAACCCGGCGACCTGCCAAGCGGCATTGCCGCCTTCAAGCACGTGCACGCTGCCATAGCCAAGATCGAGCAGACGCCGCGCCGCCTGCGTGGAGAGTGCACCGCCATCGGCATCCGTCACCACCAGTCGAACGTCGGGCCGGGGCGCCAGGCGCAGGGCATCGATCTCCAAGCGGCTGTACGGAACCGGCGTCGCCAGGAAGAGATGCCCTTCGCCAAATTCACCGGCTTCGCGCACGTCGAACAATGCGATCTCCGCGCCGTCATGGAGCCACGCCTTCAACGTGATGGCATTGATGGAAGGAACAGACATGCGGGCCTCGCGCGTAACGGAAAGGCCCATGGTAGGCACGCCGGCACGCACGCGAGAACGAACCGATGCGTCTATGCATATGCGGGATGCTGCGTTGGTGGCGCGGGTTCAGCGGCCTACACTGGGGAGTCCATCCTCCGCTCCATCATCCGCACCAACAAGCCATGAGCCTGACCCAGCAACGCGACCAAGCGGTCCGTCAAACCCTCATCGCCGTCCGCGCCATTGCTGCGCAGGATGGCATTACGCACACGTCCCTCGCACGCATTGCCGATCGGCTGCAGGAGCTGGCTGCGCAGGAGGCGCTGTTCCCCTTCGACGCCTTCCCGCCGCCCCCGTCTGGTGATGCGGATGCCGCCAGCCGCTACCTGCTGCATGAAGAGGCCGACAAGACCTTCGCGCTGTATCTGAACTCGATCAACCCGGGCAAGATCACGCCGCCGCACAACCACACCACGTGGGCGGTGATCGTTGCGCTGGAAGGCGAAGAACTGAATCGCGTATACGCACGTACGGACGACGGCCGCGACCCGGAGCACGCCACGCTCGCCCTGTCGCGCGAGGTGATTGTGCAGCCCGGCACGCCCATCACGTTCCTCGCAGAGGACATCCACAGCATCCACGTGCTCGGCAACAAGCCCACGCGCCACTTCCACCTGTATGGCCGGGCGCTGGAAACGCTGACCGGCCGCGTCGGCTTCGACCTCGCCACGGGGCGCGTGCTGAACTACAACCGCAACTACATGAGCGCGACCAAGCAGGCCGCCTGATACGCCCACCGGCAAGCGTCACGCTGTCGTTGCGGTAAAGACATGCGCCTGGATTCTTCCGTCCACCGGCCCCGGACCAAACCGTGCGGCCAGTGCTTCCGCGCATGCATCGGTGGCAGCAGCTAGCGCGTCGGGGCCAAATGCCTCCAGCTCGCCGCGCAACGGCGTGCCCTGGCAGTAGGCAAACGCAGGCAAGCGGGCGGTGTCAGCATGGCTGCGTGCGGACACGGTCTCGTACACCACCTGCGTAAAGCCGCCGAGCCGCAAGTCCGCCTCGATCAACACTGGGTTGTGATGACCATGGGGCGTGCGTGCCAGGAACGCCGGCGGATTGTCAGGAAAGACGCTCGCCAGCGTGCACGTGACCACGTGCGCAAACACGTTGTCTTCAATGCGGTCCCACACGTTGAAGAGCAGCGTGCCGCCCGGCCGCAACACGCGGCGGGCCTCGGCAAAGGCTTTCGGACGATCGGGAAAGAACATCGCACCAAACTGGCAGATCATCAGATCGAAGCTGCCATCGTCAAACGGCAGTTGCTGCGCGTCGGCTTGCTGCCATGTCACGGGGCGGCATGTGCCGATCGTTGCAGCGCGATCGAGCATCGGCGGGTTGAGGTCGGTCGCCACAATGGTCGTGGTCTCTGGAAGCGTGCGTGCCAGCACGCGCGTTACGGCGCCTGTTCCGGCCGCGACCTCCAGCACGCGCCTTGGGGCAAGCACAGCGGCTCTCGCTGCAATGTCGATTGCATAAGGCTCAAAGATCAGCGGAACCAGCAGCGTGTCATACAACTCGGGAATCGAACCCCCAAAGACCTTGTCGGTGCCATGCGCTTGCATCGTTCACCACCTTTGCCCGGCATGATGGACGGGCATGCACCGTTATAGGCCGGATTATCACGCTCGGCACTCCTCCAAGTTGAGGAGCGATCGGATGGATGCCAGCATGGCGGCTTCGGCTGTCAGGGCAACGATGCTGCCGAGCGGCGGCGAGATACCACTGTTTTTTCAACCAGGCCGGCAGCCTGGCGCGGCACGCGGCCGAGCGTGGGCTTCAACACCGGCGCCTGCTGGGCCAGGAACTCCCACAGCCGATTGGCAACCGGCCCATGCGGCCGGTCACGCCGGCGCGCAACCACCAGATCCTCCACCGTGCCGGGGAAATGGCGCCCGGCAATCGACTGCAGCCGCCCTTCGCGCAACTCCGCCTCGATCATGAAGCGGGGCAGGTGCCCCCACGCCATGCCGTGCAGGATCAGCTCCTTCTTCATCAGTTGGTCGGGGACGAAGCATTGCGGGGCGCCCTCCACAACGTAGTGCGTCTGCGACGGCGGCTGACGCGCGGAATCGTTGATCACGCACTGCATGAAGAGCTGCATCTGCTGCGGCGTGAGGGCGGCGGTCGGTTGAGACGGCAGAAAACCGGGCGCGACCACCGGCACCATCGCGATCTTGCCCAGGTCAATCCACTCCATGCGCACATCGCCCTTCGGCACGCGGTGCACGATCAGATCGGCGGCATCTTCCAGCAGGCGCTCCCAGGGGCCGGTCACGGCCTCGAACTGAAGCTGCAGGCGCGTTTGCGGGCACTGGCCAAAGAACTGGCTGAGCAAGGCCAACACCGGCTGCAGCGGGCACAGGTCGCCCAGCACCACACGCAACTCAGCTTCTTCACCCATGGCCAGTTGCTTGGCGTGCGTCCGCAGCTCATCGCTCTCGCGCAGCAACGACTGGACTTTGCGATGGAAGGACTGGCCGGCCTCCGTCAGCCGCACGCGATAGCCACTGCGATCCAGCAGGCTCAAGCCCAGTTGCTCTTCCAACTTGGCCACCGCTGCAAACACCGAGGGGTGCGAGCGGTGCAGCCGGTCTGCCGCGGCCTGGAAGCTGCCCCCGGCCACAACGGCATCGAAGCACTGCAGTTCGTGTAGCGTGAAATTCGACATTGTTGTCTAACCCTACAGAGTTCTTCCAAACTTTATAGTATCCACGAAACAGGTCGACTTCTACGATGACTCCACCTCAAACACGTTTCAGGAGCCCATCATGGAATCTCGCAATCCCCTCTCGTTCATCACCACTGGCGACGGCGTGCGCCTGGCCTACCGCTTTGACGGCGCGCCCGACAAGCCCGTCCTGCTGCTCTCCAACTCCATCGGTACCGACCTGCATATGTGGGACGTGACGGTGCCGCAGCTTGCCGAACACTTCCATGTGCTGCGGTATGACGCACGCGGCCATGGTGCGTCCGGCGCGCCCTCGGGGCCGTACTCGGTCGACCGATTGGGGCGTGATGTGGTGGAACTGCTGGACGCGCTCGGCCTGCAACGCGTGCACATGCTGGGGCTGTCGCTGGGCGGCATCGTTGCGCAATGGCTTGGCATCCACGTGCCGGAGCGCATCGACCGCCTCGTGCTATCGAACACCGCCGCCCACATCGGCCCGACGCAGTACTTTGACAACGCCATCGCAGAGCTGCAGCGCGCGCCCGACATGCAGGCCACGGCCGAGACGTTCCTACGCAACTGGTTCCCGGCACGCATGCTGGAGGCGAATGATCCGGCCGTCGCGCCCTTCCGCCGCGCGCTGCTGGCAACACCGCGCGAGGGCATCATCGGTGGCTGGGCTGCGGTGCGCGACTCCGACCTGCGCCGGACGATTGCGCTGATCCCGCATCCGACCCTTGTCATCGCGGGCCTGCACGACACGGTGACATCCGCCCGCCACGGCGAGGAAATTGCCGCCACCATTCCGGGCGCACAGCTGCGCATGCTGGACACCGTACACCTCGCCAACGTGGAGGCGCCGGAAGCGTTTATCGAGCTGGTGCTGGATTTCCTGGCCGTGCGCGAACTGGCATAGCGGATCAGCATGCGGCATCAACCCGCCGCAACCGGCCCGGTTACGGTTAACATGGCGGCCATCCAACCGATGTGCCGCCAGACATGTCCCGCGTCAAGAACGAAGACGAATTCGAGCTGCGCCGCGAAAGCGTGCTCGACACCGCCGCTGAAGCCTTTGCGGCCGACAGCTACCCGAGCGTATCGATGAACCAGCTTGCCGCAGCTTGCGGCGGCTCGAAATCGCGCCTGTATCACTACTACGAAGGCAAGGAAGCAATCCTCTTCGATCTGCTCGACCGCTACACCACACGGCTGGCCGATCTGGTCGAACGGGCCGAGAGCGATGCGCGGCACGCCAAGCTGTCGGCACGGGCCACGCTGCATCTGCTGATCCGCACCTTCCTGGCCGAGTATGCAACGTCGCGCACGCGGCACGTGGCGCTACTCAATGACGTGAAATACCTGTCGCCAGAACAGCGCGATATCGTGCTTGCCCGCGAGCGGGACGTAGTGGCCGCCGTGGGCCGGCAGCTCGGCGCGGCCTACCCAGGCAAGGTGGACGAGGCCAACCGCACCCCCATCACGATGATGCTGTTCGGCATGATGAACTGGACCTTCACCTGGCTCAAACCCGACGGCCCGCTGTCGTATGAAGGCTATGCCGAGATGGTGATCGAGATGCTGGAGAACGGGCTCAGTGGCCCGAACGGTAAGACGGGCTGATGATCAACGTTCGTCGTAGCTGACGACAACACGCTGCGTAAGCGGCCGCGCCTGGCACGTCAGCACAAAGCCTTGCTGAATTTCCCAGTCTTCCAGCGTGAAGTTCTTCTCCATCTCCACGCGGCCTTCCAGCACCTTGGCGCGGCACGTGCAGCACACACCACCCTTGCACGCGTAGGGCAAATCCAACCCGGCGCTCAGCGCACTGTCGAGCACCTTGGCGTCTCCCGCCATCGGCACTTCGTGCGACTTGCCATCGAGCACCACCGTTAGCGCCACATCGCCGGCCACGACCGCACGCTTGCGCGCCTTGGCCGATTCGGTTGATGCGTCGCCCACCGGCACACCAAAGCGCTCGGCATGCACGCGCCCGCGCGGCACGCCTCGCTCCAGCAGCGCAGCTTCCACCGCATCGATCATCGTGGAGGGGCCGCAGATGAAGGCTGCGTCGATGTCACCCGGGGGGATCAGCGTATCCAGAAAGGCGTGCGCCTTTGCGCCATCCAGCCGCCCGTTGAACAACGCAATCTCCTGCGCCTGGCGCGACAGCACGTGATACAGCGCAAAGCGGTCGAGGTAGCGGTCTTTCAGGTCTTCCAGCGTTTCGCCAAAGATGATGCTGTCGACGCTGCGATTGCCGTAGACCAGCGTGAAGCGACTGTGCGGTTCGGCTGCCAACGTGGTCTTGATGAGCGAGAGAATGGGCGTGATGCCGCTGCCGGCAGCGAACGCCACGTAATGGCGCGCGCTTTCCGCGGCAAGCGGCACATAGAAGCGGCCGTCGGGCGGCAACACGTCAAGCGACTGCCCCACGCGAATGCGGTCGTGCAGGTGGTTGGAAAACACGCCCGCATCCACACGTTTGACGGCCACGCGCAGCTCGCCATGCGCGTCGTAGTCCTGCACGGAACAGCAGATGGAGTACGAGCGCCGCACATCATCCTGTACATGCCCGGGCACCGGCATGCGCAGCGTCAGGAACTGGCCCTGCGTGAAGCGATACGCGTCGCGCAGGTTGTCCGGCACATCAAAGCGCACGGAAATCGTATCGGCCGTCTCGCCACGCACTTCGGCAACACGCAGCGGGTGGAATTGCGGAGTCATGACAATCGCTCAGTAGGGCTTGAAGTAGTCGAACGGCTCGCGACATGCGCGGCAACGGTACAGCGCCTTGCAGGCTGTTGAACCGAAGGCGGAGATGAGCACCGTATCGTGCGAGCCGCACTGCGGACAGGCGATGTGCTCGCCCTGCTCGGGCCGCATCAGGCGGATCGGGCGCGCCTCTCCCACCGTCACCACATGGGCCGGCGGTGCGATACCGAAGTCGCGCAGCTTGCGGTGCCCATCGGGCGTGATCCAATCGGTCGTCCATGCTGGCGAGAGCACGGATCGCACACGGTAGGCACCTACGTCGGCCGCCTGCAGCGCGCGGCCCGCATCGTCGGCAATCTGATCCATCGCCGGGCAGCCGGAGTACGTGGGGGTGATCGTTGCCACCAGCGTGCCGGCAGCATCGATCTGTACATCGCGCAGGATGCCCAACTCGGCGATCGTGACGACGGGGATCTCCGGATCGGTCACAGCATCAAGCGCCGCGCGTGCACGGGCAAGCCGCGTGGCAACGTCGCCGGAAACGACAGGCTCGGCTACCACGACGCCCCCGGGAATTGACGCGCCAGCCCCTGCATTTCGGCCAGCAGCGTGCCCATGTGCTCGGAATGCACGCCTTGCTTGCCGGTGCTGACATAGGGGCCGGACTCGGGCAAGGTGAGCGTAGCCTCAAGCAGTGCGTCGTTCACGGTGGCTACCCATGCATCACGCACATCGGCGACGCGCACGCCAATGTCGGCGTCGGCCACGGCATCCTCTACCGCGTCGGTGGCGAAGAACTCGTTGGTGTAGGGCATCAGCCAATCCAGCGCGCGCTGCGCACGTGCGTGCGACGCTTCCGTGCCGTCGCCAAAGCGCACCAGCCAGTCACGCGTATGCGCGAGGTGATAGCGCATTTCCTTGACCGACTTGGCAGCAATGGCGGCCAGCTCGGTATCCTTGGACGCGGTCAATGCCTCCCACAACGGCACCATCAAGGCCGCATACAGGAAGTGGCGGACGATGGTGACCGCATAGTCGCGCGCCGCGGCGGAAGTGGCAGCCAGCGGCCCTACATGCGGCAGCTCGAGCAGTGTGTAGTTGCGGAACGCGGGCTCCGCGCGCCAGTAGGCGTAGTCATCTTCACTACGTGCCGTGCCCGTGAGCGCGCCTTCGAGCTGGCCTGCGTGCGTGTAGAGCAGCCGCGCCTGACCGATCAGATCGAGGCTCAGGTTGGACAGTGCGATGTCCTCTTCGAGCACCGGGCCGTGCCCCGTCCATTCAGCGTTGCGTTGGCCAAGGATGAGCGCGTTGTCGGCAAGACGCAGGATGTACTGCAGATGCGCATTGGAAGTCATCGGCACCGCTCACATATGATTGACTTCATCGGGCAGCCGATAGAACGTCGGGTGCCGGTAGATCTTGTCGGCCATCGGGTCGAACAGCATGGGCTTGTCGTCGGGCTCGCTGGCGGTGATGGCGGCCGAGGGCACCACCCAGATCGAGACGCCCTCCTGCCGGCGCGTGTAGACATCGCGCGCCATCTGCAGTGCCTGCTTGGCGTCCACCGCATGCAGGCTGCCGCAGTGCTTGTGCTCCAGCCCCTGCTTGCTGCGGATGAACACTTCCCACAGTGGCCATTCGTGTTGATGCGTGGTTGTCGTCATGTCGACTCCTCAGGCAGCTTGTTCGGTTGCGGCAGCGCGTTCGGCCTGCTTGCGCGCATAGGCGAGCGCGGCTTCGCGCACCCATTCACCTTCTTCATGGGCGCGCTTGCGGGTGGCAAGGCGCTCGCGGTTGCACGGGCCGTGGCCATCGAGCACGCGCTTGAATTCAGACCAGTCGAGCGGCGAGAAATCGTAGTGACCGCGTTGCGCATTCCACACGAGGCCCGGGTCGGGCAGCGTCACGCCCAGTACACGCGCCTGCTCGACAGTCGCATCGACAAAGCGCTGGCGCAGGTCATCGTTCGAGATGCGCTTGATGCCCCAGGCCATCGTCTGCGCGCTGTTGGGTGATGCGGTATCGGGCGGGCCAAACATCATCAGCACCGGAAACCACCAGCGATTGACGGCGTCCTGCACCATGTCGCGCTGCGGCTGGGTGCCGCCCATCATGGTCAGCAGCGACTCAAAACCCTGGCGCTGGTGGAACGACTCTTCCTTGCAGATGCGAATCATGGCGCGCGCATAGGGGCCGTACGAGCAACGGCACAGCGGCACCTGGTTCATGATGGCGGCACCGTCCACCAGCCAGCCGATCACGCCCACGTCTGCCCAAGACAGCGTCGGGTAGTTGAAGATGGAGGAGTACTTGGCGCGCCCCTCGTGCAGCGCGTCGATCATCTCGTCGCGCGTACTGCCGAGCGTTTCTGCGGCGGAATAGAGATAGAGACCGTGGCCCGCCTCATCCTGCACCTTGGCCAGGAGGATGGCCTTGCGCTTGAGCGACGGCGCACGGCTGATCCAGTTGCCCTCGGGCAGCATGCCAACCACCTCCGAATGCGCGTGCTGCGAGATCTGCCGCAGCAGCGTCTTGCGGTACGGCGCGGGCATCCAGTCTTGCGGTTCGATCTTGTGGTCTGCACCGATGCGTGCGTTGAAGCGTGCCTGCAACGCGGCTTCGCCTTGCGGTACAGCAGCCAGTTCTTGTTCAGTGGGCAGGCCGCCGGGCTGGTCCAGGCTTTGGGTGTACATGCGATCCTCCGGCCGCTCTCGCGGAATGTGCACGGTGCAGCATCTGCGCCATGCTGGGGCTGGATCGATTATAAACCGTCCGACCGGTCGGTCAATGGCGAATTACACCGCATGACTCGATTGAGGCATGCGGTGCATTCAGCTTAGATGTGGGCTGCGGAGGATGCCTCGCCCTGCGCCTGCGGATGTGCACGCGTACGCACGAAGGCACCGGCCAGCGCAGAGGCCAGCACAGCCGCAATGGCACCCAGCAGGAAGGCCAAGTGGTAGCCCCCATTGAGCGCGGTGGCGGCATCTGCGCCTGCTGCAGCCAGGTTGCTGGTGCGTGCGGCCGCCAAGCTGGCAAGAATCGCCAGACCCAGCGCGCCGCCCATCATGAATGACGTGTTGACCACGCCCGAAGCAAGGCCCGATTCATCCGGCGCGACATCGCTCATCGCCGCTAGCAGTACTGGGTTGAAGGCCACACCCGCCCCCAGGCCCAGCAGCAACATGCCTGGCAGCACATCCAGAATGAAGCCCCCGTCAGCCGGCGCACGCGCAAACAGCACCAGCCCGACCGCCGCCACCAGCAAGCCCAGCGACAACGGTGCGCGGATGCCAAAGCGCATCACCAGCTTGGCCGACAACCCCAGCGAGAACACCGCCATGATGATATTGGCCGGCAGGAAGGCCAGACCGACCTGCATTGCGCTGTAGTTCAGCACGCGCTGCATGTAGAGCGCCGAGATGAAGAACCACGCGAACATTGCCGCGGCCCACAGCACACCCACCACGTTGGCGGTGGCCACGTTGCGCAGCGCGAACATGTGCAGCGGCATGAGCGGATGCGACACGCGCGATTCGATGACGAGGAATGCAATCATCAACGCGACAGCCACGCCCAACTGGGCAAGCGTTTGCGTGGAAGTCCAGCCCACCTCGTTGCCATGCACGATGGCGTACACCGCCAGCATGAGCGATGTCGTCACGGCAATCGCGCCTGCCACATCCAGCTTGGCGCGATCCGCCAGCGGCTTGCCGGCGGGCAGCAGCGCCACGCACGCGGCGTACACCGCCACACCTATCGGCAGGTTGACCAGGAAGATCCAGTGCCAGCTCAGCGCGCTTGTCAGCAACCCGCCAAGCAGCACGCCGATGCTGCCGCCACCCGCACACACGAAACCGTAGATGCCCATCGCGCGGGCACGGTCTGCCGGCGAGGTGAACAGGTTCATGATGAGCGACAGCGACACCGCCGACACCACGGCCCCACCCAGCCCCTGCACGGCACGCGCCGTAATCAGCAGCCCCTGGGAGTTCGCCAGCCCGCACGCCGCTGAAGCCAGCGTGAACAATGTGATCCCCTGCAGGAACAACTTGCGATGGCCAAACAGGTCACCCAGTCTGCCACCCAGCAGCAGGAAGCCGCCAAAGGTCAGCATGTAGGCGTTGACCACCCACACCAGCGAGGTTTCGGTAAAGCCCAGATCCGCCCGGATGGACGGCAGTGCGACGTTCACGATGGTCGTGTCCAGCACGATCATCAGCACGCCCAGGCAGAGCACGATGAGGGCAAGCCAGCGCTTGCGTTCGTCGATGCCATGCGTCATGGAACCACTCCTTGGATGCGCTGCGGCGCCGCTCAGGACTCCGCAGCCGATTTGAGATTGGCGAGACCGGCCTCGAAATCCTTGCCGATTACCGCGTCCATACTGAAGAACAGGCCCATCACCTTGGAGATGAATGGGCTCGGGCCGTACATGGCCCAGGTCACGTGGGTGAGATCGCCCGCAGGCTTCAGCGTGAATTCCGCTGTGTTGTGGGCTTCGAACGGTTTCAGAAAATCCAGCTGGATCTGGATGCGCGCGGGCGACGCGGTATCGACAATCTCCATGCGCCCAGCGCCCACCTTGCTGGAACCCTCCCACGCATAATTCGCGCCCTTACCATTGGCCGGGCCGCCGTACGTGCGCTTCATTGCCGGGTCGAGTTTTTCCCACGGCGACCAGACGGTCCAGTGGTGGAAATCGTCGATCAGGGCAAACACCTTTTCAGGCGGCGCCTTGATGTCGATCTCGCGCTGCACGCGAAAGCTATCTGGGCGCGTAGCAGCAAAACCGAGCACGGCCACAATGGCAACGACAATGACGATCGCAATGATCTTCAGCATGAAGAGCGCTCCACGAGTTTGGGGGCAGCAGGTGAATGGACGCCTTCGCGCAGGAAATGCGAAGGGTCGCGGCCAGAACAGCCGGTCACCCAGGGGGGTTCGTTGATATTGGTAAGGCCCCGGTGAAAGTGCAGTCTAGCACCGGACTGTCACCCGATGCCAAGGCAAACTTTCCTACGGCTTTGCGTGGTGCGACCACCGACGGGTGGCCGCTGCCCCTCTTGCACAGGCGCGATGACTGCTCGATTACATCGGCTTGGGAGCAATCACCATCCACGTCACACCAAAGCGGTCGACCACCATGCCGAACGCGTTGGCGAAGAACGTTTCGGACATCGGCATCGTGACTTGGCCGCCGTCACCCAGTGCCTTGAACGTGCGCTCGGCCTCAGCTTTGTCCGCCAGGCTCACCGACAGCCCGAAGCCTTTGAAATCGGCCTTGCCCGACGCCATGCCGTCGGACGCCAGAACCTGCGTTTCACCCACGCGGAAGGCCGCGTGCATCACCTTGTCGAGCGGAGGTGCCATACCGCCGCATTGCTCGGCAGTGGGTTGCGCGTCCTTGGGCGCATCCTTGTAGCGCATCATCACCTCAACCTTGGCGCTCAGCGTCTTCTTGTAGAACTCAAGCGCTTCCTCACAACGACCTTCGAAGAACAGATACGGTTGAATTTGCATCACAACTCCTTGGGGTAGGTAGGGACTCAGGGTGGAGATCCGGCCGCGTGTTGGGTCACACGGTCGGAAGAAGCATCTCATCTGCGGACGCCGTCAATTGCACGCCGGTTCAGGCACCGGCATCGGCACCGAGGCGTGCTCGTGTACAACCAGCCAGCGACCATCGATTTTCCGGAAACACACCGTGGCGCGCGTTTGTGCATCGTGCTTCGCACCATCGCGATAACGCGCACGCAGGCGGTTCACGCTGAAGCAATAGGCCAAGTCGCCGCTCACCTCAAGGTGTAGTTCGACAAACTGGAAATCGGCCTGCCCGTCCAGTGCATCGAACCAGCCCTGCCAGTTGCGGCGGTATGCCTCGGCGCCCTTGACGAACAGCGGCGGCATGACATCAAACACCACAACATCGGGCGCGTAGTAACGCATCACAGCGTCCACGTCCTTGGCGCGCACAGCGGCGGCCCATGCTTCGATCAGCGCACGCACCTGCGCCTCATCATTCGCCGCGCTTGTTGCGGTTGTTGCAGTTGTCATGTCGGCCTCCGATGAAGAAAAAGCGCCTTGGAATCTACGGCAACAGCGTCTAGTGTTGATTTGTGAACACTGTCCACAAACGATAGCAGACATAATGAACAGTGTCCACATAAAGCTTGCGGAGATTGCATGACCCAGGAACCACCCCGCCCGCCCGCGCGATCGACCTATCGCCACGGCGATTTGCGGCGCGCACTGCTCGACGCCGGCATTGAGCTGGCGCGTGCCGGCGGCCCAGATGCCATCGTGCTGCGCGAGGCAACGCGCCGCGCTGGCGTCGCACCGAATGCGGCCTACCGGCACTTCGCCGGGCGACTGGATTTGCTGCAGGGTGTGCGCGCGGCGGCGCTGGCAGCATTGGCACGCGCGATGGAAACGGAACTGGATGCAATCGCCCCAACCTGGCCGGAAGACGCCCAGGCCCGCGCATCCTTGCGCGCCGTCGGCGTGGGCTACCTGCGCTTTGCGCAAATGGAGACCGGCCTGTTCCGCACCGCATTTGCCGTGCCCGATGAGGTGGAGAACGACGCCGACCCCGACAAGGCCGGCAACAGCGGTCTGAACCCGTTCCAGCTGCTGGGCCTGGCGCTCGATCGCATGACCGCCGCCGGCGTGCTGCCGGCAGAGCGCCGCCCGGGCGCCGAATACCTCGCGTGGTCTGCGGTGCATGGGCTTGCGCTGCTCATCATCGATGGCCCGCTGCGCGGCCGCCCGCCCGAGCAAACAGGGGCCATCGCCCTGCGCGTGGTCGAGATGGTGGAGAACGGCCTGTAGCCGCTTCGGTTAGACGAAGCCGCACAATCTGCGCGCAGGTTCTGACGACATGCGCAACGCTTCGTTCGCCTGCGCCACCTTCAATGTAACGATGACAGCCTCGTCGCGCCCGCCCACCCGGCGGTGGCGCGCACCGATCAACCGGAGCCACCCTCCGCGACCAGGACGTCAACGTGACTCAAACCAACCTCGAAACGGCTCCCGCACGCTATGGCGCTGCGCTTGAGAAAGACCTGTTCGACCGCGTCGCCGCCGTGCACGCGCCGCACCTGCCGCCTTCACGCACCGAGCCACCCCGCGATGCGCAAACCCCGGAAGAATGGGAAGGAGTGATCGACTACGCGCTGTGGAACGCCGCGCACGATCTCTTCATCGTGCAACTGGCCAGCGCGGGGCTGGACCGGCTGTTCCGCGACGAGCCGGACTTTCAGCTCGCGCTCTCGCGCCAGATCGGCGACGACGGCTTTCATGCGGTGGCCTCGCGCGAGCGCATTCGCGTGCTGTCGGGTCACGACCAGATCGAGCGCATCGCACAGGATGTACGCCACCACTGGGACATCCTCGGCGACTACCCGCTGACCAGCCAGGCCGCCTTCCTCGCATGGGAGTTTCATTACGAGCATCACATCCTCGCGCGGCTGCAGGTCAACCGGCGCACCTCGCGCGTGCTCGACCTGGCCAACCGCGACTTTGCCGAGAACCGCATCATGCCGGACGAGGAGGTGCACCGCATTCTCATCACCGAGTGGTGGCACAACAAGCTCAATGCCGCATCGGATGCGCAACGCGAACAGCTCGTCGGCGAGGTGCTGGAAGCCGACGACAAGCTGCAAGCCCTGCTTGGCGACTACCTGCGCGAATCGTGGGCGCTGAACGAACGCGCAGCCGGCATCGACACGCGGCAGCACATCCCGCTCTACGACGCGTGGCGACGCGAGATTCTGGGCGTACTGCTGCAGCGCCCCGCCGATACCCTACCGACCCTCACCAGCCTGGGCGCCTGAGCACGATGGCCAAGAAACAGATTCTGCTCAACGCATTCAACATGAACTGCGTGGGCCACATCAACCACGGCTTGTGGACCCACCCACGTGATCGCTCGACCGACTACCGCAAGCTCAGCTACTGGACCGATCTTGCCAAGCTGCTGGAGCGTGGCCTGTTCGATGGCCTGTTCATTGCCGACATCGTGGGCGTGTACGACGTCTACCAACAATCGGCCGATCTCACGCTGCGCGAGTCGATCCAGTTGCCTGTGAACGATCCGCTGATGCTCGTCTCCGCCATGGCGGGCGTGACGGAACACCTGGGCTTTGGCCTGACCGTCAACCTCACGTACGAGGCGCCCTACCTCTTCGCACGGCGCTTCTCCACGCTCGATCACCTGACCGACGGGCGCGTGGGCTGGAACATCGTCACCGGTTATCTCGACAGCGCGGCACGCGCCATGGGCCTGCGCGAACAGATCGCGCACGACGAGCGTTACGACCGTGCCGATGAATTCCTCGACGTGGTCTACCAGCTATGGGAAGGCAGTTGGGAAGACGATGCCGTGCTGCGTGACCGCGCAACGCGCGTATTTGCGCAACCCGACAAGGTGCATCGCATCCACCACCACGGCCGCTATTACGACGTGGAGGGCTATCACCTGAGCGAGCCGTCACCACAACGCACGCCGGTGCTGTTTCAAGCGGGGTCTTCTGCGCGCGGGCAGACGTTTGCCGGCCAGCATGCAGAGTGCGTGTTCCTGTCTGGCCAGAGCCGATCAGCCACGCGCGATCAGGTCACGCAGTTGCGGCAGGCGGCTGTGCAGGCCGGGCGCGACGCCAACGACGTCAAGGTCTTCATGGGCATCACCGTCGTTGTCGACAAGACAGAAAAGCTCGCGCGCGAGAAGCTGGCCGAGTATCAGCGTTATGCGAGCGCGGAAGCTGGCCTCGCGCATTTCTCGGCCGGCTCAGGCGTCGACTATTCGACCTATGCGCTGGATGACCCGCTGCGCGCAGTGAAGACAAACGCGATCGAGTCGTCCATTCGCCGTGCTACCGGCGGCGACACGCAGTTCACCGTGCGACGCCTGCTCGATCAACTTGCCCTGGGCGGTCGCTACGTGACCATCGTGGGTGATCCGCAGCAGGTGGCCGACGCGCTACAGCAATGGGTGGATGAAACCGGCATCGATGGCTTCAACCTGGCACGCACCGTCACGCCGGAAAGCTACGCGGACTTTATCGACCTCGTGGTGCCGGAACTGCAGAACCGCGGCATCTACAAGACTGCCTACGCACCGGGCACGCTGCGCCGCAAACTGTTCGGCGTTGACAGGCTGCCGGACGCGCACCCCGGGGCGCAACGTCGGCAGCACGCCCTGCCAACGTTTGCGGATCAGTCCTGAGTGCCGTCGCCGGCTGGGGCGTCCAGCATGCGCTGGAAGAGCGGCAGCAACGCCTGATACGTGCCCAGGTAGCCCGTTGACCCAGCATGGCGCGACGCCCGCGCCGCGCAGAACAGCTCATTGCGCAAATCGGCAAGCGAGGCACGCCGGCGCTCGCGTGCGGCGCTGGTGCATGCTTCAAACGAGCCCAGCTCTTCATAGCCGTTGAATGACATGGCGAAGGCGAAGACGCCTGACACATCGGCCGGATCAGGCAGGTCCTGCCAAGAGATGTTGTTTTTCATGATGCTCCCCACTGCACGACATCGCCGGGCCCCTCATGCGGCCGGACTTCCTGCACGCTGACTGCAACGTCCACCTGATGCTCACCGCCACCCAGGATCATGCCGCGCAGCAGTGAGACATCGCTGTAGTCCCGCCCGATGGCCAGCGTGACGTGATCCAGATCGGCCAGCACATCATTGGTCGGGTCCAGATCCACCCAGCCGCTTTCCGGGCAGAACACCGACACCCACGCGTGCGACGCATCGGCCCCAATCAGGCGGGGCTGCCCGGCCGGTGGCTCGGTACGCAGGTAGCCGCTCACGTAACGCGCGGGCAAACCCAGCGCACGCAGGCAACCGATCATCACCTGCGCGAAGTCCTGGCAAACGCCCCGGCGCAGCACAAATGCCTGCGCGGCCGGGGTATCGAAAGCCGTAGCGGTGGGCGCGTATTCAAAGTCGGCATGGATGCGATGCATCAGGTCGATGGCACCCGCCACCACCGCCATGCCGGGCCTGAAGCTCTGCCGCGCATAGGCGTGCAGTTCAGGGCGCAGCGCAATGTTGGGGGAAGCAAAGCAGAACTCCGCCTCCGGATAGAACGCCGAGCCCGCCTGATAGCGCAGGCGCTGCGCCACCGATTCCCACGCCGGCGTGGCGGCCGGGTCCAGGCCGCTCCAGCGCGGCAGCAGGCGCACGGTGGTTTCGCTCTTCAGCAGCAGGCTGTCGTGCGGCGTGTCGAGCGCGAAATACAGCACATCGTTGCCGAAGCCATCGATGCGGCTGGTGACATAGGACGGCGAAGGCTCGATTTGTTCCTGGTGCGCAACGATCTCCTGCCAAGCACAGGCACGCGGGCGAATGGTCGCCAGATGCTGCGCGGTCTCGACTGCGGTGGCGTAGTGGTAGATCGTGCTGTGCGAGATCGACAACAGGGCGGCGTGCACGTGCATCAGGCCACCTGCGCGGTCGGTGTGCTGGCGTGGCTGAAATAGCGCGCGCTGATCTCGTTGGAGGCGGCGGCCATGTAGTCGCCCAGCCGATCGCACACATCGATCAGATTGGCGTACCGGCCATCGGCATCGGTCTCGCACAGGGCTTCGAGCGAGGGCAGCGTTTCCACCACGGGCAGCATGTCTGCGAACGGTGTGCGCCGTGTGTCAGCGGCGGCCTGTTCGATCTGCTCCAGCTTGGTCCGCAGCCGCGCATACACGCCGTACAGCCCGCGCGGGTTGGTCGGCTCGACCACCAGCAGGTCGAGCAGCGCCGGCACCTCCAGCCGCCCCGGATACAGCAAGCGGTATGTGAGCGTGCTGTCAAACAGTTGCAGCAGCAGGTCGAACCCTTCTGCCGTGGCGAGCTTGCCTTCTTCGGCCACCACGCGCAGCAAGGTCGTCATGGCCCATACGCGTTCGATGTGCCGGCCGGCAAACAGCAGGCGCCACGCCTCATCACGCGTCATGCGATCGCCCTGCGCGCCACTGATGGCGGAGAGCTGCGTACTCAGATGCTCAAGCAGATCGACCAGCGCAACGCGATCGTGCGGGCCGTCCGCCGTCAGGTGGGCAAGCCCATCGCGAAAATCGTTGCGCGCAGCCAGGATGGTGCGCCAGTGATCATTCGACAGCCGCCCACGCACCTCGCCCGAAGCACGCGCCTGCGCGGCCAGGCATTGACCAATACCGGTCGTACCCGACTGCTCGCTCAGCCCTGCCACCAACGCGCGCTCGAACGCGCCCGGGCTGCTGCGTGCAAACACATCCGCGCTGAAGATCAGGCCACATTCAGCGGCCAGTTCCGTCAGCGTCGCGAACATCGTGTCGGCGTCGTTGGCTTCCAGCGAGCCGAGGATCAGCCGACACAGGCGCACGCCATTCTCAGCGCGCTCGCCGTAGCGGCCGGACCAGAAGAGGTTCTCGGCTGCACGGCTCGATACGGTGCGGTGCTTGCGCGCAAGATCTGCCGGGCGCATTGGCGAGGGCAGCAAGGTGAACGGCGCCGTCGGCTGTGGCTGGCTCGACAACACCCAGGTGTCGACGCTGCTGCCCCCCATTTGCATCGAGGCGGAAGCCTGCCGTTCAGCCGCCAGGCGCGTGAACCCACCCGGCATGACATGCCAGCCACCGGAGAGGTCTGCGATGGCATACACGCGCAACACAGAGGGCCGGCCTGTGAGCATGCCGGCTTCGTAGCGCGGCGTGCAGGGATACGGCAGCGGCGCCTGGATCGTGAAGGCATCTGGGGCGCGGTCGATGCGCTCGCGCCAGCTGGCCAGCGGCTGCGGGCCCTGGGCCATGCCGGGCGGCCCGTCTGGCCTGTCACCAGGCCAGGTCGGCAGCAGCAGGCCTGCGGCCAGTTGGGTCTGCGCCTCGTTGCGGGCCAGGGTTTCGCCACACCACCAGGTCGGCACGCTGGGCAACGCCAGCGGTTCACCCAGCAGCGCTTCGGCAATGCCAGGCAGAAAGCCAAGCATGGCCGGCGATTCGGCAAACCCGGCGCCCGGCACGTTCGACACCATCACGTTGCCCGCGCGCATCACCTGCAGCAGGCCCGGCACGCCGATGGTGGAATCGGCGCGCAGTTCCACCGGGTCGCAAAACACGTCGTCCAGGCGGCGCAGCACCGCATGCACGCGCTCCAGGCCGTTGAAGGTTTTCAGGTAGAGCTTGTCACCGCGTACCGTCAGGTCTTTGCCCTCGGCCAGCGTCACACCCAGATAACGCGCGAGAAAAGCGTGCTCGAAATAGGTTTCGCTGAAGGGCCCCGGCGTGAGCAACGCGATATGCGGCGAAGCACCCGCCTCGTCGCCGCGCATGGTGGTGCGCGCGGCAGCCGCCAGTGTGGCGATCAATTGGGAGTACGTGGGCGCCAAGCGCGTGGCGTGCAGCTCGCGAAAGGCATCGGCAAACAGGCTGGAGACGATCAGCCGATTCTCCAACGCGTAGCCCAGGCCCGAGGGTGCCTCGGTGCGATGGCTCATGACGGTCCAGGTGCCATCGGGCGCGCGGGCCAGGTCCACCGCCACAATTTGCAGATACTGCCCACCCGGTGGCGTGAAGCCGCGCACGGCACGCAGGTAGCCCGGATGGCCGAACACCAGCGCGGGCGGCAACAACCCACGCGCCAGCAACGTCTGCGGACCGTAGGTATCGGCCACGATGGCGTTGAGCAGCCGCGCGCGCTGCGTCACGCCCTGCTCGATCACGGCCCATTGGGTCTCGTCAATCAGGAAGGGCAGCAGATCAAGCGCCCAGGGGCGCGGCTCGCCCTTGTCCGCATAGACGTTGTAGCTGATGTCGTTGTCACGCACCTGCTGCGCCACGGAGGTGCGCGCATGGTCCAGCCCGGCGACACCGCCCTCACCCAGTTGTGCGAAGAAGCGGCGCCACGGCTCGCGCAGGGCACCGGAGGCATCGCGCAACTCATCCCAGTGGCCTTCTCGCGAGGGCAGCATGCGCAGCTGGGCCAGGACATCCGCATGGGCGGCGGCGGATTCGAGTGGCAGGGTCGACTGGACAGACAAGGTTGGGGTTCGCAGGGCGTTCTAGTGGCGGCGTAGATCCAGCGTAAACGGAAATTCCAGACTGCGCTCCTGCGCCTGCACTTCCAGGGCCCCAGGCGTATGCCCGGTCGTAAAGAAGCGTGCGCGCCGCCGGCTCTCCGCCTCGTATGCGTTGACCGGAAAGGTCTGGTAGTTGCGTCCACCCGGATGCGCAACATGATACTGGCAACCACCCAGCGAGCGGCCCGTCCAGGTGTCGGCCAGGTCAAAGGTGAGCGGCGCGTGCACGCCGATGGTCGGATGCAGCGCAGAGGCCTGGGACCACGCCCGAAAGCGCACCCCCGCCACTTGCTCGCTCACGCGGCCGGTTGGTTGCAGCGGCAAGGGAATACCGTTGACCGTGACCACGTGCCGGTTGTCGTTCAAGCCCAGCACGCGCACCTCCAGCCGCTCGACCGACGAATCGACATAGCGCACCGTACCGCCGGCGGAGCCCTCCTCGCCCATCACGTGCCATGGCTCAAGCGCACCGCTCAGGGTGAGCGAGATGCCGCCGGTATGCAACTCGCCCACCAACGGGAAGCGGAAAGAAAAATGCGGCGCAAACCAGCGGCGCTCGAAGGCGTAACCGGCTTCACGCAGATCCGCCAGCACATCGTCGAAATCCATCTGTACGAACGTCCCGAGCAGGAAGCGGTCGTGCAGCTCGGTGCCCCAGCGCGTCAGGCGCGTGGTGTACGGCGTGTGCCAGAAACGAGCGACCAGCGCGCGCAGCAGCAGTTGCTGCACCAGGCTCATGCGCGCATGCGGCGGCATCTCGAAGCCGCGCAACTCCAGCAGACCAAGCCGGCCGGTGGGCCCGTCGGGCGAGTAGAGCTTGTCGATGCAGAACTCGGCGCGGTGCGTGTTGCCGGTCACGTCGATCAGGATGTTGCGCAGGATGCGGTCGATCAGCCAGGGCGGCACCTGGGCACCACCGTTGCCCCCCAAGCCAGCTGCGCCAAGGCGGTCAAGCTGCCGCTGCAACTCGGCAAAGGCGATCTCCAGTTCGTAGACCTGGTCATTGCGCGCCTCATCCACACGCGGCGCCTGACTGGTCGGGCCGATGAACAGCCCCGAGAACAGGTACGACAACGATGGATGGTTGTGCCAATACGCGATCAGGCTGGCGAGCAGATCCGGCCGACGCAGGAACGGGCTATCCGCCGGTGTGGCCCCACCCAGTACGAAGTGGTTGCCGCCACCGGTGCCTGTGTGGCGGCCGTCGAGCATGAATTTCTCGGTGCTCAGGTAGGTCTGGCGGGCAGATTCATACAGGTACTCCGTATGGTCCACCAGCTCGCCCCAGTTGGATGCGGGGTGGATGTTGACCTCGATGACGCCGGGGTCGGGTGTCACCTGCAGCAGCTTCAGGCGGGGGTCACGCGGCGGCGGATAGCCTTCGATGACGACCTGTACATGCAGCTCGGCAGCGGTGGCCTCCACGGCGGCCAGCAGGTCGAGGTAGTCGTCCAGTACCGTGAGCGGCGGCATGAAGACGTGCAGCAGGCGTTTGCCACTGCCGAAGGCGTCGTGCTCGACCTTCAGGACCAGCAGCTCGGGCTGGGTCGCGCGCTTCCACGCATAGCGCGGTGCGGTGCGTCCACGAGGCTGACTCGCCTCGCGCCGGCACACGATCCACCGCTGGCTGGCCAGTGCTCCCGCCCAGCGGGGACGACGGTTCGGCCGCGCCATCGGTGCCATCGGTGCCTTCGCCCCGCTCACCCTGGTACTGCATGCGCAACGCTGCCGCCGTGCGTAGCGGCGCGGCTGGACCAAACGGATCATGCGGATGCTGATAGGGGTAGTCGCCCTTGCTCACCCATGGCAGGGAGTCCAGCGGCAGGCGATAGCCCATGGGCGAATCGCCCGGCATCAGATACATGCGCGCATCGCGGAAGAACCACGGGCCGGTCACCCAGCGCGGGCCTGACAGCGCCGCATCCTGCTCGCGCGCCAGCGGCAGCACATAGCCCGTCACAGCCGACAGGCCCGCATCGAACACGCGGCGCAGGCGCACGCGCTCCAACTCATCGTCCAGGCGCGCATCGAATGGATCAACGTTGATGGGCAGCCGCCGCTCACGCCACAGGTAGTACAAGGTGTCTTCATAGGCGGGCTGGATGCACTGCGCATCCACCGACAGCTTGCCCGCCAGATGGCGGATGAAGCGCTGCGCATCGTCAGCGGTGTAGTGGCCCGGGTTGCGCTCGTCGGCAAACAGCGTAGGGTCAGCCCAGCAGGGCTGGCCATCGGTACGCCAGTACAGCGATAGCGCCCAGCGCGGCAGTTGCTCGCCGGGGTACCACTTGCCCTGGCCGATATGCAGGAAGCCGTTGGCGCCGTATTGCCGGCGTAGCTTGTCCATCAACGCGACGGCGTAGCTGCGCTTCGTCGGGCCCAGCGCGTCGGTGTTCCATTCAGCGGCGTCGCGGTCGCGCACGGCCACAAAGGTGGGCTCGCCGCCCATGGTCAGGCGCACGTCCATGGCCGCGAGCTGGGCATCCACGTGGGCCCCCATCTGCACCACATCCGCCCAGTCGGCCTCGGTGTAGGGCTTGGTCACGCGCGGGGCTTCCAGCACGCGCGTGATTGTCATGCGGTGCTCGAACTCCACCTCGCTTTCATCCACCGCGCCGGAGATGGGCGCTGCGCTGCCAGGCTCTGGCGTGCACGCCACAGGGATGTGCCCTTCGCCAGCCAGCAGGCCAGAGGTCGGGTCAAAGCCGATCCACCCCGCGCCCGGCAGGTAAACCTCGCACCAGGCGTGCAGGTCAGTGAAGTCGACCTCGGTACCGCTCGGGCCATCGACGGCCTTCACATCAGGCGCCAATTGCAGCAGATAACCCGACACGAAGCGCGCAGCCAACCCCAATTGCCGCAGCGTCTGCACCAGCAGCCAGCCGGTGTCGCGGCACGAACCGGAGCCGAGCACCAATGTCTCTTCCGGCGTCTGCACACCGGGCTCCATGCGGATCAGGTAGCGAATCTCCTGCTGCAGGCGCTGGTTCAACTCCACCAGGAAATCGATGGTGCGGCGCGGCGTGCGGTCGATGCTGGCAACAAACGCGGCAAAATGCGGCGTCATCTCCCGCTTGACGAGGTAGGGCGCCAACTCGGCGGCCAGCGCATCGTCGTAGGTGAACGGAAATTCCTCCGCCTCGGGCGTCAGGAAGAAATCGAACGGGTTGTAGACCGCCATCTCGGCAACCAGGTCGATGGTCACCTTGAACTCGGTGGTCTTCTCGGGAAACACCAGCCGCGCCTGGTAGTTGGCGAAGGCGTCCTGCTGCCAGTTGATGAAATGCTCGGCCGGCTCCACCCGCATGGAATACGAATGGATGGGCGTGCGGCAGTGCGGCGCCGGCCGCAGGCGCACCACCTGCGGCGACAGCCCGACGAGCCGGTCATAGCGATAATGGGTAACGTGGTTCAGCGCGACTCGGATCGACACACGGACTCCTCAATGGCTCGGACTGGTAGGGCCGGCACACAGCGCCGGCGGGCGGGTCAAGCAAGGTTCATGCCGTTGGCCTGGCTGGACGGCTTTGACCCCGCATGCCATCGTGCCAGTCACGCACGGCGTTGCGTATGACAGTTTCATGCCGGGCTGGACGGCCCACGGCTCCCGTTCGATCATCTTGGCTGGCGTTGGCGCCAAACGCTAGGATTCCCCCAACCCACTGTGGCCCGCGATGAAAACGTTCCACTGCAACCGCTGCCAGCAACTGGTCTTCTTTGAAAACGTACTGTGCGAACGCTGCGACGCGCTACTCGGCTATGTGCCCGAGGTGGGCGAGATCAGCGCCTTTGAAATTGCCGCAGACGCCAAGAACGCTGAAAACGCCGGCGAAGGCCTCTGGCGCAGCCTTCACCCCGGCGTACAGGGCCAGCTCTACCGCCAGTGCCACAACTACGCGGTCGAAAACGTCTGCAACTGGATGATCCCTGCCGATTCGCCCGACACCCTGTGCCGCGCCTGCCAGTTCACCGACACCATCCCCGACCTGACCGTGCCGGAAAACCGGTTCTATTGGTACAAGATGGAGGTGGCCAAGCGCCGGCTGCTCTATACGCTCATGACGCTGGGCCTGCCGCTGGAATCGCGCCTGGAGAACCCCGAAACCGGGCTGGAATTTGCGTTTCTGGAAAGCAAGGAAGACAGCGAGCCCGTGATGACCGGCCACAACCACGGCCGCATCACGCTCAACATTGCCGAAGCCGACGATGCCGCGCGCGAAAAAGCCCGCACGGAGCTGCGCGAGCCCTATCGCACGCTGCTCGGCCACTTCCGCCACGAGTCCGGGCACTACTTCTTCGACCGCCTGATTGCCGGCAAGCCAATGTGGGAAGCTGCTTTTCGTCTGCGCTTTGGCGATGAACGCGCCAGCTATGCCGACGCCCTCAAGGCGTATTACGACAATGGGCCGCCGGCCGACTGGGCACAGCACTACATCAGCGCCTACGCCACCATGCACCCCTGGGAGGACTGGGCCGAAACCTGGGCGCACTATCTGCACATGGTCGATGCACTGGACACCGCCGTGTCGTACGGCCTGGCCCTGCTGCCCGACCACCCGCAAGAGCCCGAACTGACCGACCAGACCCCAGTGGAAGAAGCCAGCTTCAACAACCTGATGAGCCGCTGGTTTCCGCTCACCTATGTGCTCAACAGCCTGAACCGCAGTCTCGGGCAACCCGACGGCTACCCGTTCACACTGGCCTCGCCCGTGATCGACAAGCTGCGCTTCGTGCACCGAGTGATCGCCACTTCGGCAATGAAAACCGGTTGAGCGCACCAATGTTGTGCGGCCTGCACGCGATGTCCACCAACTGCTGCCGACGGATGGAATATTTCCCCCATCTGGCGCGTTTACTATCAGGGCCGGGCACGCACGGCCCGGCTCAACACCGGAGGATGGCCATGCGGACTCAACTCATCAAGTGGATCGGGATTGGCGCGGCGGCGCTCGCGCTCGGTGCCTGCGCGACGCTGGAGCCGGTGCAGACCGCGCAAAAAATGATCGGCCAGCCGGAAAGCGCCGTGCGCACCGCCTTTGGCGCACCCACTGAAACGTATCAGCTCGCAAGCGGTACCCAACGCTGGATCTACTCGAAGCAGCCCATGGGGCACGAGGTCTATGCGGCGGATTTCGACAGCGGCGGCAAACTCACCGGCTTTCGCCAGATGCTGACCGAGAAGGAAATCTACGAGGCGCGCCCGGGCGTGTGGACCAAGCATGACGTGGCCGAGCGCTTCGGCATGCCGCGCGAGCCCACACAGTACTACCCGCTCATGAAGCGCGAGGCATGGTCCTACCGGATGTACATTGCCGGCTATCAGCAAGCGCACTTCAACGCGCTCTTTGACGACAACGGTGTGCTGGACCGCACGATGATCGTCGTCGACCCGCTAGGCGGCGACCACCACAGCCGCAAGTGATGTTCAGGTGATACCCGGCGGCGCATTGCACGCCGCCGGTCATGCGCCATGCCTAGCCCAGCGCCGAGGCAATTGCCTGCGCCAGTTCATTGGCCTCGAACTTGGCGACGTAGCCATTGGCGCCAACGCGGCGCACATGGTCTTCATTGGCCGAGCCCGACAGCGACGAGTGAATCACCACCGGAATCGACTGGAACGCCGGCTCAGTCTTGATCTTGCGCGTGAGCGTGAAGCCGTCCATCTCGGGCATTTCCAGGTCGGTCAGCACCAGCGCGATCTTGTCGCGCACGGTCTTGCCTTCACGGGCGGCGTCGCGAGCGATGTTCTGCAGCGTATCCCAGGCTTCCTGGCCGCTCTTGGTCATTACGTACGGTGCGCCCATGGCTTCCAGGCCGTTGGCGATCAGCGTGCGCGCCAGACCGGAATCATCCGCCACCAGCAGCTTGGCGCCCGGTGGCAGCTTGATGGGGCGCTCGTCATTGTCGGGCGCCAGATCGGTGCGGCGGGTCGGGAACACGTCGACCAGAATCTGCTCGACGTCGATCACCTGCGCCAGGCGCGAGTTGTCGGCATTGCCGTCCAGGCGCGCCAGGCTGGTGATGTTGCTGCTGCCTACGCTGGCCTCGGCCGGGAAGATCTGGCTCCACTCCAGACGGACGATTTCGTCTACCTCTTCCACCGCAAAGCCCTGCGTGGAGCGCGCGTATTCCGTAATCAGCAGAATGTTGGCGTTGCCGTTCTTGGTGCCGATCACGCTGGCCAGGTCAATGACCGGGATGATCTGGCCGCGCACGTTCACCGCGCCCAGGATGTGGGCGCCAGCGTCTGCCACATGCGTCACGGGCGGCATGACCATGATCTCGCGCACCTTGAACACGTTGATGCCGAACATTTCGCGCTGGTTGGATCGAGCAGATTCGCCCAGGCGGAACAGCAACAGTTCAAAGCGGTTGTTGTTCGTCAGATTGGTCCGTTCATCGACTTCCAGTTGCGACATTGTCTTCCCCCGTTCAAGCACACGTTATGTGGCGGTAAACGGCAGGCTGCTGGGCAACTTGAAGGGATTTACGAATGTGAACGCCACGCCCTTCCAGCGTGGGGGATCCGCCGCCTAGGCAACCTTCACATGCGCGACCAGAAAGTCCAGAAATGCCCGCACCCGCGCCGGTAAATGCGCACCCTGGCCGACATAAACGGCGTGAATATCTTCGGTTTCGCCGGGGTTGTACGCCTCCAACACTGGTACGAGGCGGCCCGCGTCAATATCTGCACGCACCTGAAACTCGGCCAGCCGCGCCAGGCCCAGCCCAGCTACGGCCACCGCGCGCAGGGCCTCGCCATCGCTGATCTGCGTGTTGCCCTGCGGCATGACCTCGGTGCGGCGGCCCCGCCTGGTGAAAGGCCAACCGTTGACCGCCCGCACGTAGCTGAACGCCAGACAGTTGTGGTTTGCCAGGTCAGCCGGCGTGCGTGGCGTGCCAACCCGTGCCAGATAGGCGGGTGAGGCCACGACCATCAACCGCGTCTGCCCGAGCTTGCGTGCGACCAATCGGGAGTTCTTCAGCGGCCCACTGCGCAGTGCAACATCGGTGCGGTCTTCCAGCAGGTCGATCACCCGGTCCGTCAATGCAATGTCGAGCGACACCTGCGGATGGCATTCCAGAAACGCCGGCACGATCGGCAGCAGCAGATGCGTGCCAACCGGCACATTGGAGTTGACGCGTAAACGCCCCGACGGCTGCGCGCCGGCTGAAGCCTCGCGCTCGGCCTCGTCCAAGTCCGCCAGTACCGCCACGCTGCGTTCGTAGAATGCCGCGCCTTCCGGCGTGAGCTGAAAGCGCCGCGTTGACCGGTTCACCAGCCGCGCGCCAAGCCGGGTTTCCAGCCGCGCCACCAGCTTGCTCACCGCCGATGGCGTCATCCGGCATGCCCGCGCCGCAGCAGAAAACCCGCCCTGCTCCACCACCCGCACGAAGACTTCCATCTCGCCAAAGCGATTGACATCGAGCCGCGACATTGTGATTTCAATTCATAAATGTTGTTCTTTCAGGCAGTCTATCGCACAAGCCATGGTGTCGACATACTTGGCCGTATTCCGCCACTGCGGCCAGTTTTAAGGACATACGACCATGCCTGTCGCTTTACTCGCCTTGACTGCCGGTGCATTCGGCATCGGCGTGACTGAATTCGTCTTAATGGGGTTGCTGCTGGAAGCCAGCGCAGACCTGCACGTGAGCGTTGCGCAGGCGGGTCTGCTGATCTCCGGCTACGCGTTCGGCGTCGTGCTGGGCGCACCGGTGCTGACGGCACTTACCGCCCGCTGGCCGCGCAAGACCGTGCTGCTGGGGCTGATGCTCATATTCACGGTGGGCAACGCGGCCTGCGCGCTGGCGCCCAACTACGCACTGCTGATGGCCGCCCGCGTGCTGACGGCGTTCGCACATGGCACGTTCTTCGGCGTCGGCTCGGTGGTCGCCACCGGCCTGGTGCCGCCCAACCGCCGCGCGTCGGCCATCGCCATCATGTTCACGGGGCTGACGGTTGCGTCCATCCTGGGCGTGCCGCTGGGTACGTGGCTGGGTCAGGCGTATGGCTGGCGCGCCGCGTTCTGGGCCATCGTGGCCATTGGTGTGGTAGCGCTGGTCGTCATCGCCCGCTTCGTGCCGTACGAACCCGCGCCGCAGGATGCCGGCGACTGGCGCCACGACATGCGCGTGCTGATGCGCGGCCCCGTGCTGCTCGGCCTGCTGACCACGGTGCTCGGCTATGCCGGCGTGTTTGCGGTGTTCACCTACATTGCGCCGCTCATCATCGAGGTGACGGGTTACACCAGCGCTGCCGTCTCACCAGTGATGCTCGTATTCGGTGGCGGGCTCATCGCCGGCAACCTGATCGGCGGACGACTGGCAGACCGCCACCTGCGCAGCACGCTCATCGGCACCCTCGCCGCCCTGGCCGTCACGCTCGCGCTGATGACGTTCGCCGTGCACGACAAGGTCTGGGCCGTGGTGTTCGTGGCGCTGCTGGGCGCGGTGGCCTTCTCCACCGTGCCGCCGCTGCAGATGTGGGTGCTGGAGAAGGCGCACGGCGCCGGCCAGAGCATCGCGTCGAGCTTCAACATCGCTGCATTCAACCTGGGCAATGCGCTCGGGGCATGGGTGGGTGGCGTGGTCATCTCGCACGGCCCGGGGCTGACCGCCTTGCCTTGGGTGGCTGCCCTGGCGCCCGTCGGCGCGCTTGCTCTCGTCGTCATCGGCCTGCGCCTGCACGGCGCCGGAGATGCCGCACAGCGCCCACAAACCGCGTGATCGATCACGCATCAACGTTTCACAGCACACCATCATGACTGCACAGCACAAAGTCGCGCTCGTCGTCGGCGCGCAAGGCGTCATTGGCCGCAACCTGATCGACCACCTCGCCACGCTGAACGACTGGCGCGTCGTCGGCCTGTCGCGCCGTGGGGGCGAATCGACCGAACGCATCCGCCACATCGCCGTCGACCTGCTCGACGCTGCCGACACGCGCACCAAGCTCGGCGCACTCAACAACGTCACGCACATCTTCTACGCCGCCTACCAGGACCGTCCCACGTGGGCTGAGCTCGTGCCACCCAACCTGGCCATGCTGACCAGCGTGGTCGACGCCATGGAAGCCGTGGCACCCCACCTCGCGCACATCAGCCTGATGCAGGGCTACAAGGTCTACGGCGGCCACCTTGGCCCCTTCAAGACCCCGGCACGCGAAACCGATGCACACTTCATGCCGCCCGAGTTCATGTTCGACCAGCAGACCTTTCTGGAAGCGCGCCAGCAGGGCAAAGCGTGGACGTGGTCGGCCATCCGCCCGTCGGTGGTCGGCGGCTTTGCGCTGGGCAACCCGATGAACCTGGCCGTGGCGATTGCCATGTACGCGTCGATCTCGAAAGAACTTGGCTTGCCGCTGCGCTTTCCCGGCAAACCCGGCGCGTACGACCACCTGCTGGAGATGACCGACGCCGGCCTGCTCGCCCGCGCCACTGTGTGGGCCGCGACTGACCCGCGTTGCGCCAACCAGGCCTTCAACATCAACAATGGAGACCTCTTCCGCTGGAGTGAAATGTGGCCCAAGATCGCGCGTTACTTTGATCTGGAAGTCGCCCCGCCGCTGCCCCTGTCACTCGACACCGTCATGGCCGACAAGGCACCGCTGTGGCAAAACATGATCGCCAAGCACGAGCTGGCCGACACGCCGTACCGCGACGTGTCTTCGTGGCGCTTTGCCGACTTCGTGTTCTCGTGGGACTACGACATGTTTGGCGACGGCTCCAAGGCACGCCGCTTCGGTTTTCATGAGTATGTGGAGACGGAAGCGATGTTCACGCGCATCTTCGACGACTTGCGGCAGCGCAAAATCATTCCGGGCTAGAGCGTCCGGATGCCTCGACCGGCCCGGCCGACTGACCGATCGGGCTAGGGAAATGTCCCGACTCGGGTTTCCTCAGGAAGCGTCGATATAGTGAAGGCGGGACGGTAGCTCATGGGTCGAGCAGCGACGGTTCACCGGCGCAGGCAGGCAGGTTCAAGTCCTGTACGTCCCACCATTTCAAGGTCCAGCGATGTCCACCGGAATCCGGTGAATCGTTGTGCCACAAGGCTTTGCGGGCAATTCATTGGACTGGATAGTCAACGGGAGGGTCCTAATTCACCGAGTTCTACCGCCAACCTGATCTGCTGGCCGGCAATAGTCACCGATAGCCACCGCAACCTATTCTTTTGAAAATCAATACGTTACGGCGGCTTCTCGATAGCTGGCGATCGTCCTCGAAGAACCCGGTCTTGTTCCCCTGTAGATCGTGCACACGACGCGGCGATTGCCCTCATCGGGAAGAGGGCATGAGACCCATTCTCACAAGGTTACGCCCGCCCTCCTTTGCTGCGTAACACGCGCTATCTGCTGCATCCAGCCAAGCATCTAGCGCCACGCCCTTCCGATCGCTCCAAACAACACCAATACTCGTCGTAACGCTGATCCGGGTGTCGGCGATCACGCTGGACATCACTTCGATACGTTTGCGAAGCCGCTCTGCGACCGCGCGGGCGTCTTTCTCGTTGACGTTGGGAAGATAAAGTACGAACTCTTCGCCACCATACCGCGCGAAAACGTCCCCCTCTCGCAAAGCGTCTCGAACGGTCCTGGCAACCGACGCCAATACTTGATCGCCAACAGCGTGTCCGAACCTATCGTTGATCTGCTTGAAATGATCGACGTCCAGAATCGCCAGGGCACTGTTTGCCAGCGAAGCGGTGGGAACGCGGCTGAAGAACCACCGTCGGTTACCAACGCTGGTCAACGGATCCGTATCCGCTGCGAGCTGCAGGCCCGCCTCACGACGCTCCCTGACCAGCGTCACAACCAATAGCGCAATCCAGAAATTGAAGAAGATCTGAAGGAAAAAGGCGGTTGCGAAGTCGAACGCCGATGGAATATCGAAGACGATGCAGGCTAGGCGCACAGCGTAGATCCCCGCGCTGATCAGGAGGCATGCAGCAAGCGGGCGACGTGCCGGCAATGGCTCACCATGTCGATCCAGCCAGATTTCGGCTGCTGATGCCGCCAGGAACATCACGGCTGTGAGATGAAAGACGCTCGCGCGCTGTGCGTTAATCAGCGGGAAGCCCGACACGATACCAATCAAGAACCACGCCGTCGGCACAAGCACAACGACCCAGTAAAGACTACGGCGGCGGCCACTTAAGCGACGCATGCCATCCCACAGCAGCGGATAGGCGACCGTCCCCAGAAAGATGCTGAGATGCGTCCACAGCCAATACGGTAAGGCGGCGCGTTCCCCAAACGCAGCCACTGCCGCACCCATTGCCAAGGCAAAAAATGCAACAGCAAGACGGCCCAAACCCATGGGGCGCGGCGAACGCCTGCGGCTATGCAAGATGGTAGCCGCGCCTGCAATCAACGAGGTATTGTGGAGCAGGATGACAGTGGCCAAATCAAACGCCAGGTGCATACAACCTCTTCGGTTTCCAATCTTCGAATTATCAAGGAAACGTTTTCCATCAAGATGACTGGCGTGATTGGGACTTGCCCTCACCTCAACATCGCGCCATGTCCGGGGGAGATGGATCGCTTACAGTCCACTTCTCCGCTCTCGACGACTTCTGCAATGCCACGTCACCACCACCATGTCTACGTCATCGAACTCTCGCGGCAAGTACTGACCGAGGCACGCTTCGTGAAAGCAAACCCTCATTACCTCGGCGACAAGCCGTGCGTTTATGTGGGCATGACAGGGCAATCACCGGACGTGCGCTTTGACAAGCATAAGGCGGGGCTGAAAGCGAACCGATTTGTCCGGGAGTACGGCTTGCGTTTGATGCCGGAGCTGTACGAGTGCTTCAACCCGATGCCTTACGGCGCAGCACTGGAGATGGAAGTGGAGCTGGCCATCGGATTGCGCGAGGACGGGTATGCGGTGTGGCAGGCGTAAATCAGTGACGGACGCCGGGACCTGAGGGTGCTCTGGCCGATCGAGAAGTTCACCGCCGAATGCTCCATCGGGGCAATGAAAACTGGGGTTGTCTCCCCTTGGTGGGGCACGCACATCTCGAAGCTGCAACAAAGCCATCTGGGCATGACGCGGCTGCCCACTGGACTCGACCTCACATAGCAGCGTCCGCTTGCGCGACGATGGCTACCGCGGCACCCGCATTCCGAGCCTTAACGATCACCTTATCGATCGCAGTGGGTTGCTCTACAAGCTGGTGCAAGACTTCAGCGGCTTGATGTTCGATGTTCACGGATTGAACTGACGCGACGACACATCCAAACCGCATTGCGTTGCCCCGCGCGACCCACGGGACGCGTTTCTCGAATGAAACGATCCCGCATCAATCGCCGAATCGCACAGTCCTACGTGTCGCGGCACCTGCCCGGCAACGGCGTCGCGGCGCCATGATGCAAAAAAACGAGGGAGATGGCACGACCCTCGCTCTGTATCGGAGTCGACCTTTGGCGGCGCAATACGCCAGATCAGTTAGGAGGCTCTGATGACAACGCAACGAATCGCCAGCGGGTGGCTGCTCGCGTCCGCCCTGGCGGCGGGCTGGGTGCTCTCCACACCTGCCCTGGCAGCAGGTCCCGGCAACACGATCACTGTGCAAGGCCAATCCACGGGTTCCGCAAACGGGCCGAAGAAACCAGGGCCTGGTGTGCTGGGGCCCGATGGCCGGGTTCTACCGCCGCCTCGCCCAAGCGTGATCACGCATGTCTCCCCCGGTGTCCCGCATGAAGACCTCAAGGAAGCGGACCACGAGCGCGGCACGAAATTCAATGCCGGGAAGTTTCGCGCCGCGAACGGCAAGGTGTTTCGAAATTGAGCCGGAGAACCATCATGAAAACATTTCTGCGCAAGTTTTTTGTAGCGCTGACATTGGGGCTCGGGCTGTTCTGCACCTCGCTCACGCCGTCGCTGCAAACCCTGCCCCAAGCCTGTACGGTGCAGCTCGGTGCCGTCTGTGTCTCGATGGGCGCACCGGCTCAGGCGCAAACCGCCACGGCCGAGATCCTGATCCTGTATGACGCACCGCCCAACGACCAATACACCAAACTGGGCCTGTCGTACGCGATCATGCTCGACAACCTGCTCGGGCATTTCAATACGGACGTCACGCTGATGCCGGTGCAGAACTATCAGGCCGGCATGACGGAAAACTACAACGCTACCTTCTACCTGGGGAGCTACTACAACAACCCGATTCCAGCGGCGTTCCTGCAGGACGTGACCACCACGAACACCACCATCGTGTGGTTCAAGTACAACCTGTGGGAAGCCGCCTGGGCCGCACCCGCGCCCTCTGCGTTCACAACGCGCTATGGCATCAACTTCGTGGGCCTGCGCGGCATGAATGCGGCGCCGTCGTCCAGCAACCCCAACCCCGGGTTCTTCGACACGGTTTCATACAAGAACCAGTCGATGCTCAAGTACTACGCCTTCAATGCCTCGACCGGCGTCATCAGCTCTGACCCGGACATCGGCGTGACCTCGGTGGCCGACGCCACCAAGGCCAGCAGCCTGGTGACGATCACCAACACAACGACGAAGGAAACCGCGCCGTACGTGATCCGCTCGGGCAATTTCTGGTACTTCGCCGACATGCCGTTCTCGTACATCGGACCGCGCGACCGCTACCTCGTCATCTGCGACATGCTGCATGACATCCTGGTCACCAACCAGCCGACGCTGCATCAGGCTATGGTCCGTCTGGAAGACGTGGACGCGCTGGTGTCGGTGTCCACCATGACCACGCTCACGGATTGGATGGCCAGCAGGAAGATTCCGTTCGGCATTGCTGTCATTCCGCTGTATATGGACCCGAATGGCGTCTACAACGGCGGCGTGCCGCAGACCATCCACCTGGCCGACGCCAGCGGGCTCACGCAGTCGCTGGACTATGCCGAGGCGCATGGCGGCAACGTCCTGATGCACGGCTACACGCACCAGTACAGCAACATCCCGAACCTGATCAACGCGGTCAGTGCCAACGACTTCGAGTTCTGGCTCGCCACGCAAAACCGGCCAGTGAATGAGGACTCGACGCAGTGGGCGGCCGGTCGCCTGGCGGCTGGCGTAGCTGAATTGGCGGGCTCCGGCTACGTACCGTTCGCGTTTGAAGCGCCGCACTACCAGTCGTCGCCACTGGCGATCAAGGCCGTGCCGCAGTACTTCGATACGGTGTATCAGCGGGAGGTGTACTACACGTCGGACAACCCGCAGACGCTGAATTCCACGGCGCCCGGCCATGACTTCTCGGTGGGGCAGTTCTACCCGTACATCATCTACCAGGACTATTACGGTCAGCGCATCCTGCCGGAGAACCTGGGCAATATCGAATACAACATCTGCAACATTGACCCGTCGTCATGTCTGACGTACACCGCGCAGGACATCCTGACCAACGCGCAGTACGCCCTGGTGGTACGCGATGGCTTTGCCTCATGGTTCTTCCATCCGTTCTGGCTGGAGCCGGAGATCAACAAGCCGGGTTTTGCCGACTTCCAGTCGGTCATGAACGGCATCACGGCGCTGGGATTCAAGTGGGTAGACCCGAGCCTGGTGCAATAGCAACGCAACACGCGGCGCTTCTTCGTGCCCTCTAGCAGGAGGGCCTGGAGAACCCTTCCCATGTTCGCGGCCTCTGAGACGCTCAACGTCGCACGAGGCCGCTGCGCGGGGGAGATGCCCGTCAGTTGTCTGCCTCAGGCCCAACGAGAAGCATGATCTGAAGTGCCGCAAGCTCGCGTAGCCGCGATGGTTCGTGATAGATGCGCTCCATCACGGCGAGCCCGCGCGTGAACGCAATGATGGCCTGGGCAGCGCTGTCAGGCGGCACAGTCAGCGATGCGCGCACGGCATCGCGAGACAGCGCTTCGGCAATGACCGCCTCCAACTGTTCCAGGAGGTCACGCACGCGGTTCTGCATGGCCTCGCCAATCACGTCGCTCTCCACTGCCGTCTTTGTCGTGAAGCAGCCCCGCGGCGGCATGTCAGCCGTCATGCTGGTGATGGACACGTCGAAGAAGCGCTTCAGCGCGAGACGTGCGGTTGGCGCATCCAGCGCCTGCCGCGACTCGGTCAGAACGGTTTCCGCATATCGATCAAACGCGAGCTGAAACAGGTGCTCCTTGCTGCCGTACGCGTGGTACAGGGAGCCGCGCTGGACATCGGTGGCTTCAGCCAAGTCGGCCATGGAAGTCGCCTGCCAGCCCTTGACCCAGAACAACTCCAGCACCTTGCCGAGCACGGCTTCCTCATCGAACTGCCTGACCATTGCCATCTGCTTAGCCCCCCACCCTCAATATTTGACACCGGTGTTAACTTTGACAACCATGTCAATAATTATAGCGCGATTGCGCAAAGGACCCGTCTGAACCGTCCCGCCCCAGGTACGTGCCAGCCGCCCCGATGCGGTGGCGCCGAGCCTGGGGTGTTGTCTGGGTGTGCGCCGGTTGTACTGCAGTTGCAGTTTTCATGTCCCTCACCATGAACGGAGCTCTGATCACATGAATGGTCAAACCCATGGCGCCGAAGCCGCCGCGCACGCCAGCCACAACGCCCAGATCCGCTTTGAAGCGCAGATTACCGAGTGCCTCGAGTCTGCACAGCTCACGCGTGAGACCAACCGGTTCTTCGTGCAAGCCAAGTCGGTCAAGTCGATCGAGCCCCTCCCAGCGCTGCGCATTGCCCATGGCTGGCGCGAGATGACCAAGGCGTTCATGTTCACCTCCATCGCCGGGCTGGGCGTGATGGCCGCCGACGCCGATGCGCAGACCGAGCCCAATCGCAACCTGCTCAAGGCGATCCAGACCATCTTCCACGTCATTGGTGACGATCTGTCGAACCTGATGCCGGTCTTTCGCGAGGTGGCGCCGGAAGGCCCGGACGGCATGCACTACGCCTGGTGGGAAAGCTCCATCGTCGACCCGCTCAAGAACGCAGTGGGTGCCCCCGCCAACGACACGACCGACATGTTGGGCGCCGGCGCGAGGCAGCTGATCGCCAACATGCGCGCGCTGATTCACGAGCCGCTAGGTGCGGCGGTGCAACTGCGCGTGGTGGAGGCCATTGCACTGGACATCACGGTGGCGTTCAAGCGGGTGTTCTCCAAGGCGGTAGTAGACGGCAACCGCCTCTTCACGCGCCCCGAGCAATTTGTGTGGATGGACTCGCACATCCACGCCGAGGTCGAACACCACAAGGCGGTCAGCGACGACGACACGGGCACCACGGCCATCGCCGATACCGAGGAAAAGCAACGGCACATGCTGCGCCTGACGCGGCAATACGCAGAGAACTGGAACATTGCGCTCAACGAGTTCGCAGACCACCTGCCCGCCGCGCAGGACCCCGTCCTGGCCGACGCTGCCACGGCTTGAGCGCGCACGCGCGCCTGACGCAACGTACAAGCGAATCGGAGCACAACCATGCTGAATGAAGAATTGAAGCGGCAATTCCAGGAGAAGGGGTATTGCGTCCTGCGGAACGTGGTCAGCGAGCCCGCGTTGAACGTCCTGCACGAAGCAGCTGAGGCCTGCTCGCTCGACCTCGACGACCCCGGACGCGTGACCGAGCAGGATGGCATCACGGTGCGTGGGCTGCACGGCACCCACCTGCGCAACGAAGCCATCGCCAGCCTGTGCCGTCACCCCGTGCTGCTCGATGCGGCCAAGCAGGTTTTGGGGCAAGACGTCTATGTCCACCAGTTCAAGCTCAACATCAAAGCCGCGTTCGTGGGCGATGTCTGGGAGTGGCACCAGGACATGACGTTCTACCACCGCGAGGACGAACTTCCGGAACCGGAGTTCCTCACGATTGCCGTCTTCCTGGACGACGTGACCGAGTTCAACGGGCCGCTGACGCTCATCCCCGGCTCACATAACGCGGGCTTCCTTGACAGCATCAAGCACACGATTGCGGCCTACGACCAGCAGAGCGACTGGCTCAGCAACACCACCGCCAAGCTACGTTACACGGTCGATCGCGGTGTGCTGCGCAAGCTCGTGCAGCAGTGCGGCATGGAGGCACCCAAGGGCAAAGCCGGCGACTGCGTCGTCTTTCACGCCAACCTGTTCCACGCCTCGGGCGTCAACATTTCGCCGTTCGACCGTCGCGTGGCCTTCATTTCCTACAACAGCGTCAAGAACCTGCCCAAGCCTACCCGGCCACCACGACCGGAGTTCCTGGCCGCGCGCAATTTCGAACCACTGACGCCGATTCCCGACGAGGTGTTCCAGTAGACGGCCTGCAGCAGCGCCCCGGCGCGTCAGCCACGACGCGCCTTTGCTCGCGGCCAGACGCTGATCCGTCCGGTCGCGCACAGCGCAACGCGCTCCCATCCGGCACGCAACGCGATTCCGGCCGATGCGGCGATGTCGATACAACGACAGCCCACGGCCGGAGCTGCGCGCGCACGCGCGCCGAGAACCCATCGGCCCGCCGCCGCAGCCAGTCGCGCCGCCGCACGCACCGAGGTTCGCACATGGCTCACCCTTTGCTGTCCGCCGCCGTCAAGCGGCGCTTGTCCGTCAGAGAATCCTATTTGTACTTCCCCACCTGGACCCAGCCCTTCTGGACACGCTTGACGGGCAAGCCGCTGCCCCTCGAACAACCGATTGCGCGCCTGCCGGTCACGCTGGCCATGTGGCTGGATCTGGTCATGGCGGTGCTGGCCTGCATGCTGCACCTGAGCTTGCTCGCGGCGGCGGATACGTCGCTCTTGCTGATCGGCTACGGACTCACGCCGATATTCGCGCTCTATCTGACCGGGGCGCTACGCAAGGCGCAGGTTGTCTACGGACACCATGCAATCCACGGCACGCTGTTCAAGCAGCGCAGCAAGGCGAACGACCATGCCGCACGCGGTCTGACGATCATCGCGCTATCGCAGAACGAGGCGGAGTATGAGCAAGACCACCTGGACCACCACCGCCGCACGATCTTCACGACCCTGCACGACGCAGACGCCGCACTCTTGTACAGGTGCGGCGTACAACCCGGCAAGCCGCTTGAAGACCTGAAACGGGCATTGCTCGCCACGCTGGTCTCGCCGCGTTACCACCTGTGGTTCCTCAAGGCACGGCTGATGTCGAATCTGCGCCGGCCACCCCTTGAGCGCGCGATCGCCATCGTCTGGATGGCGTTGATTTTCATCATCGTGCCGTTGCAGTACGGCGTGGTTGCGGCATGCATGGCGCTCTGGTTGCCGTTGACCATTCTGTACCAGATGAGCGCGCTGCTGCAGTTCGCGACCGAGCATGTCTGGCTGACCGGCGAGGCTCCCGGCGCCAACGCACTTGCCTACGCGCAGCGCTGCCATGGCCGCTTCAGCGGAGAGCGCGTGCCCGGCACGGACGGCTCACCGGCATCAGCACGCACCTGGCTGGCCTGGTGGACCCGGACGCTGTGCATCCATGTCCCAACGCGCTTGGCCGTACTCGTGGGCGACCTGCCAGCGCACGACTGGCACCACCTCGTCGCCGCAGTCGGACACAGCGCAAGCAGTTGGCCACATGCAATCTACGAACGGCAGCGTGCCATCGACAGCGGCAACTCCGCCGGCATGGAGGAGCGAGAGCTTTGGGGGATCGGCGACATGGTTTGCCACGTCCTCCTCAGCATGTCACGCGCACCCGCCCAACTGGATGCGCATCGCATACGGCAGGAGGCAAGCCCAGCAAACAGCCTCTGACCCGATTCACACGGATGTGGCCCAAACGCTCTTGCTCGGAGATGGGGCGCGGTCCACACGGTCTCAACGCCCCGCAGTGGGCCTCGCAATCGCACCAACATGGCTTACGAAAACAACGACAAGAAATTCGTCGCAGTCGTCAACAGAAAGCATCCGCTGCCCGTGATCCTCAACGCGCTCGCGCATGCCGCCTTCGGCATGTCGGGCAAAGGGACGCACGTCGGACGCCTGCTCGACTACCCCAACCAGGCCACCGGCTTCTCGGCCAAGGTGGATGAATCGCCGTTCATCATCCTCGAGGCCAAGAACAGCAGCCAATTGCAGACGCTGGTGTCGGTTGCGATGGACAGCACGCACGTTGCCTACAACGTGTTCACCACCTCCATGATCGGCCGGTCCGCCGATGGTCAGGTGGCCGCAACGCAGGCAGCCGCAGGCGACGGGCTGGACTTTGTCGTGGTCGTGCTCTTCGGCCCGCGCGAGGAGGTCGAACCCCTGACCAAGCGATTTTCACTCCTCAAGGGATGATCATGGACAGCGCCAATCCGATCCAACACCCCGCCGCCACGGAAACTGCCAGCAGCAAATCCGCACGTGAGGGCTGGGCTGCGGTGCTCACTGCCGCCACGTTGTGGGGCACAACGGGCATCGTCTTTCACGCGCTGGGCACGTCAGGTGGCGCCAATGCCGTGTCGATCAGCTTCCTGCGGCTTGCGTTGTCCGTGCCATTCCTCTTGGTCATGGCGCGCATCCGTGTCGGCACGTGGCTTGCACCGCTGACGGCGCGCGGCTTTCTTGTGCTGGTCGGACTCGGGCTCGGGATGGCTGCCTACCAGCTCACCTACGTGCTGGCCATCGAGCGTGTGGGTGTCGCCATCTCGGTGCTGATCAGCATCTGTGGTGCCCCGATCTTCGTGGCACTGATCTCGGTGGTGTGGCTGGGTGAACGCCTGCAGGCGCAGACCCTGGTTGCGCTGGTGACGGCCATTGTGGGCACCGTGTTGCTTGTAGGCTTGCCCACCGAAGTCAACCAGAACAGCCATGGGTTCTGGATCGGCGTGGCCATCGCCGTTGCATGTGCAGTCTGTCAGGCGTTCTACGTGCTGGCAGCGCGCGCTTCAGGCTCGGTCTGCGGGCCCATGCACGCTGGGGGCATCGGCTTTGCCATCGGCGCGCTCGCGCTGCTGCCCTTCGGCCTGGTGGATGGCCTGCAACTGAACTACTCGCCCGGCGGCTGGGCGATGCTGTTGTATGTGGCTGCGGTGCCCACGGCGATTGCTCAAACCCTGTTCCTCAGCGGGCTCAAGGGCACAGGCGCCATCGGTGGTGCGATTGCGAGCCTGCTCGAGCCACTGGTGTCGACCGTGCTTGCCGTCATCCTGCTGCATGAGCGCATGACGTGGGTCGGGGTGCTAGGCACCGTCATCCTGCTCAGCGGGATCGTGATCATCCAGTGGACGCCCAAAAAGCGTCCGACCACCGTCGCGACGCCCGCTCTGAACGCGCCGACGCAGACCACGACGGAGCCCACGCCATGACGCTCTATCAACGCCACATCTTCTTCTGCACGAATCGCCGCGAAGACGGCGATGCTTGCGACCAGCACGGCGCGACTGAACTCTGCGCGTATGCCAAGCGGCGTTTTGCGGAGGCCGCTCCGCATTTGGCAGGCCATGTCCGCGTCAATCGCGCAGGCTGTCTGGCGCAATGCGAAAACGGCCCGGCAGTGGTGATCTATCCCGAGGCGGTCTGGTACACCTACATCGACGCCGCCGACATCGACGAAATTGTTGACGAACATCTCGTCAATGGTCGAATTGTTGAACGATTGCGCATCGACCATCCCGCCTGACCCAGCAGGCAAGCCGGGCGAAGGTAGCACCGCACGGCTTGCCATGTCTGCATCGCACGCCCCATTTAAGTGGTCGAATATCGCTTAGGCAGCAGACGTTCATCAATAAGCCGACCTCAAAACCGGCCCCAAAGGCCGCGCAATACTTGCCTTGCCAGTGAAAAAAACAGGGCAAGCACCTACAGCAAAACACCCAAACAAACTTTTGAACGACTTTCCGATATGCCCGGAACCGTGGAAAATCGCGCTCTGATTCCTCCTCTCTCCCCCGCGGTAAGGCATGACAGAAAACAACCCCTCGGAGACCGCGCGGCACGCCCTCAAGCTGCTGGCCTCACGCAGGTTGGCCCCCACGCCAGACAACTTTGCCGCGATTTACTACGAACTTGCCGGCAGCAAGCCAAATGGGGATGCACAGAGCGCAGAACGGGTGTCCCTGGTGCGTGAGTTGTGCGAACAGCTTGCGCGCACCGTTGAGTACTGTCTGCCTGCGCTGGGCGAAGACGACGTCGCGATCGGCCCGGTTGCCTGGGCACTGGTCAGAGCCTGCCGTTCGGAATCGGAAAACCTCACGCATCTGAACGCCAAGCTGGCGGCGTTCAACCATCGGCTATCACTGGCGGCAGAAGATCAGAACGAGATTCGCAAATCGTTGATGGGGCTGCTGCAGCTTGTCTTTGAGAACATCGGCCAGTTGTCGTTGGACGATCGCTGGCTGCGCGGCCAGATCGACGCCCTACTGAAGGCCAGCGAAGCGCCAGTCAGCTTGCGCCGGCTTGATGACGTACGGCGTCGCCTCAAAGAGGTGATCCAGAAACAAGGCACGCTGAAGGCCAAGTCGGTCGAAGCCCAGGAAGAGATGAAACGGCTCCTGGCCTCGTTCATGGAGCGCTTGTCCAATGCAGCCGAAACCTCCGGCGAACATCACCGTCAGATGGAAGCGTGCGCCAAGAAGATCGAATCAGCCAAGACGATCTCCGAGATTGCCCCCGCCATCCAGGACGCTTTGTCCGCCACGCGCTGGATGTCGCTGCAAGCTGCGCACAATCGCGATGCGCTTTCAGCGATGAAGAAGAAGGCCGAAGACGCCGCGACCGAAGTCGCAAACCTTCGCAAGGCGCTCGACATGGCGTCGGCCTCGGCGCGGCACGACCTGCTGACCGGCGCACTCAACCGCAAGGGCCTGGAGGAAGCGTTGGAGCGCGAGGTCGCCCGCGCCGCGCATCAGAACTCGACGCTCTCCATCGCATTCCTGGACATCGACGATTTCAAGTCGATCAACGATGCCCACGGACACAGCTTCGGTGACGATGCCCTCTCACACCTGGCCCAGGTGGCGCGCGAATCCATCCGCCCGCAAGATGCACTTGCACGCTTTGGCGGCGAGGAGTTCGTCATCCTGATGCCCGACACGTGTCTGGAAGAAGGCGTGCAGGCGATCACCCGGTTGCAACGCACCCTCACCCAACGCTTCTTTGCCGCCGGTGATACCCGGCTCTTCATTACGTTCTCTGCGGGTGTGGCGGAACTCGGCAAGGATGAAGCGCCGATGGCGGCGATCCAGCGCGCCGACCGCGGCATGTATCAAGCCAAACGTGCCGGAAAAAACAAGGTCGTCAGCGCATAGCGCGCCATCTCTTTCTCATTGACCCAAGGAATCCAGCCTTCATGCCGTACGTCAACATTCAGATCACCGCGGGCGCAACCCGAGAGCAGAAAGCCCAACTGGTCAAAGACGTGACTGACTCGCTGGTTCGCGTCCTCGGCAAAAAGCCCGAGCACACGCATGTGGTCATTCAAGAGATCAAGGAAGAGGATTGGGGATACTCGGGCTTGCTGACTGACGAGTGGAAAAAGCAGCAACAGCAGTCACCGTCGAAAGGTTGACTCAAGCACCACGCTAGCGCATTTGCGCCTTTCGATTTCTCTGCCTGCGCCTTTCCAGCTGAAGACTTGTTGACGCCCTGAACGCAGCGCCGACCCGCCATGCGGTGCACTGGCCTAGCCTTGCGGGCCTACGCCTGCCCCACCGTCGCTTTTTTCGATGGCGTCAACGCTAAACAAATCTCCAAATCCATGGATATATGGGTCGGTTGGACATCCAACTACCTCAATGTCCTGGGCTAACTGCGTCTGGCGCTGGAAAACGAGCACTCTCGCCGTTGCCCCTTCATTCCTTGCAGGAGCAAGCATGCAAAAATCGACCACCGCTACCGCCGCGCCTCTCGGTAGCACCCCGACCATGTCCAAGGCCGCTCAAAGCGCCTGGAAAGTCACTTTCGCCAGCGCCAAACCTGCCGCCATGCCGACGGACCGCATGAAGGCACGCGGTGAAACCGTGCGCGCCGCGCTGACCACGGCGACGTACTGATTTTCCAGCCCCACCGTTCTGGTGGGGCATTCCGATTCTTCAATCCGCTCCTGCATGTACTCACCTTCGCGCCTGTACCAGCCGCTCGCCCAGATGGACGATTCGGACTGGCAGCGAATACTGGAGCGACATACGTTCTGGCAGAACGCCGGCGTGTCGCTCGACGAAGAGCATCTCGACATTGCTTTTCACGTTCTTCTGGAAGAAGGCGAGATCGCCCGGGACAAATCGGCGAAAGCGCAATCTGATCGGGAATTCGACGCAGTGGCGATTCCCGCCGCAGAATTTGACGACACAGAACTTTGCCGCTGGATCGACGCCTGGTCGACCATGCACGCTGAAAACTATGGCCCCGGCATTACGACCAAGATGGGGCTCTACGTCATCCGCGCCGGTGGAACACTAGGTTTCCATGTAGACGGGCCGGTTTTCCTGAAGGGCGAACGTGCCGACCTGTCCATACCGGACATCCAACGCGGCATCGTCGAACTGCACGCCTCGCACCGGACCATCATGCCGCTGCGCTTCAATGCCGAAGACAGTTTCATGATCTGCAACTACAAGGCTCCGTTGCAGCGCGGTGAACTGTTCGAGTTCAGCAACGTGCTCCCGCATGCCTACTTCAATCGGGGCAGCGATCACGCTGTACTGCTCGTGACCACCTATCTGCAGGAAGCCCTGCTGCCCGCCGAGTTCAACTACGCGCAGCCCGACGTTCAAGTGATCTGATGACGCAATATCGGTTTCTGGCTCCGTCCTTGGAGCATGGCGATGCAAGACCAGTCCCCGGCTGGATCCAGCAACCAGAGGTTCTGCAAACGAAACTGCTGGATACGGCCACCGCGCGGGAGTTGGCCGACATTATTCTGTCCGCTCACAGTACCGGCAAAAGCTTCGCGTCGCGTACCCGTTACGCGGCCAATACCCATTGGGATGTCAACGAGAGCTTCCGCAGCTCCAAGAACATTCCCCCTACGCTGGACGGACTGGCCGCGGGATTCGCTGCCATGCAGCGTTACGCGGAGCAATCAATGCCGACGTTCGGCATTGATGCCGAGCGCTATCAGTTGCAGCCAGTCAACGACCAGTGCCTGATTTATGAGACCGGCGACTATATCCGCGACCACGCCGACGACAGCGCACTGCACGACGTGGACGGGCAGCAAGTCTGGCGCGCCATCAAGCCGGACCGCCACCTGGTCGGCATTGTGTGGCTGACGTCCCAGCAAGACCAGACGACGGATGGGGAGACCGATGCCCTGCACGTCTTTGAAGGCGGTGAACTGCAGATCAACTCGCTGGTCGATGTGGCCACGGGCTCTCCGCTGAGTGTCTGCCCTCAAGCGGGCGCCATGGTTCTGTTCCCGGCCAATCCCTGGTACCGGCACGAGGTACTGCCCGTACGAAGCGGCACGCGTGTGGCTCTCACGCGCTGGTGGAAGATCGCCCCGAGATCGGCGGATGGGGCCTGAGGTGTCGCAGCGCCATCACAACAGCATCGACTGCTGAACACCCTACACTGCCGGCCCCAAGACCTTCTCGCGTGCCGGCAGCCGACCACTCGTGTGCGCGGTCGTCATGACCGCACACCAAGCGCATCGCCCGCACATCCTTCGCATCGAAAATGGCCACCTATATCAACGACATTCTCAACCATCTTCGTGCACTGCAAACCTGGGCTGCCGGCAAGGACATGGCGCTCGATCTGGACATGAAGACGTTCTTGCTCGAGGTCAAGTATCGGGGGCGCTATTTCACGATGTACCCCATGTTCCAGGGCGGCGAGAATGGCAGGCCGGAACGCGTTTTCCACATGGAAGTGCTGACGAACGAGACAATCGGATTTGGCGGTTGGCGCCCCTACCGCACCATCCAGCACCCGCTCTCCACCGACAAGCAGCTCTTCAAGAATTTCCTGCGCAACCAAGGCATTGCCACACCGGCGTCAGGGCTGCATGACATCAGTCGCCCGCCAACGTTCGACTACGTGATCAAAGGCACCCGCGGATCGTTCGGCAAGGAGATTTCCGGCCCGTACCGTGCCAACACGCAACCCGCCAAGGACAGCTGGGCCCAATGGTCCGCCGGCAACGAGACGTTCATCGAGCAGTTCATCAACGGCGAAACCGCGAAGATCTGGTTCTGGGGCAAACGCCCCATCTTTGCGCAGTCGCATGCGTTTCCTGTCGTGCGCGGTGATGGCGCGTTGTCGCTCGACGCGCTGATCCGCAAAAGGCTGGCCCCGCGCCGCAACTGGGACACCTTTGCGGATCGCGACCTCATGCTCTCCTGCTTCGACTTTCAGGAGATGGACCTCTCCGCCATCGTGCCGGAAGGCAAGGAGGTCTGGATCGACTATCGCTTTGCGCAGCGTTATGCCAACCCGCCGGGCAACGGTATCGACTCGGACTCGACACTGCCACAGCTGATGGAGCGATCCGGCGCCCAGATTCAGCAGATGGGTGATGCGCTGGCCGATCTGCTGCGCCAGGCGATTCCGGCGCCGGTACTGATCACAGTGGACTGCATGGTGGACCACCAGGGCAAGATCTGGTGGCTCGAGATGAACACCAACTCGCTGATGCCGCCGGAAGGTTACGCGGCAATGTTCGAGGACATGTTCCGCTAGGCCGCACGCCCACAGCATGCCTACCATCCATCTCTCTCAAGAGGGCGGTACGACGGGCGCCCACGGCCAGCACCTCATCTGCGCGGAAGTGACGCTCGACGATGAGCGCACGCACACCGGTTTCGGGCGTGACACCGATCTGCAGATCGCCCAGGACAAAGCGATCAGCGAGGCGATTGAACGGTTGGCCTTCCGCACGCTACCGGATACGCAGTGGGCGACGGCGGCGCAAATGCCATCGCGCATCGCGCCGGATGCGCTGGTGCGCTACCTACCAGAACAATATGCGGACCCGGGTTTCGGTATCGCTACATTCCACGAGGATGTGCCCTACCACTGGGTCGCGATGCGGGATGCAATGGATGACAGCATCACGTACACGTTGGCTGATTTCGTATGTAGCCCGGCAGCATTCACTCCCGCTTATCGAAGCCAGCTCGTGACGCACGCCACATCATCCGGATGCGCAAGCGGCCCAGACCTGAACGCGTGTATCGAGCGCGCGGTTCTGGAGCTCGTGGAACGAGATGCCTTCATGCGGCACTGGTTTGCACAGCAGCCCGGCCACTCGATCGACCACAACACCCTGCCGGACGACCTGCGCGAACGGGTCGTGCATCTGGAGCATCTGGGTACTGCATCCGGTGTGCAATGCCTGCGCCTGGGCCATCACCCGACATGGATGGTCTGGCTGCAACACGAAGCCGCGCATTTCACAACCGTAGGCTCGGCTTGCAGCTTCGACGCCGAGGGGGCGCTGCGTAACGCGTTTGCCGAGGCAGAGGCGCTGGCGCTGGCGCACATTGATGCCCCACCCAACAACGCTATCGAGCTCGCCAACGTTCGGACACCGGCAGACCACAGAGCACTTTACGCAACGCCTGCGTACTTCCGGAAGGCGGACCGGCTCTGGACGGATACCGGTGACCGCATTCCCTACTCAAAGGCGGCCGCAACGTTCCACAGTGACGTTGCCACACTCTTCAATCGTTTAGGCACAGCGGGCCACCGCCCTTGCTGGACAGAACTGGCGCCGCCCGGCGGTACCCCGGTGATTGGCGACCGCGCAATTCATACGGTCCGCGCGCTGGCGCCGGGCCTCATTCCCATCAGCTTCGGCTATCGCCGAGAGCCGCTCGGGATGGACCGCTGGCGACAGGCAGCACCCGGTGCTATCCATCCGTTTGCCTGAAAGTTCACTACATCGTTCCGAAACCGTCATGACGTCGACAACCATCCAGATCCGAGAGTTGCATCCAGAGGACTCGCTCGAGGAGCTGACCACGCTGATCAACCGCGCATACGCACGCGTCGCAGCGATGGGCTATCGCCTGGCCGGAACGTATCAGGACATCGAGCACACCCGGCGTCGGGCCGCACGCGGTGTCTGTTTTGTTGCAGTTCTGGATGGCGTCTTGGTGGGCACCATGTCTGCCTGCCCCGGCTTCCCAAACGACACGTGCGCGTACCTGACTCGTCCCGAGCTCGCTTACCGGTTTCAGTTTGCGGTCGCAGAACACCTTCAAGGGAACGGTATTGGAAGCGCGCTGAGGCAGCGGGTGGATATGTGGGCGCGCGAGTACGGGTTCACAGAAATCGGCACCGACACCGCCGAGGGTTACGCCGAGCGGCTCGCGTCGATGACAAAGGAAGGTTTTGTCCAGGTGGACCGGATTCGCTGGCCGGGCGACGATTTCTACAGTGTCGTCATGGCACGTCCGCTGTAACGCAGACATGGATAACCACACAGATTGCCTATCGCAAAGCCTCGTGGCCTTTTCCAATGACGGCCATGTGCACATTCCAAACTTGATCGACGCCGCACTGATTGGACAAGCACGGTCGGCGCAGGAACGCATGGACGCGAAACTCGATGCAAGCCATCGTGCGACACATCGCATGCATCGCCCGAAGGGCAACGACTTCCTCGATCTCGCGCCGCTCTACTCCCACGCTGGTCTTGTGGCATTTGCCGATGCCATTCTGGGCGAGCCATGCCGCATCAGCATGGTGGAGTTTGGCGTCACCCCGCCGGAGAACATAGATTGCCGCGGTCCGGGTGATCCGCACACGTTCGGATACTTCTATCTGGGCAACATGGGCGCGCATCGCGATGGCGGATGGATCGAAGAAGATCTCTGCGTAGAACACCCACCCATGCTGACATTCAAGGCAGCGATCTGGCTGGACGACGTACCCGCAGGAGGAGGCAACCTCTTGCTCTACCCCGGCACACATCGGATGTCACCTCAGGCGATCCGTCATCTCGACCTTGAGACGGCACCACAGCACGCCGTCGTGGCGCGCGCGGGTGATGTCACGCTGTTTGATCGCAGACTTCTGCATTCGCGCACCTGGAACCGGGGCACCGCAACACGGCTGGTCATGTTCGTGGAATTCTCGGTGCCATGGATTCGCCGCAAGCAAGACTGGCAGCTGCCACACGAATGCCGCCAGCTATCGATTGCCCGCCTGATTTGTTGAATTGACACCGTCTCGTCCGCAGCGGCGCCGGCCCATCACACGCCATGAAAGCCTCACTCCAACAACTCGAAACCGACGGCCTCATCACCATTTCGCGACGGACTGATTGGCTGATCGACGTCCCCACGCCGGCCAGCCCGCAAACGGTGGCCAGCCATCCGGAAATGCTAGGCATCGTGTGTCAGTTGCTCGGGCCGAACATCTCGGTACGACGTGTCTTGGCGCTTCCCGACAGCGCACTGTCGCAAGCCATCGGTACTACGCCGTCGGATCCGTATGTCCCGCATGCTGGGGGGCCGATGTATTCCATTGGCGCGATCCTCTGCATGGAAGCCACGCGCAGCAGCAACACAAGCGAGCACATCACCCTTGAAGCGGGTGACGTCGTACTCATCGACCGGAGATCGCCGCGCGCCGTGGCGCTCGCGCAGTCCGTGCAACTCCGCCGTGGCATGTACCTGGAATACGCGCTTCGCTGGCTGGCGCCGTGTCCTGAGCAAGCACCAATGCCCCTCAATGAGGCATCCACCGACGCTGAGCGGCAACTGTTCTCGAACCATGGGTTCTGGAACACCTTCGGCCCTCAGCCGGCGGACGTACCGCTGGCCGCGTGGATGAAGTCGAACGGAATCACACGGCAAGGGCATGCGGACCCGCACGCCAAGTTGCCCACCGCAGCATCAGGGCCGCGCTATCAGGTTTGAGCCGGCCTACAACCGCGCCAAGGCCTGATCGATGTCGGCAATCAGGTCTGAGGTTGCCTCCAGGCCAACACTGAACCTGACCAACTCCCCCTCCAGCTCCTGCAGCGTGGCGACGCTCTTGCCATAAGAAACCGCCAGGCTGACAGGCCCGCCCCAGCTGAATCCAATCCGGAACAGGCGCAGGCTATCGACAAAGCGGTCGATATCCGCCTCGCTGAAGCGTCCGTCGAACACCACGCTGAAGATACCTGCCGCCGCTCGGCAATCGCGCGACCAGAACTGGTGCCCGACGGAATCCTCCAACGCCGGATGCATGACGCGCGCCACCTTCGCGCTGTTGCGCAGATGCGCGGCCAAGGTGCGCGCGCTCTGGTCATGCGCGTGATAGCGCAGCGTCAACGTTGACAGCCCCTTGAGCACCGACTCGGCATCGGGCCCCGACACATTGAGACCGAGCCGCATATAGCAAAGCTTCAGCGCATCGTAGAGCGACTTGTCCTTCGTGGTGATCGCCCCCATGACAACGTCGGCACTGCCGCTCGCGTACTTGGTGAGCGCATGCACCGAGATGTCGACATCGAAATCGAACGGCGAGAACGCAATGCCCGCTCCCCATGCATTGTCCAGCGCCACGAACGCGCCGTGGCGATGTGCCAGTTCCACCAGCGCGGGCAGGTCCGGATACTCGAACGTCATCGAGCACGGCGCCTCGACCCAGACCAGCCGGGTCCGATCCGTAAACGTGAGTGAATCGAGATCGGTCGGATCGTAGATCGAGACATTGATGCCCCACCCCATCAGCTCCTGCGTAACGAAGGTGCGATTGGCAGTGTAGACATTGATCGGCACCAACAACTCATCGCCCGGCCTGAGCAGCGTGATGTAGACCAGCGCGATCGCGTTGAGCCCGCTCGGACACACGAGGCAGTGATCTGCGCCTTCCAGCTGCGCCACCTTGGCTTCCAGGGCAAAGGTGGTGGGCGTGCCATGGGGCCCGTAGATGTAGCCGGACTTGGCGGTCCAGTCACGCTCGCGCCACGCCTGCATGCTCGGGAAGAACACGCTGGACGCCCGGAACGTACCCGGTTGCACAGCCTCGAAGTGCTGCGCGTCGCCGTGCGCGGTATGCAGCAGCGCGGTCTCTGGCTTGAGTGTCACGTCAGCACTCCTTCAGGCCGCACATTGGTGGAGTGCCTGATCAAGATCGGTGAGCAGATCCTCGATATGCTCGATCCCCACGGACAGGCGCACCAGCTCTTCACTCACACCGCTCTTCTTCAGGTCTTCGGCCGAAAGCTTGCGATGCGTGGTCGATGCCGGATGGCAGACCAGCGTCTTGCAGTCGCCAATGTTGGTCGAGCGTCGGATGAGCGTGAGTGCGTCCTGCAGCTTTGCTCCCGCCTCGCGTCCGCCCTTCACGCCAAAGCTCAACACGCCGGACGTCCGCCCGCCCATGTAGCGCTGTGCCCGTTCGTGATCGGGATGGTTTTCCAGCGCCGGGTAGCTAACCCACTGCACGGCTGGATGCTCCAGCAGGAAGCGGCCGATGATCTCGGCGTTGAAGCAGATGCGGTCCATGCGTACGGCCAGAGTCTCGATGCCCAGGGCGATCATGTTGGCCGACATGGGCGGCAGGATCGCGCCCAACGTGCGCAACTGCACTTCGCTGCAACGGCCGATGAAGGCGGCCTCGCCATAGACCTCAGTAAAGACCTTGCCATGGGCGCTCACGTCTGCCTGCGTCAGCTTCGGGAACTTGTCAGCAGACTTCGCCCACGGAAACTGCCCCGAGTCCACCACCACACCGCCGAGCGTGGCGCCATGGCCACCCATGTACTTCGTCATGGAGTGCACCGAAATGTCCGCACCGTGCTCGAAGGGGCGACACAGATACGGCGTGGCGATCGTGTTGTCGACGATCAATGGCAATCCGTGCCGATGCGCAATCTCGGCCAGGCCGGCAATGTCGGCCACATGCCCCGACGGATTGGCGATTGACTCGCAGAAGATGGCCTTGGTGTTGCCGTCGATCAACTGCTCGCAGCGGTCGTGATCGCGGTAATCAAAGAACTTCGCCTCGATCCCATATTGCGGCAGCGTATAGGCCAGCAGCCCGTACGTCGTGCCATACAGCGAACTGGCTGCCACGATGTTGTCGCCAACGCCGGCAATGGTCATGAACGTCGCGGCAACCGCTGCCTGGCCGGAAGCCAGTGCAAGCGCGCCCACGCCCTGCTCCAGCGTAGCCACACGCTGCTCAAGCGAGCGGACAGTCGGGTTACCCAGGCGGCTGTAGATAAAGCCATCGACCTTGCCGTCAAACAGGTCGGCAGAGTGCTGCGCATCATCAAACGCGAAGGCTGCTGTCTGGTAAATCGGCATGGCCACCGACCGCACGTGCGGGTCAGGATCGTAGCCGGCATGCACGGCGGACGTTTCAAATCGCCAGAATCGTTCCATGTTTCGGGTTCTTGTACAGGTCAATGCTCGACTGCCGCCCGCGCTTGTGGCGCTGGAGCATATCGGGCGATCGGGGTGGAAGCGTTGCTTGTGCCGAACCTTGAGCAGACACGCCAAGGTGGCAGTCAGATCAGCGGGTGAGGCTTCAAATTAATCGCCCCGGCACGCCGTCAATTAGATCGCGGATGCAGCTCGCGTGATGTGTCGCCAAGCGTTGGAGCGACGTTTCGGGACAGGTGTGAATTTTCCGCGAATGCGTGCACCGATGCAACGCAAAACAAAGTCTGTGTTGCATCGGTGGTAGTACTGCTGGTTCCTTACAGTTCGGGCAGAAATTCGCTGGACAAATCCTGCAGACCGTCCAGACACACATCGATATTCAGACGCCTTGAAGAATAGAGGCACTCAAGAGCTTGATCTTGGATACCGCATCAAATTCAAGAACTAGCTTTACACCGCTTTCAACCATCGCGTAACTGCTATGGGACTTGTCGTATCTAACAGGCACACCAAGTAACCCATGTATCTCATCCTGATTCATATCTGCCGCAATACCGAATAGCAACGGACCCGAGTATGCGGAAAATCCCTGCATTGCCTTCATGTAGATCTGTACCGTAGCTACGTGGTCGCGCACAATCATCAAGTCGATGCCTCGTGACCTCGAACCAATGTATCGACGATCCGGAGGAGCATCACCGATCTCATCAAGCTCAAGCCCGCGAATCAGTCGAACCACCTCGGGATCACTCTGCTCTCTGCCAAGAACACCCAGAATGTCATTCACCATCGTTTGATCTGACCCAACTCAGAGCCAACTGCCAGCAAAGTCGCCGTTGATCCGCGACTTGTTCGACACACTGCCTGGACTAACAAACTTCGTTGCTGCCAATTGCATCTTCGCAGCCGCCACCGGCATTGATGCGATCTTCGCGTGGCTCAGGTTGGAGCGGAGTCGAAGTAGTTCTGCTGCCTGTCTACGTCGACAAACTGCTCACCGCCTTCCTTCCACGTGGGGGACCAGCAGCCAAAGCACGTCACGGAAACCGTGTGTTCTCTAAGCGGGATCGGGAACTGAGTGCACTCAAACGAGTGGATGCTGAAGGCAAACGCAAAGCGCAATCACCGATGCTTATGAAACAAAATTCTTATCCACGAACATCTCAGCAAACTGTTGAGCGTCAAGCGCTGCGTTATTTGCTGTGGCAATTTCCATGTTCTTTTTCCAGACATCACGGATAAGCATCGGCATCGTATCGGGAAACTTCATAACTGATTCAACAATTTGATCCCAAGTACCATCAACGCCATAGAGCTGAACAAGCTTAGGCTCCATAGCCGTCAGATTCTCCGAATCACTCATCGACAGCCTCCCCACTGCTTTAAGTACATAGCATTCGAGCAGGCGAAGTAACGGCTTCCCTTGGTAGCGAGAGTTGTGCATCAAATTATGTCCAGGTCGAAATCAAGATCATAAATAAACGACTCGAAGCTGACCAGCCGCCAAAGCACTTCACAGAGACCGTGTGCTCGCTAGGCGGGATCGGGAACTGAGTGCACTCAAGCGGGCGGGGCTGAACGCAGCTACCGTATAAAACTGCCCCTCAATCCTCCCGACTTTGCTGCGGCATGATCCGCCACGGCATTTGCCGGGAAAATGGGATTCTAACGCAGGTGCTGCCCGCCCCAATGAGACTGTGTACGGTTACCGCAGCAGGTGCCCCAACAAGGCATCTACTTCATGATCCTTAAATCCACCGCCAGCATTGGCGATATCCCATTTCCAAATAACCTGCATATCCTCCCCAGCAATTTCGTCCTCAAATATATCTGCGACCAGGGAGGCTACTTCAAATTTATTTATTCTGTAAAACGCGGAGATTCTGCGCAGCACACGAGAAATCGAGTCAGCGGCAGTTGCCTCCCTCCTCCACCTCTCAATTTCATCTCGAGACAGATCGATATCTGACATATTTCACCCTATTACCGACCAAACCAAACCTTCACTGCTTGCCCCATATCTTCAATCTTTTGGATTTTTGTGAATCCAAACTCCCCAGCCCTCGAAGCGCTGCAGACCGTACGTGTAGGTGTTGGTGTAGCCCCCTTCGTAGTCCGTCAGCGAGTACTGCAGCACGTTGCCGGCCGCGTCGTAGCTGTTGTAGTTGATGTCCGCCTTGAGCGCGCCGTCGCTCTTGAGCGTGCGCCGATGCAGCAGTCGGCCGTTGGCGTCGTACTGGTTGGAGCGCATTTCCAGGCCGTTCGTCTGATCCTGCGGCAGGCCTTCGTTGAGCTTGGCCGCGTAGTCAGTCGGCAGGTTGCCCGAGCCGGTTTGCGTGACACGGCCTGCGCCGTCGTACGAGCGGTGGTCGATCTGCACGCCATCGCGCACCACGCTGTTCAGGCGGTTCAGGTTGTCGCAGGCATACGTCTCGGTGGTGTAGCCGCTCGAGCGCACGAACGTCGTCGGCGTCGTGCTGTAGATGGCCTCGCCCGATTCCTGATAGCCCACGATGATGCTCTGGCCGCCGGCGGTCGAAACCTTGTTGCCCCAGTGCGTGTCGGTGAGGCGGTTGCCGTTCTTGTCGTAGGTAATGGACAACGCCCACCAGGCGGTGGGCGTTCGAGCAACAACATCAACAAAACTAATCGGCCAACAACCTACCTCAGCTTTTCAACATCAAAGTTGTAGAGATCGCAAGCCAGCTTGCGGCCTCGCTCCTTTTCGCCTGCGTCGAACGCCGCGATCATCTCGTGCAACGTGCGGTCAACATATTCCGCCCCCTCCAGGTCTCGCTTGAGCTTGGGCCGAATTTCGGACCATAGATCATTAAGATCATCTCGGTGGTCCTCATAGGATCTCCATTCTGGATACTCGTCATGCGCGTACACCATCGCGCTTGCAAATGAACCCGACAGATCTCTCAGCCGTTCCTTTAACGACATCACATTCCTCTACGATTCGGATTGCCATACGGAAGAATCGATTGCGGTCGGATCACATACGACCCCTGCACTCCCGGCATGTTAGTTGGCCGAATAATCACATAATTGGCGTCAGGCCTGATTTCGTTCCACTTCATGATCTGCAGTGTACTACCCGACTTGTTGGCCAGCGTCGTGTCCACGAACAGATTCGACCCCAAGCGGTTGTCCGGAATACCGCGAAGCGTACCATCGCTAATGCTGCGGTTCACGCCCCAGATACCAGACATACGGCCTTCCGAGATACCCTCCGATCTAGCGAAGCTTCTCAAGTCATCACGCACCACCTTATCCACAAAGCTCCCTAACGTAGCAGCGTAGCCCGCCTGAGAAACTTTCAAATCACCACTCTCGATAAGTTGCACCCCGCGTTCGTAGGCCCGGTTAGCCGCATTCTGCTGCAAATCCAGCGTGCGCTTCTCAAACTCCGTCACCGTCATCTGCGACTTGCCCAAGCGCACCGAACGGTAGTCCTCGCCCCACGTGCTGCGCAAGCGTTGATCTCGGACAAAGTCTTCGTAGCCGCTTTGCAGGTTCTTGAGCGTGCCGTTGTAGTCGCGCACGATATTGCCGTTGGCGTCCCAGGCTTCCGCATAGCCGGGTACGTTTTTCATGCCCGCAGCTTTCATGCCATCGCGCATAGCATTGATGCGTTTCTCGGCGTTGATGTCGCTAAGCTTTTGCAGATCACCTTGCAGGCCCGTAACCTCACCTAATAGGCCAAACGGGTCAGCGATGAGGTTCAGCGCTGCATCCCAGTTGCCATTGCGAACCATTTCAATAGGCGGACGGATACCGCGCAGACCTGAGGTGGGGCCGGCAGTCCTGAGTAAAGCACCACCCTGCAATGATGCGTCACGCTCATCCTGGGCAGCCAGTTCCCACCGAATCTGATTTTCAATGTCGCTGCGGCTAAGGCCAAGCGAATTACCATTGCCACCTACATCCGCGAACATCCGTCCAGAGGACTGAGCATAGTTTCCTTCCAGCGGCGCCGAGAACCACGACTCGCCGCCCAGCGAGCCCGCAGAAGCGTAGTGCTGCTCAACTCCTCCGCCATACAAGGTGCCGTAGCCAGCCACTTCCGGAGGGATTTGATACGAGCCGGTTGGTGTCACGACCGTCGTAGGCAACGTACCCGCAAATATCGGGCTGGTTGCTGGCGCACCCGGTCCCGCCACCAGAAAGTTTGATCCGCTCACATTTGGAGATGCTGATGCCTGCGTGAACGCATCTACAGCTGCTGCATAGAATTGATCTTCAACGCTCTGCGGCTTCGCTACAGTACGATCCATCACCGTGTTGTCAGTGTCGCTCGTCCCAACGAACACCCCACTCACTGGCGTTTTGTCCAGATAGCTATAACTCGACGCAGAGCCATACAACGTGCCGTTCCACGCGGTTTGCAACGCATCTTCCTGCGAGCTGCTGGCGTTGCTCATTTGGCCGGCCAAACTACCGCCCAGCGCATTGCCAAACGCATCGGTTGCCACTTGCACAGCAGCAATACGGCCACCTTGCAGCGCTGCCGTAGTCATACCGCCGGTGAAGCTAGAAATCGCCCCTTGCGCAACGCTACTAGCAAACCCACTACCCAACTTGCCGTTGAGCGCACCACCCACTTCAGCGCCAACCTGCGCACCGGCGGCAGCCGCCGCTACGCCCTTCCAGTTGAAGCTCGACTGCAGTCCGGTTGCCAAGCCAATGCCTTGTGTCATCGCACTGGCAACGCCCACGCGTGCCGCTGCGCTTGAGAGCAGTGTTTGGGTCCAACCGGTACTGGTCTTCGCCAAGTCCGCGAGCCCGCCACCAATGCCAGCAGTCACACCAGCACTCAACGCTGTCAGGCCAACCTGGCTCCAGCTGAACTTGTCCTGAATGCCGGTGGCAATGCCAACGCCCTGCCCCACGATGCTGCCAACCGCGGCACCCACAATGGAGGCGCCCACGGCCGTAGCCGTGCTGATGCCACCGAGGGCAACCGCCGCTCCCATACCAGCAGTACCAACAAGCGCCCCACCAGTGAGTGCAGCACCACCGGCGGTCATGACGCCAGCCAGACCCGCATTCGCCAGTGCCGCAGCCGCACCAATGCCCTGCGCAACACCGGCGGCAGCCACAGCCGCCGCACCCGCCGTGAACACGGTAGCCACCACCACGACAATCGCCGTGATGATCATGCCAACCGCACCGCAACCGCCCCCACCGTCACTCGGCATCGGCAGATTCGGCGTCGTATCCCCAACCACCTTGCTCGGGTCATACGGCTTGAACACGCTGCCGTCGTTGTGGACGCCGGTGGCCTTGTTCGGGATGTTCAGCGTCTGGCCGACACGCAGGTCACGGTCCGAGCTCAGGCCGTTCGCTTCTGCAATGCGGAACCACAGTGCCGAGTCGCCATACGCGCTGCGCGCGATGCTCTGCAGCGTGTCACCGTTCTGCACCGTGTAGCTGCCCGGCGCGGCGTTCGGGTAGTTCGCCACGATCGGCTGGTAGCCAAAGTCGAAGTCCGCCGTGTACGAGAAGTTCGGGTTGCCGTTGCCGTCGCGCGGGGTCACCGGGTTGACGCCCACGCCGTGCTGGCCGATCACCTCGCCGTTGACGACCAGTTCGCGCACTGCGTTGCCGCCCTGGTTCGCCATCAGCACGTGGCCCGATACGTCATTGACGAACGTGCGGTTGTTCTGCCACTTGGTCGAATCGGTAATGCCCGTCAGGTTGCCGTTGACGTCGTAGCTGCTGGTGGTCGTGCCCGGGTCCATCTTGGTGCTGGTGCCCGATACCGTGCTCTGCTTGTAGCCCTCGAAGCGCTGCAGACCGTACGTGTAGGTGTTGGTGTAGCCCCCTTCGTAGTCCGTCAGCGAGTACTGCAGCACATTGCCGGCCGCGTCGTAGCTGTTGTAGTTGATGTCCGCCTTGAGCGCGCCGTCGCTCTTGAGCGTGCGCTGATGCAGCAGTCGGCCATTGGCGTCGTACTGGTTGGAGCGCATCTCCAGGCCGTTCGTCTGATCCTGCGGCAGGCCCTCGTTGAGCTTGGCCGCGTAGTCCGTCGGCAGGTTGCCCGAGCCGGTTTGCGTGACACGGCCTGCGCCGTCGTACGAGCGGTGGTCGATCTGCACGCCATCGCGCACCACGCTGTTCAGGCGGTTCAGGTTGTCGTAGGCATACGTCTCGGTGGTGTAGCCGCTCGAGCGCACGAACGTCGTCGGCGTCGTGCTGTAGATGGCCTCGCCCGATTCCTGATAGCCCACGATGATGCTCTGGCCGCCGGCTGTCGAGACCTTGTTGCCCCAGTGCGTATCCGTGAGGCGGTTGCCGTTCTTGTCATACGTGATCGCATGACCCTGATAGCCGATGTTGCCGGCGGCATCCACACCGTCCACCACGATCTGGCGGTTCATCGCGTCGTACTTGAAGAACCGGCCGACATCGGAGCGATTGTTGCCGTCCACCGCATGCTGCTCGATGTACGTGCGGTTGCCCACGTTGTCGTACTGGAACGAGATGTGGACCTGACCATCGGCCACGTCGCGCAGGCGGTTCAGTGCGTCGTAGCTCAGGAAGTTGTCCTGATAGACCACACCTGCCTGCACGGTTTTCTCGCGCACGTGGTTGCCCGCCAGGTCGTAGGCATACGTAGTGGTCTGGTTAAGGCTGTTGTCCTGGATGGTCGTCAGCTGACCTGCAGCGTCATAGCTGTAGTTCAGGGATTGACCGCGCGTGTTGGTCTGCTTGATCAGTTGACGGGCGTTGTCGTAGACGTAGTCGTAAGCGGCCCCACCGATGTCGGTATGGCGCGTGACCTTGCCGAAGTAGTTGTACGTCCAGGTTGCCGCCATTGCCGTCGGGTCCACCTCGGCAATCTTGCGGTTGAGCGCATCGTATGCAGAACGCGTCGTCTGGCCCATCGGCTGCGTGACCGAAAGAACGTTGCCACGCAGGTCGTAGGAGTAGCTCGTCGTTTCACCCGCGCCGTTGGTCTGGCGCAGGAGACGGCCCGCCTGGTCGTAGGCATACCGTTCCGACAGGTTCTGCCAGCCTTGGCTCTGCAGTTGGTAAGCACCGTTGATGGAAGTCACTTCCACCTGCGAATGCGTGGCAGACAGCAGTCGGTTGGCCGCGTCGTAGTTGTACTTGGTCACCAGGCCCATCGCGTCGATGGTGGTGGTCTTGTTGCCGAAGGCGTTGTAGCGGTAGTTCACCACGCCGCCATCCGCATGCAGCTCGGCCGTGACATTGCCGCCGGCATCGTAGACCTTGCCGTTGACGTTGCCGTTGGCATCCACCACCGCCACCTGGCGGCCCAGGGCGTCATAGGTCGTGCGCGTGACGGGGCTTGCACCGCTCTGGTTGCCCTCGCCGTCCGGCTTGCGCTCTTCGATGGCCTGGTTGTTGGCGTTGTAGCGGTACGTCGTCTTCCAGTACGGTGAGCGCGGGTCGCTGATCTCGGTCACGTTGCCCCAGCGGTCCACCTTCTGGTTGACCACCGGGCGTGCCCAATAGGCGTCGCCGTTCGTGACGGCAACCTGGCCAAGCACGGCACCTGCCTGGCTGGCGCTCAGACTGACCGACGTGCTGGACGTGGTCGACACGCTGGCACTGTACTGCGCGGGAATTGCGCTAACGAAGTACGCCGGCGTATAGGGCGGTGTCGTGGACTGGCTGGTCGGCGGCGGCGTGGTGCCATCCACCCAGACCTGCTGTTGCTGCGTCTGCCATTGGTACACGGTGTACGGCACGGCAACGGCAACGTTGCCATTCCAGGCGTAGTGCGCGCCCAGCGTCTGGTGGCCCGACTCGTTGGTACCGACCACCACCGGAGCGTTATAGAGCGGCCGCGGTGCAGCCGTCATGTAGGCGTTCGGATCCGCCGGATAGATCGTCACCGGCCCGTAGACCGGCACGCTGCGCGAGCGTTGCTCGTTCACCCAAACGGTCGTGTAGATGATGTTGCCGGACTCGTCGCGCTTCGGAACCTGCTGGCCCGACTCGTTCGTGGTCATGACGGGCGGCCCCTGCGTGGGGACCTGCACCGTGTAGTACTCCGTGGTCCAGCCGACAACCTGCGTCTGCTGGTACGGCACCGCGACGACGACGTTGCCTTGCCATGCGTAATGCGCGCCCAGCGTCTGGTTGCCAGACTCGTCGGTGGCGACCACCACCGGATACGTGTACTTGGCCTGCGTATAACCGCGGATGTACAGCGACGGGTCAGGCGGGGTCACCGTTACCGGCACCTGCACCTGGACATTGCGCATTTCGTAGTGTCCGGGGCCCTGCGGATAGAACGTCAGGGTGCCCAGCCCTTGGGCAGTACGGTTGCCGCTGCCGTCCGTCGCGACGACTTGGTATTCGTAGGTACCGGCCGCCATGCCCGTCACATTGACGAACTGGTATGCCGGGTTACCCGACTCGTCGGCGCCGTGATACATCACGGGCAGAGACGCCCACGCACCGCCACCCTGCGGTCGATACAGGAACTGAACGTTGCCCGTCTTCGCCGGCCACTTCAACACCTTGGCAGGCGTTCCGCCAATGACGTTGCCGGCCTCGTCCGTCTTGTAGGTCGGGCGGCCATAGGTGTCGGTAATCACCTGCGTGCCGACCACGCCGTCGGCCAGGCCCACGGCAATCGGCGGATAGTTGACCTGCGGCACCCAGTAGCCAGGCACCTCAGCCACCTTCACGAACTGGCCGGTCGCATGTGCGTAAGGCGCGGCATTGCTGGCCTGCGTCCACAGCAGTTCGAACTCGTACGTGCCAGCACTCAGTGCCGATGTATCGACGCCATACAGGCCATTGCCACGGGCCGTGGCCGTGAGCGTCTGCCAGCCGGCACCGCTGCCTGCCGGGCGGTAGCGCAGCGTTTGCACAACGTTGTCGCCAGGGCTCTGCCAGGCCAGCACACCGGCGCCTGCTGCACCGTATGACAGCGGCGTGCCAATCGTCTGGAGCGCCGGTGCTGCAATGCTCACGCTGCCGGTGCCCGTGATGTGGGTCACGTTGTCGCGGCCAACGGTAATGACTTGGTATTGATAGTTGCCAGGTGGCAGGTTGGCGGCGTCATAGCGCAGCACATCGCCAAAACGCACCAGCGGCAGCGAGTTGCCCCAGTTGGCAGTACCGGCCGGTGCGAGCTGCAGATACACCTGCTGCATCGGGTCGGCTGGTGCCTGCACCTCGATGGCGTTGCCGACTGTACCGTTGCCGCTCTGGTCGATGACCTGCACCCACTCGCCCTGCGCGTTCTGCTTGTACACACGAACGTGCGTGATCTGGCTGACACCGCCAACCGTGCCGACGCCGTCCTGCCATGCAAACGTGGTGCCGTAAGCGCCTTGCTCTGCGCTCACGATCTGCGACCGCGACCGCGCCACACCCGGCACGGTTACGGTGCTTCCGCTTTCGTTCGTGCCGCTTTCGTTCTTGCCGCCCAACTTGTTGTACTGATACGGCGCGGTTACGTAGTCGACATCCACCCGGACCTGGCCGCTGCCCAGACCCTGCAGGCCCGACCACGACAGATTGATCTGGTTGGTGCCACTCCACGTGGCGATGCCCGACTCATTGGAGGCGGCGGTGGCTGACTGCAGCGAAGACGACAGCGACACCGGATGCGCCCATACGCCCCCTTGCGATTGCAGGCGTTCGGGGCCGGTCTTGGAAACCTGCCGGCCCAGCGCGTCGTATTGCGTGTCGGTGCGGCGTGCGTTGCCCAACGAACGTGCGGCATCCGGGCTGCTGACGGCGGCGACATTGATGTCGTCGCGGCCCATGCCGGCACTGCGAATGTCCGCGGTGGCATTGCCATAGGCGTCGAACAGCGTGATGCGATCTACACCGTCGCCATTGTTAGTACGCCACAGGTGGCCTGCGTTGTCGTAGTCGAAGTACTCCTGGCGGCCGCCGTTGACGCCCTTGCGCACCACTTCGCCAAAGGCGTTGTACTCCATGGCGGTATCGGTAATACCAGCCTGTGCCTGGGTGACCACCGCCATGCCCGAGCCGTTGGCCTGGGCGGGGCTGCCCTCCCACTTGCTGACCCACTGGCCGTTGTCCAACTGCCAGACGCGGATGTAGGTGAGGCTGCTCAGGCCACCGTCGGCCGTGTCGCTATCCGACCACGAGATGGTGGCGCCGCTGGGCACCTGCCCTGCGCCAAAATCGACCGTACGGCTCGCTGCGTGCGACGCAACGCCGCCTGTGCCGCGCGACTGGCCGTTCTCGTTCGTGCCCAGCGAGTAGCGGGTGTCGGCGGTGATGTAGTCCACCTCCACGCGCACCAGACCACCTTGCGCGTTGATCAGCGACGACCACGCCAGATTGACCTGGTTGGTGCCTCGCATGCCGATACGGCCAGATTCATCCAGCACGACCCGTGACGAGCCGCTGGAACTGACGTTCAGCCCCCCCTGCAGCACGGCCGTCGACGCCGGGTCGAACGTATGTGTCAGCTGACCGAGCTTGTCGTACTGGTAAACCTCAAACTGCGTGTGCGCAACGCCATCGTTGCCGGTGACATCCATCCAGCTCTTGGCAAGCTGGCCACGCTCGTTGTACGAGTTGTAGTGATTGACGCCAGCAGCATCGGTCGTCTGGATCGCCTTGCCGTGCAGGTCGTACTGCGTAAAGGTGTAGTGGTTTCCGGCCTGGCTCGACGTTCCGTAGCCGTCCACCGAAGCCGATGTGGCCCCGGTGGCGTACTCGGTCTGCAGCACGACGTTGCCATAGGCATCGCGCCAGAATTCCGTCAGCGGCGTGAGCGCGCCGCCATTGTCAGTGCTGGTGCGGGTGGGAGCCGCCACCGCACGGATGCGGCCCAGCACATCATAGTAGGTGTACGTCTTGCTACCAGCTGCGTCGGTCACGCTGGTCTGGTTGCCGACCGCGTCATAGGTGTACGAGGTCGTCAGGTTGCCGCGCGTGCTCGATCCGTTGGACGCTGTGCTGTATTCAACGTTGACACGCGTCTCGCTGGTCTTGCGATTGGCACGGTCGAAGGAGTACGTGGTTGTACGGTCATCTGCCGAACCGGCAGGTGCACCATAACCGGCCTGCGACCAGCCGCCTGCCGCGATAGCGTTGGCGTACTCAGTCTGCGCTACGACATTGCCTGCGGCGTCAAAGTTCTTGGTGGTCAGATAGCCCAGCGCATCCACCGTGGCAATCTGGTTGCCCCGCAGGTCGAAGTAGTTGGTGGTGGTCGTCCAGTTGTTGGTAGCTGCATTGCGCAGCTGGCTCACCTGCACGGTATTGCCAAATGCGTCGTACGCCGTGCGTGTGGTCTTGCCTGCCGAGAAATACTGGGCCCCCGCTGCGGCACTGGAGTCGTAGGCAAACGCCTGCGGCTCCACGAGCTGCACCACACGACCAAGCTTGTCGTAGGTGGTCAGGATCGCGCGGTCAAGACTGTGGTCGACCCCGGAGGCATTGATAGCCCCCTCCACCGCCGTGCGCGTGGGCGCGCCGGCAGCATTGGAGAATGCGGCGGCTGTCAGACCGGTGCGCGTGGCGTAGCGCACTAGGCGCGCCACCTCGCCGAATGCGTTCCGGGTGTAGCCGGTGACGTAGCCTTCAGCATCCACTTCGTAAAGCAGCTTGCCGGTGGCGTCGTACACCTTCGCGCTGCGGTTGCCCGCAACGTCTTTGCCGCCCACGGCATTGCCGAAGATGTCGTAGTAGGTCTCGGACGTGAGCGACATGACCGTGTCGCCACGGGCAGCGCCCCCGTTCTGGCCGTTGGCCGCCACGTTGCCCAGCGCCTCGGTGTACACACCCACCGGCGGGAACGTCGTCCTGATCTGGCGGCCCAGCGCATCGTATTCGTAGCGCGTGGTCCGCTCTTCCGGCCGCCCTGCTGCTTCCGTGCGCGCAATCAGGTTGCCGAGACCATCGTACTGATACCGCGTGATGATCGGTACGCTGATGTTCTGCGACACCTGCAAGCTGCCGTTCGCCCCGCTCGGCGCCACCGTGACCGACGTCACCAGCGGCGACGTCTCCTGGATCAGCCGGCCCACCGCATCGTAGGCGTACGACCAGACGGCGCCCAGCTTGTTGGTATAGGTCTGCTTCTTACCCAGGCCGTCGTAGGTGTACGTTTCCGTACCGCCCAGCGGGTCGGTGCTGGAAACCAGATTGCCGGAGGCGTCGTACGTATAGGTATTCGACTGATCGAGCGCGGCGGAACCCACCACGGCGGCGCCGATCGCATCCGCATTGGCAGCCACGGACGCCGGAATGGCAAGTGCGTACTGCGTGGTCCGGACAACCTGGCCGACGCCGTTGTACTGCGTCTGCTTCACATAGCCGAGCGCGTCGACCGTGTAGATCTGCCGGTTGCCGGCGTCGTAGCCCCGGCGCTCGATGCGGTCGTGCGCGGAGTCGGCACTCAACAGCCCGCGCAACGTGGACAGCGTGGCGGTGGTGGACAAGCCCGTCGTATCCACTGTCTTTGCGTAGACATGTACAGACGCCACGTTGCCCGCGCCGTCATACACAGTCTCCGTCGCAACGCCTTGCGCATTGATGGCGACCACCTGACGGTTGGCGCTGTCATAGCCAAAACGGTCGATCCGATCATCGGCACCCGGCTTCAACGCCGCACGAATATCTGCAGCATGCGGATCGTCGAGCACCAGGGCAAGCGTTGTCCCAGTCAGCGCGCCTGCATACCGCGTGATTGCCGTGACGTTTCCATTGGCGTCATAGCTGCGCTCGGTGACACCTCCCAGCGCATCCACCTGGAAGATCTGGCGATTGGCGGTGTCGTACACATACGCCGTCACGACATCCGCTGCAGGGTTGGGCGTGACCGTCTGAATGTCCTGGCCGACAGGAACCTGCCCGGCGTAGCGAATCGTACGCACCAGGTTGTTGGTCGTCGCGTCGTAGACGAACTGCGTGATCGAACCCGCCCCATCCACAGTCCAGACCGCGCGGTTGGATGCGTCATAGAGCGTGCTGAGGTGCGAGTCCTTTGCTGCGTTTGCCACCAAGGCAACCGCAGCCGAAAGCGCATCCGCCGTGGCTGCCGTGGTGGTCGGCACCGCCGCCGCATAGGCGATTTTCTCGAGCACGTTGCCCACGCCGTCCACGACCGTCTTCGTGACGAAGCCCTTGGCGTCGATCGTGAAGATCGGTCGGTTGACGTCGTCGTACACGGTGCGCACGTCGATGTCGTGCGCCGGGTCGGCAACCACGGCGGGTGCCGTTTTTCCGTCCCAGTTGGCAAGCGCGATCCGGTTTGTGTAGCCGATGCGTTCAATGACGTTGCCGTTGGCGTCGTAGCGCAGCTCCGTCACGCTGCCGGTGCCATCCACGGTATAGCGCAGACGCCCGGTGGCGTCGTAGACGCTCGACGTCACCACGTCGCTGAGGGGGGCTGCGGTGATACGCGCAGTCACCTCGGCCAACGTCGGCGCATTGGAGAGACCCGTCAGCGAAATCGGCGTCGCATAGGTCGTGGCGCGGACCACCCGGCCTTCGGCATCGTAGACCGACTGGCTGACTGCGCCGTTGGCGTTGATCGTCAGAACCAGTCGGTTGTTCGCGTCGTAGACAAAACGCGTGACATGACCGTTGGCATCGGTGCTGGTCACCGCATTGCCGTTGCTGTCGTAGGCGTAGGTCTTGGTCAGGTTCAACCCGTTCGGGTCGGTCTGCTCGCGGATACGACGACCTGCCTTGTCGTACGTGTACGCGGTCACCACCCCTGAGGGCGATGTCGCGGTCAATACACGGCCGGCGGCATCGTACGCGTAGGTGGTTCGCAGGTTCAGGCCCCCGTTATCCACCGTCTGGGTCAGTACCTGGCCCTTCTGGTCGTACTGGTAGCTCGTAACCGTGCCGTGCTCATCCTTGACGGTCAGCCGATTGCCTAGCGCATCGTAGGTGTAGACCGTTGTCAGGTTGTCGCCGGTGGGGTCTACCCGCTGGGTCAGTACGCGCCCAGCGGCATCGTACGTGTAGGTGGTCTTGTTGCCGCTGGCATTCAAGAATTGGGTGAGTTGCCCCGCCCGATCGTACGTATTCTTGGTCTGCGTAATGTTGCTGTCCGTCTGGATCAGCGCGCCATTGGCGTTGTACTTGTAGACCGTCTGGTTACCGCGCCCGTCCGTGATCCGGAACGTCTGCCCGTAGCGGTTGCGCTCCGTGACGGTGACAATGCCCCCAGGCAACGTCACCGTGACGCTGCGGTTCTTGTCGGAGTAGGCATAGGTGACAACGTTGCCCAGCGCGTCCGTGCTGGTCAGTGTGCGGTTGAATGCGTCGTAGGTGGTCGCCCGGGTGCTGCCGAGCGGGTCCTTCGTGGCAACCACGCGCCCAAGGCGATCGTAGGTCACCTCGCTCACGTTGCCGTTGCGATCCACCGAGCGGATCGCCCGGCCAAATGCATCGTAGACCGTGCTCGTCGCCAGGCGCAGGCCGGATGGGTCCAGCACCGACTGCGTGGTCTGGCCACGATGGTCATAGCTGGTCTCCTGCACCACCGTGCTGCCGTCCACCTGGGTCGAGGTGCGCGAAATCTCTTCGCCAAAGGCGTCGTACGCGAACGTCGTCTGGTTGCCGTTGGCGTCCACGGTGCCCGAGACGAGCCCCCCAGCCGTGTAGGTATAGCTGACCTTGCTGTCCTTTGCCGCGTTGCGGACAGCGTCGATGGCGCTGGTTAGCACAGCATTGACGATGCCGCCGGCGTTGCCCCCCGTCAGGCCCGTCAAGGAAATGCGTGTGGCATAACGGACCGATGCCGTCAGTTGCCCCTGCGCGTTGTACTGCTGCTCCGTGACCTCGCCCAGCGCGTTGACGGTGTGCGTCAAGCGGCTGTCGACGTCGTAGAAGTAGAGGGTGCGGAAACCGTTGGCGTTCGTGCTGCTGGTCCGGCGGCCGGCTGCATCGTAGGTGTACGTCGTGGCGTACTGCGTCCAGATGGCGTCGATCTGCGCCTGGGTCTGCCCCGTCGTCAGCTTCGTGGCGCCTTCTGCGGAAAGCTCCGCGATGACGCGCCCCTGGATGTCGTAGCGAACATTGAACTTGCGCAGGTCCGTCGTGCCCACGGCGGTGGACGTCAACGTACGGTTGCCCATCACGTCATAGGTGTATGACGTGACCGTGCCCTCAACGTTGGTTTCCGTCAGGACGCGATTGAAACCGTCATACGTGCGTGCCGTGATCTGGTCCGTCGACTTGGTTGCCGGACGAATCGCCGCTAGCGTGGAGTTTGCCGTAACCGTGCCGACAGCCTTGTTGGTGTAACGCGTGCTCTTGAGGACGTTACCCGCTGCGTCATAGACCTTCTCGGTCAGGTAGCCTTCCGCATCGACTTCACCAACCTGCAGCCCTCGCGCGTCATACAGATAGAAGGTGTGTGCGTCTGCCGCATTCGCTGCCGGCAGGAGCTGGTCAAACGTGCCTGTTGCACGCAGCGATGCCGTGGTCGGTGTTGCGTAGGTGACCCGGTCCACCAATTGACCGGCAGCGTTGTAACGCAACTCCGTCAGATAGCCCTCGCCATCGAGCGTGGCGCGCAACAGGCCGTCGGCATCGTAGAAGTTGCGCAACACACGATCTGCCGCTGATGCGGGCGGCGCCACACTGGCCGCAGTTGGCATCAGGCTCAGGGTCGCCGGGTCGATCGTGGTTGCGTAGCGCACAATCGCGACAACGCGGGATGCACCGTCGTACTGGGTCTCCGTCACCGCCCCAGCAGAATCGACTGACTTGACTAGGCGGCCGGCATCGTCGTAGATACGCCAAGTCTTGCTGTCCTGCGCAGATGCCGCCGGACGCACGCTCCCGATCACTGGATTGGTCGGTCTGCCCTGCGCATCGACGAGTGAGCTGATCGAAATGGGAGTCGCATAGACAATCGTGTCAATCAGCTTGCCATTCCAGTCATAGACGTATTCTGTCAGTGCGCCTTTGTCATCAATGTCTGCACTTTTATAGCCGGCGGGGTTATACAGTGCCCAACGGCGAACGCCGGTTGGGTCTTGTGTCATCAACAGCCGACCATCCGCGTCGTAGGTGTAGGTCGTTTGCCCGATCGACTGCGCAGATGCGTTGGACTGGGAAACGCTGACCAATCGGCCGGCTTTGTCGTAAAGACTGGTTGTTACGAGACCATTGGCAGCGAGCACCGATGTCTTGTTACCGGTGTCGTCATAACGCGTCGTGGTCAGTTGATTGGCTGAGTCAATCGTTGCCACCACACGGCCCAGACCGTCATAGCTGTACTGCGTGATCGCTCCGGTACCGGTAATCGTCTTCAGCAGCCAGCCATGCTGGTCGTAAACGTACTGCGTTATGGCGGCACTGCCGGAAACACCGTTGCCGGCAGCATCTACAGCCGAATAGGTGGTCGTGGCCTGCAGTTGCCCACGGAAGTCATAGGCCATCTCCGTCAAAGCAATGCGACGCATATCCTGCGTGCCGCTCCAGGAGACCAGCTGAGACTCTGTCAAGACAGCTGTCTCAGTCAGAGACGCAATGTTGTAGGCCCCCCCCGCATATGTGATGCTGCGCACGCGATTGCCCGCGGCATCGTAGCGGTACTCGGTCACCCGACCTTCCGGCGAGACCACAAATCGCAGCAAACCTTTGTTGGCCGCGTCGTAGACGTAACGTGTCGTTTGTGGAAGGCTTGGCAACCCCGGACCAGCTCCATCGGGATCCGCTGCTAGATAGGCGGTCTCGTTTAGCAGCCGATTCTGAGCGTCGAAAACGCGCCTGACAGTGTTGCCCGCCGCATCGCGCTGCAGCGTTTGATTGCCGTTGGCGTCGTACTCCATATCGATGGCGTGATTACCGGCATCGAGCACGCGTGTTAAGTCACCGTTCGCGTTATAGGTGAACGTCGTTTCCCGCCGTCCACGCCAAGGGTTCAGTGCACTGACGCTGACCAGTTGACCACTGGTGTCATAGTTGTAAAAGACAGGAATACCGAGCGGATCGGTCACCGTGGTTCGACCGCTCGCCAAGTCATAGCTGTACGACGTGGTCTGCCCCAACCCATCCGTCACCGACGCGATGCGATACTGGCCGCCGATGTTCACATAGGTGAACGCCAAGCTGCTGCCATCCGTCTGGGCAATCGTGGCAATGCGGTTGCTGGCGCCGTCGTAGGTGTACGTCGTCGTGTAGACGTTCCCGTCCGCGATGGAGCCATCGTCCGGCGTCAAATCCACCGTGACGGTGGACAGCCGGTTGCTCGCGTCGTAGGTGTAGCTGACCGCGCTGAGCGCCTTGAGCGTGCCGTTGACCAGCACCATGCTGCGCACGCGCGAGACGTTGCCGTTCGCGTCGTAGTCGAGCTGGATCGACTCGCCATCGCTATTGCTGACCGAGGTGACACCGCGGCTGCCCCAGGTGTACGTCAGCGTCCGGCCCTGCGGATCGGAGCTGGTGGCAATGCGGCCCGTGGCGTCGTACACCTCGGTTCGCTGCGTGTCGCCGTCCTTCCAGGTGTATTTGCCCGTGCCCGAGTCGTAGGCCAGGGTGTCGTATGCACCCGCGCCGTCCGTCGAGATGTACAGCCCACGGCTGGCGTCATATTGATACGTCGACGTCGAGCCGTCGCGATCGGTACGAACCACCGAGCTGCCGGCCGTCAGCGCTGTGCCGTTGAGCTGCAGCTTAGTGTCCAGCCCATTCCACCAGTTGTCGCCATTGTCGTCGGTGAACTGGCCCTGACTGTTGTACGTGCGAAGCGCGCTGGTAGCGCCACCCACGCCGACCAGGCGGTCATCGCGGTCCTGGACAATGAGGTTGCCCGTTGCGATGTTGACGTACACCTGCTCGCCGTTACGTCCCGAGGCGGAGTTGCCGATGACACCGCGTTGCCCGAGGGTCGCGAGGGACGAGAGATTCAGGCCAATGCTGTTGCCGCTGACGATCGCTACCATGAGTTCTTCTTACGTATGGACGGTGAGTTCACGAGCAGTCGGGCTGGCAACAGGCACAGCAACATCGACCGGTCTACGGTCCAATACATCCAGAGACTCGGCGAAATGTTTAGCGGCGCACATCAATCTCGCGGCAGGAGCATCGCACGCTTGGCTTTGCGCTAAACAGAATGAAAAACGTGCGGATATACTCCGAGCGGCTGCTTACCCCAGGAAATCGGCCAAAAACCATCTACCGCACTTGCCAAGGCAAGCTGTGTCTGTTCGTCCCCTGGAAGGGTTGTCAGCATTGCAAACTTCAGATCCTGACGCGCTGCTGCGCGATGCCATCGCGGCCAGCCAGCGCAACGACAGCGAGACTGCGCTGTCTCTGTTCGCCCGTGTCAGCGAACTCGTGCCGCACTCGGCCGTCCCTCACTTGCTGGCGGGGGGTGAGCTCGCGCAAATCGGCCGGTATGCGGAGGCGGAGTCCGCCTATGCCAGGGCGGTGCTCGCTGATCCGCAGTTGCATATCGCGCGCTATCAGCTCGGCCTGCTGCAGTTCACCTCGGGCAATGTGCCCATGGCGATGCTGAGCTGGCAGCCATTGCTGGAGCTGGGGCCACAGAATGCGCTGTCCCTGTTCGTGCAGGGTTTCGCACAACTGGCGCAGGACAACTTCGCGGATGCGGCGTCGCTGTTCCAGGCCGGCATGACGGCCAACACCGACAACGCACCGCTCAATGCGGATATCGCGATGGTGCTGCAGCGCATGGCGGAGTTGCCCGGCACCGACGGCCGCCCCACACCGCAGCAGGCGGAGGCTGCCGCTCAGCCGGTGGCCGAGGAGCCGCCCTCGGGCGCGCACGTATTGCTCTCCAACTACGGCTCGCTCAACTAAAGCCGGTACGTCGCCCGGCCCCTCCCTCGCTTTCAAGTATTCATGACACAGATCGACGGCGCGAGCCGCCTCGCAGCAATGATTCGTGCGGAGGTCGCCTCGCTGGGCAGTCGCCGCACGAACGCTTCCGGCACGCGCAAAGAGGCATCCAAACGCGATGCAACACATGCTGCCGGGCAGGATTCGGATCTGGCCGCCGTGATCGCACGGCGGGTTGCAGCCATCGACCCCAACGACCCTGAGCGTGGCCGCAAGGCCTTTCGCGTCTTCCTGGAATCTGTACTGCTGGCCGAGTTTGGTGAAGCGCTCATGAACGACGCACACTTTTATCAGCTGGTAGATGACGTCCAGAAGCAAATGGAGGCGGATCCAGAAATTGCAGCTGCCATCAAAGAGGCGACGCGCCTGCTGATCTAGAACGAAAAAAAACGGCCCGCATGAACGGGCCGTTTTTCTTTGCCTGGGCGCCAACGCGCCTTTGAAAGCAGGTGTGTTTCAACCCGCCATCGTGCCGTCGGCAGACCCAAACCGACGCGTGAGCAGCTTGGTTGCAAGGCGTTGAATCGATTCAACGTCACTGACTTCACCAGCCAGTATGGCGCTGGCGTATTGCGTAGCCAAGCCATTGCCGTCGAGGCCGCGCGCACGGGCGATCTCGCTTTCCGCCAGTTCTCGCTGGCCCAGGAATGCGTACGCCACGGCAAGACCGCCATGGCTTTCGCCGAAGTTGCGATCCAGCGCCACCGCTTGTTCGAACGCCTGTACCGCGGCGTCCATGTCGCGGCGCACGACGTGGGTCCAACCCAGGCCATTCCAGGTGCCCACGTGGGCAGGCATGAACCGGACAGCCTGATGGAAGGCAAAGAGCGCAGCTTCCAGCTGCAGCTCCAGCAGTTCCGCAAACCCCAGTGCCGACCAGGCGCGACCGTCCTCCGCGTGAACGCTCAACGCGCGGCGCAGCAGCTCTCTGGCTTGCGCTGCATCCCGGCGTGCCAGCGCAACGCTGCCCGCCGCAACCAGCGCCTCCAGCTGCTGACCGTTCTTCTGCAACGCAGCGGCAGCCCACGCCTGTGTCGCGTCCATCTCGCCAAGATCCAGTGCCGCCAAGCTCGCAACACCCATCGCATCCGATGCCAGTGTCCCGTTCGCGGTCCGTGCGCGGGCCCATTCAATGGCTTGCTTGAGCTCTCCAGCCTGGTGAAGCGTACGCAACCAAAGCACCTGCAACGCCGGCGATGGCGTTGCCTGTTCCGCCAGCATGCGCCCCACCAGCCGATCATGGGCAGCGGCAAAATCGCCTTCGCGGAACACCGTATAGGCGATGTCATGCTCGATAGCATCCCTGGCCTCGTCGGAGAGGTCAGGTGCCATCTTCAATGTTTCCAACCGCGCCCGGGCGTCCGCCCAGCGGCGCATTGCCATGTCGATTCGGCTCTCGCGGAACTCCACAATGGCTCCGGTCACGCCAAGGGCCTGCGCATGCCTCAGGTGAAACCGAGCACGCTGCCACTCGCCGGCGGCAAAGGCGGCGTCGAATGCCTCTTCAAGCAACGTCAGATTGTTTGGGTCTTCCCGCAGGTACTGCTCAAGGCGCGTGAGGCGATCTGCGGTAGTCATGTCGTTTGCCATGGTTGTCATGTTCTGGTCTGATGCCGCGTTACCACGCTACGTCAGAAGGATGATGGGATTGCAAGGACTTGCACAACTTCTCCAGCGCGGCACGATGAATCTGCGCGACCCGCCCCTTGGTTACGCCCAGCATGCCCGCAATCTCATCAAAGCTGATCTCTTGCAGGTAGTGTGAGCGAATAACCGTCTGCTCCTGCGCGGAAAGCGTACCGATGAAATAGCGCAGCCGCTGCTGCAGTTGCCGAAACTCAATGCTTCCATAGTAATGAGGCGCAGGTGCACTGGCGAGCGCATCGCTTTCTATCAGGCCTGTGCCCTCCAGGAGAAAGGTCAACGCCATACCGATCCCGACCTCGGCAAGGTAGCGGAATGGTGCCGCCTTTGCCGCCCGGCTGCCTTCGCGTGCCTGCGCCTCCTCAGCACTTTCCCGCGCGGCGTCCTTGATCTCCTTCATCCGCTCCTGTCGCAGACGCATTCGCAGGGCAATCTGTTGCTGCTTCTCTGTCATGCGCTCGAGGCCATTCAGGATCGCCCCATGCATCCGCCGCGAAGCAAACGTTTTGAACTGCGCGCCGCGGTCGTCCGCATAGCGGTCTACAGACTCCACCAGGCCGACGATCGCGAACTGCCGGTACTCGTCAAACTCGATCTCGTCGTGAATGCGGCGCGCATAGTAGGTTGCCGCCACCGTGTGCGCATACGGCAGATAGTGACGAATCAGCGCATCGCGGTCCTCTGCGCGCTGATGCTCACGGAACTGCTGCCAGAGCAATGCCTCCTCGGCCGGCGCCGCAGCTGCATGTTGCGGCTCGTGCTCCCCGTCGTCTGCGTCGATGATCGAAGCCATGTCGCGACTCAGTGGAAAGAGCCCACCAGGGCTTTCAGCAAGACACTCCAGCCGTCGATGAGGATGAACATGAGGATCTTCAACGGCAAGGCGATCGTCATCGGAGGCATCATCATCATGCCAAGCGCCATGAGAATGCTGGACACGATCAGGTCGATCAACAGGAACGGCAAGAAAACGACGAAGCCAATCTGGAAAGCCGCGCGCAGCTCGGAGAGCATGAACGCCGGAATCAACTGGACATTGCTGATGTCGTCCATCGTCTCCGGCTTCTTGGCCTTCGACAGCTCCACCATCAGTGCCAAGTCCTGCTCGCGCGTCTGCCGCACCATGAACTCGCGCATCGGGCCACTGGCCTTCTCATAGGCTTGCTCCATGTTGATGCGCCCCTGCATGAACGGCTGCACGGACTCGGTATTCACCGTTTGCAGCACTGGCGCCATCGTGAAGAGGGTCAGAAAGAGTGCCAAGCCGATCAGCGCCGTATTCGGGGGCGTCTCTGGCATCCCCATTGCATGGCGCAACATGGACAGGACGATGATGATCCGCAGGAACGCCGTCAGGCAGATCAGCATCGCGGGCAGCACGGCCAGCACCGTCAGCCCGATCACGGCCCGCAACGCAAACGTGGTTTCGCCCGGCGAGATGCGAATGTCGGGCGCGCGAGTCACCGTCCCTCCTTGGATCGGTGCGGCACTGACACGATTGGCGGGCCGCTCCGGACCCCGCGTGCTCTTTGGAGCCGGTGTATCCGGAACCGTTGGTTTTGTGCGTTCAATCGCGATCGAGCCCGCCGGCGTCACCGCACTGGCTGGCAAGTCGTCGCCCAGCAACGTCACCACGGTTTCCGCCTGCGCGTCTGACGCAGCCGCCATGGCAGGGCCGGCCAAGGGCGCCACCAGCAACATCACCAGCCAAAGCAGGCGTACGCGCCCAAACAGCATCGTCATCGCGACACACCCTCCGCCACGGCGCCACCGATAACCTGACGCTCCTGCAGCACGGTCACCTGACCTGCCGTGTTCGCCGAGACAAGCACCTGGCCGCCATCCCACTCCACGACATGCAGTCGCACATTGGGCGTCAGGTTCGTCGATGCGGATACGACGATGTGCTTGCCTGCCGCACCCGGCGTTGTCTGTCGGCCCAACGCACGCGCAAGCCATGTGGATTGCGTCTGCCGACGGCCGACCGCCCATAGCGCGGCGACGGCCACCACGAGCAACAGCAAGATGACCGCGCCGGTTGTGGTGGAAACAGGATCCTCATCCTGCCGGAACGGCAACGGCGCAGGGGTGGACGCGACCGCCGTCGAAGACGACGTGCCGGGACTCTCGACCGGGAGAGGCTTTGCTGATTGCGACATCTCAGGGCACCAAAGGCACGGGCAGTTCCGTCAGGCGTACGGCGAAGCTCTCTCCCACTGCCACCAGAAGGCCTCGAGCCACGACCTTGCCGTCGAGCCGAATGTCGACCGGCTGGTCAACCGTCCGATCCAAACGCAGCACGTGCCCGTCCTTGGCCGCCAGCAATTCTCCGACCGTCAACTCGGTCTCACCCACGCAAACCTCGAGCCGCGCCCTGACGGCCAACAGCGGGCTGGTCGACTGCAACACGGCACCGCCGCTGTTTGACACCGCCGGCGTTAGCGGCTCATAGGTCAAGGTCTGCGCCGTGACGGGATTTTCTTCGCTGGTATGGGCACCAGCTTGGGACAACTCTTGTTTGGACATGATGATCAGGTTTTGAATGAAGTAACGGCCTTTTCACGGCTCGCCTGGAGTTGAATGCCTTTGGCGTTGTCGACGGCCCCGAGATGGCCGCTGGCGAGGCATGCGCTACCCTGATCTGCCTGCAGCAGAAACAGCTTGGTCGGCTCGTGCAACCCTTGAGGCACCGTCACCACGTCACCCGCACGCAATGTCATCAGCGCTTTCAAATCCAGATCGACTTCCGCCAGCCGGACCGCAACACGAAGCGGCTGGCGGCTTAGCGCGTCAAAAAGGGGGGTAAGTACGCGCGCAGGTTGCGCCGCCTTCTGAGCGTTGGCACGCACCGGTATCCATTCGCGCGCGCGCGTCGGTTCCAGGTGCAATGGCAGATCTACGGTTGTGACACCTCGCAAGGTCAGCAGGCCGGTCACCGCGCCGGACCAAGGCAAGCGCTGCTTCGACGGAAAATCGGCTGCGTGAAACGGTTGCTCGACCTCGCTTGTTGCCCCTGGGTGTTCACCGCCGAGCGCCTCGCACAACGCCTTCCACGCCTTGGCCGCAACCTCTGCCGACATGGGCTCTCCGGCGCTCTCGCTTGCCGCGCGGCCAAGCACATCCTCGGTGCCGAACAGCGCACGGCGCAGCATCACCGGCAGTGAATCCGCCCCAGCCATCCAGATACCGCGACAACGATCAAGCGTGTCGGCAAGACTCGACCACGCGCTCAATGGCGGCATCAGAATCGACCGCTCCGCGTCGCACGCGTTGGTCAGCGGCCCCAGCGACAGTTCAAGCCCCCACGCACGGCCGAAGCTCGCGAGCCTGGCCTCGAGGTGCTCACGCAAGGCACCCAGATCTGCAGGCTGCCACCAGACCAGCGCACGCACTGGCGATTTGGCATCGTGATGCAACGCCGTCATGCCTTGCTCTTCATTGAATAGAGTTCCTGGATCATGTCATTGGCCGTGGAGATGACCTGTGACGACGCTTGGTAACCGCGCTGCATGATCACCAAGTCGCTGAACTCCTGTGAGAGGTTGACGTTGGAAATCTCCACCGTTGAAGCCTTGATGCCACCGAATGCGTCGCTGTTGGCCGTACCGGTGTGCCAGTGCGCGTTGTTCGTTGAGCGAAACAAGTTGTTGCCTACCGACTCGATGGCATCTGCAGTATCGAAGCGGCCCAGCACCAGCCGGTCTCCCTTCTTGGTTTGCCCATTGGAATAAGTGAGAACGACAAAGCCATCGGTATCGAAGCTGACGTTAGACAACGTGCCAGACCCAAAACCGTCTTGGCCCGATGCCGCCAACGTGGACAGATTGCCCGACGCAAACGAGGTTACGTCCTTACTAAAATCGAGCGTGACCGTCATCGGGGACTGCCCGGCCGGCGTGTAGTCGAACTTCATCAGCGACGAAGCGGAGTCGGGCTTGCCGTCCTTGAAAAGCAACGTTCCGGTACCGACGGCAGTCGTACCGTCCAGAACCGACAAGGTCCAACTCCCGGGGTTGGTCGCGCTGCCGTTGGTGAACTTGACCGACAGCGTATGTTGCGTACCAGTGCTGTCATAAACATTGACACTACCCACGGTTTGCTCGGTCGCCGTGCTGGACAGGTTGCCCGAGAACTTGACCGTGCCGGTAGGCTTGGGGGGCGATGCGCGAGAGCCGTCCAGCGAGACGATCCCGGTGTTGCCGTTGGCATCGATACCGAACACTTTGAGCCCGCCCACGCGCGTGACCAACAAGCCCGCGTCATCGAACTGGAACTGACCGGAACGGGTATAGCGAACGTTGCCGTCTGCATCCTGCACGGTGAACATGCCCAGCCCATCCACCGCCACATCCATGGCATTGCCGGTCTGACGCAATTCACCTGGATTGAAGTTCAGTGCGGTGCCATACGCGGCGAGGCCAAACCCCTTGCCGTGCTGCATTCCGGGCCCGCCGGCATCACCGCTGGTAGGGTCGTTGTAGACCAGATCGCCAAACTGCAGTGTCGAGCTCTTGAAGCCCGGCGTGTTCATGTTGGCCGTGTTGTTGGCGATCACCTTCAGCCCCTGGGAATATCCCATCAGGCCGGTCATGCCCAGGTAGATTGAGTCGAGCATGGTGCGCTCCCCTGTTGCGATCGGCCGTTAGCGGACCGTGTTGATCTGCGACAAGCTGATACCCGACAACGTGGTACCGCTGGTCGTGGTAATGGTCAGCTGCGGCGAACCGCTTGCCAGCGACAGCGACGACACCGTGCCCGTCGCCGTACCTGATTGCGTCTTTACCTCCACCGTCTTGCCGATCAGCCCCACTGATTGCAGCGAGGATTGGCTGGAAAGCAGCGTATCAAGCTTGGTATTGATCTGCTGCGTCTGTTCGAGCGAGGTGAACTGTGCGATCTGCGCCATGAACTCCTGGTTGTCCATGGGCTTGAGCGGATCCTGATACGTCAACTGCGTCAGCAGGATCTTGAGGAAATCCTGCAGCCCGATAGACCCCGACTGCAAGCTCGTGCTACCAACACTATCAACCGTTGCCATTGTGTTCCCCCTCGATGGGATAGTTGACCTGCGGCGCCTGTGCGGCGCGTGCGGTCAGGTTTCCGTTCCATGATTTGCCATTGCAGACGACGTCAGCCAACCCAATGCCACGCGCAGCCAGGCGCTGGCGCACATAGGCAACCGCCTGTGCAATCTGCTCGGGATCGGTTTGGGCCGCCCCGATCCAAAGACGTCCGCCCTCCTCACCGATCTCCAGATGCAAGCGCATGGGCACAGCTCCCTCTACTCCGTAGTCCACGCTCTCGGGCATCGCGCCTAGCGGCATGCGTCCCTCTGTTGACGCCCGGACCGCCGTGGCCGCTGGGTCCTGTGTGGACGCCCCCACCGGCCGCACCCATTGACCAACATATCCTCGCGCCTCGGGTGGCACCGGCCATTCCTTCTGCTGGGCTGGTCTGGTATCGGAATCAGCGCTCGCAGCGAGATCCAGACGAAGCGCCTGCATTGCCAAGTGTCGAGATGCAGTCAACGTACCATCGGCTGATGCCTGGCGCCCCGGCACCCCCACCACCGTCGACCGCGATGCCGCCTCCGGCTCTGCAAGAAGACGGCCGCTATAGCGCGTCGCACCTTGAAACCAGTCCTGCGTCTGAGCGCGCTCCATTTCCCGCTGCCATGCCGCAGCGTCGCCGGCGGAAGGCAACGTAACCTCAGCCCCCCTGGCGGCATCGGCCTTGTCCGGCAGCAAACCATAGGGCAGCGGCTTCATGCCTCATCTCCATTGCCAGACGTCTGCGCGTTGGTGCGTTGCCACGCCCGGCGCGCGGTCCAATCGTTGTCGGCCTCGACCGCGGCGCCACGTGCACAGGCTTCCGCATACGCTCGACGGCTGCCTTCCCGATGCTGCGCGAGCAACTCTGCTGAACGGTGTGCCTCGCCAAGTGCAGCCTGTGCCCGCTCCCGCGCTTCGTTACAGGCGCGCACCTGTTGCGCGCTTTCCTCGAGCCGAGCCTGCGTCCTGCCCAGATAGCGCAAGGCAAGCGCACGTTGCGCGACGTCCACGGATACACCGTCGTCCGCCGCAACCGCAGTCACGGCAGCGGCGTGATCCGCCTGCAACTGGGCATGGCGATCTCGCTGCGTCGCCAGCGCAGTCGTGGCCTCTGCAAGCGCTCGGGTGGCGGCATCCAATTGCCAGCTGGAACGCTTGAGCACTGGCTCCAGACCGTAGCGGAACCCACGGCTATCCATGCTCAACTCCGGCACCGGCGCTCACCTGCTTAGCGCCCGGAGGCGCAAACGATGCGGCATGTCGCGAAGGCTGCGCTGGCTGCCGAGAAGCTGGCGGTACGATCTGCGACGTGGGTGCTGCCGGAGCCAGCAGCTCCGCCAATGCCTGCAGCGACGCTTTCCGTGGCTGACCACCTTCTGCCTGCGATAGGAACGCGCGCAATGCCGGCTCAAGCGTCAGTGCAGTATCGAGCTCGGCGTTTGCACCGGGTTCGTAGGCGCCAATGTCCACCAGTTGCCGGTTCCGCTCGAGAATTGCGAGCTGCCTGACTGTCTCGGTGGCCAACGTACGCGTTGGCGCATCCGTCAGTTCGGACATCAGGCGGCTGGCACTCTGCAATACATCGATGGCCGGATACTGACCGCGATGCGCCAGCGCGCGTGAAAGCACGATGTGACCATCGAGGGTGGCACGCAGCGTATCGGCGATGGGCTCGTTCATATCGTCACCTTCCACGAGCACCGTCAGCAGCGCCGTGATACTGCCTCCGCTGCTCGCGGTACCACAGCGTTCGCACAGTTGCGGCAGCTCTGCAAAAACAGATGGGGTGTATCCACGCGCCGTAGGTGGCTCCCCTGCAGACAGTCCGATCTCACGTCGGGCCATGGCCAAACGGGTGATCGAATCCATGGTCAACAACACCTGCTTGCCGGCATCGCGAAATGATTCGGCAATGGCGACGGCGGCATACGCTGCATGCAGGCGCGCCAACGCGGGCTGATCCGATGTCGCCACGACCACCACTGAGCGTTTCAACCCGTCCTGGTCGAGCTGCTTCTCGATGAACTCCCGTACTTCCCGACCACGCTCACCGATCAGTGCAATGACGTTGATGTCTGCTGTCACATGCCGAGCGATCATCCCGAGCAGCGTGCTCTTGCCCACACCGCTGCCAGCAAAAATGCCCATGCGCTGCCCCTGCCCCAGAGTCAGCAGCGTATCGATGCTGCGCACTCCGGTCTCCAGCACGCGATTGATCCGGGGACGATCCATCGGATTGAGCGGTGTGGCATGCAACGGCCTGCGCTCCACGCAGACTGGCCGCGGCAGTCCATCGAGCGGCTCGCCAAAGCCATCGATGACGCGGCCCAGCAGCGCATCTCCCACGCCGATGCTGGCGGTACGGCCCATCGCCACAACCTTGCTGCCAGCGCCCAGACCAACCGCCGATGCGTAAGGCATCAGCGTTACGGCACCCGGGCGCACGCCGACGATCTCGGCCATCACGGGCGCCCCTCCACGCCGAGGAGTAATCGCGCAGATTTCACCGATAACGGCATCCGGCCCCTCGGACTCGATCACGAGGCCGGAAAGCGCGCGCACCGTACCGGTACGTTCAGTCAACACGGTGTGTGCTGTCGCGCGCCGCGCCGCAGCCAAGATGCCGCTCACGACACCCTCCCCTCGGCTTTGAGGGCTGTGCTCCGTGCGTCATCGCCCACCTCAGACACTGATTTGCGCCATGCATTTCCAAGACTGCGCAATTGGACTTCAAGCCGCGCATCCAGCGTACCCGTTGCCGTATCAACAACACACCCGCCCACGGCAATCGTCTCATCTGCGACCCAGCTGATGCCGGGAAAACCCAAGAACATCGTCTGCAGATCGGCACCGGTTTGCAGCGTCGCCAGATCATCTGGGCGCATGCGCACGCGCAGCACCGGTTTTCCAGCCAGCTCGTTCAGTGCCTGACCGACCACGGCGCGCACGGCTGCAGGGCTCGCTGCTGCGTCACCAACGACACGACAGACCGCCTCGAACGCAAGACCGATTGCTTGCTCCTCAATACTGCGCAGGCCGGCTGTCAAGCTCTGTTGAACCTGTTCAAGCACGCGCCGCGTCACCGCGGCGTGCTCGGCGAGTGCGGCATCGATACGCTTGCGCTCGCTATCCCGAGCCGCTTCGGCCTCAGACTGCACCGTCCGCACTGCCTGCTGGGTTGCTTGCTCGACCTTTTTCTCCGCATCCGCCAGCCCTTCCCGTAGGCCGCGTTCGTACCCCTGCTCGAAGCCGCGCGATGCGGCTTCGGCAGTCTCCTCCACCAGTACCGTCGGGATGCCGCCTGCCCCCTCAGCGGTTCCCGCAGCTACCGGCGCCTGGACTGCCGCAGATGCCTGTGGCCGGACAAGCGTGCGAGGCGCACCTTCCAGTGCAACAGCGCGCAACACATGAGAGATGGGGCGCTGGCTCATGCCTGGACCTTTCTCGACAACGACTGAATCAGGCCGGCCAGATTCCAAGACACGCGGCGCTTCACCTGCGCAGTGGATCGCACCCGGTGCTCTGTATCCTCCGGCTGAGCCATCGCGACGCCAGCTAGCGTGGCCTCCAGCATCGCAACGTCACGCGCTTTGCCTGGCAATGCGGTGTATGTCATCGAGACCTCCGCAATGCGGCGGGCCTGGGTTGCGCCAATCCGCTGCATGACTTCTGCTCGCCACGGCCATGCGGAAATCGCCATCAGGGCAGCGGCAAATGCCGCAGGCTCACGTCGCAGGACCTTGACCACCGCGTCGGGCGACAGCGCCGCAACTTGCGCGATCAGTTGAACTTGCAGCGGGTCCACTGCGGGTCTCGGTGCGCTGGCCGATGGTGCCGCCACCCTGGTTGCAGCCAACAACATGCGGTCTTTTGGCAGACCAAGCGTGACAAGCTCATCCAGCAAGGCAAGCAACTGCGCACGCGTGTGCTGAGGCAATTGATCGAGCATCCACGCGCGGTCTGCAGCAGTCATCGCATGCAGCGCCAGCGCCGTGTGACGAAGCCCATCTTCGCCTCCCGCCTGGACCAGATCCGACATCGCGTTCATACGCGGCCTCCATCGCCCATGCGGTCAGCCTTGCCCGACGCCTGCAACCAGCTCTGCATCTGCGCAAGCATTGCCGCGCGCTCTGCGTCACTCATGCCGGGGGCCGCCACATCAGCCTTGTTGCGGCCCCGACCGATCCACCATCCGAGGACAAGGCACAGTACCGCCATCAAGAGTATCGGCACGCCGTAACCCGAAGCGATTGCACGAGGGCTGCTCAACCTCGATTCGTTCACGACCGACGACGGTGCAACTTCGGCAGTTGGCGTTGCCGGCATCGGGCTCGCGGGGGTGACCACGTTGGCGCTGTACGTACCCATCGTCTGCACCAGTACCACGTCGCCTCGCTCGGGCATGATCCCGGTCGCCGTCGCAACCAGGGCCTTCGCGTGCTCGATCTGCTCAGATGAAAGCTGAGGCTTGATGACCGCCAGTACCTGCATGCGCTTAACGGAACCGGGCTGGCCAATGACCTGCTCCACCCGCTTGCCGACTTGGTAATCGACCTCGCGCTGAGTACTGCCACTACCTGCGTCGCGCACCCCCAGCGGCAGCCCGCCATCATGACTGCTCTCGCGCTCACGCACGACCACGCCAGTCAATGCCTGATTGCCACGGCCCGGCGTGCCAACCACGTCCTCTGTTGTGATGCGCACCGCATCCATGTTCAGCGTGACGTCAACGCTTGCAATCGCCTGACCTGTACCAAAGGTTTTCTCGAGCACCTCGGTGGCCTTCTTGGCCAGCGCATTCTCGGTATCGCGCTTCAGGTCAAGCCTTGCGGAGCCGTCCCCACCTGCGCTCGCCTGAGCACTGCGCGTCAGCGCAATGCCCTGCTCGTTGACGATGGTGACGTCCTGGCTGATGAGCCCCGGAACGGACGCCGCCACCAGCCGCTGGATGCCGGCCGTCTGCTCGGGCGTCAGCGTATGTCCGTCCTTCAAGGCGATGGTCACCGAAGCCTTCGGCTTGTTGTCCGCGCGCTTGAATAGCCCGTCTTCCGCCAACGCAATATGAATCCGCGCCGACTTCACGTCCGCGATCGAGAGGATGGTTCGGGTCAATTCCCCTTGCAGCGCGCGCTGATAGTTGACCTTCTGCGCGAACTCCGTCATCCCGAAATCGCCGGCATTGAACAGTTCAAATCCGACGCCACCGTGCAGCGGCAACTCCTTGCCCATGAGCTTGAGGCGCGTCTTGTGGACGACGTCTGCCTCCGTCAGGATCGTGGCGCCCTCGTCCGCAAGACGATACGGCACCTTCATCCTGTCGAGCTCGGCCATCATCACAGAGGCATCCTGCGGCGACAGGCCCGAGAACAACACCTGCTCATTGGCTCGAAGCAGCCAAACGCCGGCGAGCGTCGTTGCGCCAACGATCGCTACTGCGCCGACAATCAAACCAATCCGGCGTGCTCCGGAAAGGCTGGTCCAGAAGTCCTTCAGCACATCACCCCCTGCTACTCATCCCCGTTGTCTTCTTTGACGGACACGCCGTCACACCTGCGTCCGCATGATGTCTTGGTACGACTCGAGCACACGATTGCGCACCTGCAGCATCAGTTGAAACGCGATCTTGCTTTCTTCCAGGCGCACCATGACCTGATGCAGGCTCTGTACATTCCCGATTGCGAGGTTCTGCATGTCCTGTTGGCTGGTCAACAGCGCCTGGTTCACCTGCTCCAGACCCGTACTCACCATGCTGCCGAACGATGTCGTGGCATCGGCTCGTGCGGACGGTGCCGCCGCGACCTCCGCCCCGGTAGGCATCGTGGGGCTGACAACTTGCGAGACGACGCCCGCTACTGCCTCGATCTGTGCCGCAACCGTCATTGCTTACCTCCAATTTCAAGTGCTTTCATGGCCATCGTGCGGGCCATCGTCATGGCGGCCACGTTGGCCTCGTAGGCACGCGTGGCAGACATCATCGTCATCATTTCCGTCGCGGTATCCACACCGGGATACGACACGAATCCTTGTGTGTCTGCATACGGGTGTCCCGGCTCGTAGGCACGGCGCACAGGAGCGAGACTTGGTTCGACGCGCGCCTCAGGCGCCGACAGCGCGCGATTGATCATCGACGTGAACGTGCTTTCGCCGGCAGCGACCGACGCCATGGCGAGCGGTGTACGCGCGTACGGCACCAGCTTCATCGGCTGGAATGTCGTGCCGCCCGCTCCAATCACGGTGTTGGCGTTCGCCAGGTTCAGCGTCGAAATATCCACGCGCATGCGCTCGAGGCTCATACCCGCTGCGCTCACTGCAAAGGATTGCTGGTAGTCCATGATGTCTGTGCCTATCGTTTGCCGTCCGAGACAGCACTGAGCAGCACGGAGAAGTGCCGATCCAGCGCCGTCGCCAGTGCCTGGTACTGCAGCGCGTTGGCAGACATCGCCGCCATCTCCTGGTCTGGCTGCACAGATGTCATTGCACCGCTTGCATCCTGGGCGGGCTGCAGCGACATGCGAACTGCAAACATCGACGCCGGATCTGCCGACACGGATGCCCGGCGCGCGGCCATCTCGTCGATCTGCGCGGAAAACTGCAGCCGCATCGGCACATAGCCGGGTGTATTGGCGTTGGCGACATTGGCGGCGAGCACCCGATGCTGCAGCGATGCCGCGTCGAGTGCCAGCGACAACGCCGCTGTTGTCACGCCTTCGATTCCTGAATTCACTTCTTTCCCCCTTGCCTGTTTTGTATCTGGTGGCCAAGCGTTACTGGACCACCAACTCCGCATGTAGCGCGCCTGCCGCCTTGACGGCACGCAAGATCGAGATGATGTCCCGCGTGTTTGTCTTCATCTGAGCGAGCGCCTGCACGAGATCTGCCACGGTGTTGTTGGTGGCCGCCACGAAGGCCGGCGCATTGCGCTCGTCCACATCCACACGCGAGTTGGAAACGATTGCGGTCTGTATGCCCGGACCGCCGTGGCCGATATAGAACGGCTGCGACACCGTATTCTCGGTAGCAATCGAGATCTTCAGATCGCCGTGCGAGATGGCTACCTTGGCAATGCGCACGTCTCCGCCCGTGACGACCGTGCCCGTGCGCTCATTGATCACGACTTTGGCGCGCCGGTCAGGCTCGACCGTCACGTTCTCAATGCGCGAGAAGAACTGCACGGGGCGCTCACGCAACGATTCCGGAATCCGAATCTCAATGCCCGAAGCATCCCGAGCTTCTGCCAACGGCACACCAAGCTGAGCATTGATCGCATCTGCAACCCGGTTGGCCGTCGTGTAGTCGGGCTCCGCTAGCACGAACGTAATGTTTTTGCGTGCGTCGACCATGTTCGCGCCAGTGCCGACTTCCACCGTTGCACCTGCAGGAACTGAGCCGACCGTGGGGTGATTCTTCTGTACGACGTTACCGTTTGCGTCGTAACGGTAGCCACCTACGGATAGCGGCCCCTGGGCCAGCGCATAGACACGGCCGTTGGGTGCCTTGAGCGGCGTCAGCAACAGCGTGCCGCCGACCAGGCTGCGCGCATCACCGGCAGAGGTCACGGTGACGTCGAGCGTGTCGCCCTCGCGCGCAAATGTCGGCAGCGCTGCGGTGACCATCACGACGGCCACGTTCCGGCTTTGCACCTGCTCGGGTGCAATCGTCATGTTGAACTGGGAGAAAACGTTCGCCAGCGCCTGTTTGGTCGAGCGATTGGTGGGGGCGTCGCCGGTGCCGGCAAGACCCGTCACGATGCCGTAGCCAACCAGAGCATTCTCTCGCCAGCCCTGGAGCTTGCCGAGGTCCTTCACACGCACCGGTGCATCTGCAATGGCAAATGCCGACATCGCGTTGAACAGGAGCGGTACGGCAGCAACGGCCAGTACGGCACACCGCAGCGGCCTGCGCCACTGCTGAACAGCGAACATCCTCATCATAGCCCCAGAAAATCGAGCACTTTGCGCCACCAGGCGCGCGTCTGCCGTTCGGACAAGTCGCCCTCGCCCACGTAGGTAATCCGTGCATCGGCAATGCGCGTCGACAACACGACGTTGCCGTCAGAGATGTCCTGCGGCCGGACGCGCCCCTCCAGGTTGATACGCTGCTGCTCACCATTGATGACCAGCAACTGCTCACCGGCAACACGAAGGTCGCCACTCGGCAGCACCTCCTGCACGCGCACCGTCAGCAGCGCGAGGACCTTGCCCGCACGGCTCGTCCGGCCGCCACCGTCGAAGTCTCCGGCAACGTTCAGGTTGGCCGCGAACGGTGCGGTGCGTGTCACGGTCAGGTTGCCGCCCACATCGTTCTTGCGACGCGTTGCCGTGTCGGCGTTTGCCGCAGCCGACGCGTTCTCATAAACCTGTACGGTAATGACGTCATCCACACGGAACGCCTTGTTGTCTGCCGTCAGCGGCCTGAATTGCTGCTCCGAGTACAGGCTCTCAGCACTAGCCATGCTGCTGTTCAACAGCAGCATGGCTGCAATCGCAGCAAGGTAACGGGATGTCAGGAAAGGATGACTCATGATCTCGCTCAATCCACCTATCGTCTGCTTCACTGGCCCAGCTCCACAACGCCGTCTTCCATCACGTGGCCGCGGACAGGCGACCGGCTGGCGAGCATCCGGACCTGCACCGGGTGACCCGGCCATCCATCCTGCAGTGCCTCGGCTCGGGCCTCCAGGGAAATCGCGCCTACACGGCTGCGCAAGATCACGGTCTGTCCACGCGCGATCACAGGCGCCGGCTGCATGGCCGCCTCCATCAGCGGTGCGCCCGCCATGACGCCATGGCGGGCACGCCAACCATCCGGAATACTGGTAACTGGAGTCGCGCCTAACTTGGCGATATCGATCTCACGCCGCTCGAAGTCGACGCTGCGCAGGGTGTCGCCGGCACGCACATCATGGCGAGCGACCCACGCGGCCTGATAAACGTTGACGTCGAATGCCACCGAGACCACGCGCACAAACTCACCGGCCACCCATACCTCGACCCAGACCACCATGCGATGCATGGGCAACTGGTTGTCCGAAAGATCACGCACGCGCAGATCAACGTCACCGGCAGGCACGGAAAGATCGTCGACGTTCTGCCCGGCGGAGACAGAGAAACGCTCGTAGCGGCCACGCAGCCACGACTCCAAGCGCTGACGTGCTGCTGTCTGCAACTGCGAACCGAACAGCGGCTGAATGGCACGCTCGATCCGCACACGTTCCGCGCCATCCCACTCAACGGCGTCTGCCGTCAACTCCAGTCGCCGCTGCACAAAGCGCGCGATCGTCTTGGCGTCCAGCACGATCGATTCACCCGGACGCGGCGCAGGGCCGATAGACAGTGCCATCAACTGGCGCAGGGTCTTCACATCACGCGTGCGTAACTGCGCAACATCATTCAATGTCACGCTCGCCTGTCGCACCTGGACACGCTCGTGCAAGGCAACGTGCACGCCGGGATCGGCGAGTACGTGCGTCGACACACCGCCCGTGGCGGCCAGCGCAGCAATGACGAAGCAAGTGCGCCGCAACGGCCAACGGGCAGTCATCGGCGGAGATTGTTGATCATGCCGAGCATCTCATCGGATGCCTGCGCGATCTTGACGTTTGCCTCATAGGCGCGTTGCGCCACCATCAGGCTCACCATCTCGTCGACAAGCTTGACGTTGGATGACTCAACAAACCCTTGCTGGATCTGCGATGTACCGTCGTCACCGGCACGCATGGCAATCGGCTCACCCGCGTTCTCGTTGGTGCGATACAGGTTGTCGCCTACCGCCGTGATCGCGCCGGCATTCGGAAATTTGACAAGCTCCAGTTGACCAACGTCGGTTGCGGAGGACTGGCCGCTCACGCGCACCATCACGTGTCCGTCCGCTGTGATCTTCATGTCGGTGGCATTCTCGGGAACGGCGATTCCCGGTTTGAGCGGATAACCCGACAGCGTTGACAACATACCGTCCGAATTGACCTTCAATGTGCCACCGCGCGTGAAGGCACGGCTACCGTCGGGCATTTGCACCTCAATAAAACCCGGCCCAGCGATGGCGACATCAAACGGCGAATCCGTCTTCTTCAGATCACCCACATCGAGAACACGGCCCATGCTGGCAATGCCTACACCTACGCCCAGGCGGGAAGCCGTGCCAAGCAATCCGGCCGTCGCGTCTGTGCTTGTCGCCACGGCCCGCGTGACGTCCTGTGTGACGAGATCCGTAAAACTGACCTTGCCTTTCTTGAATCCAGGCGTATTCACGTTCGCAAGGTTGTTGGCAATGGTGTCGACGTTGGTCTGCTGCGACTGCATGCCCGTGGCAGCAATATAGAGGGCGTCTAGCATCTGGATTCAGGTCTTCTTCTGTCTTGTTGTAGGGCAACCGGCTTCAGACTTCGCCGAGCTTGCGGATTGCTTGGCCGATCATCTCGTCATAGTTCTGCGTCATGCGCTGGACCGACTCCGCATGTCGCATGGTCTGAACCAGTTGCGTCATCTCCACCAGCGAACTGACGTTGCTGTTTTCGAGATAGCCCTGACGGACGGTCTGCACGGTGTCCTGGGCCTGCGTCATGCCTTCGCCCGGCGCCCAGAGTCCATCTCCAAGGCGACGCAGAGACTTCGGATCGGAGAAGGTCACCAGCTTCAGTTGACCCACGATGTTGCCTGCCTCACGGACGACGCCTGCGTTATCAATGACCGGATTTGGCGTGGTCAATACGATCTCTCCGCCGCGCCCCATCACCGGCTTGCCGCCCATCGTCACCAAACGGCCCCGTGTATCGACACGGAACTCACCGTTGCGGGTATAGGCAGGGCCCGACTCCGTCGCCACCTCGAAGAATTCGGGGCCGGTCAAGGCAAGTTGCAGACTCTGACCGGTCGCACGCAGAGTACCCGGACGCGTATCCGCCACGGTCTGCTGTGTCGGGACCGACGCGGCCACTCCCGCTTCGACCTGAGCGCCGAAGGCCTGGGTGGCACCGACCATTGCTCCAGCACCGGCAACCTCACGCCGGTAGCCCGGCGTCGATGCATTCGCCAGATTGAGTGCGATGCGATCCAGCCTGTTTGCATCCTGCTGCAATGCAGACAATGCGACGACAAGTGTTTGTTGCACGAACGCTCTCCAAAATTCTCTATACGCCAACAACGCCGAACGATTTGAGCTCCACCGCGTGAGGCACCTCGGCCATGGAGATCACTCGCAGATGCGGCAGCACACGCTCGGTAAGGCTGCGGATATGCCGTCGAAGCTCCGGCGAGCAAAGAATCACCGGCAGCAAGTTGCTCTTCATCATTTTCTCGGCGTGGAATACCAGGCGTTGAATGAACTGCTCCGCGAGGCGAGGCTCCAATGCGAATTGCCCACCTGCATCGCCGGTATGCAAACCCTGCAGAAAGCCGGCTTCCATCGCGGCATCCAGTGTCAGCACCTGCAGCGCACCGGCATCACCGATCAACGCTTGGCAAATTGCGTGACCCAGGCGTTGACGCACCAGCTCGGTCAACGCCAACGGGTCCTTGGTATTGCGACCACCGTCCGCCAGCGTTTCGAGAATCGCCTCGATATGCCGAATACTGACTTTCTCGCGCAGCAGATGCTGCAGGACCTTCTGCACATCCCCCAGGGTCAGCACAGTCGGGATCAGCTCTTCCACCAGTCCGGGGTGGCTTTCCCGCACACGCGCCAGCAACCGCTCGGTGTCCGCTCGTGTAAGCAAGGTGGCCGATTCGCGCCGCAGGATCTCGGTCAGGTGCGTCAGGAAAACAGTCTGCGGATCAACCAAGGTGTACCGCGCAGTCGCGGCGGCATCGCGTTGCGTGTTCTCGATCCACAGCGCGGGCAGGCCGTAGGTTGGGTCCTTGGTGACCTCGCCCGGGATCGCGCGGGTATCGCCCGACGGATGAATCGCCAGCAAGCGGTCCATCCGGGCTTCCGCTTTCGCCCGAACGACGCCGTCCACATGGATCTCATACTGATTCGGCCCCAGCTTCGATCCCTCACGAAACCGGACAGGCGGCAACACCAGGCCCAACTCCTGTGCGTGCTGCTTGCGAAACAGCAGAATCCGGTCCATGAACAGTCCGCCCTCCTGCCCAACCAACGGCAACCACTGCGAGCCAACGTGGACCTCGATCGGTTCGATGGCAAGCGCTGCGTATGTATCGCCATCGCGCGCGGATTGCTCGTCTGGCTTGGGCACCTCCACATCAGCACCTACATCTGCGCGCTTGCCGCGAAAGGCAAACATCGCAATGCCAAGCATGACGGCCAGCAGTACAGCGACCGGTAGCCACGGAATGCCAGGCAGGAGGAAGAGGCCAACGAGTGCGCAGGCCACCAGCAGCAGCGTTTTCGGAAGCGAAGTAATCTGCCGCAGCACCTCTTGGCTCAGGTTGGTATCCGAGGCCGAGCGGGTCACGATGATGCCGGTGCCCACGGCGATCACCAGCGCAGGAACCTGCGTCACAATCCCATCGCCGATCGTCAGCAGCGTGTAGGTCTGCAAGGCCTGATCCCAGCGCATTCCGAACTGCATGGTGCCGATCACCAGGCCACCCACGATGTTGATGAGCATGATGATGATCCCGGCAATGGCATCACCTTTGACAAACTTGCTGGCACCATCCATCGCACCGTAGAACGCGGCTTCCTTCTCCAGGTTCTTACGCCGCCGCTGTGCTTCCTCTTGATCGATAAACCCCATGTTCAGATCGGCATCGATACTCATCTGCTGACCAGGCATGCTGTCCAGGGTGAAGCGCGCTGCCACTTCTGAGACGCGCTGAGCACCGCTCGTCACGACCACGTACTGCACGACGATCAGGATCAGAAAAACGATCAGCCCGATCACGTAGTTGCCACCGACGACATACGATCCGATGGCGGCAATGACACGCCCGGCATCGGCATCGGCAAGAATCAGCCGTGTCGCTGCCACATTGAGTGACAGCCGGAACAGCGTTGCGATCAGCAGCAGCGACGGAAAGGTGGAAAACTCCACTGGCCGCGCCATGTAGAACGTCAACAGCAAGATCAGGAAAGCAAACGAGAAGTTGGCCAGGATGAGGAAGTCCAGCATCCCGCGCGGAATCGGCGCAAAGAGCACCAGCAGAATGCCGAGGACGAGCGCGACCAGCACAACGTCCCCTTGCCGCAATAACAGACGTTGCAAGTTCATCATGACAGAGCACCTTCAGCCGACGCGGCCGTAACAGCGTGCCGCGACCGCTTCATCGCAAGCACCCAGACCATGATCTTCGCCACATCGGCGTACAGGGATGGCGGCACGTGATGCCCGATATCGAGCTGCCGGAATAGCGCACGCGCCAGGGAACGGTTTTCCACGATAGGCACGCCATGATCGCGACCCACCCGGCGAATGGCCAAAGCCACCGCGCCAGCCCCCTTGGCGATGACACGCGGCGACTCCATCTTGCCGTGCTGGTACTCCAGCGCAACAGCGAGGTGAGTCGGATTGGCAATGATGACGTCGGCACCGCCGGCCTTGCCGATCAAGGCGGAACGCTTGGACATCTGTTGACGGATCTCGCGCTGGCGCGCACGAATGCGAGGATCGCCCTCTCGTTGCTTGTGCTCGTCCTTGACCTCGCGCTTGCTCATACGCATGCGCGTAGCGAACTGCCTGCGCATGAAGAGCCAGTCGACGGCGGCGATCAGTACCAGAATGGCCCCAACGCGAAACCCGACGTCACCGATATCGGCGACCATCGTTTCGATATAGCGACGCGGTGACAACGCCGCCAGATGGTGGAACTGCGGCAGCATGGCCTTCAGCGCATACCAGACGACCAGTGCAAGCAACACCAATTTGATGCAGGATCGCCCTGCCTGAAATAGCGTACGAACCGACAGCAGTTGGCGCAGGCCTTTGACGGGATTCAGTCGACTCCAGTCCGGTTTCAGTGCCTTCGGAGCGAACATCGGCCCTGTCTGCAACAGATTGCCCGCAATGGCCGCCAGAACGATCGTGACGAGAAAAGGCAGCAGAGCAGCCAGAAGATGCCCAAGCATGGCCCCTGTCAGCGCCACCAGTTCGACACCATCCTCAGCGCGAGCCGCACGCTGGAGGACTGTGAGATCGAAACGAAACTCTCGCAGGATCCCATCCGCACCCTTGGCATGCAGCATGGCAATGGCTGTGACCAGCACCACGGCCGTGACCACCTCAGTACTCTTCGGTACCTGCCCTTGTTCGCGCGCACGCTGCAATTTATAGGGCGACGCCGCTTCGCTCTTGTCAAAATCCTCGTCAGCCATTATCGGAACAGTGCCTCCCAGCTACGGAACACTGCAGTGAAGATGCGGCCGACGTGATCCCCCGCCCCCGAAAGCCAGGCTGCCAGCGCACCCAGGCCCACGATGATCTTGACCGGCATACCCAGCGCAAACATGTTCATCTGAGGAAGATTTCGCGCCAGTAGAACCAGCCCGAACTCCGTCAGCAGCAGGCACGTCACGACCGGAGCAACCAGTGCAAACGCCAGCGTGAACACGCCGGCCAAATGACGCAGCACGACAGGAAAGCTGTCTGCCATTGCCCATGGCATGCCCATTGGAAAATGCTCAAAGCTATAAGCCAGTGCCCGCAGCAGCGTGTGATGGACGTCCAGGGAAAACAGGCATACAGCAGCGAGATAGCCCATGGTGCCGGTCAGCAGCGGCAGGTTCTGGCGCGTAGCAGGATCGAACAACTGGCCGATGCCAAATCCGATCTGAATATCGAGGATGCGCCCTGCCACCGAGAATGTCGCAAATGCAAGCAACACGCCGAGCCCGAGTACAACCCCTACCGAGAACTCAATCAGCGCTGCGGTCATCAGCGCTGTCAAATCGATGGTGCCTCGATACGTAGCAGACGGTATCGCCCCCACCAACGCAGCAGAAAATCCGAAAACGAACAGCACCCGCACCATGAGAGGCACGGGTATGGCGCTGAGAATCGGCGTCATGGCGAAGACCATGCCGATACGGATGCTCATCAGCAGCACGGATACGGCCCAAGGTCCGTACCACGGAAAACCAACCATCGACGCCACGGGACGACGGCTTCAGAACAAGGTTGGAATGCTTGCCCAGAGCTGCGCGGCATAGCTTGTCAGCTTGCGCAGCATCCACGGGCCCATCGCGATCAAGACAACGCCTGTCGCAAGGAGTTTGGGGACAAAAGTCAGGGACATTTCCTGAACTTGGGTCACGACCTGCAACAAGCTAATGGCAAGCCCGACCACCAAAATGACAGCGAGGACAGGCAGGCAAATGGTTAGCCCCGTCCACAAAAGATTCGCCGTCATGCGCAGCGCCAGATCCGCATGCATTCTTACTTCCCCATCCCTGTGCGTTGTTTTGATGTTCTTAGTATCGCGGCCGCTGCTATTTCCCCTACCGGGGATGTCGGCTTATGCAAAACGCTGGCAACCTCTCCGTAAATCCCGGGCATTACCCGCAATCTGCGCCAATCTTTGTTGTATGCAGACGGCTTGCCCCGCTCGGAGAACGCCGGCAGGGATGGCTCAAAAGCTGGATGAAAAATGGGAGGAGGTACCGCGCGGGCACGATTCTGCAGGCAGCCCGAAAAACTTGCAACACACTGTTACAGAAAGCACAAGAAGATTTACAACAGCTCAGGCTTTACACACACTGTGTGGAAAGCGGTCACCCTCAAGATGACGACGTTGCGTGCAAATCGCAATATAACGCTACAGATCCATACAAATCGCCGCAAACACGATCTGCCCTGAAGCACTGGAAACGAGTAGGTGATTAATGCAGCGCATTTCCTGATGCGTGCAGCTGCGCGGGTTAAGCGGGTTTTATTTCAGGCGTCTAGATGGAATGCCATCACGGGGCAGCACCGGGCAGTCCTCAATGAAAATGGATTTGTTAAGGTTTAATAATCATTCTCCGATTGCTGCATGCCCCTTTTTGCAGCCTCACACTGATATCGCTGCGTATTCCAGCATCAAGTGGTGAGCCGAACAGCGGTTGCCGACCTAGCCATGCACCTTGCTCCGCGCACTCCTGCGCCCCACCTCCTGCCCCGCCACAGCCACCTCCCCGCCCATGCGCTCCAGCCACGACAGCGCATCCACATACGACAGGAACTGCCGCAGATACTCCGGCGATACCTCGCGCATCAGCAACAGCGACCGATGCACAAGGCTGCTCGAATTGAGAGGGCCGGCATTGGTCGGCACCTGATCCAGTGACTGGCGCAGCTGTTTCTCTGCACTGACGCGCGACCAGGTTTCCCGCACGTCTTCGAGCATCTTCAGCTCGGTCGGCGCATGGGGATGACGCCCCGGAACACCGGTTTCAGCGCTGCTGGCATTGGCATCCTCACGCGCCTGGCTGGCGATACCGTCAAGCAATTCAGCCAGCGCACTGCGGGCCGGTTCACCTGCGGCCCCCTCTGCCTCAGACGTGGGTGCCGCTCGAGCGAGATCATCCGCATAAGCGGCGATCAGGTTGCCCAGCCGTTCATCCAGGATGCGCCGCGCCTCACCTGTTTGGTTGGCCGCACGGCGATGCAGCGCCTCGATAAAGTGAAAGCGCACGCGATCCAGGCGATCCGCTCCGCGTGCGCGCCAGTCGTCGAGCGTGGCCTGCGTGTGCGAATCAGTTCGACTCACGACGCCCACCGTTGGAAGCTGACTGCCTCGGCACCGGGGCAATCTCTACACGCCGGTTCTTCGCGCGGCCCACGTCATCCGCATTGGAACTCACGGGCTGCTGCGAGCCAAACGCTGCCGCAAACACGCTCGACGCAGGAATGCCCTCGTCGATCAACGCGCGCGTCACGGTCAATGCGCGCTTGGCTGACAGCTCCCAGTTGTCAGCAAACTGGCGATTGCCTGCCCGCACCTGCTGGTCATCGGAGAACCCGCTCACCATCAGGATCTCGTCACGAGATTTGAGATAGGCCGCCAGCGGCCCCGCCAGGCTCTTCATCAGCGTGCGGCCTTCCGGCTGCAATTGGTCGGAGTTGAGCGCAAACAGCACGTTGCCGTTGATGCCGATCCGCCCGTTGACGAGCGTCACGCGCCCCGCCGCCAGCGGGCCTGCCAGTGCCTGCTCCAGCGTCTTGCGGCGCTGCGCCTCTGCCTCGCGCTGCTTGATCTCGCTCTCCAGCTTGGACGACAGCTCCAGCTGCACACCAATCACGCCCACCAGAATCAGCACGAAGGCGCCGAGCACCACCGACATCAAATCGCCAAACGCAGCCCAGACCGGCGCGGCGTCCAGGCCGCCGTCAATCTCGTCGTTCATGCTGCCTCGGTGCCGGCAAGGGCTCGCTGATCGCCCGAATGGCCGCCCAAGCGTTGCAGGTCTTCAAGGATCTGCTTTTGCGACAGCATGCTCAGATCGACCACCTCCCGGGCCTGTGCCACGTAGTAGGCAAGCTGCTCGTCGCTGCGCGTGAGCGACTTGTCCAGTGCCGATTCGATCCGCTGCAGGTGCGCCACCAGCTTGTCGTTCGATTCACCGAACAACTGCACGGCCACCCCAAACGCCTCGCCCAGGCTCGCCACCTCGACTGCGCTGCCGGTCACCTGCGCAGCCACTGCACCGAGTTTGCCGGTCTCGGCTTCGACCCGATCCGTGAACCGCACCCCAACGCGCTCAAGCAACTCCGCCGAACTTGCCACCAGCGCATCCACGGCGGTGCGCTGCTCGGTGGACGCGTGATTCACGGCATCCAGCAACGTCTCCAGCGTGCCCAGCAGGCGCGTACGTTCTTCCAGCATTGCCGTGTCGCGGACCATGCTGTCGGACAGCTTCTGGCGCAGCTCGGCAACCACCTCGGCTGCCGCCTTGGGCGCTTCTGATGCGGCCTGCACCAGTCGAGAAATCTCGGCGATCGTGTCCTTGGCATGGGCCTGCGTTTGCGAAGAGATATCGCGCGCGGTCTGCGCCAGCGCATCGCAGATTGCCTGCTGGCGGTTCGCAGTGTCAGCGCCCGTCCTTTCCCATTCCTGGCTCAGCTTGGTGCCCATTTTGCCCAGCGCCTCGGTCCAAGCGGCCAGGCGCTGCTGGTCACGTGCTTCCAGCGCAGTTTGCAACGCTGCGTGCGACTGGCGCGACGCGTCCTGCAGCGACGCAACATCGCGAGCAGTCTGCGCCAGCACGTCGCAAATTTCCTGCTGACGGCTCGCAGTGCCGGCGCCCGTCTTTTCCCACTCCGCACTCAGCTTGGCACCCATTGCGCCCAGCGCCTCGGTCCAGGCAGCAAGGCGTTGCTGGTCGCGGGCCTCCAGCGCGGTTTGCAGCGCTGCGTGCGATTGGCGCGACGCATCCTGCAGCGATGCCGCATGCTGTTCAAACGTTGCAGCAGCCGCCTCAAGGGCACGCTGGTTCCTGCCCGCCAGTTCCGCATGGGTGTGCTCTTGCCGCGACAGCGCATCGTTCCAGGCACCGGACAGGCTGCCTGCCGTGGCGTCCAGGCGTTCGGCAACACCATCGAGCAGACGCGCCGAACGTTGCTCGAAGGTTTCGGCAAACCGGTCCAGCGACGCGCCCACTTGCCCGACCAGCGCAACGCTTGCGCGCTGATGTTCCGACAAGGCCGTGTTCCAGATACCGGAAACCGTCTCCGCCGTTGCCTCGAAGCGCGTCGACAGGCCATCCAACTGGCGCTGCACCGCGTGCGTCACCATCTCATGCAACGCGGCGGACTCGCGCGCAAGCCCCGCCATCGTCGTGTCGACCACCGGTTGAAGCGCCGCACCGGCAACGCGCGCACTCTCGGCCGCACTGTCTTGCAACGACTGCCCGACAGAAGAAGCGAGGTCACGGTAGGCCAGTTCCGTCTTGTCGAGAAACGCCTGCTGGCTGGCGATCTGGCGTTCACTGCTGGCGGCGCCCTGTTGCTCCAGAGCCGTCATCATGGCCTGCAGCCGTTCAACCAACGCAGGCATTGTGTCGGACTGCCGTTGCAACAGCTTGAATGTCTCTTCTCGTTGATGCGCGTGCGAATAGATGCGCAGCGTCGTGGCGATCTTGGTGTCGAGCAACTGGACAGCGTGCAGCCGCTCGCGCCGGCACAGTGCAGACAGCAATCCCAGCATGGCAGACGTGGCCACGCCGGCAATCGAGGTGCCGAACGAGAACCCCAACCCCTTGACCGGCGCGGCCAGCGACGCGCGAATCGCCTGCAGGTCGGTTGCACTCTCCAGTGCAGCGCCCGTGCCCTTGAGCGTCATCACCATGCCGAGCAACGTCCCGAGCATGCCCAGCAGGACAAGCAGACCCACCAGATACGGCGTCAGCGCGGGGCCGGGCAACGCAACGCGCTCGCCTTCCACGCGCAGGCGCACAGCGTTGCGCAGGCTCGGGTGCAGTTGCTCCAGCCAGGCCCCCAGCTTGGGCGGCTGTTCAGACAGCCCGGCCACGGCTTGCGTGAGCGTGCCCGTGGCCTGCTGATAGCGGCGCAATTCCAGCGCCCCCGTCACATAGGCGGCACCAATCACGATCGTGACGACCAGCGCCAGCGGGTTCATGCCCACGATGTAGCCGGCGGCGATCCACCCCAAGGCAGCCAGCCCAACAAAGAAAACAACGAGATTCAGGTGATTTCTGGACATGGTGTCCTGCTAGCGGGTACGAAGGGCAGCAAGCAGCCCCTCGACCGGTTGAAAACGAACATCCAGCTCGGCAAGGAGCACGCTCTGCATGTCCTTGCGGAACGCGTGCAACCACGCGCGGGATGTGGTTTGAGTGGCTTGCACAGGTTGCGCAGCGTTCTCCGATGGCGTACCGGCCTGCGGCTCTTCAGCCGCGCGCAAACGCTCGAACACCTGCCCAAGCAGCGTCGGGACGGCACTCAACAGCGTGCGCTCGCGCCCCCCCAGCGCCTGCTCCATGCTGGCATCCAGCACCGCAAGCCGGGCCAGGTCCGGCGTCTTTGCCGCCAGCACGCGTCGCAGGCGGCCACGCAAGTCACTGATCTCCATCTCCATGGTCTGCTGCATCAAGACGTAGCGCTGCCGGAGATCGGCATAGTTGGCCGGAGCGGCCGGCGCTGCGCTTTGAATGGGCGCGCGTGCGCCTGCGCCCGGCCTGCCATCAGGCGCGCAGGCGGCGGCAATGGACTTCGCCAGTGCGGTGCGGACGCGGCTGCACATGGTCTCGGCGTCGACACCGGCGGACCGCACACTGGGGGCGATGGCCGGCGGACTGGCGCTAAGCGCCGTCGAGAGCGTGATGGCATCCGTCCAACTGAGCCATTGGCTCAACCGGTCTGAAAGCGGCTGCCCGGATTCGGAAACGTCAGCGTCCGTCAGGCGAGCAAGTAAGCGGATCAGCGCAGGGCCGCTGAGCGCCCTGCGTTGCTGGGCGTGCGCCATGCTACGAGTGCCAAAAAAAGGCTGGAGTTTACACTGCCTGACCGCCGAGACCGCTCTCACGGGGTGCTGAAAGAATCACTTAAACCGGAAGAATCGCAACAACTGGCCAGACTGCGGGCGATGCGAGGCCCGCATCCGGCAACGCATCAGCGCGGCATTGGGCCTTTCGGATTATCCTCGTGCCCCTTGCAAGACTGGGAGCATCCGGATGCGAATCGCTGTCATCGGCACATCGGGGGTGGGCAAATCGACGCTCGCCAGGCGGCTGGCCGCGTCCACCCAGGGCGCCTATATCGAGCTCGATGCCATCAACTGGCAACCGGAATGGAAAGCGCTGGCCACCGACGACCCCGCGGAGTTTCATCGCAGGGTGCAAGCCGCGGTGGCAGGCGCGTCATGGGTCTGCGATGGCAACTACCCCGGCGTGCGGGACGTTGTGCTGGCGCGCGCCACACACGTCGTGTGGCTGGACTACTCCCGCCCGGTGATCATGTGGCGGGTGATCCGGCGCTCGTTCTGGCGTGCCGTCACTCGGGCCGAACTGTGGCCGGGCACCGGCAATACCGAAGCATTTGCGGCATGGCTCGACAAAGGCCATCCGATCCGCTGGGCGTGGGACACCTTCACGCAGCGCCGCGCACAGTACGCCCGACTGCTCGAGGAGCCGATCCTGGCGGCTGCGCAGAAGTACCGCGTAGCGCGGCCCCGAGAACTCGCAGCGGTTGAATCCGCACTGGAACAGCAGCGCGATGGCGCTAGAACATGACCGAACAGGAACTCCACACGCGCTTAACAACCGGCTTTGACTTGGTCATCGACCCTGCCGAGCGCGGCTGTGCTCGCACGTACTTCCTCGGCAAGGTGGCGTGGCATCCGTCCGCAAGCACGCGCATCCTTCATGTTCAATATGATGCCGACGGCCACGTCAGCCACATCAAGCGCTGCGTCTCGTCAGACAACAACAGCGTGTTTGTACCGTTGCCGATTGGCTGGCCGGCGCTTCGCCAGATCGTGACCGACGAGATTGCGCAGCACCTGAAGCCCCTCGACCGCTAGCGGAGTGCTGCGCCCGGCGCCTGCCCCGCATTGTGCGTTTGCACCGCCAGCGGTATCGTGTCGCCCACTACCGCGCCCTACCCCGCTTCCTACGATGTCCCCCGTGACCGACCACCCCACCCTCACCTGGACCGACGTTGAAACCGACGCCGTCCACACCGCCCTGTGGCGCTCCGAAGCCGGCAACCCGCCGCCCAAGCGCGTTGTCATTGCCGACGACCGCACCACCGCGGACACCGCCTACCGCCTGGCCTGCGAAGGCACGGCACTGCTCTGGCGCGGCGACTTCCAGAACGCGCGGCAACTGCTGCAGGCGATGTCCCGCCGCACGGACCGCAAGCCGCGCAAGGAAGCCACCTCGCCCATCGAGGCCTTCAACTTCCACCGTCAGGCGCAATCGCAGCGGGCACGCACGCTCGGCATGTTGCTGATTCCGCTGGATGCCGATTACACCATCCCGCTGCGCCGCGCGCCTGACATGCGCGAAGCCTGCTATGAAGCGTATGGCGCAGGCGCTGCCGCGTCGGTCGTCTCGCTGCGGGAGCTGCTCGGCCTGATCGGCGCACACGAATGGCGCAAGAAAGGTGTCGAGATTCCCGCACTGGACGGTGAACGGATTCACCCGCACTACGGCGTGTTCTCGCCGGTGCGGGGGGAGTACATCGATCTGGTTGCGCAAGCGCCGTTGCCGTCGAAGGCGCTGGCGTTCGATATCGGCACGGGCACGGGTGTGCTGGCCGCAGTGCTGGCAAAGCGCGGCGTCAAGCGTGTCGTCGGCACCGATCAGGACCCGCGTGCACTGGCTTGCGCGCGAGACAACCTGACGCGCCTCGGGCTGCAAACCCAGGTGGACGTTGTCGAGGCCGATCTCTTTCCCGAAGGGCGTGCGCCGCTGGTCGTGTGCAACCCGCCGTGGCTGCCGGCGCGGCCCAGCTCGCCGATCGAGCGGGCCGTCTATGACCCGGACAGCGCCATGTTGCGCGGCTTCCTCAACGGCCTTGCCGCGCACCTTGAGCCCGGTGGCGAGGGCTGGCTGATCCTGTCGGACTTTGCCGAGCATCTCGGCCTGCGTACGCGCGATGCCCTGCTCGCCATGATCGACGCCGCCGGCCTGCAAGTCGTCGGCCGCCAGGACATCAAGCCGAAGCACCCGAAAGCCTCAGATGAAAACGACCCGCTCTATCAGGCACGCGTGGCTGAGGTGACCTCGCTGTGGCGCCTGAAGGCGCGCTAACGCCCCAACGATCTAGCGCGTTGCCAGATAGCCGAGCACGCCCTGCCCGGCGGCCGCGCCCGTCGCAAAGCACGCCGTCAGCAGATAGCCGCCTGTCGGGGCTTCCCAATCGAGCATCTCGCCCGCGCAGAATACGCCGGGCAGGCGCTCGATCATCAGGTTGGCGTCCAGCGCTTCAAACGCCACGCCGCCCGCGCTGCTGATCGCTTCGTCGATCGGCCGGGTGCGCGTGAGGCGCAGCGGCAGCGCCTTGATGGCCACCGCCAACTGTGCGAGATCGGCAAACGCCTCCTTCGACAGGCACTCACGCAGCAACCCCAGCTTCACACCCGTGATGTTCAGCTTGCTCTGCAGATGGCTCGACATCGAGCGCGCGCCACGCGGGCGCACCAGCTCATCGCGCACGCGCTGGGCACTCCAACCGGGCGCCAGATCGAGCCAGATCGTCGTTTCACCCGCAGCGGCAAGCGCATCGCGAATGGGCGCAGACAACGCATAGACAAGGCTGCCTTCCACCCCCGTCTGCGTGACCATGAATTCGCCCTGGCGGAACTCCAGCGCACCGTCGTCGCCAGACGGCAAACCGATGCCAACCGACTTGACCGGCTGCCCCGCAAAGCGCTCCTGAAAATACGGGCTCCAACTCGCATCGAACCCGCAGTTGGCAGGCTGGAGCGGCAACACTTGCACACCGCGCGCCTCCAGGTGCGGCACCCATGCGCCATCGGAGCCCAGGCGCGGCCAACTGCCACCGCCCATGGCCAGAACCACGGCATCCGCTTGCACCACGCGTTCGCCATCCGGTGTATCGAAGCGCAGCGTTTGCACACGACCCGCATCCGACGGCGCGCCCCAGCCAACCCAACGATGCCGCATCTGCAACTGCACACCCGCCTGGCGCAGCCGATGCAGCCATGCGCGCAGCAACGGCGCGGCCTTCATCTCCGTCGGAAACACACGGCCCGAGCTGCCGACAAACGTGTCGATGCCCAGCCCATGAATCCACGCGCGCAGCGCGTCGGGATTGAGGCGATCAATGATTGGCGCAAGCTGTTCGCGGCGCGCGCGATAGCGCCCCAGAAACGCATCCAGCGGCTCGGAATGCGTGATGTTCATCCCGCCAATGCCCGCCAGCAGGAACTTGCGCCCGGCTGACGGCATGGCATCAAACACCTCCACGCGCACGCCTTGGTTGGACAAGACTTCGGCGGCCATCAGCCCGGCCGGGCCGGCGCCAATGACAGCAACAAGAGGGGCATTGAGCGGTTCAGACATACAAAGGTGAATCAGAGAAAACACAGTGGCGCCCGTCGCGGGCGTCATGACATGAGATGTGCAATCGTGCGCTCAGGCACCCAGCAGCCTGCGCGACAGCACCGACTGCATGTCGCGCCGGCCATCGGCGATGAGGTAGATGATGACTTGGTTGCCCGAGATGCGATAAATGACCCGATACGGCTTGAACGCGGTCTGCCGGAACTCCTTGATGCCGAGTGCCGCCAGCTCTTTCGGATAGTTGCCGCGCTCCGGGTGCATCGTCAGGCTCTCCACAACCTCCTGAAGCTGGTCGAGCACATAGTTGGCATTGGCGATGCAATCAAACTCGGCGATGTAGTCGTAGATCGACTCCAAATCCTGCTCAGCACCCTGCGTGAGCACAACCTGAAACGCTGCTGACGCCTTGGCCATCAGCCCTCCGAACGCTTGGCGCGCAAACGTGCCAGCACCTCACCCGCGGGCTTGACCTTGCCGTCTGCCACCTCTTGCGTGCCCAGCGCCAGGATCTTCAGCAGCGCGAGCGTTTCTTGCGTCTCTTCGTAGGAAGCCACGTCCTGTAGAACGGCCTTGGCTTCTCCGTTCTGGGTGATCACCAGCGGCTCCCGCTGCTCGGCCAGTTGTGTGAGCACCTCGGCAGCATTGGCCTTGAGATAACTGATCGGTTTTACTTGAGAGGAGTAGCGCATGGTGGTTCCTGGCACATTCGGACAGGACCGAATATAGTCTTTTTACAGACCGCAGACAACCAACCAGGCACGGGCACGTCCTGCTTTCGGTAAACTGGCGCCCTCATTCCCGTTTTTCTCCGTGCTGCCGCGCCCATCGCTACCGGTGCGACCGCCGCCCAAGCTGTCCTGACGATGTCCAACAAGACCCACGAAATCCGCCCCAACCAGTCCGTCGAGCTGCTCAAGGAACTGCACATCCTGACGCGCGACGGCAAGATGAACCAGGACAGCCGCCGCAAGCTCAAGCAGGTCTACCACCTGTTCCAGTTCATCGAGCCGCTGCTGGCCGACGTGCAGCAGGCCAAGGGGCATGTCTCGCTCGTCGATCATGGCGCGGGCAAGTCGTACCTGGGCTTCATCCTGTACGACCTGTTCTGCAAGGAACAACCGGGCGACGGCGCCTCACACATCTACGGCATTGAAACGCGCGAGGAACTGGTCACCAAGTCGACCGAGCTTGCCGCGCGGCTCGGCTTCAAGGGGATGTCGTTCCTGAACCTGTCGGTGGCGGAGTCCATTACGTCAGACCGCCTGCCGGCCACCATCGACATCGTGACCGCGCTGCATGCGTGCAATACCGCCACGGATGATGCGATCCGCTTTGCGCTGGAGAAGCACGCGCAGTACATCGTGCTCGTGCCGTGCTGCCAGGCAGAGGTGGCCGGGGTGCTGCGCAAGAACAAGGGCAAGTCGCTCGGCAATGCGCTGACGGAAATCTGGCGCCACCCGCTGCACACGCGTGAATTTGGCAGCCAGGTCACCAACGTGCTGCGCTGCCTGCAACTGGAAGCCCACGGCTATCAGGTGAGCGTGACGGAGCTGGTCGGCTGGGAGCACTCGATGAAGAACGAGCTGATCATCGCGCAGTACAAGAACCTGCCGCGCAAACGCCCGACCGAGCGGCTGCATGAGGTGATCAGCACGTTGGGGCTGCAAGAGCTGCATGAGCGGTTCTTTGCGCCGGGTTGATAGTAGCTCCGGGGAAATCGCACCTTCACATCACGCATACCGGTCCGTTAAGCATCGATAGGATGCCCTCAACGGATAGAACCGAGCCCCCAAACAAAAGCCGCTCCGACATCAATCGGAACGGCTTTTTTCTCTTGGCTGAACAGCATGACTGTCGGCCATGCATGTCAGATCACAGTACGGTAAATGTCAAAGTGGCCGTGGCCGTGACAGTACCCGCAGTCGGCGCCGGATTGGTCCTCAGAACGTAATATTGCGCCGAAAAAGGAATGGAGATCGCGGCCCCACCTGTGAAGTCATAGTTAGTGCCAGTCCGTAGCAACGTCCTTGCTGTGGTAGTGCCTTGCGCTCCGTAGAAAAGCTGTACGCCCACGTTGGTTGCCGCGCCTGTAGTTGCTGTATTCGGCAGCACACTCTGTGCTGGATCGGGTGATGTGCCACCAATCGCCATCGTCATACGAACACCCGGGAAACCAGTGCAGTTGATCCTAAGCAGTTGCTCGGTGGCACGAGGGGTGGCTACTGCGCCGACCGCTGTCAAGGTGCCGGCATCCACCGCAGGAATGGTGAGATTGAGTGGGTTGGGACCGATCGATCCAACCCCGCACGAGCCAACGATCCTGCCAGTCACGTTGACTGTGACGTTACTCGGTGGCGCTGTCTGTGCCAGTGCAGCACCAGAAACCGCGCCCGCGAGCAGCAAAAAAACCAGCGTCTGGCTCAGACAACGCTTGTTGATAGATGCCATTGCAGAGAATCCTATAAGTCAAAGAGGCACTCAGAGCGGTGCCGCATCCCCGGGGTTGATATCTGGTCTGTCTAGTCCGGTGGATCGGTCATCCATATCCCGACAAAGACTACGCCGGCCGGAACAGCACGATGCCGCACCCCACCGCTGGCGGCCATCACATAAACCCAGAAAAGGCTGGGTGGAAACTTGGCACCTTGCAGTGGAGCAATTGGACTGCCCCGAACGTACGCGCATATTCTGGAGATCAACGGGCGCAAGCGTTATAAGACTGCTCTTAAATTTGGCGCTTCAGGGCCACCCACATAGGACTGGTCGTAGTTTGGCTCAATCCACGGCGAGGCTCCCCAAGGAGCGCCCCGCCGCGTGATCAAGGCCGCGTTACTGCAGCGGTTGAACGCCGCTCTCAGGCAAGCCTGTGGTTTCGAGCCTCACCTGAACCGGGCCACCGCTGAAGACCTGGCTGGTGGATGCAAGCTTGTAGTTCAGGTTGCCGCCGACCGCAGCCCCCTTCTCGAGGACCACATCACCCAGCGATTCCAGTGCGAGATCAGCACCAGAAAACACGGATTCATTGATCACGATGCCCTCAGCCCCACGAAGCGTGGAGGCACCAAATGCTCGGAAGTTACCCAACTGCAAACGACCCGTTTCCGCATTCAGCATGGCTGTGTTGCCGAAAACGGTGATCGTGCCCGGTGCGGAAATGTCTTTGCGCGCATTCATTGCCAGATTGCCACCGGCATAAATGGATGGCGTGACGTAGGAGACAGCGTCAGCAGACACAGGCCACCACGACCACGTATCTGCCCAGACGTTCCTGCCCTCAATCCTCATATCACCTTGGGCGCTGAGGTCACCCCGAATGTGCACATCGCCGCCACCCGAGATACCGAGGTCGCCTTTGGCAGCCATATGGCCGGTCGTGACATCACCGTTTGCCCGTACGTTGATGTTCTGGCCCGTAACGCCGCCCCAAAGGTCTGCCCCCTCCTGAGCGTTGATGGCGACATCGCCACCGGCGGAAATGGCCGATACCGACCAGGGGGATTGGAATTGGCTATAGACGTTCTTTGCATTGATGGTGGTGCTGCCGCCAGACTGAACTGAAGCTGCCTCAGGGTCCCACCAGCGCCCTTCGAAGATGATGTCCTTCTGGCTCGAGAGTTCTACGTTACCGCCAACGTCCATGTTTGCGGTAAATAGACCATCCGCGCTGCTGATGCGCACATCCTTCTCAACGCCATATGCGCTGACACGAGTACCGTCGTAGTCCCCGTAGGCACCAATCAAGGAAACGTTGGCAGACCCTACATTGCTAAGAAACAGGTGGTCGGTTGCAATTGAGCCACGCGTGAGATCGAAATCTCCGAAGTACAGGGCTAGCGTGCCTGCTTGAATTGATGCACTGTCAGTTGTTGCGGCATTGCCCGACAGACCAAGCTCGTTTCCTGCATATACGTCGCCGCTAACGGTGATGTTGTGGCCTGCCGCGCTGATCGTGCCTGCAGCATCGACAACGCCGCCAATTTCGACCCGATGGGCTCCACCCGTTAGGCCGTCGTCAGACGAGAACTCAACATAACCAAATTCGGGCCGCCCTCCTTCTTGGAGGGTCAGGCTTCTGGCCTCGATCGTTCCGGTGTTGTTGATGACACTGCGAGTGGTGGCATCCAGGACCGCGGCGTGCATGCTGACGTTGCCGTCGGCTGTTCTGAGAGAACCATTGTTATTGACAAGCGCATCGGCACTAGGACCTTTCCAGGAATCGCTCAGCCGTTGGCCATCTACATAGACGTAGATGCCACCGCCGGACGCAAGCGCGATGTTGCCGCCATCGCTATTGATGGAACCGTTGTTCTCGACTTTCTTCGAGCCAAGCAGCATGACGGAGCCGGTCGCATTGATCCGGCCGTTGTTGATGACATCGCCTTGACCACCGCCTTCGAAAGACAAGATGTTTTCATCTCCCGCCCGCCAGCCGTTCTTGAAAACGTCGTCGGTAATGTTGAGCGACGAAGCCACCAAGCTACCCACATTCACCCGCGCCCCCGAACCAAACACCACCCCATTCGGGTTGACGATAAACACGCGCCCATTCGAAGTCAGCGTGCCAAGAATGCTCGTCGGGTCCACCGAGTTGATGCGGTTGAGCACAGAGGCATTCGCATTCGGCTGCCGGAACGCCAGCGTCTCGGTGCTGCCGACGTTCATGTTGTCCCAGTTGATGATCAGCTTGTCGCTGGATTGATTGACGGTGGTGTTTCGACCTGCCGTGCTGATGCTGCCAACGCCATCGGCGATCGTGCCGGTGCCAACTGCATACGCCTGCGTTCCTGCCAGCAGCAACGCCGCCAACGCAACCGGGCGGATATTGGCGATTGTTTTTGTCATCGCGTTTCCTCTCCAACTCTCATGATTGATGGGGCGCTGAGTCTAGGAAGAGAGGGGGTGAACAACTATCAGCAAATTCTGATGCGGTGCCAGTCGCAACAATCCTTGCCGATTACCCAAGCGTGTTTGGTTTGTCACGCAGTCAGAACCGGACAGCCGCGTTGAACCACGTCATCGCTCGATGCTGCTGGCCGAGCAAACTGTGACTGCCCATGCGCCGCGCATGCGTCAGGTTGAACTCAGCGCGCTTGGCAAGCACGTAGTTCAGCCCAAACCCGTAGCCCTCCATCGTGAGCGCGTTGGCACCACGGCTGACGAACTTCTGCACGGTCGCCCGCGCCCGATCGTAGAACACCTGCGCAGTCAGCCCATTGATGAACGGCACGGCAGCATTGAGTTGGGCCGATGCGATATGGCCGCTATCCGCACTCACTGTATCGTTGCTGTAGGCACGCACGGCGCTTGGGCCGCCCAGCGACATCTTCTCCGAGCCATCGAGATTGCGCGAAGCCTGCTGCCCCTGCACCGACAGATCCAGATAGACACCACGGTGCAGGACTTGCGAGAGCTTGGCGTATTGCGTGGCCTTGAAATACGTGCCACGCGTTTGGGCGCCGTTCCACGCGTCCTGGTTGTGAAGGTCGCCGCCCGTCACCCCGACCTGGTACTGGAAGATGTTCGGCAACCCGGCAAGCCCCCCTTGCCTGCTGCCCGAGACCTGCGCAGACACGACCGACGCCCAGCGCTGGTTCGCGTCATCAAACAACGAATCGGACAGGCGCTTGTAGTCCAGATTGGCGTTGAAATCGAGATTGCCTGATGGCGTGCGCACCAGCGGATAGCTGCCGTACAGGCTGTACACCGTGGCATTGCCCTCGCCCAGGTCGTTGTACAGCCCACCCAACGTGTAGTTGACCCGCGATACCGACACGCCCGCACGCGCGCCGCGTGTGCCCACCGGCATGTCATACGAGACGCGGCCGATCAGCGTGTTGCCGCCATCGCTGTCATGGTTGAACTGGAGGAACGACGGAGCACCGTAGAACACCGCCTGAAACCGATCACCCAGCCCCAACGGACTGTTGACGCCAACCTGCGCACCCAGGCGGTTGCGCCCGCTCACGCGGGTGCCCGCGTTGTCCGCCACGAATACGCCACTGACACGAGTGCCAGCGTCCGCATCAACAGTCAGGATCGTGCCGCCGGGTGTCTGCCCAGGAGACAGCATCGGCTTGACGGCACCCATGCCCGGCAGATCGGACATGCGCGTGAGCTGCTCCTGCGCAGTTTGCACATCGCCAGCGGGTGAGATGCCACTGTCCAGGTAGCCCTGCAGCACACCATCCTTGACTGGCGAGTCGTTGCGCCGCAACCGGATCGCCTCCACATGCCCGCGCAGGATGCGCAAGCGCACCACGCCATCGACGATCTTCTGTTGCGGCACATAGGCGTAGGAGATGGTCTCGCCGTTGTCGAGCAGAACGCCAGTCACCAGAACCGCCACGTTGCGCACGTCCGTCAACGTCATGTCGCGGTCGCGATAGCGCGCGACAACGGCATCCACCTGCGGCTGCAACTGCGCCGGCACGTTGTCGACTTCGATTCGGGCGACGTGTACCGCCGCCTGATCCGCAGACGCTTCCGGCGTGGGGGCGGCACGCGCCCTTTCCACTTTGACCTCATCGCCGCCTTGCGGCTCGGTGGGGGCGTTCAACACCGGGTTGCTTTGCAGGAGCGATCCGCTCGAAGGCAAGCGCGTGCCGGCAGGCGGTGCATTTTGCGCAGCGGCGGGCAGGCTATGGACCATCGTGGCGACAAGCACGCCTGTGTTGAGCATCGCGCTCAGCTGGCCCAAGCCAAGGGGGCGTAGCCCCCGTGTGTATTGCCGGATGTGTTCCATACCCCCGCCGCGCTCGGAAATTGAAGAGCGCGGAGTGTAGGTGGCATGCGGGGGCCGAATCCATCAGCCAATTCTGAGTAGTGCACATTGCCCTATCGCGACGTGCCTTGGTAGCCGGTTCTCCCCAGCCCATGCGCGCTCCGTCTTGGGTCATCGGCATGAAAAAAGGGGCTTGAACCGCGTAGTTCAAGCCCCCTTCCTTCGATGCAGCATCCTGCCCGGATCAGCGAGCCTCGTTTAGTCGTAGTCAAACCGCAATATCGGAGAGGCATTCCCAGCACCAGCGACCACGTTACCGGTGCGGTAGTACTGGGCCAGGATAGGCACGCTCAGCGAGTCAGCAGCAGCGGTCGACACCGACACCCCACGACCAGGAATGAGCACCGTATTGGTGGTCGTACCCTGCGGACGATAGAACAGCCGAACCCCCACACCTCGGGCCACGTTCGTTACGTTTGTCAAAGGCAGCACATCGGTAGTGCCCGTCACCGGTGTCCCTTGCAAGGTCATGGTGACGCGCGGTGCGGCCGTACAAGCCAGGGCCACGTTCACCGGCCCACGAACGGGCGAAGCAGGTGCAGCAGCAGTGAGTGAGCTGGCCAGAACATCGCCCAGCGGAATCGTGATGCTCGCACCGGTGCTGCACGTCGGAGGCGCAATCGTCGTCACGTTGATATAGACGTTGTAGCCAATCGTGCTATTGCTCGCGAATCGCGCTTGCGCAACGGGAAGCGCCCCCAGCCCGAACGTGGTGCCGTCGTTGCGCAGCTTGATCACCTCAACTGAGATGGCACTGGCGCCGGACGTATAGGTGGGCGTGCCGCCCGTGGCAAACGTCCCAATCGTCACCGAGCGCGTGCCTGTCGTGCCGCCGGGGTTACTGAGGATGGTGGTGCCGTACCGAACCCGGAAACCATATCGATTGGTTGCCGCGTTCAGCAGCAGGATGTCCGGCGTGCCGCCAAACCCCCCGGTTCTAGTCAGCACCAGGCTGTCGGGTGTGCCTCCCGGGGTACAGCGGGCGGTCCACGGCGTCCCTTGCGGCACGGCCGTATATGTGCCAAGAGATCCGAGCCCTCTATCGGCGATGTTCCCCGCAAAGGCTTGCGTCACGTAGTTTCCGCCAACACAGGTCACGGCATAGGCGCTGTGTGAAACGTGGAGCGCGGCAACGGCGCTCAGGCCGTACATCATTCTCTTGATCAACATCGCTAGCTCATCCTTCCAATTTTTCAGAGCGGCCATGGCTGGCCAATCAAACATTCCTGCGGAGCCATCGCCGACGCTCCATCCACAGACTCATGCATACGGATTCAAACGCGAGCCCGGTCAAGGCACGAGCGGGGCGTCCTGCTCGCTGGATTCACCGGAATCGGCAATCACATTGAAGCTGGCGTTGACGTCGCCCCCCGGGCGATCGGCAAGCTTGAGCGGCACCAGCGAAAACAGCGTCTTGCCCCCCGGTGCGACCATGCCGCCGCGGTCAATGAGCTTGCGCACGCCGTCGACCTTCAACCCCACATCGGCAAAGTTGACGTAGTACGGCGAAGGGTTGGTCACCTCCAGGGCGGGGCCTTCTCCATCCGCCTCCGCCACCCACTTCCAGCGGAGTTGCCTGAAGGCCTGCGCAGCGTTGGCCTGCAAATTGACCGGCCTGAAGATGAGCTTGATGCGTGTGCGCGTTGCAAACTGAACGCGATTGGCATCCGCCGCGTCCTTCGCCTTGGGCGGCACCTCCAACACGTTGAACCAGTACATGGTTTCCTGCTGATCCGGCAGCGGCTCACCCGTGTAGCTCAGGCGCACCGCGTAACCAGCATCAGGCTCCATGCGGAACATCGGCGGCCGGACGATGAACGGCGCCTGGATCGTGTCGGGCGTGGCAGACGGGTCGCCCGTATCCACCCACGTCTGTATCAGCACGGGTTGCTGACCCTCGTTGGTCAGGAAGACCGACATCTCCTTGTCACTGGAGAGATAGATCACGCGCGTGCCTCCGATGGTCACACCGGCTTGCACAGCGCTGGCGCCGCACCCCATCACGAAGAGGCAAGCGGCCATGAAACGGCGAAAGGACATGTGTCACCTCATCATTGAAATTTGGGAAGAGGTGGCCTGACCAACCGGCGTGTGCGCTGCGCGGATGAATGCACAGAGGTATGACGCAGAGGTCTCAGCGCAAGCTCGGCCGTGCAGGCGGCGGAGCTCATGGACAGGCCCGGAATTACGCGCCTGATTCTGAATACAAGTGATCAGAAGCGTTATCAGACTGCTCTTAAATGTGGAAATCGATCGCCAACATGTGGCTAAGAGCACGGCATTGCACCGGCCCGATGGCACTCCCGCCCGTCTCGGGAATGCGTCTTTCTGTGTGTTACTGGCTCTCGCCAGCCCGCTCTATGGCGGCAAGCACTTCCCACGTATCAGGGTTGATCTGACACCCCTCCAACACCATCGACACGAACGCGCAGATGCCATCCAGAAACCCCGCCCGATATTCCGGCGGTTGCCTGCTGGTGTAGGCCAGTTCCCAGCGCAATGTGTCGGGCCGGAGCTGGCGGTGGACGCGCAGGTCTGCCTGCGTATGGCGGAGGTAGTCCCGCGCGGCCAGTGCGCCGGTCAGGTAGACGCGACGTTGGGCAGGGGTCATCATTGCGCGCCTCCTGACCGGCAGGGTTGGGGGCGGCGTATGGGGGGAGATGGATAGGACGCGGGGCGGTGCCCGCTGAAGACAGATGGCATGTCGGCCTCTCTAGGTTGCGTTAGAGGCTCGCCATCTCGTTGCTACACGGGGTGGCGGGCCTGACGGCGGGGGTAGCAAACCGGCCCCTAGAGAACGACCGGCAGACCCGAAGGTCTCCCCGCCCGGCCCGCCATAAGAAACACAAGCGAACGAAGGCGGACCATCGCTTGCGCGATAGTCTCTCTAGGAACAGCTGTGCGGGTTGCTACGCCCGGCTACCGTTGGTGCGGCAGCGGTCGCAATTATAGCGACGCACATGATGCGCAGAGTCTGATTCTCAACAGCCGCACCACCCACCTCCGCTGCCGGACCTCAAACCCGCGCCGTCACGCCTTTGAGGTGCAGGCGCGGACCTCTCTACCTCCGGCATCGCCGCTTTGACCTCCAACGTTGCAGCTCAGAGCTGCGTGCCCGGACCTTTTAGGTCCGGCGTCGGACCTCCACACCTCCGGCATCGGACCTCAAAGGTCCGCGCGCACACCTTTTAGGTGCAACACCGGACCTCAGGACCTCCGCCGTCGCACCTTTGAGGTCCGACAGCGGAGCTCAGACCTGCGGCATCAGCCTTTTCTGAAAGTACGCCGCCAACCAACCTCCAACCTTGCGAGCGGGCAGCGCACCCGCCACCCTTGCGACGGCCATCCCCCCGGATCGGCATGATTCGTTTCACTCAACAAGGAACACGATGCCTCAAAACCTCATCTCCTATGCGCCCAGCGCGGCCGACCTTGCCGCCATTGACGCCGCCATCAAGACGTTGGAAGACAGGCTGGTCAGCCTGATCGATCTGTCGCCCGAGCAACGCGGCGCGCTCGTCAAAATGGGCGACAAATCCGAAGCCTTCTGCCGCAAGGCAGTGGAAGTGCTGGGCGCCAACCCCAACGTGCTGCCGCCCAACTTCAACGTGCCCGAAATGCGCCGAGACCTGGCCGGCTTTGACGCGCTGCGCACGCGCCTGACCCGCATCGACCGCGTGGTCGAAAAGATGCGCGACTCGCAACTCGCCCTGGGCAGTGACCTGATGACCGCTTCGCTGGAGGGCTATGCCCTACTCAAGGTCTCGGGCAAGGGCGAGGCGCTGGACACCGCGCGCAAGGCGCTGTCGGCACGCTTTGCCACCCGCAGCACGAAGAAGGAAATGGCCACGTCGTAGTACCGCTGCAAAGCGGTGGCCGAGCCCCCGCCCCCGTGCGGGGGCTTTGTGTTTTTGATCTGCCTCAAATGGCGCTACGGCGCGGCTTTCTGGGTTGTGCACACGCACATTTTTAGGACTTTTCTCATTCTGCGAAAGCCACCCCATCCCTATCCTGACCTTGTCACTTATGACTAACCGGAAGGAAAGGGCAATGAACAAAATCTATCGCACGGTTTACAACACCGCCACCGGCACTTGGGTTGTCGCATCGGAACTGGCCAAGGGCCGCACGAAGACGAGCAAGACGGCCATGGCCCTTGCTGTGGCGGCCGCACTGGCGCTGCCGGGCGGCATCGCGCGCGCAGGCACGAACAAGGAAGAAGATGCTGTCGAGCAGGAGATCGCCATGGTGAATATGGCACCCAGCTCGATTGGCACGGATGCTATTGCGACAGGCGGCTCAATGGGCCTGATGGGCGGCGCCTCCATCATGGCTACAGGTGACTATGCTGCGGGTGGGGGGGTCATTGGTGCCACTGGCGGCAACAACACATCGATTGGCGCTGGCTCAAACATCCCCTTCTACTCCACCGCTCAGGACGTGTCCAATGCCATTGCTATCGGCGGCGCGACGGTCAGCAACGCCAACATCGGCACGACAGCCGTCGGCAGCATTGGCATCGGCTCGGGGGCAAGCGTAGGCGGTGGTGGCTCGATTGTGATTGGTTACGGAGCGTCCAACGGCAACTCCAGTGCGATCGCAATCGGTACAAGTAGCCGCTCTGCTGGGGGCGGTGGAACCGTTGCGCTGGGAACCCAGGCAACCACAACAGCAGGCGGAGCCGTCGCGATCGGTCTCAACAGCCGTACCACCGGAGCACGTTCGGCCTCGGTCGGCCAGAACACCGGGACGAGCCGCGCCGATGCGTTTTCGGTCGGCAACGATGTCGCTACGAATGCGGATGGAACCGCCCGGACCGCCTTCACGCGTCAGGTCGTCAACGTAAGCAACGGCACGCAAGCAAACGACGCCGCCAATGTGTCGCAGCTCACGCCCGCCGTGACGGCACTGGGTGGCGGCGCCAGCATCAACACCACCACGGGCGCCGTCACCGGCCCGACCTACAACCTCGCCAACGGTGGCACGCAAACCACCGTGGGTGGCGCACTCACCGCACTGGATAGCGTGCTGTCGACCAAGGTGGACGACACCCTCGTCAAGGTGGGCGGCACGACGGCCTCAACGATCTCCGGCAACGCCAACAACATTGCAATCGGTGCTGGTGCCCAATCAACTTCCATAGCTGGCGGCAGCCCATCGATCGCCTTTGGTAGCGATGCCCGGGCAACCGGCAACAACGGCTCCATGGCATTCGGCTCGGCCTCTCGCGCAACAGGAGCATCGAGCACCGCCCTTGGCATTCGCGCAACCGTGGATGCCGATGCGGCGGGCAGCCAGGCCTTTGGCGTTGACGCATCGGTTCGCGGCTATCGCGACAACCCCACGACCCCGACCGTCACGCACACCGCGACCAATAGCGTCGCGATCGGTAGCGGCGCCTCTGTTGCAGCCACTGCCACCGCTGACGCCAATAACAGCGTGGCCATGGGTAATCGCGCCAGCGTCACTGCATCGAACGCGGTGGCACTGGGCGCCGGCTCGGCTGCAACCGAAGTCAACACTGTGTCGGTCGGCAATGCCACCGTCGGTGGGCAGCGCCGCATCGTCAACATGGCCGCCGGTACGGCAGGCACCGACGCAGTGAACGTGTCGCAGCTCACGCCGGTCGTGACCGCACTGGGCGGCGGCGCCACAATCAATGCGGACGGTTCGGTGACGGGCCCGACGTACACGCTGGCCAACGGCGGCACACAAACCACCGTGGGCGGTGCCCTGGGTGCGCTCGATGGCGCGCTGACGACGGCTAACGACAATATCGCCAAGAACACGACCGCCATCGGCAGCATCCGCGACGACATGAACAGCGGCACGATCGGCCTCGTCCAGCAAGCCGGTGCTGGTGCCAACCTGACGGTTGGTAAGAACACCGACGGCGCGGCTGTGGATTTCACCAACAACGCGGGTGCAAGCCGCACGCTGACGGGCGTTGCCAACGGCGCGGTTTCGGCCACCAGCGCTGATGCGATCAACGGTTCGCAACTGCATGGCGTGTCCACCAGCGTGGCCTCGGCCATTGGCGCGGGCTCGACCGTCAATGCGGATGGTTCGATCTCGTCACCGAGCTTTACCGTCGGTGACGGCAGCGGTGGCACGACCACCGTGCACAACGTGGGCAGCGTGGTGACCAACCTCGACAACCGCGTGGTGAACAATGAAACGGCGATCGGCGACATCCGCTCCGACCTGAGCAGCGGCACCATCGGCCTCGTGCAGCAAGCCGCTGCTGGTGCAGACCTGACAGTTGGTAAGGACACCGACGGTGCAGCCGTCAACTTCGCCGGCACGGCGGGCAATCGCACACTGACGGGCGTTGCCAACGGCACAGTTTCGGCCACCAGCACCGATGCGATCAACGGTTCGCAACTGCATGGCGTGTCCAGCAGCGTGGCTTCGGCCATCGGCGCGGGCTCGACGGTCAATGCGGATGGTTCGATCACGGCACCGAGCTTTACCGTCGGTGACGGCAGCGGTGGCACGACCACCGTGCACAACGTGGGCAGCGTGGTGACCAACCTCGACAACCGCGTGGTGAACAATGAAACGGCGATCGGCGACATCCGCTCCGACCTGAGCAGCGGCACCATCGGCCTCGTGCAGCAGGCTGCTGCCGGTGCTGACCTGACGGTTGGCAAGGACACTGACGGTGCAGCCGTCAACTTTGCCGGCACGGCAGGCAATCGCACGCTGACTGGCGTTGCCAACGGCGCAGTCTCGGCCACCAGCACCGATGCGATCAACGGCTCGCAGCTGCATGGCGTGTCCACCAGCGTGGCCTCGGCCATTGGCGCGGGCTCGACCGTCAATGCGGATGGTTCGATCACGGCACCGAGCTTCACCGTCGGCGACGGCAGCGGTGGCACGAAGACCGTGCACAACGTGGGCGACGTGGTGACCAACCTCGACGGCCGCATGACGACTGCCGAAGGCAACATCACGAACCTGAAGGACCAGATTGGTTCGGGCACGGTGGGCCTGGTGCAGCAAGACGCAACCTCGGGTGCAATCACGGTGGCCGCGGCCAGCGGCGGCACGTCGGTGAACTTTGCCGGCACGGCTGGCGAGCGCACGCTGACTGGCGTTGCCAAGGGCGAGCTGTCGGCCACCAGCACCGATGCGGTGAACGGCGCACAACTGCACGACACCAACGAGGCTGTGGCCAAGAACGCGACGGACATCACCAACCTGGACGGCCGCGTGACAACCGCTGAAGGTGACATCAAGACGATCAACACCAACGTGACCAACCTGGGCGACCGCATGACGACTGCCGAAGGCAACATCACGAACATCCGTAACGAGATGAACAGCGGCACGATCGGTCTGGTGCAGCAGGACGCGACCTCGGGTGTGATCACGGTGGCGGCCAACAGCGGTGGTTCGACGGTGAACTTTGCCGGCATGGGCGGCGCTACCCGCACGCTGACTGGTCTGAGCAACGGCCGTGTCGAGGCAGGTAGCTCGGATGCCATCACGGGCGACCAGCTGCATGGTGTGAAGACAGACCTGGAAGGCAAGATGAATGACCTGTCGGGCAAGGTCGATGCAGGCCTGGGCGATCTGGAAGACCGCGCCGACAAGCTGGCAGACCGCACCAGCGACCTGGAGACGCGCACCGGCAATCTGGAAGGCTCAGTGGGTGACCTGGAAGGCAAGGTTGGTGCCATCAAGGACAACCTGGGCGACCTGAGTGGTCTGGATGACCGCGTGAAGGAGCTGGAATCAGGGTCCGTCGGCACCGGCGAGAACAGCACGGTCGTTGGCAAGGGCGCAGATGCTTCGGGCAAGAACAGCTCGGCCATCGGTAACGGTGCTGTGGCATCGGGCGAGAACAGCTCGGCTGTCGGCCAAGGTGCGGTTGCGTCCGGCTCGAACAGCTCGGCCATCGGCCAAGGTGCAGTGGCATCGGGCAACAACAGCTCGGCAGTGGGCCAGGGTTCGAGTGCAACCGGCAACAACGCGGTGGCGCTGGGCGCAGGCTCGGTGGCTGACCGCGACAACGCGGTGTCGGTGGGCGCTGCAGGCGCTGAACGCCAGATCACCAACGTGGCCGCCGGTACGGCCCCGACCGACGCTGTGAACGTGCAGCAGATGAACAACACCGTGCGCAGCGCACGTCAGGACGCGATGGGCGGTGTGGCCGCAGCAATGGCGATTGCAGGTCTGCCTCAGTCGTCGATGCCGGGCAAGACGTTCATGGCACTGTCGGGCAGCACGTACGGCGGTGAGCAAGGCATGGCCGTTGGTGCGTCGTACATGACCAAGGACGGCAAGTGGGTCGTCAAGGGCGCAGTCAACACCAGCACCCGCGGTGAAGTGGGTGCAGTGGTGGGTGGCGGCTTCTACTGGTAAGCCACCACGTAGTCTCTAGCGCGCATGTAAGACCTGTTCGTCTTCTGGTTTTTGTTCACCCTGCCCTTCCTTGAGGGCGAACGGGTCGAACGTGCGGCATGTGAGGGAAAGGGCTCCGGGAAACCGGGGCTCTTTTTTTTTTGCTTCAGCGCCCCCTCTTCTGAAACGCTTCCGCTCTGGGTGCCCTGCTCGGGGTCATGCCGTCTCGACGCAGTCCGCTCCCCGCTCCCCGTTGATCGCGCACGATGCGTCCGTTAGGGCTGCCGTTTGTGCACCACCTCAATCCCCATCTGTACGTGCGCACATTGAGGCAGGCCCTTTACGTGTGGGGTAGTCGTTGCGCTCGGCAAAGCAGGCATCTTGATGGTGAAAGCGGTCCTTGGCCTTTACAGGGAAAGACCGTTGTCGTGGAGTGCGTTGGTTTCGTTAGCGCCTGGTGGGGCGTGGGCAGCGCCTTCATGGCGCGATGGGGGGCGTGCGACGGTCGGTGGGGTCTGTTGCCCAAAAGAAAACGCCAGCGTTGAGAACAACGCCGGCGCATGCGCTTCGCTTCGAGTGCTGGGGCAAGCATGCGGCACACACTGTCTGCGTGCTAGCCCGCACAAGCTCTCGACTAGTTGTACTGGATCGAGAACGTGATGGAGGAATTGACGGTACCGCTTGTGGCTCTTGCCCCAACCCGCCAGTAACCCGCTTGCAGGGGCAGCGTCACCTGATTGCCTGTGACGGTAGCCGTTCGCCGGTTGTCGGTGCCATCAGCGCCGATCGTCTTGCCGTCGCTCGATTGCAGCTCGACGGCCACCCCCGCTGCGTTACCGGTGTTGCGATAGCGCAGTTTGTCGGTGGCATCAGACGTGCCCGAAAAGGTGAACGTTGCGCTGACCATCCCTGCGCTGCAGTTGGTGAGCGACAGGTTGAACGTTTTCAGTCCGGCCACTTGCCCCAGCCTGAGCTGAGAGACGTTGATCCGATCGAGCGTAATGGTTTGGTCACCGCCACCGACGCCCCACTGGCACGTTCTCGCAGTCAACTGCCCGGTCACGTTCACGTTGGATTGCGCCAAGGCTACGGAAGAGGCGCCACCACACAGCGCAAAAGCTGCCAATGAGCGCCAGAGCTTGCGCGTTGGCGAAGAGCTTTGTCGCATGGTTAGCCCTGCATTTCAGTGTGCGGTGACGGTGTCGACCGCATGGAGGAGAAGCGCGCCTTCGTCAGCACCGCGCCATTGGGTTGTGGTGCCTGGCTGAAGTCGCTGGAAAGACTGCGTGGCTCCGCTGCCGGCGCAGCCGACGTGACCGGCTCACAAACCGCGTCAAGGCGTTCATAGCCGCTGGTAGCCGACTTGTCGGGCAGGGTCACGTTGATGCGGCAACTGTCCTCTGCGCCTTCGCCCCAACGCACGGTCAGAGCCCCCGAAGCCAGCAAGCCCGTGGCGATGACGCGACTGGCCTGACCAACCACGCCAACGTTCGTACCTTGATCGTCTTCAACTTGCGCGCCGAACGGCAGCGGTTTCCCGTCAGGCTGTTGGCTGTCGATGATCACCGCACGCCCGGCCTTGGTCTCATACGTCAGCTTGACCACCGAGCCCGCACGCGGCGCAACGCTTACCGTGGTCGACTTCAGCTCAGTGCCGGCCGACATGCCCTTCGGGTCAAGCGTGACCGTGTTGAGCTCGTATGGGTTGAGGTTCGGCACGATGGCGTAGCCCTTGCTGTCAACGACAGAGCCCTGGCCCGCCTGTACGCGGGCCCCGGCAGCATCCGGGGCATACACCAGGCCAATGGTGTCGCCCAACGACGGAGCAAACGTCACACCCCCGCCGTGGACGACAAGTCCGCCCGATGCGCCAACGCCAACCTGGCGATACCCGCTGCCCTGGCTGTAGTTGGCGCCAACCTGGCCATAGGCGCCGCTATACCGTGTATTGGCGCTCAATGCCGAGCTACCGTCATTGCGGCTCACGGTCATGCCGTAGCCGATACGCTGGTCCTCCCCGACATTGCCGGAGACGCCGACCTGGCTGTTGCTGCCATCCCGCTGCGAATAGTTGTGCGTCGCCATCACCGTCGGCGAGGTGACTTTCGAGCCCAGGGGGATGCTTACAATAAAGAAGACTCGCGTATCCCAGCGGGAATCAATCGTCGGCGTGGGTGAATCGATCGCGCCAGGGATCTGGTTGAAATCATTCCATCGGCCTGGGGCAGAAAGCGATTCACGCGTACGTTGTGCGGTAACGCTGTAGGTCAGGTTGCGCCACTGGTTGGAATAACCAATGGTGTAGTCCAACTGACTGCCACCACCCGACCAGTAGTTGCGCATGGAGGCCGACACGTTGAGCGAGCCAGCCTTCTGGCCAAGAGACTGCGCCAGGTTCACGTCGACGCGGCTGCGTTGACGCAGCACCGTATCGGTCGGCAAGCCACGAGCTGCGGCATCGCGAACGGCCACCATATCGTTCAACCCCACGAATCCACTGGTGGAGTAGCGATAGGCAGCAAAAGCCAAGTTGGTGCCGGTATCGACAATGTTCTTGTTGTAGCCCAACCGCACAGACATACCGTTGGACGTGGACTGCCCCGACACCGACTGCTGCGCTTGCGTGACGTCCATCGAGAACGCACCAACATCGGTGTTCACAGCACCACCTGCAAGCACCGAGCGGTAGCCGGAAGCCAGCGTAACGCCGCCGTAAGCTGTCAGCAGATTGGTAAGGCCACGCTGGTACGTACCCTGCAGGATATTGGGGGCGTCCTGCAAATTCCGTCCGTTGACCTTACCTACGGTCGCACTCCACCGGTCGACACCGGGGCGCAGCAACTGGGCCACCGTCGAGAACGGGACGACAAAGCGCTTGACGCGCCCATCGGCCTCTGTCACTTCCACGTGAAGGTCACCGCCATACCCGGTGGGGTACAGATCATCAATCACGAACGGGCCTGGGGCCGCGTTGGTTTCGTAGATCACGTAGCCGTTTTGGCGAACGACAACGCGCGCGTTGGTTTCGGCAACACCGCGCACCACCGGAGCAAAGCCGCGCAGCGATTGCGGCAGCATGCGATCTTCCGTCGCCAGACGGATGCCACGCACGCGCACGCTGTCAAACATCTCGCCGGAGGTGAACAGATCACCAGCCGTGAGCTGTTCGCGCCAGGCTGGTAAGTCGTGCTGAAGGTAGGTTGCCGCAGACTGGTAGCCCGATCCACCGACGGACGACAGGCTCAGTGAACCTTGGTGATAGAGGTGCCACGAACCTTGGTGAACTGCGGCGTTCATCCCCAGGTACCCGCTGGAATAGTTGGCACCGCCGCTGTTTGTATAGGCGTTTGCGTTATAGCTGACCGTGGCTGCCGTCGTGCCCGCATCCCATTGCGAAGGGTCGACATAACCGCGCGCCTGGCGCTGTTCGTAGATCTGGGGAACCGTGAGCGTCAGCTCCTGGCTACCCATATCGAAACTCATGGTCGCGTCAGGAATGTAGCGACTCAGGGGCGCGCAGAAACGTCCTTCCGGCAGCCGTTCAGCCTTGCCCTCAGCTGCCGCCATGGCAACTTTCCAGACATCCACGCCGTAGCGCGAGAGCGATTGCGCGTCGAGACACAGTTGCGTCTCTTGCGAGCCGGACTCCGTCACAAACGTGATGTCTTCACGCGCGCGCCACTGCCGGTTCAGGACCACGTCAGCGCGATAAGTACCGGGAGTGATATAGCCCGCCTTTTCGAAGCGAGAAATATCAATGCGGGCGGCCGTGCCCTTCGGGAAGAAGTCAGGGTCGAACGTCACAGTCCCCGAGGCTGAGGGCGCCGCGTCCGTCTCTGTTGGCTCGGCATAGGCCTTTGGTGCCAGTGCTGCAGCGATCATCGCAGACAGCACGTAGCCACGCGGCAGGCCCAGAGCGCGCGCCTGTTTTGTCATGGCGTCACGAGGCAACATCCTTACCTTCTCCAGATAAAAGCAGCAGGCGGCCTTGCCACCTCGTTAGAGATGGCATCAGCAATAGAAACTGGGGAGAACTTTGCGTGCGTGACTTGCGATCACCCCCCACCTAGGCGGGGAGGCAGCCAGCACTACCGCCTCAGCAGAGGCGATATGCGCTAGAGCTACGCGACGTGGTCAACGCGCGATCGGCGCTTCCTTCTTGACCAGCGCGCCGTAGTCGGTGATGACCGTGAAATCGGCTTTGACGTCACCGGATGGGATATGGGTCACGCCCTTGAGCGGAAACGTTGTGCTCTGTCCAGGCGCCACCATGCCGCCACCCTCATCACCCACGGTTTTCTCGTCGATACCGAGGCCAACCTTGGCAAAGTTGACGTAATACGGCGTGGGGTTGGAAACCTGCAATGCCAACCCTTTGCCTGCCTCGGGAGAGATCAGCTTCCAGCTGAGTTTGTCTGCAGCGTGGTCAACGTCACCAGCCAGTTTGGCGGGGCGGAAGAACAGTTTGATACGGGTACGGAACGCAAATTGCAGCATATTGCGCCCCTCCTTATTCTCGGCCTTGGGAGGCACTTCCAACACATTCACCCAGAACAGTGATTCCTTGTCGGTGGGCAACGGCTCACCGGTGTACATCAGGCGTATAGCCTGACCCTTACCTCCGTCCATGCGGAAGATCGGTGGCGCCACCGTAAAAGGAACCTTTGCGGTATCGGGCGTCGAATTCTCGTCGCCGTCGTCCAGCCAGACCTGAACCAATGAGGGGGACTTATCCTCGTTGCTCAGTTTGACCGTAACTTCTTTCTCGTCTGCGGGGTAGACGACACGTGTGCCGCTAATGACAACGGTAGCGTCAGCACCAGCCGAGAACAATCCAACCACAACGGCCAAACCGGCCACGATGTAACGCAACACGCTGTTCATACAGTTTCTCGTTGATGAGTCACAACATCGGTGCCGCATGCGGCACCGATGTCTTTTTCACAAGGTGACTTTTAGTTGTAGTTCACTTCGTACTGCACGCGAGTGTTCACCGGACCCGACGTTGCCGCGCCCGTGGCGTAGTACTGCGCGCCCATGCGGAGGTTTGCGGTGTTGCCTGCGATCACGGGCGAATCAATGTATTCGGCCGGGTTATTCAGGTCGATCGTGTCGGTGGCCGTACCCTTCGTCAGTTGGACGTTGGTGTTGGACGCACCACCAACCCCAATGGTGTTGCGCAGCGTGCCGGTAACCGGATCAACGGAATCGCCCGTGCGGAACGTCAGACGCGCCACCTTGCCGTCCTCGCACGAACCTTGTCCCGGACCGCCAATAACCAGGTTGAACGGCTTGTGGTTGGCTTGGTCGCCGAGTTTTGTCAGGCTTGCTGCAGCAACCGGCTCCAGCGCCACAGCGATGTTGCCCGTGCCTTCATCAGTACCGGCACCGCCGCGAATCGTGCAGGTTTGATCATCCACGCGACCGGTGATCGTCAGCGTGCCGCCGTCAGATGCTTGAGCGCTGCCCATCACCAGAATGCCTGCGGCCATTGCGACTGCGGAAACAAACTTGATGCTCTTCATGAGATTGACTTCCTACTGAATAAATAAACATGTTTACTCATCAACGTGATGAGACCTTTGTCGACAACCCCACGACAAACCGTGTGACAAACGACGAGCAGCAGACGCAAGCCTATTGATAACAGCCCTCATAGCGAATGAGATTTGTCTGATATCTGGATGCCGTCAGAACACGGCCTGACGTGTTGGCGCATGTTAGAAACGATGCGGGGCAATAGGCCATCGGAATACGCCTAATTTGCGCTGGAAACAGTGCGCTCCCCGGGGAGTCATCGCAGGCAGCAAATCCAAAGCTGAATCAGCAGCTTGCGGAATCAGTGACCAATGCGCTGTAGAGGTTGTCTACATTCAGCTTTGCTGGGCCGCAAGATGGCCCAAGGCATCGACGGCCACTGGACCTACGAACGAAAGTCTGATGAACCAGAATTTGCTGATGTCAGGTGAGTGGCCTTGTTGCTAGTCTCGTCCGCCTCATCAAGGTGGAGGAGCCACAATGAAAACAACCCGATTTCGAGCCCGCCCGACGGTGCTGGCTGCATCGCTACTGATCGCCAGTCAAGCCTATGCAGCGGGCACCGGCACGATTGCCGATGGCGTCGGCAACATCAGCCAGAACGGCAGGACAACCACCGTCAATCAGAGCAGCGACAAGCTTGTTGTCAATTGGAACAACATGAACGTTGGCATGAGTGAAACGCTAACGTTCAATCAACCCGGCGCAAACTCCGCTGTACTGAACCGCATCAACTCGCCGGACGCAACGTCCATTCTCGGCGCGCTCAATGCCAACGGCCGGGTGTTCATCGTCAACCCCAACGGGGTGCTGATTGGCAACACCGCCAGCGTCAATGTGGGGAGCCTTGTTGCCTCGTCGTTGAACATCAGCGATGCCGATTTCAAGGCGGGTCGGTTGCAGTTCTCGGGGGGCGGGCAAGGTGCCGTGGTGAACAACGGGACGATCCATGCCACAGAGTCGGTCGGCTTGATTGGTGCGGGCAAGGTGGAGAACACCGGCCGCATTCAGTCAGATGCTGGAAACGTGGTGCTGGCGGCTGGCGACGATGTCACGCTCGCATTTTCTGACGCTCGCCTGCAAGCCACCTTGAACAAGGCAAGCCTTGAAGCCTTGGTCAACAATGGCGGTCTGATCTCCACGGCCAACGGCGACATCGTGCTCACCGCCTGGGCAAGGGATTCCATTACGCGCGGCGTGATCAATAACACCGGCGTGCTGGAGGCATCGAGCTTGCGTCCAGCGAGTCCGAGTCAAGTCGTTGCAGCAAGCCTCGGCGGCGGCGCGGTGACGATGGGAGGTGAGGTCTCTGCAAAAGCGGTGCAGATCTCCGGTAACGCGGTATCACTGGATGGCACGGTCAACGCGTCCAACCTTACCCTGACCGCGCGCCAGCGAGCGACGACGACCGACCGCGCGGTGCTTGGCACGTTTGTCACCTACCTGTACGGGGGTGATTTCGACTTGATGCGCGGGGACATCAGGACCCCTTACCTGATCATGCGCGATGTGCAGTCCGCCAATATTGCGCTGGCGGGGCTTGGAGAAAATTACAGCGCGTACGGCGTAACCAATGTTTCCGGTTCTGTGAAAGGCAATCTAGGCCTGCGTAGCAACCAAGGCCTGTTTCTGAACGGAGCCAGTGTTGGCGGCAATCTGGATGTTGCAACCAAGGCCGATGCGAGCCTTACGAACGGTAGCCGCATTGGTGGGAATGCAACGCTCAGCGGCAACCGCGTAGACATTTTGGGGACAGCTTCTCAAGTCACCATCGATGGCGATCTTTCAGTGACCGCCGGCAATAGCGCAACGCTCAAAGCGTTGACAGCCAACAACGTCAAGATCACGGTGGACAAGGCTGGTGCCAACGGTGGTGGCCTCACCATGGAAGGTATCGTTAGCCGCGGCAGCGTTGATCTACTCAGCGCGGGTCTCATGAGCTTGGGGGGGATGTATGGTGGGATTCAGGCGGACGGACGCTTCACGGTCACCGGTGCTGAAACCGTCAATGTGTGGAGCAACCCCTACGATCCATCCGCAGAAGCGCTGCATGCCAAGGACATTTCCATCCACACCGATGGCAACATCATCATGAGAGGCTCAGTCGCTGCCAAGAATGACATCACGCTGGATGCGGCCTGTCGCACAGAACTGTATAACCCCAGCACGCTGACGAGCGGAAGGAACATGGTGATCAAGGGCGACGTCCTCACTATGTTGAATGGCAAGGTGACGGCGGGCGGATCGGTCGATGTCAATTCGTACGGCAACGTATCGATCAGCAACCTGGTTGCCGGTGGTGGGGTAAACGTCGCGGGTTCTGGACGGGACGTCTTGGTGGAGAACCTGACCGCAGGCGGCCCGATTCATCTTGAGGCCAGGGCCGGTCTATTGACAGTCAGGTCGCTGAAAGGGCAGCAATCCGCTTATCTGAAGGGGGTGAACGGCATTACCCTGCTCGACCGGTTGTCAACCAAAGACTTGGTTCTGGAAACGGTATATGGCGATATATCAACGGCGGGCCTGGATGTCGATGGCGACCTGACCTACAAGTTCGATAGCACATACCTCACCGAGCTCAAGGACTGGGGTATCCCTAACAACGTGATGGGGAAGACCATCACCTTGCGTCAGTAACCCTCAGTCACCTCCAGCCGCTGCGGCGCGGGCACGGAAAGCCCCGCCGCAGTCCTCATGCCAGTCAGCTAACGACTGGCTAGACAGCCCACAGAAAAGGCTCAGCGAAGCAGTCCTGTATCGACAAGGATGCACGTTGGCCCCCTAAAAATCAGTAGTCCATCAAGACCTCTGCGCCGCAATGTCGGGCCACATGGCATAGGTACGCACGAGCTCAACCACTGAACTCATCTGCAGCTTGTCGAACACATTGGCGCGATAGGTCTCAACGGTACGTGGCGACAAACCGCCAAGATTGCGCGCGATCTCCTTGTTGCTGAGACCGCTCACGATGCCTTCGAATACCTCTCTCTCGCGCGTGCTCAATGTCGCAATGCGCTCAGCCTGCGCTTGCTTGGCGCTGTAGCCATCGCATCGCTGGCGGCGGTTGCGGATCGCCTGCTGGACGACACCGATGAGTTCGTCGTCATCAACGGGCTTGCGCAGAAAGTCGAGCGCGCCGCCCTTGAATGCGCGACGGCAGGCATCGATGTTGCCGTGGCCGCTCATGACGACGATCGGCAAGTCGTAACGGCTGCTCACGTGATCGAGCAGGTCGAGACCACTCATGCCCGGCATGCGAATGTCGAATAATGCGCAGCCGAGTGCGCTGTCGCCGGCATCTGCCAGAAAGCTGTGGGCATCGGGGTAGCAGCGGGTCTGCAGGCCGACCGTGCGCAACAGCAGGGCAAGGCCTTCGCGCACAGCTTCATCGTCATCGACGATGGCGACAACGGATGCCTCGATCTGCGTGTCGGGTGTGGCTTTCATGCGGGCTCCTCTGCGAGTGGAAGTGTCAGTACCGCCTCGGCACCACCGGACGGCAGGTTTTGTAGGGTCAGGGCACCGTCCAGGCGTTGCGCGAGCGTTTCGCACAACGGCAGGCCAAGGCCCAGCCCGCTGGAACGCGTCGTGAAGAAGGGCTCGAACAGGCGCGGCAACGCGTCTGCGGGCACACCCGGGCCGTTGTCGACCACGCTGAAGCGATAGCGCTGCCCGATGCAACTGCCGCTGACGCGAATCTCTCCGCGCGTGCCGTTGCGAGGTACGGCCGCAAGGGCATCGCGTGCATTGCGGATCAGGTTGTACAGAATCTGCTCCACGGCGACCTGCTCGCCGAGTGGTTGCGCGCGCGGTGCGGTGTTGTTCCACACGAGGTGGATGTTGTCGCGTGCCAGTTCGTCGCGGAACAGGAACAGCAGCGTGCCCATCAGTGCATCGGTGTCGATGGCGCTGCGTTTTCCCGCTTGCGTGGACGTCACGGCAGTCCGCAGCCGCTCAAGGATGGCAGCCGCCCGCTTGGCCTGCGCGACGCCGGTTTGCAGCGCCCGCCGCACGCTGTCCTGCTCGGCCGGCATGTCGAGCATGCGCTCTGCGGCGCGGGTGTGCGTAATGATGGCGGTCAATGGTTGGTTGAGTTCGTGCGCGAGGCCAGCCGCCATCTCGCCAAACGTATCCAGCCGGCCAAAACGGTCGATACGGGCCCGCGTGTGCTCGCGTCGATGGACTTCGCGCATCCGCCAACCACCCGCTGCACCCAGGGCGATCAGTACTGCAACGGCATTCCAGAGCGCAATCGGGAGCCACGGCAGATCGGCAAGCGTCAGAGTGCGTGTGGTGTCCAGCACAAAGGCTTGCGGCTGCACGGGGAGGTGTTTTTCGAGGTGAAACGTCCAGCCCGGCTGCGCTGTCGATGCGCTTCGCTGCAACAGGCTGAACGTGTGGTCGCGCAGCCGCAGCGCGGCAGACGACACCGATTCCGGCCAATCCCCTGTGTCGAGCATTTGCGCCGGCTCGACGCGCACTGCCCAACCACTTTCCGCAACGATCCAGTACGCCTGCTCACCATCAAATTCCAGCGCGAACCTGCCGTTGTTGGCATGGGCGAGCGCGGCCATCGGCATGATGCCGCCCTCCCCCTGCCATCCGGCGCCGGGCGTCCAGTGGGCAATGGCGGTGACCTGCGGCATGCGCTCACGCAGGCTGTCGAGCATGTCTTCCGGAGGTGCGGCAAGCGGGGTCGCACCCAGCGTTGCCAAGATCGCCTCGTGTTGTGCGGCCTTCTGGCTGAGCTGCCGGATGGCGATGCTGGAATCCACGAAAAAGCGGTTGTACGCCTCTGAAACAGCGCGCGAGACGATCAGCGCCGTACCCGCCAGGCTCAATGCAAGCCAGGCCAATAGCAGGATGACGCGGGCGGGAATCTTCATGGGAGTTATCGGAATCGGCTGGCGTTGTTCGTTGTCCTGACTGCGGCGGCCGAAGGATTCGTCGCTCGCCCCACAGACATGTGCTGACGGGCTGCACGCCGGTCAGTTCGTCTTCCGGATCACGGCCGGCAGAGTTCCATCCGATGGCAGCGGCGATTCACCCCGAAAGACAGGGGGAGTCGCTTGGCGTCATCGCGCGCAGGAGAATTGAAACGGGAACTCGGGTCGTGCCAGTGACGCGCTCAGGGCTCACGTCACAATTCGGCACGCATTTGAATGTACCGATGCGCAGCGACTGCGTGTATCGGAACGGTCTGATTCCGTGTGGATGCGGCGTGCTGGGTGCCGGCTACAGCGCGCGGTAGTGCTCGCTCATGTAGTCGACAAAGGCCCGCACCTTGGGGGCCAGGTGGCGCGTGTGCGGATAGAGCGCGTAATAGAAGCGCTTGCCGAGCGTGCAGCCCGGCAAAACGTGGACCAGATGCCCGCGCGCCAGCGCTGGCCGCACGGTGTTCCAGGTAAATGCGGCAATGCCGACGCCCGTCAGCGTGGCCGAATAGGCGGCGGTAATGGCGTTCGTCGTGAGCCGCCCTTCCAGGGGAAGGTGCACCGCCTCACCCCGCGCGGGTTCGATCACCCACTCGGTGGCGGTCTGCGAGCCGGAAAAGGCAATCAGCTCGTGCTTGGCAAGGTCATGCGGCGTGGCCGGCAACCCGTGCCGGGCCAGATAGGCCGGTGAGGCAACCAACACGATATCGGACTCGACCAAGGTTCTCGCTACGAGGCTGCTGTCGCCCAAGGGCTGGCTGATCCGCAGCGCAACGTCAAAGCCGTCGGCAACGAGGTCGACCATCTCGTCACTGCACGACAGATCGAGGCGAATGTCGGGGTACCGCTTCTGGAAGGCCGGCAGCCAATCGTCAAGCTCCAGGGTGCCGATGGCCAGCGGTACGCTCACGCGCAAGGTTCCGGCCACACGCTGGTGCTCATGTGCCATGGCCTGCGTGGCGGCGTCCACACGCGCAAGGATGTCAATGCAGGCTTCGTAGTAGCGCTGCCCGGCGGCAGTCAGTGAAAAGCGTCGCGTTGTGCGGTTGAGCAATTGCACGCCCAGCGCAGCTTCAAGATTCTTCAGCTGCCGTGACACGGAGGAATGCGTGCTATCGAGGCGCTCCGCCGCGGCGGAAAACCCTTGTGCTTCGACGATGGCGCAAAACACGCGCATTGCAAGCAACTGGTCCATAGGCGCAAATGAAGAAAGCGGGCCTGCGCCCGCCTTGTGCATCAAGAGAGTGGATTAGCGCAGCGGCAGACGCTCGATCTCCGCCGTCTTCATGACGTAGCCGAAGGTGTCTTCGACTTCGGCCAGTGCGGCGCGGTGGAGGTCATCCTTGTTGATCTTGTCGCCATTCGCACGGGTGATATCGCGCGTGGCGGAGGCGTCGGATGCTACCACGACGTTGTAGCCCAGCGGCGCTGCGTCACGCGCGGCACCGGCCACGCAGGCATGGGTCATCAGGCCTGCAATCACGACCGTCTTGATGCCCTTGGCCTTCAATTGCTTGTCGAGCTCAGGCTTGAAGCTGTTCGCGCTGGAGAACACGCTCACCGTGTCCTTCTTGACCAGGATGTCGCTTGCGCGCGGCTCCATGCCGGGCATGAACTTCACGGTGTCGCCGTCCACCGCAAACACGGCAGAGCCGGCCGGCGTAACGTGCTGCACCTGAAACACAGGCATCTTGTTCATGTCGGCAAAGGCAATCAGCTTCTTGGCGTTTTCAGCAGCTTTGGCGCCGTCCGGAATCGGCATCTTGCCGGTGGAGTATTCCTTCTGGAAGTCGATCACGATCAGCGCGGTCGTCTTCGGGTCCAGATGGTCCAGCGTGCCGACGCCCGACATGGCGCGGATGGTCGGATGCGGGTTGGGTTGTGCGGCAGAGGCGTTGGCGACAGCGCCAGCAGTCAACGACAGGCCAATGGCGAGGGTCTTCAGAAAACGGGTGAAACGGAATTCCATGAGTTAGCTCCTGTTGGAAGGAAGGTTTACTGAACGTTCAGCGACAGCACGTCTTGCGTGCGCATGACCGAGCCGAAGGTGTCGGAAATCTCAGCCAGGGCGGCGTTGTGCAGCACTTCGTGCGAGACCTGGATCTGGTCGTTGACGACAATGTCGCGCGTGGCGCTGGCGTCGTCGGCCACGATCACTTCAAAGCCGGCCGGCACGGCGTCGCGTGCGGCACCTGCAACACAGGCGTGGGTCATCAGACCGCACACCACCAGATGCGTGATGCCTTCTTTCTTCAGTTGGTCTGCCAGGTCAGTGCTTGCAAACACGCTGACCGAGGTTTTTTGCACCAGACGGTGGTTCGGCTTCTGGTGAACGTCTGCATGAATCGCGACATGCTTGGCAAAGATCGGTGCTTCAGCCGGGGCCACGTGCTGGATGTGCACGACGGGCCAGCCTTGCTGGTCAGCAAAGTCGATCAGCGTGTTCGCGTTCTTCAGCGCTTGCGGGCCGTTGGGAATCGGCAGCGAACCGGTAAAGTACTCGTCCTGGAAATCGATGACGAGAAGTGCGGTCGTCTTGGGCAGCGACGTGGGGGCGGTTGCGCCAAGGATGCTGCGCAGAGTTTGCTTCGACATATCTGTGTCCTCAGGGAAAGTGGATGGAGCGCAGTCTAGGCCGCGCCCTTGGTCACCACCATAGCCGCAGGACTACAGGATCTGTGCAAATTCTGAACAAATCATCAACACCGGACGGCTGAGAGAAAAACCACTCCACCAGGCGATCTGCACATGCTCGAAATTCCGCGGAAATGGGAAGAATGCCCTTTCGCACGGCCAACCCAGGCACCATTATTTGGAGAAGACCTGCTCGGCCCCGGCTCACTTCCATCGCTGCCCACATCCGCGCCAACCATCGCATTTACACCAACGACTCTTCAGACAACAGCCTGCGGCCGGCATACGCCTTGCATACTTAGCGACCGATTCACCATCACAAACACACCCAGGGGAGACTGCACGGCATGCGGCGCATGGGAGTCAACTTGTCGGCACGGCTGCGATCATCGCGCTTTCTGCAAACCCTGTTGGGCACCGCCCTCCTGCAACCGCTGGCCGTGATGGCCGGCGGCACTCAGCAGAACGAACTGACACTGGACGCCACCGTCGTGCATGCACCACAAAGCGGCACGCGCACCGATGTCGACACGGCCAATACAGGTTATGTGTCGCGCGCGCAGTTGGAGAACCGCCCGCTGCTGCGCCCCGGCGAGCTGCTGGAGACGGTGCCCGGCCTGATCGTCACGCAGCACAGCGGCGACGGCAAGGCGAACCAGTACTTCCTGCGCGGCTTCAACCTCGACCACGGCACGGACCTGTCGACCACCGTGGCGGGCATGCCCGTCAACATGCGCACGCACGCGCATGGGCAGGGCTATACGGACCTGAACTTCGTCATCCCGGAACTGCTGAACGGCATTGCGTACCGCAAGGGGCCGTACTTTGCGGAGGAAGGCGATTTCTCCGCCGCGGGTTCGGTCCGCATGGACTACGTGGACCGCTTTCCCGATGGGCAGCACGGCATCGCACAGGCAGAGATTGGCGAGCACGGCTACACGCGCGGGCTGCTGGCGGGGTCAACGGATTTGCCGACGGGCAACCTGCTCTACGGTTTTGAGTGGCTGACCGAGAATGGCCCGTGGGTGGCGCCCGAAGGCGTGCACAAACTCAACGGCGTGCTGCGCTACACAGTGCCGCTGGGCGGCGGCGAGCGCTTGCGCATCACCGCCATGGCCTACAAGAACAACTGGCAATCGACCGATCAGGTACCGCAGCGTGCGATCGACCAGGGCCTCATCCCCCGCTTTGGCGCCATTGACCCGACCGATGGCGGCGCCACCTCGCGCTACAGCCTGTCTGCAGACTGGCGGCGGCCGCTCGGCGAGGGCGTGGTCAACGCCAATGCCTACGTTATCAAAAGCCGGCTCACGCTGTTCTCCAACTTCACCTACGCGCTGAACAACCCCGATCGTGGCGACCAGTTCATGCAGTTCGAGAACCGCACCACGGCCGGCGCCAATGTCGCGCGCACTTGGTTCGGCACCCTGGCGGGGCACGATAGTGAAACCGAAGTCGGCACGCAGGTCCGCTATGACCGGCTGGACCCGATCAGCCTGTCGCTGACCGAGGCTCGCACGCCTTACGCGCTAGTCCGCAGCGACACCGTGAACGAAACCAGCGCAGCGCTCTACGCGCGCAACAGCACGCAGTGGACACCCTGGCTACGCACCGTGGCCGGCTTGCGTGCCGACCAGTTCTGGTACGACGTGGGCAGCAGCAATGCCAGCAACGTCGGACACGGCTCCGACCACATCCTCAGCCCCAAGCTGAGCCTCATCCTCTCGCCCACCGCACAGACCGATGTGTTCTTCAACTGGGGACGCGGTTACCACAGCAACGACGTGCGCGGCGCCACCACCACAGTCGACCCCAGCACGGGTAGCCCGGTGCAGAAGGTGAGCGTACTGGTGCCTGCAGTGGGGTATGAAGCCGGCGTGCGCAGGCGCAATGTGTTGCCGGGTCTGCAGCTCTCGGCATCGTTGTGGCGACTGGACATTGGCTCGGAGCTGGTCTTCTCCGGCGACAGCGGCACCACCGAGCCCAGCCGCCCGAGCCGGCGCACGGGCATTGAACTGGCCGCGTACTACACGCCCCGGCCTGATCTCATCATCGATGCCGATGCGGCGTTCTCGCGCGCCCGGTATCGAGACCATGAAGCGGTGGGCGACTACATTCCTGAGGCGATCCAGACGACGGCATCGGCAGGCGTGTCCTGGGCGGTTGGCCGCTGGACCCTGGGCACGCGGCTGCGCTACTTCGGCCCGCGCCCGCTGATTGAAGACAACAGCGTGCGCTCGGCGTCGTCGTTCCTGGTCAACCTGAAGGCGGGTTATCGCATCCGCAAGGATGTGCGCGTGTTCGTGGAGGTGCTCAACGTGTTCAACAAGCGCGCGAACGACATCGACTACTACTATGCGTCGCGCCTGAAGGGGGAGCCGTCACCCGTTGATGCCGACGGCGTGCCGACCGGCATCCGGGACCACCACATCCACCCCGCCGAACCACGCACGTTGCGCGCGGGCATCGCCTGGCGTTTCTGACGCTTGCGCCCTACGCTGGCCGCCCGCTCTCGTGCTGGATGCGCTTGTCTTCGTACATGGCGGCATCGGCCTCGCGCAGGGCGTGTTCCAGATGGCCCGCCTCGTGGCAGGTCGCGCAGCCCATCGAGAAGCCCAGCGCCGAGCCTGAATAGAACTGGTTGTTGAGCTCGACCAGCTTGCGCAGGCTTTCCATCAACGTCTGACCGGCATGCGCGTCCGCGCCGGGCATGAGCACCGCAAACTCGTCGCCGCCGATGCGGGCGGCATAGGCTGGCTTGTCGACGGCCTTGCCGAGCACCTCGCCAGCGCGGCGCAGCAGCGCATCGCCCGCGGCGTGGCCGAGCTGGTCGTTCACGGTCTTCAAGTCGTTCAGGTCGATCATGATGACCGTCACGGGGAACGGCCCCTTGCGCTCCAGCCGGTTGACCTCGTCCACGTAGAACGAGCGGTTCTTCAGCTTGGTCAGCACGTCGTGCTTGCCGAGGTATTCCAGGTAGGACTCAGCCTTCTTGCGCGCGGTGATGTCGGTCAGGGCCAGCAGCACCTTGCTCCAATCCTTCTCGCGCCCCGGAAACACGGAAAACTGCAGGTGGATATTCAGAGGGTTGCCGTCCAGCCCGTAGTTGACCACCTCGCGCTGCTGGAAGAGCTTGCCTTCCCACAGGTCGATCAACTGCTCGCGAAAGTGCGGGCGCATGTCGTCGCGAAACACTTCGGGCAGGCGGCTCAGCAGGTCGTTGCGGTTGCGCGCCTTGAACATCTCCAGCGTGAAACCGTTGACGTCCAGCACCTGGATCTCCTGCATGCAGCGCTCGACAAACTCGGGGTGCACGTCGGTAAAGGTGCGGAAATCGGTGATGCCCTGCTCGCGCACTTCATCCAGCAGCGTCCTGATGGTGCTGAAGTCCTCTACCCAGAGCGAAACGGGGGCGTGCTCGAACACGCCCTGCGCGTAGAGCTGGCTGGCGGCGGCGCGGCGGCGGGCGTCTTCCAACTCGGTGATGTCGTCCACGGCCACGAGCACGCGGTCCCACGGCTGGTCGTGGTCGGGCAGCAGCACGCCTTTGAGTAGGATGTCGAGGCGGCGGCCATCGAGCGTGTAGTTGACGCTGCGGCTCTCGAACGATCGCTCGCCAGACCACATCTGCACCAATTCACCCACGTGGGCTTCAAGCATGTCGTCGCGCAGGACGTCGGCCAGGCGGGCGGTCAGGGTCTCGGCGTCCGGGGCGCCGTACATGGCCAGCGTGCGCTGGTTCACGCGCAGCACCTTGATGCAGGCGGAACACGCCGCCACACGCGATACGTCTTCCTCCAGAAAGCGCTGCAGGTCGGTCACCCCAGCTTCGCGCCATTTGGCGAACAGGCGATGGAGATCGCTGTAGTCCTCAAGCCAAAGCGAGGTGGGAGTGACATCGAAGAAGTCGATCAGATCGACTCCGACGGCAGCCGGGCTGCTGACGCTATCGGACGCGGATTGCATGAAACTCAACCAAGAGAACAAGTTAACCAACGTCGTGAGCGTACAGGCTTTGCGCACTGCCGCGCGCGATGCTTGCCTCATCCGGAAGAATTACCCCCGCATGACGACCGCCCTCAAGCATCGTCAGCAAATCGTCAGACTATATTCAGCGTGGTTTTATTCCGCATTATCGACGGGCGCTGCGCATACAGTTTTTCTTTATCTAACGTTGTAATAAAGTGCCGCTTAGTCTTTACCAAATATTCAAGAAGCGCGCTGCATTTCAATTTTTCAATGTGTTTTGCAAAACTAGCCTGCGATCCCAAGAAGATCTCATTGGAACGCGTTTTCCCGGGTCAAAAACTACAAGAAATCGGACAACGCATTGCCGCATGTGAATTAAAAAACTTCGTCTCGATTCAGAGAACTTTTCCTCCAGAATCCGTGCATCCCTGAGCAGGGCTGTGACGACACTGTCACGCCATGTCGTCGTTTATGTCCTGCGACTGCGGGGTTATTCCTGTCCTGATTCGGCGGTCCTTCCCCCCAAATCTTTTCGAGCCCTGGGCTGCCGATTCGTTTCCATCTGAGGAGAAAGGCAATGCGGGATTCGACCACCACCCGTCGTACGGCCGCGACATATGCCAACGGCGCAGCGACCAGCGGCGCAGGCAACCGTCACACACGCCGCACGTTCAAACTCGCCCTAGTAGCCCAGGCGACAGCGGCGATGATGATTCTGGCGGCCTGCGGCGGCGGCGGAGACGACACGCTCAGCCCGGCGGCGAACGGCAAGCTTGGCGCCAACGGCTCGGAGCAGCAGGGCAATGCCAATACCGGCAACACCAATGCACCGGCACCGGCCGTTGATGCATCCGTGCCGCCCGTGGAATTGCCGGACTACATCAAACCCGTCAACTACAAGCTGTGGTTCCGCCCGAGCGCAGACCTGAACAGCTTCTCGGGCCGTGCCGATGTGGAGATCAAGGTCACCAAGCAGACCGGCGCTGTCACGCTGGCCGTGCGTGACCTGAAGCTCGACGCCTCGCGCCTGACGCTCACCCCCACCTCTGGCGGCGCATCGCGCGTGCTGGTACCAGTCCCGCAATCGCAAGGGGCCTTCTATGACCTGCGCGACCCGACTGCCGACATCAAGCCCGGCAACTACGTGCTGCACATGGAGTGGACGGGCACGATCAACTTCACCAAGGCCGAGGGCATTTTCAAGCTGGGCCTGCAGGCCGCCACGGGGGAAAGCTCCGACGCCATCGTCACGCAGGGCGAGTCCAACTTTGCGCGTGAATGGTTCCCGAGCTGGGATGAGCCAGCCTTCCGCAACACGTTTGAGGTGACGGCAGAAATCCCAGGCGACTGGAAGGCTGTGGCCAACGGCAAGCAGACCGGTGCGACCAAGCTGCCGGACGGCTACCAGCAAGTCTCGTTTGCCAAGACGCCGTCGATGCCGGCCTACCTGCTGTTCTTCGGCGGCGGCAAGTTCGACATTCTGGAAGACAAGTTCACCAACCCGCTGGACGGCAGCAGCATGCGCCTGCGCTGGTGGGTGCCGCCTGGCGAGGCGCACTCGGCAGTGGCCGGCATGCAGTTCACGAAGGAAGCGCTGAACCACTACTACAACTACTTCCAGATCCCGCTGCCGTTCGACAAGATGGACACCATCGTCGCCAACGACAGCTACAACAACAAGAACGCCGGCTTTGGCGGCATGGAGAACTGGGGCGCCATCTTCGAATTTGCCGACCAAGTGCTGGTACCGCCCGATGGCGCGCCCACGACGGTGCACTCGATGGGCAAGGCGCGCTCGTTCGTAGTGGTGTCGCATGAACTGGCGCACCAATGGTTTGGCGACCTCGTCACGCTGGACTGGTGGGATGACATCTGGCTGAACGAATCTTTCGCCAACTGGTTCGAGAACGTCACCAAGATCGCGCTGCACCCCGAGTTCCAGGGCAACACCTGGGCCGACTACGCGGCGGTCAAGCAGCGCGTGATCACGCTGGACCTGCAACCGACGGCCGTGCCGGTACAGCACAACCTGAGCGATGCCGGCTCGATGGATTTCCTGGACCGCTTTGCCTACAACAAGGGCGGCCACGTTCTGCAGATGCTGGAGAACTACGTCGGCAAGGATGCCATGCGCCGTGGCCTGCAGAGCTACCTGAACAAGTACAAGTTCGGTAACGGCACGCCGCCGCGCCTGTGGGCAGAACTGGAAGCCGCCAGCGGCAAGCCGGTGGGCAAGGTGGGGGACAGCTTTGTGCGTCAGACGGGCCTGCCGCTCATCACCATTGACGCGCAGTGCAATCCGGCCACCAACCAGAACGTGCTGACCATTTCGCAGCGCGCGTTCCCGAACAAGAACGTCTACTCCGGCTACCAGTGGAACGTGCCGCTCACGCTGGCGTACGGCGACAACTTCGGGCAGACGCAGACGATCGTGCTCGACCAGCAGACCGCGCAGGTCACGCTGCCGACGTGCTCGGCCGTGCTGGCCAACCCGTCGGGCCTGGACTACTACGTGACCAACTACAGCCCGACGCTGTGGAGCAACCTGCTGGCGCAGGCCGGTGCCATCACCACCGACGCCACGAAGACCAACATCGCAGGCGATGCCACGCAGTTGTACAACGCGCAACTGATCACCAAGGAGCAGTACGACCAGATCGTCGGCATCAAGAACTTCCAGCCTGCCGTGGCAACGCTAGCTGCGCAGGCGGTGAAGCCGACGGGCTCGCTGCGTCCGCAAGCAGTGCAGCTGCAGGAAATGCAGTCGATGGATCGCCCGATCCACAAGTTCCGCTACGAAGGCGTCATGAAGCACCTGACGGATTTGAAGCGGTAAGCGAAAAGGCAAACGGGCCGCTTCCCATGTGCCAGGAAGCAGCCCGTTGCAACGTTGGCTCCCGATTTTCGGCGGACAGGGTCCGCCGTTTTTCATGGGCGCATTACACCCGCATCAACCCGTGCGATGCAGAAAGGTGGCCTGCACTACGTCGGTCATCCAGATGGCGCTGTCGCCGGTCTGACCGTGTTCGAGCACCTTGACGGCAGCATCGAACAGCATGCTTGCCAGCGCATCCGACACCACCAGCTCGATACGCAAGCGCGGCACGAACTCCGTCAGGTCTTCCTTGATGGAATGTGCACTGGCTTGCGAAGTCACCGGCGGGTAGCCGTTCACCTCGCCCACCGTCATGCCCGGAAACCCCGGGCAACTGCGCAGCGCCTCATGCAAGCGCTCCAGCAATTGCGGGCGCACTACGATGCGGATTTCCTTCATGCCTTCGACTCCTCATCAAACCACTTGTACAGCGTGGGCAGCATCACCAGCGTGAGCAGCGTGCAGGTCAGCAGACCGCCGATCACCACGATGGCCAGCGGCCGCTGCACTTCCGAACCCGGCCCCGTGGCAAACAGGAACGGGATCAAACCCAGCATGGCCACCGTGGCGGTCATCATCACCGGGCGGAAGCGCATGCGCGAACCCAGCCGCACCGACTCCTCTACCGACATGCCCTGTTCGCGCAAACTGCGGATCGTGCTGACCAGCACCACGCCGTTGAGCACCGCGATACCCCATAGCGCCACGAAGCCCACGGAGGCCGGCACGGAGAGGTATTCCCCAGTGACAAACAACCCGATGATCCCGCCCACGGAGGCGAACGGCAGCACCAAGATGATCAGCGTGGCGTAGCGCACCGAGTTGAACAGCAGGAACAGCAGGAAGAAGATGGCGGCCACCGTAATCGGCACGATCACCTTCAGGTGGCCCATGGCGCGTTCCATGTTCTGGAACTGGCCGCCCCACTCCAGGTAATAGCCTTCGGGCAGCTTCACCTTCTGCGCCACAGCACCTTGCAGCTCGGCGACGAAACCGCCCAGATCGCGGTCACGCACGTTCACGCCCACCACCACGCGGCGCTTGCCCAGCTCGCGGCTGATCTGTGCGGGGCCATCGGTCACCTCGATGCGGGCGATGCTCTCCATCGGCACCTGTGCGCCGTTGGGTGCCGCCACGATCAGGTTGCGGATGGCCTCTACGCTGCCACGGTAGGTCTCAGGCAGGCGCACCACCGCGCTGAAGCGGCGCTCGCCTTCGAAGATTTCCGTGGCTTCCTTGCCGCCGATGGCGGTTTCAATCACGTTGTGCACATCGGCCGCATTCAGGCCGTGGCGCGCGATGGCCTGGCGATCAATGGCGATCTGCAGGTACTGCTGGCCGGTGATGCGCTCCACGCGCATGTCCTGCGCGCCCTGAATGCCCTGCGCCACCTTGGCAATCGCCTCGGCCTTCTCGCGCAGTACGTTCAAGTCGTCGCCAAACACCTTGATGGCCACGTCCGAACGCACGCCGGTCACCATCTCATCCACGCGGTCAGAGATCGGCTGAGCCATGACGATCTGCACGCCGGGCAGCACCTGCAGCGCCTTGCGCATCGCCTCGGCAATGTCGTCCTGGTTCCAGTCCTTCGGCCACTCATCGCGGGGCTTGAGCGAGACGATCGGGGTCGATTCGTTCTGGCCCTGCGGGTCGGCTGGAGATTCGCCACGGCCCACACCAGACACGGCGGACTTCACACCCGGCACCTGCATCACCAGGCGCATGGCTTCCATCTCCATGCGGATCGACTCTTCCAGCGAGATGTTCGGTGCGCGGTTGATACCGGGCACCACCGAGCCTTCCTTCATCTCGGGGATGAACGCCGTGCCCAGGAACGGCATCAGCGCGCCGGTGGCAAGGAACACCGCCACGGCCACGATGACCGTTTTTCGACCGTTGTTGAGACTCAACTCCAGCAGCCGCAGATACGGCTTCTTCATCTTGCGAATCAACCACGTGTCGTGCGCGTCGTGCTCTGCGTGCTTGTCGTGTGGATGGGCGCTGTGCTCGCCTTCGACAGGCTTATGCGCCTTCGGCTTGAGCAGGTACGACGACAACACCGGCGTGAGCGTGAGCGACAACACCAGCGAGAAGAACAGCGCAATCGCAATCGTGAAGGCCAGCGGCGCGAACATCTTGCCTTCCATGCCCTCCAGCGTCATCAGCGGCAGGAACACCAGGATGATGATGCCCACGCCAAAGATCACGGGTGTGGCCACTTCCGTCACCGCGTGCAGGATGATGCGTAGGCGGCTTTCGTTCGGGTCACGCGGCTTAGCGAGATGCGCGAACGCGTTCTCCACCACCACCACCGAGCCGTCCACCATCAAGCCAATGGCGATCGCCAGCCCACCCAGCGACATCAGGTTGGCGGAGATACCGAGCTTGTTCATCGCAATGAATGTCAGCAGCGGCGTGAGGATCAGCGTGCCGACCACGATGAGCGATGAGCGAATGTCGCCCAGGAACAGCAGCAGCACGATCACCACCAGCACCACGCCTTCGGCCAGCACCTTGATGACGGTCTGCAAGGCAGAATCCACAAGGTCCGAACGTTCGTAGTACGGCACGATCTTCAGGCCGTCGGGCAGCATGCCGTTGTCGTTGATGGCCTTCACGCGATCCTGGATGCGGGCGACGACTTCCTTGGCGTTGCCGCCACGCATCATCATGACCACGCCACCAACGGATTCCGTCACACCGTTCTTGACCACCGCACCGGCGCGCACCGCCGTGCCGATCTTCACCTCCGCCACATCGCGGATGTTCAGCGGCGTGCCGTTGACCTCCTTGAGCACGATGGCGCCGATGTCGTTGGTGTCACGCACCAGACCCACACCGCGGATCAGGTACTGCTCTGCAAAGTGCGGCAGCACACCACCACCCGAGTTGGCGTTGTTGGCCGCCAGCGCCTCGAACACCTGCTTGACCGTCACGTTGTGATGGCGCAAACGCTCAGGGTTGACCAGCACCTGGTACTGCTTCTCGTAGCCGCCCTGCGAGTTGATTTCCGCCACGCCCGGAATGGAGCGCAGCAGCGGACGCACCACCCAGTCCTGCGCGATGCGGCGCTGGGTGAGCTCCTCGACGGAGAGTTCCTTGTCGCCATCGTCAGGCTTGTCGAGCGTGTACTGATACACCTCGCCCAAGCCGGTGGACACGGGCCCCAGCACCGGCGTCACGCCCGTGGGCATGCGTGACTGCACCTCGATCAACCGCTCCATCACGAGCTGGCGCGCGAAGTACACATCCGTCTCGTCCGTAAAGACAAGCGTGATGAGCGACAGCCCCGGCTTGTTGAGCGAGCGCATCTCGGTCAGCGCCGGTAGGCCCGTCATGGCCATCTCCACCGGCACAGTCACAAAGCGCTCGACCTCTTCCGGCGAGCGGCCCGGTGCCTCGGTGGCGATCTGCACCTGCACGTTGGTCACGTCCGGAAACGCGTCCAGCGACAGCTTGCGTGCGGCGTCTAACCCAAAGAACAGCAGCACGGCAGCCACCACGGCCACCACGAGCCGCTGCTTGAGCGCGCCACGAATCAATGCGTCGATCATGCACCCTCCATCTCGGCGCGCTTGCGCTCATTGTTCAGGTGGAAGCTGCCTTCAACGACGATGGGCTGGCCGGCTTGCACACCGGAGACCACGGGGCGCACGCCGTTGGATTCATCACCCAGCTTGACGGGCGTGAGGCGGTAGTCGCTGCCCTTGTCGCTCGCGCGCACAAACACGTAGTCGCGGTTGTCTTCGCGCACCACGGCGGAAGTCGGCACGACCACGCGCTCTTCGGGGCGCGACTGGATCAGCAGCGTCGCCAGCATCGACGGCTTGAGCGTGCGCTCGGCGTTGTCGACTTCCGTGCGTACCGTGACCGTGCGCGATTGCGGATCCACAATGTCGGACACCCAGATCAGCTTGCCGACCATACGTTCACCCGCGCCGGTGTCGATCTCCACCGACTGGCCCGCACGCACACCGGCAGCGGCATTCTCGGGCACCTCGCCCACCACCCACACGCGTGACAAGTCCGCCACGGTGAACAGCTCGTCGGCCGGCTGCACCACCTGGCCGCGCGTCACCTTGCGCTCGACCACCGTGCCGCTGATGCTCGCCACCACGGGTGAGATCGACGACATGCCGCCCGTACGCATCTTCGCCAGCGTGGCGGGCGATACACCCATGACGCGCAACTGGTCGACTGCGGCACGCACTTCGGCATCGGCCATGGCCAGTTCGCTTTGGCGCTTCTGCAGCTCGGCCGAGCCGATCACGTCTGCGGCCAGCAGCAGCTTGGCGCGTTCCAGCGCGCGCGCCTGCAAGTCACGCTGCGCGGCGGCCTTCTGATAAGCCAATTGCGCAGCGCCCAGCTCGGTGCTGTGCAGTTGCGCGAGGATGTCGCCCGCCTTGACGCTCTGGCCTGGCGTGGCGACCAGCTCCGTCACACGACCGGTGACCGTGGCGCCGATGCGCGCAACGCGCTGTTCGTCAAAGGCGATCTGCCCAGGCACGCGCAGGCGCTCGGAGATTGGCTGCTTGCCGACCTGCGCCACCTTCAGGCGTTGCACCAACATCGGTTGTGCGACCACGAGGTTCGGGTCGGCGGCTTGCTGTGTGGCCTTGGCATCGCTGGCGGCATCCTTGCCGCAGGCACCAAGCAGCAGCATGGCGGCCATGGCCACACCGGCCAGCCGGATCGAAGGAGAGAAAGAAGAACGTCGGTTCATGGTCAGGCTGGATTCTTGGGTTCGGTAAGCGGGGGGCTGGCTCATTGAGCCTCCGGGCGCAGGCGGTCGAGCTCAACGGCGGCGGTGCGCAAGTCGGCACGCGCGGCAATCAGGTCGTTGCGTGCCTGGCGGAAGACGCGCTGGGCGTCGAGAAAATCGAGAATGCCGCGCTCGCCATGGCGGTAGGCGGCCTCGGCCACGCGCAGGGCAGATTCGGCTTGCTTGACCACGCCAGACTCCAGCGCGCTGACTTGGGACTCGGCAATCTCGTATTGGCGATAAGCGGACTCCACCGCCTGGCGTGTTTGCAATTCGCGATCACGCAGCACGGCGCGGGCGCGTTCGAGCCCTGCCACCGCTTCGCCCACCGGGCCTTCGCGCCGGTCGAACAACGGAATCGACATCACCACGCCCACGCGGCTGTCCTGCAGATCAGGGGCGCGATCCACCGTGCCGCGCAGTGCGAGCGACGGCCAGCGCTGGCTGCGCTCGTGCGCCAGGCGCGCCTCGCCTTCACGCACGGCGGCCCGGTCGGCTTCGAGATCGGGGTGGGTTTCCACCACCATGCTGACCAGATCTGCCAGTGGCGGCAGGTGCGCGACCGACGGGGCGTCGGCGCCGGCATCCACGTCAAAGGTCTGCGGCAGGTCGGCGCCGACGGCGCGGCGCAGGTCGGCCAGCGACTGCAGCACACGCAATGCGGCTGCCTGCTCGGTGCGTTGTGCGTTGAGCAGTTCAGCATCGCCACGGATCAGTTCGTAGCGCGGGGCCTCGCCGGTTTCCACACGCACGGCGACGCGGCGGCGGATCTGCTCGACCAGGGTCACGTCTTCGCGCGCGTTGCGTTGCTCGGCCTCGCGGCGGACCACGTCGTAGAAGCGCAGCTTGAGCTGGGCCTCCACGTCGCGCGCTTGCGATCGTGCGGTGGCCTGCGAGCCTTCGTAGGCGGCATCGGCGGCTTGCGTGCGGGCGGCGCGCTGCCACGGCAGATCGAGCTTCTGCGTGACCGACACGCTATTGGTGCGGCCTTCCGCCGCACCGGGCATGCGGGCACGCTGGCGGCCGGTCATGGCTTCAACCTCGGGGTTGGGCCAGGCGCGCGCGGTGGTCGTGCCGGCCTGTGCAGCACGCACCTGAGCCTGCGATGCAGCGAGCGCCGGATGGTTGGCGCGCGCCAGGTCCAGCAACTGCGGCAGCGTGTAGCGCGGCAGGGGAAGCGCTTCGTCACGTGGCGCAGTGGGAGTGCTCACAGGCGTCTTGGCCTGCGAGGGCGCAGCAGAGGCTGCGGGGGCTGCGAGAGCGGAAGCCGCCGAAGCCGACAACACGGTCAGCACAGCGGCAAGAAGCAAGCGTTGCGACGCACGCGCGCCCGCAGCGGGGCACGGTCGGGCCGCGTCCTGGTTGGACAACATCCGGATCATCCTGAAAAAGAAGAACAGCCAAGCGCGGGCACCCTGCCCGTCAAAGACAAGGCAGGTGCCGCACTACGAACTCAAGGGCGTGGCTTCCGGCAAGCGCCGGAGGAGATCAGACGTGCGCGGGCGGGCGCAGCATGGGTGCCGGCACAGGGCCGGCCTGGAATGGCGGAAGTGCAACGCGGACGCGCGCGACACGCAGGCCGGGCGCGAGCGTCATGGGAGGCGGCGGCAGCCAGAGTTCCGGCGCGTCGCTGGGGTGGTCGGGGGCAGCGGCGTTGCTGGAGGGGGCATCGGGTGCGGTGTGCGCCTGCGCCACCCAGTGCTCCACGCTGAAGCACTGGCCGGGCTGCTTGTCCAGCTTGCCGAGCGCCACCTTGATGGCGCGCTCGAGGCCCTTGCTGGACTGGGCAACCGGCTGCACGTCGTCCAACGCATCGTCGACGACGGCCTCGATAGCTTCCAGCGCATCGTCAGCAGCTTGCCCATCGGGGAAATGCGTGGCCGAGAACACCGTGACGGTAAACAGCAGGCACCAGATCGTGACGATCCACCGTACACCACGCGCGCGCGACAGCACGCCACGCGCGTGGGCGCGAGACTGCGTCGGCGAGGCGAAGTGAAGATTTGGCACAAACATGGGCCCCGAATACTAGCAGGAGAACTACCGCATCTGCACATAACTTCCGGCAGAACGCACGGATGTCACTCGGAATCGACCTGCGCGGCGCGAATCCGTTCCATTTCCTGCCAATGCGTCTTCACCCAATCGTCCAGGCCCATGAGCGTGCGGTTGAGCGATTCACCCAGGGGGCTCAGGCGGTATTCCACGTGCGGGGGCACGCTGTCGTAGATGGTGCGCAGGACGAGGCCGTTGGCTTCCAGCTCGCGCAGCGTTTGCGTGAGCATCTTCTGTGAGATGCCGTCGCCTACGCGGCGCAGCAACTCGTTGTTGCGCACGGGGCCGTTTTCCAGCGCGGGGAAGATGCGCAGCGCCCACTTGCTCGCCACCAGCTCCAGGGCGCGTGTCGATGGGCAGGCCTCCACCTCGATGGCGTGTTCCGCGCCCTTCGCATGGGCTTGCTGAGCATCGGGAATAGCCTTGTTGGCCGTCACGGTTACCTCCGGGTGCGTACTTGTTGGCGTGTGACCGTACCCCTAATCTGGCCCCACTGCAACGCGCCGCTGGCCACTCCGGCCAGGCCGCCCGCATGAACCGGAGGTGATATGCAACAAGCCGCTTGGCTATGGCTGTTGGCCGCGGGTGCCGTGGAAATCGCCATGGCGATCTCGCTCAAATTTGCGCAAGGGTGGACGCGCCCTATCCCCAGCGTGCTCGGCATCGCCACGGCGCTGGCCAGCGTGTTTCTGCTCACGCATGCCATGCGCGGCCTGCCCGCCGGCACCGCCTATGCGATCTGGACGGGCATCGGCTCGGTGGGCGTCACGCTGCTGGGCATCCTCGTCTTTGGCGAGAGCGTGCAGCCGGCACGCCTGGCTTGCATCGGGCTGGTGATTGCCGGCACTGTTGGCCTCAACTTCTTCAACGCAGCATGAAGCTGCATCAGGAGCCCCCTCATGACCCGCCTGCTCTATATCGAGGCATCGCCAATGAAGGCGCTGTCGCACTCCATCGACGTGGCCCGGCAGTTTCTCAACGGCTATCGCGCCGCCCATCCTGACCACGAGATCGACACGATCGACTTGTGGAGCCCTGACCTCGACCTGCCCGAGTTTGATGCCAACATGATCGGCGCCAAGTTTGCGGTGCTGCGCACGCAAGACGCCACGCCAGAACAACGCACGCAATGGCAACGTGCCGTAGCGCTGTCGCAGCGTTTCAACGCGGCCGACCACTATCTGTTCTCTGTGCCGATGTGGAATTTTGGCGTGCCCTATCGGCTCAAGCATTTCATTGATGTGGTGACGCTGCCCGGGCAGAACTGGAACTGGTCACCCGCTACGGGCTATCAGGCGCTGCTCTCTGGCAAGAAGGCCGCGCTCGTCTATGCCAGTGCTGGTGCGTATGCCGCGCACTCCGAAGGTGCGAGCGAATCGCCGGACGATTTTCAGAAACCCTATCTGCGCCGCTGGCTGCGCTTCATCGGCATTGAAGACGTGACGGAGATCAGCGCGGCACCCACACTGACCACGCCCGATGCACTGGCAGCAACCAAGGCGAGTGCAAAAATCAGGGCGTCGACATCGGCGGCTGCCTTCTGAATCGCTCGGCGGCGGACGGGGTTGACTGCATGCACAAGTGTATCTACACTGGTTACACTTTATTCGCCCACCATGTCTACCAGCAGCCGCTTCGCCGTCGCCGTGCATATCCTGACCCTGCTTGCCAGTGCGGAAGGGCCGGTGCCGTCGTCGCTCATTGCGGGTAGCGTGGGTACCAACCCGGCGTTGATCCGCCGTCTGGTTGCACAGTTGGCCGAAGCCGGCTTCGTTAGCTCGCAGATGGGCGCAACGGGCGGCGCAACGCTGGCGCAGCCGGCAGATCGCATCACGCTGCTCGACGTGTTTCGTGTGGTGGAGTCGTCCGTACTGATCGCACTGCCGCCCAATGCACCCAATCCGGCGTGCAATGTGGGCCGCGAGATCACCAGCGTGCTGGAGCGCGTGACTGAACGTGCGCAAGCCGCCATGGAAGCCGAGTTGGCCGCGCAAACTATCGCGGGCATGCTGGAAGAAGTTGGATATGCGCAAAAGCGTCGCCGCCGGGCCTAGTGCTCCGGTATTTTTTTATCGCTATATGTAACTGCATCAATTACATATCACCTTACAACTACTCAACAAGGAGTTGAACCATGAAGATTGCAATCATTGGCGCCACCGGGCGCGTGGGCACCCGCCTGATCGACGAAGCACTGCGCCGTGGTCACCAGGTGACGGCTATTGCGCGCACGGCATCCAAGCTGCCGGCACGTGCGGGCCTGACTGCCAAGGATGTGGATGTGGCCGACCAGGCTGCGCTCGCGGCCGCGTTGGCGGGCAACGATGTGGCTTACAGCACCGTGCGCTTCCTGCAGGCCAATGCAGACCAGATCGTTGGCGCAGTGAAGAAGGCCGGTGTACCGCGTCTGCTGGTGGTGGGTGGCGCCGGCAGCCTGGAGGTGGCACCGGGCGTGGCGCTGATCGATACGCCGCAATTCCCCAAGGAGTACTTTGCCGAAGCCTCGGCAGGCCGTGATTTCCTCAACGCGCTGCGCACGGAAACGGAGCTGAACTGGACGTTCGTGTCGCCGTCGGCCATCTTCGAGCCGGGCGAGCGCACGGGCCATTTCCGCGTCGGCAAGGACACGTTGCTGGTGGACGCCAACGGCAAGCCCTGGATCTCGATGGAAGACTACGCAATCGCCTTCCTTGATGAGACGGAAACGCCGGCACACCCGCGCCAGCGCTTCACGGTCGGCTACTGATCAACGGCAGGTGGACGGCACCGCCAGCGCCTTCTCGAAGGGGTCGCGGCGCAGGCTCGGGTCCTGCGCGTTCAGGCAGTAGGCGCTGCCGCCCACCTCCACGCGTGCCTGCCGGCGGCCGGCGGCGCCCCGCGCCTCCTGAATCGCTCCCGCAGCGTGCGGCGTGGATGCAGCATCCGGCCCGAATGCGTGGCCGGTGCCGCGCGCTGCACTACCTGCAAGATTGTTTTCTGCCTGGGACCGTGTGCGCGATGGCGGCGCCACCGGCGCGCTGAGGTCGAGCGTACGGGCCTCAACGGCCTCGGCGTTGGCCGGCGCAACAGGCACCGATTCCGGTGCTTTGTCCAAATGGATGTTGGAAGGCTGCGTTAAAACCGGCGTCGTGGCCCGCGAGCGGCGGGCTGGTTTCTGAGCAAGCGGCAAAGGCGCCGGTGCTGGCTGGATGTCGATACTGAGCAGCCGCCCTTGCAGCAGCGACTCATCACGCTCGGCGGGCACCGGATGTTCTCGCCACCACGCCAGCAGTGCCAGATGCCCCAGCACCACGAGTGCCAGGACGATCCATCTTGAGCTGTGCCAGTCAGTGGCTGGCCGTATCGACCATGCCGGGCGGAGCATCATCCGGTTCAATCGGTTCAGGCGCGCTGTCCAGCGCCGGTAGACGAATCACCACCGCGCAGCCCTTGCCGCCCAGCCCATCCTCGATGACCACTGAGCCGTTGCCCAGCTCCACAATGCGGCGCACGATCGCCAGGCCCAAACCACTCCCTTGCGACTGGCTGTCGCGCGGACGGTAGAACCGTTCGAACACACGCTCGCGCTCGTCGGGGGGGATACCGGGGCCGGTGTCTTCAATGCGCAGTTCGACCATCGCCACCGTTGCGCCCTGGATGCCTTGCTCAACGCGCTTGACCACCACGCGCACCTCGCCACCTTTGGGCGTTTCGCGCACGGCGTTGTCGAGCACGTTCTCAACCAGCGTGGCGGCATCTTCATGCGACACCGATACCCACGCCTGATTGGCGCCTTCATACGACAGCGTGACGTTGCGACGCTCCGCACGTGAGGCCTGCTGAATCACGCCACTGCGTGCGCAGCCGGCCAGATCAGACAGCGCGCCTTGCGCCAGTTGGGCTTCCACACGACGTGCATCGAGCCGCGCGATGGCCAGCAACTTCGCCAGCGATTGCGTCGCCCGCGAAATACCGCGATCAAACTCGCGCAACGCGGTGGAGCGATCGTCCTCGCTGTCGGAATGCGAGACGACATACGCCTGTGCCTGGATGGCCGCCAGCGGCGTACGCAATTCGTGTGCAGCATCGGCAAAGAAACGGCGGTCCGCCTCGATGCCGCGTCGCACGCGCGCGAACAGATCGTTCAGTGCTTCCACCAGCGGTTTCAGCTCAGCGTGCTCGACGCTCTGCACGGGGTCCAGATCCGCTGAGTCGCGCGATTCAACCTGGCGCGTAAGCGTACGCAGCGGCTTGAGACCCACGTGTGCCGCCCAGCCCACCATCACCATCAGCGCGGTGGCAAGAATGGCCAGCGCAACCGCCACTTCCTGAAAGAGATCGCGAATGGCGCGTTCGTACGCAGACAGCGGCTGCGCCACGGTGGCCGTGAGCTTGCCGTCGACACTGTCCACCGTGTAGCTGCGCCACGGCTTGCCCTCGAGCATGATCTCGACCACGGTGTCGTGCGCCTTGCCGCATGGCATGGTGGGCGCGCCGGGAAAGGCCGTAATGACCTGGCCGGCACGATCGCACAGCACGTAGCGGAATTCGCCGGGGAGGATGTTGGGCAGCGAGAGGCCCAGCTTGATGTCGGTGAGGCGGCGCAGGAATTCCTCCCGGCGCGGCACATCATCCATGTTGAGCGTGGTGAGGTCGGCATAGGCCTGCGCTGACATGCGCAGGTCGCTCACCACCTGGCGGCTGTTGGTGCGGGAGATTTCCAAATGCGCGATCACCAGTTGCACCAGCAGCATCAGCACCAGCGCCAGCAGGATCAGCACATACAGGCGAAACGACAGCGACCGGACCCGCAGGATCGCTGGGACCGCCAGCCTCACCGGTTGCCCCCGATCATGTAGCCCACGCCGCGGATGGTCTGGATGGTCTCGTTGCCGAGCTTGCGGCGCAGGTGGTGGATGACGACTTCGAGCGCGTTGGCGCTGACGCTATCGCCTTCACGGTAGAGGGCGTCCATGAGCGTCTCGCGCGGGACCCAGCGATGGGCGCGGCGCACGAGTTCAAGCAGCAACTGGTATTCGCGCGGGGTGAGCTCGATGATCTGCCCATCTTGCGTCACGCGCTTTTGCGAAGGCTCGACCACCAGAGCGCCGACGCTCCACTGGTTGGTGCTCTGCCCAGCATGGCGGCGCAGCACGGCACGCAAGCGGGCAACCAGCTCATCCACGGGGAACGGTTTGACGAGGAAGTCGTCCGCACCGGAGTCCAGGCCCTTGAGGCGTTCGGACAGCGCATCGCGCGCGCTGGCAATGATGACCGGCACATCGCTGTGCGCGGCACGCAATTCTTCGAGGAAGGTATGGCCTTCACCATCGGGCAAGCCGAGGTCGAGCACGATGGCCTCGAACGTGTTGGTGGTGATCCATTTCTGCGCGTCAACCAGGCGGCGTACCCAGGTCGCGTTATAGCCGGCCTGACGCAGCGCGCGGGCCAGTGCGGTGCCCAACGGCAGGTCGTCTTCGATGAGGAGGATGGCGTTCATGCGAGTGAGTCTTGGCGGGTCGACGGTAAACGGACAACCGGCACCTGGGAAACAGGCGCCGGCAAAGCTGGAAATCTACCCCAACGGACTGAGATTTGCCTTAAATCTGCCGCGGCAATATGCCTCACACATCACCTTAAAGCGGCACCGGCAGCCAATATCCGCACGCGCTGCAGCACTTGGCTATCATAAGGCCGTATCGATTGATTTCCTCTTCGCCCTCCCATTCCCGGCCGCGCCATGTTCCGCCTGCCCGCCCTGCCCACCACTGCCACCGCGCCGTTCTGCCCCTCCGAAGTACGTGGCACCGTGGCCGTCCCGCCCGGCCTGCCGTTGTGGAAGAAGCTGCTGCGCTTTGCCGGGCCGGGGCTGCTCGTCTCGGTCGGCTACATGGACCCGGGCAACTGGGCGACCGACATCGAGGCCGGCTCGCGCTACGGTTATTCGCTGCTGTTTGTGGTGCTGCTCTCCAGCCTGGCGGCGATGGTATTGCAGTGTCTGTCGGCGCGGCTGGGCATTGTCACAGGCAAGGATCTGGCGCGCGCCTCGCGAGACCGCTACCAGCCCGGGGCCGTACGCGTGCAATGGCTGCTGGCCGAGCTGTCGATCATCGCGTGCGATCTGGCGGAAGTGTTGGGCTGTGCGCTGGCGTTCCACCTGCTGCTGGGCGTGCCGATTCTGGGCGGCGTGGCACTCACCGCGTTGGACACGCTGATCGTGCTGGGCCTGAAGGGCAAGAACTTTCGCCAGCTTGAAGCCATCGTGCTGGGGCTGATCCTCACCATCGGGCTGTGCTACTTCGTGGAGCTGGTGCTCATCAAACCGCACTGGCCGTCGGTAGCGGCCGGGTTGATGCCGTCGTGGCAAAGCGTGAGCGAGCGCGAGCCGCTGTACCTGGCCATCGGCATCCTCGGCGCGACGATCATGCCGCACAACCTATACCTGCATTCGTCCATCGTGCAGACGCGCATGACAGCCAGCACGGAAGCCGCCAAGCGCGAGGCGGTGGGCTTATTGCGGCTCGATACCATCCTCTCACTCTCGCTGGCGCTGCTGGTGAATGGCGCCATCCTGGTGCTGGCTGCCGCCGCGTTTCATGCCAACGGCCATCAGGATGTGGCCGACATCCAGGATGCACATCGCCTGCTCGAACCCATCGTCGGCACGGCGGTGGCCGGAGTGCTGTTTGGCATCGCACTGCTGGCGGCGGGGCAAAGCTCCACCTTCACGGGCACCATCGCCGGGCAGATCCTGATGGAGGGTTTTCTGGACCTGCGCATCCCCTGCTGGCAGCGGCGCCTGATCACGCGTGCGCTGGCGTTGATCCCGGCCTTCATCGGCGTGGCCATGCTGGGCGATCACGCCATCGGCAAGCTGTTGGTGATCAGCCAGGTGGTGCTGGGCTTTCAGTTGCCGTTTGCGATGTTTCCGCTGATTCGCATGACGGATGACCGCAAGCTGATGGGCGTGTTTGTTAACAACCGATTAACGTCCGTACTGGCGTGGGGTTTATTCGTCGTCATCAGCGTCGCCAACCTGTGGCTGGTGTGGCAGGTGCTAGGCTGAGGGACTCCCCCCACTAAAAATCCGCGCACGGCATGCCACGCCGCCATTAGAATGCGCGCTTTGTTGCGCAATTCGGCCCCGCCCGCGCTCGCATCATCCAGCCGCGCCAGAAGGCCACACCCGCCCTGTCTTGAGCGCGAATTTGCCTACCGCCTCCGCCCTGCCCGACGCACGCACGCCTTCTCGCGACTATCAAGCGCGCCATTTCGTGCCGATGATTCTCGCGCTGAGCAAATGCGGTGTGCTGGGTTACGGCTTTGCCATCGTGCTGGGCTGGGCAGCAGGCGTGATCCATACGCTTGCACCACTGCTGGCGTTGCTCGCGGTGCTGACGGCCATCGTGGTGATTGCGCAGCGGCATCGCCATACCGGTTTGTGGGGCCCCCTGGCACTTGCCCACCTGCTTGCAGAAGAGATCGCCATCATCGTCTTCGGTCATCAGGCGGGGCTTGAATGGGTGCTGCCCGCGTTCTACCTGATGCCGCTCGCGACCAGCCCTGCATGGCTCACGCGGCGAGACTTCAGCATTGCCATGACGCTTTGTGCTGCCGGGCCGATCATCGCCGTGCTCATGGCCGATGCACCCGCGGCCACCATTCACCGCGCATGGCTGGGCATCGCGCTGTACCTGCCGATCTGCATTGCCGCTGCGGCGGTCATGCACCGCTACCTGCTGCGCGCGATGGCGCGCCACTTTGCTGCAGAAATCAATCTGGCCGACCGCGCCAACACCGACCACCTGACCGGCATGCTCGCGCGCCAGCGCTTCTTCGAACTGGGCAGCTTTGCCGTGGAACGCGCCCAGCATCATGCCGAACCGCTGTGCGCGCTGTACCTGGACGTCGACCACTTCAAGGCCATCAACGACGCATGGGGCCATGCCGCCGGCGATGAGGCGCTGGTCTCGCTGTCCGACGCACTGGCCGATGTGCTGCGCCCGAACGACCTCTTCGGCCGGCTGGGCGGCGACGAATTTGCCGTGTTGCTACCCGGCTGCAGTTTGACCGATGCGCTGGCCGTGGTGGAACGCCTGAAGGCCGCCGTGGGCGCCAGCGCAACGCCGGTCGGCCCGCTGACGATCAGCGTGGGCGCCGCACCGCTGCGCCCGAAGCAGGACCTTGCCAAGCTGCTGGCCGATGCCGACATCGGGTTGATGGAAGCCAAGCGTCAAGGACGCAACCGCGTGTGCGTACCAACCGACCTGCAAGCTGACCTGCCGCAGTGACGCGGGCACATTTTGTGCGACGCGACATCCCGTGACTTTGCTCGGAGATGTCTATGGCCATGGAGTGGCTCAACGTCCATACCTTCCTGCGCATACCGGCGCGTGACTGGGCCGCCGCTGCGCTCACGGTGGTGGCCACGTATGTGGTGCTGGTGAGTGTGCTGCGCCTGATCGGCAATCGACTGGAGGTGCGTGCGCGCCGCACCGGATATCGCTTCGACACACTGGCCGCGGCCGTGCTGCGCGATACGCATCCGCTGTTCATCGGGCTGGCGGCGTTGCTGGCCGGCTCGTACTTCATCGAGCTGCCCACGCGCCTGGCCAACAAACTGGACCACATCTGGTTCGTCATCATCGGGTTCCAGATTGCGCTATGGCTCAACCGTGGCGTGAAGCTGTGGGCACGTGACAAGCTATCCGCGCAAACCCAAACGACACGCAACCCGGTCATCACATCGATGATGGCGTGGGTGTTGCGCTTTGCACTGTGGTCGATGCTGCTGCTGGCCATCCTCGCCAATGTAGGCGTGAACGTCACCGCCTTCGTCGCCAGCCTGGGGGTGGGTGGTGTGGCCGTCGCACTGGCGGTGCAGAACATCCTGAGCGATCTGTTTGCCTCGCTCGCCATCGGGCTGGACAAGCCGTTCGAGATTGGTGACTTCATCGTCTTCGAATCGATTGCCGGCACGGTACAGCACGTGGGGCTCAAAACCACACGCATCCGCAGTCTCTCGGGCGAAGAGATCGTGACGTCCAACACGTCACTGCTCAAGAGCACCATCCACAATTACAAACGGATGCAGGAACGACGCATCGTATTTACGTTCGGGGTGACGTACGACGCGCGCGCCGCACAGTTGCAGAAGATTCCGGACATCGTGCGCCACGCCGTGGAGACCGCTGGCGACACACGCTTTGATCGTGCACACTTCAAGGAGTTTGGCGAGAACGCGCTGAACTTCGAGGTGGTGTACTTCGTGACCAGCCCCGACTTCAATCTCTACATGGACATCCAGCAGCGCATCAACCTGGCGATCCTGGAAGAGTTGCAGAACCTTGGTGCAGCGTTCGCACTGCCCACGCGCACCATCCAGCTGGTACGACGCCATGGTGAGCCCGTCGAGCCCGACGGGGCGACGGGCGGAAAGCCGCCAGGAGGCCTGCAGTACCCGAACACACGGGCTAGGGCGTAGGCGCACGAAGTGGTGCGACAGGCATGGACTGAAAGGCCGCATCCATGCTGCGCCATAGCGGCCGCGTGCGCGGCACCATGTCTTGCCGGAAGTACCACCAGAAGTAGCCGCCCGCGAATCGCGGATGCGCAATCGACAGGCCGTAATAGTGCGCGATCAACGCGCCCTTGCGCGCTGCAAGGCGTGTACCGACCTCGCCAAAGCCGAGCACGGCATGCGGAAACAGTTGCCCCAGACGGTCGAATACGGCACGCCAATCAGGTGGCGCGATCTTGCAATCGTCTTCGTAAAAACTGATGAAGACGTAGTCCAGGCCGTTGCGCAGGTCAGGCGGCAAGTTGCGTTCAGACCAGTCAAACATGGCGTGTGAGGGGGCTTCAGAACAGCCCTCGTTGTAATAGAGCGTGAGCGCCGTTCGGCCGCCACGTTGCTTGATGACGGCATAGGCGGCCAGCGTCTTGTCGACGACGTCGCGCGTGCGGCCGGCCCACTCGCCGTTGATCTCGTTGCCAATCTCCCAGAGGTCGACGTTGTGGCCCAGCGTGTCGAAATAGGTGGTGGCGCGCTCGCGCATCTGCGGGACGTCGTATTGCTTGAGCGTGGATGAATCGACCAACTCACCCATCACGTAGGCCACGCGCCGGATGGCGGCGACGGACGCGGCGTAGTCCGGCGCGTTCATCCCCTCATCAAAGACGATGCGCACCGTGGGCGTGCGCGAGAGGTGCGAGAGCGCGTCGACCACGGCGGACACGTTGTCCACCGCATCAACCGTGACCCCATATAACGGCACAGGGCCGGCAGGCATTGCTCCCACCGGCCCCGCGGCCTCTGTGGATGCGCCCAACACCAGCATTGCTGCTGCCAGGATCAAGCGCATCCGCTGCATGGCTACTGCGCCGTGCTGGCATTCGCCCAGGTATAGCCCAGTGCGGTGATGCCGGTGATGATGGTCTGGAAGTCGGCGTAGCCGGGTGTACCAAGGTCCGGCTCCAGCCAGAACGGATGGAAGAAGAACGAGGCAAAGCCGTCGCGCACCATGAGTGCGTAGGTCGCGTTGGTCAGGATGTCCTGCGCGGTGTATGTCAGGCAGGACGACGGGTCGATATTGCAGATGTTGTATTCCACATTGCCAAGGTTTTCCGGAATCACGCGCTGGTTGTAATAATCCTTCTGAATGATGTAGGGGAAGAACTGGCCAACGGAAAAATCATGTCCGACGGTAGTCGAGTTCAACGTCTGCGGGTTATCCGACGTGTAATACACCATGCGCTGGTAGGTGTTCTTGAAGTACTGCGGCACCGCCTTGATGGCCTGCGGAGAGGATTGGTAGTGCGGTGCCTCCCACGCAAAGGGCACGTAGCCATTGAGTTGGAGTTCCAGCAAACCCGCCGACAATCGCCCTGCCGCCCATTGCGTTGAGTCCTCGTTCACCGGGCGGTTCTGCGTGGCGAGCCAGAACTCGAAGTCGTTCGCGCTGACCGCGTTGATGAGGTTCGGAATGTTGCTGTACTGGTGCGTGTAACCGTGCATCAGGAGCTTGCCGCCACGTGCCAACGCATGATTCAGCGCCGACTTGAGCCCCGTTGCATTGACCAGGTGAATGGTCTGCGACACACCGCCGTTGTAAACGCCATTCGGGTCCTTGTACAGCGGAATGGTCGCAAGCGAGAACGGAATCTTCTTGCTGTACAGGTAGTCCGAGAGCGTGTTGATGGATGTCACGGTATTGGTGGCGTTGAGGTCCTCCAGACGGACCAGCGCACGGTGCAGCGTTGGCGCGTTGGTGCCCAGGATGTCATGCAACATGTCGCACACAACCAGATAGCGATCACGTGGGCCGATGTACGAGAACGGCATGTCTGCCACGTACCAGAAGTTGCCGGAGCGGATGATGTATGGCGCAGTTTCCTGCGTGACCGAGTTGGTGATTGTCACCACGCTGCTGGCCTTGGTGGCATCGGCCACGGACGTTACGCCAATATCCGGATCAGCGCTAATGACACCCGTCGTGGCATTAAAGGCGTAGTACTTGGTCATGCTCTGGTTCTTGTAGGCCACCGTATCGAAGAATCCGGGGTTCGGAGCGCTGGCCGACGGCGTAGCATTCATGCCGCGCAGGCCGACAAAATTGATGCCATAGCGCGCGGTGAACGGATATGCCGTGTTCCATGCCAGTTCCCACAGGTTGTACTTGAACCAGACAACGGTCTTCTGGGTCGTGCTGACATCCGACAGGAAGGCTGCCGGTATGGGGTTGGCGTAGTAGGCCCCCACGTAGAACGTGGCGGTGTACTGCTCGGTCATGCCAGCCGTGTAGTTCTGCACCGGCATCATGGTGATGGTGGTATTGAAGTGTGCAAGCAGGTTGTACAGCATGATCGCGTACGCCTTGCCCAGGTTGGTGTACTGGTCGTTGGGCGGCGCGTCGTACAGCACCAGCATCGGGGCTGGCGCACTGGTTGTCGTTCCGCCAACCGTCACGCAGATGGGGCCAAGCCCGATCGTGCAGGTGGCTGCCTGCGCAGGCCCGGGCAACGAGATGCCTATGAGGCCGCCCGCAAAGACCAATGCGCAGAGGAACTTGCGAAACATAGATTTCATGATGGCTCTCCGACTCATGGGCGATACACCGAGCCGTCCGCTTGGCGGTAGAGCCCGAGGTTGAAGTTGGGACCACGGTCGTGGCCACGTTCCGTACCGGTTGGCTCGTTCTCTGGCATACCGGGACGGATTTCGGTAACGCCGGGCGGGCGCGGCGGCGGAACCACCTGCCCGTTTTCATCCATCACGCCATAGCCGTAGGCGCGCCCGCCCCCGGTTACCGGCTTGTGTGTTGCGACGGCCACGACAGCCGGCTGCGCGGGCTGCCCAACCATGACGGTGCCTTCGGAGGAGGCTGGCGCAGGCTTCTTCTTGTCTGCGTCCGAGCCGGGATTGCGCTGGTCTGCGCCGCCGACAATCACAGCGGGAACCCCCGCATTGCCGGCCCATGGTGGTGCCACCACCAGCCATCCCGCGATCAGGGCGGAGGCCAGCAAGATGCCTCCCCCGATTCGTTTCGCTTTCATCCAAGCCTCCTAGCCATTCAGGCGTTGCACGGGCGCGGCCCCAAGCGCCGTGGCGCGTGCCGCTTCCAGATTGATGATCTCGGCCTCGGTGGCCGGCTTGCGAACGAGTTGCGGCCCGCGCGTCGCCATCTGGGCGGGTGCGTTGAAGGCAGCCTTCAATGCCTCGACGATGCGACGGCATGCCTGACCGTCGCCATACGGGTTGTGGGCCTGCGCCATGCGTTGGTATTCGTTGGCGTTATGCAGAAGCATTTCGGCTTCATCCACGATGCGCTGCGTATCGGTGCCGACCAGGCGTGCCGTGCCTGAAGCGATGGCCTCGGGGCGCTCGGTGGTGTCACGCGTGACAAGCACTGGCTTGCCCAGCGCGGGCGCTTCTTCCTGAATGCCGCCGGAATCGGTGACGATCAGGTAAGCGCGGTCCATCAGATAGACGAAGGGCAGGTAGTCTTGCGGCGCGATCAGGTGAACGTTGTCGTGGCCCGCCAGGATGGCGTTGACTGGCCGCTGCACGTTGGGGTTCAGGTGCACCGGATAGACGATCTGCACATCCGGATGGCGCGCCGCCAGCAGGCGTAGCGCCACACAGAAATTCTCGAACGGCTCGCCAAAGTTCTCGCGCCGGTGGCCAGTCACCAGAATCATCCGCCGCCCGGCTTCCAGGAACGGATAGCGCGCGGCCATCTCCGCCGACAGCGCAGCATCCGCATCCAGCTGCCATTTCACAGACAGCAGCGCATCAATGACGGTGTTGCCGGTAAGCGTGACCCGGCTCGGGGCGACGCCTTCATCCAGCAGGTTCTGGCGCGCTTCGGCCGTCGGGGCAAAGTGCCACGTGGTGACGGAATCGGTCACGCGGCGGTTGAGTTCTTCGGGCCAGGGAGACCAGATGTTGCCCGTGCGCAATCCTGCTTCGACATGCCCGACAGGAATGCGCCGGTAGAACGCGGCCAGGCTGGCGGCCAGTGTGGTGGTGGTGTCGCCGTGCACGAGCACCGCGTCGGGTTGGAAGGCGTCCAGCACGCCGTCGATGCCGCCGAGCACGCTGGAGGTGATGCCGGACAACGTCTGCCCAGGCTGCATCAGATTCAGGTCAAACTCCGGCACGATGCCGAAGAGTTGCAGGACCTGGTCGAGCATCTGCCGGTGCTGCGCGCTCACGCATACCACTGAGGTGAAGCCTGCCTCGGCTTGCAATGCCTTCACCAGCGGCGCCATCTTGATGGCCTCCGGGCGCGTGCCGAACACTGTCAAAATCTTCCCGGTCATTTTGCTCTCCCCATGTCGTCTGCATCGGCTGGTGGCTCCAAAGCGCGACGACGAACGCGTCGCTTCTGACGCCGGCGCAGACTTCACCACAGAGCGAAGGCCGTGCCATGCGTCATGCCTGGTCCTGCCGTGGCGCTACGACGCCATCGCGCGCGCGCCGATGCGAATCCTCCTCGTTACCCGTATCCCTCGTTGATCAAAAACGTTTCATCCGTGACACGTTGGTCCTAGAACCACAGGATGGCGCGTGCCACTACGCCCTTCGCTCGGTCGGCGTGGGTCAGTGGCAAGCGGTACTGCACAGTCAGGTCAAGCCAACTGGCCGGGGCGCTGTACTGCGACTCCCGAAACCAGTAACGAAAGTTGATGCCTGGGCCGACACCCAGTGCAAGTTGCCGGTCAGGCGCCTTGTTGTCATGGTCACCAGCCAGCACCACGTGCGGATAGACCGTCAGGTGATCGCTGATCGAATTGAGCATCCAAGTGTGGCCATAGCGCATTTCGGTGCTGACGATCAGGCGGCCCTGGTTGACGAAGTACGCACCCTCGCCATACACCTGCCAGGTCTGCCAGCGTGGTTTGGTGACCTGAAGGTCAAGGCCTTGGTCGGTGGAAAAGCCGATGCGCAGCAGCGTGTCGTTGGTGGTCAGTCGGCCGATGCGAAACAGGCGCTCGGCGGTGAACACAAGATTGAGGTCCTTGATCGGCTTGTAGCGTGCGCCCACCGACCCCTGCGCAGTTGGTAGACCGGTGATGCCGTTGCGGTCATACACGCTGTCGTAGCCGCGCACGAAAAGCTGGAAGATGCTGCCGTCACGATAGCCAATGCCCGGCGGCTGCCAGTACACCTCCGCGCCGCCCTGCGCCGTGCTGACGGTGTTGGGCAAACCGAATGCCGATGTCTGATACGCGCCCGAGAGCACCATGCCGAACGTGCGCTGCATCTGCTCGACTTCGCGCCGGTAACCGAAGCGACGGTCTGCGGGGAGGCGGTCATCACCGTTGCTACCACCATCGCTCTTGGCGTCGGCATCTGCGTGATCAAGACTCTGGCGGAACAAATGGATGGCGGTCGAGTTGTCGCCCAGGCGCTTGGCGGCATAGGCCGCATCGGCGTAGTGGGTCCAGCTGCCCTGGCCGGTGGCAAACCCGCGCTGGAAGGCTGCCAGCGCCGCGCGGTCGTCGCGTGCGCGCAGGTGGCTGTAGGCTTCGTTCAATTCGCGCTGGCCGATCGTGCGCGGGTCGTCAGGTGAAGTGGCTTCGCCCTGTGCCTGGGGTGCCATCGCCTGGGCAAGCAGCGCCTTGGCGTAGCGTTGTTGCGCCGGGTCTTTGGCGTGTTCTTCCGCCAGCGTGGCGGCCTGCGTTGCGCCATCGCGGTCGCCCAGTTGCAAGCGTGATTGCGCAAGGCGCAATTGCACATCGGCATCCGGCTGATCCTGCAGGGGGCTGAGCGCATCCAGCGCCGCCTGCGGATGTTTGGCGGAATACGCGCTGTCCGACCATGCCAGATGCAGGTTGCGCTGTTCCTGCACGGTCCAATCGGTACCTTGCACTGCGTGCGCAAAGTCCTGTTCGGCCGTGGCCGGGTCACTCGCCCTCTGCGCCAGGAACCCGTGCTGCGCATACACGCGCGGTTCATTGGGGTACCTCTGCACCAGTGCATCGGCTTGCGTACGTGCCGCCTCCAACTGGCCCTTGCGCGTGAGTACATCGAGCAGCAGCAGGTTCAGTTGCAGGCTGTCGGACTGCACAGCCAATGCCGCACGCGTGGCTGCCTCGGCATCATCGAGCTTGTTGGCATCGATGGCTCGGTAGGCGCGGTCTGCCCGGAAGTACGCGTCGGGCTGCAGCGGCTGCACGGCCTGCTCCGCCATCGACGCGCCATGACATAGCGCCCACACCGCGGCAGCAATCGGCCACCGCAAACGGCGCGAGATAAAACGGTCTGCTCTCTCGGTTTTCATGCCACACCTCCCGCAACAGATGGATTGGGGCGTACCTCTGGGCCGGGCGCCAGATCCGGCAACACCGGTGTCGGAGGTATCGGGGGGATGGGGGGAGCCTCGGGTGCGAGTGCCGTGCCTGCTGCAACTGCCGGGCCGGCGCCCGTCATGGATTCGACGGCCAGGGTGGCCGAATACGCCGCTGGGCCGAACACGACCGTAGCGCGGCGATTGGGGTCGGCCATCAGTGCCAGCTCGGCCAACATCTCGTGGTCGCATGCCATGAAGCACGCAACCTTGCGGCCGGCCGCACGGGCCAGTTCTTCCAGCGCCTCGCCGTTGGGCAACTCCGACACGGCGATATTGAGCGCGCCGTCCTCGCCAATGGAGAACGGCACCACGTGATGCCGCACAGCCAGATCGCGCGGCAAGCAATCGGCCAGCGCGCCCAGCACAACGTTGGTCAGGCTCACACGCGGCAGGTCAACCTGTTCGGCCAGCGCATCGGCCAGCGTGTCGGCCGTCACCAGCCCTTGCTGGACGAGGATGGTCCCCAGCCGACGGCCGGTCTCCTGCTGTATGGCCAACGCGGTGTCGAGCTGCGCTTGCGTGAGCACCTCCCACTTGAGCAAGGTCTCGCCCAGCATGGAACGCGTACGGCCAAGCGCGTCGTTCGACAGGTAGGTGTGCTGGGTCTTGTCCCACGCGATCGGCTTGCCGGTCAGACAGTAGACCAGAAAGATCTTCCACGCCCGGCACACCGAGAAGAAGTTGATGAAGTTGTTCACCACCAGCCTGGGCAAGCACAGCACGCCCTGCAGCGGACCGTTCAGACGCCCGACAAAGTACATACGCTGTGCCAGCCGGTTGATCAGCAGCGTCGCGTTGATGGCCAGCAGGTTCTGCATCCAAACGGTGCTGACCACGAACGCGCCATCCGGAACCGACGCCCACCCCTTGGCCGTCAGTGCGCCAACGACCAGATAGTTGAGTGACAACACATAGGCCAGGATCGAAAAGAGCGCGGTCAACACACCCTTGCGGTCACGGAAGAACATGTACTTGGTGATGAGGCTGCCCTTCCACCCCATCTGCAGCCAGCCCTGGAACGCGATGCCGAGTACCCAGCGCGCGCGCTGCCGATAGGCGGTACGGAAGGTACTTGGAAAGTACTCACGCGTTGCCAACAATTGCGGCCGCACGCCGCGACGGCGCCCAAGACGCCAGCGCGTACGCGTCTTGCCCTCCGCATCCTCCGCAGGCGCCGCGTTCTCACAGATCGGGAAGTGCACGAAGGCTTCACGCATGCCCAGCTCGCGCAGGCGGAAGCTGAAGTCGTAGTCTTCCGTGAGCGTGCTGGTATTGAAGGGCGAATCCCCGCGCACCTTCATCACGGCTTCAATGGCGCGACGGCTGTAGCACAGTGCCACGCCCGCACCAGGCACCGTGCCGGTCAGCGCCTGGCGCGCCACCAGGTCCTTCTGGTGTGTTTCGGAGAAATCATCCATGTAGGTGCCGGCCACCCACTCGTACCACTTGCGCTCAAGGGAGAGCACCGGCAACTGCACCAGATCCTGGTCGCCGATGAAGTAGTTGAAGTACTTCAGCTCCAGCGGGTGGATCACGTCTTCGCAGTCGTGCACGATCACGCCCACAAAACGGATGCCGTGGCCTGCCTCGTAGCGGGTGATGGTCTGGATGATGGTGTTCAGGCAGTCGGCCTTGCAGGTGGGGCCATCGTGCGTGACCGCCGCCCGCACCACGCGACCCGGGTAACGGCGCACCATGCGCTCCACCTCGGTGGTGGTTTCCGCATCATTGCGGTAGGCCCCGGCAAAGATGACGAAGTGCGCATACTCCATCGTCGCCAAGGTGTTCTCCACCATCTTGGCGATGACGTCGTATTCCTTCCAGGCCGGCACCATGACGGCGAGCCACTGCTCTTCGCGGTCACGCAGCGCCTGCGCCGAGATGGTGACGGGCGTGCGGCCGCGCTGCGGCCAGAGCCACAGCTCCCGCACCCAGTAGAAGGCGTCCAGGAAGAAATCGTCGGCGGTGCTGATGAGGATGACGAGCGTGGTCGCCACCGTCAGCGTGTTGAGCAACGCCAGGTAGATTTCCCATGGCACATCGCTCATGGTCCCTCCCCAAAGCCGGCATACGACCGATGCCTGGCAACGCCCCCGTTTTGCGCTGTGGCGCTCATCACTTTCCCCAAGTTCTTGTCGACCTGCGGCGCAACCGCTTGCGCCGTACATCCGGCGCCATCGCCATGCAAGCGATGACTGCCGATGCGTGGTTCTCTGGCCCGCTCCGCAAGCCTGAACGCGAGGACCGTACCAACCCCCGCCAGGGCGCGCTGTTATGCGGTGTCGCATGCGGCACGGGCTTGCACGCGGATGCCGCTCACGCAGGGTTGTTGCAAGGGTGAACGCGATGCGAGGTTCTAAGCCGCGCTGCAATTGCAGCCACGGCACGCAATACCCGTTGACATGGAACCGCACTCGTCCGGGCAGCCGACAAGCCCGCCCTACAAAAGGCGGAGGCGCTTGGCACCCAGGCGCAGGGTGTTCGGCTGAGGCACGCGCATGCGCAGCCCGGCCGGCATGGCACGGCCCCTTGCGCGCGGGGCTTGGTGTATGGGGGTAGAGGGGAACAAAGCCTTGTGGGAACAGGCTCTACAGGAAGTGGAGCGCCATCGTTGCGATGCGCAGCGAAGACGCACGGCGATCGTGCAGCAGGAGGGGGATTGCATGACCCGATGCGAGCGACCGAGACGGCGGTACCGGCAACAGGGTCCGTGCCTCTCACTCAAATCGGTTACAGCGTTGAAACACAAAGCCGCGCACGAGGCGCGGCTTTGCAAGGGTCATGCGTGTCTGCGCGTCAGGATGTCAGAACTGTTCCCAGTCATCTGCATCGCTGGCGGCAGCGGCAATGGCCAGCTTGCCGGGCTTGGGCTCGATTGCCGCGGCAGGGGTAACTGCCGGAGCGGATGCCGGTTTGGCAGGCGCTGCGGCAGACAACACAGCAGGCTTGCGAGCAACACGCTTGATTGTCGAGGCAGGCTTGCGCACGACAGGTTTGGCAGCAGCAACCGGCGCAGCCGACGGTGCCTTCGAAGCGCTCACCATAGCAGCCGGCACAGCATGCGTGCCAGCCGGCGGCAGGCGGAACGACGCCACCGTCTCACGCAGCACGCCCGCCTGCTCTTCCAGCGATTGCGCAGCGGCCGCAGCCTCTTCCACCAGTGCCGCGTTCTGCTGCGTCACCTCGTCCATCTGCGTGACGGCCTGATTGACCTGCTCGATACCAGCGCTCTGCTCGTCCGACGCGGCGCTGATCTCACCCATGATGTCGGTCACGCGCTTGACGGCCACCACCACTTCGTCGATCACCGCGCCCGCTTCGGTCACCAGCGTCGAACCGTTTTCAACACGGCCAACCGAATCGCTGATGAGTTCCTTGATTTCCTTGGCCGCCGTGGCCGAGCGCTGCGCCAGGCTGCGCACCTCACCCGCCACCACGGCAAAGCCACGGCCTTGCTCGCCAGCACGCGCGGCTTCCACTGCGGCATTGAGCGCCAGGATGTTGGTCTGGAAGGCAATGCCTTCAATCACGCCAATGATGTCGGCAATCTTCTTGCTGCTGTTGTTGATGCCGGACATCGTCTCGATGACGCGGCCCACCACCTCACCGCCCTTGACGGCGATGTCCGATGCGTTGCCCGCAAGCTGGCTGGCCTGACGCGCGTTGTCGGCGTTCTGCTTCACGATGCTGGTCAGCTCTTCCATGCTGGAAGCGGTCTCCTCCAGCGAGGATGCCTGCTCTTCCGTGCGCTGCGAGAGGTCCAGGTTGCCGGCGGCAATCTGCTTGGTCGCGCTGGCGATGGAATCGCTGCCGCCTCGCATCGTCTCGATGGTGCGAATCAAACCACGCTGCATGTCGATCAGGCCGCGGGTGAGCGCACCCATTTCGTCATGGCTGCTCACGGTGATGTGCTCGGTCAGGTTGCCGCGCGAGATCTCACCAAAGTGGCCGAGCATGCGCGACAGCGGCACGGAGATCGCGCGATGCAGGCCAAACGCACAGCCCAGCGCTGCAGCAATGCCCACCACAATGGCGCCGATGATCAGCATCAGAAACGCGTGCGAGCGGGCCACCGCATCGTCGTATCCGGCCTTGGCCTGCTCGGACTGGCTGCGATCCAGCGCATCTGCGGCGGCGGTCAATGCCACCGACAGCGGAGGAATGACGTCCATGACCACTTTGTCGGCTGCAGCCGTATCACGGGCACGCAACGCGTTCATCAGCGGCTCAATGCCATCGCGGAACAGCGCCGCGCGCTTGGCTTCCACATCGGAGGCCAGGCGGGCCTCGTCGGCGCTCATGGGCAGCGCCTTGTACTGCTTCCAGGCGTCGTCCGACTTTGCGCGGTAGCTATTGGCCTTGTCGAGGATCGCCGGCACCTCGGCGGCATCGGGGTGGAAGACCGCACGATCCAGCGTGGTGCGCACGATGGCGGCATGCAATTGCGCCTTGGCCACCAGCGAGGTTGAAGCGAGCTGGTTGCTATAGATCTCTTTGATGGTCGCGTCGGACGCGCGCATGCCGACAACGCCGATGGTGCCAATGGTAGCCAGCAGCACGGCGAGCAGCGCGAGGGCTGCATTGAGTCGGAAACGGATGGAAAGTCGATTGAACATGGGATGTAAAGCGGGCGGCAAAACTAGTTGAGGCCCCCGCTATAACGGCCAGTCCGCGCCATTTCTGAAGTCTGGCGCGGACAGAATCCCGTGGTCGAGCGACTGCAGTAAGTGGCTAGTAAGGCACAGCCATGTTGTTTTCGATGCGGGCGTGGTCGCCCGGGCGCAGGCCGTTCGGGTTGTTTTGCGTGAGCGTCACCATGGAGTTGTCGTTCAGACGCATGGTCACGCGATAGGTCTGCCCCACCACCGTATTGCCTTCCACGGCGTTGCCGGCCATGGCGCCCGCCACCGCGCCGCCGATGGTGGCCACGGTATTGCCGCGTCCGCCACCCACCTGGTGACCGAGCAGGCCGCCCACCACGCCGCCCAGCACCGCGCCCACCCCAGTGGGCTGCCCGCGCACCGGCACCGCGTCAATACGTTCGATCACGCCGTAGCGGTTGTCGGCCGGCGCCTCATAGGCCGGCGCGTTGTTGTTCGGATAGGGGGAGTAATTCGGCTGCGAATAGGCTGGCGCCGGTGCCGGCTGCTGAGACGGATACGGTTGCGGATACGGCTGCGGCGCATTCGGGTCATAGCTGCCGTTGTAGCCGTTGTTATAAGTATTGTCGTATCCGTTGCTGGCATAGCCGTTGGCGTACGGCGTCGTGCTGTAGGTCGTGCTGCCGTAGCTGTTGCCGTATGCGCTGCTGCCTGCCGCATAGCCGGCGCCATAGCCTGCGCCGTAACCGGGGTAGGGCGCCGTGACACAGCCGGCCAGCCCAGCCGCGGCGACAGCCATTGCCGCCACTGCCATCCACCGCCCTGTGCGACCGGCGCGCGCCAGCTTGTTTGTTGCTTGCATGATTGATCCCGTGTGTGGACGAGGCGTCTGGTCCGGCCCGGCGGCCTTCCTACGATCTGCGCCCCTTGCCGCAAAGTCTATGCCGCAGGCCGCACGCCCCGTGCAACCAAACTTCTTCATTGGTAACGGCGTGTAACCTCGTTACGCCAGGGGCTTCCGGCGCACAGGGGTATGGGCGCGCTATGATCGCCCGAGCGCCGTGCACGGCACCTTTTGCTGACAAGACGCGGCCCGCCCTCCTCTCCTCACCATGCAGCCGACGCTTCTGATCCTCATTGCGATGACGCCCAACAACGTGGCGCAGATCGCTCAGCACTTCCACGTCATCCACGCCCCGACCCGGGCAGAACGCGATGCCGCCATCGCCCGTGACGGCCACGCCGTACGCATCGTGCTGACCAACGGCTCGACCGGCCTGACCGGCGCGGAGATCGTCGCCTTACCCAAGCTGGAACTGGCCTGCGCGCTGGGCGCCGGCTACGAGAACATCGACGTGGAAGCCGCCCGGGCGCGCGGCGTGGTGGTGGCCAACGGCGCCGGCACCAACGACGCCTGCGTGGCTGATCACGCCTTCGGCCTGCTGCTGGCCGCGGTGCGTGGTATCCCGAAGCTGGACCGCGCCACGCGCAATGGCGTCTGGCGCGACGACATTCCGCTGCAGCCGGGTGTGTGCAACAAGCGACTGGGCATCGTCGGTCTGGGCACCATCGGCCTACAGATCGCGCGCCGTGCAGCGGGCTTCGACATGCAGATCGGCTATCACAACCGCAAGCCGCGCGACGGCGTGTCGTACCCGTATTTTGGTGCGCTCAAGGACATGGCTGAGTGGGCGGACTTCTTGATCGTTGCCACGCCGGGCGGCGCGCAGACCAAACACCTGGTGAATCAATCCGTTCTGGAAGCGCTGGGGCCGAACGGCTGCGTGGTCAACATTGCGCGCGGCAGCGTAGTGGATACGGCAGCGCTGGAAGCCGCTATCCGCGCAGGCAAGCTGGGCAGTGCGGGGCTGGATGTGTACGAGAGCGAACCGAAGCCGCCGGTGGGCTTGCTGGATCTGGAGCAGGTCGTACTGACGCCGCACATTGCCGGTTGGTCGCCGGAATCGGTGCAGGCTACGGTGGATCGCTTTCTGGAGAACGCCCGCCGGCATCTGGCGGGCGAAGCGGTGGTGTCCCCGGTCTAAGCGCGCCTCGCTTCGACCGGGAACGGGGCCACTACACGATCACGACGTCGGCCGCTTCATCTGGCACGACGTCGGCTGCGCTCCGAGGTGCGGCTCAAGCGTGACGTCGGTACGCCAGCCGTAGCCGGTGTTCTCCTGGTCGTACTTCACCTTCTTGCCGTCGGCCTTCACCCAGGTGGTGACATACAGCGTCTGCTGTGCCTGGTGATCGGTCTTGCGCATCTCGACCGGGCCATTAAGGCTGTCGATCGTCATGCCTTCCATCACCTTGGCCACCTTGGCGGGCTCAGCCGAGCCTGCCGTCTTGACGGCCTTGGACAGGAAGGCCATGCCGGTGTAGACATCGGCGTTGAAGAAGTCGTCGTTGTATTTCTTCTTGAAACCGTCGAGCACGGCGTTGGTTTTCGGATTGCCGTCGTTCGGGGCAAAGTAGCTGATGACCTTTACGCGATCCGCGCCCGACGCGCCCATCGCGGTCGGCACGCCGGTGGTACCGGCGTAGTACGTGTAGAAGTTGGTGCTCAGGCCCGCATCCTTGGCCGCGCGAATCAGCAAGGCCAGATCGCTGCCCCAGTTGCCGGTGATGACCGTATCGGCGCCGGATGCGCGAATCTTGGCCACGTACGGCGAGAAGTCCTTCACTTGCGCCAGCGGATGCAGGTCTTCGCCCACCACTTGAATGTCCGGGCGCTTGCGCTTGAGGTAATCCTTGGCCGCACGCGCCACCTGATGCCCGAACGAGTAGTTCTGGTTGAGCAGGTAGACCTTCTTGATGTTCGGGTCCTTGGCCAGATAAGTGGTCAGGGCCTCCATCTTCATGTCGGAGTTGGCGTCCAGACGGAAGTGCCAGTAGTTGCACTTGCTGTTGGTCATGTCCGGATCGACCGCCGCGTAGTTGAGATAGATGATCTCTTTGCCCGGATTGCGGTCGTTGTACTTGGCGATGGCGTCCTGCAGCGCCATGCCCACACTGGAACCATCGCCCTGTGCAACGTAGCGGATGCCCTGATCGGTGATCTGCTTGAGGATCGTCAGGCTCTCTTGCGGTGAGACCTTGTTGTCGAAACCGACGACTTCAAACTTGGTGCCGTTGCCGCTCCAGTTCTGCTGGTTGGCCAGATCGGCCGCGTATTGCCAGCTGCGCAACTGGTTCTGGCCCAGCGCGCCCATCAGCCCGGACAGCGGATCGATCCAGGCGATCTTGACGGTCTCAGCGTGAACAGTGCTCGCGCAAAATGCGCCCGCGACGGCCGCCGCGCACAGCGCGAGTCGGAATGCCTTCATGCAAATGTCTCCTGATGTCTTATCGTTAGACGCCGTGCAGAAGGCATCGTCGAGCATGGTTCTTGCACAAAACCGCAAACCGAGGCTTACGGTAGCTCGATCCTTCCATACACAAACGTATGTGCATGGTAGGAGTGCGTTTGTTGACATGTCAACCGGAGAAAACCTGGGGCGCTCAGCATGCGCTCAGCGCTGGACAGCGGTGTCAGCGCCGCTAGAATCCGCCTTCATGTCCAAGCCGCACGAGGTGCGCATGCCCTCCCCGCTGATCGACGAACACGACGCCCCCGTCGACGCCGAATCCACCTCCGCCGCCGCGCCGCGCGCCCAGCTCACGCCCAATGACTGGGTGCGCGCGGCCACCGACCTGCTCGTCACCAAGAGCATCGACGCCGTGCGCGTGGACGTGCTCGCCAAACAACTGGAGGTCACGCGCGGCAGCTTCTATTGGCACTTCAAGAACCGCGACGATCTGCTGCATCAGGTGTTGCAGGACTGGAGCGAACGCACACGCGTCGGCCCCAAGCTCGAGCGACAGAACCCATCGGTGCAGGGCTTGGTGCGTGATCTGTTGGCACTGCCGTTTCGCGGCCGCAGCGCGCGCCGCACCGCCATGATCGAGTTCGCCATCCGTGCCTGGGCGCGACGTGACCCGATGGCACAAGAGGCTGTCGAAACCGTCGACGAGCACCGCATGGACTACTACGTCCAGCACTTCCAGGCGATCGGCTTTGCGCGCAAGGATGCCAAGACGCGCGCCTTCATGCTGTATGCCTACCAACTGTCTGAAGCCACGCTGTGGCACCAGGGCAGCAAACCCGACAAGGACGCGCGCCGCCGCTTCTTTGAAGACACCCTGCTGGCCGGCGCGCCGCTCACCGGCTCAAGCGGAGCCGTGCAGGAATAAATCGTGCTGCATCGCGCGCATTCCAGATCGAATGTGCCGCGATGCCCGATTCACCCGCGTTTCAATCCTCTGATCTGCCCAGCCGGCTGGACCGCCTGCCGTGGTGCCGCTTCCATACGCGTGTGGTCATGGCGCTCGGCATCACATGGTTGCTCGACGGGCTGGAGGTCACACTGGCTGGTGCCGTGGCCGGTGCACTCAAGCAAAGCCCGGCGCTACAACTCACCAACGCGCAGGTGGGCATGGCCAGCAGCGCCTACCTTGTCGGCGCGGTGCTGGGCGCGCTGCTGTTCGGCTGGCTGACCGATCGGCTGGGGCGGCGCAAGCTGTTCTTCATCACGCTCGGCGTCTATATCTCGGCCACCGCTGCGACGGCGTTTTCTTGGAGCTTCGCCAGCCTCGTTGTCTTTCGGATGCTCACGGGGGCGGGCATCGGCGGGGAATACGCGGCCATCAATTCGACGATTCAGGAGCTGACACCGGCGCGCGTACGCGGCTGGACAGATCTCGCCATCAACGGCACGTTCTGGGTGGGCGCGGCACTGGGCGCTGGAGCATCGTTGTGGCTGCTGAACCCGGCGCATCTGCCGATCGATACGGGCTGGCGGCTGTGCTTCTTTATCGGGGCAGCGCTGGGGTTGGTGATCCTCGTCATGCGCTTCTGGATTCCTGAGAGCCCGCGCTGGCTGCTCACGCGCGGCCGGCACCCAGAGGCTCAGGCCATCGTCAGCGAAATCGAGAACGCGATCACTGCACAAGGCCATCGCTTCGACGCGGTGCCGCTACCAGCACTGCGTCTGCGCACACGTGCGCATCCAGGCTTGCGGGAAGTTGCACGCGTGCTGCTCGTGCAGCATCGGCAACGCGCGCTGGTGGGCCTCGCGTTGATGGCTGCGCAGGCGTTCTTCTATAACGCGATCTTCTTCACCTATGCGCTGGTGCTGACCGATTTCTACGACGTGCCCGCCACGAAGGTCGGCACCTACCTGCTGCCGTTTGCACTGGGCAACTTTCTCGGGCCACTGTTGCTCGGGCGGCTGTTCGATGTGCTGGGCCGGCGCATGATGATCGCCACCACCTACGCGATCAGTGGCGTGCTGTTGCTCGCCAGCGGTGCGTTGTTCAGGGCGGGGATACTTGACAGCACTACACAGACGCTGGCGTGGACGGTGGTGTTCTTCTTTGCATCGGCGGCCGCCAGCTCGGCCTACCTGACGGTGAGCGAGACCTTTCCGCTAGAGGTGCGCGCGCTGGCCATTGCACTGTTCTATGCCGTGGGCACGGGCCTGGGCGGTGTGGCGGGCCCCGCGCTGTTCGGCTGGCTGATCGACACGCACGCCCGCAGTGCCGTCTTTGCCGGTTACGCACTTGGCGCCGTGCTGATGCTGCTGGCCGCCGCCATACAGGCACGCTGGGGGACCGCCGCCGAGCGCAAACCGCTGGAACAGGTTGCCGCGCCGCTGTCTGCGGATGACAGTGTCGCTTGATCTATGCCAAGGTCACGCCACACGTGCCCCCGCTTGTGGCAGATATACTGCGCGCTGCCCTTTCCTGTTTTGCCGGAGACATCCATGCCTGACGCGACGTACAACGACCAGAACATCTTCGCCAAGATCTTGCGCGGCGAACTGCCCTGCATCAAGGTGTATGAGGACGACCACACCATCGCCTTCATGGACATCATGCCGCAGGCCGACGGCCACGTTCTGGTGCTGCCCAAGGAAGGCGCGTCGGAACTGTTCGACCTGTCGGATGAGGCCGCCTCGGCCGCCATCCGCACCACGCGCAAGCTGGCCCGTGCCGTGCGCGCAGCCTTCACGCCGCCGGGCATCGCCATCTTCCAGCTCAACGGCAGCGCCGCCGGCCAGACCGTGCCGCATGTGCACTTCCACGTGCTGCCGCGCTATAGCGACACCCCGCTGCAACCGCATGCCCGCGTGCAAGCCGATAGCGACAAGCTCAAGGCACACGCCGAGAAGATCATTGCCGCATTGCAGGCCGAGTAAATCCTCCCCCTACGGCGCAGCGGATGGCACGACCGCATCCGCCTGCGCTGCTGCCCCCTCCCGCCCTTCATCACGTCGATAGGCCAGCCGGTACAACACCGGCAGCACCAGTAGCGTCAGCGCCGTCGACGACAGAATCCCGCCGATCACCACGGTCGCCAGCGGTCGCTGCACTTCCGCGCCGGTCCCCGTCGCCAGTGCCATCGGCACAAAGCCCAGCGAAGCCACCAGCGCCGTCATCAGGACGGGGCGCAACCGCGTGAGCGCCCCTTCCCGCACCGCCTGATCGACTGACTGCCCGCCCTCGCGCAGGCTGCGGATGAAGCTCAACATCACCAGCCCGTTGAGCACGGCCACGCCCGACAGCGCGATAAAGCCCACCGCGGCGGAGATCGACAGCGGAATGCCGCGCAATGCCAGCGCCAGGATGCCGCCCGACAACGCAAACGGAATGCCGGAAAACACCAGCAGCCCGTCCTTCAGGTTGCCAAACATCATGAACAGCAGTGTGAGCACCATCGCCAACGCCAGCGGCACCACAATCTGCAGGCGCTCGGTGGCCGACTGCAACTGCTCGAACTGACCGCCCCACGCCATCCAGTAGCCGGTCGGCAAACGCACCTGTGCGTCGAGCACAGCCTGCGCCTCCTCCACGAACGAGGCGATGTCGCGCCCACGCACATTGGCGCTGACGACGATGCGCCGCTTGCCGTCTTCGCGGCTGACTTGGTTGGGGCCGGTCACCTCGTTGAGCGTCGCCACATCCGCCAGCGGCACGTAGCCCTGGCCGTTCGGCAACGCGAGCGGCAGACGGCCGAGCGCGGTCGGGTCGCTGCGCAAGGTTTCCGGCAAGCGCACAACGATGCCGAAGCGGCGGTCACCCTGGAACACCGTGCCAGCGTCCTTGCCACCGATGGCCGCCGATACCGTGTCCTGAATGGCGCCGATGGACAGCCCATAGCGTGCCGCCTTGTCGCGATCGATCTCGACGTTGAGGAATGGCAAGCCGCCCGTCTGTTCGATCTTCACCTCGGCGGCACCGGCCAGCTTGCCAAGCTGGGCTGCCACGATCCGGGCCTGCGCTTCTAGCACAGTCATGTCGTCGCCGAAAAGCTTGACGGCCACGTCACTGCGCACACCCGAGATCAGCTCATTGAAGCGTAGCTGGATCGGCTGCGAGAACTCGTACGCGTTGCCGGGCAGTGCCTCCACCGTGGTGCGAATGTCGGCGAGCAGTTGATCGCGGTTGCGACGCTTGCCGTCTGGGCCGGTGGGCCAGTCCTTCTCCGGTTTGAGCATGATGTAGCCATCGGAGATACTGGGCGGCATCACGTCGGTTGCCACCTCGGCCGTACCGGTGCGGGCAAAGACGCGTTCAATCTCAGGGAATTTCGCCTTGAGCGTGCGCTCAATCTGCATCTGCATGTCGAGCGATTGCGCCAGCCCCGTGCCCGGCACGCGCATCGCCTGGATGGAGAAATCGCCTTCGTTCAGGTTGGGCACGAACTCCGCACCGAGGCGCGTAGCGGCCACCAGCGAAACCGTCACCGTCACCGCCGCAAAGGTCAGCACCACGGCCGGCGCAGCCAGTACGCGTTCAAGCAGCGGCGCATACATGCGGCGCGCCCAGCCCATCAGGCGGTTCTCCTTCTCTGCCACGCGCTCGCCGATGAACAGCGCCACCGCCGCCGGCACAAACGTGATGGACAGGATCATGGCGGCAGCCAGTGCTAGCACCACCGTAATCGCCATCGGGTGGAACATCTTCCCTTCCACACCAGAGAGCGCAAAGATCGGCAGGTACACGACCATGATGATGAGCTGGCCATACAGCAGCGGGCGACGCGCTTCGCGGGCAGCTTCAAACACCTCATCGAAGCGCTCGGCGTGTGTGAGCGGTCGGCCGCGCGCCTCCTGTGCATGCGCCAGGCGCCGCACGCAGTTCTCGACGATCACCACCGCACCGTCGACGATGATGCCGAAGTCCAGCGCGCCCAGGCTCATCAGGTTGGCACTCACCTTGGCAGACACCATGCCGCTGAAGGTCATCAGCATCGACAGCGGAATCACCAGCGCCGTCAGCACCGCCGCGCGCAGGTTGCCGAGGAAGAGGAACAGGACAGCCATGACCAGGATGGCGCCTTCCAGCAGGTTCTTCTTGACCGTGGCGATGGCCTTGTCGACCAGCACCGTGCGGTCATAAACCGATTCCACGCGGATGCCCGCCGGCAGCGTCTTGCGGATCTCCTGCATGCGCTTGTCCACCGCCTGCGATACCGTACGGCTGTTCTCCCCCATCAGCAGAAACGCAGTGCCGAGCACGACTTCGCGCCCGTTGCTCGTCGCGGCGCCTGTACGCAATTCACTGCCGCTTTCGATGGTGGCGACATCGCGCAAGCGCACCGGCGTGCCATTCGGGCTGGCGAGCACGACGTTGCCGATGTCGGCCGCATCGCGCAGCTGACCGGGCGCACGCACGAGGTATTGCTCCCCCTTTCGCTCGATGTAGCCGGCGCCGACGTTGGCGTTGTTGCGCTCCAGCGCGGCCACCACGTCGGCCAGGGTGAGCTTGTACGAAGCCAACCGCTCGGGGCTTGTTGCCACGAGGAATTCCTTGGCAAACCCGCCGATGGTGTTCACTTCCGTCACGCCCGGCACGTTGCGGATCTGCGGGCGGATCACCCAGTCCTGCAGCTCGCGCAGGTCGGCCGGCGTGTAGACGGCGCCGTCTGGCTTGCGCGCATTGGCGTCAGCCTCGACGGTCCAGAGATAGATTTCACCCAGGCCGGTAGAGACGGGGCCCATGCTTGGCGCCATGCCGGCGGGCAGTTGCTCCTTGGCAGCCTGCAGGCGCTCGCTCACCAGCTGGCGCGCGAAGTAGATGTCGGTGCCTTCCTTGAAGATGACGGTGACTTGCGATAGGCCGTAGCGTGACAGCGAGCGCGTCTGCTCCAGCTTTGGCAGCCCGGCCATGGCCGTCTCCAGCGGATAGGTGACGCGCTGCTCGGTCTCCAGCGGCGAGTAGCCCGGTGCCGGCGTGTTGATCTGCACCTGCACGTTGGTGATGTCGGGCACCGCGTCAATGGACAGGCGCGTGTAGCTGTACGCACCGAATGCGGCAGCGGCCAGCACGGCCAGCAGCACCAGCCAGCGTTGCGCGATGACGGTTCGCAGAAGGCGTTCAAACATGGCGCCTCCTCTTAGTGGCCGTGGTCTGCGGACTTGCCGGCTTCGGCCTTCAGCACATAGCTGTTGGCGGCGGCATAGCGCGTGCCTGCGGGCAGGCCTTCCACGATCTCTGTCCACGTGCCGTCGGTACGGCCGGTCTTGACCGGGCGCACCTCAAAACCAGTCTGCACGGGCACGAACACCGAGGGCTTGTCGTCGACGGTCTGCACGGCATCGGCACGCACGGCCACGGGTACCTGCACGCGACCCGACTCCACCGACACGTTGACGAACATGCCCGGGCGCCAGGCCAGCTTGGGGTTGTCGAGCGTCACACGTGCGGGGGCCGTGCGTGTCTGCTCGCCCAACAATGCACCCACGTACGACACCTTGCCCTGCACGGACGTGCCGGTGGCAGTGGCGTGCACGGTGGCGGCGGCGTTGGTGGTCACCGCTTCCAGGTCCTTGGCGGTGATGGAGAAATCCGCCCAGACGGTACGCAGGTCAGCCACGGTAAAGACCGCGGTCTCGGCCTGCACGGCCTCGCCTTGTGACAGGTGCCTGGCGACAACCACACCATCAAATGGTGCGCGCAACTCGAAACGGTTGAGCGCCGACCCAGACGGTGCCGCGCCAATGGCCGTCAGCTTCTGACGCGCGTTGTCAGCCGCAATGCGCGCCTCCTGCAGCGACGTGCGAGCCTGCTGGTAGTCCTGCTCGGCGGCAATGCCCTGCTCCCACAGGCGTTTCTCGCGGGCGTGGGTTTCCTGCGCCAGCGCCAGCCGCTGTTGCGCAGCCTGCAGCTCGCTGCGCTGGTCCGAGAGCGTGGGGCTCGACAGCACCGCAAGCAGTTGGCCCTGCTTCACGGCTTGCCCCAGCTCCACCGCCACCTTCTCGGCCACACCCGCCACCCGCGGCACCACGTGTGCGGTGCGATCTTCGTTCAGCTTGATCTCGCCTGGCAGGACAACTTCCGTGCGCAACACCGTCACACCCGCGGTCTCCACGCCGATCTTGGCATTGGCGATGGCCTCGGCCGTCATGGCGAGCGTCTCGGCGTGCGGCGCCTCGGCCTGCTCTGACGCGGCTGGCGCGGGTGCGGCCTCTGCGTCGGTGGTGGCGGCCTGGCGTGCGCCCATGCCAAACCACAGCCCGGCGGCGGCCAACGCGCCCAGCACGACGATGAGCGCGATGGCGCGCCGTTGTTGCGGAGGAAGTGTCATGTCAGCAAAGAGAGAGGTGCCGGATCACCGGCCGAGAATGCGATCGATACCGGCTGCCGCCTGGTGCGCGCGCGACAACGCGGCCAGGTACTGCGCACGCGCCTGAAACAACGTGCGCTGGGCATCCAGCACATCGAGAAAATTGAACTTGCCGGCGTCAAAGCCGATGCGCGCGGCGTCATAGGCACGTTGCGCGCCGGGCAGCACGTCCTGGCGCAGTGACTGCACCGCCGTACGCGCGGCATCGAGCCGCGCAACGTCTTGCGCCAGCGTGGCGTTCTGCTCAAGTTGCAGCACACGATAGTCTTCGAAGGCCTTGTCGGCCTGCCGCTGTGCTTCCAGCAGGTTGCCCTGATTACGATCGAACAATGGCAGCGGCACCGCAATGCCGAGCACCGCCATGTTGTTGTTCGCACTGCTGTCGCGCTTGACCCCTACGTTGACCGTCACATCAGGCACGCGCTTGCTGCGCTCGACGTTGGCGAGCGCCTGACGGCGGTCGATCTCCAGACGGGCACGGACGGCGCGGGGGGTGTTGTCCAGCGCGCTTGTGGTCGGACTTGTCGCCTGGCGTGCCTCGGGCGGCACGATGGGTAGTGTCTCTGCGCTACCATCGGCTTCCGGTGCAGCAACGGCGCCGCCCCAGAACGCAGACAAGGCGCGTTGTGCGACCAGCAATTCGGCGCTCGCATCACGCAGCTCGATAGCTGCGCTGGCGCGCGCCACGCCGGCCTTGGTCTGCTCTACCGGCGACACCTTGCCTGCCTGCACACGCCGCGCTGCAGCCGACTCGGCCTGCGCGGCCAGTGCGTCAGAGGCCTGTGCCAACGTCAGTCGTTCTTGCGCGATCACCAGATCGAAGAACGTGCGTGTCACGTCGGCGCGCAACTCGGCGCGCAGGACTGCCGCGTCTTGCGTGACGGCGTCACGCCCCAGCTCGGCTGCACGCGTACGGGCTGCGCGCTTGCCGCCAAGCTCCAGCGGGATATTGAGTTGCGCCGTCATGGTGGCGCGGTTGCGGCGCACGTCCTCGGTAATGAACGCGGCCTCGGGGTTGCGCAGGCGGCTCGCCTGATCCAGCGCACCTTCACTGGCGGCGATCTCGTAGCCCGCCGCCGCCAGTGCGGGATGCGTCTGCATGGCGCGCTCTACCGCTTGCTGCAGCGTCACGCGTTCGGTCTGGCCGGCAACCCCATTGCCCAATACAGAAAGGGCCACCGGGGTGACAGGGTCAGTTGCCGCCACGGCAGCCAAAGGAGCAGCTAGAAGACACGCAAGGGCCGCTCCTACGGGCCGATAGAGCCAGGGCTTGCGACGCATCACACGAGGGCGCCGTCGGTGTACGGATTGCGCTCGCGCGGGCCACGCGTGTCGGTCAGGCCGCCATCGGTGTACGGGTCGCGCGGGCCGATGCGGGCTTCGAGCACGACTTGTGCTGCGGCACCGTCGGTGTACGGATCGCGTGTGCCGGTTTTCGCCCCATCGGTGTAGGGGTCACGCGGGCCAGCTTTCGCCAGCGGCGCGGTCATCGACTTCACCTGTGGGACACCCCAGGCTTCGTGATGGTCCTGGGCGGCCACGGCGGCGCCGGAAGCCAGCAATGCTGCCAACGCGGCAGAGGTGGCCAGAGGCAGCAGTACACGTTGGAATCGAATCGCCATGATGATCTCCTTGGATAACCCGACACCAGCAAGACAGGAAGGGGGCGGTGTCAGTGGGGCCAGTCTAGGGAGGGGGTCGCCACGCAGGCATGACTTGAACATGACAAACTTGTCATCTTCGGCCCCGCTACAGGGGTTTTGGCATATCGTGGCGGCATCGGCAGCCAAGACGGGCAGCGTCGTACCACGCACGCCCGCAACTTTCATCATGCGACTGCTCATCGTTGAAGACGAGCCCAAGGCGGGCGACTACCTCCTGAAAGGCCTGACGGAATCCGGCTTCGTGGCCGACCTCGCCCGCACTGGCCCCGATGGCCTCTTCCAGGCCATGGAACACGACTACGACCTGATCGTGCTCGACGTCATGCTGCCCGGCCTGGACGGCTGGCAGCTCATCCAGCAACTGCGCCGTCACAAGAGCACGCCGGTGCTGTTCCTGACGGCGCGCGACGACCTGAACGACCGCCTCAAGGGCTTGGAACTGGGCGCCGACGACTATCTCGTCAAACCCTTCGCCTTTGCCGAACTGGTGGCGCGCGTGCGCACCATCCTGCGGCGCGGCCCGATGCGCGAGAGCGACGTCCTCGAAATTGCCGACCTGACCATCGACACCATCAAGCGCCGCGTCACGCGCGCCGGACGCAAGATCGACCTGACCGCCAAGGAATACGCGCTGCTGCACCTGCTGGCGCGCCGCGCGGGCGAGGTGCTGTCGCGCTCGCTGATCGCCTCGCAGGTGTGGGACGTGAACTTCGACAGCAACACCAACGTGGTCGATGTGTCGATCCGCCGCCTGCGCGCCAAGGTGGACGACCCCTTCGAGCACAAGCTGATCCACACGCTGCGCGGCATGGGCTACGTGCTGGACGCGGTGGGTCGCTGATGGATCCGCTCATGCGCTGGCCTGCATCGCTTGCCAGCCGGCTGGTGCTGGCCTTCGTTGCGGTAGCGGCCGTTACGCTCACCGCGGCCGGCACGTACCTGTATTACGCGCTCAACGCCCAGCTGCGCGCCACCGACGACGCCATGCTGCTCGGCAAGATCACGCAGCTGCGCCACCTCACCAGCGAGGCACTCGGTGCAGACGATCTGACACGCAATGCGCACCGCTATACCGACGTGGTCTCCGGCCACGACGGGTTGATCCTGCGTGTGGCCACGCTTGAAGGACGCACGCTGATTGAAGTCAATCCGGAAGGCGAACAAGTGACGGTGCCACCCGCGGTTCGGGCTGCGGTGCCGCCAACGGAATCGGCCGTGCATACCTGGATGTCGATGTCCGGCATCACATCGCGGGCAGTCGCGGCAGAGGCGTGGCTGGGGCAAACGGGTACGAAAGTCATGGTGCTCGTGGCGCAGGATGGCGACAGCCGTGCCGCGCTGCTGGCCAATTACCAGCGGCACATCGTCTTTGCAGTGATTGGTGGTGTGGCTGCCGTGGCGCTGCTGAGCCTGGCGCTGGTGCGCAGTACGTTGCGGGGCCTGGAGCGCATCGGTCGGCAAGCTGCTGCGGTGGTGCCCAGCCAACTCGACACACGCCTCGCGCTTGAGGGTGCGCCACGCGAGCTGGCTGACTTGATGGCCTCGCTCAACGCCATGCTCACGCGCCTGCAGGATGGCTTTGCGCGGCTCTCACAGTTTTCGGCAGACCTGGCGCACGACTTCCGCACGCCGCTGGCCAACCTGGTCGGCCAGACCGAGGTGACGCTCGCCCACCCGCGCACGGTGGAGGAGTACCGCAGCGTGTTGGAATCCAACCTGGAGGAGTACGCACGCCTGTCGCACATGATCGAAGACATGCTGTTCCTCGCACGTGCCGACCATGCGCGCGTGGCGCTGTCTGTTGCGCCGCTCGACGCGCGGCACGAGATCCAGGTGCTGGTGGACTACTTCGAGGCGGTGGCCGCCGATCGCGACATCGCCATCCACGTCACGGGCGATGCGCAGGTGCGGGCAGATGCCACGCTGCTGCGCCGGGCGATCAACAACCTGCTGGACAACGCATTACGCTACACGCCAACGGGCGAGCGCATCGATGTGGTGGTGGAGCACCTGCTCCAGGAGATCAGCATTGCGGTGCGCAACCCGGGGCCGACCATTCCGGCCGCGAGCCTGCCGCTGCTGTTCGAGCGCTTCTACCGGGGAGACCCGTCAAGAGCGCAATCCGGGGTGCAATCCAGCCAGTCCACGGGGTTGGGACTGGCCATCGTGAAGACCATCATGGACCTGCACGGGGGTACGGTGCGGGCCAGCAGCCCGCCGGGTGGGCGGACCGAGTTCCGGCTGGTGTTTCCGGCTTAGTCTTCTCAGGTGCCAATGCGCAACGCCGACGGCGTACGCGTGGCATCACGCCCGTCGTCGCGCAGGACCTGCCGGTAGGCGGCGGCCACCAGTTGGCCGATGAAGCGCAGCAGACGGCGCGGCGCGTTGATGTCTTCCGTGACGGCAAAGCGCGCCGGCACGCCGTCGACGGGTTCGCCGGAGAGCCAGAAGCGCACGCCCGCCGGTACGTCGATCGATTGGCCGGGCTTGAGCCAGATGTCCTGCATCTGGTGCTCTTGCGTGACCCACAACAGCCCGGCTTGTGCGGCGATGGTTTGGGCCCGTGCCGACCGCCAGCTCACCGGCACGCCCGGCCGGTCCAGTTCGAAGATCCTGATTTCGCGCATGATTGAGACTCCTTGTGCCGGGGTTCGTGGTGGATGTATTTGGTATTGGGCACTGCTGGTCGGCACAACCCCATCTTGCGCGGCGCACCAAGGCATTGACATGAACAGTTGTGAACAGTTTTGCTGAACTGTTCAGAGTCTTTCACGAACACTTCGGTTCATGGTCTGGGCCTGTGGGTCCGATTGTTAAACTGACCGCCCATCGCCCCTTTGCCCATCAGGCTTCTCCGTCGCACCCTCCGACCCAGTCGGAAGCGCGTCCGGCTGGCCAGGGTGGAACAACAGGGTGTGGTAGGTATGAACAGCATTGACTTCAGATCCACCAATCCGCGCAGGCCAGCGTTATGCAAAGCAAAAGTAGGGCAACACTCATCGGACTCATCGCGGTGTTGCTGTGGAGTTCGATCGTTGGTTTGATCCGCGGTGTCAGCCAGAACCTGGGGGCGGTGGGCGGCGCCGCCATGATCTATACGGTCGCGTCGGTGCTGCTGGTGTTCTCGGTGGGGTTCGGCAACCTGAAGGCCTTTCCCCGGCGTTATCTGGTGTGGGGCAGCCTTCTGTTCGTTTCGTACGAGCTGTGCCTGTCGCTGTCGATCGGCTACGCCAACAATGGCCGGCAGGCCATCGAGGTCGGGATGGTCAACTACCTGTGGCCGACCTTCACCATGCTGTCGGCCATTGCGTTCAACAAGCAGCGGGCGAACGCCCTGATCGTGCCGGGTGCCCTGGTCTCTATCCTGGGGATCTGTCTGGTGCTCGGCGGTGATCAGGGGCTGGATATCGCCGGCATGGCCGCAAACGTGCAGGACAACCCGCTCAGCTACGGATTGGCCTTTGCGGGGGCAGTGATCTGGGCGGCGTATTGCACGGTCACCGCCCGCATTGCCGAGGGCAAGAACGGCGTCACACTGTTCTTCATGCTGACGGCGCTCACCCTGTGGATCAAATTCTTCGCCACGGGCGGCGGTGCGATGCACTTCGGCGTCTCTGCGGTCATCTACCTGGCACTGGCGGCCTCCGCCATGGGGTTCGGCTATGCGGCCTGGAACGTCGGCATCCTGCACGGCAACGTCACGGTGCTGGCGGGTGCGTCGTATTTCATTCCTGTGTTTTCTGCGGCGCTGGCGGCTGCGCTGCTGCATGCTCCGCTGTCGTTCGCGTTCTGGAAAGGCGCGTCGATGGTGGTGGCCGGGTCAATCCTGTGCTGGCTCGCTACGCGTGGACGGCGCGCAAAGGCACCGTCCACGCCAAAGCCCTCGCACGAGCAACAGAACGCCCACGGGCAGTGAGCGCTAAGTCGGTGCTCGTCCTGAACGGCCTGCGCTTCAGCCTGCCGCCTGCTGAACCAAGCGGTGGTAGAAGCGGATCAGCTCGACCAGGTTGGCCTCGGTAATCCGCTCGTTCGTGCCATGAAAGCGCGGCAGGTCTTCCGGCTTGGCGCGCACCGGTGAGAATCGATACACGTGGTCGGCAATACCGATCATGTGACGCGAATCCGTTGCACCAATCATCAATCCCGGCGCCACCACGGTGCCCGGAAACAGCTCGCGCACCGTCTTGTTGATCAACTGATACGACGCCGATTGCGTGGGCGACACCGGCGAGGCTTCGCTCACGCCCGGCAGGTTGCTCAGCTCGAACTTGCCGTTGGGTGCCGCTGCCTTGGCGGCGCTCTCCACGTGCTCGGTGATTGACGCCACGGTGTCGCCCGGCAGCAGGCGGAAGTTGACAATGGCCTCGGCACGGCCGGGCAGCACATTGTCCTTGTTGCCGGCCTGGATGACGGTCAGCGCGGTGGTGGTGCGCAGCATGGCATTGGAGCTGGCAGACGCCTCCAGCTGTTTCTGCACCAGCGGGCCGAACAGCCACAGGTTCGACAGCGCGACACGGCTGAAGCCCTGCATCTCAGGCGCCAGCGTCTGGAACATCTCCTGCGCCACACCGCGAATGCCGGCGGGCAGCTGATCGTCGTCCAGGCGCTTGAGCGCGGCGCTCATCATGGCAATGGCGCTCTGGCCATGCGGCGGCGGCATCGACGAATGCCCCGGGGTGGCCGACACCTTGAGCTGCATCGACAGGAAGCCCTTCTCCGCCACGCCGATCAGCGCTGCCGGCTTGGTCAGCCCTGGCAACACGCCTTCGGTAATCAGCAGCCCTTCGTCGATCACGAAATCGAGGCGCTCGCCGCGCGACTTGAGCAGCGCGGCGATCTGCTTGGCGCCACGGTCGCCGCCCACTTCTTCGTCAGCACCAAAGGCGAGGTGGATCGTGCGGCGTGGCTTGAAGCCGTTGGCGGCCAGCAGTTCGATGGCCTCCATCTGCGAGATCAGGTTGCCCTTGTCGTCCCACGCGCCTCGGCCCCAGACCATGCCGTCCTTCACCACGCCGTCGAAGGGTGGCTCTTTCCAGTCGCCTTCCGTGCCGGGAGCGATGGGCACGACGTCCTGGTGCGCCATCAGCATGATGGGCTGCAATGACGGGTCAGAGCCCTTCCAGGTGTAGAGCAGTGCAAAGTCACCCACCTGCTCGCGTTGCAGCACGGCGTGCGCCTTCGGGTAGCGCGCTTCGAGCATGGCGTGCAGCTGGCGGAACTGGTCTGCGTTCAACTGCGCGTCGGTGGCGCTGGATACGGTACGTGCACGCACGGCCTCGGCCAGGTGCGCCGCTGCCGCCGGGCCATCCACAGCCACCGGCGTGACGGCCGGCACATCGAGCTGGCGCGAACCATGCCGCCATGTGTTGAAGGCCACATAGGCCGCCACCACAACCACCACTGCGATCACGAGCCGCAACAGCCGCCCGATCACTGCACCACGACGCTTGTACGACGCTCTCATTGGTCTCCGCTCCTTGAGGTGAACTGCCTTCGCCCGGCATGCGTGCGCCGGGCGTAAGGCGTCAGTATCGCTGTACTCGCGTGCCGCCGCCAGCACACCTCAACACGTCACCATGTCCTGACCGAGTAACCATCTACGCAAATATTCGTGGGAATAGGGCCACCCGCCATGCTGGAATCACCCCATGTTCCCTTTGCGGCATGCACACCCATGAAGCTCACACATCGACTCTTCCTCGCCTTCGCCACCCTCACATTGACCGCTGCCACGTATGCGGCACCGTTGCGCATTGGCGTCACGCCCGGCGCGCTGGCCGATTCCGTAGAGGTGGCCGCCGCCGAAGCCCGCAAGCAGGGGCTGGACGTCAAGGTGGTCGAACTGACCGACTGGACCACGCCCAACGTCGCGCTTGCCTCGGGAGACCTGGATCTCAACTACTTCCAACACCAGGCCTTCCTGGACAACGCCATCAAGGAGCGCGGCTACGCGTTCAAGAGCGTCGGCATCGGCGTGCTGGGCAACATTGGCCTGTATTCCAGCAAGATCAAGCGCCTGTCCGATCTGAAGGACGGTGCGCGCGTGGCGGTGGCCAATGACCCTGTCAACCAGGGCCGCGGCTTGTTGCTGCTGCAGAAGGCGGGGCTGATCAAGCTGCGCGATGGCGTGGGCGCGCGCGGCACCCTCAATGACGTGGTCGCCAATCCGAAGAAGCTCAAGTTTGTCGAAATCGAAGGCCCGCAGCTCGTGCGTGCACTGGACGACGTGGACCTCGCGCAGGGCTATCCGGCGCACTTCGTCAATGCGGGCAAGGGGGATGTTGCCGGCGCTGGCCTGCTGTACTCGGGCATCGACGACGAGTACTTCGCCATCCGCTTCGTGGCGCGGCGCGACAACGCGGGCGATCCGCGCATCGCGCGCTTCATCAAGCTGTATCAGGAGTCGCCAGCCGTGCAGCAGCAGATCCACACGTCGTATGCCAACGACAACAAGCTCTACACCCTGCCCTGGCTCAAGCGCTGAAACGATGATCCGGTAACGCCATGACCACACTTGTCTCGAACCCCGTCCACGCCTGGCCTGACGCTCCCGCACCGCACGCCAGGGCCGCCGATGCGGTTGTTGCTACGCCCACCGCCGGCACCATCACCTTCCGCAACGTCGGCAAGACGTACCGCGCAGCGGCGGGCGATGTGCATGCACTGCAAGGCATTGACCTCGACATTCCGGCCGGTGGCATCTTCGGCATCATCGGGCGCAGCGGCGCGGGCAAGTCCAGCCTGCTGCGCACCATCAACGGGCTGGAGAAGCCGACCAGCGGGCAGGTGCTGGTGGATGGCGTCGACGTCGGCACGCTCGGCACGCATGCGCTGGTGGGGCTGCGCCGCCGCATCGGCATGATCTTTCAGCACTTCAATCTGCTCTCCGCCAAGACGGTGTGGGATAACGTCGCGCTGCCGTTGAAGGTGGCCGGCGTGCCGGCGGCGGAGATTGCGCAACGCGTGGACGCGCTGCTGGCGCTGGTTGGGCTGGAGGGCAAGCAGCATGTGTATCCGGGACGCCTGTCCGGCGGGCAGAAGCAGCGCGTGGGCATTGCCCGCGCACTGGTGCACCGGCCCGAAATCCTCCTGTGCGACGAGGCCACCTCCGCGCTCGACCCGGAAACGACTGACGCCATCCTCGCGCTGCTGCGCGACATCAACCGCCGCCTGGGCCTGACCATCGTGCTCATCACGCACGAGATGGGCGTGATCCGCGACATCTGCGACAACGTGCTGGTACTGGAAGCCGGTCGCGTTGCAGAACAGGGCCCCGTGTGGCGCATCTTTGGTGATCCGCAGCACGACGCTACGCGCGCCCTGCTGCAACCGCTGCGCGGCGGCCTGCCCGACGACGTGGCGGCGCGCCTGCAGCCCGCCCCGCCCACGCGCGGCGCCTTTGAGCAACTGATTGAGCTGGGCTACACCGGCACGGCCGCCGTGCCCGAGCTGGCGCAGATCGCCCAGGCGCTTCGCTACCCGACACGCCTGCTGCACGCCGATCTCGATCGCATCCAGGGCCGCACGCAAGGGCGCTTGCTGGTTGCCGCAGCGGGCGGCGCTCTCTCGCAAGACGCGTTGGCGGCCTTGCAACTGTCCCAGTCCACCCGGAGCCTCGGCTATGTCCCCGCTTACGATTGACCGCATCTGGCAGGGCCTGCTCGACACGCTGACGATGGTGTCCGCATCTGCGCTGATCGCCGCGCTGGCCGGCATTCCGCTGGCGCTGATCCTGGTGCTGACGGCACCGGGCAGCACGCTGGAATCGCCGCGTGTGCACCGCGTGCTGGGTGCGCTCATCAACGGCTTTCGCGCCACGCCCTTCATCATCCTGCTGGTGGCGCTGCTGCCGTTCACGCGGCTGGTGGTGGGGGCCACCATTGGCGTCTGGGCGGCGGTGGTGCCGCTGTCGATCAGCGCCACGCCGTTCTTTGCGCGCATTGCCGAGATCAGCCTGCGCGAAGTCGACCGCGGCCTGGTGGAAGCCGCGCAGGCCATGGGCTGCGAGCGCCGCCACATCGTCTGGCACGTGCTGCTGCCTGAAGCGCTGCCCGGCATCATCGGCGGCTTCACGCTCACCATCGTCTCGCTGATTGGCGCGTCGGCCATGGCGGGCGCGGTGGGTGCGGGGGGCCTGGGTGACATTGCCATCCGCTACGGCTACCAGCGTTTCGACACCACCGTCATGGCGGTCGTGATCGTGATCCTGATCGGGCTGGTGAGCGTGGTGCAGTGGGTGGGGGATGGATCGGTGCGGCGGCTCAAGGCACGATGAGGGCACGATGACAGCTGCGATGGACACGGCGCAACGATGCATCTGCGCAATCCTTCGTTGGCACCGTTGCGGGCGTCCTCAAGAAAGGCGACGGGGCCGGGGGCCATCATTGGTTCTTGCCCAACGACAATGACGCCGACCAACGCGCTCCCCGCGCACAAGCTGAGTGGCACGCCCCCGATTCAGCGCACAGGCGAAGGCCGCATGCTGTATTGCCGTTTCGTCTCGAGCCAGTTTTGATAGGCCTTGTATGAAAATTCAGCAAGCGCGCGAGCCGCGGTCCCGCAGGCGAGGTTCTTGTCCTGCTCTTGCTTGGCCGCGACGATGAGGTGGTCCACGTAGTCTTGCGCCTGCGTGGTCATCAACGGTTTGAGCCCTTGCAGTTGATTGCTGAACGCGCTCCTCGCATAGGGTGGGAAGGCTGGGAGCACTTCCGCCGCAATGGCCGTATCCACCGACAAGAACGCTCTAAGCGCATAGCCGCAGTAGGATCGCTTGAAGACTTTCAGTCCTTCAAGAGACCCCAGGTAGGTCTTCGCGCTTTCTGCCAACGTGCTCTCTGGCGTCTGTGACGCACCAGAATCCGCAAAGGCTGCTGGCATCACTACCGTTGCTACCAGCAATACGATCAAACCAGTACAACGCCCAAAGGCCAGCGAGCTTGCCATGATCGCCCCCCGTATGGTTTTAAAGATAACGATGCCGGCATTGGGCAACGATGTTTTTATGCTGGGAAGTAAAGCATTCCGTCTGCGCTCTTCCCATTGGTCATATGGCGGATGACGGTGGACGTAACGAGCCTGAAACGTTCTGCCCCGTTTCTGCTCCGATTTGTGGAATCCGATGGCCTCGTTTTCCGTTCCAGCCAAGGCTGGAGCGGTTTTCCATGTTTCACCTCCGAACACTCCACTAAGCGAATGGATTGCCTATATTCGTTGAACGGCAAAGGCCTTTGAAAAAAGGGGCCGTAATGCTCGGGGAGGAAACATCATGCGTACACGTACAAGCCTGTTCAGCCCGTCAACCCCAGAGAAGATGGCGGAAAAGGAATTGCGGGAAATGCGTCTGACCTTGTTCCAGGCCGAACGCCATCTGCTCGAAGTGCAGATGCATGTCGCCTATTACCGTGACATGGTGGCCTTTCTGGAAGACGTCCAGGCCAGCGGGGTGGAGCAAGTTGTGGACAAGCGGCACGCGCCCGACGACTACGCGCTGGGTACACGCGCTGCGCTCAGGACCGTGTTCAAAGCGCGCCCACGCCCCGAGGCCACGGAGGTCGGCTAAACGTGTTGTGCGCATGAAGCAGGCGGACCTGAACCTGGACGTGCCCTTGCGCGTTCAGCGCAATGGCTGACCGAGTGAAAAGCCGCCAGCCTAGGGCCTGTTGACGCTAAAAGCGAGCGCCCGCAAGGGGCAGATGGGTCGCAGGGCTAGGCGTGGACGGCGCCGCTTAGCCGGCTAAGTAAGCCGGCCACAACGACGCCATGTGGCCCATCTACCCCTTGCCCTCCGGGTTGACCCGAGGGGGGGCCATCTGCTTTGTCGGCGCGCCTTGCAAATGGAATGACCATTTGCGGCGGCGTCCTTCGCGCATCTGGCCCCCGCTCGGGTCAACGGGCGATCGCTTTTAGCGTCAACAGGCCCTAATGCGGGACCGGCGGCACTCACTTCCTCCGGAGCGGCGTAACGTCTACCGCCGCGCCAGTGCACTCACCACGCGCACCAGTTCATCCACCTCCTCACACGTGTTGTAGAACGCCAGCGACGGCCGCACCGTGGCCTCCACGCCAAAGCGCCGCAGGATCGGCTGCGCGCAATGGTGGCCTGAGCGCACGGCGATGCCTTCGCGGTTGAGCGCAGCGCCCACCTCTTCCGTGCGATACCCCGCCAGCGTGAACGACAGCACGCTCGCCTTGTTGGCGGCCGTGCCGATCAACCGCAACCCCGGGATGCGCGACAACCCGTGCGTGGCATACACCAGCAGATCATGCTCGTAGCGCGCGATGTTCTCCAGACCGATGCGCTCAACGTAGTCCAGTGCAGCGCCCAACCCCACCGCGTCGGCGATGTTGCCGGTACCGGCCTCAAAGCGCGCGGGCGCGGGCTGGTATAGCGTCTTCTCGAACGTCACGTCGGCAATCATGTTGCCGCCGCCCTGCCACGGCGGCAGCGTATCGAGCAGATCCTGCTTGCCGTACACCACGCCAATGCCGGTGGGCCCGAAGATCTTGTGGCCGGAGAACACGTAGAAGTCCGCATCCAGCGCCTGCACGTTCACCCGCAGGTGCGACACGGCCTGTGCACCATCTACCACCACGCGCGCCCCCGCCGCATGCGCCAGCGCAATGATCTCCTGCACCGGCGTGACCGTGCCCAACGCATTCGACACCTGCGTGACAGACACCAGCTTCGTCCGGCTGCTGAGCAGCTTGCGGTATTCATCCAGCAAGATCTGGCCGCTGTCGTCCACCGGAATCACGCGGATGCGCGCGCCCACCTGCGCGGCAAGCTGCTGCCACGGCACGATGTTGGCGTGGTGCTCCAGGTGCGAAACGATGATCTCGTCACCCGCGCCGATGTGCTGACGACCGAACGTCTGCGCGATGAGGTTGATCGCCTCCGTCGCACCACGCACGAAGATGATCTCGCTGGCCGAACGCGCACCGAGGAAGCGAGCCACCTTGTCACGGGCCCCCTCATAGGCATCGGTGGCACGTGCGGCCAGTTCGTGCGCCGCGCGGTGGATGTTGGAGTTCTCGTGCGCATAGAAGTACGCCAGCCGGTCGATCACGGCCTGCGGCTTGTGCGTGGTGGCGGCGTTGTCCAGCCAGATCAGCGGCCGGCCGTTCACGCGCTCGGCCAGGATCGGGAAGTCCCGCCGCACGGCCTGCACGTCGAACGTGCTGGCGCGGTGCGGCTGGTGACTGGTCTCGCGCGGTGCCTCCAACACCGGCGGCGCAAGGAAGTAGAACTGCCCCGCTTGCACTGCACCGCCCGGCTGTCGCAAGGCATCTGGCCCGGCCGGTGGTGTACCGGCAGCACCGTCAATCAGCCGAGCCAATGCATCGGTACCCGGCAGGTGGAACGGCTGCGCGGTAACGCGATCGTCCGGCGCGCCAGCTTCTGTTGCCGCCACGCCCGCATGCGGCACGGCTGACTGGTAACCACTCGCCTCGCCCAGGAAGTAGTACGGCGAACCAGGTGTCGAAACCGGGTGCGCAGGCGTGGGTTGACCATGACCGGATACCCCCTGTGGCAGCGCCGCTGCGTACTGTGTGGGCACACCCAGCACGGGCACAGGCGGCACAGCGGGCGCAGCTTGCGCGGTGGGCAACGGGCTCAACTGCGGCGCAGCACCCACGGGGGCCGGATCAACCTCGGGCTCGGCCCCCGGCAACGTGGCGAAGAACGCGTTCGCCAGTTGCGTCAGTGCGGCGACATCCGGCAAACCCGCAGGCACCTCTGCCACCGGCAGCACCAGGCCGCTCACGCCGGCCGGGTTACTTGTAGGTGTCGGGATAGTCATGGTACTTGCCGATCTCCACGTCATCGAGCACAGCCAGTGCATCTTCAGTCAGCACTGCCAGTGAGCAGTACAACGAAATCAGGTAGGACGCGGTGGCGTTCCGGTTGATGCCCATGAAGCGCACCGACAACCCCGGGCTCTGCTCACCCGCCACGCCCGGCTGATACAGGCCGACCACGCCCTGGCGCTTGTCGCCCACGCGCAGCAGCAGGATCTTGGTGCGGCCGTTTTCATCAATGGGCACCTTGTCCGACGGGATCAGCGGCAGGCCGCGCCAGGTCAGGAACTGCGAGCCGAACAGGCTGACGGTGGGCGGCGGCACCCCGCGCCGCGTGCATTCGCGGCCAAACGCGGCAATCGCCAGCGGGTGGGCCAGGAAGAAGGCGGGCTCCTTCCACACCTTGGTGATCAGCTCGTCCAGGTCATCCGGCGTAGGCGCACCGGTGAGCGTGGAGATGCGCTGTGTCTCGTCCACGTTGGCCAGCAGGCCGTAATCGGGGTTGTTGATCAGCTCACTTTCCTGACGCTCCTTGATGGTCTCGATCGTCAGGCGCAGTTGCTGCTGGATCTGGTCGTGCGGACTGCTGTACAGGTCGGACACGCGGGTGTGCACGTCCAGCACCGTCGTCACGGCGTTGAGGAAGTACTCGCGCGGCTGATCTTCGTAGTCGACGAAGGTTTGCGGCAGCTCCGCACCCTCGTCACGCTGCGAGCACGCGACGCGCACGTCGCGCGGGTTCTTCACGCGGTTCAGGCGAAAGATGCCGGCCTCCACCGGCTGCCATTGCAGCAGGTGCACCAGCCAGCGCGGGCTGATGGTGGACAACTGCGGAACGGTCTTGGTCGCGTTCGCCAACTGGCGCGCGGCGGTATCGCCCAGCGCAGTGCGCACGTCAAAGGTATCTGCTTCTGCCATGCAATGACTCCCAACTTCACTTGGTGGAATGCGCCCCGCTTTGCCGGTGGGGCGCGGTGGAAAAAACGAGGGATGTGGATAGGGACGTGGGCGGGTCAGCGCGCAGCCACTGCGCTGCGCGCCTGGGGTGCCTCGTTCTGCGCGTTGGCCTGCACGTTGGCTTGCGTGATGCTGCTGCCAGGCGGCACGCTGCGCGTGAGCCACACGTTCCCGCCAATGGAAGAACCGCGCCCGATGGTGATGCGCCCGAGAATGGTCGCCCCGGCGTAGATGACGACGTCGTCTTCCACCACCGGATGGCGCGGCGCGCCCTTCTCCAGGTGACCTTCGGCGTCGGCGGAAAAACGCTTGGCGCCCAGCGTCACCGCCTGGTAGATGCGCACGCGCTCACCAATCACCGCTGTCTCGCCAATCACCACGCCGGTGCCGTGGTCGATGAAGAAGCCGCTGCCGATCTGCGCGCCGGGGTGGATATCAATGCCGGTGTCGGCATGCGCGGTCTCGGCCACCATGCGCGCGAGCAGCGGCAGTCCGGCGCCGTACAGATGATGTGCAATGCGGTGATGAATGACGGCGAGGATGCCCGGGTAGCACAGCAGCACCTCGTCGACGCTGCGTGCAGCCGGATCGCCGTGGTAGGCGGCCAGCACGTCGGTGTCGAGCAGCCGGCGCAGCGCGGGCAGCGCCGCTGCGAAATCGCGCACCAGCTGTATGGCCTCGGTATCGGAATCGGCATCGTGTGCGCCGGCCTGGCGTGCGGCGTGTCGCAACTCAAGCCGCATCTGCGCGACCAGCGCGTTGAGTGCCGCATCGAGCGTGTGGCCGACGTAGAAGTCTTCGCTCTCTTCTCGCAGGTCCGTCGGCCCGAGCCGCATGGGGAACAGCGCCCCGCGCAACGCTTCCAGGATCTGCCGCACCGCCTCGCGCGAGGGCAACTCACGGCCCGTGACTTCGGTGCGGCCGTGGCGTGCGCGCCAGTCAGCCCGCGCCGTGCGCAGCTCGCTAACGATGCGGTCCAACTGCCAGCCTGCGCTTTGCGCGGGCGCAGGCCGCCCCGCGATGACGCTGTCGCTCATCGTCGCTCCCCTGTTCAGTATTCGGTGATTGGTCTTGTGGTTGGGTGAGGTGGCCTGGCCGATACCCTCAGTCCTGCTGCCACGGCAGGCCCCAGCGGCGCCAGCCGCCTGCCTCGCCGCGCTGCTGTTGCTCGTCGAGATCGCCCTCGAAACCCTCGAGCACGTTGAACGCGTTGGCAAAACCCGCAGCCGCCGCCGCTTCGGCCGCCGCTGCAGAACGCTTGCCGCTTCGGCACAGCAACAGCAGTACTGCATCCTTGGGGGCCGCCTTTTCCAGCTCCCGCAAGAAGCGCGGGTTCTTGAGCATGGCGGGGCCGGTCTGCCAGGCAACGTGCACGGTGTTGGGCACACGGCCTACGAACTTGCGCTCCTCTGCAGTGCGCACATCCACGAGGATGGCCTCGCCGCGGCTGGCCAGTGCCCAGGCCTCGGCCGGCGTCAGCCCGCCTGCATAGCGCAAACCTTGCGCGGCGGCATGGGCACGCGCGCGCTCCAGCAGCGTGGCCGAAGGCGTCGACAGCACGTTGTCGAGCACGGCCTGGACGGCCGGATCGCGCACGGCGGCAGTGGCTTGAGCAGTGGTGGCAGGCATCGGACCTCCGGCTTGGCAACAGTGAGTGATGGACAAGCCCACTCTAGCCGTGGGTGATATTTGATAAAACGAATAAAACCACCCTTCGATCAACGGTCATCGCATAAAGCGGGCAGATGCCCTTCTCCCACTTGCGCGGCAGGCCGCTACAATGCGAACAGTCACGAACAGTTGCACGTAACTGTTCCGCATCATCCGCCACGGAGGGTTGCTGCCCATGAAGCTCCTGATCGACGCCACCACGCGCGTGCCCATTGCTGACCAGATCGTGGCCGGCGTGCAGGCCTGGATTCGCGACAACGACGTGCGGCCCGGCGCCAAACTGCCGTCGATCCGCCAGTTGGCCGCCGAGTACAGCATCAGCCGGTTTCCGGTGATCGAGGCGTACGACCGGCTGGTGTCGCTGGGGTTGCTGGACTCTCGCCACGGCTCGGGCTTTTACGTGGCCGAGAGCGGCCTGACTGGGCGTGCGGGACGCGGCTGGTCTGACCCGCGCCTTGCCGAAATCGAATCCGATCACATCCTCGAACAGTTCAACTACCCCGATGCGTCGCTCAAGCTGGGTGGCGGTTTTGTGCCGGCCGACTGGCGCGACCTGGGCGGCCTGACACAGGCCATCCGCCAGGTCTCGCGCACCGACGTGGAAGCCGTGATCGACTACGCCACGCCGCTGGGCACCCCCGCGCTACGCCACCAGATCATGACGCGTGCGCGCCAGCTCGGCATTCAGGCCGAGTTGCCCAACGTGATGATGACGGTGGGCGCCAGTCAGGCCATCGACCTTGTCATCCGCCACCTGCTCAAGCCCGGCGACACGGTGTTCGTGGAAGACCCGGGCTACTTCAACGTGTTTGGCCTGCTGCGCCTGCACGGCGTGAAGCTGATCGGCATTCCGCGCACCGCCGACGGCCCTGACGTGGAGGTGACCGAGGCGATGCTGCGTGAGCACCGTCCCAAACTGTTCTTCGTCAACAGCGTGCTGCAGAACCCGACGGGCTCGGTGCTCTCGCCGCCGGTGGCGTTCCGCTTGCTGGAGCTGGCCCGACGCCACGGCTTCGTGTTTGTGGAAGACGACATCTTTGCCGACATCCAGGGCGACCCGACCGCGCGGCTCGCCACGCTGGACCAGCTCGAACACGTGATCTACGTGGGCGGGTTTTCCAAGACGGTGTCGGCATCACTGCGCGTGGGCTACCTGATCGCGCGGCGCGATCTCGTACAGGACCTGACCGATGTGAAGATGCTCACCAGCGTGGGCGGTTCACGCTTTGCTGAAGCGGTGGTCGCCACGCTGCTGGAGCGCGGCGCCTATCGCAAATATGTCGAGCGGCTACGCCAGCGCATCGGCGATTCGCTCCTCGCCTCGCTCGATGTGCTGACCGATGCAGGCTGGGAAATCTTTCATCACCCGCCGGGCGGCAACTTCCTATGGACACGCGTGCCGCACATCGAGGACTCACGCGAACTCGTGGCGGCGGCGGCACAGCATGGTGTGACGCTGGCGCCCGGCAGCTACTTCCGGCCGAATCTGGAAGTCTCCCCGTGGGTGCGGATCAACACCGCCTACACAGGCGAGGCGCGTGCGCTGGACTTCCTGCATGAGATGGGCCGACGCCCGGCACGCAAGCGGGCATAGCGGGCACGGATGGTGAGGCCGCTGGGCGGGAATGACGGTTGCGGGGACGTTGCCGTCTCCCATCACCGCAGAGGCCGCATCATGCACGCTAACAAATTCCGTTCTGCCCGGCCGCCGCTTGTCGGCGCAAAAACGCTCCCGGCCAGCGCGGTTCCGGACGATCCTGTGCAATACGCATCACGACGCATCCGCTCCGTTGACGCAGCAGGCACCGAAGCCTCTGGCAGCACGATCGACAGCGATGGCAAGAGCAACGAGGCCATCCAGAATTCATCGCTGTGGCAAGACAACGTCATCTACTCCAACGCCTCGCTCGTCAACACCAACCCCGAGCCTGACCCCGACGCACCCATCGCCGGCATCGACAGCCGGCCCGGCCAAGGGTTTCCGGCCGTCGCCACAACAGCAGGACACCACGTCGTACGGCGTGGCGAAGTTGAAGAGACAGTGCGCAAGAGCACGCACATCGTGCAGCGCTTTTCGCTCGAAGACGACAGCCCCGACACAAAGCCGCACTGACAAGCATGTCGCGTTGACACGCTTGTGCAAACTTTCGCACACCACAACGCCATCTTTGTTGCCTAGAGTCGGTCCGGCCTTGCTGACGAACCCGCAGTTCTCGCCCGTTCTCGCTCATGCCGACCTTCCGCTACGAGGCCGTCACGCCGGCCGGACTTCGGCACGCTGCTGGTCGATGGCCGCGTTGAAGGCCATGCGGTAGAGATAGGCGCCCGGGTTCTGCACCGGTTCGATGGCGTCAGCGCTGCCATTGCCTTCCAGACGCAGCCAGATGTCCTGCAGCGCATCGCCGGCCAGGTCGGGGTTGCCCAGCCGTCGGGACAGCAGGTACTTCAGGTGGCTATAGCGCTCCACCAGAAAGTCGCGCAGCACGGCGCGGCCGCCATCAGCCATGGCGCCCCCCGGTTGCGATAACGGAGACGGACACCGCCGGCGCGACACAGCCCCAGCTCTGCCCCGATGCACGCGGCATGACGACAAAGGTGAATGGCTGCGCCACGGATGCCGGCACAGCCTCGCCAACCGACACGCCCTGCAGCACGTTCACCACCAGCCGATCGAGCACCGCATCGCCGGTGGAATCAAGCAGATGCACCGGGCCAATCGCACCCTGCGCATCCACCCACAAGCGCAACGCAATGCGATGCCGACCTTGCGCGAGGACCGCGTTTGCACAGAACGCATCACGTACGCGGTGCTGGATCAGGCCGTAGTACCGGCGTTGTGCGAGTTGGTTTGCGGTATCGGTATCGTTTGCCTCTGCGCTGGCTTGCGAGCGCACGGGCAGCAGCACCAAGGTGTCCGTGCCGGTGTAGCGCGGGGCTAGGCCGCTGCCTTCCAGCAAGCGCAACAGCGCCATGTGCGGCGTCATGGCACCACGCACGGCAGGCGCAGCACGGCCTGCCGTCAACACGCTGTCATACAGCAGAGACACCCCGGTGACGGCGCCGTAGCGCTCCAGCGCGCGCTGCAGCGGCTGCGGCTCGATATCGAACCAGCGCTCGACATCCAGAGGCGGCGCGCCGGCAATGACGGCCGGCTCCGGCTCGACAGGGCCGGCAGACACGGCAGGATGGAAAACGCAGACGCCGATCATCGCGATGCACCAAGGCAGTATCCGCCGCGCACCACCCGATGCGACGTTTCCAGCCATACCCGGTCAGTGAGAGACGCGTGCTCCATCGCCCGGTGTGCGGACGTGTTTCACAACGCGCAAGTGTGAAGTAAGCGCGTAGGGTAGTAATGCAACGTGACTGTTCTGTTACAGCACCCGTTGGAGGGGGTGCAGAGCAAGTGCACGCTCAGGCGTTTGAATCGCCCCCATGCGGGCTGAGGGTGCGTGGGGAGACCACCATCGTGTCGTGGCCAACAGGCAATCCAGCAATAAAAAAGGCGGCCAGACCAGGGCCGCCGAAGGAGACACCGCCGCGCTCAGTGCGCCACGGCGTTGAAATTGGGCGGCCGCCGATCGACGAACGCCCGGAAGGCTTCATGCGCCTCGGGAGACTTCAGGCGCTTGGCAAAGCAGGCGCTCTCCGCATCCATCTGCTGGGTGAGCAACTCGGCATCACGCATCAGGCGTTTGGTCTCGGTCAGTGCACCCAGCGGCTGGCGCGCGAGGCGCTGCGCAATCGCCAGCGCCTCGTCGCCCAGCTTGTCGAGCGGTACAACGCGGTTTGCCAAACCCCATGCGAGCGCGGATTGCGCACTCACTGCGTCACCCAAGGCAAACATCTCGAACGCACGCACGTGGCCCAGCCGCGCGGGCATCAGCAGGCTCGATGCGGCTTCCGGCACCAGCGCCAAGTTAACGAATGGCGTGGAGAGCTGTGCGTTGTCGGCCAGCAGCACGAAGTCGCAATGCAGCAGCATGGTCGTGCCGATGCCGACCGCACGCCCCTGCACCGCCGCCACCAGCGGGCGCGTGGCGCGTGCCAGCGCATGCAGGAAGCGGATGACGTTGCGCACGCCGCCGTTACCGCCGCCAGTCATGGCTACGGAGGCAAATTCGCCGATGTCGTTGCCGGCCGAGAACATGTCGCCCTCAGCACGCAGCAGCACCACGCGCACGGTGTTGTCACGCTCGGCGGCATCCAGCGCATCGGCCAGTGCGCCGTACATGGCATCGGTGATGGCGTTCTTCTTGTCTGCGCGTGCCAGGGTGAGCGTCAGCACGCCATCGGCAATATGGCTCTGAATATGGCTCGGGATGTGTTCACTCATTGCTCGTCTCCGGTGGGGAACTTGGTTTGCAGGCTGGCGAGCCAGCGTGCAACGGTGTCGATTTCTGCGTCGGTAAAGCCTTCGGTCAGGCGCGCGTTCAGCTCGGTCAGGCCGCCGCGTGTTTCGGCCAGCGCGGCGTGGCCGGCGGGCGTCAGCCAGAGTTGCCAGGCGCGGCCGTCCTTGGCGTCTGCACGGCGCTCGATCAGGCCGGCATCGGCCGTGCGATCCACCAGGCCACTCATCGCAGAGGGGCCGAGGTCGAGCGCGGCACCGGCTTCGCGCATCAACGCGCCGTCTTTCTTTTCCAGGAAGAACAGCAGGCCGGATTGCGCAGCGGTCACGCCCTCGCCGGTGCGCGTTTGAATCCAGCGCTGCAGGCGGCGTTGCCCGACGTTGATGAGATAGACGAGGCGGCGGTCGGGTGCGGTCATGCGGCCTCCGCGGCTTCAGGCGCACGCGCAGCCGCTGCCTGCGCGCCAAGCCAATCAGCCAAACCCGGCCAGAGCGTGTCGACGAACTTTGGGCGAAAGAAACCCATGTGCCCAACAGCACCGCCTGCCTCCGCTGGCGCAATCTGGCGACGCTCGACCCAGGTGCCGGTGAAATGCTGCGTCAACGCGTTGATGGCGGGCGGCGTGGCCCAAGGATCGTCGTCAAAGCCGTAGACGAGCACGGGGTTCGTTACGCGGTTGAAGCGCTCGACAGCGCCGAGCGTTGGATCATCGAAGAAGTAACGCTGCATGCCGGCCCACGCGCCCCACTCGATGGCGACCCCACCCGGCAGGTCTTCGCCCAGGCCCATGCGCTTGCCGGGCACGTAGCCAATCAGCCGCCCCAGTGCCGGGCCAACACCGCGCAGGATCAGCTCGACACGCCAGCGCTCACCCCGCTGGCGGATGAAGCGCGAGTTGCCGGTATGGCAGGCCACCAGCACCGCGCCGGCCAGACCCCAACCCGCACCACACATGCCGATGCCGTGGCCGCCCACTGAATGCCCCACGGCCAGTTGCGGCAACGCTGGATACCGCGCCCGCGCCCAGCGGGTCACGCCTTCCGCATCGAGCAGCATCCAGTCGCGCATGCGGGCAGCAAAGCCGCGCAAGGTCTTCGGCCGGGATGCACCGATACCGCGATAGTCGTACGTAATGGCGTGGAAGCCGCGTTCGGCCAGGAACTGCGCAAAGGCCTGGTAGATGCGCTGCGGCACGCCCGTCGCCGGGTGCATGACGACCACGCCCTGCGGCGTGCCGGCAGCTGCCCAGAACGTGGCGCCCAGGGGGTAGCCGTCTGTGGCGGGAATGGTTTGAGGTGTGCTGTCCATCGTATCGATTTAGTTCGCATGCGAAGTGTTTTACTTTGTATGCGAAGTAAATCGACGTGTCAACCACCGAAAGATAAAGTACTTGCTTAACTATTCAGAGTCGCTATAGTTAACAATATGCTTAACCATGACACCTCTCTCGATCTCGCCTTCCAGGCGCTGGCTGATGGCAACCGGCGCGCGATGCTGGTCCAGCTCGTACGCGGCCCAGCTTCTGTGAGCGAGCTGGCGCAGCCACTCGACATCTCGTTGCCGGCTGTGATGCAGCACTTGTCCGTGCTGGAGAACTCCGGTCTTGTGCGATCGGAAAAGGTGGGCCGCGTGCGCACATGCCGTATCGAACCCGAGGCCCTGAGCCTCGCCGAGCAGTGGATCAACCAACGACGCCTGGAGTGGGAACAGCACTTCGACCGCCTCGGCGCCTATCTGGAAACCCTCAAAACCCAAGGAGAACCGAATGACGACAACCATTGACCAGCCCGCAGGCACGACCCTGCACCCGCTTGTGATCTCGCGCACTTTCCCCGTATCGCGCGACTGGGTCTTCAAGGCATGGAGCACCGCCGAGCACATCAAGCGCTGGTTCTGTCCGACGCACTACACGGTGCCCGACGCGACGGTGGAGTTCCGCGTGGGCGGCAAGTTTGACGTGTGCATGCGCTCGCCCGAAGGGCAAGACCACTGGTCGCGCGGCCACTTTCTGGAGATCGTGCCCAACGCGCGTCTGGTGATCGATATGAACGTGGTCGACGCAGACAACCGCCCTCTGATGAACGCTCACACCATCGTCACTTTTGCAGAAGAATCCGGCGGCACGCGCATGGAAGTCACGCAGACCCACACGCCGCTCGCCCCGATTGCCGAGATGATGATCAAGGGCGCGCCCGAAGGCTGGAAGCAAACCCTGGACAAGCTGGAACGCGAAGCCGCACGTGTGCCGCTGGCCGATGGCGTCAAGCGCTCGGTCGTGCACGCCACCTTCACCGTCGAGCGCACGTACGACGCCCCGCGCTCGCGCGTGTTCAAGGCGCTGACGGACCCAGCCGCCAAGGCCAAGTGGTTTGCCGGCGGCAACGGCTACACGCTGCTGGTGCGCGAAATGGATGCCACGCCCGGCGGCCGTGAAGTCGTCAAGGGCCGATGGGACAGCGGTGTCGTCTCCAGCTTCGAGGCCCTGTACCACGACGTCATCCCCAACGAGCGCGTGGTCTACTCGTATGTGATGCACCTCGATGACCGCAAGATCTCTGCTTCGCTTGCCACGCTGGAGCTGCGTCCGGCCAAGGATGGCTCGGGCGGCACACACCTCGTCATGACCGAGCAAGGCGCCTTCCTTGACGGCTACGACGATGCCGGATCGCGCGAACGCGGCTCGCAGTTCCTGCTCGACATGTTGGGCGATTCACTCAAGGACTGAGCATCCGAAGCACGTCGCGCGCGACGGCCGCCACGGTGACCGCCGCGCCGACGATGAGTGCCATGCCCCACAGCACGCCACCCACATAGGCGAACAGGATCTGACGCGTGGTCATGGCAGCGTCTCCAGCAGCGGTTGCGCAAGGTGCAGCAGTTGGTGGCACGTGGCGATCTCGTTGTCACCCGGCTGGGTCTCCGACAAGCGCACGTGGGTCAGCCGCCAGGCCGCGGTGTCCACACCGACGATTGCCGCCACCGTTCCGGCTTGCGCGGCGGCCTCATGGTTGCGTTCGATGGCGTGCCGGAAGACATCCGTCAGCCCCACGTCGGGCACGATGTCTTCGACTTCGATATAGGCAAAGCGCGCCATCTGCGCCGGCCCCTTGCGGGCATCGAGCGCCATCTGCGTGTGGATGGGCGCGCGGCCGAAGCTCTCGGTCACGACGTGGTAGCGGCCGTTGACCAGAAAGTCGCAAAACGCCGCGTCCTGCTTCCACAGATACAGCGACGAATACGCATTGGCCGTCGCGCCAAACTCGCCACGCTCACGCAGCAGGAAGGCCTTGAAGAACAGTTCCGGCGCGTCGTCCCACAGCGGGCCGCGTTGACGCGCACGCTCGTGCAAGCGCGTCATGTCGTAGTCCGCAGGCAGGTGGTGGACATAGTGGGCAAGCAGCACGGCGCACCTCAGCTCTTGTCCGCCACATACTGCGCGATGCCGTTGCCGAACGACCAGTTCTCGGGCAGCACCTCCACCAGGTTGATGAACACGTCTTCAGGCCGCACGCCAGGGCTCTCATGCAGCAGCTCGACGATGCGGCGGTAGAGCGCCTGCTTCTGCTCCCGCGGGCGCGTGTTGCTGACGGTGATCTGGAGGATGACCACATCGTCGGTGCGCTGAATGCCCAGGTAGGTGGGACTGACGCTGAAGGTGCTGGCGTCGAACTCGGTAACCGTCATGAAGCGGTCGTCTTCCGGCACGTTGAAGGTCTCACGCAGGGCGCGATAGACGCCGTCAAAAATGGCTTGGTGATAGGCAGCAGGCTTGCCGCGCCGCAGCGACGCTTGAACGAGAGGCATGGTGAACTCCCTGGTTTGTGATGACCACAGAATGCCCCAGGTTGATCATTGAAAAAAGACATCCTAAGATATTTCAATCATTCGATTTCAAAATGATTGAACCATGAGGATGCTTGATCTGGAGGCCGTACAGGCCTTCGTACTGACCGCCGACCTGAAAAGCTTCACGCGTGCCGCCGAGGCAATGGATTCCACGCAATCCGCCGTGAGCCTGAAGATCAAGCGGCTGGAAGACGCGCTGGGCCGCCGCCTGCTGGAGCGCACGCCGCGCCTTGTGCGGCTGTCGCAGGACGGCAGCGCCTTTCTTGGCCCCGCACGCGACCTGGTGGCTGCGCACGCAGGTGCGGTCGGCTCGTTTGGGGAGGAGCGGCGCCGGCTGTCGGTCGGCATGAGCCACCACATCGTCGGGGCGGAACTACCGCGCTTGCTGCGCCAGATGCGCCGCGCAGAGCCTGCGCTGACGCTGGAGATCCGCATCGGCAGTTCGCGCGAGATTCTCGATGCGTTCGAAGACGGCGCACTGGACGCCGCAGTGATCCTGCGCCATGACAGCCGCCGCACCGACGGTGAAGTCCTCATGGAAGAGCCCTTCGGCTGGATGGCTGCCCCCGACTTCGAACACCGCAGCGGAGAACCGCTCTACCTCGCCACACAGGCCGAGCCGTGCCGCGTGCGCGAGATGGCTGTCACCGTGCTGGATGGAGCGAGCATTGCGTGGCAGGAAGTGTTCGTTGGCGGCGGCGTGGGCACCATCGGTGCGGCAGTCGCCGCCGGGGTGGCCGTGGCCGCGCTCAGCCGGCGCGTGGCACCGCCCGGCACCATCGACGTGGGTGAGTCGCTCGGCCTGCCGCCGCTGCCGCCACGCAGCGTGGTGCTGCATTCTCGCGTGGCCGATCCGGTGGCAAAGAAAGCGCTGCGCACATTTGCCACCACCCTGCGAGCCACGGCGGGGCGATAACGCTGCAGGCGCACATTTGCGCAATCGCTGCACCGCGCGGCGCGTGTCGGGCGGCTATGCTCTCCAGCATGAAACCCCGCACCATTCGCGACTACCACCGCCGCATCGCCCGCGTGATCGAGGCGATCCTGGCCGACCCCGCCGCCCCACACACCGTGCAGAGCCTGGCGGAGGTCGCGCATCTGTCGCCGTTTCATTTTCATCGCATCTACCGCGCGCTCACCGGTGAAGGGGTATTCGAGACCGTGCAGCGCGTGCGGCTGGCGCAGGCGGCCCAGCGCCTGACCGGGGCAGAAGACTCCGTCACCGACGTCGCCCTCAACGTCGGCTATGGCAGCCCACAGGCATTCGCACGCGCCTTCCGCGAGTTCACGGGTGTGAGCCCGCGCGCCTTTCAAACCCGGCAGCAGGAACTGATCGTGCCGACCATGGAAGCCGCCGGCCTGCCGCCGCTCGAGCTGGTCGAGCAGCCGCCCCTGAATGCACTGTGCCTGCGGCACGAAGGCCCGATCGCGACTATCCGTCAGACCTTCATTGCGCTATGGCAGGCACTTGGCCTCGAGAGCACGTCGCCAGATGCACCTGACCGCATCGGCATCTGCTATGGCGATCCGGAAACACCGGGCTCGTTTGAGTACTTTGCCGGCATCATTCTCGATGCACCGCGTGCAATCACAGGCGACTTGCAGCCTATGCGCCTTGAAGGCGGCCTCTACGCATCGCACCGGCTCATCGGCCCCTATGCGCTGATCTCACCGACCATGCAGGCACTCTATGGCCGCTGCCTGCCCAGCTACGGCTTCGAGCCAGACGATCGCCCCACGCTGGAGCTGTATCGCAACGGCGCGCGCCAGCACCTACCGCGCGCCTGCGTGACTGACCTGATGATCCCTATCCGCAAGGAGTAAAGATGCTGCGTCGTTGGCTTACCGCCGCCATGGCGGTCTTTGTCGTGGGCGCCGCCTATGCGGCCGAGCCCGCCGCGCCCTACCACGTAGGCGGAACCTCTCGCGTGTTCCATCCGCAGGTCGAACGGCATTGGCGCGGCGCACGCGCCGAAGCGCTCGTCACCAACATCTGGTATCCGGTGGATGCCTCTGCTCCTGAAACGCCGCACGACATCGGTGAGCCAAGCCACCCGCTGTTTCGCGGGCACCCTGCTGCCCATAACGCACCGCTTGCGGGTACGCAGGCCACCTACCCGCTACTCGTGCTCTCGCATGGCACGGGCGGCACCGCGGATAGCCTCGACTGGCTGGCCGCCGCCTTGGCCGCGCAAGGCTACATCGTCGCAGGCACAAACCACCCCGGTAACAACGCACTGGAGCCACTCACGCACGACGGTTTCATGCTCTGGTGGGAACGCGCAACGGATGTGAGCGAAGTCATCGACGGTGTGCTTGCCGATGCGACACTCGGCGCGCATGTCGACCGCGACCGGATCGGCGCGGTGGGCTTTTCATTGGGTGGTTATACGGTGCTGGAGTTGGCCGGCGCGCGCACCGATGTGCCGGCGTTCATGGCGTTCTGCGGCTCGCCGCAGGCCGACGCCATCTGTCACCCACCGGAGATGCGCCGCGTAGAAACCGGACCGCAGCCCAACGCATCGAAGACACCGCAAACAGAGGCCTCGCTTGCGCGCTCGGGCGCGTCTTACCGGGATACGCGTATCAAGGCCGTCTTCGCCATCGCGCCGGCGCTGGGCATGGCGATGGACCCAAACTCGCTCGGCAACATCACTGTCCCCATCTCGCTGATGGCCGGTGATGCCGATGTGACGGTACCCGTGGAGACCAACGCACGCCGCATCGCCGGGCTGTTGCCCAAGGCGGATCTGCTGCTGGTGCCGGGCGCCTCGCACTACACGTTCATGGACACGTGCTTGCCAGGTGCGGTGGCACATCTGCCGCCGTGGCTCTGCCAAGACAACCCGGGGGTGGACCGTGATGGTGTACACGCGCAGGCCGCGCGCCGTGCGCTGGACTTCTTCCGGGCGACGCTGCCGGCCAAGACCTGAGCATCGCCCGCCGGTGGCCTACCGCTTCTGAAGGGCGACGCTGCCGATCGAATAGCCCGCGCCAAACGAGCAGATCAGGCCCAGATCGCCCGACTTCATATCGGCGCGGTGACGGTGGAACGCAATGATCGAACCCGCCGACGCCGTGTTGGCAAACTCATCCAGAATGACCGGCGCTTCGTCCGCCGAGGCGTCGTGCCCGAGCAGGCGCTTGCCGATCAGTTGGTTCATCGCCAGGTTGGCCTGATGCAGCCAGAAGCGGCGCACATCCGCCGGCGTGCGCCCCAGGTGCTGCAGATGACCGGCGATATGCTCAGCCGCCATCGGGCAGACTTCCTTGAACACCTTGCGGCCTTCCTGGCGGAAGAGCTGGTCGCGGTCATCCGGGTTGCGGTCTTCGCTGCGCGAGAGGTAGCCGGCGTTGTTGCGGATGTTGTTCGAGAAGCTGGTCGCGCACTTGGTGCCGAGCACGCGCCAGGCATCCGTCGAGCGGGTGGCTTCCGCGCGCTCGACCAGCACGGCCGTGCACACGTCACCGAAAATGAAGTGGCAGTCGCGGTCTTTCCAATCCAGGTGGCCGGAGGTGATCTCAGGGCTCACCACGAGCGCTGCACGCGCGGTACCACTGCGCACGGCGTTGATCGCCTGCTCCAGCCCAAAGGTGGCCGACGAGCACGCAACGTTCATGTCGAACGCATAACCGCCCGCGCCGATGCCGTTCTGGATTTCGACACCCAGTGCCGGATAGGGGCGCTGGAAGTTGGAGGTGGCGCAAAGCAGCATGTCGACATCGGCGGCGTCACGGCCGGCAGCTGCCAGGGCCTCGCGCGCGGCCGCCACGCCGATCTCGGCCTGCAAGGACAGCGCATCGTCCGGGCGCTGCGTCAGGTGCGGGCGCATGCGCGCCGGGTCCAGCACCCCGATCTTCTCGATCACATAGCGCTGGCGGATACCCGAAGCCTTCTCGATGAATTCCGCCGACGATTCCGACAACGGCGCCAGCTCGCCCGCAGCAATGGCCGCTGCGTGTTCCGCATTGAAGCGCTGTGCGTAGGCGTTATAGGAGGCAACCAGCTCCTCGTTGGTGATGACCTCCGGCGCGACCCACAGGCCCGTGCCGCTGATAACAACGTCGTGCATACCCGGTGTTTGTGAAATTTGTGTGGCGGGGACGATAGCACATTGGGGGAGGGGTAGGCCGGGGTCGGGTCTTGTCGTTTACATCTAGTCCTCGTCAGCGTGACTGCAGAAACACGCGCGTCGCATGGGGGTAGCCCCATCTCCGTAAGAGGCCTACACAAACCCACCGACAACCCCCACAAGCACCAGTCCGACCATCAATCCGAGCACGCTGATCTTGAATGTCTGGTGCGTCAGCCCCATGACAAGCGTCCAGATCACGCCGCCGAGTGCCAGCGCACCTGCGGCAAGCACGGCAAGAAATCCGACACCCCAGTCCTGGCTATTGCCGCCAAACGTCAGGATCGCCCAGCAGGTCAGCGCCGCAACGGGAAAGATCGCGACACCTCGAATGAAGTCTCGCTTTTGCACCGCGTCAGCGCCATTCGGCGCGCCTTCTCGATTTTCTCTTGTGGCCATGCATTGGGCGCTTCAATTGAACAGCTGAGGGATATGGCCTTCTACGGCGCAACCGCCGATGCATCATCAGAACCCAGGCTGGCGTCCGCCCCTTTCAACGGATAGTCCGGATGCCTCAAGCCATACAGCGTCACGAACACGCGGATGTCTCCGTTGCGCAGGAAATGCACCGAGAACTGCCCGGTGCGCTTCGCGTCGTACTCAGGCACCGGTACAACGCGCTCCTGGTAGTGCTCGTCTCGTTCGTCAGTCCAGCCAATCGTCGCGGTCAGTCCTGATCGCCAAGGGTTAGGGATGGGCGCACAACACGCGAACTTTCCGCCGCCCTGATGGGCGCCCAGAAACCCTCCACCACCACGGCCGTTCACCGTAAAGTGGCCAATAGCCGCGTTGGTATGGTTGTAGCCGACGATGCTTGGTGCGATGGTCTTGTCCTCGCAACTGCCAAGCAGACCGCCTGCCACGACCGCTACCAGAACCAGCCCCAGCAGCATTGGGGCGATGCCCTTGAAACCGCGGACAGGCCGCTGACTCAACCTTGCCCCAAGCGACCCGACAAGCTGATCGCCATCTGACAGCCGACGGTGACGCGGCCGAACAAGGAAATACCAGTAGGCCACTGGCGGTGTGATCAGCAATCCGGCCGGCGCGCCGTAGATGCCCAATAACAGAGTGCCCAGCAGGAAATCATCCGCGCCGCAGCTCAGCGACTGATCTACGCACGCCACGACCAGGAAGAGGAGGCCGGCCAGCACGATGCCGATGGCGGGCCCCACAACAAAAGAAAGCGCAAAAGCCCACTTCCTCCAATGGGCGCGCGCTCCGTTGGAGACTGGTACCCGAGCTGCACTCATGTCGTGAGCAGAACCTTACGGCCGTGCAGGAAGTACATGTTCAATGTGCCTCTTCCCACGAATGTCTTAGTAGGTACGACTGCCCCGTTACTGCTGCGGCTTTGCCCACAGCGGACTCTTGTTGTCCGAGGCCAGCACCTGCGCGAGCACGTCTGCATCGGCATCACGAGCCGGCGCTGCATTGTTCTTGCGGGAACGCACGACCTTGGAGCGCTTCTTTCCGTGCTTCTTCGCCTGAGCTTTGGTCTTCGTGCTAGCTTGAACGGTGTTGGCAGAGGCTTGAGACGTCGTGGTCATCTGAGCGCCGATGCTGGCGTTCATCCAGACGGCGGTGAGAAGGGCTGCAGCGATTTTGTATTGCATCGTTCTGAGAGAGGTTGATTGATTTAGAAGAAGGGGCCGACCAAGAGAAATGCCAGCGCCGTGACGCCCAGCACGATCACTCCGCCCACGCCGATCAGGGTATAGGCGATGCTTCGGGCAGTCTGCCTCTTGCTGGCGGCAGTGCTGGTTACGGGCTTACCGCTCTTGTTGTCTTGGCGCTGCGCGCCGTAAGTCATCAGCAGCAACACCTCACCGAGCAGCATGAAGAGCGCGGCGATTGCGAAGATGATCATGATGATCGGGCGTAAAGCAAAAACGGGACGCTCGGGTCGAACATATCTGCGGCATATCCGTAAGCGCTATCAACGAACACTCGGTACCAGCAATAGGCTCACGAAGCACCACCGCAGACTGAAACTGTTCGCCCTCACCGAGCCATTCCAATGAAAAGTTTCTCGGGGCTGTGTGACGGCGGGCAAATCCGGCCACCTCGGCACGCCGTAGCAGCCTATTCACCACCTTTGTCATAAACCGTGCGGTTGCGCATATGGCCACGATGGTTAATGGTGAATTCATCCACACCATCCTGTGCAAAGCCGGCCATCGAGTCGTGGACATACTTATCGAACAACGTCACGAGCGCCGGCGGTGTCTCTCCCACCCGATGCATGGCCTCCCACATATCCAGATCTTCCTTGATGAAGCCCTTGTTCAGGTTGTCCCGCATGCTCGGCGTGGTATTGGTAAAGGTCCCCTGACGCCCGTTCTTCACCCATTGGTAGTACGCAAACTCCCGGTCATGATCTGCCACGCGCTTGGCATTGGCATATTTACGCTGGAAATCCTTGCACTGCGACTGGAAGTGGCCGTTGGTCAACTCCAGGAACTTCGCATCATCGGCAGGCGCGCCCTGGGTCTTGGCTGTTGATACGAATGAGTCCAACCTGCGAAACCGATAAAAGCGATAGCGATCCATGCACCGGTTCAGCACCTCCTCGGTCGAGCCGCTCACCTTGCAAGCGCCGACGTAGGCATTGAAGTCGTCGAGCAGTTGATCGGACGGGGTAAAGTTTCTTTTCTCCCGCGCGGTCATCGCGTCAAAGGGTTTTAGCGGAACACCGGCAGCAAATGCCTCCTTGTACATGTGGACGCAAGGCACCAGCGCCAGGAAATTGTACGAGTCGACGCCGGGCGAGGAGCTGCGCCCTTGCGTATTGGGCCTGTAGCCGCCCCCCACGTCCGAATGCGCGCCGGGGTAGGCTACCTCTACGCAATTGCTGGGCAACACACCCTTGTAACGCACTGAATCGAGCGAGAAGCAAGCCCGCACCTCATGTGAAGCCACATAGTGCACGCAGCGCTGAATGGATGGATGAATGCGCAAGGCCTTGTTGGCCCAAGCTTGATGGCCTTCCATCGTCAGCAGGTCGGCCCCGATTACGCCAACCGAGGCCACTGTGTCAAAGATGCCCAGAAAGATGATGCGCACCGGCACACCTGCCAGCGTGTGCCCAGCACCAGCCGGTTCGCACAACAGTTCGTAAAAAGCATTGCAGAACGCGCGTGCCTGAGCGGCACCGCGCGAAAAACCGAATACCGACACGGTGAACTGCTGCACCTTTGGCTTGGGGTCGCTTTTGAGAATCGCGGCAAGTTCCTTGGCTTTTGCCTTGATACCAGCTCTGCCCGTTTCGACCGACCACGGGTTGCTGCTCCACCCAGCTGCCAGCTTACCGGCGTCATTGTCGGGCACGAGCGGCCCGTTCTTCACGGCCCGATGCAAGGCGTTCAGCGTTTGCAGCAGCCCCCAGAAGATGCGTGCCTGCCCGCCGTAAGCGGCCGCCTTGCCGGCCGTGGCCTTCGCCCCTTCGTGTTGGGTTTCGCCCACTAGGGGGAACGGTGTACCGACGCCAGGAACGTACTCCGAGCGAAAAAAAGCCGATGGGGTGGCGCTCTTCTTGTCCTCGCTGTCACGGTGCGCCATCCAGAGTCTGACTACATTGCTCTGCTTGTTCTGGGGCAAGTCGTCGTCACGGTTGTTGCCCGTGCCGTCGAAAAACATTCCCAGAAAGACCGTAGTTGAGCAACTAGGCTTGTTCTTTTCCGGCAACGTACACGAGAGCGCCTGTGCACGCCGAATCAGGTCTTTCTTGGAATTGGCCAGCAGCTCACTTTTGGCCAGAGCAGGTGCCATCGAAACAGCCGGGTTACCCATCAGTCCTTCTCCTTCGTCCACTCATCGTGCAGCGGATTGTTGGGACTGCGCAGATCCCAGTTGGTGATGACCACCTTCACCGTGTCACCGCCATAGAAATGCACCTGCAACTCGCCAGGCTCGTCGTAACGCGGGACATCCACGCGCTTCTCATGCCAATTCGAGTCGGGGTCAGTTTCGAGTTGCCACTTGACCGTGACCTGTAGTCTGTCATGCCAGCGTTCAGGAATCATCACGCAACACAGGCTGCGCCCACCCCCCGTCTTTGCATCGCTGATACCTCCCCATGTGCCATCGACGTAGAAGTTGTCTACCGTGGTGTGAGTGTGGTTGTAGGGCACGATGGAAGCCGTCGCACGACGAGTACCGGCATGCCACCAGTCGTAGGCCCACCACGCCAATGCCAGCACAGCACCTGCGCCAAGTACGACACCGGCGTTGCGAAGCCAGGGCTTGGGTATTTGCACGTTGAATGACTTCCTTGAAAAACAAAATCAAAAAGCGGAGACTCTATATGAACCGCAATTGCAGCCGAATCAAAAAACAAAGCGACAATGCAAATAAAACAAGTACAGCCCAACCCATCACTCTATATTTCTTTCGAAATAACGGAAGCGAAATTAGGAGCACCACGTATACGGAAATTGAAATAAATATCGTGTACCAAATCCATGCATACCCCTGCCCATCTTTCCGATAGAAACCACGTGCAATAAGCCAGGCAATGGTGCCACCCGTCAACACGCTGGCCGGCAAACCAAGCAGCAAGTAGGCAATCATCAGCACCAAGGAGGGCTTCTTCATTCTGAAACAATTTTCCTACTTTCATCAATGTGGCACTTGAGCGAATCCATGGACTACGAATCCGGTCAAAAGTATCTTTCAAATAACTCCTCGATCCAGCAACACCTGCCCTAGGTTACCGGCAGTCCAGGTTTGGGTTTCCAACACGTCTTGTATGGTCGCCAATATCGGGGATTGGGTGTCTAGCCCCTCCGTAGCCATCGCCAACACGGCGATGTCGACCAGATTTTCGACGCGATAGGCAGCCGCCTGTGCGCAGGTGCGCACCATATCTGCATGCGCTTCGCTGGGCAGTAATGTAGGCGAAACAGCGCCCGGCATTTCCCGTTGCATGAAGTCGAGAACCGCGTCGGGTTGGGTCCGGCTCATGAGGGCATCCAGTTGCGCCTGGTCTAGCTCCAGTCTCTGCGCGGCGTTGCCTGGCGCCAGCTTCGGCAACAGAGACGGCATGCCCGTGCGGTTGATGACCATCCACGCAGTGGTGGGGGCGCAATAGCTCCGCCACTGGTCGGCAAGCAAGATTTGCGGGAGTTCTGTTAGCACTCGGGTATCCGCAAAACGCACCAGCATTTTTTGCGATTCTGGCAGATGCGCCCAGTACGCCAAACGCCAAGCGCTCACCAAGTCCTGCGCTGTACCCGTGCTCGCTACCAGACTCATCATGGGGCGGCCACTGCAATGGGCAAGGAGACGCGTCAGCGCCGCCTGGCCGGGTGCTTGCACGCTCAGCGGTACAAGCAGGGGGGCAACCGTGGGTAGGCCAACGACGATTTCGCCCTCATAGCAGTTGACGGCACCAGACAGATCGTTGTGAGGCGCTGCACCATGATCGAAAGCGCTGTCGATCAAGGCATACCAGCGGGCGTTGCGATGGAGATCGCACTGACTGCGCCAGAAGGCCACTACGGCGTCAATGTCGGTTTGGTCTTGGCCAAACCATTGGAATGGGCCCAGGGTTGTCATACGGATGCAAATGGACTGCCTGCCGCCAATGCCTTGAGCATGCACTCAACGCAGATGCTTTGTGGGAACGACGGCAACGGATAGTCCGCATTCACCGGCCCCTGAAACTGCCGCTGCGCCGCCTTATACGTAATCGGCCCAGCGCACTCCACCGTAATGTTCCCGCCCTCGATCGTGATCGACGCCCCACCTGCCGTGGCGATGCGAATGCGCTTGGCCGCCGCAAAATCCACGTTCATGTTGGCCGACACCAGCTTCAGGTCTTGCTTGGCCATCAGTTTGAGCACGTCGTGCTGGGCCTGCACGTCGATGTTGTCCTGCCCCGCAGTGATCTGCAGTCCGATGTTGTTGTCGCCCGCCTTGGACAAACCCGCCGCTACGCCAATAGCCTGACCGGCGTGCATGCGCGCCTGTTTGCCGATGGCGAGGTTGGTGTCCTGGCCACTGCCCAGGGCGATGCTCTCGCCGTTGGAGAGCTGCAAGTCTTGCCCGGCCACCATCACCAAACCTGCACGGCCAGCAAGGTGCACCATGGCTTCGCCTTGCTGCGGCACCTTGCCTTGCGTGGCGGTGTTGCCGGCGCTGGCGTCTTGCTTGGCGGCATCCAGTGCTTTGCCGTCGACCATGCCGGCCGCTGCTTTGCTTTGCTTGCCGAGCGGCGCGTCGTCGTCCTTGGCGGTGGCGAGTGCCGTGGTCTGGTGCATGACGGCGCCTTGCCCCAGCGATGCGGTCAACGCCTTGGCTTGCTTGATGAGCGCGATGCCCGCCGCGTTGTCGCCGGTGGGCACAGCTTTGCCGCTGGAAGCGTCACGGTAGGTGGTGAGCAGCAAACCCGCTTGACCGCGCACAGCCGCGTGCCCATCTGTACGCAACTCGAAGCCCTGTCCGCGGAAGCTGCCGCGCCGGTTGTCTTGCTGATGAACGAGGTGGCCGAGGTTGAGCTGGCTGTACTGCTGCGTGGTGCCGAGCTGCGTACGCAACTGCCCATCGCTGTCGTCAAACACGAGTTGGTTGTAGCCATTGCCGCCGTGCTCTGCACTCTTGAAGCCGGTGTGCGCGGCGGCGTTGCGGTGGCCTTCGGCTTCGGTGCCCATGCCGTGCCACGCGGGGCTATGGCCGCCGGCCAGGTTGCCTTGTGCGCTGGCAGCGCTGTCGCTGCCTTGCTTGTAGAGCGCGGTGCCATCGCTCTGGCTGGATGCGCCTTGCCCACCCGGCGTGGGCGCGATACCAGCTTCGCCCTGTCCGTTGTACAGCGCGCCAATCACGACTGGCTGGTCGATGTCGTCTTCGCTGAACTTGACCAGCACTTCCTGGCCGATGCGGGGCAGCCACTGCCAGCCCATGCCTGAGCCAGCCTGGCGCTGCGCGACACGCACCCAGCGGGTGCTGCGGTCGTCAGCACGCTCGCCTTGTTGCCACGGGAAGCGGACGCGGATTTCGCCGGCAGGGGTTGTGTGGTGTTCGCCGTCGCCACCCGCCTGGGTCTGGCCGTCGGGGCCGACCACGATGGCGCTGTGCACACCCTGCGCGGTAGGCGCGGCGTACAAGCGCCCCGTCTCGGGTTCCGTCACAGCGGGGCGCCACGGGCGGCGGGCATCGCTCGCACGGAACCAGCCAACATAGCCATGCTTGCGTGCGGCAGCAAGCAGATCGCCGGTGGGTGCAAGGCGCTCGACCGATTCGTCCACCTCCTGGAAGCCGAACACGCCGGGGCCGGATTCCGGTGCGTCGGGCGGCGTATCGAACAGTAGCGACGCATCAAGCCCACCCAACCGCTGGCCCAGCGCCAGATGTGTGTCGGCCGTCAGGTTGTTGATGCCGCAGTGCTCGACCAGATCCATCAGCAGCGGATACGGTGCGCTGGCGTCAGCATTGGGGTCTTGCGGCAGATGCGGGCAGTCCCTCACTTGCAGGCGAGTGCCGCTGCGCAGCGTGCGCACCGTGCCACGGCCGGAGAACAGCAGCGCACGCGCCTCCAGGCTTTCCATCACCTGTTCGGCAACGCGCTGTGCGTTGGCTGCGTCGGGCGCCAGCGATGGGCTGATCGACAGATAGGCGTCTGGGCTGCCGGATGCGGCACCTGCGCGTGCCGGCGCATGGCCACGCACGCTGTTCTTGCCTTCCGGGTCCCATGCGGCCACAGCCACGCCGCCTACCGTCGTGCGGCTATGGCAGGCGAGTTGTTGGATGGCGTCGCTTTCTTCCTGGCTGTGCGCACGGTGGTAACGAATACCACCATCGGCAGCCGATTCCGTGTCTTCCGCCAACTGCGTGCTGTCGGCAAAGATCACCAGCGTGTGGCCACCATGCGCCTGCTCGTCTTCCACCGTGGTAAAGCCAAGCCCGGCTTCCGCCAGCAGGCGCGTGACGAAGTGGTAGTCGGTCTCGCGAAACTGCGCGATGTGGCTGCGCGTGCCGAAGTCGCTCATGCGCGCCTCGGCGCCCGCGGCATAGCGCCACGACGCGTACGGTGCGTACGGGTTCAATACCTGTTCAAAGATGTCCGCCAGCGGCCGGTTCTGAAACACCTGGCTGTGCCGCTGCTGCGTCGCCAGCCAGAACCAGGGCACGACGGTCAGGCGATAGCGCGTCAGGCTGCCGTCTGCGCCAAGCTTCTCTGCCAGGCGGATGAGGCCAGTACGTTTGGTTTGCGTGCCGTTGGCCAAGGTCGTGACCAGCGTCACGCGTTGACCAAGCAAGGATTTGAGCGCGATGCGTGCGTTGGCGCTGACGGCCACCACGCGCCACTCGAACAAATCGGAGAGCGCCTCGCGGCCGAGCCACGCTTCCACCGCCAGGTCGGCCAGCGGGCCTTCGCCTTCCAGGGCATACAGACGATGCGCCGGAGCAAAGAGGTTCTGGAGAAGGGTCGTTACGTCCATTCGCTGTCCGATACTGCAACGACGGGCGCATCACGTGAGAACGATGACGTGAAGCCGGCGCGCATGCATTGTGTGGGCGGCGCATTGTCCCGCATTGCGCCAGCCGCCTGATTAACGCCCGGCAACACAAACATCGCCCGGCGATTGCCCTTCCGGACATCCACCGAGCGGCTATTTCCCCTTGTAACTGGGTTGATTGGCCGGTTGATTGGCGTTTTGCGGCGCAAGCAATGCCGCCAGCAAATCGGCATCTGGATCATCTGGCGCCAATCCGCCTTTACGGTTCTTGGCTTTTGTCGCGGCTTGCGGCTTTGCCTTTGTAACTTGCGCAACCTTGACCGGTGTATTGGTGGATTTTGCAACCAGCTTGGCGGTTTCCACCTTGGCTTGCGGCGTATCACCCGATTTGGCCGTCACGGCTTGCTGCACCGTGGTCGAGGTATGGGCATCCTTTGCAGGGGCATCGGCAGTTGCCTTGGCGGTTTGCTCATCCTTGCCCGGCTTGTCGAGCGCGTGCTCGTCGTTAGGGGTCACGTTGACGATCGTGGCCGCGGGGGCTGCCGCACTCTCACTGGCTGGCGCTCCAGGCGCGGTAGCCTGCGCAGGCTCGGCCGCGGCCTGCTGTGTGGCAGCTGGTGTGGCAGGCGCAGCGTGTTCCGCCACTTGCGGTGCACTCTGATCGCCCGACGGATTCAGCACGATCCACGCCCCGACGCCCGCCAACAGCACGGCGATGACCGCAGCGATGCCATAGCGACGCCCCAAACTCTTGGGCGGATTGCCACCTGCCCCGACCCTGCCTTCCAGGCTCGCGAGGATGCGTGTATGGCCAGCCTCATCAGTTTCAGACTGGGAATTGAAGAGCGTCGGAGGCCCTTCTTTTTTCAAATCGCCGTTATTACTCATCACGGGTCAAGAATTGAAATAGAATGCGCGGCGAGCGTATGCGTATCAAAAACAACGTCCGAGCATCAGGTACAACAAAACATGCCGATTCCGGTTGTGGCTGCTGATTCTAAGTCTGGCCTAGCTGAAAGACAAATGGTTAGGAAAGGCACACGCTTTCTTTATCGTTTGTTAATAAAACAGAACCAAAAATCGGCTGAATCTTTATCGTTTCATAATATTTTCAATCCCTGAATACAGATATAAATCAGGCTGAATTGATGTAGACGCCTACGCTCCGCAGGTCGGTATGGTTTTCGCTGTTCTCGCTCTCTACTTCGTCGCCATGGTGGTGGTGGCTGCGGTGCTGCTGTTGCCGTCGGTTCGGCAACGCTGCGCTGCGGTCGTGCGCGCACAGTGGCAGCGCCTGAGCGCTGGTGCGGCCGTGGTCGGCGCGCGCTCGGCAGGCTCGTTGCGCGGGTCGGTAGACAGCGCAGCGTCAAATGCGTCTGCGTTCAAGCGGTTCGTAGCGCGCCGCAAGCTGCTGCTGGTGGGCGCGCTGGGCGTGCTGTCGGTGCCCCCCATCGTGGCGCTGGCGCTGCGCGAGCAGCAGTCGTTCGAGTTTGACGATGACCAGGTGCGCGAGCCGGACCCGCACATCTCTGCGCTGCTCAACGGTGAACGGCTGATCCCGCCGCCACCGCTGCCGCCCGAGGTGTTCACCACGCGCGAGGTCGAGCTGATCCGCCCGGCCATCCGCGATGCGAGCCGCGACTGGAACCTGCTCGACGCCGATTTCCGCCAGCGGCTGCTGCTCGTCTACAAGATCATGCGCGACGAACACGGTTACGAGATGGCGCTGCTCGAAGGCTTCCGCAGCCCCGATCGGCAAGCCAAGCTGGCGGCGATGGGCAGCAACGTCACGCAGGCTGGGGCGTATCAGAGCTACCACCAGTACGGCCTGGCAGCAGACAGCGCGTTCTTCCGCGACGGCAAGCTGGTGATCAGCGAGAAGGATCCGTGGGCGATGCGCGGCTACGAGTTGTATGGGCAAACGGCGGAGTCGGTCGGCCTCGTGTGGGGCGGCCGCTGGAAGATGATGGACTTGGGCCACGTGGAGCTGCGCCGCAAGGGCGTACTCGGCAAGCGTCCCGACGTGCCAGTCCAATGATGAATCGATGAATCGAACACATACGGGGAGCATGCAATGACACGTCCCTTCATCCTGCTGGGTGACAAGACGGACCACGGCGGTGTGGTGATCAGCGCGTCGGGCAACACGTCCACGGGCGGCAAGGGCATCGCCTGTGTGGGCGACAAGGTCACCTGCCCCAAGCAGGGCCATCACGGCACCACCGTCATCGTCACCGGAGATCCGAACGTCATCATCGACGGCAAGCAGGCTGCGCGCCACGGCGACAAGACCGCCTGCGGCGCCACGCTCCTGTCCAGCCAGGGCAACACGGGCAGCATCTGAGAACGACATGGCTGCACGACTCTTCCGGTCCGGATTGACGCTGCTGGCAGCGTTCGTGGTGGTGTGGATTGCCGTCATCGTGTGGTGGCAGTCCACCAATCGCATGCCGAGCACCGCCGACATCGTCACCTACCTGTTCCTGCTGCCGCTGGGCATGGTGATTGGCTACTGGGTCATCAAGCGCGCGCTGGACGGCATCCGCTCCAACGTTGCCGCGGGCCGTGAACTCTCGGCCGCAGCGCCCGCTGCTGCTGCCAAGAGCGATGGCACACCGGCCGACCCGCAAGATGCGACCCGCCACTGGCGTGCCGTGCTGCTCGCCAGTGCGTTGCGCGCCCCCGGTGGCAGCGATGCGGCATCGTTGGTCGATGCCGTGCAGGCCAGTGCTCAGCCGGGTCTGACCGACGTCCAGGGCTTTGGTCAGCAGATCTTTGCGGCGCCAGTGGATGGCCTCGACATCGAAGACCTACGCAGCGAGCTGACGGAACGCCACCCACACGTGGACTGGCTGGACGAACAGTTGCGCGCGTTAACGCTTGCCGGGCAGGTTGCCGAAGAACTTGCGGCCCATGCCGTCGCGCAGCATCCCGAACCCACTGGCCTCGATGCCACGCGGCTCGTCATCACCGCCCTGCTGCCGCGCGAGTGGACCCCGCAACAGCAGACCACCGCAGATGCTTGGTTGCGCCAGCGCATTGGCATGATCTGGCCCGCCGATCACCTCACCCTTGAGCCGATCACAGCCAAGGGCGATGCCGATGCCCTGCTGCTGCTCGATCGCGCCACGCAGGCCGTCAACCGCACAAGCGACGAACGCGTGCTGCGCATGCTGGTGGTAGCCGACTCGCTGATCGGCCCCAGCGCCGTGGAGCAACTGACGCAGCACAAGCAGTTGTTCGAGGCCAACCGCCAATATGGCCGCGTGCCGGGCGAAGCCGCCGCTGGCGTATTACTCTGCGCGCCGGCCCTCGTTATGGCCCAAGCAGCGCAAGCCAACCCGCCCGCAGCTGATACGGGGGATGACGCCCCGCCGGCCAGCATCACGATCACCCGCGCCAGCGTGGCCCGCCTGGAAGCACCCACACCCGATCGCGGCCAGCCGCAACTGGAAGCCCTTGGCGGCGCGGTACGTCACGTGCTGGAGGCGCTTGCTGCCGCTGCCGATGCAGAGCCACTCGTCGCCAGCGTCGTCACCGACACCGGCATGCACCCCGTGCGCACCGTGGAGGTCGCACGCATCTTCTCTGAACGCTTTCCCAAGCTGGACGTGGCCGCCGATCTGCTGCCCCTGGGCACGCCGTGCGGCTACGTCGGTGCGGCGGGTGCCCTGCTGCCAGTGGTGGTGGCGCACCAGTTGAGCCAGCAAAGCGGCAAACCCGTGCTGGCCATCACCGCCAACGACATCCAGCAGCGCGGCGCCATTGCGGTGGTGCCGAGCCTGACCTAATCCTGAATCCCGAACTGTTCCCGAGCCGAAGGCAACATGCAACGCTTCCTGAACTTCCTGACCAACTCACGCACGCTGTCGGTTCTCGGCGTGATCGTGCTGACCATCTTTCTGCTGCTGATCGCGCAGACCTTCGAGATTGGCCTGGTCTGGGCCGGCATCGCGCTGGGTGTGCTGCTGACGCTGTGGCTGGTGGCCTATCTCTGGAAGCGCTGGCGCGCGCGTCAGGCCAGCAAGAAGCTGGAAGGCGTGCTGGAGCAAGCGGCCACAGCCGACAAGGCCGTCACACCCGACAAGCGCGAGGAAGTCGAAGCCCTGCGTGTGCGTCTGGCAGAGGCCGTCAAGACCATCAAGCGCTCCAAGCTCGGCCAGATGTCGGGAGACGCCGCGCTGTATGAGCTACCGTGGTACATCGTGATCGGCAACCCGGCGGCGGGCAAGAGCACGGCGGTGCTGAATTCGGGCCTGCAGTTTCCGTTTGCCGACAAGGGCGGCGCGGTCATTCAAGGCATTGGCGGCACGCGTAACTGCGACTGGTTCTTCACCACCGAAGGCATCCTGCTCGACACCGCCGGCCGCTACTCCGTGCACGAAGAAGACCGCCGCGAATGGCTCGGCTTCCTGGATCTGCTCAAGCGCTATCGCCCGAAGGCCCCCATCAACGGGATCGTGGTGACGGTGAGCGTGTCGGAGCTCACGCAAAACCGCCCCGAATTCGCCATCAACCTGGCCAAGAACCTGCGCCAGCGCGTGCAGGAACTGACCGAGCGCCTGGAAGTGTTCGCCCCGGTGTACGTGATGTTCACCAAGGCCGACCTGATCACCGGCTTTACCGAATTCTTTGGCGACAGCGAGAAGCAGGAGCGCGACCGCGTGTGGGGCTCTTCCCTGCCCTTCGAGCCGGATGCCAAGCCCGATGTGGCGGCCATGTTCGACCAGCGCTTTGATGAGCTGTGCGACGGCCTGAAAGAGATCAGCGTGGCGCAGATCGCTCTGCACCAGAAGAACAAGCTCTCACCGGGGCTGCTGAGCTTCCCGCTGGAGTTTGCGTCGATCAAGCCGACGCTGCGCTCGTTCCTGGTCACGCTGTTTGATGAGAACCCGTTCCAGTACAAACCGGTCTTCCGCGGCTTCTACTTCACCAGCGCGCTGCAGGAAGGCGCGACCAATAGCGTGTCGGCCGAGCGCATTGCGCGCCGGTTCGGGCTGTCGACCGATGGCGCCGCGCGCAACCGCGAGGTGTTCTCGAAGAACGGCTTCTTCCTGCGCGACCTGTTCTCCAAGGTGATCTTTGCGGACCGCCAGACGGTGCGCCAGTTTGCGAGCCCCGCCAAGACGCGCCTACGCATCGCTACCTTCTTTGGGCTGGTACTGGCGCTGGGTCTGATGCTGGGCGGCTGGACGTGGTCGTACATGGGCAACCGCACGTTGACTGCCAACGTGCAGGCCGACCTCGACAAGATCGTGAAGATGCAGCAGAACCGCGTCGACCTGCAGGCCCGCCTGGAAGCGCTCGACATGCTGCAAGACCGCATCGAGCAGCTTGATCGCTATCGCAACGACCACCCGCTCGCGTTGTCGCTGGGCCTGTACCAGGGCGATACGCTGCAGCACAAGCTGCTGGATGAGTACTACAACGGCCTGCGCCAGGTCATGCTCAAGCCGGTGGGCGGCGCGATTGAAACCTTCCTGGCCGAAGTCAACGCGCACCCGGACCAGCTCGCACCAATGGTGCGACCGCCTGAAACCGGCGCGGTGATGACCACGTCTGTGACCACGGCAACCGCCACCGTGGGTGGCGCCTCGGGTGCCGCCGCCAATACGCCGGTCAACAACAACCAGGCCACCGCCTCGACCGGTGCCAAGCGCTACACCGATGCCTCCCCCACCAACGTGGAAGACGGCTACAACGCGCTCAAGACCTACCTGATGCTGTCGGACAAGCGCCACGTGGAAGTCGCGCACCTGACCGACCAAGTCACGCGCTTCTGGCGCGGCTGGCTGGAAGACAACCGGGGCAACATGCCGCGCGAGCAGATGATCCGCTCGGCGGAACGCAACCTGTCGTTCTTCCTGGCGCACGTCAACGACGACAACTGGCCGATGCTGGAAGGCAACCTCTCGTTGGTCGACCAGACGCGTGAAAACCTGCGCCGCGTGGTGCGCGGCATGCCGGCTCGCGAGCGCGCCTATGCCGAGATCAAGGCCCGCGCCTCCACGCGCTACGCCCCGATGACGGTCGCCCGCATCGTCGGTGAGACCGGCGCTGGCGTGGTGGCCGGCAGCTACGCCGTGCCCGGCACCTTCACCAAGGAAGCCTGGCTCGGCTACGTGCAACCCGCCATCCGCGAAGCCGCCAACAAGGAGCTGCAGACCAAGGACTGGGTGCTCAACGTGGCCGCGCGGGATGACCTGACGCTGGAAGGCAGCCCCGAGCAGATCCAGAAGGCGCTGGTCACGATGTACAAGACCGAGTACGCCCGCGAGTGGCAACGCTTCATGCAAGGCGTGGCCATCCAGGACTTCACCGGCTTCGACCAGGCCGTCACCGGCATGAACCTGCTGGGTGACCCGACCAACTCGCCGATCCGCAAGGTGCTCGACACCGCCTACGACCAGACCTCGTGGGACAACCCGTCGATGCTCAACGCGGGCCTGAAGCAGGCCAAGACCGGTGTGCTGGGCTGGTTCAAGCAGCTCTTTGCACGCCAGACGCCGTCGCAGGTGAACATCAATGTCGATACGGGCAACATCGCCGATGCCGGCTCGATCCCGATGGGTCCGGTGGGCAAGGAGTTCTCCGGCCTGGCCCGCGTGGTGATGGTGCGTGACGACAAGTCGCTGCTGCGTGGCTACATGGATTCGCTGTCCAAGGTGCGCACGCGCTTCAACCTCATCAAGAACCAGGGCGATCCGGGCCCGGGCGCGCGCCAGCTCATGCAGCAGACGCTGGATGGCAGCGGCTCGGAACTGGCCGACACGCTCAAGTACGTGGATGAACAGATGCTGACCGGCATGACCGACAGCGAGCGCGCCACGCTGCGCCCGCTGCTGGTGCGTCCGCTGCTGCAGTCGTATGCGGTGGTGATCCGCCCGGCCACGGCAGAAATCAACAAGGTGTGGAACGCGCAGGTCTACCAGACGTTTGCCACCACGCTGGCTGACAAGTACCCGTTCTCGGCCAACGCCAAGATCGAAGCCAGCGCAGCCGAAATCGGCCAGGTGTTCGGCCCGGACGGTTCGATTGCCAAGTTCGCCAGCACGACCATCGGTCCGCTGTCGGTGCGCCGTGGCGACATGCTTGCCGCCCGCACCTGGGGGGATCTGGGCCTGTCGTTCGTGCCCGAGTTCACGACCGGCTTTACGCGCTGGATCGCGCCGCTCACGGGCGGTGCAGCGGGTGGCGGTGCCGGCGGTGCAGCCGCTGCCGCCCCGCAGACGGTGTTCCAGATCCTGCCGGTGCCGTCGCAAGGTGCAACCGAATACACGATCGAAATCGACGGCCAGCAACTGCGCTATCGCAACACGCCGCCGCAGTGGGCCAACTTCGTGTGGCCGAACCCGCAGGGCACGCCGGGGGCGAAGGTGACGGCCACCACGTTTGACGGCCGCACGGTGGAGCTGCTCAACGAGCCGGGCCGCTTCGGCCTGGAACGCCTGATTGCCACCGCGCAGCGCAAGCGTCGCCCGGACGGCGCCTTTGATCTGTCTTGGACAAAGGACGGCCTGACGGTTGCCATCAGCCTGCGCATCATCAGCAGCCCGCAGACCGGCGGCACGACGGCTTCCGACTCGCCGCAGGGCCAGGGCCTGCGCGGCCTGCGCCTGCCGACGTCGATTGCCGACATGAACGCACCGCTGAACACCTCCACCCCACCCGCCCCGGCTGGCTCGCCACCGGCGGGCCGCACGCCGGCCCCTGCTCAGACGCAGGCCGCAACCCGGTCCGCTGTCACGGAAGAGCAAGGGGGGACGGCACAATGAGCCTGACGCAGTTGCAGCTTTCGTACTTCGGCAAGCTTCCATCGCGTGGCGATTTCGTCAAAAGCGCCAACAACGTCCAGTTGCTCGACACGCTCGACCGCTGGTTGGCGCAAGGCATGGAACTGCTGGCCGAAGCACCGGACTGGAAGACCACGTACGACACCTGGAAGCCGGTGCAATTCGCCTTCCTGGGCTCGCAGAGCCGGCTGGCGATTGCAGGCACGCTGATGGCCAGCAGCGACCTGTCTTCGCGCCGCTTTCCGTTTCTGACGGCGGCGGCAATGGAGGTCGATCGCCCGATCAGCTTCATCGCGCGCAGCCCGATCGCACTGGCCCGCCTGTGGACGCGTGCCGGTCAGCAGATGATCTCGCTCGGCCAAGCCTCGGATGCCACCGAGGGCCTGCGCCTGCTGGCCGAAGGACAGCACAGCGTAGAAACCGACAACGGCACGCAGGCCTACGACGCCAGCTTCTCGGATTTCATCGACTTCCAGACCGTCTCGGGGCTCGAGCAGATGCTGCGCGCGGAGGGCCACAACATCCGCCTGCGCCGCACGCTCCTCGCACTCGGCACGCTGCTGCAGCCGGTCATGGCCAATGGCTCGTCGCGCTTGGAGAAAGGGCTCACGCTGCCCCTGCCGGCCGACCCGCTGTACCGCAGCTTGGTGGCGAGCTTTTGGCTGGAACTGGTGTCGCGCTTCCTGCAGCGTGCGGACTTCGAGCTCTCGCTGTTCCTGGGCGAGATCAACGGCGCTGAGCGTTTGGTCATCGGCTTCAACGGTGCATCGTCGCGCACGCTGCACAGCGTGATGTCGCCGCTGGCGTACGCCGAGCAGAACATCAACATCGACGATCCGGAATGGGTCGACCAGCACGTGAGCGGAGAGTACGGCTTGGCCAAATTCGTGAGTTACCTGGATCAACCGCAGCTCTCGCTGCGCGTGGCGGTCGACACCTTCCGCGAAGTCTTCATCGGAGAATGAACATGGGTCTGGATGCAATCAAGCGCGGCTTCCGGCCAGCAACGATCCTGATGGTGTACCTCGCTGCTCTGCCCGGCCTCGCCTTCGCTGCCCCTGGCGACCAGCCGCCGGCTGCTGCAACGGTAACGGCGGCCACGCCTACCCCGGGTCAGGTCGTAGCCGGCGGTACGGTGCCCGACGAAGCCACCAAGGCCAGCGTGCTGGCAAAACTGCGTGAGCTGTACGGCAGCACCAACGTGGTGGACCAGATCGAGGTGGGCAATGTGGTGTCGCCGCCCAACTGGTCGGCCAACGTGCAGAAGATCCTGTCGCCGGCCATCAAGCAGGTCAACCGCGGCCAGCTCAACGTCGACGGCACGCAGGTTTCATTGCACGGTGATGTGGGCAACGAAGCGCAACGTCAGCAGATCACCAGCGACATGGCCACCACGCTGGGCCAGAGCTACACGATCAAGAACGGCCTGCGCGTGGCGGCGGTGTCCGAGCAGGGCCTGCTGGACAAGACGCTGGCCAACCGCATCATCGAGTTTGAAACGGGTAGCGCCACGCTCACGCCCAAGGGCCGTGCGATTCTGGATGAGATGTACACCGTGCTGCCACGCCTGAACGGCCGCAAGATCGAGATCGTCGGCCACACCGACAACTCGGGCAGCCGCGCGATGAACCTCAACCTGAGCCAGGCGCGTGCGGAAACGGTGAAGAACTACCTGATTGCCAAGGGTGCCGAGCAAGGCACGCTTACGGCGATTGGTGTGGGGCCGGATCAACCCGTGGCGGCCAACAATACCGATGAAGGGCGGTCGCGTAATCGGCGGATTGAGTTTCGGGCGAGCCAGTGACGCAATTGTTGCCTGACGTCAGTTTGTACAAGGGGTACGGTGCGATGCTGCACAACGCAGGCATCCACTAGCTTGATCCGCTACCTATGACACCGGCCCCTTCCTCCGCCTTTCCGGAATCCGATTCCGCGTCTGTGCCTCACGCCGCTCCGACCAACGCGGATCGCGACGCTTGCCTGCTTCGACTGAGCCAGTATTCGCTCGATGCGCCTGACGCCCCGATGCCTTTCAGCCGCCGCTTGGCAGAAGCCGAGGGATGGTCGTCTCTGTTTACCCTGACCGTCATCGAGGAGTACAAGCGCTTTGCCTATCTGGCGGTGTATGCCGGGCACCCGGTCACGCCGTCTGAGGCGATCGATGCCGCATGGCATCTTCACCTGCAGTATTCAAAAGACTATTGGACGGTGTTCTGCGCGGAAGTACTGCGCGCTCCGCTCCACCATGCGCCGGGCATCGGCGCGCCGGGTGAAGAGGACACCTACGCGCGCCACTACCAGCAAACGCTCGACAGCTACCGGAGTGCGTTCGGCGTCGAACCGCCCCCCGATGTCTGGCCGACGCCGGAAGGCATGGCTGAGCAAGTGCCGGACAATGGCACGCAAGAGGCGGATGGTCCCGCATGGCGTCCGCGCAGCATTGCCCCGCCGCCGCGTGTTTCGACCGCTCGCCGGATCAAGCCGCTTGCGTGGCTCACGATCGGCGTCACCCTCATCGCCATCACTACGCATGCTGCGCCGGATGCCGGCGTGCTGAACTATCCGGGGCCGCTCTTTCTCGCGTTCTACCTGGGCGTGTGCGTGATGGCTTGTCTGTCGATCCGGGGCCTGCACCAGTTCACGTACAAGCGTCGCCCGCGGGGAGTGGCGCACGGCAGCACGCCGCATACGCTTACGCCCGACGAGGCTGCACTCATTGCAGGCGACGCTTCGCGAATGGCGCAGGTCGCAACACTCGCGATGCTCGACGCAGGCGCGATCCGCATTGCCTACCCAGCGAAGAAAAGCCGCGACCGCAAGACCTACGTGGTCGCAAACGCGGAGCACACGCCCGAGCGCCACGTGAACGCATGGGTGTGGCTAAACCAGCAAAAGCAGCACCGCTCGCCATGGCCGAGCTTCCGAGATCGACTCGTCAACGAAGCCTCCGATATGACAGCGCGGCTGCAAGGTCAGGGATGGATGTGGACGTCCGGCTCCATGCGCGCAACGACGTTGGCTGCGTGGGCGATTGCGCTGCTGGTACTCGGGCTCGGCGTGACGAAGGTATTTGTCGGCCTGATCCGAGATCGTCCGGTGATGTGGCTGTTGATCGAAATAGCGTCGTTCGGATTCGCGTACTGGTGGTTGACCGCACGACTGGTCGGCGTTGGTAGCGCCGGACCGACCGCGACAGCGGACGCCGCGCTCGATGCTTACCGTCAGCGTGGCCAGCAGGCGTCCGATGCCCGTTGGTCGAAGACCGACCTGCTGTGGATGACGGCGTTGGGTGGTACCAGCGTGCTGACCGGCACAGCCTGGGCCGGATACCGATCGATGATGGGCGGACCGGGAATGCCAGTCAGCTCCGGAGGCTCTGGGAGCGACACGTCGAGCAATTGCAGCTCAAGCAGTGGTAGCTCAAGTAGCTGCAGCTCCAGCAGTTGCGGATCGAGTGGTTGCGGCGGTTGTTCGAGCAGTTGACGAGGTTTGCATCTGCATAGACCCCACGCCAGGCACCGTGCCTGGTTGGGGCCCATATAGAAGATCAGCCTGCGCTATCCGGCGACGGATCACCCAAACCCAGCAGCTCTTCAATCTGCGACAACGTCGCATCATCCTTGACCACCGTGCGCAGCCAGGCATGCAGCGGCATGTCGCCCCACTTGGCGGCGCGTGCGGCCAGATAGGCCACCGGGCTGTGCGGCTCGGTCTGACGGAAGAACTCCGCCACTTCACGCAATTGATCCAGTGCTTGCGCGCGCGAGCGGATCGGCCCCACTACAGTTGCGACAACCGCTTCCGTTGCGGCCTGCCCGGCAGCTTGCTGGGCTGCCTTGGCTTCCACCGCAACCGGCTTGGGCTCAGGGGGCTTGCCACCGAAACGCTCGATCAACGCACGCACCGTCTGCAGCGTCTCGCGGGCCGCACGGAAGCTCGGAGCATGGTCACCTGCGCGCCCATCGAGCACGGATTGCAACCGCAGCAACGCGGCCCCGCAACCCACCACATCGTCATGCAGCGTCTTGTAGAACGCCGGTGATGTGGACCGCCGTGCAGCCTCAAACTGCTCCTGCGTAACCTTGCCGCGCGCGAGCTCATCGGCCTGATCCGGATCGCGGCGGATCGCCTCGACCAAGCTGCTCGCGACTTCCCAGTCGACGAGGTTGTAGCCGCCCTTGGACGCATCCACCAGCGGCACTTCGCGGATCAACTGGCTCGAACGTGCAGCCAGCCATGCCATGCTGCCTGTACGCGCCTCGGGGTCGTCCGCCTCGGGCAGCGGATAGATGTGTTCCCAATACTGTTCGCACAGGCCCGAGATCAACTCATAGCCCTCGCGCAGGCCCGCAAAACCGCGCTCTTTCGACAGCGCTTCGGTCAGCCACGCGAGCAGGCGCAGATCCTTCGTGCGGTTCTGCAACAGCGACGTGCCCTCGGTAATCACGGCGCGCCAGTCGGCCTCCTTGATCTCGGTCACCCACTCGCCTTGGTCGAGCGACGGATCGTCGAAGCGGCGTGCCTCTTGAATGCTGTCGAATTCGGCGGAGAAGAGCATGTCTTCGCCGCAGGGTTGCGCGCCAGGCAGCGGGGCCAGCAGTTGTTCAAACGGAAGAGTTGCCATGATGTAACTAGACGAGAAGATTGATATGCCTTCCCGGTATCGCCTCTGAAGAGCGTCCCCGGGCATGTCTCTTTGCTTTGTTCAACGATCGAGCGGTGGCTTGTCGTCTGGGTACCGCACCTCCACGATCGACACGCCCATCCAGCTGCGTCTTATCTCCAACACATAGCGATTGCCCCGTGCGACCGAAACCGCCTCTCCGGTAGTGGATGGGCTACTCCCGCCCGTCGAAAGGAAGTCCCCGGCATCAGGACCGTCCAACAACTGGAATTTGACATGGCTGGTCGACCTCGTGCTGCGATACCCCGACCCGGGCGACGATCGGGTGTCATCGCATCTGGCAAGCACGAGCAGCGGTTTAGCAAAGGCGGCGTTATATACGTTCATCAGGCTCTCGCCATTGGCCCCGACCACGATCAACAGGCAAAAGAACATTGCGCTGCCAGCGCCCGAGAGATCAACCGGGCCAGCGCGCTCGCTTGCCGGTATGAGCATTGAGGCGCCCATCGTCATCAGTATCAACAAGATGAACGACACGACAAAAACGAGCGGCCAGCGCACCAGCCACCATAGCCAACTCTGATCCCCCGCCCAATGCGGATAGGGGTTGAGCTCGTAGAGAAAAAGCGACAGAAAAATCGTGAAGATGGCGCCGAAAAGGAGACCGACCATTGTGCCGGCACCGCTTTCCCCTGGCTCTTCACCCGAGGTTTCGGTAGACGCTGTTGTAGATGCTTCTGACATCAGCGGTGCGCTCTCTATCGATATGCAGTAGAAGTCATGAAGAATGGCGGAGTCGGTTCGCAACCCATTTGACTCGCTGGATTGATTGATGCCGATTGTCCCCTGCAGTACGCTTTGCAGAGACCTGCATTGACTTAGGTCGACGAGTCCTCAAGGTTTGATGAGTCGACAATCAGCCAGCGCCAGCGTCAGGCCAACGAACTGCCGGTTCAGGCAATCGAGTGTGATGTCCTTGCTGAGCTTGTACGCCGAGATTTTGTTGTCAGGAAATGCAGCCTTCAGCGCGTCGCGCTGGTCATCCTGAAACGGGGCGCCAACCTTGAGGTCTTCAGTAACAGCCAGCGTGTTCAGGCTGTCGTCGGACAGCGGGTACACCTGCCCCTTGAACTCAAGGCGATGGCCGTCGTACTTCTTGGCAGCGCTGGGGGCGTCCTTGAAATACTCGGTGAGGACTTGCCGGTACGACACCTGAAGTGGCGCGTCCTCGCCGGCCAGTGCGGGGCTGGCGACCAGCGCAGCGAAGATCGGGGCAACGGCAACGCGAAGCAGTGGGGCCATGTTGGTGCGTTTGAAAATAGGGCAATCCTCGCTTGGCTGCGATTGGATTCAACGGTGCTGATGCTACTCAGGGCGGGTCGGTTTAGGGGGATTGTTTCTAAATCTTCATATGAAGATTGCGGCACCCAGAATCTACCGACATGCGGCCAGCAACGGGCTGAACCGCGTCCGGCGCCCACGCCCTGATGCGCAGAGTTACTGATCGTACACGCCTAATAACGACATCCCCATCCAACTTCTTTTCATCGAGATCAGGGCAATCTTGCCATCGTCGGCACGGGCGCCGTGTTCGCTCGTACCACTCCAACTGAACCGAAGGGTCTCTCCTTTTAGCGGCCCCTCCAGAAACTCGTATTCAACCTCGGTGCGGCCAATGCTTCGATTACCTTTCGGAGAAACGGACGTGCTCAAGCGCCTTGCCTTCACTATCGACCCCTCGCCGTATGAGGCGTTGTACAGATTCATCAGGGTGCTGCCGCCGAACGTAACGACGGCAATCGCGGTGGCAAACAGCACAGCGTTCATTCCGTCCGTCACCTTCTCAAACTCCTTTGCAAAGTCAGTATCGTCAATCCGGCTTGCGATGATGGCCTGCGGGATCAGGCACACAATGAACCCAGCGATGACCAGCGGGTACCGCAGCCACCACCATCGCGCGCTTTGCACGCCGCTCAGTGGATAGGGGTCGGCATAGCCAAAGACGATCAGGAAGAGCGCTAGGGGGACGATCAACAAGATGATCACCGCGCCGACGATGGCGATTTCACCGGGTGGATTCTCTGGCGCGTCAGACATTCTTTTTCATCGGGATATGGGTGTGCTCGGATGGAGTCGTCACCTGCACACTAAACGGTATGCCGCCGCCAAGGCCCCGTCTTGCGGCGACGCTTTGGCATCCGTTTGCGGACGTTGACGCTATGTGGGCCAAGCAGACGTAAGCAACAATGCAGGCGTAGCTGAAACGCCTTGTTGCCTACAAGAATCCAGAAATCATGCAACCAATCAGTGGTTGGGTTCCGAAACCGGATTGCTTTCTTCCTGCCGTGCAGCAGGCTGTGCTTGCTTGTACTTCGCGTTCTGGATTTCCTCCAGACGTTCCGCCACTTCATCGCCCTTGAGGAGCGCCACTCGGGCGCGCACGGTTGCATTCACGTACTGGTGAGCAAAGCCATCACTCACGCGCCAAGTCTCGCCATCCTGAACAAAGTCAAAGTCGCCTTCCATGACCTGCCATTCGGATTGGCCCAGTGCGGACAGAACGATATCGCGATACTCGGCCTGTACCCGGCAAGACCACTTGCCATTGCCAAGTGCCGTGCAGTTGTTCAGGGGCTGCACATTGCGCACGGTGCGCGTGTCGGTTTCGGGGGGCTCCCCACGCATCTCGCGCTTGCGCTTGCGCGCCGCATCAAACGCATCCTGCTGGAGTGGTCGAGTCTGTTTAGTGAAGTCGTCCACGCCGTTTGTGAAGGCCGTGCGCAGGCGAGAGGCGCCGGCCGGCTGGCCTAGCTTTTCGTCAATCTGCCGATACCGGGCACGCAGAACGCGCGGGTCTTCACCCTTCACCAACATCTCGCCGTTCTTGCCCGTGGGACTGATGCTGTAGCCCATGGGGACCGCCAGATCACCAATCTTGACGGTGGCTGTGCAGCCACGTGAGCGCTCTTCCTTGACGTAGCCCACTTCCTTGACGTCTGAAAACTGCGCCGACAAGTAGTTCACTGACGCGGACTCTGCCGATCGAAAGGCATCCCTCGTGCTCTGCATGAACGCAGCGCTGCGAAACGCTTGCTGCACACGAGGGTTATCGCACCCTGGCGTTGCGTCCGGTGCAAATACGTACCATGCTGCGGCAACGGCAAAGGCTGCGCCACCACACAGCCAAAGCCATCGCGGCCCTGGAAACAGAGCATCCAGCATGGCCTTGTCCGATTGCTTCAGCAGCTCCTTGCTGTATGCCTCGGCTTCGCGCTGCACTGCTGCATGCAGTTGCTGAACTGCCTCAACGCGCGCGGCATTGCCTGCGAAACCGGCCTGCGAGACCGACAAGGATTCGATTTCCTCCAGATCCTCGTCGGACAGGATGTCCTCCATATGCAGCCAGATCAGGGCCTCACCTGCATTGGGGTAGGGCTCGAGTTCGCCGGGCAAGGCATCGAGCCGCTGGCGGGCAAGATCGAATTGCGCTTGTTGGATGAGTGTGTCTGAGAGCAGGCCGTCAAGAATCGGCGTGGCGGCAATGGGCATGCGAAGCGGGACGTATTGAAGAAAAAGGGGTCACGCGGTTTTCAGAATGAAGTCAGCGTCTTGGCGACTCACCGCAACGAATCAACAACGTTCAAAGCTAGACCACCTGTTGCTGCGATAACGTCCGTCAAAAACACCGTTGGTTTAGCTCTTCTCGTGGTGAATGCGAAGTCAATTTCCCTCTGAGCGAGGAGGCAGCGCAAGTTCGAACGCGCTGCAATACTTCGCCAATCGCGGGTCCGCATTGGGGGCGCCATAAGCTGATTTCTTGCTGTCAAAGCTAAGAACGTACCTACGACTAATGACATCCCCGACTTTATCGTCAAAACATGAACGACTAACTTCGAGATCTAGCCATCCCTTCGCTTTCCCCTTGTCCTTAACTCGCACGTCTGACAGGAAATCATCCAATACCTTCACGTATGTGCCGTCGGAGCAGTTGGCATAGCCCATGAAGTGCACTACATCATGCATACCATATGCACCAGAAAAATCTTTGATGAGATAGTCGGGTCTGCCGTCGCCATCGAAATCAGGTTGACCATAGACGAAGGTCTTGCCATTGGAAAAGGTATATAAACAGTCACCTTTTCCATCTGCGCGGCAAATACTCGCCATCCTCTCCGCATTTATCTCGATCTTCACTCGGGCTTCTGGAGTCGGCGCGGCACAAATGCTAGCTCGGCTCACCTGCGATCCAGACGCACCACCATCGGATTGCGCACTTGGCGCACACCCCAGAAGAAGAAACGCTATGCCAGTTGTACAAAGTCTCATTGTCATAGTCCAGTGGCATCTAAAACAAACGAACCACGCGCCTCCGATAAGGAGCCGAGTTCAGTTCCCACAACGTAGTTTCGGTCTGCGCGCCCAGCATAGTTGGGCCAGTTTGCCAAAGCTGTTTGTGTAGCGTTGACTTGGGCTGCATCTGTGAGGAGTCGCGCTGTAAGAGCAGACTCGTGCGCGTTCGTCCACTGCGCAGGGGCAAGACTCCAGCTTAGCGTGGGATTCGCTTGGATTGCCGCCACGATCGAATTTCGCACGCGCTCCCCACTCACATGCGCTGGACGAAAAATGTGCCATCTCAACAGGATTGCCGCAGCCTTCTCGGAAGTGAAAATCGTTCCTAGCGTTCCATTCACCGTGACAGAACCAGAAGTCACTGTCACCGAAATACCCAGCACGTCACGAAGACGGAGTCTTACCATATCCCACATCGAGTGGCGAACGGTCTGTATTGTTCGTCCCGCCATGACCCACCTGAAGAACCAATGCCAGTTCTTGTAGTAGTTCGCCTCTGCGGGGTCCCGATCAACAAGCGGTAGTTGCGCAACGTTGTCAGGTGCTTGAAGCGGGTCTACGTTGTCATCATGAGATCGAATCCAACCCGCGTACTTTCGCTGCCCCGCATTCCAGAGTGCGCCTTCATTGCTGCCGACCCACGTGTCCGAGGGGTACAGCCCAAAGTTTCCGTAGGCTGTCAGGTAATCGTCACGGCTCTTGGATAGCACGTAAGCAAGAAAACCGGGGAGCTCACCGTTCTTATATCCCCCGTCTGGCATGATGCCCATCGTCCAGTGACATGGGCCTAGCGACACCAGTGCATCGTCGTAAGCGTTGACGGAATCGAACGCACCCATGCACTCCTGCTCTGCAGCTGCGCGAACGGCGCGATAGGTCGAGGCGGTCGCCCCAGTCAAGTTCGACTGCAACGTTGCGACGGTCGTTGCAGCGTCAATCAGAGACTCGGGTGTCATTTCGGCCTCTTCACGCCATGTATGCTTTGGCACAAGGCTCGCTGGGCCACCATATGTGGAATAACTGCTGTAAGTCCCCAGTACCTGGTATTGGCTAGCGTCCCGCGTTCCTGGATATGGGTAATACCCGCTGAAATCCCGATAGAACATGCGAGGCGCAGAATTGGGAAGCTCGTTATAACGCCAGATATTCACACCATTGGCGGCAGTGGTTGTTCGCTGCCCATGCGCGATATTCCACGCCTCGATGACAACGGGACATCTGTAGCCGTTCCCAATCCAGTGAGCGATCGCCTGTCTGGTTCGCTCGTTCACCAGTCCGCTAATTGGGCCGGTATACCGCGCTGTATTGGTGGCTTGCTCGAGCGAGGCTACATAGAAAGATTCAGGTGGATCGGTGTTGGGTGCAGTCCCTAGCGCAGCGACTTCGTGCGCTGCCTCCCCCGTCTGAGGGTCATTCGTCATTTGGTGCAGACGGGAACGATTGAGCTGCGCCACGCGTGCCATGCTCGCATAGATCTGAAACTCGCGGACAGCCCATTCCGTCCCTCGTCCAAACGAACCATCAGGCGTCCCCACCAGCACAAATCCAAGCTCCCGCAGATCGCGCTGCAGTTGTTCTACGTGCCCAAGCACGGCAACCGATCCCCCCCCTTGCGAAGGAGTCTCAGCGGAAGCTGGCGATGCAGGTGGATCCTCAACGCCGCCCCACTTTGGGGGGGTGTTGTTCGCAGTATTGCCATCATGATCGCCACGCCTCAGATCGTGGTTCCCATAAGCCATCCCAGAATCCCCTTTTCTTATATGTCGTGACGATGGTTGAGCTTCGTCAAGCCCTGCGCAACCAGTTCTGACGTGGCGGCTTGGTCTTGAGACTCATGAAAGCGCCGCAAAGCAGCCTGGCTCTTTCGCCCGAAGTCTCCATCGATCTTTCCGTCATAGAACCCAAGATTCTTCAGACGCGACTGGATCCCCTTGTGCTGGTTAGTCGAGCTTTGCTTCTTGAGGTCAAGATCCCATACCCATGGTTGCCGATCTTTTCCAAAGGCATACACCGTCAACTTCCCTTTTCTCACACCCGGCGGAGCGGGGTGATCAATGATTCCGTTTGAAATCACCCCCTCAAACGTCTGCCCACCCAGCTCAAGGCGATACGGTTTCCCCTCCAACGAACCTCGCCCATACTGCTGCTGCACACGAATCGCAAACCGTTCGGCAGGAACAACAGTGGAGTACGGCATATGAGGGGGGATCGTAGGGCTACCGCCGGGCCCCACAAACGCGTGTCGGGCCCCTTTAAACGTCACCATCCCCGGCGCATGCAGCTCAATCGTTCCGTTGGTCACCTTGATCTGCGCACCACCCGCATTGACCAGCACATACTGCTTGGCCTCTGCCGTCACGCTGGCCTGCGTGGACGCCACGGTCACGGCCTTCTCTGCCACCAGGTGGCTTTCACCCTTGAGGCTGCTCAAACCCACCTTGCCGCTGGCGGCATGCATGGCGATACCCGGTGTGGCATCCCCTGCCTGCCCGAGCGACTTGCCATGCGCATACAGGCTCAGCCCTTCGGCCACGGCAACAGACAGGTTGCCCCCCACAGCCACATTCGCATCCTGCTTGGCGGCAAGCATCACCTGCGTGCCAGCAACAATCACGGCGTCGACGGGCGTGGTGGTGACGATGCCCTTGGGCGCGGAGATTTGCAGATGCGGCTCGCTATAGGCAACGGCTTGAGCGCCTTCCCGCCCGCTCTCTGCGTGACGCAGGACTTCCGTGGTGTGGCGCAACTGCTTGAGCGCAGGCAGCTCCTTGGCAGCAGGCTCGTCGGCCATGCCGGCCTTCTGCTTCTGCGCAGCCTCGGCCAGGGATTCCGCCAGATCGCTTGTCGCTTCGATCTGGCTGGCAGCAGCTTCGCTGTCTTGCAGTGCTGCGCTTGTACCAGCGCTGTGCGCGGTGAGCAGAAGACCGGCACCTGCGCGCACGCTGCCACTGTCGTCGGTGGCAAGCGCGGCGCCGTGGCCGAGATCAGCCTGACGGGCACTGTCGATCTGTTCCTTGTGGTGGCCCAGCACGAGGCCGGTGGCGGCCTGCGTGGTGCTGAGTTGCGTGCGGCCCTGGCCTGCCGTGTCGTCAAACACAAGCTGGTTGTAGCCCGACGTGCCCGCCTGACTGCCTGCCAGCGCCTGCGTCTTGATGCCGGAGAGCACCGCGTTGTGAGCGTAGGCGCCCTGGCTCTTGCTGTCGCCGGCAAACCAGGCGGGCGCGTTGCCGGTAGCGCCGGCCGCTCCGGCCTGGTTCTGGTTGTACTGTGCGTCGGTCTGGCCAGTGCCGTTGTAGGCGGCGCCCACTACCACGGGGCGGTCGATGTCGCCTTGCAGGAATTCCACCAGCACTTCCTGGCCCACACGTGGCAGCGCCACACCGCCCCAGTTGGGGCCAGCAACGGGCGCGGCCACGCGCACCCAGGCACCTAGGCCTGCGCTGGCGCGTGCGTTGTCATCGCCAGCCGGGTGCGACTGACGGCTAGCCGAGCGCGCACCGCGCTGCCAGTGGAATTGCACCTTGATGCGGTGGTCGCGGTCCGTATGCACCGGGCCATCGGCGCCAATCACGAGTGCGGTCTGGCTGCCGTTGACGGTCGGGCGCGGGTGCAGTGCGCGCCCTTGCTCGTCGCTCTGCTGGGGGCGTACGGGCACACTGTCGCGCACCACGGTGAAGTGGTTGCGGTAGAACGTGGCGTCTTCGCCAGCGCCCTTGTTGCTGCCGGCGCCAAGCACATCGCCATCCTTCAATGCCCCGAGCGTTTCGGTCAGCACCTGCCCGAAGCGGTCGTTGAAGTTATTGCGTGCCTGGTGCGTCACGGCCAGCACGGCAAAGCGCTGGTCGCCCTCATCGTGATCAAAGTGGTCGGTCAGCTTGAAGCGCGTGCCGGTCGCCAGCGTACGCACGCTGCCTTCGCCATCGAACTGCTTGTCGCGCAGTTCCAGCGCTTCCATCATCAGCCGTGCGACACGCTGTGCCTGGTTGTTGTCTTCAAACCAGTATTGGCCGGGATAGTCGGTGTCCTGCAGCGTCAGTTGCGGGCCGTCGCTGCCCTGCTGCTGGCCCCCAAGCTGCGCCGTGCGCTTGGCATTGGCGCGGTAGTCCCAGCTTGCTATCGACACGGCGTTGGTCTGCCAGCGGCGCGTGCCCTGCCAGCGGTCGATCACGTCTTCGGTGGCGGTAGTGTCCGCACGACCAAAGCGGATGCTGGATTGCGCGTTATCGGTGAACACGTCATTGGCATCGGCGATGACCATGCGGTGCACGCCCAGCGCATCGCCATCCTTGGCTTCGTGCTCGAAGAAGTAGAACAACCCCTCTTCGGCCAGCAGGCGCGTGACGAAATCGAAGTCGCTCTCTTCGTATTGCGTGATGACGCTGCGGCGCGTGTAGACCGAGCTGTCGCGCAGCGCCCAGCGCCATGCGGGCACCAGCCGCCCTTGTCCCTGGTAGTCGCCAAAGAGGCTGTCGATCACCTCGATGATCGACATGTCCTGGAACAGGAAGCTGTCGCGGCGGTAGCGCAGGAAGGCGAGCCACGGCTCGATCACCAGCCGATAGCGCACCAGGCCGCCATTGGCGCCAAGCTGCTCAAAGCGCGTGACGTGGCCGTGGAACGGGCGCAGCGTGCTGCGGCTTTGCTGCGTGAGCAGGTCGAGCCGCACAGGCTGGCCGAGCAGCTTGGTGGAATCGATGTCGGCGTTGTCGGACAGCGCCGTCAGTTCCAGGCGGAAGCCACCTGCGTCCGTGTGCTCGGCGGCGTCCAGTTGTTCGGGCAGCAGCGCGTTCGGCCCCAGCGGCGTTTCCAGCCGCAGCAGGCGGTTGGCCTGGGTGAAGGCCGCGCGCAGCAGGTTTGCCAGCTCGGTCGGAGAGACCATGGTGTGCTCGCTTATTGAATGCGGTACTTGAACTCGCCGCTCTTGCCGACGCCCACCTTGATCTTCTCAACGCTGCCGCCCTCGGCCATGCGCGTGAGCACCGATTCGGCAATCTCTGGCAACAGCGTGCCGTTGAGGATGTGGTCGACCGCGCGGGCGCCGGCATCCACCTCGGTGCAGCGTGCGAGCACGGATTCCACCAGCGCGTTGTCCCACTGGAAGGTGGCCTTGTGGTTGACGGCCACGCGGTCACGGATGCGGCCCAGCTTGAGCGTGATGATCTCGGCCAGCACGTCGTCGGAAATCGGGTAGTACGGCACCACCTTCATGCGGCCGAGGAACGCCGGCTTGAACGCCTTGTAGAGCGTTGGGCGCAGCTGTTCGGCCAGGGCATCGGCGTCTGGCAGTTCTTCGGCCGCCTTGTTCAGGCACGCCTGCATGATGTTCGACGACCCGACGTTGGACGTCAGGATGATGATGGTGTTGCGGAAGTCGATCGGGCGGCCTTCGGCGTCGTCCATCTCGCCCTTGTCGAACACCTGGAAGAACATCTCCAGCACATCGGGGTGGGCCTTCTCGACTTCATCCAGCAGCACGACGCTGTACGGGTTGCGGCGTACGGCTTCCGTCAGCACGCCGCCCTCGCCGTAACCGACGTAGCCCGGCGGCGAGCCCTTGAGACCCGACACGCTGTGCGCCTCCTGGTACTCGCTCATGTTGATGGTGATGAGCTTGCGCTCGCCACCGTAGAGGATGTCGGCCAGCGCCAATGCCGTTTCAGTCTTGCCCACACCCGACGGCCCAGCGAAGAGGAACACGCCACGCGGCTTGTTCGGGTCTTCCAGATTGGCGGTGGCGGTGCGCACGCGCTGCGCGACGGCATCCAGTGCGTGCGCTTGGCCGATCACGCGGGCGGCCAGCAGCGGCTTGAGGTTCAACACCGTGCGCAGCTCATCCTTGACCATGCGGCCGAGCGGAATGCCCGTCCACGCGGACACGATTTCCGACACCACGTGGCCATCCACCTGCAACGGCACCATCGGGGTTTCGCCTTGCAGCGTGCGCAGTTCGGCCAGCAGCTTGGCCAGTTCGTCCGGCTCATCCGCGGTGCGGGCGCGCTTGGGCATCGACACCACGTTGCTGTTGGCGGCCACGGGCAGCGCGTCTTCCTCTCCGGCTTGTGTGGTGCCGCTCTCGCGCGCTTCGCGCAGGGCCTGGATGCGGGCGACGAGTTCGCGCTCCTTGGCGAGGCGTTCGGTGTTCTGGGCGACGCGCTGCTCCAGTTCGGCACGTTGCACGTTCAGGGCTTCCAGGCGCGCATCGTGTTCTGCCCCAGCGCTCTGCTCGCGCTCCAGCGCGTTGATCTCGCCTTGCAGGCGCTCAAGCGTTTTCTGGTCGTCTTCAATGGCGCCGGGCATGGCGCTCTGACCCAGCGCCACCTTGGCGCAGGCGGTATCCAGCACGCTGACGGCCTTGTCCGGCAGCTGACGCCCGCTGATGTAACGGTGCGACAGACGCACCGCCTCGGTAATCGCCTCGTCCAGCACGCGCACACCAAAGTGACGCTCCATCAGCGGCGCCATGCCACGCAGCATGGAAGCCGCCAGCGGCTCGCTCGGTTCTTCCACCTTGACGACCTGGAAGCGGCGAGCCAGCGCGGCGTCCTTCTCGAAGTACTTCTTGTATTCGCTCCACGTGGTGGCAGCAATGGTGCGAAGTTCGCCGCGCGCGAGGGCCGGCTTGAGCAGGTTGGCCGCATCGTTCTGGCCAGCCTGGCCACCTGCGCCGATGATGGTGTGCGCCTCGTCGATGAACAGGATGATTGGTTTCGGGCTCTTCTTGACCTCGTCGATCACGTTCTTCAGGCGGTTCTCAAACTCGCCCTTCACGCTGGCGCCCGCCTGCAGCAAACCCATGTCGAGCGTGCGCAGTGTCACGCCTTGCAGCGGCGGCGGCACGTCGTTGGCGGCCACGCGCAGGGCCAGACCTTCCACCACGGCGGTCTTGCCCACACCGGCCTCGCCGGTCAGGATCGGGTTGTTCTGGCGGCGGCGCATCAGGATGTCGATCACCTGACGGATCTCGGCGTCACGGCCGATGACCGGGTCGATGCGGCCATCGCGAGCGGACTGCGTCAGGTCGACCGTGAACTGGTCGAGTGCCGGCGTAGACGACAGCGCTGCGGCGGGCTTGCCGCCATCTTCGGCCTGAGCGGTTGCATCGTCAGCGATATCGACGGCCTGCTCCTGCTCGTCCGAACCGGCGGTCATGCGCTCGAAGTCATGCTTGAGGCGATCGACCTCGAACTTGGCAAACAAGCGCGAGCCACGCTCAGCCAAGGCAGACAGGCTCGGCTCCGTCAGCAAGGCCAGCAGCAGATGGCCTGAGCGGATGCGCGTGATTTGGGAATCCAGCGAGGCGATCAGCCAACCGTGCTCGAACAGCTTTGGCAGGTACGGCGAGAACGCCGGCGTGCGCGTGTTGCCCTTCTGGAAGCGGCCAATCTCTGCTTCCAGATCACGCTGCAGCGCTGCCAGGTCAATACCGCTGGCACGCGCGGCCACTGCGAAATCGCTGCGGCGGTTTTCCAGCAGTGCCAGGAACAGGTGTTCTAGGTCGACCTCATAGTTGCCTTGCGCCATGCACAGCGAGGCAGCGCGCTCGGCAGCCTGCCGGCTGGTCGCGTTCAGCTTGGCGATCAGGGTCTTGAGTGGGATGGCCATGGCGGCAGGGCTCCGAAGGGTCGAGAAGGTGTCGGTTGTTAGTGTCAGTGCAGCGGTGCGAGCGTGTAGCGTGCGTCGCTGCGGTCTTGCTGTGCGGGACGCGAACAGAGGAATGTGTCCCACCCAATCCTGCCGCTGTCTCGTGCGCCGAGCGTGCAGCCAGTCACGTCTTGCTGACGCAGGATCAGCTTGATCTCAAATTCGAGCGTGGTGCCGCACAGGATGGTCAGCATCTTGCGCAGCGCCAGTGCGCCCGGCGCACCGGGCAGGAAGTTGCGGTACTGCGCCCGCTTGAGCGGGCCGACCCACAGGCGCACGCGCAGATCACGCTGCCAGACGCGGGCACCGGCCAGGGCAGTTGCGCCCAGCACATTGCTCGTGCTGCCAAGCCGCGTGTACTGCGATGCAGGCACGTGATACCAGCCGCCCACGAATTGCTCCACGCGCACCGGCGCCTGGAAGTAGTCCGCCAGCACGCGCTGCAGATACGCGGCAGACACCGGGCGGTGGCGCACCGCGGTGGCATAGCCGGCCAGTGCTTCGTCGTGGATGGCGCCGGGTGTGCCGGTCAGATCGCTGCGCAGCGTCTTGTCCGCCGCGCCGGCCAACGAGAGCAGCAGCGGCAGGTAGTGCTTGCTGTTGTCGACTTCGTACTGGAACGGCAGCCGGTACTTCTTCCACGCCAGGTAGAACAACGCCGTCGCGCGATTCGAGAAGATGTCGAAGAACGCGCGGGCTGCACGGTCGCGCCAGACGGATTCGCGCTCAGCAACGATCTCGGTGTAGCGCAGCGGCAAGGCGCCTTGCCCACCGAGCATGCCAAAGAAGGAGGGCGTAATGGCGAGGTTGTCGAGCGCGCCCTCTTCCAACGCGGCGATGAAGGCCTCGTCGGTTTCCAGCATGTCGGGCGTCAGGCTTGCGGCCTCGATCCCCTGCAGCTCGCTGGGCGGAAACGACAAAGACAGCGTGTTGCGAAAGCTCACCCGCGTGGCAAGCGCCTGCTCGGGCGCCTGACTGCCGCGGCGTGCGAAGAGCTGCTCCAGCAAGCGCACGGCCTGGAAGAACTGGTACCGGTGCGGCTGCTTGAGCAGCCGGCGGATCACACCAGGATCGATTCGCCGCTGCGAGGTGCGCATTTGACCAGTTCCTTGCCGCTGCGGCGCGACACCGCGATCAGTTGTACAAAGCTGTTCATGTGGACGTACAGGCCGAAGAAGTGGTCCAGCACGCGAATGAAGCGATGCAGGCCCGTGCCGACAAAGGCGTCTTCGTCCAGCGTGAGACGGATTTCCAGGCCGCGCACAAAGGTGGCGAACGGCTTGCCCGCCAGCCACTGCGTCGCTGGCTGGTAGTCCAGACCCACGATGCCTTCGATCTGCCGGGCAGAAATCGCGCTACGCGGCAAGTCATGCAGACGCAGCATCTCCTTCAAAGTCGGCAGCCCATTCTGTACGAGCGAAAGATGGTTCAGCGCCAGCAGTGAGATCAACCGCCACTGCGCCGCGCGCCCACCGCCAAACCGCATGGAAGGCGTCGGTTTGCGCAGGAAGGTGATGTTGCGGGCAATCGAGCTGCCCTCCATCGACAGGTCACCATCGGGCTGACCAAACGCCAGCGTTGCTGGCAGATCGCGATTGGTGCAGGTGACCGACAGGCTCAACGTATCGGTCTGCGGGCTGGCCGGGTCGAACTGCGTATCCACGATCGAGATCTCGGTCTCAAACCCTGGGCTGCGCTGCGCGACCATCTCGTTGCGGCGGGCCAGCCAGTAGTGGCCTGCGCGGCCCGGCTCTTCGCCGTGGTGCAGCGAGTAGAACGGGCGGAACTCCGTCACCTGCTCGTGCGCGGTCGTCTCGCGCACCAGCTGTACTTTGTCGATCGAGTAGATGTCAAAGCCATGTGCGCGGCGGCTGTCGGCCACCACCGGATATGCACTGGCGGTGTGTTCGATGCGGATCGGGTCCGCCTTCTGCTGGAACAGGTTGACCACCGGCGTGCAGTGCAGACGCAGGTGTTCCGCTTGCAGGTTCTCGAGCAGGCGCGCGGCGTGGGAATCGCTGCGTACGTCTTTCAGCACGAGGTGCAGGACCAGCTTGCGCACTGGCGTGCCGGGCGTCAGACCGCGCCGCAGTGCCGCCAGGTCGATGTCGAAGAAGTTGAACTTCTCCGAGAAACTGAAGTGCTCGGTCAGCAATCGATAGGCCGGGTGTGAACGCGCCGGGCAATCGATCAGGGATTCGTCTTCGGTAAAGCCGACTTCCAGCAACGGTACGCCGGCCAGGCGCTTCCATACGCCGGGGCGCTCGCCCTCCACGTACGCAGCAGCGGTATGCAAGAAGAGTGCATCGCCCAGCGCCGCCACAAACGACGGTTCGCCATCCATGTAGACACGCAGCTTATCCAGCGCCAGCGACTCGAAGCCGCCGCGCTCACCAACGTGCTCCAGCGTGATAGCGATGGCGCCGGTCGCGCCCTTGGGCAATTGCACGGCGGCCGGCGCGGACACGGCGCGCTCGAACGTGGCCGCGGCTACCCGCACGGGCGCGAAGGTCACGTCATACGCGGTGCGGAAACGGCACTCCACCTTGCGCACAATGCGCGTGGTCAGGAAGGTGCCGCGTGCAATCGTGACGGGGGCACTCAACTGCGCAGCCACGCCACGCACATCGAAATGCGCCACCGAGCACGAGGGAAACGGACGCAGGTAGTGGGGGTACAGAACCTCCAGCAGCGCCTCGGTAAATTCGGGGTAATCGTCGTCGAGCTTCTTGCTGACGCGCGCGGTCAGGAAGGCGAACGACTCGATCATCCGCTCGACGTGCGGGTCGTCGCAGCCCTCGCCTGACATGGCGAGCCGGCCAGCGACCTTCGGATACCGCTCGGCGAAGTCGCGCGAGTACCGGCGCAGGAAGGCCAGTTCTCGTTCGTAGTAGGGCAGCAGCTCTTCCATCTTCCTTGCGGTCCGGTACAGGTCCTGAGGCCGTCAATCGGTGCACTCAGGCCCGAAGGCAATCTCAGCCGCGTCCGCGTGAAACGGAGTAGCGCAGCGTGGACGGTTGCAGCGTGGCGTCGAAACTCACCGGCTCGCGCGCAGGCCCGACCAGCAGCACTGCACTGATCCCAAAGCACAGCGCGTTCGTCGCCCGCTCGTTGATCTCCAGCGACACGTTCACATGCTGCAGGCGCGGTTCATGGCGCTCGATCGCCTTGGTAAGCGACTGGCAGATGTAATTGCGGTCGTAGAAGCTGGCGAGGCTCAGGCCGGCAAAATCGTTGAGCCCATAGGTGAGCAGCGACCGCTTGCACTCCGGCAAGCCATGCAAGTCATCCTCCTCAAACACGATGCGCGTGTTGAGCAGGGATTCAATGTCGCGTGCGACCGTGCTCTTGAGTTCTTCCAGCGAGAGCTGGCGCAATGCCGTGGGCATGGGCGCGTGGGGCTCGTCGTCGAAGAGCTTGTCGAGCAGGCTGGGTTCGAAGCCTTTCATGCTGCGGTTGCAGGTGCCGATGCCAATGCAAGACGCCGCAGCGTACGGCTGCGGCGCTTGCAATCAGAACGCCAAACGTTAAAACGTTAGACCGAGTACGTCTTGTCGTTCTTCGTGAGGCTCCAGGCGCCTTGCGAGTTACCGCCTTGGCCGCCTGCACCCTTCTGCTGCGTGTACTTCCACTGCACAGCGGCGTAACGCAGGCTGAACGTGTCGCTCGGGATGCCCTGGGCCACCACTTGCGAATCGACTTCGCTCAGGATGGCGTTCTTCAGCTTCACTTCGAGGTACTTCACGCGGTTGCCTTCACCGTCAGCGCGGAAGAATTCGATCGTGACTTCACCGAAGGTCGTACCGCCCGAAGCGTGTTGGTACAGCAGCGGGCTGACCACGTCCAGATCCTTCGAGAACACCATGTCGCGGTGCTCGCAGCGCTCGGCGGTGTGACCGCCGGCGGTCGAAGCCGTGGCCGAACGCGGTTGCACGATGGCTTGCGACCAGCTGTTGATCTCGATCCAATCCTTGTGATCCTTGTCTTGCGACTCCCCCTTGATTGCCGGGCTGTCGAACTTGACGTAGATATCCTTCATACAGAGACCCTCTTCAATAGATAGGTTGTTGGTACTGCAATATGTAACGAGCGCAACGCGTGGTTAGGCCCGAACATTCCCCCCCGGGGAGAGTCCGGTCAGGAATGTGATTACGAGTTGGTTGGCTTGGGCAGATCGGCCACCAACCGCAGCGAGATCGAGAGCTCATCCAGCTGGAAGTGCGGACGCAGGAACGCCACCGAGCGGTACGTGCCCGGCTTGCCCGGCACCTCCGACACCTGGATCGACGCCTCGCGCAGCGGGAATTGCGCCTTCTGTTCTTGCGTGGCGTTGTCGTCCAGCAGCACGTACTGCGAGATCCAGCGGTTCAGGAACGTCTCGACGTTCTTGGCCGAGGCGAAGCTGCCGATCTTGTCGCGCATCATCGCCTTCAGGTAGTGCGCCACACGCGACACCGAGAAGATGTACTGGAGCTGAGCCGACAGCACCGCGTTGGCGTTGGCGCTGTCCGTGTCGTACTTCTTCGGCCGCTGCACCGACTGGGCGGCAAAGAATGCGGCGTAGTCGGAGTTCTTGCAGTGGACGAGCGGGATGAAACCGAGGTCGCTCAGTTCCTTCTCGCGGCGGTCGGTGATGGCGATTTCGGTCGGGCACTTGAGCGCGACTTCGCCGTCGTCGGTCTTGAAGGTGTGCGTCGGCAGGTCTTCGACCAGGCCACCACCTTCCACACCGCGAATGGCCGCGCACCAGCCGAAGTCTTCAAACGCCGCCGTCAGGCGTGCACCGAAGGCCCAGGCGGCGTTGCACCACAGGTACTTGCTGTGGTCGGTGCCATCCACGTCTTCGACAAAGTTGAAGCCTTCAACGGTGGTGCCGTCCTTCGGGTTGTACGGCAGACGGCCCAGGAAGCGCGGCAGGGTCAGGCCAACGTAGCGCGAATCCTCCGACTCGCGGAAGGACTTCCACTTGGCGTATTCCACCGTGTCGAACACCTTGGCCAGGTCGCGCGGCTTGCCCAGGTCGGCAAACGATTCAAGGCCCAGCAGCTCAGGCGACGACGAAGCGATGAACGGTGCATGCGCGGCGGCGGCCACGTGCGCCATCTGCTCGATGAAGTACATGTCCTCAGGCTGACGCGTCACTTCAAAGTCGCCGATCATCGCGCCAAACGGTGCGCCGCCGAACGTGCCGAACTCTTCTTCGTACACCTTCTTGAACAGCGCGCTCTGGTCAAACTCGATGGCCGTCTTGAAGTCCTTCACGAGATCGCGCTTGGTGGCGTTGAGCGCCTTGATCTTGATCGTCGTGCCGGTCTGCGTTTCCTTGACCAGGTAGTTCATCCCGCGCCAAGTGGATTCCAGCTTCTGGAATTCCGGCGCATGCATGACCGCGCTCAGCTGCGACGAGATCAGGCGATCCAACTCGGCCACACGCGCATCGATCGTGGCAGACAGGTTGTCGGACACCACCACGGTGCCGTTGAGCACCTGGCTGGCCAGCTCGCCAATGATGTCCTTGGCGCGCTCACGCTCGGAGTCTGATTTGGCAACGCGGCTTTGCTCGACGATGCTGTCGAGCAGGCTGACCTCCTCTGCAACCGAGGCACCCTGCGCAGCGGATTGGTTCTCAAGCATCCTCGCCCCCGTTTGTCTTGGCGCCGAGCTTCTTCGCGTTTTCGGTGTTCTTCAGCACGTCGGCCAGCAGGTCTTCCAGCTTGTCGTTGCCGGCCATCTTGTTGCGCAGGTCGGCCAGCTTGGAACGCGCCTCCAGCAGCTGGCGCAGCGGCTCAACCTGCTGGACCACGGCCTCGGGGCTGAAATCTTCGATCGAGCGGAACTTGAGGTCGACACCAAAACGGCCGCCCTCTTCCGTCAGCGTGTTGGGCACCTGGAAGGCCGCGCGCGGCTCCACGGCCGACATCACGTCGTCAAAGTTGTCTCGGTCGATATTGACGAACTTGCGGTCGCGCAGCTTGGGTTGCGGCACTTCCGACTGGCCCGACAGGTCAGCCACCACGCCGACGACGAACGGCAGTTCTTTCTGCTCGATCGCGTCGCCGATCTCAACGTCATACGTCAGTTGCACGCGCGGCGGGCGCACCTTCTGCAGACGCTTCTGCACACTTTCTTTCTTGGCCATCTCGTTCCTCCACAGATGCGGGACTCGTGCAACGCTTAGCGCAGCGCGCCAAACGGATCGGCACTGCCGCTGGCACCGCCGGTGGCGGCCGGAGCCGCTGCGCCACCATGGTTGGCGGCCTCGGTTGCAGCCGGAACGGCACGCTTGACGACCGGGCGGCGCTTGACGACCGGCTTGTTGGCTTGTTGCTCGCCCGGGAAGAGGACTTGCTCGCCCAGCGTGTCACGCAGCATCTTGGCCAGCACCTGTGCATCGGTCTTGACGTCGCCTGCCAGTGCGCTGTCAGCACGCAGCTCCTGCAGCGAACGGCGCGCCACGCGCAGACCGCTCACTGCCAGGATGCTCTTGGCCTGACGGTCGCTGCCATCACGCTGCAGCGCTTCTTCTGCGGCCAGGATGGCCTGCGGATATTTTTCCGAACCGAACTGGATCTGGGCGATGCGCACCCACGGTTCGTCACGGGTCGGGTTGACCTTGGCGATCTGCTGATACAGCTCGATGGCCTTGTCCTGCTGACCACCCTTGGCGGCAGTTTCCGCCTCCGACATGCTTTGCTTGAATGCCTCGTCCGTTTGCGGGCCTGGGTTGGTTGTGGCGCAGCCTGTGATCAGGGCAGCGACACCAGCCAGCACGATGAGGGAACGGAGAACGCGGGAAATAGACAGGGAGTTGGCCACGGCGAGACTCTTCAAAGTTTCAAAGCGGTGCGTCGACATCCAATCATATTCACCGGAATTGGCGAGTTAAATGTTGGTCTCGACTGGCGCGAAATAGTACACTCCGCTCGTTGAAGTTGACAACCACAAATGGATCATTAAGAAACCGAAACATTTCCTTTGAATTCAAGGCTTTGCAGCGCTCCCAGGCGGCAAACCACGATTATTAAGAAATCGAAATATTTCGCCGTTTTCAATTATTAAGAAACCGAAACATTTCACAATTTCTTTTATTCGAACAAGCGCGAAACCGGTCAAATCAATAGAATTAAACAGTACAAAAATCAGGCATGAAGACAATGAAACTCGATGCAGCAAGGAGGCTGTCGGGCTGCGACAGCCCCCCCGAACGCCGCGTCGCGACGGTGCTCAAACTGATGCTGGCCGGGGGGAGCGTGGTGGCCCTGGCGGCCTGCTCCACCGGTGCCAGTGTGCTGGCCGGCGCCGCCAATGGCGCTCTGGAAGCCATGGGCCTGAAGTCGTCGAATCTGCCGGACGCGCAAAAACCGCCGCGCGAGGTGCCACTCAAGCTCACCGCCGGCAGCAACCTGAACGCCGCCAACGACAAGCGCCCCGTTGCGCTGGTGGTGCGCCTGTACTCGCTCAAGGACCCGACCAGCTTCCTGCAGGCACCGTATGACACCTTCATCGATCCGGCACGCGAGAAGCAAACCCTCGGCGCTGATCTTGTGCAGGTTCGGGAAATGACGCTGATCCCAGGCCAGCGCTACGACTTCACGGAGAAGGTCTCGCGTGAGGCCACGACGCTCGGCGTGGTGGCGCTGTTCCGCAGCCCCGCAGCCCAGCGCTGGAAGTTCGCCTTCAACACCGAGAAGAACGAGAAGAACGGCATCGTGATCGGCCTGCACGCCTGCGCCATGACCTTGACCGCGGGCGCGCCGACCACACCGGCCGGCAGCACACCGCAATCCGATCTGAACCTGCTTTCGCCCGCCATCTGCGGCAGTTGAGCCGGCGCATCCATGCACAAGCACTAGAAGGGCCAACGTGAGCTATTCCGCAAAGATTCTCTGGGGCGAGGGGCTGTTCCTACGTCCGCAGCACTTCCAGCGCCAGGACGCGTACCACGAGTCGCGCCTGCACGCGACCGCGCAAGTCATCCAGCCCTACGGTTGGGGCGTGCGCCACGCGCGCTTTGATACCGATGCGCTCGCCAGCGGCGTGCTGCGCGTGACGGAGCTGTCGCTGTTCTTTCCGGATGGCGAGCTTTACTTCGCGCCACAGGCAGATGCGCTGCCGCCGCCGCTCGTGCTGGATGCCATTCCGGCTGGCGTGTCCGAATTGACCTTCCATATCGCGCTGTATCCGCTGCAGGAAAACGGCGGCAACTACCGCGAGCCGGTAGAAGGCGCGTCGGTCTCACGCTTTGTCGGCGCAGAAGAGGAAACAGCCGATCTCTATACCGAGGCCGAGCCCGCCGCCATCACCTTCCTGAAGAAGTCGGTCAAGCTGGTGGCGGAGACCGAGCCGCGCGACCAGTTCATCTCCCTGCCCGTTGTGCGCGTGCGCCGTACCGGCACCGGCGGGTTCGAGCTGGATGAGGCCTTCGTTGCGCCCAGCCTGTCGATCAACGCCTCGGCGGTGCTGTATCAGCGGTTGCGCCGGCTGCTCGATGCGCTGCAGGCCAAGGTCAACGCGCTGTATGGCTTCCACCGCGAGCCGACCAAGAACATCATCGAATTCCGCTCGGGTGACATTGCCTCGTTCTGGCTGCTGCACACGGCCAACGCGGCCTTCGCGGCGCTCTCGCACCTGTACCACCACCCGGATCTGCACCCCGAGCGCCTGTTCCAGGAAATGCTGCGCCTGGCCGGCGCGCTGATGACGTTCACCAAGAGCTACACGCTGACCGACCTGCCCGCCTACGATCACGACCAACCCGGTCCGGCGTTTGCCAAGCTGGACACGATCGTGCGCGAGCTGCTCGATACGGTCATCTCCACGCGCTACTTTGCGATTGCGCTGGAAGAGACGCGCCCGTCGTTCCACCTGGGCCGCATCGACTCCGGCAAGATCGACGACAAGACCAGCTTCTACCTGTCGGTGTCGGCCGACATGCCGGCGGCAGAACTGGTGGAGGCCATTCCCGCCCGCTTCAAGCTGGGCGCGCCTGACGACGTGGAGAAGCTCGTGCTCTCATCCATGCCCGGCGTGCCGCTCACCTACACCCCGCAGGTGCCGCCGGCCATTCCGGTGCGCCCGGGCGCGTGCTACTTCGCCATCGAAGCGCGCGGCATGCTGTACGACCGCATGCTGCAGGCCCAGACCATCACCATCTACGCCCCGGCCGGCATCCGGGAACTCAAACTTGAACTCATTGCGGTGACTTCATGAGCGCTACCACCACCCCTTCGCTGTTTGGCGGTTCGGCACCCGCACCCGGCAATGCCGGGGTCGATGCCCGTGAGTCGAACTCGCACGCGCGCACGCTGCTGGACTTGCTCTATGACGGCTTCTTCATGCTGTTCCAGTTGCGCAACGGCCAGCAGCCCGCCAGCGCAGAAGACTTTCTCGCGCGTGTACGCACCTTCCTGGATGAGTTCGACCGCGGCGCCAAGCGCCTGAACGTATCGGCCGAAGATGTGTTCGACGCCAAGTACGCTTTCTGTGCGGCCGTGGACGAAACCATCCTGTCGTCCAACTTCTCGATCCGCACGGCGTGGGAGCGCCGCCCGCTGCAGCTCGTGCTGTTTGGCGAGCAACTGGCCGGTGAGACCTTCTTCGTCAAGCTGGAGGAACTGCGCGCCCACGGTGCCCCGCGCCTGCAGGCGCTCGAAGTCTTCCACATGTGCCTGCTGCTGGGCTTCCGCGGCAAGTACATCCTGGAAGGGCCTGAAAAACTCGCCTACCTGACCGCACGCCTGGGCGATGAGATTTCCGCCATCAAAGGCAAGCGCGCCGCCTTCGCACCGCACTGGCCGCTGCCGGACAAGGTGGCGCACACACTCAAGCGCGAGACGCCGCTGTGGATCTTCGGCGCGGTGTTTGCGCTGATGGCGCTGCTGGCTTTCCTCGGGCTGTCGCACACGCTGCGCACCAAGACCAACGAGACGCTGGAAGGCTATTCGCAGGTCATCAAGCTTGGGCCACGTTTCTCGCACCTGACGATTTCGTTGCCCTGAGCGCTGCCCCCGATTGCCACCCTGGCGCGGCCGACACCCGCGCCAGCCTGCTGATACCGCTTACACATCCATCGCGACGCCGCTCCGATGAAGCCTTTGTCCACCCTGTCGGCCACAATGCCGCAAGCTGTCCTGGGCGCGCTGCTCGGGCAGCAAACCCGCCAGATCACCATCGAGACGGCGCTCGCTTCCGACAACCTCGTCGTGGAGCGCTTTACCGCCACCGAGGCGGTCTCGGCCTCGTTCGTGCTGCAGGTCGACTGCCTGAGCCCGTCTGCCCACCTTGATACAGTCAAGCTGGCCTCGCAAGAAGCCACACTGCGTCTGATGCAGGCCGATGGCCGCTGGCGCGCGTGGCACGGCTACGTTGCCGACTGCGCATCGCTGGGCGGTGACGGCGGCCTGGCACGCTATCGATTGCGCATCGTGCCGTGGCTCGACCGCCTGCGCACCCGCAGTGATTGCTTCGTTTATCAGAACAAGACGGCGCTGGAGATCATCGAAGAGGTCTTTGCCGAGTATCCGGTCGCGCACTACAAGATTGCCGCGAGCCAGCCGTGCGCCAAGCGCTCGATCTGCTGCCAGTACCGAGAGACCGACTACGCGTTCGTGATGCGCCTGCTGGCGGAAGAGGGCCTGTCGTTCCGCATCGAGCATCAGCAGAGCGACCAAAATGACAACAAGCAGCAGGGCAACGCCCAGTCGCGCCCGCAGTCTCGTCATTCGGTCGTCATCTTCGACAACGACGCGGAGCGACCCGCCTGCGCGCAGTCCGACATCCGCTTTCATCGTGTAGATGCCACGGAAAGCGAAGATGCCATTGAGCGCTTCTCGAACACGCACAGCGTCGGCACCAATGCCGTGACCCTGGCATCGTGGGACTACAAGGCGCTGGCCGCCACCACCGGCCACGCCACGGCCAAGGATGCCGGCGGCGAGTTGCCCACGCTGGAGAGCTTCGAGGCCTCTGGCCCGTATCAATATACCGACGCGCAAGGCGCCAGTCTCGCCGCACGCCTGCGCATGCAAGCGCATGAGGGTGCGTTCCTGCGCTACCGAGGCCAAGGCAGCGTGCGCCAGTTGGGCGCCGGCCAGCGCTTCAAGCTCACGCAGCATTTCGACAGCAAGCACAGCGAGTTTGTCACGCTGCAGGTCGAGCACGAGGCCGCCAACAACCTCGGCGCCGATATCGCGCGCCTGCTGGGCACCACGTCAATCGAATCGGGCAGCTACCGCAATCGTTTCATTGCCGTGCCCGCCGATGCGCCCATCGTGCCGGCGTATCGCCGCCGCCCGACCGCGCCGGAAGGCCAGGCCGCCGTGGTCATCGCTGATGACGGCGCACCGCTCACCACGGACCGCGACCACCGCGTACGCGTGCGCTTCCCGTGGCTGCGCGCGCCGGAAGTCAACGCCTTCTCCGATCCCGGCAGCAGCGACCGCTCGCAGATCACCGCCTGGGTGCGCGTGGCCACCGCCAGCGCCGGCCCCAACTGGGGCGGCAATCACCTGCCGCGCGCGGGTACGCAGGTGCTGCTCACCTTCATCGACGGCGACATCGACCGGCCGATGGTCGCCATGCAGTTGCACAACACGCAGGACGCCCTGCCCTGGCCCGCTGCCGATGCGCCGCTGGGTCAGGCGTTGTCCGGTTGGCATTCACAAGGCTTGGGCGGCGACGGCTACAACCAGTGGGTGGTCGACGATCATCCGGGCCAATTGCGCACGCGCCTGGCCAGCTCCACCGCCAACAGCCAGCTCAATCTCGGCTACGTGACCTCGCATGGCGCCACCGGCGGGGACCGCGGCAGTTGGCGCGGCACCGGAGCGGAGCTGCGTACCGATGCGTGGGCCGTGGTGCGGGCGGGCGCGGGCCTGCTGCTATCGACCACCGCGCGGGCACAAGCGGCTGGCACGTTGCTCGACGCGCGTGAGGCACGCGGACAGCTCACCGCCGCGCAGAAAACCGCGCAGCGCCTGTCCGATGCGGCGTCCAGCCAGCAAGCGTTGCCGCTGGCGGCCAACGAGGCGTTTGAGCCGATCGACAAGGCGCTCGACCCGACGCAGGACGGGCACTATGCAAGCAGCGTCAACGGCCAGGACACGCAGCAACCGGTCGACAAGTTCGGGCAGCCGCTGCTGGTAGCGGAGTCGCCTTCGAGTATTGCGCTGACCTCACAGGCCACCACTACGGTTTATGCGGGTCGTCATCTGCATGGTACCGCGCAGGCCGATTGGCATCTGGCTGCCGGGAACGTTGTCGCCGCCGCGGCTGCCAAGGGCGTGAGTCTGTTTGCGCAGCGCAACGGCATCCGCGCGATTGCGGAAGGCGGGCCGGTGTCGATCCAGGCCCATACCGACGCGTTGGCTGTGCTGGCGGACAAGGCTGTCACCGTGACTTCCTCTGCGGATTCCGTTGAGATCCTCGCGCAGCAGAACATCGTGCTGCACGGTGGGGATTCGATGATCCGACTGGAGGGGAATGCGGTGACGTTTGAGACGTCGGGGTTGCTGTCGGTGAAGGGAGCCGGACATCCGTTGGTTGGGCCGGGGGGGCAACCGGCGCAAATGGTGGCATTGCCCGCGCTGCAACTGGGGCCATACAAGGGCCAGTTGCAACTCGTCGATCACGGCGAGAAAGCCATGCCCGACGTTCCGTACAAGATCGTTGGCGCAGACGGCGCGGTACTGGCCGAGGGCATTACGGACCAATCAGGCAAGAGCCCCGTCGTTACAAGCGACAAGGCAAATGCCACGGTCTACATTGGCCGTGGCGGCTGGACGATCAGCGAAGAGACCATCGAAGAAAGCGGCTGTGGCTGCTGATGACCCGACAGATATGCACGTGCACCAGCAATGACAAGCGACGAACCTAACCACGATCATGACCACGCCGGTGGTAGCGCCGAGCTCTACTTCGAACACGGATTCGGCCAAGCAATCTCCGGCTTGACTGTGCGTGTGACCGCCGGCAGCAAATCCTTCTCCGGCGCTACGGATGCACAGGGTTTTCTGCCGACGCTCCACTTGCACTCGCCCGGCACACCAGCAGCGCACGATCACGGCAACTGGGTGGTTTCCGCAAAGGCACCGGTGCGCGTCTCCATTGAAGTAAAAAAAGGAGACGGTTCCTGGAAGAACATCGGTGCCTTCAATCTCGAGGACGGCCAGCGCAAGCGCGTTACCGTCTCCGCAAACAGCACTGCCAGCCCCATGCCTCTGGCGTTGCACGGCGCAGCTTAAGGATTCACTACATGGCTACGGAACAACAGCAAGTCCCCGCTGAGCAAGCACAGAGTGAGGCGAATGGGAACAATACGGAGCAGCAACAAGCCCCCTCTCAGCAGGTACAGAGTGAGACATCTGGGAACAATACGGAGCAACAGCAAATCCCCGCTCAGCAGGTACAGAGTGAGACGAATGGGAACAATATTCTGCAGACAACGGTGCAGTTGGTGCAGCGGTATTGGGTGCGGGTGACTGCTCAAATGCGCGAACATGGCCCCCCTGTGTCAACAAGTTTCGCGGGAAACTTGCCATACGTTCTTGTCATGCAGGATGGAGAACATTGGCTTGTATTGAGTACGGGGCTCACTGGTATGTCGAACGGGCGTGCCAGTTTTGGCATCCCGGGAGCAGGGCGATATCGGGCTTACGCCAAAGAGCCCACGCGTACGTTCCAAACCGGGGCAGCGTTCGAGATTCCCTTCCATCAGCTACCGAATGGGCAGGACAGTACCCGTGAGGTACAGCCTTGGTTTGATATGGAAGTCACCGCCACCGGAAGCCCTCAAACCTTTCAGGTGCGACAGGCGCTGCCCAATACACTTGGCCGTCCCGCGAACCTCTACCCTCCAGCAAGCGCTGCCCCGCATCCGCTAACTCAAGCACATACATCCGCATCAACGCCGCTCGACTTTGGCAACTATCTCATTACTAATCAGCTATGGAGTGACATCAGCCGTTGCTACGGCACCTCCCACTCTGTGGTCACCGCGAGCGCAAACAGAGCGGCGCTCGAAATGATCTATGGAGAGCAGCTGATCGTTGTTGGACAGCATGGCCGACGGTTGCAAATCGACGATAGAACCATTGAATTTCAAGAAGGCGCCACTGAAGGTGGGCGGCAGACTTTCGGCTTTGCTGACAACACAAATATGACTGCGAGTGAGTGCATTCGCAAAGCATATCCAAAGGTTTTTGATTGGTGGCTGCAGTCAATGACAACGCTTCGACTATCAAGTGCAACCGTGTCCAGCACATGGCGCCCACATACAGGGTCGACACGCCATCGCTACTCCTTGGCGTTGGATTTGGTCTACCTAACCGGCCTGGTTGATATATCTCCGACACAGACAGCATCCACTACGGTATGGCTGAACAGACTGCAGCCCATTTCCAATCCGGCAAACACGGCACCGCCGGCAAACGCAGACGAGTCGCACAAGCGATTGCTCTCCACCGCATTTCACAAGCACTTGGCTGAGGATAAAGCTGCAAGCCATCTTGGATGGCTTGGAGGACCCTGGGCACTCAAACGCTCGGAGGTGGGGCTTAGCGGGAATACGGCCTTCATCGTTACAAATAACACCCACAAAAATCACGTCCATGTTAGCGTTGGAATAGAGCAGTCCTGACCTATGAACATGATCCGAAAGCATTGCACCCTGCTAATAATTGCAGCCACTTGTGCGACAGCTACCGCAAATGCCGCCCCTTCGTACAAGAACAGGTACTACAGCGAAGAGATGGGGAAGTGGTACAGCGTACCTAGCAAGCCTGCCGCGGTAATTCGCAGCCAGGACTTACGATCCTCATTCAAAAAAAGTGAGGCAATCCCCACCTCTAGCAAAGCGCCGGAGAATTGGACTGTACGAGCTCTATACGATGGCCCAGGCGGAGATCTGCTTGAATTTGACCGAGATGGGACTGTTGTTTACAACAGCAGCGACCCTAACAAGACTGCCGCAAAAGAAGATTATGCAATGAGGCAAGTTTTCGCCAAAGGAAAGCCTATTTGGATTAACGCGACCGTATTTAATATGATCACCAAATCCACGGAAGATGCCCCGGGTTACTCCTTTGCGTTCGCACCTATTGGCATAGTTAGAAGTGCACACGGAAAATATTGCCCAGTACGAGATATTGATCCAATTAAGCATCAAACACCTTGGAATGGCGCGCCCGTCTACATACTCGACGGTACGTGTGACGACTCCATTGAATTAAATTTAGGTGAGCATAAATTTCTCACCTACCCTGGCTTCAAGAATATCAAAGAACCGTATTTTTTTTGGTCTATTCAATATTTTAGCGACCCGGTTACCCAGATGTACAGCGAGTCCGGTGAATGCCTACGCTATTGCGACGAAGAGAGCCAGAAGAAGGAAGCAGCACTCAGAAGTGCTGGCAACTAGCGCCCAGCCAGCAACGACCACACACAAGCGCTGCCCGCCCTCGTGGGCGGCAAACACGATAGCCAGTCCGGCGCCGGTGACGAGTTGAGTACCGAGGTCTGAGTCATAGTGCATGCAAATGCAGATCTGCCCCCTCGCATGATCTATGACCGCTCAAACCTGAAGCGCGATGGATGCGCTGCAGGCACCTCCAAACATGGCTATGAAGGGTGGGCCGCAGTTCTGAAAGGAAGCCGAATAGTGATCAGCGCGATTCGCCAGTTCCTTACCGTGTACGCCGCAGCAAAGACCCAAAGGATCGGGCGCGAGAATGCGATCAACTACGTCATCTCCCATCCGATGCACAGTGACTGGTGGCTCACGTCTGTAGCAGCCAATTCACGGCAGTGTTTCCAGCTAAGCGAGGCGATACCCACGTTCAACACCGACTACGGCGGCGCCATCTCGCAGTGGGATAGCGATCAGTGCGAGCCGAGACTCTAGCCCTGCCCCGCCCTCCAACCTCAGAAACAAGACACCACGGGTTTTCTAGAAAAACTGTTTGGGCGAGGCGCCAAAGACAGCACCACTAAAGCGGCTGCCGATGCTCCCCAACCGGCGAAAGGCGAAGGCAACACCTCCGGCGACATCGCCCCGGAACTCGCCTCCGCTCTGCAGTCCTACCAACAGGGACGGCACGAAGCGGCGATCGCCGCCGCTGCCCCTCACGTGGATCGCCATGCCGACGCCAACCGGCTATGCATCCACCTGCCGTCCGGTTTCTGCCCGGCGGCAGTTCAGAGGCAACGATCTGTGCAGGTTCATGTTGTCCCGACCTAGACAATGAAAAAAGCACCGCAATTGCGGCGCTTTCTCACGCGAAGCCAACGATAAGGACGTTCCTGGAGGCTAGCGTGCCCATTGCGCGAACCAGTGGATAGCGGCGACCGCCAAGGCTAGGCCGCAGCCCGCATTGCTGAGCACCTCGGACCAGAACTGGACCGGCTCGTCCTGACGTGAGAGGCGCCGGCCGGTGACGCGCTGGCGAAAGCTGCCGCGACACCACAGCGACCACGCACGGCCAAGCATGGCAACGGCGCACAGCCCAAACAACACTCCCAGGGCAGCGTTCGGCATGGCCCCTCCTTCAGGTGGCATGGTGGCGCCTCGATACGCCTGAAAAGGCATACAAGTTTGGGGCGATTCCGTAAGCCTTATCTCCCCAAACGCCATACCAATAATAAGACTTATCGGAATAGCGGTCCTGTATGCACGAAGAACTCACCGGTCAGCGCCCAATCGATCATTCGTGATCACTGGCACTCCAGTGAAGCACCTCCAGCGCAGAAGCGACATGCAGACGCCGCTGCGCCAGCGGGCAAGGCAGGAGCGGTTCGGCGCGCTCCTGGCGGCGCAGCAACGTATTGCGATGCACGCGCGTCTTTTCGGCCGCCTCGGTCACGTTGCAACCTTCCGCGAGACAGACGCGAAGCACCTGCCGCAACGACCTGTCCGCTTTGACCAGATCGCCCAGGTTGGGGTGACGAACTGCTGCACAGATCCATGTGCTGTGCCATCAGTGCGATCAGACCCATGTTGTTTGCGTGCACCACGCCGACACCGGTGTGCAGTCTTCCCAGCAACCGCTGTGTGGGCAGCGCATTCAAGTGACCGCGCCTGACGTTACCCAGTGCAGCAGTAGCGCGCTGCGGTTGAATCTGCAGATCGCTGCCGCCGCTACGGGGACGCCCATCACCTGGCTCGGGACCACATTCAGCCCATCGACCTCCTCCAGCCATGCCGCTTGGACAGTGGGCACGATTTCATCGCCCCGCCGGATCGGTTCCTGAACACGGGGCGAAGGCAGCGGCCAAGATGGACGTACGGGTGGAGCTGGATTCTGCAGCATGGCAGCGCCTTTCGCTGACGCATGTCCCGCCACACACAGACTAGACGGCATGCACATCGTTTGCGCCCGATCGGCTGGGTGTTTTCCCTACCCTACGCCGGCTTGAATCTAGGCCAACTCAACGCTAATATTTGGCCGTTAGAACGTTAGCTGTAGGCCAACAATACGTACTTATGGCGCCCTATTTTGGGCAGGGCCTGCGTATGGCAGCGACGCGGGGTTCGGAGCGCAGCCCGAAAACCCGGGTCGGACCACAGCGCTGCCAACCAAAAGCTCCCTACCCCTGGGCACCTCGACCCAATCTGGAGACACGCTGTGACCGTACATCACCTTCCGCCCACAGAGCATGTGGATGTCCTCATCGTAGGCGCCGGCCTGTCTGGCATCGGTGTTGCGCGTTACCTGGAGACGGAGCGCCCGGGCACGTCCTACGTCATCCTGGAATCGCGTGCGGTTACCGGCGGCACGTGGGACTTGTTCCGCTATCCCGGCATCCGCTCCGACTCGGACATGCACACCTACGGCTACGAGTTCAAGCCGTGGCCGTACAAGAAGTCGATTGCCGGGGCGGCCGATATCTTGTCCTACCTGCGCGAGACGGCGGCTGAGTATGGGATCAATCGCCACATCCGCCTGCAGCACAAGGTGATTCAAGCCTCGTGGTCCAGCGCTCAAGCCCTATGGACGGTCGAGGTCGAACGCACGGACACGGGCGAACGCAAAACGATGCTGGCCAAATGGCTGTTCAGCGCCGCCGGCTACTTCGACCACGATGAGGGCTTCACCCCCAAGCTGGAAGGCATTGAACGCTTTCAGGGCAACACCATCCATCCGCAGCATTGGCCAGAGGACCTCGATTACACCGGCAAGCGTGTCGTGGTGATCGGCAGCGGCGCCACCGCCGTCACGCTGTTGCCGGCCATGGCGGACAAGGCCAAGCATGTGACGATGCTCCAGCGCACGCCCACCTATGTCTGGAGCCTGCCCTCGGAAGACATCATCGCCAACACGCTGCGCAAGGTGATGCCGCACGCGTGGGCCTACTCGCTCGTGCGCCGCAAGAACATCGCCATTTCGCGCGGCATGTGGTACCTGTGCAAGAAGCATCCCAAATTCGCGCGGCGTCTCATCCGCTTCCTCAACAAGCGCCAGTTGCCCAAGGGCTATCCGATCGACGTGCACTTCAACCCGCCCTACGACCCGTGGGATCAGCGTTTGTGCGCGGTGCCCGATGGCGATCTGTTCAAGGCCATCCGCGAAGGCCAGGCATCCGTGGTAACGGATCACATCAAGACATTCACGGAGACCGGCATCCTGCTGGAATCGGGGCAAGAGCTGCCAGCCGATATCGTGGTGACGGCCACCGGGCTCAACATTCGCCTGTTCGGCGGCATCAAGCTGATCGTCGACGGCGAGCCCGTCGATCTGCACAGCACCGTGACCTTCAAGGGCATGATGCTCAGCGGCGTGCCGAACTACGTCTTCGCCATCGGCTACACGAACTCGTCGTGGACGCTCAAGCTGGGGCTGCTGGCGCAACATTTCTGCCGCATGCTCGACCACATGGATCGCACCGGCGCCGCGATCTGCGTGCCGGAGACCCCGGACGCTGACATGCCCAAGCTTCCGCTGCTCAAACTCGGCTCCGGCTACGTCAAGCGCGCTGTCCAGAGCATGCCATGCCAGGGCGTGGAATCGCCGTGGATCATGTCGGAGGACTACATCGTCGACGTCGCCAACCTGCGGGACAGCCCGGTCGAAAACCCGTTCCTGCGTTTTGAGCATGCCCACCAAGCGAGCAGCACGGCGCGCTCGCAAGCCCGGCAAGCGGTGGGGGCCTGATCATGTCGATCCACGCCATGGATGAAGCGCGCGATCTGTTCTGCGACGCGCCGACCGGTGTCCGCCTGTGCTATCGCACGTACGGCCCCGAGAGCGGAGAGCCCCTGCTGCTGATCGCGGGCCTGAGCCTGCAACTGACGTCATGGCCCGCCAACATGATCGACAGCCTGGTGCAACGCGGCTTTCGCGTCATCGTCTTCGACAACCGCGACGTCGGCCGCTCCTCGCGCATCCCGCAGAAGCCGCCCGGCTTGCTGCGGCAATTCCTGTGGTTGCCGAAGCCTTCGGCCTATGACCTCGAAGACATGGCCGCCGACACGGTTGGCCTGCTCGACCATCTGCGTGTGGCGCGCGCCCATATCGTGGGGATGTCGATGGGCGGCATGATCGCGCAGATCATCGCCGGCCGCCATCCGCAGCGCACGCTGTCGCTCACCTCGATCTTCTCCAGCACCGGCTCGCGAAAGGTCGGCCAACTGGCCATGTCCAGCATGCTGATGCTGATCAAGCCTCCCGCACGCACGCGCGACGAAGCCGTGCAGCGTTACAGCGAGGCCATGGCCCACATCGGCACGCAGACGTACCCCGTGAACGACGCCGCGCGACGCGCCTACGCCGCCGACGCATGGGACCGCGGCCAGCAGGCCAAGGATGCCGAAGGCATGGCACGCCAACTCGAGGCCATCATGAAGTCGGGCGACAGAACGGCAGACGTCCGCCGCATCCAGGTGCCGACGCTGGTGGTGCACGGCGATCGGGATCCGATGGTGGCAACCAGTGGCGGCACCGCGACTGCGGCTGCCATCCCCAATGCGGAGATGGTCACCATCCGCGGCATGGGCCACGACATCTCGGAAGGCGTCGTGCCGCTGCTGGTCGACCTGATCGCCGGACATGCGAGACGCAATACGGCAGGCTCCGCAGCCGAACAGACGAGCGCCAGCCGGCATTCCGCCTGAGGTCGTTTCGGCGTGCCGTGACCACCTCGTCGGCACGCCACCCAAGCATCACCAAAACAAAAATAGCCGTTGCTGCGATCTCTCAATCGAGAACGCATAGGAGACACCATGCTGCAAGGCTCCCCAACCGAGCTCGTGGCTAGCTTTGAACGCCAGCGCCGGGCTTTTGCGCTGGACCCCGCCCCGACACTAGCCACGCGCCTGTCGCGTCTCGATCGACTCGCCACCTGGCTCGACTCGCACGAGCCGGACATCGTGCGCGCCATCGACGCCGACTTTCAAGGCCGCTCGGCGCACGAAACCCGGCTTGCCGAGGTGTTTGTCGTGCGCGCGGGCATCCGTCATGCGCGGCGCCACCTGAAGCAGTGGATGCGTACGCAGCGCGTGCCGACCGCATTGCACTTCCGCCCCGCCTACAACCGGCTCATGCCACAGCCGCTGGGCGTGGTGGGCATCATTGCGCCGTGGAACTATCCGCTGCAACTGTCGTTGGGGCCCGCACTTGCTGCGCTTGCGGCCGGCAACCGGGTGTTGATCAAGCCGTCGGAGCTCACGCCCCGGTTGTCGGCGTTGCTCGCTTCGATGGCGCGCGAGATATTCAACCCGGATGAGCTTGATGTCGCCATCGGCGATGTCGAACTCGGCAAGGCCTTCGCGAGCCTCCCGTTCGATCACCTGTTCTTCACAGGCTCAACCCAGGTTGGGCGTGACGTGGCGCAAGCGGCGGCGGCCAATCTGACACCGGTCACGCTGGAACTCGGCGGCAAATCGCCAGCCATTCTGGATGTGTCGTGCAATGTCGCCGCTGCAGCGCAACGCATCGCCTTCGGCAAGCTGCTGAACGCGGGGCAGACCTGCGTCGCGCCCGACTATCTGCTCGTGCCGGCCGGCACCGCCGAGAAGACCGCCTCGCATCTGGTGCAAGCCATCGGGCGGCTTTATCCGCGGCTCGTCTCCAACCCTGACTACACCGCCCTCATCAGCGATCGGCATCGCAGGCGCCTGGCCGAGATGGTCAGCGAAGCCCGCGCAGCGGGTGCACGCGTGATCGAGGTCAACCCCGCCCGCGAAGCGTTCAACACTGCGACGCGCAAGTTCGCACCGACCATCGTGATCGGCGCATCGGCCAACTCGCGGCTGATGCGTGAAGAGATCTTCGGGCCCGTGCTGCCCATCGTCGAATACGCAAACCTCGACGACGCGCTGGCGTACGTTCAGCGCAACGCACGCCCGCTCGCGCTGTACTGGTTTGGCGACGATGCATCGCGCTGCAACCGCGCACTGCGCGAAACCGTATCGGGCGGCGTCACGATCAACGACTGCCTGTGGCATCTGGCACAGGAGAGCCAGCCGTTCGGCGGCGTCGGCCCGAGCGGGATGGGCGCCTACCACGGCAAGTGGGGCTTCGACACCTTCAGCAAGCTCAAGCCGGTCTTCCATCAGGCTCGCCTGAACGGTACGGGGCTGTTCCACCCGCCCTACGGCCACACCTTCAACTGGCTGCTGCGCGTCCTCTCGCGCATTGCCTGATCCCGTTCGTTGCTTGTCGAGAGAAACATCATGAATCAACAGTTCGACTACATCATCGTCGGCGGCGGCTCGGGCGGCTGCGTGGTTGCAGGCCGGTTGTCCGAGGACCCGAACGTCTCGGTCTGCGTGCTGGAAGCAGGCGGCCATGGCGACGGCATGGTGGTCAAGGTGCCGACGGGCTCGGTCGCAATGCTGCCAACCAAGCTCAACAACTGGGCGTTCGATACCGTGCCGCAAGCCGGGCTGAACGGGCGCATCGGCTACCAGCCGCGCGGCAAGGCGCTGGGGGGCTCGTCGGCCATCAACGCGATGGTCTACATTCGCGGCCACCGCAGCGATTACGACCACTGGGCGTCGCTGGGCAACAGCGGCTGGTCGTATGACGACGTGCTGCCCTACTTCCGCCTCAGCGAGCACAATGAGCGCTTCGACAACGCCTGGCACGGCCGCAACGGCCCGCTCAATGTCAGCGACCTGCGCAGCGACAACCCCTTCCAGGCACGCTATCTGGAAGCCGCTCGCCAGGCCGGCCTGCCACTCACCGACGACTTCAACGGCCCCCAGCAGGAAGGCATCGGCATCTACCAGGTCACGCAGAAGCAAGGCGAACGCTGGAGCGCGGCGCGTGCGTATCTGCACCCGCACATCGGCCGACGCGCCAACCTTACGGTCGAAACGCACGCGCAAGTCCGCCGCATCCTGTTCGAAGGCAGGCGCGCGGTGGGCGTAGAAGTGCTGCAGAACGGCACGGTACGCACGTTGCGCGCGCGGCGCGAAGTGGTGCTGGCTGCCGGGGCGCTGCAGACGCCGCAGCTGCTGATGCTGTCCGGCGTGGGGCCGGCACAGGAACTTGCACGCGTCGGCATCCACACCGTGCGGCATCTTCCGGGCGTGGGACGCAATCTGCAAGATCACCCCGACTTCGTCTTCGGTTACCGCTCCGGCAGTCTCGACACGCTGGGCGTCTCGCTGCGCGGCAGTATGCGCATGCTGAGCGAGATCCTGCGCTTCCGCCGCGAGCGCCGCGGCATGCTGACGACCAATTTCGCGGAAGGCGGCGGCTTCCTGAAGACGCGCCCCGAGCTTGAGGCCCCCGACATCCAGCTGCACTTCGTGGTGGCGATGGTCGACAACCACGCGCGCCGCCTGCGCCTGGGCCATGGGTTCTCGTGCCACGTCTGCCTGCTGCGTCCGCGCAGCCGGGGCGCGGTCACGCTACGCAACAACGATCCGCTCGCCGCACCGCTCATCGACCCAGCATTCTTCGATGACCCGCGCGATGTCGAAGACATGGTGGCCGGCTTCAAGATCACGCGCAGGCTCATGCAGACGCCCGCACTCGCCAAGTGGGCCACGCGCGACCTCTTCACCTCGCACGTGAAGACCGACGACGACATCCGCGCCGTCCTGCGGCAGCGCACCGATACCGTCTATCACCCTGTCGGCACCTGCCGCATGGGCCAGGACGAGATGGCCGTGGTCGACCCGCAGCTGCGCGTGCACGGCGTAGATGGGCTGCGTGTTGTCGATGCATCGATCATGCCGACGCTGATCGGCGGCAACACCAATGCGCCCACCATCATGATCGGTGAGAAGGCCGTCGATCTGATTCGCGGTGTCAGCCGTGTCACGTCCGACATGCGCGAAGAGGCAGAAGCCACCGCCGCGCAGCCCGCGACCCATCACCAAGAAACCCGTCATGCAACCACCTGAGGTATCCCTGGAGATTGATGCATATGAACTCGTATAACGTAGCCAGGTTCACGGCCTGGAGCGCCATCGTTGGCGGTCTCGCGGCGTGCGCCACCCTCGCCCTGTCGGTGGTCGTCACGGGCGGCGACATCGAAATGGTGCCCCACGGCCCGGCAATGCTGGCTTTGCCGGCGCAAGGGCGTGACCTGTTCCGCTGGTGGATGCTGGCCGACGTGCTGGGCTTCTATCTGCCGTTCGTGGCCATTGGCGGCTACTTCGTGCACACGTTCCGTGAAGAGCTTGGGGCGCTGCGCGAGATGATCGCCATTGCTGTTGCGGTCTATATCGTCTGCGGCATCGCTGGGGCGGTGCTCCAGTTGTCGACCATCCATCCGCTCGCGCATGTGTATGCCAGCGGGGACGAAGGTGCGAAGGTTGCAGCTGGCGCCGTGTGGACCGCCATTGCCAATGCCACGCAAAACGGGTTCTGGTGGGTGGAAGGCCCGCTCGTGTTCTTCTGGACATCGATCGCCGCCAGACTGCTCAAGAAGGCGGGCTGGCGCGGATCGTTCCTTCTCCATATCGTCGGCTGGGGCTTCGGCGTCTTTTTCGTGTTCGGCTTCTTCCCGAGCCTTGCTGCAGTCACGGATGCGGGCGAAACCGTCGGCGTCCTGGCCCTGCCGCTCTGGATGCTGGTATTTGGCTGGCAGTTGCTACGTCGCGCGCCGACGCTTGCGGTGCCGAATGCGGCCCGGGCTTAACCCCTCGTCTACCACCCACGTGAAGTCTGGAGTCGAAACATGCCCCCGGAAACAATACGCAGCACGCGCAAACCGTGACCGAAGACGACATCATCACGTGGGCCCGCGAGAACATGGCGGCCTACAAGGCACCACGCATTGTTGAATTTGTCGAGTCCCTGCCCAAATCGGGCACCGGCAAGATCGTGTGGCGCGAGCTTCAGGAGCAGGAAGCCGCGAAGGCTGCACGAACCACAAGCTGAGCCGATCACCGTAGTCCGCATCCACTTCTGGAGATTCCACCTTGTTCACCGCCGCAAGCAAGTTGCTGCTGCTCTTTGTGTATGGCGTCGCAGCCGGCAGTTACCTGACGGCGCTGCCGCTGGCGCCGGACGCTGTCCACTGGGTGCGTGTCGCGGCTGCGGTACTGCTCGCCGTGCATGCATTTGAAGTGCTGATCTGCTTCAGAAAGGTGGCCCTGCACAAGGGTCCGCTGTTCGATAGCGTGCTGCTGACGCTGCTCTTCGGTGTCCTGCACTGGAAACCGATGGCCGATGCCGCGCGCCGACCGCGCTGATCGCGGAGTGCCCCCGAGCCGCAAACATCGATCGGTGGCTCAGATAGCGGCCTCAAGAAACGACAGCCCCGCCATGACAACTCCGACCACCAGCAGTATGGTCGGCGTGCGCGTGTTGGCATCGAAACCAGGGTGCCGTGCCACACGTGCCTCCAGCGCCTGATTCACAGACTGGAGAATCTGACGCTCGTTCGCGTCGACCTTGTCGAAGATGTTCGTCAGCGCGTTGTCGGTATCCGGGAAAGGATCGCGCAGGAGCTGCGCCGCATCGGCACTGGCGCGCTGCAGGCTCGCGGCGGACAACAGCGCCGATGCCACCATGGAAGCGAGGGCCGCCATCGCAAAGCCCACGCGCACCATGCTGCCAGGCGCGTGAAGGTCGACGCTGCCAAAGCGCAGGATCGACGCATACAGCGTGATCAAACCCGCTAGCGCCCCGAGCGACAGCGTGAACATCATGCGCAGATGGCTCGTGAGCAGCAGTCTTGCGCCCTCGATATGTTCCAGGTGGATCTTCACGAACGTATCGATCGCGAAGCGGCAGGCCTCGAAACGTAGTTGCCGGTCTTCCGACGCTTGTGCCTGGCTCATGCGCAGCCTCCTGAATGGCTAGATAGCTGTCTCATAGTCATATCAAACCGCACCGGCAAACACGCGACGCAGGCCTACGGCAGCCGCCCAACGCGCGCCTTCTGCCTGGCTGACGGCATCCTGCGCACGCAGGTAGCTGCGCCGCGCATCCAGTACCGAGCTCACATCTGTCAGGCCGGCATCGAACAGGCGTTCCGCACGCACTGCCGCGGTTTCGCCGGCAGCCTGCGCCTGCTGCCACTTGCTCAAAGAGGCCTCCGAGGTGGACCACTGCGCCAAGGCCACCTCGGCGTCTGACAATGCGGCTAGCATGGCTTTTTCATACTCGGCCATCGCTTCGTTGGCCCTGGCCTCGTTGACCGCGATGTTCGCGCGGATACGCCCGCCATCCAGGATCGGCAACGTCAGCGAGACGCCGTAACCCAGTACCACCTGCGGAGACGCGGATTGGCCAACGATCGCCGTCCGTTCACGCGTGTTGGCCCACTCGATCTGCAGCCGCGGGTAGACCTCTCGACGTGCCACACCCACGCGTGCCAGGGCGGCATCCAGCGCGCGAGCTTGGCGCAAGACATCCGGGCGGCGCTCCAGCAGTTCGCCAGGCAGCAAGGTGGCCGGCGCCTGCGGTGCGGTGGCGCTCGCCTGCAAGTTCAAAGCCGGCGCCTCACTCACGCCGAGCAGGACGGCCAGTTGGCGATGACGTATCCGCCGCGAACCATCCAACTGCTCGGTAACGGCTTGCTCCTGCGCCAGCTCTGCCTGCCAGCGGTCCACATCGACCGACGTGGCCTGCCCTGCGTCGAACTTGCGGCGAACCACTTCGACCTGGCGCTGCGCAACGGCAATCGCCTGACGGTTCAGCGCCACGCGGTGCGCAAGCGTCTGCAACTCGAAATAGGCGGTTGCCACATCAGCCGCCAGCGCGATCTGGGTTGCTCGTAACGCCTGGGAGGCGGCTTGCGCGTCCGCCTCGGCCGCGTCGATCGCCAAAGCCCCTCGTCCGAAGACATCGATTTCCCAACTCGCACGCAGGCCGGCGAAGCTACGTTCAGCACGCGGATCGATACCCGTCTCCCGGCCGCGTTGCGCCCCTGCTACAGCGCCCAGCTGCGGCCGGCGATCAGCCTGTGCCCCGTCGGTCAGTGCACGTGCCTGGGCCAGCCGCGCGGCGGCGATCTTCAGGTCTCGATTGGATTTGAGCGCTGTATCAATCAGCGCATCCAGTTCACTACTACCGAAGTCGCGCCACCACTCGGCGGCCACGACGCCTTGGGTGGCGATTGCACTTTCGCTCCATTGGCTGGGCACGTTGACGGTGGTTGCCGTCGGCGCGGAGCCGGCCGGGGCCGTGGCGCAGCCGGCCAACCCAATCAGAGTGACCACCGCGGCGCCAAGCAGCGTCTGGCGCGTGGTGCGGCGGAATACGGGGGCAACAGAAGAAATCAGGGGGTACATGCAATAGCTCCGGGCATTGACGAGTCGATTTCTTTAACTATACTATACGTATAGTAAAGTTCCAACATAAGGAGATCCCATGGCTGCACCCAATGAGTCTTCCAACTCTCGCGACAAAATTCTCGATGCCGCAGCAGACCTGATGGCAGAGCGCGGTGTGACCCAGCTGACCATCCAGGCGACGGCAGATGCCGTCGGCATCACCAAAGCCGGGCTGATCTATCACTTCAAGACACGTGACGATCTGCTCACTGCCCTGGTCGAGCGCATGGTGGCCGAGCTGGACGCACAGGTCGGCATACCAGCGCCGGACGATGCAGAGCCGATTTCGCTACGGGCAAAAATGGCCGAGCTGACAAGTTTCACCTTCGACATGCCTGCCAGCCAGAAAAAGCTCATGGCCAACATGTTGGCGGCGGCCTCGGCTCACCCTCACCTGCTACCGCCGGTCCAAGCGCTGTTCACCCGCAGCTATGAAGCCTTGGACCACGGCCCCAAGGCCGGTCTTGCGCAACTGCTGTCCGTAGCGCTGGACGGCCTGCTGCTGCTCGAACTCCTTCAACTGCACGAGTTCACCCCCGACCAACGCGCCGCCATGCGCAAGGCGGTGGAAGAACTGGCGCGCGGTCTGCCCTAACCCCTGCCCCACCGCTTCGATTCAAAGGTTGCCCCATGCGTACCCATTTCCAGCCCACCGCCGGGCTCACGGTCCTCGCGGCTGTGGCGTCAGCATTCGCCTTGAGCGCTTGCTCCCCATCCGCCACGCAGGTGGCCGCACCTCCCAAGCCGGTCAAAGTCGAGGTCGTCGGCGCAGTCCAGGCCAGAGCATCCGCCGACAGCTTCGTCGGCACCCTGCGCGCGCGCCAGCGCAGTGACCTGGGTTTCGAAGCCGCCGGCCGCGTGATCGCCATCCCCGTCGAGGTGGGTGACCGGGTGCGTGCAGGGCAGGTGCTCGCACGACTGGACGACTCTCCAGCCCGCTGGCGCCTGAACAAGGCTGAAGCCGACCGTGCCGCAGCAGCAGCAACCGCGGTAGAACGCCGAGCCCAATTGCAGCAGCAAGAGGCACTGGCACGCGACAAGATCATTTCGCAGACGGCGCTGGAATCTGCACGGGCCGCCCACCAGCTTGCGCAAAGTCAGCTGGCAGCAGCCGATGCCGCACTCGCTACGGCCCGCCGAGATCTGGCGCTCACCCACATCACCGCCCCGTTTGACGGCGAAATCGTGGCACGTCTGACGCAGCCTTTCTCTGACGTTGCGCCGGGCCAGGCCATCCTGCAGATTCAGGCCGGCAACGCACTGGAGGTGGTTGCCATGCTGCCTGACAGCGTGGCCGCCAGCCTCTCGTCCGGGGACAGCGCCCAGGGCAAGAGTGGTTCCGAGTCATTCCCGCTTGCGCTGGAACGGCTGTCCGCACGCAGCGACAACGGCTCGCTGGTGCAGGCGATCTTCCGTGTGCCGCAAAGTGCGGCAACCTCGAAACATCTGCGCAGCGGCGGCGTCGTGTCGGTCGAGCTGCCTAACCGCAGCGCGCCCAACGCCATCACCGTGCCGGCGCCTGCCGTCATGTGGGGCGACAAGCCGGGCCAGGCTGCCGTCTTTGTGCTGGACCAGGCTGGCAAGCTGCAGCGCCGCCCGGTGCAAGCGGGCACCGCCGTACAGCGCGAGGGCCGCGTCACGGTTTCCCAAGGCCTCGCGGCCGGCGACCGTGTGGTCGTGGCAGGCACCGCCTTCCTGCATGAGGGCCAGCCTGCCCAAGCGCATCCGACGCAGACCCTGCTTCAAGGCGCAACGGAAGGGGTCGCGCAATGAAACTCACCGAAAGCGCGTTCAACAGTACCCGCCTGACGTTCTTCGCCGCGCTGCTGATTCTGGTATCGGGTGTCGTTGCCTTCCTCAGCTTCCCATCGCAAGAGGAGCCCTCTACCACCGTCCGTGACGCGATCGTCATCGTGGCCAACCCTGGCCTGCCTGCAGAACGCATGGAGCAGTTGGTCGCACGTCCGCTGGAAGAGCGGCTACGCCAATTGCCCGAGCTCAAGCACGTGACCAGCACGGTGCGCCCCGGCACCGTCATCCTGCAGGTCAACCTGCGCGATGAGGTGCGCGACCTGATGCCGGTCTGGCAACGCATGCGCGCCAAGATCGAAGAGGCTCGCCCACTTTTCCCCGCCGGCACGCTGCCGCCGCAGATCAACGACGACTTTGGCCGCGTGGCCATCGCCTCGATCGCCGTGACGGCGCCGGGCTTCTCGATGAGCGAGATGCGCGAGCCGCTCAAGCGCCTGCGTGAGGGCATCTACGCCATCAAGGGCGTACAGGGCGTGTCCTTCCACGGGCTGCAGGACGAACGGGTCTATATCGAATTCGACCGCACACGTCTCGCAGGCCTGGGCCTGGGCGCCAACGCCGTACTGCAGCAACTGCACCAGCAGAACGTCGTGCTCTCGGGCGGGCAGGTCGTGCTCTCGGGCCTGAACAGTGCGGTGGTCGCCTCGGGTGAAATCCGCTCGCTGGAGGCGCTGCGCGATTTCGTGCTGGCTGTGCCCGCCAGCGCCGGCACAGCACCGGCCACCGTCCGCCTGGGTGACATCGCCCAGATCCGCGTGCTGCCGGCTGACCCACCGGAGTCTGCTGCCATCTATCGCGGCGATAACGCCGTGGTGCTGGGTGTGTCGATGCGCCCGGGCCAGAACATCAAGATGCTGGGCCAGGAGCTCAAGGAGCGCGTGGCCCAGTTGGAACAGCAGTTGCCTGCCGGTTTCTCGCTCGACTTCGTGACCTACCAGGCCGACGTGGTCGAGCGCGAGATGGGCAGCATGAACCGCGTGATGGCAGAAACCATCATCATCGTGATGGCGGTGGTGGTGCTGTTCCTGGGCTGGCGCGCCGGCATCATCGTCGGCAGCATCGTGCCGCTCACGATTCTCGCCACGCTGCTGGTGATGCGCGCCTTGAGCATCGAGCTGCATATCGTTTCCATGGCGGCCATCATCATCGCGCTCGGCCTGCTGGTGGACAACGGCATCGTGATTGCCGAAGACGTCGAGCGACGCCTGGCCATGGGCGAAGACCGCAGAACGGCCTGCATCCGCGCTGGGCAATCGCTGGGGATTCCGCTGCTGACCTCTTCGCTGGTCATCATCTTTGCCTTCTCGCCATTCTTCTTTGGCAACACCACGGTCAATGAATACCTGCGGCCGCTGGTGATCGTGGTGGCGCTGTCGCTGCTGAGCTCCTGGCTGCTGTGCCTGACGGTGACGCCGCTGCTGTGCTACTTCTTCCTGAAGCCCGGCCACCACAACGCTGACGAGCCGCCAAAAGAAACCGGCTTCTACGCGGGCTATGCGCGCGTGATCCGCAAGGTGCTGGAGCACAAGGGCAAAATGCTGGCCGTGATGACGGTGCTGTTCATCGGCTCGATGGTGCTGCTCTCGCGTGTGCCGGCCGGGTTCCTGCCGCCGTCGGAACGCCCGCAATACCAGGTTGCAATCGAGTTGCAGCCGGGCAGCGATGCGCGACGCACGCAAACCGTGGTGCGCGACCTGAGCCACTGGCTGAGCGACAAGAAAGCCAACCCCGAAGTCACGACCAGCATCGGTTACGTGGCAGATGGGGGCCCCCGCGTCGTACTGGTGCTCAGTCCGCCGTTGCCGGCCTCGCACGTGGGCTACTTCACGGTGAGCGTGCAGAGCGCGAAAGATGTTGCGCCCATGATCGAGCGAACACGCCAGTGGATGGCGCAGCGCTATCCCGATGTGCGCGTGGATGCCAAGCGCTTCTCACGCAGTGCAAACGATGCCGGCACGGTGGCCTACCGGATCAGCGGCCCGGACGAAACCGTACTGCGTGACATTGGCACCAAGATCGAAGGCGTGCTGCGCCCGCTGCCCGGGATGGTGCACGTGCGCAATGATTGGGGCCCACGTGTGCCGCGTGTGGACGTGCAGATCGACCAGCGCAAGGCGCGCCGCCTGGGCATCAGCAGCGAAGACATCGCTACCTCGCTCGGCGCCCGCTATACCGGCGTGGAGGTGTCCGTCCTGCGCGACGGCGACACGCTCGTGCCGCTGGTGGTGCGTGGCAGCGATGCTGAACGTGCCCGCCCCGAAGACTTGGCCAACACGCTGATCCACCCGGCCAGCGGCGCGGCCCCTGTGCCCCTGTCGGCACTGGCGAGTGTGTCGCTATCTTCTGAGCCGTCGGCCATCCGCCGACGCGACCTGGTGCGCACGCTGACAGTGGAGGGCCGCAGCACGCAGGCCACCGCGCAACAGATCGTCGACCGTGCCGCGCCCGACATCGCAAAGATCACGCTGCCCCCGGGCTACCGTATCGAGATGGGTGCCGAGATCGAGGAAGCTGCCGATTCCAACGCGTCGCTCAAGACATACCTGCCGCTCGCGGTGGTGGCCATGCTGTTGCTGTTCGTCTGGCAGTTCAACTCGTTCCGCAAGCTGACGCTGATCGTGGGCATCATTCCGTTTGCGATGATCGGTGTGGCGCCGGCACTCCTGCTCGGCGGCGAGCCGTTGGGCTTCATGGCCAACTTCGGCATCCTGTCGCTGGGCGGCATCATCGTGAACAACGCGGTGCTGCTGCTTGAGCGCATCGAGGCCGAACTGGCTGCCGGCAAGCCCCGGCGCGAAGCCGTGGTGTCGGCTGCCGTGGCGCGGCTGCGCCCCATCGTGATGACCAAGCTGACGTGCGTGGCGGGTCTGATCCCCCTGCTGCTGTTTGGCGGCAGCCTATGGGCGGGCATGGCGCTCACCATCATCGGCGGGCTGTTGCTGGGTACGTTGATCACGCTGGGCCTGGTGCCTGTGCTCTACGAACTGCTGTTCGGCGGGCGGCTGGCGCGCTGGCTGGAACAACGTCGCAGCGGTGAAGCCTCCGGATCGATCGCTCACTCCTGATGCAATGCGGGTCCTGATATGCGGGACCTGCACTGCGTCGATCTCTTAAAGCCAACTGGGTGGTCTGAAAGGCCACCCAGTTGGCTTTTGGCATGTCGAAACTTCGCGGTTAGATGGCCGAGGGCTGGGCAGTCAGTGGTGGAGGCGCCGGAAGTGCTGCACCTGGAGAGGGATTGCGTAGCAGTCCGTGCAACAGCAGCGATACCACATGCGTGATAAACACCTTCGGCTCCAGCGCCTTAGCAGCACAGATGCCGAAGGAGTGCTTCCACATCTTCAGAAACAGCATCGGTGCGACCAGAGCCAGCGTGGTCTGGTGCACATCGGTTTCTCGAAAATCACCCCGCGCCACGCCGCGCGCCAGGATGCGAGCAAACAGCCGATCGTAGCGCTCTATGACCTCCACGCTGTAGTACTGCACGAGATCGGGGAAGTTGCCTGATTCGGCGATCAGCAGTTTGGTCAGCCCCGAGGCAGCGGATTCACCAATTCGCTCCCACCAGCGCATCAGAATCTCGTGCAGCAGCGCCTCGCTGGTGCCTTCGAAGGTATCAATGAAGACTTCTCCTTCAGCCAACACAGGCAGGAGGTTTTCCTGGATCACTGCCTTGAACAGTTCTTCCTTGCCAGCGAAATACAGGTAGACCGTGCCCTTGGATACCCCTGCGGCCGCGGCGACATCTTCCAGCCGCGTGGCCGCATAGCCGCGCGCAACGAACAGGTCCAACGCAGCGGAGACCAGCTCTTGCGGCCGGGCTTCCTTGCGTCGGACCCAACGTTTAGCGGACGGCCCGCAGCCTTGGCGCTTCACGAAACTCACTCCAAAAGGCTCATTCTGGGAGCCTTTAAAGGAATCGTTACGAAAGCAGCGTGATTACTGCGAAGTCCGCCCTAAACCGCCGATGGCATAACCTCGATTCAGGTTCAGCTCATTTTCCTGCGCGCGCTCCAAGGCGCAATAGGCGTAATAAAACACCACGGACTGATAAGCCCAGACAAGCAGCGCAATCGTATAGAAAACCGTGTGATCATCGTCACCCGGAATATGGTAGAAGTCATAGATGCTGGCAATCGTCTGTGCGGATATCAGCGCCAGAATCAAGCCAGCAGCGACAAATTTCTCGCCGACGTTCAGCAACCTCTTGATAACGTAAGCGACGTAAACCGAGAACAAAGACCACATCACCAGATAGAAGTAAGGCTTTGGCCCCACCATGAAATCTGCCGTCCAGACAACGACGGTTGCCGCCAATCCGCCCCCCACATACATGACATCCACACCAGTCGATGGCTTGTATCGATGCGTAACGGCCATCATGCCGGCGACCGCGATCACTGGTACACCGACGGTTCTCGAAAACGCATCGCAAAAAAGTGAGATGTTCAGGAAAACCTGCTCTCCGGTTAATGCGTTGGTCAATAAGTTCGTTGCCGAGAACGTCACAACCAGCCACTCGAACCCGAGCAGGAAGTTTCGCTTCTTGAGAAGCTTGATCCCGTAGATCAATGACGCCGTGATCAATGTGAAATCAGCGAGGCAATAAAGATAATATTTTGGTTCCATGATGAATTCCGGTGGTTTCGATGAATGTCTTCACCATTGCGTTTATCCACGAACATCAATCCTTTCTTATCGGCTGGCGATGAATTGCGCGAGGTCTTCGATGTCCTGTTGTGACAACGGGCCGGCCATCGCCGCCATCGCGCCGGTGGCGTCGTGGCGCTTACCGGTCTTGAAGTTCGTGAGCTGATCGACCAAGTAGTCGTAGCCCTGCCCAGCCAATCGCGGATACGCGTCCTTCCCCTCTAGCTGCTGCCCATGGCAGGCGGCGCAGTTCTTGGCCTTGGAGAGCGCCTCGCCACGTGCTACGCGCGCCGCATCGGCATGGAAGCTCGTGTTCGGCAGCGGCGTCATCTGCGAGAAATGCGTCACCATCGACTCGAACTCGTGCTCCGTCAGGCTGAGCGCAAATGGCGTCATGGTCGGGTCGCTACGCTCGCCACTGGCGAATGCCTTGAGCTGCTTCCTGAGATAGGCCTCCTTCTGCCCAGCCAGGCGCGGATAGGCCTGGGTAACGGCGTTGCCTTCGAAGCCGTGGCAGTAAATGCAAGAATCGCTGGCGCGCGGCCAAGGGCCGTTCACACGTGCGTTGCTGTCCGAGATCTTGTCGACCTCATTGCTTATCCGCAGCAGGCCATAGACTTCCGGCCCATAGACGATGCCGCCGACCACGGCAGCCGCCAACAGCAGCCAGCCCGACAAGATTAGCATCCGCTTGCCACGGCTGCGTGGTTTCGTTGTGGTATTCATCAAGCCTTCCCCCCGGCTACGGCCTGCAGCGCCTGCAACGCTGCCTTGTGGCCGGAGCGCACCGCACCATCCATGTAGCCCGCCCAGATTTCCGCCGTTTCCGTGCCCGACCAGATCAGCTTGCCGACCGACGGGTGCAGGGCTTCACCGTACGTGGTGAGAAAACCGGGCGGCATCGGCGACACGCAGCTCAGCGTCCATTTGTCTGCCTTGAGCCAATCGCGCTGATGGAACGCGATGGGGTGCAGCGCTTCGTCGCCAAACGCCTCGGCATAGATCTGCGAGAGCTGGGCCTCGGCCTCTTTCGGGTCGGCCGGCAGCATGCTGATGTGCACGAACGCGTTGATCACGCCGAACGAGACATCCTCCGGCGAGTTGTCGTACGCCCAAAGTACCGGCCCCCCCGGTTGAAAAATCCAGCCGTTCAGGCCCTTGTCGCGCCAGAACGCTTTCTTGTAGACGTGCGTCGTCTTGCGTCCGGGCGCAAACGCCGGCCAGCGGCGCTGCATTTCGCGGCGTTTCTCCGGCAGCGGCGGGTCGAAGGCGATCTGATTGCACAGCATCGGCGCGAGCGCGACGATCACGTTACGCGCACGGACCACACCATTGGCGGTATGAATGGCGACCGGTCCGTTCTGCCAGTTCTCAATGCGCAGCACGGGGCTCGACAGTCGGACCTTGTTACCCAACGCTTCCGCCATCTTGATCGACAGAATCTGCGAGCCGCCCGAGAGTCGGGTGCCCTGCGCGCCGTCCTTGACCGCTTCGAGCCGGTCGTAGTTGCATTCGGCTGAATTGACCATCGACAACCAGTGCAGCAGCGACAGCCGCGCCGGCGAGGCGCCACCCGTGATCGCCAAGCCAGTCGACCAACCGATCTGGTCTGCGTTTGCGATGTTCTTTTTCACCAGCCAGTCGCCGACCGACATCGCGTCGAACTCGGCGGCGCGCGGCGATTTCCACGGCGCGCCGCACGGCACGCTCTTGGCCAGCTCCTCGAGTTCATGCGCAATCTTCGGATCCGTGCCGAAGCCGCCCTCGGTATCGACTGCGGCACGCGCGCCACCGGCCAGCATCACGGTCTTACCCTGCCAGTAGGTGGGAAACGTGCCAACACCCAGCTCGCGAGCCAGATCGGCAACCGCAGTCTGACCCGGCCCGATCCATTGGCCGCCCGATTCCGAGAAGTAGCCTTTGCCGAGGTCGTGGTTGAGGGTGCGTCCGCCAACACGGTCGCGCGCCTCCAGCACCACGAAGGATTCGCATCCGGCACGCTTCAGGTCACGTGCAGCGGTCAGGCCGGCCAGCCCGGCACCGATGATGGCCACTTCGAGCACGTCGCGCTCATCGCCGGCGGTAGTTGCCGCGCTCGCCACCTTCGGCAGTACCGCCGCCGTTGCCGCTGCCGTCACCGATGCGGCCATGCCGAGAAAGCCGCGCCGCGTGAGCGCGGCCGCCTCGGGGGCCTCCTCGCGTTTCTTTGCAATATCGTCCATCTTGTTTTCCGCCTAGCTTGAAAAATCTGCGTGGTCTATCGGCTTGCGATGTATTGCGCCAAGTCTTCGAGATCCTGCTGCGACAACGCTCTGACGACTGCCGGCATCGCGCCGGTGGCATCGCGGCGCGCACCGCTCTTAAAGCGCGTCAGTTGATCGACCAGGTAGTCGTGGCCCTGCCCAGCCAATCGCGGATAGACGTCCTTCCCCTCCAACTGCTGCCCGTGACAAGCGGCGCAGTTGTTGGCCTTGACCAGCGCTTCGCCGCGCGCCACGCGGGCGGGGTCCGCCTGGAACGTCGTGTTCGGCAGCGGCGCCGTCTTCGAGAAAAACGCCACCAGGCCGTCCAGCTCGCGCGGCGACATGCTCAGCGCCATCGGCGTCATGTTCGGATCGCTGCGTTCGCCGCTGGCAAATGCCACGAGCTGCTTCTTGAGATAAGGCTCCGGCTGACCCGCCAGGTGCGGATAGATCTGGCTGCCCGCATTGCCTCCGTAGCCATGACAGCCAATGCACGCCTCGCTCGCGCGCGGCCACGGACCGCCGGTACGCGTGTCCTCCGCCGAGATCTGATTGACCTGCTGACCCAGCTGCAGCAGCCTGTAAAGCTCCGGCCCGTACACGATGCCGGCGATCACGGCGACAGCTAATAGCAGCCAGCCCGACAGGATGAGCATCCGCTTGCCGCGGCTGCGTGGTTTCGTTTTCGTGGTCGTATTCATCATGCCCTCTTCGCTGCCAAGGCTTGCAGCGCCTGCAAGGCCGCCTTGTGGCCGGAACGCACTGCGCCATCCATATAGCCCGCCCAGATATCCGCCGTTTCCGTGCCCGACCAGATCAGCTTGCCGACAGACGGGTGCAAGGCTTCACCGTACGCGGTGAGAAAACCGGGCGGCATCGGCGAGACACAGGTCAGCGTCCATGGATCTGCCTTGCCCCAGTCGTGGTCGTGATACGCCACGGGATGCAGCGCTTCGTCACCGAGCGCCTCGGCATAGATGCGCGTAAGTTGGGCCTCGGCCGCCTTCGGGTCGGACGGCAGCAAACCGCTGTGCACGAACGCGTTGATCACACCGAACGAGAGGTCCTCGGGCGAGTTGTCGTACGCCCATAGCACCGGCCCCTTGATTTGGAAGATCCAACCGCTCAGACCCTTATCACGCCAGAACGGCGTCTTGTAGACATGGGCCGTCTTGCGCATCGGCGCATAGGCGGGCCAGCGGCGTTGCATTTCGCGGCGCTTTTCCGGCAGTGGCGGATCGAAGGTGATCTGGTTGCACAGCGGCGGCGAGAGCGCGACGATCACGTTGCGCGCACGGATCACGCCGTTCGGGGTATGAATGGTGACTGGTCCGTTCTGCCAGTTCTCGATGCGCAGCACGGGGGTTGAAAGTCGAACCTTGTCGCCCAGCGCCTCTGCCATCTTGATCGACAGGATTTGCGAACCGCCCGAGAGACGGGCGCGCTGTGCACCACCGCTGGTGCCTTCAAGCCGCTCGTACTTGCAATCGGCCGAGTTGATCATCGACAGGTAGTACAGGAGCGACAGTTTCGTCGGCGAGGTGCCGCTCGTCAGCCGCAAGCTCGCTGACCAATCGATCTGGTTCTCCGGTGCGACGTTCTTTGTCGCCAGCCAGTCGCCGACCGACATCGCATCCAACTCGGCGGCGCGCGGCGACTTCCACGGCGCGCCGGACGGCACGCCCTTGGCCATCTCTTCGAGTTCGCGCTGAAACTTCATATCCGTGCCGGGTACGCCACCGAGCTCGATCGCAGCGCGTGCATCGCCGGCCAGCATCGTGGACTTGCCCTGCCAGTACGTGAGAAACGTACCGACGCCGAGCTCGCGAGCCAGATCGGCAACCGCGGTCTGGCCTGGCCCGATCCACTGGCCCCCTGCTTCTGAGAAGTAGCCTTTGCCCAGGTCGTGGTTGAGGGTGCGTCCGCCAACACGGTCGCGCGCCTCCAGCACGACGAAAGACTCGCATCCGGCACGTTTCAGGTCACGTGCCGCGGTCAGGCCGGCCAGCCCGGCGCCGATGATGGCCACTTCGAGCACGTCGCGCTCGTCGCTCGCGGCAGTGGCGGCGCTCGCCATCTTCGGCAATACCGCCGCCGTTGCCGCTGCCGTCACCGATGCGGCCATGCCGAGAAAGCCGCGCCGTGTGAGCGCGGCCGCCTCATCGCGCTTCTTTGCAATATCGTCCATCTTGCTTCCCGCCTAGCTTGAGGAATCTGCGTGGTCTATCGGCTTGCGATGTATTGCGCGAGGTCGTCGATATCCTGCTGCGACAGCGCTGCGACGACCGCCGTCATCGAACCCGTGGCATCGCGGCGCGCGCCACTCTTGAAGCTGGTCAGCTGATCGCGCAGATAGCCGTAACCCTGCCCGGCCAGTCGCGGATACAGGTCTTTGCCCTCCAGCTGCTGCCCGTGACAAGCGGCGCAGTTGTTGGCCTTGACCAGCGCCTCGCCGCGCGCCACGCGGGCCGGGTCCGCCTGGAATGTCGTGTTCGGCAACGGCGTCATCTTCGAGAAATGCGCCGCCAAGCCGTCGATCTCGTGTTGCGACATGCTCGCTGCCAGCGACGTCATGGTCGAATTGCTGCGCTCGCCGCTGGCGAAGGCGGTGAGCTGCTTCTTGAGGTAGGCCTCCGGCTGACCCGCCAGGCGCGGATAGGTCTGGGCGCGTGCGTTGCCCCCATAACCATGGCAAGACACGCACACTTCGCTGACGCGTGGCCATGGACCGCTGACACGCGTGTCCTCCTGCGTGATCTGATCGAGCTGCTTGCCAAACTGCAGCAGGCCATAGAACTCCGGCCCGTACATAACGCCGCCGACCACCACTGCGGCCAACAGCAGCGCGCCCCCCAGTACCAGAATCCGCTTGCCGCGGCCGCGTGATTTCGTTGTCGTATTCGTGTTCATCATGCTTTCCCCCCAGCCGCGGCTTGAAGCGCTTGCAATGCCGCCTTGTGGCCCGACCGTATTGCGCCGTCCATGGTGGTAATCCAGATTTCGGCGGTTTCCGTACCCGCCCAGATCAACCGGCCGATTGGCGGATGCAACACATCGCCGTACTTGGTGAGAAAGCCCGGAGGGATGGGCGATGTGCAGCTCAATGACCAGTTGTCAGCCTTCCCCCAGTCGTGCTCGTGGTACGCGACGGGATGCAGCGCTTCGTCGCCAAACGCCTGGGCATAGATGCGCGAGAGCTCGGCTTCGGCAGCCTTGGGATCGGACGGCAGCACGCCGTTGTTCACAAAGGCCGAGATCACGCCGAACGAGACATCCTCCGGCGAGTTGTCGAAGGCAAATTGGACCGGCCCCTTCAATTGCACGAGCATGCCGTCCAAGCCCTTGTCACGCCAGAACGCCTTCTTGTAGACATGCGCTGTCTTGCGCATCGGTGCATAAGCAGGCCAGCGGCGCTGCATTTCCCGGCGCTTTTCCGGCAGCGGCGGATCGAAGGCGATCTGGTTGCACAGTGATGGCGAGAGCGCGACGATCAAACTGCGCGCGCGAACCACGCCCTTCGCGGTGTGGATGGTCACCGGTCCGTTTTGCCAGTTCTCGATGCGCAGCACCGGGGTCGACAGGCGCACCTTGTCGCCCAGCGCCTCGGCCATCTTGATTGACAGGATCTGCGAACCGCCCGCAATGCGGCTCTCCTGTGCACCGCCCTTGATTGCTTCGAGCTGCCTGTAATTGCAATCCGCCGAGTTGATCAGCGACAGATAGTGCAGCATCGATAGTTTTTCCGGTGCAGTCCCCGTCGTCAGCTGCGCGGCGAGCGCCCAGCCGATTTGGTCTTCCGGTGTGAGGTGCTTGGTTGCCAGCCAGTCGGCGAGCGACATGGCGTCGAACTCGGCAGCACGCGGTGACGTCCACGGTGCGGCGGTCGGCACGCTCCTGGCCATCTCCTCGAGCTCGCGCCGCAGCTTCGGATCCGTGTCAAAGCCGCCGTCGTTTGCGAGGGTTGTGCGTGCGTTGCCGGCAAGCATCACTAAATCGCCCTCCCAGTGCGTCAGGAAGGTACCGACACCCAGCTCGCGAGCCAGATTGGCGATCGCGGTCTGGCCGGGCCCGATCCATTGGCCACCCGCTTCCGAGAAGTAGCCGTTGCCGAGATCGTGGTTGAGGGTCCGTCCGCCGACGCGGTCGCGCGCTTCCAGCACCACGAAGGACTCGCACCCCGCACGCTTCAGGTCACGTGCCGCGGTCAGGCCTGCCAGCCCGGCGCCGATGATGGCCACCTCAAGCACATCGCGGCCATCGCTTGCTGCAGTGACAGCGCTCGCCACATTCGGCAGTACCGCCGCCGTTGCCGCTGCCGTCACCGATGCGGCCATGCCGAGAAAGCCGCGCCGCGTGAGCGAGGCCGCCTCCGGCGCCTCATCGTGTTTCTTTGCAATGTCGTCCATCTTGCCCCCCGGGCTTAACTTGAAAAATCTGCGTGATCTATTGGCTTGCGATGCATTGCGACAGCGTGCCGACGCCCCCGGGGCATCGCGCCAGTGACATCGCTGCGTGCACCGCCCTTGAAGCGGTTGAGCCCTCCCCATGCGCTCCATGGGGAGGACGGATGCACTGGAGTCAGTCGAAGTGGCCGACCTCGACAAAGTCGTCCTGCTGGAGCAATGCATGCGGGTCGGTCATCACCCCGTTGCGTTCGACAAATCCCGCATAGGTCGTGCTGCACGACCATCCAAGCAGCCGCTGCATTTCCTCGGGGAAGCGCTTGACGCGCTCGATCGGCAACGTCAGGTAGTGGTTCTCTTCCTGCCGCAGGATCGCGAGGTCATACGACATGGTCAGCCCCGTGCGCGGCGCATTGCTACGGTTCTGACCACCGCCGTGGTACGTCGAACCGATGAAGATCAGCGCATCGCCCGCGTCCATCGAGGTCGGGATCGCCTCTTCTTGCTTTGGCATGCGTTCGTCGTCCCACTTGTGGCTGCCGGGGATGACCAAGGTCCCGCCGTTCTCTTCGGAGAAATCGGTGATGGCGATCATGATCTGCACGCGCGCCTCTCGGCCATAGCTGGGGTGTCGCCACAGCCAGACCGAATCGTCACGGTGCAACGGTTGCACGCCTTGACCAGGGTGAATCTGAATGGCCTGCGTCACGCCCACCTGAATGTCGGGCGCCACCTCGGCCCGGTTCTCTCCACTCCAGAGCTGGATCGGTTTCTGCAGGATGAGGCGCGCGGTTTCGAGATACAGCGGGTTCAGCGCGACGTCGACCATATGGTCGGTTCGTGCAAACAGACGTGACAGCCGCCGCGTTTGTGCACCGGCAAAGTATTCGTCCACCCCATTCGGCGTGGTTTCGAGCATCGGAAGAAGATCCTGCTTCAGGTGTTCGAGCAGGCTGGGGCTTAGGAAGCCCTTCACGATCACACCGCCGTCCGCTTCAATGACGGATGCAAGTTCAGAGGGCGTTGCTGAGTTGGGGAAACGCTTGACGGACATGGTGTTACCTCACGTTGATGTTGATGGCTGAATAACGGCGAAACGGCCCAGGGCGTCGTGTTGCTTTGCAGTGAGAGCGCTCGCCTTCAGGCTGCCGCGTCCCGCACCTTGCGGTTCAACCGATCGTCCAATGTGTTTGCCGCGGCCAGCGCCCCATTGAGGAGACACCAGCGGAACGGCTCTGGCGGCAGCGAGGGCGTGTCGTAGCGCAACGCTGCGAGCAGCGGCGGCTCGGTACCGCGAATCTTCTGGGCGAGCATGTTCCCGAGCATGGATTGACTGGCCAAGCCATGGCCGGAACACCCGGCGGCGTAGTAGATGTTCTGGTTTGCGCCGGTGGTGCCGACCACGGGAAGCGCGTTGCCTGCGGTACTGATGTAGCCGCTCCAGCAGTGCCGCAATGCGACGTCCTTCAAGGCCGGCAAACGCTCATGGAGGTTTGCTCTCAGCGCTCGATACTGGTCGTAGGCGGGCACGTTCGGCGTCTCTGAGCCGTAGGGGTAGTGGATGCGCTTGACGGTGGAGATGATTGTGTTGCGTGCCGTCAGGCGGAAGCTCTCCATGCTGTAGTGGCCCGTCACGATGCCTTCGCGCCTTGGCCAATCCAGCGAGGCCAACTGCACTGCGGACAGCGGTTCGGTCTCGATCGCCGAGATCCGCAATGGCACCACCTTGTTTGCAAGCAAACCGAGCTGCGGGGTGTAGGCATTGGTGGCCAGCAACAGCACCGGGGCGGTGACGCTACCGCGCGGCGTCTTCACCTGAATGACCGGGCCTTCGGTGTAAGACAGCAGCGGCGTGTTCTCGTAGAGCTTCACGCGAGCCCGCAGCGCGGCACGCCGCAGGCCCATGACGTATTTGCCCGGGTGGAGCGTTCCGCCGGCCGGCGTGTATTCGCCAAATAGAAACGCCGACGGAATGCCGCGCGCGCGCATCTGCGCGTGATCGAGAAATTCCGACTTGTGGCCGTGTTCGATACCGACCTGCATATCCGCGCGGATCTTCTTTTCCTGCGACGGATGGACACCCGCCCGGATCCACCCGGACTGCACGTACTCGCAGTCGATATCGTGTTCCTTGAGCTTGCCTTCCACGAAGCCGACAGCGTCGTCGTAGTAGCGGACGATCTGCGTCGCCCGTTCCTTGCTGAGGCCCCTGAACATGAGGTCGTATTCGAGCGCCATGGCGCCGGCCAGATAGCCTGCGTTGCGTCCGCTTGCGCCGAAGCCCGCGAAATCCCGCTCAATCACAACGACGTTCGCGCCCAGCCTGGCCAGTTCCAGCGCCGCGGAAAGACCTGCGAAACCGGCACCGGCAATCACCACATCCGCGCTGACGTTGCCCTCGAGCGCGTGCTGCATGTCGTCGGGCTTTTCCACCCACCCACCCAGCGCCCGATACTTCCCCAGGTCGGCTCGCTCTTTGCCGTCCTCAAGATTCGTACTCATTTCAGACTCCCTCAGTTCCTACTCAAGATGTGGACGGCCAGCGCGGCTTCTTTAATGCCGTCCATCCCTCCATGCACGAAGACGGGGGCTTTGCCATGGCTGCCCCCTGCGACTTCTTCTGTTGAGGGTTGGGTCAATCAAACGTGGATCGATGCGCGACGGTGCGCTGCACATCAGTTGAAGCCGGCTCTCATATCCGGGCGAAAGAGAAGCGGCGCCGCCCTTCTGTTTCACCGTCAAGTTGGGAGCCGTTCAGCACTTCCCGAAAAGCATTGCGCACGCAACCAGCACTGCGACGCATGAAATCCATCATCCGATTTCGCAGCCAGCATCCGCATTACATGAGCGTATCGCCGGCCCTCTAATTACGTTATTACGGCCTAATATTAACGGCGCACCGGCCTACACTCAAGGACGAGCAAGTTAGGGAAAACACCGACCAAGCGGGACGCAAACGCTGTCGAGCCGACTCAACTTCGTTCACTGCAAGTTACGGTGTGGCGCGGCAGACCATCGGAAGCGTTTCGCAGCGCGAGGTGGGCGGGGAACGTCCTCTGCGACGGACTCGCGTTAAAGACGCACGCGAGCGCTGCACGTCAGGAAGCAGTCATCGCTCGCACACAAGGACGTGAAAGAAAGAGGCAGCGTTTTTCCCATTCCGTCGGATAGGCCTATAATTTGCGGAAGTTTTGTAGAAGCCATGGGAGAGTCAACGTGCAAAACAGCGCGGTCAAGCAAGGAACCCCTGACCATTCGGAGGGAGCCAAGTCCGCCGTGCGCCCATCAACACGGCGCAATCGGGAACAGCGCATTCGCGAGATCATCGAAACCGCGCGCCAGGTCTTTCAAGAGGACGGCTATGCTGGATTCGCAATACGTCGCGTAGCAGATCGCATGGGCATCACCCATGGAAATCTCCAGTACTACTTTCGAACGACGGAAGAATTGCTGCGCACGGCGCTCCCGGCCTATATGAGCCAGGTCATGGAGGATTACGCGGCAATTGCGAGTCGTCCGGGCACGGGGGCAGCGCAACGTTGCTCCGCGCTGATCAATCGCATCTTCCAGAACATCAACGAAACCGATCTGCCGAAATTCATGGTGGAGATCTGGGCATTCGCTTCGCATGAAGCCTTTGTCGCAGAACTGCTGGACGATATGCAGGCGCGTTTTCGAGACATCTTTGCGAAGTTGTTGTCGGAACTCCACCCCACGTTGAGTCACGAAGAATGTCTGGTGCGCGCCGCCGTGATCGGTGCCCAGATGGACGGCATGACGCTATTCGCATCCCACGGCGATTACCCCGGAAGAGACTATGTCGAGCTCGCTCGTGTTGGGAAGCGCGCCGTCAAAATGGTCGTGAGTGCTTCAGCAGCAACGCTGCAAAGCGAGGTGCCTCTTCGTCGTCCACGCACACAGCACGACGGTAGCGATGCCCGTGTCAGCGTTTTTGGATCTGACGGGTATCTGCAGCCGGCCCTACTGGAACTGCGCGCGCGTCAGTCGACTCAAGACACCTTCCATTACCGGCCGACGGCGCAGGGCAAACGCAGAGAGCTCAAGATCAACGAGATCATCTCCACCGCCACCAACCTGCTGGCGACGGAAGGCTATGCAAATTTCACCCTGGCACGGGTGGCAAGAGAACTCGGCACCCTGCCATCGGCGCTTCAGAACTATTTCCCGACCCATGACGATTTGCTCCGTTCGACAATGGAAGCGGTGGGGCAGGCTTATCTGGACCGCTACTCGGAGATCGGCAAACCGAGCGGCAAACCGGCACTGGAGCGCATGCTCGAAATTGCCGCAGAAAACTTCGAGGAAACCTGTGTTCCTGCGGTGCAGCAGCTGTGGTCGGAGATGTGGGCGCTGGCCCAGCATTCGGATATCACGCGTGAACATGTGAGAAACGGCTATGCCGCCTACCGGGTGGTCTGGGCCGACCTCATCCGGGAAGTCGACGCGACGGCAACCGCGCGGGAATGCCTCGCTCGCGCAACGCTCATCACAGCACTGCTGGACGGTGTCACGGTGCTGAGGTTTGACGCCCAGCATCAATCGGTGAGCGAGGACCGCGCATTCGAGCTGGTGATGGTGATGACTGCGCTCATCGCGCAAGGGCGGATCGCCCCCAACGACGTTCCGTAAAGCAAAGCATTCTCAGAAAAAAGAAGATGCCGTGCTGCCACGGCATCGAAAGACCCCAGAGGAGACCGAACCTAGGATCTAGGAGACGTCACCAGCGTACGCTTTCAATCGCATCGGATGACTGTGCTCGCTGGTTTAAGGGGGCGTGGCGACCGCGCACGCCGCTGAGACGACGACTTTGCTTGCCTCAGCGCACCTGCGTGCAGTAAGGCGCCCGGAACGGCTCGCCCGGCGTCAGCGACGGATCGTTGAGATCGCTGATGTCGTAGCCGTAGTTGCATCCCCCGGTTGGCAGGGGCCGGTAGAACAGCTTGTCGCCGTAAAACCGGTAAACCAGCGTATGGCGATCCGGGCAATCCGGGGTCACGGGCGCACCACCATGCAGCGAGCCCGAGTGGAACAACAGCGCATCGCCCGGCTCCAGATCCCAGGAGACAACGTCCCACGAGGCTGGGTCTTTTGCACGGTCGGCCTCAATGTTGGGCAGTAGAGGCCAATCGGTGTTGGCCCACAGCGGCTTGGTGTGATCGTTGGGGTCGTTGTAAGAGGTACCGTTGTACTGCGCCCCAAGGTGAGAGCCTCGCACGACCTCCAGCGCATTCTTGCGGGGAATCTTCTCAAAGCACGTCCAGATGTTGAGCAACTGCGGCCCGCTGAACGGATAGTACGAAGTGTCCTGGTGCCACGGTGATCGGCCGGCCCTGCCGCCCTTCTTGATGAAGAGTTCCTCGCCGATGAACCACACATGCTCGGAATCCCAGAGCGACGCTACAAACTCATCGAGTCCCAACGCCTTGACCGTTGCAACGTGTACATCGCGGTTGTCGAAGTTGCCGTAGTCGTTGAAATGCTCATCCGGCGTACCTGCAAAGGCGTAGCCGTGCTGCGGGCTGGGGTGGGCAATCCCGTAATCGAACGCCTCGCGCATCCGCTTGAGGCGCTCGGGTGAAAACAGGCCTCGGGCGACGGTGGCGCCATCGCGCGCCAGCTCCAGCTTCATCTGCTCAGTCACTTGCATGTGAACCCCTTCTTACCTCGTTGGATAACGAACCGTCTCGAAGATGCCGAGAGACACGGGGAGACGTGTGTGCGCATTAACTGGCCTCAGAGCCCAGCCAGCACGCCCTCTTTCGAAAACAGAATCGGCTTGCCACCCGCATCGATCACAGCGGCGGTGAGCGCTGCGCGGTCTTCACGCTGTGCAACCGCCAGCGGCGCGCCGTCTTCACGCTGCTTGAGCACGAGTCCATCCAGCCCAACCGCAACGAGCCCGTTACCCGACGCCACAAGACCGGTGATCGAACTCTTCGTCTCGGCCTTCAACGGTTGCCAGTTCGCTCCACCATCGCTGCTCTGGAACAGGCTGCCGAGCAGACCACCCACCACAATGCGGCCATCGGCTGTGACCACGCCAGACCACAACGAGCCCTTTCCGCCGGTTGCCAGGTAGTCCCAGGTGGCGCCGCCGTCCGTCGACTTGAGCACCGTCCCCTGCTCTGCCGAGATGTAGAGCGCGCCCTTGCCATCCGCAAACACGTGGTACAGGTTGCGGTCGGCCTTGCCACCTCCGGGTGGTTTTGGCAACGTCGTTTTGGTCCACGTCTTGCCGCCATCATGGGTCTGCAGCATCAAAGACCACAGGCCGACCGCAATGCCATCCCGGTCGTTCGTAAAGAGCACGGAGAAGAGCGGCTGATCGACGGCCGTGTCCATGCGCTGCTTTTGCCAGGTCTCACCGCCATCGCTCGTCGCGAGAATCACGCCCCACTGCCCGACTGCCCAGCCATGTTTGTCATCGGCAAAGGAGACAGCGGATAGCGTGGCGGACACCGGCACCGTGCGCGCCTGCCGATACGTCTTGCCTTCGTCGTCGGAGAGCAGAACGATGCCGTACTCGCCCACGGCGACGATGCGTTTTCCGGCGCGCGTGGCGTCCAGCAGCATCCTGTTGGTCGGCGCTGGCCACGTATGCGCGGGTTTCGTCGCCCAGGTGGCCACCGTGCTTTCGGCGGGTGCTTGTGCAAACGCTGCGGTGGCCGCACACAGCGCAATGCTGGTCAGGATCGTTTTCATCATGGCTGTGTCTCCGGATCAATGGCTCAGCAGGCCCGGCGCACGCGCCGGCTTGCGCCGCGGGAACCAGCGCTCCAGCACCGAGGCCAGCGCCGGCAACGCGGTCATCGCCATCACTAGGTTCACGATGAACATGAACGCCAGCAGCTTGCCCATGTCGGCCTGGAACTTGAGCGCAGAGAAGCTCCACGTCGCCACACCAACCGCCAGCGTGATGGCGGTAAAGATTGTCGCCACGCACTCGAACTCCAGCGCGCGCTCCATCGCTCGCTCAATCGGGTCGCCTTCGGCCAGGTGCCGCTGCAGGCGGTTGTAGATGTACAGCGCGTAGTCCACGCCGATACCGACCGCCAGCACCATCACCGGCAGCGTAGCCACGGTCAGGCCGATCTTGAGTTCCTTCATGAACCAGTAGCCGATGAAGGTGGCCACCGTCAGCGGCACGCAGCAGGCCAGCATCGAGCGCCAGTCGCGGTAGGCCAGGAACACGAGGATCACGATGGCCGCGTACACGTACAGCATCATCGGCAGTTCGCTGTGCTCCACCTCGTCGTTGGTGGCGGCCAGCACGCCGGCATTCCCTGCCGCCAGGCGGATGTTGACGCCGGGGAACGGATGCGACACGCGGTACTGCTTGATGTCGTCCAGGATCCGATTGATCGTCGTCGCCTTGTGGTCGGTCAGGTACAGGTGCACAGCGGTCATGCTGCAGTCGGCCTTCATGAAGCCCTTCAGACGCGCCACGTCCACCGACACCGCACCGTAGTTCTCGGGGTCGATCGGCACGACGTTCATCTTTGGATAGTCTTCGTTGTAGCCCGCGTTGTAGGTCCGCAGCATCCCCGAGTACGACTGGGCGGACACCACGCCCGGCTCGGTGCGCATGGCGGCGGTGAATTCGTCCTCGTACAAGCCGACGGCCGGGTTGTCGCACGCCTTGCCGGTCGACTCGATTGCAACCGACAGCCAGTCGAGGCCCATGTCGTAGTTGCCAGCAATCGACGTCGCGTCGCGGTTGAAGCGCGCTTCCTCGCGCAGCTCCGGCGCACCGGGCTGCAGCGTGCCGATCACACGATCACGGCTTTGCCAGACCGCCAGCCCAAACACCACTAACGTGATCAACAGCGTGACGCCGGCGTACTTCGGCTGCGCCACCTTGGACAGCGGGCGCAGCACCGCCGAACGCCAAGCTGCACGCTTGAGCGCGCTCTGCGCATACGCCTGCGTGAAGTTGAAGCACGAGGCCGCAACCGGCAACAGGATCAGGTTCGTCACGATCTTGTAGGCCACGCCCAGCGATGCCGTGATGGCCAGTTCGCGCACCATCGGGATCGGAATCAGCAGCAGCGTGACGAACGACACAAACGCGGTGACCAGCGCCAGCACGCCCGGGATCAGCAGACCACTGAAGCTGTGGCGCGCGGCGTCGTACGAGCTATTGCCGCGGGCAATCTCACGCACGATGAAGTTGACCTGCTGCACGCCGTGCGACACGCCAATGGCGAACACCAGGAACGGCACCAGAACAGCGAGCGGGTCGAGACCAAAGCCGAGCAGCTTCAACGTGCCGAACTGCCAGACGAGTGAGCTCAACGAGCACACGATCAGCAGCACTGTGAAGCGCACCGAGTGGCAGTACCAGTACACCGAGAGCGCGGTCAGCAGCAGCGCGATCGCGCAGAAGACGAGCACACCCTTGGCGCCATCCGCAATGTCACCGATCTGCTTGGCAAAGCCGATGATCTGGACCTCGTAGCCGGCATCTTCAAACGGCTTGCGGATCTTGTCTTCGAGCGTGTGGTTGAACGCCACGTAGTCGAGCACCTTGCCCGTGCTGTCGCGCTCGTTCAGCTCGGCGGTGATCATCGCGCTGTCTTCGTTGTGCGAGACCAGCGTGCCGACATAACCACCCAGCGTGGTCGCACGACGAATGCTCGCCACGACTTCAGGCGTGAGCTGATCCGGTGTGATGTTGCCCGAGATGATCGGCTCGGCGCGGAAGCCTTCTTCGGTGATCTCGTTGACGAACGCGTTGGGCGTCCACAGCGAGCGCACACCAATGCGATCCACGTTCGGCAGGTAAATGACGGCCTGGGTCACGTTGTACAACCGTGTGAGACCCTCCGGCGTCCAGATCGAGCCCTTTTTCGCGCGCACCACCACCGTGATGCGATTGGCCCCGAGCAGATCGTTCCGGTACTTCTGGAACGTCTGGATGTACTCATGGCCGATTGGCATCTGCTTCTCGAAGCCCGCATCCATGCGCAGTTGCACGGCAAACACGGCCATCAAGGCCGTAAACAAGCCAATCACCGCAAGCACGATCGCGCGGTGGCCGAAGAAGGCTTTTTCCAGCCCCGCAACAAGACGATTCAACACGACACTACCCCTTCAAGTATTTCTGGCGGCGCACCGCGTGCGCCACCGCCCGACACGGACGCGTCAGAAGTTGCGCGTGATGAATGCGCCGATGAAGTTGCGATCCGAGTACGGATTGCCCACCGTGTTGTGCCCGCCCCAGAACGCCGTGAAGTTGATGCCCGCCTGCCACACCGTCGGGTTCTGGTTGAACAGCACGTAGAAGTTGGCGGACTTCGCCCCCTGCATGTAGTTGGCGTTGAACGTCGGCGTGTAGCCGTACAGCGCGGCGTTGAATGTCACGCCGGGCGTCACCTGCCAACCGGGGATGAGCGTGCCGTCATACGTCCAGTTGAAGTCGACCGTCACACCGCCCGAGGCAGCCGTACCCTGGCGCATGCCGATGGGGTAACCCGTGTCCGAATTGTTGTTCAACCACGTCAAGTAGCCAGCCTGGGGCGCCTGCATGACCTGTACACCGTTGACGGTGCGTGTCACGCTTCCGCCCAGGCCGGGGTAGTAGACCATCGTCGCTTCGGCGGTCAGCGAGGCCGAATCTGCTCCGATCATCTTGAGGAACGGATACTCGCTGCGCGTGAGCGCCAGAATGCCGTTGATGCCGAACTGCAGCTTCTTGCGGTCGACCCACTGCTGGCAGTCGACGCCACCCGGGTTCACGTTCAGGTCCATCGGTCCGCCTGCGCCGTAGCAGCCCGAGAGCGCCACCGCATCACGCGGGCGATACGACAGCTCGGTGCCGACTGCCCACGGTCCCACCGGGAAGTTCGCGCTGATACCAAACAGCTGACGATTCTGCTGATACGACCACTGCGCCGTGTTGTTCGCAAGCGAGGTCAACACGGGCGACTTGTCGGTGTAGTTCTCGTAGTAGAACGCGAAGTTCGCGTCGATGGAGGTCGGCACGTAGTTGAACTTCACACCGAACTGCGGCTTGTACTTTGAAGGCAGCTTGTTGGAGACCGGCACCCCGATCGAGAACGAAGGAGGGCCAGCGAAGTCGCCATTAACCAGGCCGTTGTTGATCGCCGCAATGGTGCCCGGGTCGCGGCTGTTCAAACCGTTCTGGCCCGCCACCGTACCCGCGCTCGGGCCGTTCGCGTTGAAATTGGTCGTGTTCGCGGTGAAAGGCTCAGCACCACGGCCCACAGCGTTGGACGCCGACCAGAAAGAGCCGACCGGCGGCATGCGGTTGCCGTTCCAGATGAACTGGTAATAGGCCTCGGTGCTCAAGCCATGCGAGAGATTTGTGGCAAAGCTCACCATCGGCGCAGGTAGCAGCGCCTGCTTGAGCTGGGAGCCCGGAATCAGAAGCTTCTGGATATCGAGCGAGTTGGTGGCATTGATGCCGCCCATGGCATACATGCTCTCGCCCCAGTTGATGACCTGGTTACCGATGCGGACGTGGGCGTTCTGATCCGCCACGGTAAAGTCCTTCTGCGCCCATAGATCCAGCACGTGCGCGTCATACACCACCTGCGCCCTCGCATCACTCGACAGCGGCGTGCGCTCGGTGTTTTTGGCCATGAAGTCGTACATGCCCGTGCCGCGCGCCATGAACTTCAACCCCTCGCTGGGCATCGTCAGCAGCAGTTCACTGGTCGCGCTCAGGTACGCGCTGTAGGGCTTCCACTTGCGGTAGTTCAAATCACCGTTGTCGCCCGCGCCCCACTGGTCGGTATTGGCCGCCGCACCGCAGCCGTTTGCGTTCGGATCACCCGTGAGCGCGCAGCTCGGGCTTTTCGTCCGCGCTGCCACACCGGCCGTGACGTTGCTCACCAGCGAGCCTTTCACCGCGTCGTCCGTGCCCATGGTGAAGTCGTAGGCGTACGCTGCAGACGTTGTTGCCGCCAACACGGCGAGCGAAATCGCTGTCCGCGTGGACATCTTCTTGGTATTCATGTTTTCCTCCAACCCGTTTTGATACCGGCACGCCCCTCCTCAAGCGCGTGCCGGCCCCCGCTCATGCGGCCACGTTCAGCGCTCGCTCACCGCGCGCAGGGTTTCGGCCGTGAAGAAGTCCGTCTTGAAGCGCGGATCATTGATCTGCTCGTACCAACGAATGTCTTTGCCTTGCCCGAACGTCGTTTGGTCCATCACGTAACGGCCGTTGCTGAGGTCGTACATCGCGAAGGGCAGGTTGTCGCACGTGCCGCCCAGCTCCCACACCGGGATCGGGTAGCTCTCGCGCACCTTCCATAGCTTGCCCTGGGCGTCGTAGTCTTCGCCGACGAGGGCCAGCCAGCTGTCTTCATCCAGGTAGAAGACCTTCTTCGATGCAACGTGGCGGGCGCTGGGCTTGAGCGTGGCCTCGACCACCCAGACGCGGTGCATCTCATAGCGACGGTTGCTCGAAGCAACGCCATCGGGCGTGGCAACGTCGTGCAGATTGGTCTTGAACTTGTACATGCCGAACGCGTTGTACGGCACCAGCAGTTCCTTCTTGCCGACGAGCTTCCAGTTGAACCGGTCGATGGTGCCGTAGAACATGTTGGCTTCATCGATCAGGTACTGGTTCTCCATGCCGATGACCGGCGCATCATGCGTATAGGCCGGCATGCGGCGCACACGGCGCTGCCCCGGGAAGTAGTAGAACGTTTCCGAAGGCTTGTTGAAATACTGGCGTTGCACAAACGCCTGCCCAGCGAGCGCCGGTGGCGATTCCATCTTGAAGAAGGCGGCAGTGCTCAACTGATCCACATCCTGCGGCGTCGTCTTGCCCGGCTTGCCCCAGGGCAAGAACGCGTGCTGCGGGGAGACGACATCGATCCATTCGTTACTACCCGGGCGCGGCGAAATGGTGGTGATCATCTTGGGCCATTCGAAGCCCTCACCGTGGTAGCGATAGATGTAATTCAGGATCGCTTCCGCGCCGTTCTTGGGCTGCGGAAACGCAACACCCGGGAGCACTGCCGTCTGCAGTTGCTCGCCGGTCGAATCAAGCTTGGCCGCCGTGAGGTTTGCCTTGGAGTTCTGCGCAACGACGTCGGGCACCTGGCATTCGCGATGCGACGGATACACGTCCATGCGATAGCCCTTCTTCTGCTTGAGGAGCTGGATCTGGCCTGGCGTCAGCTTGTCTGCGTACTTGTCGATGTTCGATGCATCGATTGAATACAGCGGCTTCTCATTCTTGTGCTTCCAGAAATCGCCGCGAACCTTGCCCCACTCCCATCCGGCTTCTGGGGATTGCTTGCCAGCATAGGCAGAGACGCTACCGTCCTTGCTGGCCGAGCGATCACCGCCCTCGGGAGTGAGGTCTTCCGCCATGGCGGCGGTGCCGATCACACAACATACTGCGGCCGCGATAGCGGATACGACTCCAATGCGTTGCTTCTTCATCATGGGCTCCTTCCAATATCTCTCTCGCCTTGCAGCCGGCATGTCCGGCCGCCTCAAACGCTCATTCCGCTCCGGATCCGGCCACTGCCGTTGCGCGAATCTCGATCAGCAATCCGGGCAAGGCCAACTGCGTCACCCCCACCGCTGACCACGACGGATAGCGGCTCGGAAAGTACTGGTCCTTGACGGCGATAAACGCATCGATGTCGCCATGCAGGTCCGTGTGAAACGTTGTGAGTTCAACGACGTCAGCCAGGCTCGCGCCCGCCTCTTCGAGAACGAGCTTCAGGCATTCGAATGCGATCTGCGCCTGCGCGTGCATTCCCTCCGCAGGCTTCATGTCGGCGTCCACCCCAACCTGGCCAGACACCCAAACCATGTCGCCCACGCGCGTTGCCGGCGAGAAGTGATATGCGTCGTAGTGCCCTTGGAAAGGGGCCGGGACGATCGATTGACGCTTATTGCTTGCAGCCATGGCCTGAGCCTCTCTGCTAGATGCGTTGATGGAAACAGGTGTGCGGAGCAGAAGAAAACGCCAACAGCGCTGTAGCCCCGGCACCTGTTTTCGGGCTGCCATTTGAAGATCGCCTCGCCGCCAAGAAAGCCAGCACGGCCGCGTGACGCGCGGTGCGGCACCGACCTGAGCGACGCCCACCTGAGCATCGCCTTACGAATACGTATTGACGGCCTACAAATAACGTTAGTACGGCCAAATATTAGCGTTGCACCGGCCTATCATCAAGGTGTGACAAACTAGGGAAAATACCAACCAAGCGGGACGCAAACGATGTCCAACCGGTTCATTACAGGTGCTTGTGTGGATTCGGCGGTTCGATCGCCGCAGCGCAACGCTGCAGCACGCGCGCGTGCCGCGTTGCCATCAGACAAAGGGCCGGAACAGGAGCGACTGGGGGAGGCGCACGGGGCCGGGATTCACGCGGCGGTCGAGTGAACCGATCCGCGCCTGGGCAGGCGAAAGGGTTTATGCCTAGCAGGCCTGGCTAATTGCCGAAGTGCGAGTCGAGACCGACAGGTCGACGCGGCATTGCTAGCGCAGCGAACAGCACACGCGCTAGCGCGCAGGCCACCCATCAGAAGAAGGCAACCTCATCGTTGCTCATCAAAAGCAACGCTTTACGAATGCCGGGAAAGTCGGCGAATGAATAAGCCGGCAAGCTCCAGCAGGTTCTGCGCCGTGCTAACGCGCCCAGCCGCCGTGAAGATGCCGTGCATGTGACGAGGCAGGTGATGATGCTCTAGCAAGCCACCCGCCCGCGCCGCCATTGCCGCGTATTCGATACCTTCGTCGCAGAGTGGGTCCAGGCCAACGGTGGCGATGAACATCGGCGGCTGACGGCGGCCCTCTGCGTGTAGCAGCGGCGACAAGGCAGGCTGGTCAAGCGATGTGCCTGCGGGCACGTACAGATCACGGAACCATTGCATCGATTCTGCGACGAGCGGCAGCCCACCCTGGAAGCGGCCGTAGGACGGCCGGCTTGCGGTAAGGTCCGTCACCGGATAGAGCAGCACCTGGCCTATGACCTGGTACGCCCCTGCAACCGGCGCGTTGCTGATGATGGTCGCCATGCTGCCGCCCGCGCTGTCGCCAGCCAGCACTACGCGGCTGGCGTCAATGGACAACGCTGCCGCATTGGCGACCAGATGGCCGAGTGCCTGCTCGCAGTCGCGCAGCGGCACGGGCCATTGATGTTCCGGGGCAAGGCGATATTCCACCGACGCGACGATGCAGCCACTCTGCCGCGCCAGCAGCCGGCAAATGCCGTCATGCGTGTCGATGCTGCCGATCACCCAGCCGCCGCCATGCAGAAACACGACCAACGGCCCCTTGCCGCCCTCGCCCTCCGCTTCGTCCGGCTGGTACAACCGCACCCGGATCTCACCGTCGGTCACCGGCACCATGATGTCGCGATGGCCAACGCCGTCGATGTCGTTCAAGCCGTTCAAGCCGCAGGCCCGGGCGAAGTTCGCACGCGAAGGCTCCGGCGGCAGGCTGCCGTAGTGCAGACCGCCCGCCTCGCGGAACGCCTGCACCAGAGGCCGCGCATCCTCCGCCACCTCGGCGAGCGGCTGCCAGGAGCGTTCAGAAGACATGCCCTGGCTCCCGTCAGACCGGCTCGAATGCGCCGGGATTCCAGCGCACCGCCGCGCGGTACTCGTCCACCGTGCCGGACCAGTTGTTGATGACCTTGCCCTGGGCGCTCTTGTACCAGCTTGAGCAATCCGCCGAAAATGCCGAGCCGTTCATCGCCGCCTGCAGCGCACGGTTGTAGTCGTCGGATAGCGCCTTGCTGACCTGGAACCCGCCAGCGCCTGCGGCCTCGATACCGCGAATCGCATCGATGATGTAGCGCTGCTGGATCTCTAGCATCGAGATGATGGAGTTGTGGTTCAGGTTGGTGTTCGGGCCATAGATCATGAATAGATTCGGGAAGCCCGGTACCGCCATGCCGAGGTAGGCTTCCGGGCCGTCGGCCCAGGCATCGGCCAGCGAACCATCGAGGCCGCTGACCTGCAGGTCACCCTGGAATGCCTGGCTCTCAAACCCGGTGCCGAACACCACGACGTCGAAAGCGTGCACGCGGCCATCCTTGGTCAGAATGCCCTCTTCGACAAACGCTTCGATTCCGGCCGTCTCGAGCGTGACGTTGTCGCGCGTCAGGGCCGGATAGTAGTCGTCGGAGCGCAGAATCCGCTTGCAGGCAAATTCATAGTCAGGCGTGAGCTTGGCACGCAGGGCCGGGTCGGCCACGCTACGCTCCAGATGCTCCAGCGCCAGGCGCTTGCCTTCGCGCTGCGCATCGGTGCCGACGCGGGTGCGCTCGAAGCCCGACTCCCGGAATGCATGCAGCCGCTCGCGGCTCTTCTCGAACAGTGCCGGATCACGCTGAAATTCATCGAGCTGTTCCGTGGCGAAGACAATCTGATTGCGCGGCATGATCCAGTTGGCGCTGCGCTGAAACACGGTCAGATGGTTCACCACCGGGGCGATCTCGGGGACGTACTGCACCGCGCTGGCGGCGTTACCAATGCTGGCGACGCGCTTGCCCCGCAGGTCCACGTCATGGCGCCAGTCGGCGGAATGAAAGTACGCCCCCTTGAAGGTGCTCAGTCCGGCCACCTTGGGAATCAACGGTCGGTTGAGCTGGCCCCAGGCCGGCACGAAGAAGCGCGAGGTCAGGCGCGAGCCGTCGGCCAGCTCGAAGCGCCAGAGGCGATCTGTCTTGTCCCAGACCGCGCTGCGGATTTCGCTGTTGAAGCGCAAGTGAGCATCGAGTCCGAAACGGGCTGCGAGCGATTCCATGTAGCCGAGCAACTCGTCGCGGCCCGCGTACATGGCGCTCACGCGCAGATGCGGATGGAAGCTGTAGCAGTAGAGGTGCGATTCGGTGTCACACGCCGCGCCGGGGTAGGAGTTGTCGCGCCAAACACCGCCCAGCGCCGGGCGCTTTTCCAGCACGACGAAATCATCGATGCCCGCCTGCTTTAACTGGGCCGCCATGCCCAACCCGCCGAATCCGGCGCCGAGGATGACAACCTTGTAGTGACCGTTGGTTTCCACGTGACTCATGATGCTTCGCTTCCTGTACTGCGGGCCCCGCCGGACGACGGGCCCCTTTGCAATGGATTGGTAGATGCCGGCCTGCGCTGTTCACGAGCGCATCGCAGGCGAAGGTCGGGCTTCGCACCTGGCGCAGGCCAACGTGGTTCTCCAGCCAGTGGCGCGCCGGTCTTGACTGGTCCAGCGAGTGCCCCACTCCGGCCTCAGTACGCCTGTTCGTAAAGCCGCAGGGCGTCGGCTTGCTGCACGTCGATCGGGTTGTTCTGTAGTAAGCGCTGCTGCTGCATAGCGTCCGCAGCGAGCATCGCCAGGCTGTCGCGCGTGACACCTGCATCGCGCAGCCGCCGTGGCGCACCGGACCGATCCATCAGGTCCTCCATGAATGCAATGAAGGCAGCGGTGCGGGCGTCGTCATCGCCACCTGCCTCGCCGATGCCCAGCGCACCGGCCAGCTCTGCGTACTGCGCAGCCGCTGCTGCGGCGTTGAAGCGCAACACCGGCCCAAGCATCAGCGCGTTCGACAGGCCGTGCGGGATATGGAAATGCCCACCCAGCGGATACGCCAACGCATGCACGGCCGCAACCGGCGCATTGGCAAAGGCCTGGCCGGCGAGCGTCGCGCCAAGCAGCATCGCCTCGCGCGCGCGCCGGTCGTTACCGTTCTCGCACGCAGGTAGCAGATTGGCCGCCAGCAGGCGCAGCGCCTCACGCGCCAGCGCGTCGGAGATGGCGTTCTTCTTGTGCTTGCTGGTGTAAGCCTCGATGGCGTGAACCATGGCGTCGATGCCTGTGGCCGCGGTGTGCTGCCGCGGCAGGCCGACGGTCAGCTCGGCGTCCAGGATCACGCGGTCTGCGTAAAGCTGGGGCGCGACGATTCCCATCTTGGTGGTCTCGCCGACCGACACGATGGAGATATTGGTCACCTCCGAACCGGTACCCGCCGTGGTCGGCATCTGCACCAGCGGCACGCGTGCGCCCTTGACGTTTCCGATGCCGTACATCTCGGCCAGCGGCTGCTCGGAGACAACCAGCACGGCCGCCAGCTTTGCAATATCCATCGACGAGCCGCCACCCAGACCCACCACGAGGTCGACACGGGCCGCGCGCGCATGCTCGACGCAGCGCAGCAGCACCGCCTCAGGCGGATCGGCTACCACCTCGTCGAACACGGTCACGCGGAAGCCGGCGGTCGCCAGCGATGCCTTAGCGCCCTCCAGCACCCCGGCCTTGTGCAGGCCGCCATCGGTGACAACCAGCACACTGCGGCGCTCGGTCCATGCGGCCAGGATCTCTCCAAGGCGGCGCGCGGCGCCCCACTCCTGGTGGATGGACGGGACCGTGTCGAAACGTACCGGCTGTGGGAATTGATCCATGCTCTTGCTCGTTGGTGCTGTCGGTTGCGCCACGCTCAGACCTGTGCGCACAGGTACTTGATTTCCAGGTATTCGTCGATGCCGTATCGCGAGCCTTCACGGCCGAGGCCGGACTGCTTCACGCCACCGAACGGGGCCACCTCGTTGGAAATCAGACCGGTGTTCAGGCCCACCATGCCGTACTCCAGCGCTTCACCAACGCGCCAGATGCGCGCGTTGTCGCGGGTGTAGAGATAGGCGGCCAGGCCGTACTCGGTGTCATTGGCCATCGCAATCGCCTCAGCCTCATCGCGGAAGCGGAACACAGGCGCGACCGGGCCGAACAGTTCCTCGCGCGCCACGCGCATGTCCGGCGTGGCGCCGGCAATCACGGTCGGCTCGAAGAACGTGCCACCCAATGCATGACCCTTGCCGCCGACGACGACCTTCGCGCCCTTGCCGACGGCATCGTCGATCATGGCTTGCAGGTGTTCGCACGCGGACTTCTGAATCAGCGGCCCCTGCTGCACGCCTGGCTCGATGCCATTGCCGACCTTGAGCTCCGCCACACGGCGCACCAGCGCCTCGACAAAGCGATCGTAGATGCCATCCTGCACCAGGAAGCGGTTGGCGCATACGCAGGTCTGCCCGCTGTTGCGGTACTTCGACGCCATCGCGCCTTCGATGGCGGCATCGAGATCCGCATCGTCGAACACGATGAACGGCGCGTTGCCACCCAGCTCGAGCGACAGCCGCTTGATCGTCGGCGACGACTGGCTCATCAGCACCCGGCCAACCTCGGTCGAGCCAGTGAAGGACAGTTTGCGCACGACCGGGCTGGCCGTCAGCACCGCGCCGATCTCGCGCGACGGGCCGCACACGACCTGGAGCACCCCGGCGGGAATGCCGGCACGCTCGGCCAGCACTGCCAGCGCAAGCGCAGTCAGCGGCGTCAGGTCGGCCGGACGCACGATGATCGAGCAGCCCGCGGCAAGGGCGGGCGCCACCTTGCGGGTGATCATCGCCGCCGGGAAATTCCACGGCGTGATGGCCGCGCAAACGCCGACCGGCTGTCGAATGACGAGGATCCGCTTGTCGGTCTGCGGATGCGGCGCGACGTCACCGTAGATGCGTTTGGCTTCTTCCGCGAACCACTCGACAAACGACGCCGCGTAAAGGATTTCGCCGCGCGCTTCGGCCAGCGGCTTGCCCTGCTCCGAGGTCATGATCAGCGCCAGGTCGTCGGCGTTGGCAATCATCAGATCGAACCAGGCACGCAGCAGCTTGGCCCGCTCGTGGCTGCTGCGGCGCTGCCACATGGCTTGCGCTTGTGCGGAGGCCGTGATGGCCGATTCAACTTCGGCACCGCTCAGGCTGGCCACGCGGGCCAGGATCTCGCCCGTGGCAGGGTTGGTCACCGCAAACGAGCGTCCGGTGGATGCCTCCTGCCACCCCGAGGCCAACCAGGCGCGCGTTTCGAGCAGTGAAGGGTCGCGCAGACGGTCTTGGAGCGCGGCAGTAGCTTGGGTGTCGTGGTTCATTGCGTTGAACTGCATGGATATAGATGACGCTTCACAGAAGGCGGGCGGGCAAGCTACGCAGCGGCAGGATGGTTGTCTCGGCCGCGCATCCTCGGCCCGCCCATGACGAGGTCCCTACCTCACGACGACGCTTGGCAAAGGCAACGATGGCAATCAGTTGAGCACCACCATGCAAGCCGCCAGCCTCGACACATCTTCTTTTTACGTATCATCGGCCTACAATTAACGTTGATTTGGCCAAATACTAACGGCATATCGGCCTAAACTCAACGCAGCAGGAGCTAGGGAAAACACCAACGGAAGCACGCCCAACTGATGTCATGTCGAGTTGTATGGGCGTGTTGCTGGACGAGTAGTCGGGACGGTTCAAGCGCAAGTATTTGCACGCGCGTGCGCTTGACCATCGAAGCGGGCACTTCGTTGCCGCGTGCGCGGGCTTGAGCGGCTGAAGGAGAGGCTAGGCTTGCCGACTCTTACCAAGAGGGACAATGGTTTAGTGTTCGCTAGCCCAGTACGGTAACGGGCGTACGCAACTCCTGCGCGATTGCGGCGTTCCAGAAGGTTTGCTCGTTGGTGACGCGCTGCAGTTGAGCTAGAGCGCATTGAAATCGTCAGCCGGCACGGCCGCCTCATGCAACGAGCGGTCGCCTTGCGCACCCCGGTAGATGCAACCAGTCGCATTAACTGTGTCTGCGAGTCTGCTTGTTGTGTCGTCAGTCGCAGAAACTCTGTCATCCGACACAACACCGTCCTTGAATTCCGTAAATAACTGTATATATTTACAGCACCTGTACATTCATACAGCTATTCGCCATGGACGACCTGATCCGCATCGAGAACGAGTACGACCGCCAAACCGCAGCGTGGCTGCGCAATCGCCTGGGCGATCAGGCGTTGTGCGAAGTCGTGATGCGCATGGAGGGACACGGTCGCCCGTATGTGTCAGAGGTGTGCCGCACGCTCGGCGTGACGCGTCCGCCATATCAGCGGGCTTCGCGCGCACGGCCGCTCAACCGTGCCGTAGGCGAGGCGTATCTCGCCACCATCCGCGGCATCCTGGGCGCGGGTCGGCACGCGGTGGCGTAACGCTGGGTCAGTCCGACAAAGACGCCGCGGTCTCTTCACGCAGCCAGGCAAGCCACGCGCCGGCGGAGCTGTCGGGCGTGATCGGCACGCTCGACAGCAGGCAGTACGCAGATCCATCACGCCGGAAACCGTCCGGTGCCACCAGCCTCTCATCTTTCAGATCGTCACCCGCCATCAGCTTGGAAGCGATGGCTGTGCCCTGCCCCGCCAACGCGGCCTGCAAGCTCAGATAGAAGTGTTCGTAGCGCGCCTCCGGCAACCGCCCGCGTGTGCGCCGCATACCGCTGATGCGCCACCACGTCTGCCAGGCGTCGGGGCGCGTGGCCGTGTGCAGTAGACGCCGACGTACGGTGGCATCGGTATGCGGCGCACGCACAGGGCCGATCCATTCCTCGCAGATGGGCTCCGCATGCACATGCTCCGGCCATGCAAAGTCATTGCGGCGCAGGGCAACGTCGACGCCAGTGCGCGCAAAATCGATTGGCCCGCCTGCAGCAAACAAGTGCACCTGGATGGAAGGATGTCGCGCCTGAAAGCGTGACAGGCGCGGGATCAGCCAGCGCATCGCCAGCGTTGGCTCACACGAGACCACCAGTGCGGAAGAGGTGGCACGACGGGCAATCCGGTCGATGCTTTCTGTGAGAATAGAGAACGAATCTGCAGTCGCTAAGCGCAGTTGTTCTCCAGCCGGCGTCAGGAAAACGGCCCGGTTGCGCCGCTCGAACAGGTCAACCCCCAGCGATTCTTCCAACTGCCGAATCTGGCGGCTTATAGCGCCATGTGTCACGTGCAACTCCTGTGCAGCGCGCACAAAGCTGCCGTGTCGCGCTGCGGCCTCGAACACGCGCAAGGTATTCAGCGGGGGAAGCGCCATCTGTCAGTTTTTCTCACTGAAAAACCGCATCATAAATCGATTTTCAGCGATGCCCCACTCGCCCAGAATCGGCGCATCTCCACTTTGCATCGAGCGCCTGACATGGCCGAACTTCTTGCCGTTGCTGTCATCACGATATTGGCCGTCATCAGCCCGGGGGCGGATTTCGCCATGGTCACGCGCAACAGCCTGCTGTATGGCCGGCGTGCGGGTGTGCTCTGCGCTTTGGGCATTGCATTGGGCGTGCAGGTGCACGTGTTCTATACGATGTTCGGCGTAGGGTTGCTGATTGCGCATGCGCCAGCGCTCTTGCAGGGCATCAAGCTGGTCGGCGCGGCGTACTTGGTGTGGATCGGTTGGAAGACGTTGTCGGCCAAACCGATGCCCGTGGGCAAGACAGCGGATGACGGCACGGGCAGCGACACGCTGTCGGCCGGCGCCGCGCTGCGCATGGGCTTCCTCACCAACGCGCTCAACCCAAAGACGACGCTGTTCGTCGTCAGTACGTACACGCAGGTTGTTCACCCGGGCACACCGCTGGCGGCGCAGTTCGGCTACGGGCTCTTCATGTCGGTGGCGCACGCTGCGTGGTTTGCATTGGTGGCAACTGTGTTTGCGTCGGGTGCGTTGCGGCGTTCGCTGCTGGCGCGGCAGCAGATGGTCGATCGCGTGATCGGCGTGATCCTGATCGGGCTGGGCCTGGCACTGGGGTTCGCACGGCTGGCGTAGGGCCTGCGGCACGGCGTCGCAGAAAAGTTGCCAGTTGCCGAGCCAGCAGTATCCTCGCGCGATGTCCGCTCGCCGCCTCGCCTGGAAACCTGCACCCCGCCTGCATCTTGCCGGTGGGCGTTTGGTCGCCTGGGTACTGCTTTGGACGTATCTGCTGGCAGCCACATGGATGCCGTTGGCGCACGCCGCACGCGCGCACGCCGAGCAATTGCCAGTGACGTTGTGTTCCGCGCACGGCACGGGCGTGATGATCATTCCGCTGTCCGATCCGGGCGAACGCAAGCGCGTCGAGCAATCCATGTCGGCGCCAGCGTGCTGTGGCGCGTGCGTCGTCCTGGCAGACATCGCGCCAACGCTCGATATCGATGCGCCCAACGCACCGGCCTTGCTGGGCAGTGTCAGCGCAACAGACATCCTCACCCCTCGCCTTGCCACTCCTGCGCCGCAACGGCGCGCCCGCGGCCCACCGCTGGGTTGACCCGCTCCCACCCAAGACACCTTCGCCCGCGCCGTGATTGCGGCGGCGGGCTTCACCCATTTCGTCCTTGTCTTTCTCATGAAGCTGGATCACCCACACTCCGGACGGCACGCTGTTGCCCTGGCGGTTGCCGCGCTGTCGTCCATGTCCGTCGCTCACGCAGCGGAACCCGCTCCACCTGAAATCGACCTGGCGACCACGATGGTGATTGCACCGCCGCCATCGTCGCCGCTGACCATCGTCACTGATCCGAAGTCCCCACGCCAACCGCTGCCCGCCAGCGATGGTGCGGACTACCTCAAGACCATCCCCGGCTTTACCTCCATCCGCAGCGGCGGCACCAACGGCGACCCTGTGCTGCGCGGCATGTTCGGTTCGCGGTTGAACATCCTCACCAACGGCACGTCGATGCTGGGCGCGTGCCCCAACCGCATGGACGCACCCACCTCGTATATCTCGCCTGAGAGTTACGACAAGCTGACCGTCATCAAAGGGCCGGAATCGGTGATCTACGGGCCGGTCGGCTCGGCAGGCACCGTACTGTTCGAGCGCAACACCAAGCGCTTTGCCGAGCCCGGCACCCGCTTTGATGGCAGCGTGGTTGGCGGGTCCTTCGGCCGCAATGACCAGAACGCCGATTTCACCGCCGGCACGCCCGACGCCTACGCGCGCATCACCACCAACCACGCGCATCAACAGGACTACAAAGACGGCAACGGCAACACCATCCCCTCTCAGTGGGACAAGTGGAACGTCGACGCCACGCTCGGCCTCACGCCCGACGACCACACGCGCCTGGAACTGACCGCCGGCACTGGCGATGGTTACGCGCGCTATGCCGGACGCGGCATGGACGGCGCGCACTTCCGCCGCGAGAGCGTGGGCCTGCGCTTTGACAAATCGCACATCGGTGAAGTCCTGCAGCGCATCGAAGCGCAGGTCTACTACAACGATGCCGACCACGTGATGGACAACTTCACGCTGCGCAAACCCGACCTGATGAGCAGCATGCCGATGGGCATGGCCGCCGACGTAGGCCGGCGCACGGTGGGTGGACGCGTGGCCGCCACGCTGCGTTGGGCCGATGCGCTGCAGCTCGTCACCGGCCTGGACATGCAGACGAGCCGTCTGCGCTCACGCAGCGGCACGGAGATGGAGTCGTACAGCACTCGCGCATGGGTGCCTAGCGCCAGCTTCTTCAACACGGGCGCCTTTGGCGAGCTGACCTGGTTTGCGGCCGAGCACCAACGCGTGATTGGCGGCGCGCGCATCGACCAGGCCAGCGTCCGCGACGACCGTACATCGATCAGCAGCATGATGGGCAGCCGCCCCAACCCCACGGCGGGCCAAGACCGCTCGCGCACACTGCCCAGCGGCTTCGTGCGCTACGAGCACGACGTATCCGGCGTGCCCGCCACGCTGTACGCTGGCGTTGGGCATGCGGAGCGCTTTCCGGATTACTGGGAACTGATTTCGCCGAGCACGGGGCCCATGGGCTCCGTCAACGCGTTCTCCGCCATTCGGCCGGAAAAGACCACGCAGCTCGATGTGGGCGCGCAGTACAAGAGCGCGCGCTTTGATGCGTGGGTTGCGGCGTATGCGGGTGTGGTCAACGACTTCATCCTCTTCAACTACCGCCCCGGCATGATGGGGCCGATGTCACAAGCCAACAACGTAGATGCTCGCATTGCGGGCGGCGAGATCGGCGGAACATGGCGCGTGAACAATGCATGGCGCGTCGACGGTGCGCTTGCGTACGCATGGGGACGCAACAGCAGCACCGGTCAACCGCTGCCGCAAATGCCACCGCTGGACCTGCGCCTGGGTGTGGAGTACGAGCGCGGGCCGTGGTCAGCCGGCGGCCTGTGGCGCGTGGCTGCGGCACAGCACCGCTATGCGTTGAACCAGGGCAACGTGGTCGGCCAGGACTTCGGGTCCAGTGCGGGATTTGGCGTGCTGTCGCTGCATGCGGGCTATGCGGTCAGCAAGACGGTGCGCGTGGCCGTGGGCGTCGACAACGCGCTGAACAAGGCCTACACCGAGCACCTGAACCTGGCCGGCGATGCAGGCTTCGGCTTTCCGGCGCGCACGCCCATTCCTGAACCGGGGCGCACCGCGTGGGCGCGCGTGAGCATCAAGATGTAGCGCGGTATTGCGCTGTGTGCACATTGCGCGAGGGAATTCGCCAAATGTGACCCCGTAGGCGCACAAAATCACCGCGCGTGCATTGAGGCTCGCTGCGCCCTGCACTACCTTGGAACCATCAGCGATCGCTCGCCGCGCCCGGCGCGCGGTCGCTTTTCGTTTGCTATCAAGGAGTGTTGTTCATGCTGCATACGCTTTCCAAGTTGTGGTGGGTGCTCGCGCTGCGCGGGCTGTGTGCGTTGGCCATTGGTGTTGGCGCGTTCGTGGTGCCTGCGGCCACGCTGGCTGCGCTGGTTCTGGTGTTTGGTGTCTATGCGCTGGTGGAGGGTTGCCTGCTGCTGGCGACGTCCTTTGGCGGCCAGCACCGCAGCCATGATCGCTGGCCCACTTTGCTGCAGGGGTTGCTGGGCGTGGCGGTGGGTGTGCTGACGCTGTTCAATCCGGCAGTCACTGCGCTTGGGCTGCTGCTGTATATCGCCGCGTGGTTGCTCGCGCAGGGCGTGCTACAGATCGTGGTGGCCATGCGCCTGCGTGAAGAACTGCACGGCGAGTGGTGGTTGATCCTTGGCGGCATCGCCAGCGTTCTGTTGGCAGGCGTCCTGCTGTGGCGCCCGGAGACGGGTGTGCTGGCGGTGCTGTGGTGGATTGGCGCGTGGGCCATCCTGTGGGGCATCGCATTGATCTTCGCGTCGCTGCGCGTGCGCAAGTGGGGTCGCAGCGGCTCCGCGCGCGCGTTCGCTTAGCGCCTTCCATCATGCCCACGCCGTTTCGTGATCGCGCGGATGCCGGCCGGCAACTGGCCGATGCACTCGCAACGCGCAACCTGCCCGCGCCACGCATCGTGCTGGCGCTGCCGCGCGGCGGCGTGCCGGTTGGGTATGCGATTGCGCGGGCGTTGAACGCAACGCTCGGCGTGCTGCTGGTACGCAAGCTCGGCACGCCGTGGCAGCCGGAGCTGGCACTCGGCGCGTTGGCGGATTGCGGCGCGGGCATGCCACCGCATATCGAATGGAACACTGAACTACTCGACGCCATCGGCCCTTCGCAGGCGTATCTGGACGAGGTGACGGCGCAAGAGCTGACAGAACTGGAACGCCGCCGCGCACGCTACGGCGTCGTGCCTTTGCCGCTGGCAGGCGCGACAGTCATCGTGACAGACGACGGCATAGCAACCGGGGCGACAGTGCGTGCAGCCCTGGCTGCGGTACGTCATGCCAAACCCGGGCGCCTTGTGCTGGCCGTTCCAACGGCGCCAGAGACCATTTGGCACACGCTGCGCGCCGAGGTGGATGACGGCCTGTGCCTCATCGCCCCGCCCGACTTCAGCTTCCAGGCCGTCGGGCAGTACTACGGCAATTTCGATCAGACCGAGGACAGCGAAGTGATTGCGCTGCTGGCAGACGCCGCGCAACGCAATCTTCGTTAAGCCATCAAGCCGCCTGCAAACGCTGCTTGCGCTCGATGTCCGGCAGGAACACCGTCAGCAGACCAATGAGCGGCAGGAACGAGCAAAGGTGGTAGACGTTGTAGATGTCGGTGGCATCGGCCAGCTTGCCGAGCACGGCTGCACCGATCCCGCCCAGCCCGAAGGCAAACCCGAAGAACAGGCCCGACACCATCCCGACCTTGCCCGGAATCAGCTCCTGCGCATACACGAGGATGGCCGAGAACGCCGAGGCCAGCACCAGCCCGATGATCACTGTCAGCACCGCCGTCCAGAACAGGTTGGCGTACGGCAGCATCAGCGTGAACGGCGCCACACCCAGGATCGACACCCAGATCACGACCTTGCGGCCCACGCGGTCGCCAATCGGGCCGCCCACGATCGTGCCCACCGCCACCGAGAACAGGAAGAGGAACAGGAACAGTTGCGAGGTCTGTGCCGACAGGTGGAACTTGGTGATCAGATAGAACGTGTAATAGCTGTTCAGGCTCGCCAGATAGAAGTACTTGGAGAACAGCAGCACGACCAGCAGCGTCATCGCAAACGTCACCTGACCGCCTGTCAATTTGACCGCCGCATGCGCGCGGCCACCGGCCTTGCGGCCGTGGCCCGCAGCGCGTTCACGCTTGTACCAGCCGCCCACGTGATAGAGCACGAAGATGGCGATGAGCGCGGCAATCGAGAACCACGCCAGGCTGTGCTGCCCGTACGGCATGATGATGGCCGCGGCCAGCAGCGGGCCCATCGCGCTGCCCGCATTGCCGCCCACCTGAAACAACGATTGCGCCAGGCCATGCCGCCCGCCCGAAGCCATGCGTGCCACGCGCGACGATTCCGGATGGAAGATCGACGAGCCCGTTCCCACCAGCGCCGCCGCCAGCAGCACCGTGCCGAAGTTGGGCGCCACCGACAGCAGCACCAGCCCCACCAGCGTAAAACCCATGCCCACCGCCAGCGAGTACGGCTTCGGGTGCTTGTCGGTGTAGAGCCCGACCATCGGCTGCAGCAGCGACGCCGTGATCTGGTACGTGAGCGTGATCAGCCCGATCTGTGAGAAATCGAGGTGGAAGTTGCCCTTGAGCAACGGATAGATCGCCAGGATCAACGACTGCATCATGTCGTTGAGGAAGTGCGCGAAGCTGATGGCGCCGATCACGCCAAAGCCGGTCTTGTCGGCCTGCATGGGGGCTGCGGCCGTGCCGTTTGCGGTGGTTTGCATGATGGTTTTGCGAAGAAAGGAACACAAGCGAGAAGCGCTCCATCATGCGCCCAAACGGTGCAGGCTTGTTACCGCAAATTCGACAATGATTAGCGCGAAACAGACAAATTACTGTCCGGGCAGAAGCGTCACCGCGCACCGCGCCGCTTCACCAAAAACACCCCCTGATTTCCCGCAAACCCGCGCCGCGCTTGCCTCGGCAGACAGCTAACCTGTTAGCCATTTTCGTGCAGGAGGCTCGTCCGTTCGTAGCATGGCCCGTCAGGAGGCGCTTTCTATACTCGGCAGCATGGACTGCAGTACGGCGCAAGACACACACACAAGGCGCCAGCACTGACAGCCAGAGCATGTGCACGATCTGCACACCGAATCGGTGACCGGCGCCCCAATGACGTGGCCGCCGCACGCCGGCCAGTCATGGGAGGGGGAACCATGAAGATCCTGCTAACGGGAACGCACTACCGCGCGATGGGAGACCTCTTCTATCAGGCCTTGCTCGACGACCGCGTCATCTGCTGCTTCGTGACCTCCGAAGCCGTGGACGTGACCGGCAACGCCATGCATCCGTCGCCCGCCACCGCCTCCCCGTGTACCGACCCTCGGCTCGCTGACGTCTCTCGGTCGGCGAGTTATTGCGCGCCCCTCGTCCCGTAGGGCGCGCTCTTTTCTACCGATGCCGTCAGCGCGGGGGCGCTGGCGGATCACCCCGGAACAGACGCCTCAGCCAATCAGCCCGGCATCCGTCAGCTCACGCTTCATGTAGGCGTACACCACCGGCGCGGCAATCACGCCGCCCACCCCGAACAGTGCCTCCATCGCAATCAGCGCAAGGATCAGTTCCCATGCGCGTGCATCGATGCGGCTGCCGATGATGCGCGCGTTCACGAAGTACTCCAGCTTGTGCACCACCACCAGGAAGACGAGCGACGCCACCGCCAACTCCAGCGACGCCGTCACGCTCATCAGCACGATGGCCGTGTTCGAGATCAGGTTGCCTGCCACTGGAATTAGCCCAGCCACGAAGGTCAGCAGAATCAGCGACTTGGAATACGGCACATGCTGCCCGAACAGCGGCAGTGCCCCATACAGGTAGATGGCCGCCAGCGCCGTGTTGAGCGCGGAGATCTTCACCTGCGCAAACACGACGGCCTCGAATGCACCCGCGAGCCGCCCCAACCGGTTCAGCAATGCCGCCGCCAGCGGCTTGTGGCGTGCCGGGTCGGGCGTATCGGACCACGCCACCATCGCCCCAAGGATCAGCCCCACCAGCATCAGTGCGCTGGCACGCAACCCGTCGATGCCGATGGTCGACACCTGATGGCCATGCTCCTTGATCATCTCGACAAGCTGCCCACGCAACTCAGAGACCGACTGCGGAACGTAGTCGACCACCGCTGCCGGCAACGATTCACGCAGGTTGTCGAGCACGTCGGCAAGTCGCGTGAGCATGCCTTCGAGCCCATGACCGTGCTCGACCAGGCGACCGATCCCGATGCCCAGCCCGGCCAGAATGAGCGCTGCAATCAGGAACACACCGCCCACCGCAATCGCCTTGGCGCTCTTGGACAGCGTGCGCCGCTCACGCAAACGCGCCTCCAGCTTGCGTGCCAACGCATAGACGAGAAAACCGGCAATGGCCGCCGGCAGCAGATGCAGCCACAGTACGGCCGCGATCATGGCGGCCACCAGCACATAGCTGACGGTATCAATGGTGCGGGAATGCATGGGCGGAGGAAGCTTCGTCATGAGAACAGGCCGGCAGCGATGTTGATGGAGAGCGCGAGGATGCTCGTATTGAAGAAGAACGACAGCAGCGACTGCCCGAGCACCGCCCGGCGCATGGCGCGCGAGCGGATGGCGACGTCGGCCGTCTGGCTGGCGACCGCGATCGTAAAGGAGAAGTAGAGAAAATCCCAGTAATCGGGCTCGATCTCCTGGTCGGGAAACACCAGCGTCGGCGCGTTCGGCACGCGGTAGTACAGATGCGCGTAGTGCACGGTGAACATCATCGGCACCATCAGCCAGGCACCCAGCACCGTCACGCCGGTCAACGCGTAATGCCAGGCCTGCGCATGCCCCGCCGACTTGGCCGTGACCAGCTCGAAGGCAATCGCCACCATGCTCGCCACTACGCCCAGGCAAACAACGGCCAGCACCGCCGAAGCGCGCTCATCTTCACGGCGCGCCACCGCGCGGATGCGGCGCGGATTGGCCCGGAGCATCATCACCGAGACCAACACCAGATACGTCCACACCGCGGCATCCCAGCCGAGCAGTGCACGTGTCAGCCAACCATGCGCTGCCGGTATCAGCACAGCAACAACGATGCCCAGCGTGAATGCCCCGAGCAAACGCGGCCGTGTAGAGGCAAATCGGGGGATCGAAAAGGACTCGTCCTGCGGGTTCACATGGGCCTCGTGCGTGCGTTCTGGCAAGGCGACATGGTATCTGCTCAGGCTTGAACGCCCAATGCCGGTTCAGGGCCGGTTCAGGGCCGGTTCAGGGCGACGTGAGCATCGACGCGAGCGAACGCCTGCACTTCTCCTTCACGCGCTCGTGCGTCTTCAGTTGCTCGGCAGTGATGTTGGCTTCTGGATAGACGCGGCACATGCCGACGATGGCGATATCCAGCGAATCCGACGAGCCGGCCTGGAACTCGAACTGCTCAAGCACCGTGTCATCCGTATCGCGCACGGTGATCTGGAACGGGCCGGGGGTGACGAAGGTGGTGCAACCGGCCAGCATCGTGGCCGCCGCAGCCAGAGCGATGCACAGCGTAGAACGGGTTTTGCCAACAAGGCGGCGGGCACGGGTCATCGAGAGCTCCAGGCGTGAATGCCAGTCAGACGCGGCGACACTATATCGGTTCACAAAAACAAAAACGCCCGCAAATGCGGGCGCTCTTACGAATCATATGCGCTGGGCATCTTCGCCCAGGCGATAGCCTCAGGCATTGGCGCCGTCGGTGTACGTGTTGAACTTGTCGCCAACCTTGGCACCTTCCGTGTAGGTGTCGAACTTGCCAGCGCGGGCCAGTGCACCTTCGGTGTACGGGTCAAACTTGCTGCCGGCCTTGGCGCCTTCCGTGTAGGTGTCGAACTTGCCAACGCGGGCCAGCGCGCCTTCGGTGTACGGATCGAACTTGCTGCCAGCCTTGGCACCTTCCGTGTAGGTGTCGAACTTGCCGGCACGTGCCAGTGCGCCTTGGCTGTAGACATCAAACTTGTCGCCCACCTTTGCACCTTCGGTGTACGGGTCGAACTTGCTGCCTGCCTTGGCGCCTTGCGTGTAGACGTCAAAACGTTGACCCGCTGCGGCGCCTTGGGTGTACACGTCGAACTTCGTAGCGGCCAGGGCGGGCACGGTGGCCAGGGCGATCAGGGCAGCGATCAGGGTGCGTTGGGCTTTCATGATGTCTTCTCCAGATGGGCGCAGCGCGTCGGGCAGGTATCCGGTGAATCTGTTGGACTGTTTCGCTGCGGCGCCGCATTCGATGGAGTTATCGTAGGCGAGCCTGTTCAGACAATAAATGTCGCGACAGACAATTTATTGTTGCGATATTAGAAATTACGGGAAAACCCGCATCAGCACTGGTTTTGCGGCCTGCAGCAAGGCGCAGCCGGTTTATTTGCGCAAACTAGAGATGTGACTTTTCCGACAAAAGCCAGCTTTGTGCGCCCGACGAACGCTTCGGATTGTTTCACTTTCGTGCAGCGCACCAACTGCAAGTGCGCCGCACAGATTGTCATTTCCCGATACAAACACGCACAGGTTGGTGGGCGAGCCTGTGCCACACTGCGCGACATTCGCTTTCGACTACTTCGCCCCCCCACACGATGAAACGCTTTCTGCTGGCCGTAGCCCTTCTAGGCACCGCACTCCTCTCTGGCTGCGGCGTGGTGGCCGCGCCTTGCCGTGTCGCCTCGGCGGGGCTGAAGATGGTGCCGCTGGTGGGGCACGTGGCAGCAGTCCCCACCGATGCCTGCGCCGACATCATCGACTGACCACCCGCACATCACTCCCGCGCGTTAGCGATACCTGTCTGCCGCGCCACCCAGTCCTGCAGATCCTTCAGTTGCTGGGCGTTGGCATGGAAAGCTTCGGCTTCACGCTCGTGCTGGGCTTCAACGTCAGAGAGGACAACGCCACTGGGGGCTTCATCAAGGAGGCCGGTGGTGGTGGGAAGCTCGGCACGGTTGGCGGAGTTCCACATGCCGACAAAGCGGCCAGGGATGCGGCAAGCAGCATCGTCGTGCACAACGACTTCATGGGGCACCTCGCGATCGCGGTAAAGGATGCGGTCTCGAAAGACCGTCTGGATGTGGGTCTGCGCTTGCGCGGCCTGATCAGCAACCTGTGCGGTCACTTCAGCTTGGCGGGTCTCGGTCTTTGCGGCGGCAACTTGGCGCTTGAGAGCGTCCGCACGCTCCTCGCGCATGCGATGCAGATCGCCCGTGCCATAGCCAAGACCAAACGCCAGGGCCAACGCCAGGATGGCACCGCCCCACAAGCGGGGATCGAGCAGGCTCATGGCGTGACACCTCCCGCGTGGATCGCAAGAACGGCTCGGGCGCGTGACCACAACGCGCGCCGGTCATCGATACCGCTGGCGCCGCCGTTGATGCGGCGGGTCAGTTCCACAAAGGCGGCGTCGGTGTCTTGATCGGCAAAGCGATTGAGCCCAGCACGCAACCAGAACCACGCCGCCGATGCGGCCGCATGCACGGGCTGTTCGAGCAGCTCAGGCTGCGCTTCCAGATCCAGGCCCAATGCGATGCCGCAGGCGCGATAGTTGGCGCGGCCGGTGACCTGGATCAGGCCACGGCCCAGAAAGCGCTTGCCATCACCCGGCTGCGTGTTGCCCAGGTCTGCACGGCCCTCGTAGCCGCGCTGTGCTGGCGTTGGCCCCCAGAGTTCACGCACGTAGCGCAACTGCCCGGACTCGTGCCCGACCTGCGCCAGAAACGCGGCAATGCGCGCAGGCGTGTTGATCTGACGGAACAGCAGAACATCGGCGAGGATCGGCGCAAACACATCGGCACGCATGCCGGCGTTGGGCATGACGGTGCGCAGTTGTGCGGCGGTCAGAAGAGGTTCAACCATGGTTTGCCTTGCTCAAGGTTTCTCGCACGTCGTCGACGACCTCGGCAAGATCGGCGTCGCGTCGCTTGTTGATGAAGTTGAAGACCCAGCGCACGATCGCCCAGCCCGGCAGGCCGCAAACGAAGTAGATCCCGCCGAGTGCCATCGCGCCGTTGGCCGAGCCGATCCAATGCGCCACCCCGAAGTACTGGATGACGGTGGCGCCGCCACCCACGCTGGCGATGACGGTGGAGATGAGCGCGACCGCCCACTCGCCGCGTGCGCGTGGCAACGTCATCACCATCACGACGATGGTGGCGAGCGCGCTGGCGCAACCCGCCACGGCCGCGGGCCCGCCGATGGCTTTGAAGGCAGCCGCGCCCGCGGCCCCCGCCGCGGCACTGCTGCTGATAGGTTCGGACATCGGTTCCCCCCGGAAATAAAAAAAGCCCGCGCGATGGCGGGCTGTGCGGCTGAGATAACGGTGCTTACCAGTCGATGGCTTGCACCTCTTCGACGCTGGTTGCGGCGTTGATCTTGGCGATCAAGCCTGCGTACTTCTGCTGGGCGGCGACGCGGTGGGCGAGCCAGTCGGTGTTGACTTGCTGGACTTGGGTTGCGGTGTGCGGGGCAAATGACCAGGCATCGTTGCTGGCGCACCAGATGGGGGTGGTCCAGGTTGATGATGCGATGGCGGCTGCGCTGACAGCGCATTGCAGGTTGAGCTGATCCGTATCCTGTGAGGGATAGGCATGCGCACCATCCAATGCCGACGAGGTGAAGCCGGCAACCAATGCGTTGGCACATGCTGCGTTGACCTTGGCGGACTGCTCTGCCTGAGCCTGCGCCAACAGCTGAGCATCAGTTGGCGGCAGCGGTGCTACCAACGCACCGCTCACCACAGTGTGGCCGGGCTGCCTAAGGCAGGTCTGCCACTCGTCATGTGTGATCTCGATGACGTTGGTCAGGCCTTCGGGGACCGGGCTGTCGACGTTGTCGTAGTAGGCGGTGATGTGACCCCGCAAGTCGTATGCTGCGAATTTCTGTTCCATTTTTACCATCCCAAGGCAAGCCAGTTCGCACCGATAGCAGAAGGGGTGTAGTTGTTCTGAATCCGATACGTCGAGAAAGACAATGGCGCACCAGAAATGAAAGCATTTGCGTTCGGTGACAACGTGTAGCCGGCGGCACTCGCCAGAAAAATTGCGCATGCCCCCGGAAACGCAAGTGGAAACACACCATCCACCGTCGAAGGAGACGTGCCGTTCGACACGGGCACACTGATGGCTCCCCACTGGACGATCAGGCCACTCGGTAGCTTCTGATAGCCGCTAGCCTGCAACGATCTACCAAAATCACTGCTGGAAGAATTGACCGCCGTACCAGTGATGAACCACACCCCTGAATAGACATAGGTGAACTCAGCACTTGTTCCTGCAGGAACAACAAACGTCGCTAGGAGACCAGACGACGGAGTTTGCAGCTTATCCGTGCTTTGCGGGACGACCGTCAGCGGTTGCGAGCCAAAATTGGCAACCGTCACGACCGCGCCAATCGGTATTGAATATGTCGCAGAACCTGGAATGCTGTACGAGTTGAAGCTTGTCGAGTACCCGTAAACCTTCCCACCCACATGCGCAGCAATGCCGGTCAACGAACCGGTAAATGGCGTTACGCCGGAAAGTTGCTTACCTACGCGTTGCACAAACGCTGTCGTCGCCAGCTTCGCACTGTTGTCGAACTGCGCAGGCGTGGTCCAGTGCGCACCTGACATCGTGCTCGCATACGGAAGCTGAGCCGACCCTCCCACGACATACCAAACGTTCAGATTGCCAAGCGATTCGAGCACCAGCGTATCGCCATAATCGACCGTCATCGTGGAGAGGTTCGCCATGCCGGTCACAAGCTTGTCACCGCTTCCTGCAGCGACCTGGATAGTCACCGCGCCCCCGGATCCGTAGTTGAAAAACTCCAGACGGCTCCCCGGAGGCGCCGAGGCAACACTCGGCAGCGTAATGGTGATGGCGCTTTGCTGAAAGGTGACGATCGACTGCCCCATATTGGCCGCGGTTAGCACAACACTCGCACTGACAGCGTTGAGAACCGCGCTCAAGCCCACGCCTTGTACAAACGCCGTCGTCGCCAGCTTGTTGCTGTTGTCGAACTGCGGCGGTGTCACGCCCGTGGTCAACGTCTGCCCCGCGCTGACCCACCCGTTCAAACCGTTCGACACGAACTGCACGGCTTCACCGGGATTGAGCACGAGGCTGTTGGCGCCATTGCCTTGTCCGAAGGCAAGCGTATCCGTGCCGTTGCGCGTCACCGTCGTCGAGCCACTCGCTTGCATATAGGCAACGCAAACGCTCGTGCCGTTCGGGCAATTTGCTGCAGGCGGCAACGTGATGGTCTGGCCGCTGGCCGTCACGTTCATGAGTGCGCCCAGTGCAGCCGTGGTCAGCCCAGTCGAAACGGCCAGGTTCTGGATGCTGGAGAAGCGCTCCCCCACTGCAGCAAGAAAGCCTGCACCCGGCGCTTTGGGCACATTCGGGTAAGGCACGATGCCCGCGTTCGTCACCGTGCTCTGCCCGTTAGCAACCGTGATGACCGCCAACCCCACGTACCCCGCCGTCACCGCTGGTGTGACCTGTGTGTTGGTGGGCGCGGCCGTGCCGGCAACGAGCTGTAGCGACACCTGCCCTGCACGCGTAGTCGGCTGCGCAGCGCCGCTGCCACCTGGTCCATTGAACGCCTGCGACGGATTCGCGCTGTTGTAGTACGGCAGCACGACATTGCCGATGTCGTTGTCCAGGTAGGCCGCCTGAATCAGGTAGTTCTGGCTGTAGCCGGTCGTGGTGGGTGCCGTGAGCGTGAAGGACTGCGCATCCATCAAGATGCCTTGCTTCAGCAGGCTATGCGTCGTGTCTTGCGGCAGCGCGCTGTACGGTGTGCCGTCAAGGTTGGCCTGCTGGTAGATCTGCCCCGGCGTAATGTTCACACTCATCGAAGCGGGCGACGTTGGCACGCAGTTCAGGCCCGAGACCACGGTGGACGTGCCGAACAGATCGGCGCACAGCTTGGCCAGCGCGATCATGGTCTGTCTGTTGGTATTGAGCAGGTCCGTGGTTTGCGGCACCTGGCCGCTGTAGACAATCTGACGATCCAAGACTGTTCTCCAAAAGAAAAAGCCCGGCGTGTTGCCGGGCTGTCGGTGGTGAAGAAAGGCGCGTACGCCTAGGAACTGATGCGCGTCCAGACAATGGAAGCCGCCGGCCGCACCGATTCAATGGCGGCGTAGATGTCGGCGTCGGACACAGTGTTGCTGCTCATCGAGAGATCGGTGTATTCGCCTTGCGACGGCACGTTGTAGCCAGTCGTGACGATGCTGTAGCCCGCGACATTCGGGATGCCGCTACCGAACGGCCGATACGCCTGCACGAACGCCTGGTACGTCAACGACACCTGCCCGTATGCGCCGGCCATGCCGTAGCCGCTGTTGGGGGCGTCATAGGCGCCGCAGTCCGCCGGGCGGTTGGGTTCGATGACGATCGGCGCGCGACCCGTCAGGTCTGTGAGAACCCGCACGATGGCGTTGCGCGTGCCGCGCTCACGAAGCACGTTGGCGATGATGTTGGCGCGAAACGAAGCGTCCGACTGGCCTGTCCTACGCTGGATCGATGTGCCGAAATAGTCTGCCGCGATCATATCGAGCCAGCCATCGGACGCCGTCCTGATGCGCGTCTGCAGCCTTGCGTAGGCGTACAGGGTGTAGACATAGGCACCACTGTAGGCCAGCCCCTGCAATAGCGCGTTAAGCACCGGCGACTGCGCCACATCACCAAACCAGCGCGGCAGATAGCCACGTATGCGCGCAAAGATGTCTTGTTGGTCACCTGTTGCCATTACGACACCGTGATGGAGTTGAGCGTGGTCTTGATGACCTGCAGGTTGGTGGCCGGCAAGTCCGTCGTGCCGCCGTTAAGCAGCATGCTCGTGACGTTGATCACCCCAGGTGACGCGTCATATGCCACCTGTGCCAGCCGCGAATACGCAAGAGTGGTACCCAGCGGCAAGCTGTTGACGTAGTTCATCAGGGCCGTCTGCACCTGTGCCGTGATGACCTGGTGCGTGTAGCCCGCCGCGGTTGCGATGCTCATCGCCACCGCGGCGTTGACGACCACCGGGCCATACACATAAAACGTGCTGGTCAGTGGTCGAACCGCATCCACCGCGTTGCTCACGCTGGAGAGCAACGCGGACGGGGGCGAGCCGCTGCCGTCATCCACGATCACGATGAACGTGCCGTTCTGCTGCAGCCCCGCATAGGTCTGGTTCTCCAGGATCACGTACGTCAGGCCTTGCTTGATGCTGGCAATGGCCGAACCGATAGCGGTCTTGGTCGCCTTCGACAGGCTGGCCACGTAGGCGATGAACCGCGAGCGGAAGGCACTGTCCGGCTCTGCGTCAGCACCGTTGGCGAAGGTCGCGGCGTTGGTCACTGTATCAACGCCGGCGATGGCTCCCACGATGGTGGAAACCGCGCCAGCCACCGCGTTGCCCGCTGCACCGGGTGTCACCGCCTGCACTGGCACGGTCACGCTAGCGGCGCCCGCTGGGATCACATAGCCGCTCAGCACAGCGCTGTAGGCGGGGTTGGTCGTATCAATGGTCACGTTGAACTGCTGCGTGCCGTCGCTCGTCTGCACCACGGCGGTAAGCGGCACCAGAACCTGCTGCGTGGTGGTGAAGCGCGAGAACGTCACGGTGCCGGTTGCAGGCACGGCGGCGAGGCGGCTGAGGCCGAAGTCGGCCATCCACGAATCGAGATCGGCCCCGCTCGATGTCGATGCCCGCGTGATCGCCATGACCTGCAGGATCAAACCCTGCAACCAGACCGTTACTGCGGCGTTGGCTTCGACTACCGCGCGCAGCACCGACCCCACGGTCAGATCGACCAGCACCTTGGCATAGCCCTGGATGGCCGTCACCTGGTTGCGCACGAGCGTCACCCAGTCTTGCGTCTGAATGGACATATCACTTGCTCACATTGAATTGAAGGGATACCGGCTCGCGCGTGATCGAGCTGGAGTACAGAATGCGCACGCTCACGCCGCCCGTGATGGCGGTCACATCCACCTGCGGCTCGGGCGTCTGCGCAACACCGGCTTCCAGCGCCGTCTGCGTGCGGATCAGGCCGCGCAGCGCAGCGATGTCGAGCGTCTGCCCGATCCGCTGCGTCAGGCCTGCACCGTAGTCGGTGTGGAAGAGGTAGTCACCCTGGTTGGTCACCAGGCGCCGCACGATGCGTTGTTGCGTACGCAGGTCTGCGCTGGCCAGGCCCAGGTCGCCCGTGGGCGAGACGGCGATGTCGTCGCCCACCCAGTGGTTCAGGTCGTTCAGGAGTTGTTGGGTCATGCCACGCTCCCCGTGGTGCTGGGACCGGACTGCACGCCCGTGTGACGGTGCGTTTCGTCGATCGGATGACCGTTGGCCGACACCTGCCCGCTGAACTGCGTGTTGCCGCTGATGCTCATCGAGTTGCCAGTGCCGTTGTTGCCCGACACCGCCATGCCAGCCTGACCGGTGATGGTTTGCGTCACCAACAGCGTGCCGTCGATCTGCACCGGGCCGCTATGGTTCCATTGCGGGGCGTGGCTGGTCAGCGTGCCGGCACTGACGAGCGTGACGGTGCCGTCGTTGTGGAACTGCAGCTTGGAGCCCGACGCATGCGAGAGAAAGAACTCGCCGGATTGCGCGCCGGTGGGCCGCGCCTGATCACTGAACAAGCGCGCGCAGATGTAGCCGTTCTCGATGTCGCCGCCGAGAAACTGCACCTCCACCTGATCGCCTGGGCTGACCGGCGCATCGATGCCCCAGCCATTGCCGACCCAGGCAGAGGCAACGGGCATCCAGCCGGTCAGCGAGCGCGCTGGGTCGGTGGGGTCTTCGGGTTGGAGGCGTACGCGCGCAGATGCCGTACCGGGGTCGTAACTGGTGACGATGCCCATGCGGTTCTCTGCACGATTCGACTGCGCCATCATCGCGGCGAGCACCATCTGGTTGCGAAGCTGTTGAATCATTTGCTGGTGTCCCTGTTGATGTCCTTGGCGGAGATCTCCATCACATAGCCTTCACTCAAGCTCATGCTGCGCGTGATGCTGTCGATGAGGTAGTCCTGGTCGAACTTCGTGCCGGTGCCCGTCAGGCGGATAGTGTCGGTTTGCGTGAGGATGTGATCGGCGGGCAGGCGCGCATGCAGCTTCATCTCGTGCTGCGCCACCTCGTCGTGCTTCTGCTTGGCCAAGCGCTTGACGCCGGCCTGGTCGAGGCCATTGCGCTCAACGGTGTGGGTCGGCTTGCGCCCCTTGCCGCCATCGGCCTCGTTGCTGTAACGGGCGACAAACGGCTTGCTCTGCTTCTGATGCCACGAACGCGCCTCGACCGTCACGCCTTTGGCAACCGTCAGGTCGCGCGACAACTGCAGACTGGCCACATTGGCCGCCGGGTTGCCCTTGTCATCACGCCCCCACCGCAGCTCATAGGGCTCGGGCGGCGCGGGCGCGCGCGGGCCGAAGTACAGCGTCTTGCCGGTAACATAGCAAACGAACCCTTCAGCCAGGGCCATCGCGGCAAGCAGGTCCCATTCACTACGCTGGTCCGTCATGCTGACCTGGTCACGCGCATACAGCTTGCCCACCGGGCTCTTCGTCGCGCTGCCGGCGATCTCCAAGCCATGTGCCGTTGCCAGCTTTTCTGCCACTTCCGATGCAGTCTGGTTCTGGAACTGCACGGTCACCTTCGCGTCGATGAACAGCGCGGTCAGGTCCCGGCCGCTCAGCGTCAGCTGGGCCAGGATCGGATCGCACTCGACGCTATCGACGCGACCGTAGATCAGCGTTTGCAGGTTGGTCTCGTCGTACTGCAGCGGATCTTGCGGAAAGCCGGCAAAGATCTCGACCAGCAAATCCCGCTGGCTTGAGAACCAGTTCGCATCGCGGTCGGGTGGCAGGCCGCCCGCGGCCAGCGTGAGCTGAAACGTATCCGCCTGCGCATACGAGTTGTTCTGCACAGACCAGCTCACACAGGCCGGCACACGTTCGCCGTTGACCCTCACGATCGTGCGTGGCTGCCGCACCTGCGGCACCACAGGTAGTTTGTTCAGGCTCATAAAGAAAAAGCCCCGCAATGCGGGGCCGTCCGGTTGATTGAACTGGCTGGGCTAAGGGTTCATCAGGCCGCCCACGTTGTCCTTGTTTGGCGGAATCGTCAGCGTCTGGATGCCGTGCACCTGCGGGTCACCCATCAGCTGCGGGTTGGCCTTGGCCAGGCCTGTCCAGGCCATCGCATCGTTGTATTCCTTGACAGCCATCTGCATCAGGTTGCCGCCGGCCACCACGACTTGCTTGGCACTCGTGTAGGTCGAGGTGATGTTCGCCTGCATTCGACCTGCAACGCGATCGAGCTGAACCAGGACAGGCAAGCTCAGTGCCGAGTTGATCTGTCCGTTGAGTTTCGCCACTTGCTGCGAAACCGGGTTGTTCGGCAGGATGCCGCCCAGTGTCGTCACCGTGGTCAGCGCATTGTTTGCGGACGCGACCAGCGTCTGCGCACGATTGCGGACTGCGGTGACCTGTTGCAACACGTTGCTGAGCGTCGACTGCGCTGCATTGGCAAAGTTCGCCACCGTGCCGATCGCCGCGTTGGCCGAGTCCATCAGGCCCGACAGCGTGCTGTCGCCAATGGAACTGACCATATCGGTGGCAGTTGCGGCATCGCTCTTGATCTGGCTGTCGACGCTCTGGCCCTCATCCTTGCCGGCGAACTTCGACAGGTCACTGGTCACCTCGCACGCGATCTTGTAGGGGATCTTGTAGAAGCGCTGGAAATCTGCCCGAAACTCGCGGATCACCACGGCGTAGTAGATCTCGGACCATTGCAGCAGCAACGACGAACCGCGCACGCGCAAATCATCCAGCTCGCGTGCACGTAAGAGCGCATCCTCGCCAAGCAGCCAGCCCGACCACTCGACGGGTGCGCAGAACGCCCCCATCGAGTCGATCACGCGCGTGCCACCCACCAGGTCATGCATGGCCAGCTTTTGCGTACCGCCAAACGAGAGGCTTTCGGGAATCTCCAGATCCTTGAACTGGAAGCCCCCGAGTTTGAGAGCAAAGTCAGACATGGTTGATCAAAGTCCTGAAGGCATCAGTTGCATGCCGGAGTTGAAACCGCTGGCGCCGGTTTGCGGCCGTGCGAGGTTACCGTTGATCTGCTTCCACACCACCTGCCCGACCGTGCGGCCGTCCATGGTCACGTCGCCCTTGAGGATGACGGGCTTCTGGTCCGCAATCTTCACGGAGCTGCCAACCACCGGGCTGCGGTTGTGACCTTCGTTCGAATACGGTGTGGTGGACGGGCTCGTGAGCTTCTTCCCTTCACCCGGGTGCAGCAGGTCGTACAGGTAGGTGCCGAGCGTTGCGCCTTTGACACCGCTCAGGCGCTCGGCCAACGGGTTGATGAGGTTGGTGTTGGCCCAACTGCCGACCTGATACGCGGTCTTGCCGACTTGCCAAGCCGTGTCTATTGCGTTGACCGCCAGACCAACCGGCCCTGCAAACCGCAACGCTGTGCGCGCCACCGGCGACTTAACCAAGGCGCCCGTAGCGCCCAGCACTGCTTTGAACGGCGATTTGGCCAAAGCACTTGCGGCACTCAACAGCCCTCGCCCCAAGCCAGCGCCCTTGCGAAGCACCGACACGCCGGTTGTCCCTAGCGCCTTCACCATCCTGCCGGCATTGCGTCCGACCAATCGCGCCCCTGTTGCGAGCGAGCGGCCACGGCTGGCCACGTTGCGAACCAGCGTCTTGCCCAAGCCTGCGCCATTACGGAGCGCTGACAACGTGGTTTTCCCCAGCGACTTCGCCATGGTGCCAGCACGGCGTCCAACCGATCGCACCCCATTTACGAGCGAACCGCCACGGGTCACAGCGTTGCGGACCAATTTCCTGCCCCAATCCGCGCCCTTACGGAGTGTCGACATCCCTGCTCTGCCAATCCGCTTCAACCGCGAGCCAAGCGCTACACCCAACTTGCGAAGCGGCTTGCGCGCGATCGACTCGCCCAGCTTCAGGCAATCGCATGGCGAGCCCTTGCCCGCGCCACCACCGCCCGCAGGAGGCACCAATACTGGCAACAGCTTCTTGAAAAGCGTCAACGCCGTGACCGCAAGCATGACCCCCTTCGCGACTTCAGGATGCTCCTGTGCCAGCTTCGTGATCTTCTCGATGAGACCACTGAACTTCTCCAAACCAGCACTCGCCAACGGCAAGATATGCTCGCCGAGCGTGATCTTCAGGTTTGCGACCTTGGTTTTGTAGTCTCGAAGCTTGGCGTCGTATCCCTCGTTTGCCTTCTCATAGACCTGGCCAACGCCTCCCGCTTGCTTGTTGTTCTGCAGGTACTTTCCCGCACGGTCCTGCTCGTGAAGCAGCACGCGTGCAAGGTTGGCATCTTTCGCGCCCAGGATGGCTTCCAGCTTCGCGTTGAGGCGATCCCCCGAATACCCCTGCTTCTGCAGCGCGGGCACGATCACGTCAACCACATACTTGAACGGGTTGGCCGCAAACTCTTGCGAGCGCGCCATGCCCGTCGCATCCACGCCGACAATGTGCCCGGACTTATCGCGATGCACGGCCTTGTGGTCCAGCAGCTTGACCCGCTCCAGCTCCCGCACGGCAATGGGCGACATCTGCCCCGAGGCCCAACCCTGCAGCGTGGACATTGCAGCAACGCTGGTGTTGGAAGCACCAGCACCCTGCATGAACTGCTTCAGCCCGTAGAAGGCGGCTTCCGTTTGCGTGAACTTTGTGGAGAGCTTGCCGGACTGCATTGCCTCCTGGTAATCCTTGGGCGCCACCTTGCCATCGCTGACCAGGTAGGTGTTCGTCACGGCATCCAGTGTCTCGCGCACCTTCTCCGTGTTGATCTTGCCGGTGTTGGGGTCAATCACCCCATCACGCATCTGCGCCACCTTCAACGCAGATAGCGCAAGCTCTTCGAATTTCGCTCCATCCGTCGAGCCCGTCGCAGCCATCAACCCCGACTTCATCTGCGCCAGCATCTCGGTCACCTGCTTCGCCTGTGCCGGATCCTGCAGAATGGTCTGTGCGCCGCCATAGAGGCCGGCGAGGTCGGTATAGGACTGTCCCTTAACCGCAAGCCCTTTGATGAACTTGTCGTTGGCGGCAATCACGTCGGGCTGAAACTGGCTGATGCGCTCGAGCATGGTGTGATACTTCGACGCCGCATCCAGCTCGTCCTTCCACATCAAGGCAGTTTCCTTGCCTGCCTTGACCAGGGCATCACCGGTATCGGTCAGCTTCTTGATCTTCTGTAGTCGGGACTCGACTTTCTCTGCGTTCTTGTCGATCGCCTCGAGTCGCGAGGCGATCTCCATCAACCCGCGCGAGGCGCTATCCACCAGCGCAATCCGTATCCCGATCTTGTAAGCATCGAGGCTCATAGGAATCCTTGTTCGTCTGTTGAGGCCGCCGATCTCACGTGCGGGCGTGTGCGATAGGGCGGCCCCCGCTGGAGCCGCCGCCACCACATCTCCCACCCTCTTCCGCAGGTTGTCAGCCTGCTCCAGTGCCAACTGCCTGAACGACCGCCCGACCAGCGTCGGGGCCAACTATGGCCCCTGGCTCCGCCAGGCGACGCACCCTCTCTGCAGGCGAGAGATTCATTCGCGCTCTTTGAAAGACATCGTCTTCAGATCAAACTCAGCGCCATGAAACTCACTGCATTTGATGGCCATCGCCTGGCGCATCGTGTCGTCCAGAGAAAACGCCACGTCGAACGGCACGCCGTTATGCACGAGCCACATGGCCTCGTGAAACGGGCCGTTCGTCAGGAGTTTTTTAGCTCGGCCTCCGGCTCAGCTGTCTGGATGAAGCTGGCAGCCACGCCGCGTTGTGCGGCTTCGTTGCCCTCCTCGCCCAGGCGCTGATACAGGGCACGCAGTTGGCCTTCCGTGGCAGGCGTGAGCACCGGGTCGCCATCGATGGCCGAGACGAACTTGAGGTGCGCCACCTCCGCCAGATACAGCATGTTGAGCTCGCTGCTGCCCGCGGCCTTGGCAAAGTCCAGGTTGCCCAGCGGGCTGGGCTTGCGCAGTGTGATCTTGCGGCCGAGCGCGTCATCGATGACCACCTCTTTCGCGGCGGCCTTGATGATCTGTTCGGATGGAGTGATGGTCACGTGCGTCATCAGGACACCTTCACGCGGCGCGAGGCCACGAAGTTGACGGATTGCTTGATGGTGGCGTCGCCCGCGCGGTTGCCGGCATCGGCCAGCGTCATCATCACGCCGTCGTAGCGGAACTGCGAGACCGAGCCATTTGCTTCCTGGATCGTTTCGTAGATCTGTGCACCCACCTCGTTGAGGCCGGCGTAGTAGCCCTCCTCAAGCTGGGCGAAGTAGCTGTCGAGCGTGGCGTCCTGGCGCTCCACATCGAACGAGCCAGACCAGCCGTCGAAGAAGCGCACATGGTCGGTGATGCCATCCAGGCGCTTGACGCGCACGTCGGTCACATCCTGCTTGCTCTTGAATGCGGTGATCTTGCTCGGTTGCAGCGTGCCGTTTGCGGTCTGGAAGACCAGCGCGTAGTCGCGGCCAACGGTATAGCCTTGAATCGGCATAGTGTTCTCCAAAAAAGAAAGGCCCCGCGTTTTGCGGAGCCAGAGGGTGGATTGAATGCTGCGTTACTGGTTGTTGGTCGAGGTCCGGATCACGGTGGCCTGCGAGCCCTCCACGTTCACCAGGAACTTCTCGATGACCGACAGGTAGACCACCTTCACGTCGGCCTGCATGTAGCCGAGCGCCACGCGGTTCATCGGGTTGTTGTTCGCATCGATCTGCACCGAGTACGCGGGGCCGCCGTTCACCGCGCCGATCATGCCCTGATGCTCCATCGAGCTCAGGAAGTTCGACAGCGTGGCGGCGGCTTGCGCACGCACCGTGGCCGACTGCAGCTGACCGACGTACTTGCCCATGCCCGCATTGATGGTGCTGGCGATGTAGTTGGTCATGCGCGTGTAGTTGTCGCCCTGCGTGAGCGCGTTCGAGCTGGTGTTGTGACCAGCGCGGCAGCCGAAGTACGCGCCACCCGGCACCGGGTTCGTGACCACGTCGATACCGGCCTGGATCAGCGTCTGCAGCTCGGCCGAGCTGTAGCTCTGGTTGGCAAACGTCTTCTGCGTGCCGACCACACCATAGATCGGCTTGTTCAGGCTGCTGTTCTGCGGCGACAGGTTGGCCAGCAAGCCCGCCACGAAGCCTTGCGGCGAGACCAGGCGCGTCACACCGTTCACGGTATCGAGCCAGTACACCCAGTCACCAAACAGCAGCTTGAAGGCGTACGAATCGATGCCAGCGGTGCTCTTGGCCGTGACGGCGTTGGCGATGGTGTCGCCGCTCGGCCCCACGCCGATCATGTAGATGCCTTCCGACAGACCAAACGCAACCTGCGTCGGCCAGGTGGTGGCATCGGCGCAGTCGGCCAGCATGGCGATCGACACGCCCTGGTTGCGCAGTGCGTACATGCCCTTGCGCGGCACGGTGTCCTGTCCGAGCAGCACGGCGCCGTTGATGGTGGCCGCGCCGTCAGTGCCGCCCGTCAGGGCAAGCGTGGCTGCCGTCGGTGCGGTCGTGCCGGCGCCTGCGCTGGCGGTGATGATCTGCGAGGCGCCGCGCATGACGCTCACGCCGTTGTTGATGGCGTTGGCGATGGCCACCCACAGCGCATTGCCGGTCTGGCCTGCGCCAATGTTGTCGAACACTTCCGGTGCCAGCGCGGGCGCTGCCACGGTCACCTTCCAGGTGTTGGCTGCAGAGCCGGCAGACAGCGCCACCGTGACGGTGTTGCCGAGCGAGCCCGTGTACTTGGCAGTGAACGTGATGCCGTTGGTCTGTGCGATCACGGTGGCCGCGGTATCGGTGCCATCGGTCACGCGCACGCAGCGGAAGTTGTTGGCGCCTTGCTGGACAGCCACGGCCACGGCGGTGCCCATGTCATACGTGCGATTCTGGATCGCGCCGAATGCCTGGGCGTACATAGCCATGTTGCCGATGATGGTTGGCGAGTTGACCGGGCCCCACGTGGCGGTCCCCACCACGCCAAGCACGTTGGTCGGCACACCATTGAGCAGGGTGACCTGCGGCGGAACAATCTGGACGTACAGGTCCGGAACGATGAGAGCAGTGGTATTGATGCTGCCCTGCTGGACGATCGGCATGCTTGCCTCCAAGGAAAACAAAAAAAGCCGCTCAAGGGCGGCCACACATGAAAAAGCCGCCCAGAGGGCGGCACGGTTTGATGAACTGCGACTGCAAATACACAGGGCCGTTCAGCCCATCACTTACTCCACCAGGGTGCGGACAGGAAACTGCGCACCCATCGATGCGCCGGTCGTCACGCTCTCCACACCTGCTGTGATCTGGTAGGCCGTTTCGGTCACGATGGTCGCGTACTCAACGGCATAGCGCAGATCCCGCCGGTAGATCAGATTGGTCGGGTCATCGTGCTGCAACCCAAGCTTGTAGCGCAGCGCGGCGCCCTGGTCCGGCAGCGTCAGGCGCACGAGGCCCGACAGCACTGCGTCGACCTTGCCTGCGATGAGGTCGCGCGGCGCAGCGCCATTCGCCCATGTGGAGATGAGGAACGTGCGCTCTTGCCGGCGCGTCTCGCGCTGCACGGTGCCGATCCCCCCAACGCGCGGCGAGATGTTGGTCGCGCCCGGAATGGTGATCGACGCGCCCGTCGCGCTCGCCGGCTGGTCCACCGCCACCAGTGCGGCAACCGCCGTTGCAATGCTCGCGGGTGTATCGCCGGCTTGCACGGCATATACATACGCACGCCCATCGACCAGCAGCACGACGTTCTGCGGCGTGCTGACCGTGCCGTTCACCATCACGGTCTGCCCAGCCAGGCTGAGTGCGAGCGTGTTGACCGGCGGCGCAGCCACCGTCCAGTCCGAGAAGGCCGTGCTCTTGTGCCGCTGGTGGCTCTTGGTCGGGAAGACCGACACATGCGCCTTGTTGGCCTGCAGGTCGGTCTTCAGCTGCGTCATGTTGGGCCAGCCGCTGTACACCAGCACGGGATTGCCCGTGATTGATGGTTGGCCAGTGCCGTTCGGATAGACCACACCCGTGACGAGCGCGACGAGTGCGTTGGAAACATCAGAGAGGTCTGCCATAAGACAAGCGCCTTCATCAATGCGCGCTGCAAGGCGCGATCGATCGAGTGAGTTGCATCAAGGAGTGAGATCACCTCGATCAAGTCGTCACCGTGCAGTGACATCGAGGCAGGTGTTGCATGTGTAGGAACGAAGCGCAGAAACAAAAAAGCCCGCTGGGTGGCGGGCATTTTTTTCGCTACGTCTACGCTTCGTCTGGGTAAGTCAATGCACCCCAATGGGGTGCATGTCTCGGTCTGAACCGGTTACGCCGCGAGGGCAATCGAACATCTGGGAAACAGAATACGAAGGGGATATAAACGGTGCAAGGGGTCTGCGAAAAAAATTTTCAGGCGAACATCGGAGCCGCTGCAGCAGCACGCACGGCCTTCACCATCTGCACGCGCGCGACCTCTGAATCGATAACGTGCGACATGATTGACTGTGCCTTTGCAAGACGCACCTTCCAGTGCTTGAGCGTGTGCGGCGATGCGCCGTGTTTGCGCACGAGGATGCGGCACACCATCTCTGCAGGCATGCGGTGCACGTAGTGATACTGCAGCAGGCGCTTCGCAACCGGATCGGCAATCTTCTGCCAGGCGCGCTCCACCAGCCAGCCATCATTCACGTCGATCGTGACGATGGCTTGCGGTGCGCCGCTATCAGCATCGCGCATGGCAACCGCCAAGCGTGCCCACGATGCGCAGTACTGCGGTTGCCAGCTCGGATCACGCACCACGCGGCCCCAGTTGTCCAGACGGTCTTCGATTCCCATATCCCTTTTCCTCGTTGGTTCAGTGCTCGTTGATTGCCGTGAGATGGCAGCGTCCATCACAGCGGCAGATATCGTTGGGCGTCGCGCCCCGGCAATCGCTGTGCTCACGGCCAGCGGCGCAAGGGCGTGACGCGCGTCTACTGAAACAGGCGCACCTGCACAGGCGCCACGCGCACGGATTGCACCCAGCGGCCCGTGGCATTGCATTTGCGGTCCTCGGCCAGCTCCAGCCGCTTGGCGGCAATCAGCTCGCTGCGGCGGGCAGAGACGCTGGACTTCTCAATGCGCAGCGCCTGCGCAATTTCAGCAATCGTGGCGGTGCCAACGCGGGCCACGTAGTCGGCAATGCGATCGCACTGCAGCTTGGCCGTCGACGTGGTGCGGCCACGTCGAAAGGCATCCATCGAAGTTTCGGTGACAGTCATGGGAATAGGCTCCAGTCGGCGCACATGGGCGCGCGGATTGAACAAGATTCGGTTCGGCCCGGCAGCCCAGGGAGAGGGTGGGAGGCAGGTCGATGGGTTGTAATTTAGATTATTCTAAACTACGATGTCAAGATACTTCTAACCCACAGATTAGAAATTTCTTGCTCTAATGCGCCCCATGGACATCTACGACAACCGCCGCCAGTGGCTTGCCCACTGGATCCAAACCCTCGTCAACGGCGACCGCGCCGAGTTCGAACGTCAGTACGGGTACTCCCGCTCGCAGGTGGCTCAGTTCCTGTCGCGCACCTACCAGGACGGCCGCAGCATTGGTGATATCGCTGCGCGCCGGCTGGAGAAGAAGCTGGGGTTTCCGGACCGCACGATGGACGCGCCATTCTCCGAAGCGGCCGCACACGCCGTGGGCGGGGTGGATGACGGCGCCCCCGTATCGGCGCAGAGCAAGGGCTTTCCTGCCCGCCCCATCACCACGTATGACCGCCTGGATGAACTGCCGACCGAGTCGACCATCCTGATCACACATGTGGATGTGACACTGTCTGCCGGCAATGGCCGTGAGACCTGGCACGTTGAGGAGAAGGAGCCGTTGCCGTTCCAGGCCGACTACATCCGCCGGCTGGACGCGAGCCCCAAGAACCTGGTTGCGGTCAAGGTGCGCGGCGACAGCATGGAGCCGCGCCTGTTTGACGACGACACCGTGGTGGTCGACAAAGCCGACCGACGCATCCCCACCGGGGGCGGCGTGTTTGCCCTGGTCTACTGCGGAGAGATGCTGGTCAAGCGCCTGTTCCGCCTGCCCGACGGGTCGATCCGTGTAGTGAGCGACAACAAGGAAAAGCACGATCCGTTCATGGTCGCCCCCGAGCAGCTCGAGCACATCGACATCGTTGGCCGGGTGAAGTACCGGTCGGGTATGGGCGATTTCTGAGCGCGCCCGCACCCGCTGCCTCAACACATGCAAACCCGCTTCGGCGGGTTTTCTTACGGGTGCTCGCAACGTTCTAAACAGTGATGCTTAGAATTATCTTGACATTCCATTAGAAACATCTAAAATATCGGGATCAACAGCGCGAGGGGAGCAGAATGGTCAACGCGAGCACGCCGATGGAACGCCTGGTCTGCCAAGCCCTGATTGCCGACGACATGTTTTGCGCTGACCGTGGCCTGGATGACACGCACATCTACATGGCCCCCATTGCCGCCACCCTGCTGCGCAATGACCTGGGCGACTCGACCATGGCCTCGTTGGGGCGTGAGTTGCTGCGCCAGTTCCTGCGCGACATCCAACAGGCGGTCGCAGAAGAAGCGACGCTTGCCGATGCCGCCATCGACACAGCCGACATCGGCGAGCGCGCTTGGTATCGCAACGGTGCGCTGGTGCTGGCCGCTTGATGCTGCGCCGCGCCCTTCGTGGCAGGCTTGAGCGCCGGCGCATCGATCTACTGATCGTCGTCGCCCTGTTTGGTGTTGCGCTGCGCGCGCTCGGGCACCTGCTCTGACACGGAGATCCGCATGAAGCACGGCACGAGGCGGGACCCACCCCAATGGGTAGACGCACACGCTGCCCTCGTCGACTGGCTACTCGTGATTGGCGTGGGGATACTTGCCGGGGCCGTGATGTATCTGGCTGTTGCCCTGCGCGCGGGCACCTAAGCACCCTGATTGACACACACGTTTCTTAACCGAATGAACGAAGCACTGATCCGCATTCTTCACACCACCCGCAACGCATGGGGCCTGGCCGCCGAGCAACGTAGCGCGCTGCCCCACATGCCGCACAACGCTCACTGCATGAGCGCGACATTTGCCGCTCCAGTATTGGCATCATTGAAAAACCTACGCTCTAGCCAGCGTTAATTTGACAACCGGAATCCGCTAGAGCGGGACGCGGGTTCGATTCCCGCCACCTCCACCAGTACACCGCAGCACCAAAGATCACGAAAGACAATCTAAGCTGTTGATTTGACGGCCTTCGAGCCCGTTTTTTGTTTGTGCTCGGTTGTCGGCGATTGTTTTGGGTGGTCCTCGAAAGTCCACGCAAAGTACACATGGAATGCACGCGCCATGGCGCCATCACGCCTCTTCCTGGCCGAGCGAGAATCGACCGGTTTTAACTTGGGATCCTAGGTCAGTGACAATGAAGTCGACAAACGCTTGGCCCTGGAATCCGACTCGGTCAATGGTGGCGGCGGTGTCTGGGCTAATGCAGCCACGGCAGAGGGTGCAGTGGCCAAGGCGTCGGCATCTGGTTCTTGTAGTCCGGCTTGGCCCGTGTCTTGTCCATCTCGTACTCCGCACTGCGGACCTTGTCATCGATGCGCTTCTGGACCAGCGGATCGGTCGACGACGTGATTGACCCTGGGTCGCTTGACACAGCCTGCGTGGTGGCGGGGGAATCCGGTGCGGTTATTGATGCCGGCGGCGGCTGACCCAATGCAGCCGAGGCAGTTAGTGCAGCAGCCAGGGCAAGCATCGTCTTCAACGGGCGCAGTTCGATCATGATTCGGCTCCTTGCTTTGCGAAGCCATCGATTGCATCGGCCACCTCGTGGACGGGAATATCAGTTGCAGTGGCCTCGGCGTGTCAGAAAAGGGTGAGCGCGGCTGATGTCGCAAGAGACAGCGAGGGCATCGCAAGATGCGCTCCCGCAGCCGACCTCGTTGCTCACGTGCAGCGCGATGAAGTTGGGACCTTTGACATTCCAGTGGGACGGTGCAGCGCCAATGCGTCAGGCGCGTTGCAGACGGGATGTCGCCATAGCAGCGTCGATGGCCGATGCTTCTTGGAGGCGGTCCCTGATTTCGCGCCGGACCGGAGTGACCTGCCCCCGGAGATTAGTACGCTGACGATGTAGAGTCCGTTCCGAAGAGGAGCGGTCATGAAGAAGCGATTCACCGAAAAACAGATTGTTGGCGTGCTGTAGGGAGCTGAAGCAGGCCTGAAGCCAGCAGCGCTGTGCCGCAAGCACGGTATCTCGGAGGCGACCTACTACAACTGGAAGGCGAAATTCGGTGGGATGACGGTCGCCGACACGCAGCGCCTAAAGGGGAGTTGGAGCAGGAGAACAACAAGCTCAAGCGCCTGCTGGCCGAATCGATGGTCGACAACGCGGCGCTGAAGGACCTGTTGGCTGCGAAGAAAATCGGGCCCCCATGCCGAACGCCACGTGGCCCGTCAAGGGGACAATCGCCCGCGCAAACGTTGATCAATATTTGCTAGAGGGAGCGGGAGTGGTGCTGGTACCCGTTGCGGCTCCGCTTGCGCTGCCGCTGGTGCTAGCGCCAGTTCCTTGCGGCGCCCCACTCATGCCTGATTGAGGTGTCACACTCCCAGAGCCAGCAGCGGAACCAGTCCCGCTACCTGCAGCAGTGCAGCCAGCTAGCGCGCAGGCGATGGAAAATGCAAGCGCACTAATCGAGGTTGTCGTTCTCATGTGGTCCTCCGTATCTCGGGTGGTCAGTCTTTTCCCTGGCACTCACGTTGGATTCGCGGGGGCCAGTGATGACGGGCGAGCAAGTGCCGTTCCCACTCGCCATGACTTAACTGGCGGCGCTTCCAGAGACCCACCGCCCGAGATTTTGGAGGCTGGCCACGAACGCTGCTCCGTGCCGATCAAGGCAGAACACATCGACGCTTGGTTCAACCCGGACCCGCCGACCTTGAAGAAACCATGGATGAGATTCTGAAAGATCGCGCGCGGCCATATTACGAACACAAGCCCGCCGGCTAACCCCGTCAACCTGTGGACGCCGTTTCAAAGACACATACATGTAGACGCAACCGAATCTGACCGGCCGAGCAAGAGGCACGCCTTAGAGTTTTGCTGTTCGAAGAAGACGCGGACCCAGTGCGACTCTTGGCTGATGTACGTCACGCGTCGCTAGACAGTGGGAACAATCGCACATACGGTAGACGCGAGGACGATCTGCAGATCGCAGTGCAGATCGTGGTGCAGATCGAAGGGGAGCCATCCTGGGAGAGCTCCCATGGAACTTTCAGTCAAAGCAAGACATGGCCACGTCGAGATTCGCACACGGCGGCGCAGCGACCAAAGATGGATGAGTGAGTTTCGGTATGTTCCCGACCACGGGTCGCCCTCCGAGTGGGCTTCAGCATGCGCTCCAGAGGGTTTCATCACAGATGCGATGGCAATGAGCGCGGCCATCTTGCTCGGAAAGGAAGCCGCCGAGGAGCTTGCCGCGACGAGACGCTCTAAACACCCCACGTAGTGGTTATGAGGCCTCGGTCAGCGGGTATGGCGCGAATCGCACCACCTCCTCCCCGATCCAATCATTGACCGCCAGCGACCGCCGCTGCATCGGCGCCACCTCGTTACGTGCGAACACCTTCGCCGCCTTCTCCACGTCACCGAAGCCGCCCGTGTTCGACGGGATGATCCCCATGAGCTGCGGCGGGATGCGGTGCACCGCGCGCAACTCGTCCACGTCTTCCTGGGCCTGCGCGGTGTCGGTCAACCTATCCATCGAGCAGCGGAGAACGTTTATTCATAAGGCTTATGGGCCAGTATCCGCGCTCCCGCCGACGTTGCACGGGCTCTACAACTCACGCTGCATGAGCAAGCAATCCAGCCAGCGCCCGAACTTGTAGCCCACCTTCTCCAGCACGCCCACCTCGCGAAACCCGCAGCGCGCGTGCAGCTTGGCTGATCCCGGGTTCTCATACCCACCACCGACCACAGCCACCATCTGCTTGAACCCACGCGCCTGGCATTGCGCAATGAGCGCCTGCAGCAGCAACGTACCGACGCCCCGCCCTTGCGCGGCCGCATCCAGATAGATCGAGTCTTCCACCGTATTGCGATACGCGGGCCGCGCGCGGTGCGGGCCGGCGTAGGCATAGCCGAGCAGCTTGCCGCTGGCCTCGGCCACGATATAGGGCATGCCGACGTCTTGCAGCGCCTGGAAGCGGCGCGTCATCTCGGTCAGGTCGGGCGGGTCGATTTCGAAGCTGGCAGAGCCGAACAGCACGTGCTGCGTATAGATGGTGACGATGACCGGCAGGTCAGCCAGGGTGGCCGGGCGGATGCTGACGGCGTCAGCGCCGGAGGCAACGTCAGAAGCGTTCATGGGGGATGCAGAGGACATGGCGACAAATGCATGCGCGAAAGCGTCATTGTCATGCCAATTTCATGTGCCAGACACGTCGCCGAACAGTCCGTACAGGTATGCCTATCGGACGACGCCGGAATGCGGTAATTTGGCACACGCATTTGCCACGCCGCGCGCCTCCCGTTTTCCTCCTATGCACGACCTGTTTCCCCTCCTTGCTGAATACGGTGCGTTTGCCGTGTTCCTGAACGTGTTGCTCACGCAGGCCGGTGCACCACTGCCCGCTGTGCCGACACTGCTGGTGGGCGGTGCGCTCACCATGATCGGCCCCCTGCACTTTATGGAACTGCTGCCCGCTGCCGTCACCGGTGCGCTGCTGGGCGATGCCCTGTGGTACGTGGCCGGCAGGCGCTACGGCCGACACGTGATGGCGCTGCTGTGCCGCGTGTCGCTGTCGCCCGATTCCTGCGTGCGGCGCACGCGCACGCAGTTTGAGCGCTGGGGTGCGCCGCTGCTGTTGATCTCGAAGTTTGTACCGGGGCTGTCGACGGTGTCTTCCGCGCTGCTTGGCACGATGCGCACGCCGTTCAGCGTGTTCGCGGGGTACAACCTGGCCGGCTCGGCACTCTGGGCGGCAATCTGGCTGATGCTTGGGCGCATGGCGCATGACAGCATCGACCAGGCGCTGCGGTTGCTCGACCAGCTTGGCAGCCGCGCCATCGCGCTGATCGTGGTGCTGGCGGCGCTCTACGTGGCCGGGCGCTGGCTGCAGCGCTGGCGTTTTCGCAAGATGCTGGAGATGGTGCGCATCTCGCCCGACGAGCTGCACGCACTGATCGAATCGGGTTCAGCGCCGGTCATCATCGATGTGCGCAGTGACAGCTCGCGGCAACTGCAGCCGCAGCGCATTCCGGGCGCGATGCTGTACGACATGTCGAGCAGGCACAACGCCATCGAGATCGACGGCCCCGACCGCGAGATCATCATCTACTGCGCCTGCCCCAACGAGGCCTCCGCCATCATGGTGGCGCGCACGCTGATGGGCCGTGGCTTCAAGCACGTGCGCCCGCTGCATGGCGGCATTGATGCGTGGGTGGAACGCGGCTATGGCGTGGAGCACGTGATCTCCGTATCGCCGGACACGCTGACCACTGCCGAAGCGCGCGCCTGAGCTCACGCCTTTGGCGGCGCCACACATTCGGGCGCCACAAAAACAAAAAGCGCACCTCGCGGTGCGCTCTCCCGTAAGTACGGCAAACATGCGGTGCGCCAGCCCCCCGGCTCGGACACGCCGCATCGGTCCGTGGCATCCACCCGAAGGCGGATGTGGCGAAGTGATCCCCGTTTGATCCCGTCTTCGCCGGTCGGACTTGACCCCCTTGTTATTCATCGCAAAGCCACCGTTGCTGCTGGGGCGTTCGCGTTGTTATTTCCCGTCCTTCTCTACTTTCGTCGCCTTGCGGCTGGCCATTGATATGGCACTCCTGAGGAGTAACGGCTGGTCTTAATAAAACTTTAGGTATTGCCCTTCTGCCGTCACGCAAACGTGTCGATGGCACCGTCGTGGCTGGAAACGCGCTGCGGTGCAGCAGCCACGGCGCTGGTGGTATCGGCATGGCCTTGTGCGTTGCCGCCAAAGCGACTGCCGCTGCCACCGTTGCCCGCGCCGTTGCCTTGCGCAGATGCGCCCTGCCAGGCGCCCTGCTGCTGGCTGAAATCGCCCGTGCTGACGGTCGTTTGCGCAAGCTGCATGCCGCCTTGCTGCATGGCATCACGCAGACGCGGCATGGAATCCTGCACGAGTTCGGCCACGGCTTGGTGCTGGCAAACAAAGCTGGCATTGACGGCACCGTTGTCGACATCGAGCTTGACGTGCAGCCCGCCCAGTTCGGCCGGATTCAACTGCAGCTCGGCCGACGACTGGCGGTGCACCTGCATGAAGGCAAGCTGGCTCGCCATGCTTTGGGGCCAGGCGGCATCGCCAAAGGTCGGTAGCGTATGGACCTGCGCGGGCGTGATCGCCGCGGTGGCAGCGGTGCCGGCCACTCCAGCGGTGCCAACGGCAAAGGTTGGTGCGGCAGCCGCGGCATTGCCTTCGGCGCGCGCGAAGATACCTTGGAACTGGGTACCACTGCCCTGTGCATCCGCCTGCGTGCCGGTGTTACCACCATTGCTCGCGCGGCTGCTGGCATCTGCCACAACTGCCGCGGCGGTTTGCGAGTTGTTGCTTTGCGCGCTCGATTCCGCGCGCTTCGGCAGGCCGTGCTCGCCGTTGGTGTTCTGCGTTGGCGAGGCACTGCCCAGTTGGCGCACGGCAGCCGGGGTGTTGTCAGACACGGCACGCGTGCGTGCCAGCGTCTGAGTGAGCGCGTTGCCATCGGGCAGCGGCGTGGCGGGCAGCGTCGGCGTGTTGCCGTTCGCAGTCGCGCCAGCGGCCTTGGTGCTCTTGGCAGCTTGCAACGCGGCTTGGCCAGCCGGCGTGGATGCGGCCGCATCGGCTGCCGCGTCGGCACCACCTTGCGAACCATTGGTGGCAGCGTTCAGCGCAGCCAGCGTGGCGGCGTCGGCATCGGTCGTGGTTGCGTTGCTTGCGCCCTGCGCTACGGTGGTCGTGGCAACCGACTGCGTGCTGGACTGGGCGCCGGACTGCGTGGCCGGCAGCGTTGTTGCGGATGCGGCGACGGCAGTCTGCTGGGCAACTTGCTGAGCCGCCTGCTGCGCTGCCTGGCGCGCAGCCTCAATCTGGGCTGCCAGTTGTGCAGCTGGATCAATGACGGCCTGCGCCGCAGCCGCATCCAGGTCCTTGGCATCGGCAGGTTGCGCCGGCTTGGCGCTGGCAGCGTCCTGCGTGCCAGTTGCCGGCACCGTCTGAGGAAGAGCCGTGGCAGCGGGTTTGATGTCTTGGCTGTTGCGCGCGCCGGCGTTTGCAGCATCCTTGCGAGCGATATCTGCGCGGCGGCTGGCGGCATCGTCAGCAGCGGACTGTGACTGTGCATCGGCACGACGACGCGCGGCATCCTGCGCCAGGCGATCTGACAGCAGGTTGCCGAAGGTGTCGCCGTTGGACGACGACGCGCTCTGCGACTTGTCAGCGGCAGCGTTGTTGCTGGCGGACAGCATGCCGGTCAGGTCTTGCGCGGCAGTATTGGGGGTAGCACTCAAACCCACGTTGACTCCGTCTTCCATCTGCGTACGTGTACGCGTGTTCAGTTGCCGCCCTGCGCTGCACGCATGCGGATCACCTTGGCGGCGTGTTCATCGTTCTCGCGCTGGTCGCGGCGCTCCTGATCCAGGCGCTGCTCTTCAATGTGGCGCTGGCGCAGGATGTCGAACGATTGCTCACGGCGCTGCTTCTCGATCCAGTTGGCACGGCTCGCTTCAAGCTGGTTCTCCAGCGCGTTGATGGTGCCCTTCTGCTGGTCCACTGCGGCACCCAGCCGGTCAATGAACGCGGCGTAGTTGCGCAGGCGCGTGATGTCGATGCCGCCCTCGGCGTTGGCCGTGTTCAGCATCTGCTGGTGATAGTTGTTGCGGTAGTCGGACAGCAGGGCCAGCTTTTGCGTGGCGGCCTCGCGCGTGTTCATCAGGCGGCCGACTTCCTGCGTGGCTTTTTCGGTGTCCTTCTGGGCCAGTTCCAGCACCGTATTGAGGCGGAACGGCTTGCTCATGGTGGTCATGGTCGAACCTCCGGATTTCCACTACGTCAACCAATCGGTTTCAAACTGTGCGGCTTGAGCCCGAAGCTTTTGCCGCGCTTAACACTTCACACTGTCAAGCGAGCACCGCGTTCATCTTCTCCAGCGTGTGCTCACGGCTTTCGTTCTCAAACATGCCCTGCTGCAGGAACGCCTCCATGTCGGGATAGCGGGCGATGGCCTGGTCGGTCATCGGGTCGCTGCCACGCGCGTAGGCACCCACGGCAATCAGGTCGCGGTTGCGTTGGTAACGGGCATAGAGCTGCTTGAAGCGGCGGGCGGTATCGAGCTGCTCGCGCGGCACGATGGCCGACATCACGCGGCTGATCGACTGTTCGATGTCGATGGCCGGGTAGTGCCCCTGCTCGGCCAGCTTGCGCGAGAGCACAAAGTGGCCGTCCAGGATGGCGCGCGCGGCGTCGGCAATCGGGTCTTGCTGGTCGTCACCTTCGGCCAGCACGGTGTAGAACGCGGTGATCGAACCGCCACGGCCGCTGGCATCCACCATGCCGTTACCGGCACGCTCCACCAGCGCCGGCAGCTTGGCAAATGCCGAGGGCGGATAGCCCTTGGTGGCCGGCGGCTCGCCGATGGCCAGGGCGATCTCACGCTGCGCCATCGCGTAGCGGGTGAGCGAATCGACGATCAACAGCACATTGCAGCCGCGATCCCGGAAGTACTCGGCGATGGTGTGTGCGTAGGCAGCGCCCTGCAGGCGCATGAGCGGTGAGTTGTCAGCCGGTGCGGCCACCACGGCCGAGCGCGCGAGCCCTTCCTCACCAAGAATCTCGTCAACGAATTCCTTCACTTCGCGGCCGCGCTCGCCGATCAGGCCGACCACCACCACGTCGGCCTGCGTGTAGCGGGCCATCATGCCCAGCAGCACGCTCTTACCGACGCCAGAGCCGGCAAACAGGCCCAGGCGCTGGCCTTGGCCCACGGTCAGCAAGCCATTGATGGCGCGCACGCCCACGTCGAGCACGTGCTCGATCGGCTTGCGCTTGAGCGGGTTCAGCGGTGCCGGAGCCAGCGTGCCCCAGGCCAGATCTTCTTGCGGGCCCAGCGGCCCCTTGCCATCCAGCGGCTCGCCGTTGGCATCCACCACGCGGCCCAGCAGGCGCGGGCCCACGGGCAGAAACTTGCTGTGCGCGATGGTCGGGTCGGCAGCGTCGGTCGGCACGTGCTGCGGTTCCAGCGGGAACACGCGCGCGCCGGGCACCACGCCCACCAGATCCGTCTGCGGCATCAGGAAGGCGCGCTCTTCAGCAAAGCCCACCACCTCGGCCAGCACGTAGCGGGCTGCCCCGCCACCATTCGGCAGTTCCACACGGCAGGCGCTGCCCACCGGTAGCTTCAGGCCCACAGCCTCCATGACCAGGCCAGCCACGCGCGTGAGCTTGCCGCACGTCACCACCGGGCGGGCCAGGCGAGCGCGCTGTGCGGTCTGGCGCAGGTGCGCTTGCCACACGCGCACGTTGGGATTATTGGCCGCTGCCTGGCCAGCCGATTGCACAGTCTCAGGCAACATGGAGCGCCCCTCCGGCCACACGCTCGGCTTCCGAGCGCTCGCTGGCGATCCATGCGGTATCGCGGCCCAGCGCGCGGGTCAGTTCTGCCCAGCGGGTCTGCAGCGTGGCATCGGTCTCGCCGAAGCGGGTTTGCACACGGCAACCGCCACGTTCGATGGCGGCATCAACGATGATGGTCCAGCCTGCCGCGGCCAGTTCGGTGCCCAGCATCTGGCGAATCAGTTCGGCATCCTCGGCATGCACGCGCAGCATGGCGGGCGCCGGTGCGGTGGGCGCATCGCCCAGCACTTCACGGATGAGCGGCAGCACGCGCTCGGGCTGCGCATGCAGCGCGCCACGCAGAAACTGCTGCGCAAGTTGCAGTGCCAGATCCACCAATTCGTCGGCAACGTTGCCGTTCAATTGATCGATCGCTTCACGCACCGATTGCATCAGCGTGGCGATCTGCTTGGCGTCTTCCTCGCCCTGGCGACGACCTTGCTCGAAGCCGTCCTGAAAGCCCTGGGCAAAGCCATCGCGACGGCCTTCGTCGCGGGCGGTGGCCAGTTCGGCGTCCAGCATCGCCTGCCATTCCTCTTCGGAAATCGACGGCTCTTGAGGCTCGGCTTCCGGCGGCGGGGGCGGTGCGGCTTCAGCGGCGGCCTGTTCAGCCTGGCGCTCGAAGTCAGTCGGCTCCCACGGCTGGTACTCGACCAGCGTATCGCGCGGAATGATCGGCGGGCGCGGCATCTCAGCGCTCCATCACAAACACATTGGGTGCGCGCGTGCGATCAGACATACGCGTCCTCTGCCTTGCGGCCGATGCTGATCTCGCCCTCGTCGGCCAGACGGCGCGCGATCATCAGGATTTCCTTCTGCTGCGCCTCGACTTCCGACACCTTGACCGGGCCCAGCACTTCCAGCTCTTCCTTGAGCATCGTGCCGGCACGCTGCGACATGTTGGCGAACACCTTGTCGCGGAACTCCTGCTTGGCCCCCTTGAGCGCCACCACCAGCACTTCCTGGCTGACTTCGCGCAGCAGCGTCTGCAGGGCGCGGCCGTCCAGGTCGATGAGGTTGTCGAAGACGAACATCTTCTCGACGATGGCGTCGGCCAGTTCCGGATCGCGCGAGCGCACGCCCTCGATCACGGCGGATTCCACCGCGCTCGGCACCAGGTTGAGGATTTCTGCCGCCGTGAGCACGCCACCCATCGCGTTCTTCTTGCGGTGGTCGTTACCCTGCAGCAGCTTGGTCAGCACGTCGTTCAGTTCGCGCAACGCGCTTGGCTGAATGCCGTCGAGTGTGGCGATACGCAGGATGGTGTCGTTGCGCAGGCGCTCGGTGAAATAGGTCAGGATTTCCGAGGCCTGATCGCGGTCCAGGTGCACGAGGATGGTGGCGATGATCTGCGGGTGCTCGTTGCGGATCAGTTCCGCCACCGACGACGCATCCATCCACTTGAGGCCTTCAATGCCGCTGGTGTCGCCGCCCGAAAGGATCCTGTCGATGATGTTGGCAGCGCGGTCGTCGCCCAGTGCCTTGCGGAAGACGGTGCGGATGTACTCGTTGGAGTCCACGTCCAGCGGCAGGTCTTCAGCCTCGACAAAGAAGGCGTCAAACGCGTCGAGCACGCGCTCGCGCGAGACGTTCTTGAGCGCGGCCATCGTGGCGCCCAGCTTCTGCACTTCGCGCGGACCCAGGTGCTTGAGCACTTCGGCGGCTTCGCTTTCGCCCAGCGACATCATCAGGATGGCGCTGCGTTGGAGTCCTTCGGCGCTCATTCGTTACTCACCCATTGCTTGATGACGGCCGCGACGGCACGCGGGTTCTGCTGGGCGACACGACGCATCGTCTCCAGCTTCTTCTCGAAATCGTTGTTCTTGAGCTGCGGCAGGCTGTCGGGCACGTCGCCCTCTGCGCCGGCGGCGGACGGGCCTTCCAGCTCCGGCCCGGCCGAAGCGGCGGCGCCGGTGATGATCGGGGCGTTCGGGTCTTCGCCTTCGCGGCCCACGAAGGTGGGCGTGGCAGGCTCGGCCTTCTTGCCCATCGAGCGGATCGCCGGGCGGACCACCCCAAACACCAGGATCAGGAAGCCGATTGCCAGCGCCAGGTACTTGGCCCCTTGAATCGCGTACTGGATCATGTCCGGCTGCTTCCACAGCGGCAGGTCGTCCTTGGGCACCGGCAGCGTGCCCGAGAACTGACTGTTGACCACGTTCACGGAGTCGCCACGCTTGGCGTCAAAGCCCACGGCATCCTTGACCAGCGCGTTGAGCTTGGTCATGTCGGCATCGGACAGCGGCTTCCAGGTCTTGCCGTCGGCACGGTAATTGACCACCACGGCCACCGACAGGCGGCGCACGGTGCCCACTGCAGCGCGGGTGCGGCGCACGGTCTTGTCGACTTCGTAATTGGTGGTGGTGTCGCGGGTGCTCGACGAGTTGCCGCTGGTGGTCGTGCCGGTGGCGCCTGTATTCGCACCTGCGGCAGCGGGCTGCTGCAACGGCTGACCATTCGGGCCCGTGGCAGCCGGCTGGGAAGCAGGCGCCGGCGCGGTCGGCAGCATGCGCGGCGCGGTCGGCGGCTGGTTGGACAGCGCGCCCGGCACGCCACCCTGGGCATCGGCCTTGTTTTGCGTGGCTTCAGCGGTATGCGTGCTGCGCACGGCAGCGTTGGCCGGGTCCTGGTTCGGACGGTACGTCTCGGCCATCTGTTCGGTGTTGTCCAGATCGACGTCGGCGGTCACCTGGGCGCGCACGTTGTCGTCGCCCACCACGGGGCCGAGGATGGCTTCGATGCGCTTGATATAGCCCTGCTCGATCTCGCGCACGTAGTTCAGTTGCGTCGGGTCCAGACCCGAGGCGTTGTCCTGGAACGCGGTCGACAGCAGGCGGCCGGACTGGTCGACCACCGTCACGTTGGCCAGCGGCAGGTTCGGCACGCTGCTGGAGACGAGATGGCCGATGGCCTGCACCTGCGAGCGGTCGAGCATGCGGCCCGGATACAACGTCAGCAGCACCGAGGCGCTGGGTTTGGCCTGCTCGCGCACGAACACCGACGGCTTGGACAGCGCCAGGTGCACACGGGCGGACTGCACCTCTTGCATGGCCTGGATGGTGCGGGCCAGCTCGCCTTCCAGGGCGCGCTGGTAATTGACTTGCTCGGCAAACTGGCTGGTGCCGAATTTCTGGTTTTCCATCAGCTCAAAGCCGGCCAGGCCGCCCTTGGGCAGCCCTTGCGACGCCAGCTTCAGGCGGGTCTCGTGCACGTTGGCCTCGGGCACCATGATGGCGGTGCCGCCGTTGGCAAAGCGGTACGGCACGTTCATCTGCTGCAGGGCAGCGATGATGGACCCGCCGTCGCTGTCACTGACGTTGCTGAACAGCACGCGGTAGTCAGGGGCGCGACTCCACAGCATCGCAGCGGCAATCACGGCCACCAGTGCGGCCCCGCCGATCATCATCAGCAGACGCGGCGGGATGTTGGCAAACCCACGGCCGAGCGGGCCCAGGGCGCCCGAGGCACCTCCGTTCTGGCGCGTCATCGCGCCTTGGCCCACCGCCGGCATATCAACCGTACCGAGCGTGTCGGCGACAGCAACCGAATCGGCTGTCGTTGGCATCCCAAATCTCCTGACTGACTGCGTTGCCGGAGCAACTAAACCCCGAGAAATCCAAACAACGGGCAAAGCTCCGTGGTTGCCATTATCGGCAGGGGGTGCGCAAGCAATTCGGCAAGAAGAGGGCCTTTTCCCGCTCTTTTGGGCGCTTGGGAACGGCAGGCGGGCGGCTACCTTTGCATCACCGTGGCGCCATAGCGGCCAGAAGTTCGCTATTCGTCGGCCAACCGCCGGCCCAACGTCGGCCAACAACCGGCGCCACATGCAAGAGACGCATAAAAGAGGAGTCCTCTTCACATGGATATTACGAACGCCAACTCGGTGGTGTCACTGATGAACAGCGTGCTGGCACCGTCGGGCAAGGTCGGCGGGCTTGGCAGCGCCAGCGGCGCAGACGGCGATGGCGCCAAAGTCAGTGTCGACTTTGGCGCGGTGCTCAAATCGTCGCTGGATAAGGTGGATGCTTCGCAACAAAAGGCCGAATCTGTCTCGCGCAGTTTCGAAATGGGCAACAACGACGTGGATCTGCACGACGTAATGCTCTCGCTGCAGAAGGCCAACATCGACCTGCAGACCGCTGTGCAGGTACGTAACAAGTTTGTCTCGGCCTACCAAAGCATCATGAGCATGTCGATCTGACGCCACACGCGCCGGATCTTTTTTTGTCTGCACCAACTGGCAGTTGCCGTTGGGAGTCCGCATGTCCAAACACGCCAAACACCGCCGCACAGGATCAACCCGATCCGAGATTGCGCTGGTGGTCATCGCCCGCAATGAGGCAACCTGCATCGAGCGCTGCCTGCTGAGCGCCAAGCCGCATGTCGACCGCATGATCGTGCTCGACACCGGCTCCACCGACGACACCGTGGCGATTGCCCAGGCATGCGGCGCGCAAGTCCACCATTTCACGTGGGTGGACGACTTCTCGGCCGCCCGCAATGCCGCGCTGGCCGCCGCCAATGCCGACTGGAACCTCGTGCTGGACGCCGACGAGTGGATCGAAGGTGGCACCGACGAGCTGCGCAACGCCTGCACCTTCGGCCCGCTGCTGGGCGTGGTGTGCATCCGCAGCGAATACGACATCTCGGGCCACGTCGAGCACTCCAACAGCTGGATTGCCCGCCTGCTGCCGCGCGGCGTGCGCTACAAGGGCCGCATCCACGAGCAGCCCAATGCCAACCTGCAACGCGTGCGCCTGCCCCTGGTGATCGGCCACGACGGCTACATGAACGCCAAGCTGGACCAGAAACGCGGGCGCAACCACACGCTGCTGCAACTGGAACTGGCCGCGCACCCGGATGATCCGTACGTGCTCTACCAGCTCGGCAAAGACTTTGAGATCAACCAGAAAGACCCGGCCCAGGCCGCCGCGCACTACCAGCGTGCGCTGACGACGGCGCCCAAGACAGCGCCCTATCGGCATGACCTGTGCATCTGCCTGCTGGCGTGCCTGAGCAAATCCAAGCAACTGGACGCGGCCATCACCCTGGCTGGCGAGTGGATGGAGGAGTGGTCCGGCTCGCCCGATTACTTCTACATGCTCGGCCACCTGATGTTTGAAGCCGCCGCACAAGACCCCGCGCAGGCCGAAAAGCAATGGCTGCCGATGGCGGAGTCCGCCTTCCTGAAATGCCTGGAGATTGGCGAGCAGCCCAAGCTGGACGCTGCCGTGTTCGGCCGGGGCAGCTTTGCCGCCGCGAAGTATCTGGCGCTGACCTACCGCGCCCTGGCCGACACCCTGGCCATCAAGTCAAACCAATATTCCGACCTCGCGCGGCAAATGCAGGAACGCAGCGCTGCCGTCGCCGCATGAGCGAGCACTGAACCATGAAGACAGTCATCCTGGCCGGCGGCCTCGGCACACGCATCAGCGAGGAGTCGCACCTGCGCCCCAAGCCGATGATCGAAATTGGTGGGCGCCCGATCCTGTGGCACATCATGAAGATCTACGCGGCCCACGGCATCAACGACTTCATCATCTGCCTGGGCTACAAGGGCTACGTCATCAAGGAATACTTCGCCAACTACTTCCTGCACATGTCGGACGTGACGTTCGATATGTCGAAGAACGAAGTGACCGTGCATGAGCGCCACGCCGAGCCCTGGCGCATCACGCTGGTCGACACCGGCGAGCAATCGCAGACCGGCGGGCGCCTGAAGCGCGTGGCCGCCTACCTCGACCCGAACGAGCCGTTCTGCTTCACCTACGGCGATGGCGTGTCCGACATCGACATCACCAGCAAGATCGCCTTCCACCGTGAGCACGGCAAGATGGCCACCGTCACGGCCGTGCAGCCGCCGGGGCGCTACGGCCTGCTCCAGCGCGACGGCACACGCGTGACCGGCTTTACCGAGAAGCCCCCCGGCGACGGCGGCACCTGGATCAACGGTGGCTTCTTCGTACTCAATCCGTCCGTCATCGAATACATCGCGAGTGAAGACACCCCCTGGGAAGGCGCGCCAATGACCCGCCTGGCCGAGATGGGCGAACTGAACACGTTCGAGCACCACGGCTTCTGGCAGCCGATGGACACGCTGCGCGACAAGAACAGCCTGGAAGCCCTGTGGCAATCGGGGAGCGCGCCGTGGAAAAAGTGGTGACGCTTCACCCGGCCGCCTGGGCTGGCAAGCGCGTCTTCCTGACCGGGCATACCGGCTTCAAAGGAAGCTGGCTGGCGCTGTGGCTGCGCCAGCTTGGCGCAGAAGTCCATGGCTACAGCCTGGCGCCGGAAACGAACCCGAATCTCTTTACACTGGCCAAGGTGGAATCAGCCCTGGCAGGTCATACGTTGGGTGACATCCGTGATGCGGGTGCCTTGCGTAACGCCATGACTGCGGCACGGCCCGATGTTGTCTTTCACCTGGCAGCACAGCCACTGGTGCGTGCGTCGTATAAGGACCCTGCCGCCACCTACGCCACCAACGTGATGGGCACGGTGAACGTGCTGGAAGCCGCGCGTGGCTGCACGAACCTGTCGGCCATCGTGGTGGCCACCACCGACAAGTGCTACGACAACCGCGAGTGGGCCTGGGGCTACCGCGAGACCGATGCACTGGGCGGTCATGACCCCTATAGCGCCTCCAAGGCCTGCGCCGAACTGGTAACCGCGAGCTACCGGCGCGCGTTCTTCGCCAACGGCCCACTGCTGGCTACGGGTCGCGCGGGCAACGTCATTGGCGGCGGTGACTGGTCGGAAGACCGGCTCATCCCCGATGCCGAGCGCGCCATGCGTGCCGGTGCGCCGCTCGTCATCCGCTCACCACACGCCACACGGCCATGGCAGCACGTGCTGGATTGCCTGCATGGCTATCTGCTGCTCGCGCAACGCCTGCTGGCCGGTGATGCATCCTGCGCCACCGCCTGGAATTTCGGCCCGGACAGCGCCGCCACGCGCACGGTTGAACAGGTGCTGCAAGGTCTGCAACAACATTGGCCCACGCTGATCTGGCAACTGGATGCCAGCGCCGCCACGGGCAAGCACGAGGCCGGCATGCTGCATCTGGACGCCAGCCGGGCGCGCCAGCAACTAGGCTGGCAAACAGCGTGGCCATTCGAGACGGCGCTGGAGCACACCGCTGCGTGGTATCGCCAACGGCATGACAAGACGACAGATGCACGCACGCTGTGCGACCAGCAGATCGACCGCTTCACTGCCGCCGCATCTGCTGCCACATCCAGGAGCACCGCATGAGCCGCTTCACCATCACACCGACACCGCTGGCCGGCGTGGTTGAAATCGACCGAAAGATCATCGGGGATCATCGCGGCTACTTCACACGCTTCTTCTGCGCAGAGGAACTTGTCGCCGCCGGTTTCGATACCCCGGTCGCGCAGATGAACCACTCCTACTCAGCCAAGCGCGGCACGGTGCGCGGGCTGCATTTCCAATACTCGCCGCATGCCGAGATCAAGCTGGTGAGCTGCGTGCGCGGCCGCGTGTTCGACGTGGCCGTCGACCTGCGTGCCGGTTCGCCTACCTTCTTGCAGTGGCATGCAGTGGAACTGTCCGCCGAGCGGCACAACAGCCTGCTGGTGCCCAAGGGGTTTGCCCACGGCTTCCAGACGCTCGAAGACGATTGCGAGCTGCTGTACCTGACCTCGACGCCATACGCGCAGGCCGCTGAAGACGGCCTCAATCCGAACGACGGCCGGCTAGGCATTGCCTGGCCGCTCGCCATGACCGAATGCTCCGACCGGGACCGTGCACATCCGCCGCTGACCAACGCGTTCACGGGGATCGACTTGCCGGCCTTGCGCAGCCACTGACGCCTGAACCACAGGAACAGCCATGACCCAGAAGATTCTGTACTCCAAGCCGTCGATCACCGAGCTGGAAGTCGAATACGCCACCGATGCCGCCCGCAACGGCTGGGGCGACCAGTGCTACGCCTATATCAATCGCTTCGAAAAGCAGTTCGCCGCATTTGTCGGCACGCAGTACGCAATCGCTACATCGAGCTGCACCGGTGCCATGCACATGGGCCTCGCAGCGCTGGGCATCGGCGCGGGCGATGAGGTGATCCTGGCCGACACCAACTGGATCGCCACCGCCTCGCCCATCACCTATGTGGGCGCCACGCCGGTGTTCGTTGACATCCTGCCCGACACGTGGTGCGTAGACCCGGCGCTGGTGGAAGCCGCCATCACCCCACGCACGAAAGCCATCGTCGCCACGCATCTCTATGGCAACCTGTGTGAGATGGACCGTCTGCTGGACATCGGTCAGCGCCACGGCATTCCCGTGATCGAAGACGCGGCCGAAGCGCTCGGCTCGCGCTGGCACGGACACGCTGCGGGTGCGCAGGGCATTTTCGGCACCTTCTCGTTCCATGGCACCAAGACCATGACGACGGGCGAAGGCGGCATGTTCGTCACGAACGACCGTGCGCTGTACGACCGCGTGATGACGCTGAACAACCATGGCCGCGCGCCGGGCGGCAAGCAGTTCTGGTCTGACTTCATTGGTTTCAAGTACCGGATTTCGAATATCCAGGCCGCCATCGGCTGCGCGCAGCTTGAGCGTGTCGATACGCTGGTCGCACGCAAGCGCGAGATTTTCGCGGCATATGCGCAGCACCTTGGTGGCATCAGCGGCATTGCGCTCAACCCGGAAGCACCCGGCACGCTGAACAGCTACTGGATGCCCACGGTTGTGTTTGACGAAGCGCTCGGCATCACGCGCGACGGGCTGCTGGCAGCGTTCTCGCGCCGCGGCATTGATGCACGTGTGTTTTTCTACCCGCTCAGCGAGACCGAGCTGTTCGGCACGTCGGCAGCCAGCGGGCGCAAGAACGCGCCCAACAGCTACGCGATTGCCGAGCGCGCCATCAACCTGCCGTCGTATCACGACATGTCGAGCGAGAACATCGAGACGGTGTCCAACGTGGTGCTCGATCTCGTACGCGAACACCAGGAGAAGCTGGCATGCCTGGCATCCTGACACCTGATCAAATCGAGACCTTTCAGCGTGACGGCCTGCTGATTCTGCGCGACTTCTATGCGCCGTCGCAGGTCGAGCCGATCCAGCGCGCGATCTACGACATCATCGGCCTCATCATCGACAAGTACCGTCTCGACATCGAGCGCGCGCCGTTTGCGCCGGAGCGCTTCGACGATGGTTATCAGGCGGTCATCAAGGCCAACCGCAAATACGGCGCCGAGGTGTACGACGCGGTCAAGCAGATCCCGGCGTTTGTCCGCCTGCTGGGCGATCCGCGCCATGAAGCGTTGGTGACAGAGGTACGGCCCGGCGCCCTGCCAGGTATTGCGCACGCTGGCTCAGGCATCCGCATCGACAACCCGCGCGAAGAGAAATTTCGCGCCAACTGGCACCAGGAATACCCGGCCCAGTTGCGCAGCCTCGATGGCGTGGTGTTCTGGAGCCCGCTGGTGGAAATCACGCCCGAAATCGGCCCCGTGGAGTTCTGCCCGGGCTCGCATGTGGAAGGGCCGCTGCCCGTGTTCAGCGCCGACCCCGACAACGCCGGCAAGCAAGGCGCGTATGCCCTGCTGATCAAGGACGAAGCAAGCTATCTCGCGCGCTATCCGCACGTGCAGCCGCTCACCAAGCCGCGCGATCTGGTGATGGTCGATTTTCTCGTGCTGCACGCATCGGGACACAACACCAGCCAGCGCTCGCGCTGGTCGATGCAGTTCCGCTACTTCAATTTCTGCGAGCCGACCGGGCGCTCGCACGGCTGGAAGGGCTCGTACGCCAACGGCGTCGACTTCCGCACCGTCCACCCCGAACTCTCCGTGGAAGCCTGACGATGACCAGTGCACTGCCATGCAACGTCTGCCAGCAACCGCTGCCAGAACCGATCTACCGCGCCCCGCAAAGTGCGCTGTCTTCACTGCGTCGCGCCATGGAGGGCACGCTGGAGGTGTTCTGCTGCGCCGCATGCGGCCACATCCAGACCGTCGAGCTGTGCGATAACGGCAGCTTCTACGACACCGAGTACGACATCCTCGTCAACAGCGAGGAGGAAGACCAAATCTACGCCGTCGAGAACGGCCAGAAGATCTTCCGCGCCGACCACCAGGTCGCCACCTTCCAGCGCAAGCTGGCATTGCCGGAAGGTGCACGCGTGGTCGACTTCGGCTGCGCGAAAAGCGCGACCATGCGCCTGTTGAAGCAACAGCGCCCGGACGTAGACGTCCACCTGTTCGACATTAGCGATCGCTACGTCGGCTTCTGGGAGAAGTTTCTCAGCCCCGAACAATGGGCCACGTACACGATCCCGCCGGCATGGCAACGTTCGTTCGACGTGGTCAGCTCGTTCTTCTCGCTCGAACACATCCCCGACCTGACGACCGCGCTGCGCAACATCCATGGTCTGCTGCGTGACGGCGGCAAGCTGTACGCCATCGTGCCGAACACGTTCACCAACTCAGTGGACTTTCTGGTGGCGGACCACGTCAACCACTTCACGCACACGTCACTGCAGGCGCTGCTGGCCAACCATGGGTTTGATCTGCTCGAAGCGGATGCGCAAAGCCACCGTGGCGCGTTCGTCGTCACGGCCGTGCGCCGTCCTGGCGACAGCAAGATTGCGCCGGTGCTGGATGCAAAAGAACTGGCCGACACGCAGAGCGCTGCCAACCGACTGGCCCGCTTCTGGCAGCAGGCCTCCAGCCACCTGACGGACTTTGAAACGCAGCACGGTGGCGCGCCTGCCGTGATCTACGGCGCCGGTTTCTACGGCGCCTACACCGCCAGCAACTTGCAGCAGCCGCATGCGTTGCGCGCGTTTGTGGACCAGAACCCGTACCTGCAAGGGTCGTCGCTGGCCGGCAAGCCGGTTGTGTCGCTGGACAGCATTCCGGACGAAGTCGAGGTCGTGTACCTGGCCGTCAACCCGGTCATTGCCGATGAAGTCCGCCACACCGTGGAAGCTGCGTATCCGAACCGCTTCCGGTATTTCCGCTTCCAGCCATGATTGCGCGCGGCAAACTCATTCTTCGGGAATGGCGCGAGGCCGATATCCCGCAACTGGTGCCGCTGCGCAACGACGTACCGACGCAGCTGCAGTTGATGACGCGCCCACGGCCCAATTCCGCGGCCAGCGTGCGCGACTGGCTGACGGCCAAATCCAAGCAGAGCGAAGTGGTGTTGTTCGTCATCGCAGCCCAGGCAGATGACAGCGTGCTGGGCTATCTCCAGTTGAACCACATCGATGCGGTCAACCGGCATGCCTCGCTGGGCATCTGCCTGGCGTCGTCTGCACAAGGCCAGGGCCACGGGCGCGCCGCGTGCGAAGCCGCGTTTGCCTATGCCAGCGAAACGTTGTGCCTGCGTAAGATCACGCTGGAAGTGCTGGCCGAGAACACGCGCGCCATCGCACTGTACGAAAAGCTCGACTTCCGCCACGTCGGCACGTTGCACGCGCACTACCTGCAAGACAACCGCTGGCACGACGTTGTCCTCATGGAGCGAATGCTGGCGCCATGAACGTCGTCATCACACAACCGATGCTGTTCCCATGGGTCGGCCTGCTTGAGCAAATCATGCTGGCGGACGTGCTCGTCAACTACGCCGACGTGCAGTTCTCCAAAGGCAGCTTCACCAACCGCGTGCAGATCAAGGAGCCGACTGGCACGCGCTGGATGACGGTGCCGCTGGAGAAGTTCCACCTCGGTGCCCGCATTGACGAAGTCAAACCCGCGAGCAACGTCGACTGGCGTGCACAGCATTTGCGCCTGCTGGAACAGGCCTACGAGGCCGCACCCTATGCGGGCGACATGCTGGCGCTGGTGCGCGAGGTGTACGCGGTGGACTACCCGAACATGGGCGCACTGGCGCTGGCATCCATGCGCGCGGTGTGCCGCTATCTGGGCATCGAGTTGGACAGCAAATTCATCGACGCGCCCGAACTGGACGTGCCCGGCAGCAACACCAGCCGTGTCCTCGCCATCGTGCAAAAGCTGCAGGGTGACACCTACATCACCGGTCACGGGGCCAAGAACTACCTGGCCCACGCCGAATTTGAGCGGCACGGCATCACCGTTGCCTACATGAATTACGCCATGCGGCCGTATACACAGTTGCACGGCGCGTTCACTCCCTTTGTCAGCAGCCTGGACCTGATTGCCAATCATGGTCCGGCCAGCCCACAGTACTTGAGTCCTCAGACCCTCAACTGGCGCGAGTTCATCCAATGAGTGAGATTGCAGCAATCCAAATCGAAGCCGGGGCTGCCCTGGCGCCTCCAGAGCAGGATGAGGTGGTCCAGCAGGTTGCGCTGAGCGTCTGCATCCCGACCTACAACCGCGCCCGCTACCTCGACAACCTGCTCGCCGAACTGGTCACGCAGATTGGCGAGCTGAAGTTCAGCTACGAACTGCTGATCGGCGACAACTGCTCTACCGACAACACGGAAGAGGTCGTCGCGCGGTATCAGGACAAGCTGAACATCCGGTATTTCCGCCGACCGTCCAACCTGGGCTCCGATGAGAACCTGAACCGGTTGTACCGCAGCGCACAGGGCAAGTACGTGCTCTACCACGCGGACGACGACCTGCCGATCCTGGCCGAGATCAACAACAACATCGGCATCTTCGAGCGCAACCCCGGCGTGGGCGTCATCTTCGCGCCCTGGATCCTCCACGACCTGCCGACCCGGCAAGACGTCACGACGTTCTATCGCCAGGACGATGACTACCTCATCGAGCAGCGCGACTATTCCAAGCTGATGGCGCTGGTCCTGTCGCATCACCTCTTCCCGGAGATCTACCTTGCGCGCCGTGAGGTGATGAACCAGCTGTATTTCAGCGCCCCCGAGCACGCGTTCTACGCGTTCGTACACGCAGCGGAAATGCTGGGCACCAGCGCCGTCTACTTCAGCAAGACGCCGTTCTACCGGTCGGTCACGCGCTACTTTGATGACGAAACCCGCTCACAGGCAGGCAACGAGCAGGTGAAGCACGCGTGGGACCGGTATCGCGGCGGGCTGGAATACCTGTTCGGCAAGTTCTCGCATACGATGCCGGCAGCCGAGCGGCCAGAGTGGCTGAATGCCATCAACCAGTTCGTTCTGGTACGCATGAAGGTGGCATTGCGCCTGCGCACCCAGGAAGGCGGCCACTGGATCGACAACTACTACATCGCCAACCGCATTCGCGCGCTGGGCGAAGCGGCCGACCTGCCCGCGCCGTACGACCTGTACCGCGTGAACGCGGCATTCGAATACGTCACCAAGCTCGATCCGTTCAAGCCTGAGCCGCCCAGGTACGCCACCCTGCGCCGCGCGCCGCTGCAGGTCTTCCACCACGCACAGGGCTTTGCCGGGACCGAATTCCTGGTGCTCGACGACGATGCCGCCCTCCCGCACCACACCATCGTCGTAACGCCGATTCCGATGGACATTCCGGTGCCCGCCGGCCGCGAAGTGCACTTCGTGTCGGAACTCGAAACGCTCGCCAAATTTCCCTAAGCCGAACGCAACATGGATTTCTCCAACGCCAACTCCGTGGTCTCGCTGATGAACAGCGTGCTGGCACCGTCCTCCGCTGTCGGTGGCGGCACCGCCAGCGGGGATGCCGCCAAGCCCAGCGTCGACTTCGGTGCCGTGCTCAAATCGTCGCTGGACAAGGTCGATGCCTCGCAACAGAAAGCCGACGCCATCTCGCGCAGTTTTGAGATGGGCAACAGCGACGTCGACCTGCACGACGTGATGCTCTCGCTGCAGAAGGCCAACATCGACCTGCAGACCGCCGTGCAGGTGCGCAACAAGTTCGTCTCGGCGTACCAGAGCATCATGAGCATGTCGATCTGACGTGACCCCACCGTCGCTTGGCTCTCGTCGCCAGCATCAAGCGACGGCCAGCGCGCTTACAACTGCCCCCAAGCGCGTGCCCCAATTCGCATGCCGTCCGTGGCAATATTGACGTCCCATTGAACGCGGTCACGCGCAAACCGCCTGCTCAGAACCCGCTTACGATCCTACTGCGCGACCCGATCTTGGCCCTGCGATGCTCACCGTACCCGTGTACGGCTGCGCTTCTCAGACCAACCTCGGGCCGCTCGCTACGGATCGCGAACAGGTTCTCAGGCCGCTGCGGCACGCGCCGCACAGGCGTCAGGACCGTCCCCGGGAGTCTTGCCGTGAACGACGTGCTGGCGCTCGATCAGCAACTCTGTTTTCCTCTGTACGCCGCCGGCCATCTGCTGACGCGCCTGTACCGTCCGCTGCTCGACGAACTGGAGCTGACCTATCCGCAATACCTTGTGATGCTGGCCTGCTGGCAACAAGCGCCCTGCGCCGTGGGCGATCTGGGCCGCACGCTGTACCTGGATACCGGCACGCTCACGCCGTTGCTCAAGCGCCTGGAGGAGCAGGGTTTGCTCACGCGCACACGCGATCGTGACGACCAGCGCCGCGTCGTCATCGAGCTGACCGAGACCGGTCGCACTCTGAAGGAGCGCGCCGCCAAGGTGCCGCAAGCGCTGACGTGCAAGATCCCGCTCGAACTCGACGAGATCGGCGCCACGCGCGAGGTGCTGCACAAGCTGCTGAATGCGCTGGCTGCAGCAGATGACCGAGGGTAGCCGCCCCATTGCCCCATCGCCCCCTCACGCAGCCCGGCCGGATTGACGTGCCGGCTGCATCCCGAATTTTCATCTCCCTGACACACCGTGCAATCCACTCCCACCAACCCGGCGCCGGTCGCGCTTGTTGTTATCGCGCGCAACGAAGCCACCTGCATCGAGCGCTGCCTGCTCAGCGCCAAACCGTTTGTCGATCGCATGGTGGTGTTGGATACCGGCTCCACCGACAACACCATCACCATTGCCCAGGCATGCGGTGCGCATGTCAGCCAGATGACTTGGCAGAATGATTTTTCCGCCGCCCGCAACGCCGCACTGGACGCCGCCAATGCCGACTGGAACCTCATCCTGGATGCGGATGAGTGGCTGGAATCCGGTGGCGAGCACTTGCGCGCCCTCGCCAATGCGAACCCGATGCTGGGCATCCTTTGCATCAAGAACGATACCGATGCGACTGAAGATGCCAGCCAACTGATCGCATGGCTCCCCCGGTTGCTGCCGCGCGGCGTGCGCTACGTGGGGCGCATCCATGAACAGCCGGTGTCATCACTGCCGGCAGAACGCCTGCCCATCGTGCTGCGGCACGACGGCTACACCACCGCCAAGATGCAGAAGAAAGGCGATCGCAACACACAGCTCCTGCTCGATGAACTCAAGCATCGGCCAGAAGATCCTTACGTGCTGTTCCAGCTCGGCAAGGAGATCGAGCTGCATCAGGAGGACTACGCCAGGGCGGCAGACTATTACGCCCGCGCTTTCGCCCGCGCGCCGCAAGACGCGCCCTACCGCCGCAACCTCGCGCTGCGCTATCTGTACAGCCTGGGTAAGTCTGATCGGTTGGACGAAGCGATGGCGCACGCGGATGCCAGCATCCATGCATGGCCGGACTTTCCGGATCTGTGTTTTGCGCTTGGCTTGGTGTTGATCGATGCGGCAGTCAGGCACCCTGAGCACGCCAGCACGCAGTGGCTGCCGTTGGCGGAGCAGGCGTTCAGCCGTTGCCTGGAGATTGGCGATCAGGCGGGGATGGACGGCAGCGTGGTCGGGCGAGGCAGCTTCCTGGCTGCCCAGCAGCTCGCCACCGTGTATCAGATGCAGGCCAGTGCGCTTGCCCGCAAATCCGAGCAATACATGGCGCTGTCGAAGGAGATGCAGGGCGCGCCTGCGCCTCGCGAATCGTAGGGGCTCAGTCGCTCAGCATCAGTAGCGCGCCATGCTGCCGTAGGCGTGGCTGGCGTTGTTGGCGCGGCGTGCCGTGTCGATGCGCTTCTGCAGGCGGTCCAGGCGCGGATACACCATCGCGCGCACACGGGCGTCGTCCTCAAGAATGCGTACGAGCAGCGTGCGCTTGCGCTCGATGTCGTCGCGCGACAGCGTGGGATGCGGCTCCGAACGGCGCAGCGCATCCACATAGGCGGCGCTTTCGCGTTCGAGCGTACTGACGACTTCCCAGTTACCCACTTCAGCCGCGCCGACCATTTCGGCGGTCAGGCGTGCGATGGCTTCGTAGCAGGCGAACAGACTTTCGCTGTCCTTGATCGGGATGTGGCGGTGCATGTTGGCTCCAGTTGGGCCGAATTCGATAAAGAAATCGCTTTGCTGCGCGGCCAGCCGCGTCAGCTCACAACACTCAGGTGGTTGCTGGGGGCCGCCGCACCCGGCTGGCCAATGGCAAGCCAAGCATCCTGCAGCGAAGCCAGCAAACCGTCAACCTCGGTAAGCATCGACAGATCGTTGGTGCCATTGGCCACCAGCAGGCGGCGCAGCATGTAGTCGTACAGGCCGTTGAGCTGCACGGCGATCTCGCCACCACGCTGGTGGTCAAGACTGGCCTGCAACCCCTGGCCGATGATCGAGATGGCCTTGTCGAAGGCACGCAGCTTGGTGGGCAGGTCACCGCGCTCGATGGAGGCGGCGGCAAGCTTGACGGCCGCGCGTGCTCCTTCGAACAGCATGGCGATCAGCCGATGCGGGTTGGCGTCAACCACAGACGTCTCGATACCGACTTGCGCGTAGGCACCGATGGCGCGGCGTGCTGCGTACATGGGAAAGGTCCTCGCTGTGTGATCTTGTTATGGGTGTTGCTTCAATCCTGACTTAGCTGCTCTTGGTCTGGTTCGCAATGGCCGCGAGCTGCGTGGTCAGGTAGGTGCTGGTATTCGTCATGCTGGCCACCGCTGCAGACAGCGCGTTGAACTGCGTGTAGTACAGGGCCTGCTTGTTGCTCAACTGCAGTTGCATATTGGTGATCTGGCTGGCGAGCGAGGTGAGCGAGCTGTTGATCGAGTCTGTCTCGTTCTGCACCATGCCGTTGGTCGACAGCAGATTGGTCATGACCGTGCTCAGCTGCGCGGCATAGCCACGCTGCACCGTCACCGTACCGCGGTTGCCCAGGGTGCCGCCGGTCACCTGCACGGTCAGGCCGTCGACGGCCGTACCGGTGGCGCCGTACAGGTTCTGACCCGAGCCCGTGGCCGCCACACCGTTGATGGTGCCCTGCACGTCCGTACCAATCGTTGCGGTGGGGCTGCCGAACAAAGACGAAGCGCCATTGCCCGACACCGACACCGACGAGATCGAACCGAACTGGTTGTCGGTAATCGACAGCACACCGCTGGCATTGGCGGAAACCGATGCCGTGACCTTGGCGCTCTGCAGGCTCGACGACGCGTTGATCTGGCTCTGGATTTGCGCAGCAAGACCCGCGGCGCTGTAGCTGCCGGCCGGCACCGTCACGTTGACGGCGATGCCGCTGATGTTGAAAGCCAGCGTGTCGTTGGAGCCTGCCGTGATGGTCGTGTTGGCTGCAGCCGAGCCCGTGAGCGAGCCCTGCGTGGCCAGTTGCGTCACGTTGACGCCATAGCTGCCCGCCTGCGTGGTATCCGAGAAGGACGGCACGTTGACCAGTGCATCCGTAGCCGTGCCGGTGCCTGCAAACAGGCTCGCCACCTGGCTGGGCGACGCAGCAATGGCGGCCGACAGCTTGGTGTTGTCGACTGCCAGCGTGCCGTCCGAATTCATCGTCACGCCCACGCTGCCCAGCGACTGATAGTTGCCGTTGCCAACCGCCTGGCCCAGCACGTCGGTAATCTGGCTGATAAGCGTCTTGGTGCTCACATCGCCCGCCAGCGGGCCGTCGTTGGCCTTGTTGCTGGTGTCGATGTTGGTGAGAGCGTTCAGCTGCGTGCGCAGCGCGTTGTAGCCGTTCACAAAGTTGGTGACGGCGGTGGTGGTGGCGGTCGGGTCGTTGGCCACGGTCACGGTGGTGCTGCCCGTCTTGGCCAGCGTGAACGACGTGCCGTCCACCACGTTGGACAACGTGTTGGTCGGGCTCTGCACGGCAATGCCATTGATGGTGGCCTGGGCGTTCTGGCCCGTGGTCACCTCGGTCATGTTCTGCGTGCCGGCGGGGTCTTGCGAGAGCAGCGATTGCAGCGTCGCATCGCCTGACACGGAAATCTTCATCTCCGAGTTGGAGCCACCCGCCGTGGAGGTCAGCACCAGACGGTACGGACTGCCGCTGCCGTCATCCACGATGCTGGCCGAGACACCCAGGTTGGCCGAGTTGATGGCATCACGAATGCCAGCCAGCGTGTTGTTGGACGAATTAATGGTGATCGAGCCGCCGGCCAAGCTGCCGTTCTGCGTGAACGTGGAGCCGGTGTACTTGCCGCCCGAGAGGCTGCCGCCCGATACCGAGCCGAACGAAAACGAAATCGTCGTGGACGTGCCGCTGCCGATGGCCGTGGTGGTGGACGTCTGCCCTTGCGCGGCCAGCACCTGCGATTGCGCAAGCTGCGTCACGTTGACGGCATACGAACTGGCCGGCGCCGAGCCGGTGACGGATGCACTCAGCACCGACGCGTCATAGCCGCTCGCCTTCATGGCGCTGTAGTTCGATGCAGTGGTCAGATTCGACAGTGCAGTCTGGAAGGTCGACAGCGCGCTCTTGAGCGTGCCCACGGCCGAGAGCTGCGTCTGATACGAGCTCTGCTGGGTCTGCAACTGTGTCAGCGGCCGGCTTTCCACGCTCATCAGGCTGGAGACCAGCGAATTGACGTCGATGCTCGTCCCGATACCGGGGATCGAGATCGGCGGTACATAGCCGCCGGTTGTGGAAGAGGTCGTAGTAGTCGCCATGATCGAATCTGGTGAGCGTCTGCTTGGCGGGAAGTCTCTCTTGTCAACGGCAGCGCCGGCCACTTCTTTAGGGCATGGCGCCCATACGCCACCCCTGATGAAGGGGGGTGTCGTTCAGCCAAAAAAAAGGCCGGCGCCCCGAAGAGCGCCGACCCTTGTCCCAGCCGCCAAGCGGCCGGGCCAGCTTCCGTCTGCTATTAGCCCTTCAGCAGGTTCAGGATGCTGTTCGGTGCCGAGTTGGCTTGCGCCAGCATGGCCGTACCTGCTTGCTGCAGGATGTTCTGGCGGGTCATGTTCGACGTTTCAGCCGCGTAGTCGGTGTCGATCATGGCGGACTTTGCAGCCGACAGAGCGGTGTTCGACGAGGTCAGCGTGTTGATGGTCGAGCTCAGACCGCTTTGCTGTGCACCCAGGCTGGCACGTGCCGACTTCAGGCTGGCCAGGTCGGTATCGATGGCCGCCTGAGCTGCCGTGGCGTTGGCAGTCGACGTGACGCTCGTGCCGGTCAGCGTGCCGAAGCTTGCCATGTTGGCGTTGGTCACCGTTGCCACGTCGGTTGCCGAGCTTTGGCCGTATTGGAACGTCGTGGACGTCACCGTGCCGTCGAACAGCTTGGCGCCGTTGTAGTTGGCGTTCGTCTCGATGTTCTTGTTGGCCGAGGCCAGCTGTTGGTATTCCTTGTCCAGGTTGGCCTGGTCGGTGGTCGACAGACCGCCGTTGTTGGCTTCCACAGCCAGCTGACGCATACGTTGCAGGTTGTTTTCAACCTGGCCCAGGTACGAGTCGGCCGTTTGCAGGTACGACTGTGCGTTGTTGGCGTTCTGGATACCTTGGGTTTGCGAGTTCAGCGTGGTGGTCAGGCTCGACGACACAGCGTAAGCGGCGGCATCGTCCTTGGCGCTGTTCACGCGCAGACCGGTCGACAGACGTTGCAGCGACGTTTGCAGAGCGTTCTGCGATTGCGACAGAGCTTGCTGCGTTTGCAGGGACGAGATGTTGGTATTAAGGCTGAGGGACATGACGGCTCCTAAGTTTCCCGATGGCGTTGTTGCCCGTTTGGTTGCTCGTTCCGGCTAGGCCGGGCAACGTGACCTGCAACTTGAAGGGGATCAGGTCTGCGTTGTACTCAGGTTATCGGTGGCCGCGGCAGAAAGTTTAGGGGCAACTTGACAAATTTGTGCGCGAGCGGCGGTTTGGCCTGGCGGGACACCCTACTTTCACCCCCTACCAAAAGAGGCACTGGGCGTCCTTCTTGGCGGATAGGTGCTCGGCTATACTCGATCGATCCGTTCAGAGGCGCCCGCATCCCTATATAGAGAGCGCCATCGCACAGATGGGGAGTTGCAAGCCCGCCGGACCAGCCCAAACCTGCCGGCGGTTAGAAGAGCTCAAGTCGAGCCCGTTTGACCCGCAACGCCCACCATGCTCAACGTTCTGATTGTCGAACCGCACGATATTGCCCGTGCCGGCTTGCGCCAGATCCTCAAGGATTCACGCCTGGCCCGGCAGATCGAGGCAGTGCCCGACCTGCACAACGCCAACCAAGACCTGCTTGCCGAACGCGAGTGGGACGTCATGCTGTTCTCGGTGGAATCTGCCACCGGTGACGAATTCCTGACCATCAAGACCGTCCGCCAGCAGCACGCACGCCTGGCCGTACTGGCACTGGGCCGTCATCCCGAGGCGTTGCTGGCCGTGCGGGCGCTCAAGGCCGGCGCGTCCGGCTATCTGCCGATGGACGCCAGCCAGCCGCAACTGCTGGCGGCCGTCAACGCCATCTCCAAGGGCAAGAAATACCTGCCGTCTGACATGGTGGAAGTGCTGGCCGACAACCTGAACGTCGACTGGGACAAGCCCCGCCATGACATCCTGTCCGACCGGGAATTCCAGACCCTGCGCATGCTCGGCTCCGGACGCACGCTGAGCGAGATTGCCGAGGCGTTGCAGATCAGCGCCAAGACAGTCAGCGTGTATCGGGGGCGGGTGCTCTCGAAAATGAAGCTGCGCAACAACGCCGAGGTGACCATGTACGTGGTCAGCAACGGGCTGCAGCTATAGGAGACGCGGTTCGCGCGGTAGGCGCAACCCGTACTGGCGCACGTTCTCGCGCACCAGATCCTGCACCGCGGATGGCTCCAGCGGCCGCGTGAGCAGATACCCCTGGTACTCGTCACAGCCGACTTCGCGCAGGAAATCGAGCTGCCCGGTGGTCTCCACGCCTTCGGCCACGGTCTTCATGCCCATTGCCTGGGCCATCATGATGATGGCCCGCGTGATGGCGGCGCGCTCGGCCACGTGCGGCAAATCCTGCACGAATGAGCGGTCGATCTTGAGCGTATCGATCGGGAACCTGTGCAGATACGACAGCGACGAATATCCGGTGCCAAAATCGTCCAGCGCCAGCGACACGCCCATGGCGCGCAGCTCGGTCAGCAGCGCATGCAGCGAGGGATCGTCGCGGATCAGGATGCCCTCGGTCATCTCCAGCTCAACCGCGTCGCCGGGCAAACCGCTGGTGGATAGCGCCCCGCGCACCATGGAACTGAGCTGCCCCGAGCTGAAGGCCTGCCCCGACAGGTTGATCGACATGCGCAGCTGCGGCAGCCCGATACGGCGCCAGCGCGCAAGCTGATCGCAAGCGGCGCGCAGGATCCAGCGGTCGATCTCGACGATCAGGCCGGTCTCTTCCGCGTCTTGAATGAACTGGCCGGGCATCATGCGGCCGAAATCCGCCGAGTTCCAGCGGATGAGCGCCTCAACACTGACGATGCGGCCGCTCTTTACGTCCACGCGCGGCTGGTAATCCGCGTAGAACTCGTTGCGGTCGCTGGCGCGGCGCAGGCCCGATTCAATGCGGAAGCGGCGCGAAACGCGGTCGTCCAGGTCGCTGGTGAAGGTCTGGAAGTTGTTGCGGCCGCGCTCCTTGGCCAGGTACATGGCCGCGTCGGCCTTGCGCAGCAGGGTGTTGGGGTCGTCGCCATCGTGCGGTGCCACGGCAATGCCGATCGACACGCCCAGGAACAGCTCCTGCCCGTCGATATGGAACGGTGCGCTGATGGCCGAGAGAATACGCTCGGCCACGCGCCGCGTGCCCAGACCGTCGAGCGCTTCGAGCATGACGACAAATTCGTCGCCGCCCAGGCGGGCCACGGTATCGGCCTCACGCGCGCAGGCTTGCAGACGGGCGGCCACTTCGCGCAGCAGCATGTCGCCAAACTGGTGGCCCAGCGTGTCGTTGACGTTCTTGAAACGGTCCAGATCCAGGAACATGACCGAAACGCGCGAGCGATTGCGGCGCGCAATGGCCAGCGCGTGCTCCAGACGGTCTTCCAGCGCGGAGCGGTTCAGCAAACCGGTGAGCGTGTCGTGCGTTGCCAGATGCCGGATGCGCTGCTGCGCCTCGCGAATCTGCGTGATGTCGACCAGCGACACCAGCACGGAGTAAGGCGGCAGGCCCGCATTGGCCCCGGCCGCGGGCACGGCGGTCATCGAGTGGCCGCCCTCGGTGTAAAGCGGCGTCCAGTTGCTCGACACCCACACGGTGCGGCCATCCTGGCAGTGCAGCCCGAAAATCTGGTTCAGCTGCGGCAGGCCCTCGGCCATTACGTCGCGGTCGGGCCAGTCAGTGTCGTGGATGGTCGTCTCGAACTCGTCAACGGCCGACAACACCACCTGTGGCAGCAGGCGGCCAATCAGATCGGCCACCGGCACGCCCAGCAAGCGCGCGGCGCTGGGGTTGGCGTACGTCACGCGACGCTGCCCATCGCACACCAGAATGCCCTCGGTCAACGCATTGACCATCGACAGCAGGTCGAGCTTCGGGCAAAAGCCCGGTGGCTCGCCGCGTGCCGGACAGTCGGCCGGCAACCCGTCGGCATCGACAGGTGCAACGGCAGCGTGGGTGGGAAAGGGCAAGGAATTCAAGACGGCTTCCGGCAGGACATTGTGCGGCGCCGGGAACTGGCCCGGCGCCCTTTGCAGAACTACAACGGCACGCACAGGCAAATCTTTCGGGCGGACATCACTTTTACGCAGAGGTTTGCGTGCCGGGAGATGCGCAAGACGCTTGAAGGCTGGCCTGGTCGTCAAAAAGTGACTTATTAGCAACTTATAAATCACTCAACGGCCAGTTCGCTTTGCCGCAAACCCCCGAGATAGACGGGATTGACCGCGTTTCTTGCCGGAATGAGCTGGACAGAGGTGGGGAAGAATGCCATCCGAGAACCCGACTCTGGAATTTCCGAATTTCGAGCCGGGAAGGCCCACCCCCCTATAGCCTCCGAGTGATCCCCATGGCCGAAGCTGCTGCCGCCACGACTGCCCCCGCCCCTGCAAAGGGCGGCTCCACCAAGCTGCTGCTGATCATCCTGATCGTGCTCGTGCTCGTCGGCATGGGCGGCGCCGCTGCCTGGTTCTTCCTGGGAGGCGGCAATCACGCTGCATCCCCTGCCGCGCCGGCCAAGCCCAAAGAGCCGGTCTTCGTGGCCATGGATACCCTGACCGTCAACCTCAAGCCTGAGGAAGGCAACGATCGCTATCTGCAGGTCGGCATCACCTTCAAGAGCTTCGACAAGCACGCTGAAGAAGGCATCAAGACCTACACGCCCGAGTTGCGCAGCCGGATTCTGACGCTGCTGGCCAGCAAGACCCCCGCCGAACTGTATCCGGCTGAGGGTAAGGCCGCGCTGGCCCGCGAAATCGTCGAACAATGCGAGCAGGTGTTCAAGGCTGTCGGCAAGGAATCGCCGGTGGCGGACGTCCTGTTCACCAACTTCGTGATCCAGTGACATGCTCAAGGAAGAGTTTCTTTCCCAGGAGGAGATCGATGCGCTCCTCAAGGGCGTCACCAACGAGGTCGACGAGGAACCGGTCGCGGCCGACCCGTCTGGTGTACGCACCTACAACCTGGGCTCTCAGGAGCGCATCGTCCGTGGGCGCATGCCCACGCTGGAAATCATCAACGAGCGGTTTGCGCGCAACTGGCGCCTGGGGTTGTTCAACTTCATGCGCCGCAACGCGGAGATCTCCGTTGGGCCGGTGAAGGTCCAGAAGTACAGCGAGTTCATCCGCAACCTGGTCGTGCCGGCCGCCATCAACCTCGTGCACGTCAAGCCGCTGCGCGGCACGGCGCTGTTCGTGTTCGACCCCAACCTGATCTTCCTGGTGGTCGACAACCTGTTCGGTGGCGACGGGCGCTTCCACATGCGCGTGGAAGGCCGTGACTTTACGGATGTCGAGCAGCGCATCATCCAGCGCATGCTGCAGCTGATGTTCGACCACTACGGCAAGGCCTGGCAGCCGATCTACCCGATCGAGTTCGAACAGCTGCGCATGGAAATGCACACCGAGTTTGCCAACGTGGCCACGCCCAACGAGGTGGTGGTCACGACCAGCTTCAGCGTGGAGCTGGGCAGCAACGGCGGCGACGTGCACATCTGCATGCCCTACACGATGATCGAGCCGATCCGCGACCGGCTCACCTCAGCCATCCAGGGCGAAGCACTGGAAGTGGACAAGCGCTGGGTGCGGTTGCTCTCGCAACAGGTGCAGACGGCTGAGGTGGAACTGGTTGCCGACTTGACCACCGCCCGCGTGCAGTTTTCCGACCTCCTGAACATGAAGGTGGGCGATGTCCTGCCGGTTGAGCTGGACGATTTCGTGACTGCCAAGGTGGACGGCGTGCCCGTCATGGAATGCAACTACGGCACCTTCAACGGTCAATACGCCCTGCGGGTCAACCGCATGCTGAATATGAGCGGCAGTGAATCTGCCATGGAGTCTGACGATGACAACTGAACCGACCATGAACCCCCAGAGCGGCGCCGACGACATTGACGTCGAGATGACGATGGAAGAGGCCATGGCCCTGGAAGCGGCACAGCGGGCTGCGGCCAACCCTACGCCAGCAGCCACTGCTGCTGATGCGGACAGCAGCATCTTCAAGCCGCTGACCGCTGACAGCAACGCGGCACCGGCCGGCCGCAACGACATCGACATGATCCTGGACATCCCCGTTCAGTTGACGGTGGAGCTTGGCCGCACCAAGGTGCCTATCAAGAACCTGCTGCAACTGGCGCAGGGCTCAGTGGTTGAGCTGGACGCACTGGCCGGTGAGCCGATGGACGTGCTGGTGAACGGTTACCTGATCGCCCAGGGCGAAGTGGTGGTCGTGAACGAGAAGTTCGGTATCCGCCTGACCGACATCATCACGCCGTCCGAACGTATCCGTAAGTTGAACCGTTGAACTGAATACATAAGCCGTCGCACCTGACGCACCCTGCGCAACCACTGCTCCCCCCGGGCAAGGTGTTGAAATGAACCATGCAGTTGATTGGGCCCGCACGCTTGGCGGGCTGTTTGTAGTGTTGGCCATGATCGTGGCAGCCGGCTGGCTGCTGCGCAGGCTGCAGCACCGCGCGGGCATGGGCCCTGGGCGGCGCAGCCAGGTCATCTCGGTGGTGGCGCAGCAGATGCTGGGCGCCCGCGAGAAAGTCGTGGTGGTGGAAGTAGAAGACACGTGGCTGGTGCTGGGCGTCACCCAGCAGCACGTGCAGACGCTGCACACGCTGCCACGCCCGGCAGATGCCGCTGCCGCAAACACGCCGCAAACCCACGCCGGCAACAACACAACACCCGGCAGCAAGCCGCCCGCCTTTGCCGATGCGCTGGCCAGCGAGCTCAAGCGCCGCTTCACGGGCAACACAGGGAAGTCGGAATGAACATGCGTGCTGTCTTCCGTGGCTTGATCGCACTGGCACTGCTGTGCGCCGCGCCCGCCGTGTTTGCACAGGCACAACCCGGCCTGCCGCTACTCTCGGGCGCTGCCGGCGGGCAAAGCTATACGCTGCCGGTGCAGACGCTGATCTTCCTCACGTCGCTGGGCTTCCTGCCGGCCATCATCCTGATGATGAGCAGCTTCACGCGCATCATCATCGTGCTGTCGCTGCTGCGCCATGCACTGGGCACGCAGACCACGCCGCCCAACCAGGTGCTGATCGGGCTGGCGCTGTTCCTCACGTTCTTCGTCATGTCGCCGGTGCTCGACAAGGTGTACACCGACGCCTACGTGCCGCTGCGCGACAGCAAGATCACCGTAGAACAGGCCATGGACACGGCCGCCACGCCGCTGCGCCAGTTCATGCTCAAGCAGACGCGCGAGCCGGACCTCGCCCTGTTCGTCAAGATGGGCAACATGCCGCCCATCGCCACACCCGAGCAGACGCCCATGCGCGCGCTCATCCCCGCCTTTGTCACCAGCGAGTTGAAGAGCGCGTTCCAGATCGGGTTTGCCATCTTCATCCCGTTTCTGGTGATCGACATCGTGGTGGCGGCAGTGCTGATGTCGATGGGGATGATGATGGTCACGCCATCCATCTTCTCGCTGCCGTTCAAGATCATGCTGTTCGTGCTGGTGGATGGCTGGCACCTGCTACTGGGTTCGCTGGCCCAGAGCTTTGTGCAATAAGGAACCGCCATGACACCCGAATACGTATTGGATATGGCACGCCAGGCGATGCAGGTCGCCATGATGGTGGGCGCGCCCATGCTGTTGGTGTCGCTGGTGGTCGGCCTGCTGATGGCGGTGTTCCAGGCTGCCACGCAGCTGAACGAGCAATCGCTGTCGTTCATTCCCAAGCTGGTGGCCGTGGCCGCCACCATGATCCTGGCCGGCCCCTGGCTCGTGAGCGTGATCGTCGACTACACGCGCGATCTGCTCACCAACATCCCCAACTACGTCAACTGACGTAGGCACCCCGCACCGCCAAACCCGCCACCATGATCCAGTTCACCGCCACCCAGCTCAACGGCTGGATCGCCATGTACTGGTGGCCGCTGGTGCGCGTACTGGCGTTCATCGCCATTGCACCGCCGTTTGCCAACACGGAAGTGCCGATGTCGATCAAGGTGGCGTTCGGCGTGATCATCACGGTAGCGCTGGCGCCCATGCTGCCGGTGCCGCCTGGCGTGTCGGTGGGCTCGTACGAGGGGCTGTGGATCACGCTGCTGCAAGTGGCGATCGGGCTGTCGCTCGGGTTTTGTGTGCAGCTCGTGTTCAGCGCCATCAGCGGTGCGGGTGAGCTGATGTCGATACAAATGGGCCTGGGCTTTGCCACACTGATCGACCCGCAGCAGACCGAAAGCAGCATGCTGCTCGGCCGCTTCCTCAACCTCACGGCCATCACCGCCTTCATTGCCGGCGACGGGCACCTCGTGCTGCTGCACGCCCTGTTCGACAGCTTTACCGCGCTGCCCATTGCGGCCACGCCTCTGGCCAACCCCGGCTGGCAGTCACTGGCCGAAGGCGGCACCATCGCCTTTGCGCTGGCCATCCGCATCGCCCTGCCGATCATCGCCATCATGATGATCGTCAACCTGGGCTTTGCCGTGCTGGCGCGCACCGCGCAGGCGCTCAACCCGTTTGCCGTAGGCATTTCCGCCACGCTGGTGGTGGGGCTGATGCTAATCATGGTGATGATGACCTCGCTCGCGCCGGTGGTGGAGCGGTCGGTGATGGATGCGATGGAGTTGAGTGGGCGGGCGTTTGGGCAGTTCGGGCAAAATCGGGCGTTGCCTCGCTGATGCAACCCGTCTTCAAGGGTGCAATCGACGTCCGTCCTTCCCGCCGTATCCACCAATGAATAGTCAAAGAATTCGATTTCTTCGCCGACGTATTCCCACTTTCGAGTGCGTCCCTGGATGCCACGACTGTTGTGGGCCCGTGACAGCCTCAACGGAAGAAATGTCGAGGCTTCCCGTCAAGAGCGACAGCGAACACGAAACCGCACTGGCAAACCTGAGTTGCCCGCATCTCGATGCCAAGGGATGCAGCGTGTATTCGGAACGCCCGTTGATTTGTCGATTGTTTGGGACAACTCCACGACTCGCCTGCCCGAACGGGAAGCGGCCAGACAAGATGATCGATCCGGACACTGAAGCGGAGATTCACCGCTTCTTTGCAGAGACACGTCACGTGCTGGTCTGAGGCAACGCGGCGTAACGAGGGTTCCACGCCTCGATCGCTTCCTCCATGGCACTGAACAGTGCGGTGACGCGCGCTTCGTCAAAGCAAGGGCGCAACGATAAGTCAGATTCCGCCGTACGCAGCTGCCCGAGATGCCAGTCAGAACATGCTCGGCGCGGCTTCCTGAAAGTTGCCTAAGCCACGGTGTTAGTCTTGCGCAATCACACATGTTCAAGCTTCACCGAAAAGGAGTCTCACCACATGAGCCGCCGTGTTCTTGTGACGGGCGCAAGCCGTGGCATCGGCCGCGCGATTGCCTACCAGCTGGCGTCTGACGGGTTCGACGTCTCGGTCCACTGTCGCAGCGGCCGCAAAGAGGCCGAGGCCGTCGTTGCCGACATCCAGGCGCAGGGCGGCACTGCCCGCGTCCTGCAGTTCGACGTGCGCGATCGCACTGCCTGCCGCACGCAACTCGAAGCCGATGTGGAAGCACACGGCGCGTACTACGGCATCGTCCTGTGCGCAGGCGTCACGCGCGACGCGGCCTTCCCTGCCCTGACAGACGAAGACTGGGACATCGTGCTGGAGACCGGCCTGGACGGCTTCTACAACGTCGTGCATCCGCTCACCATGCCGATGGTGCGAGCACGCCAGGGCGGGCGCATCGTCACCATTGCCTCCGTCTCGGGCGTAATGGGTAACCGTGGGCAGGTCAACTACAGCGCGGCCAAGGCGGGGTTGATTGGCGCGACAAAGGCGTTGGCGGTGGAGCTGGCCTCGCGCAAGATCACCGTCAATTGCGTCGCGCCCGGCCTGATCGAAACCGAAATGCTGGCCCACATGGAACACATGGACCAGGCCCTGCAGGCCGTGCCGATGAACCGCGTTGGCCAACCCGCCGAAGTGGCTGGGGTGGTGGGCTTTCTGATGTCGGATGCCGCCTCCTATGTCACGCGGCAGGTCATTGGCGTCAATGGCGGGATGATCTGATGAAGCCTAAGAAGACACCCGCAGCGCCGACACGCACCACAGAACCCGTCCTCAAACGCAACTTCGCCCGCCGATTGGCCAGCCGTTTTGCCCTGCGCCTGCATGTTGTGCTGATCGTGCTCTGGTCACTGGCGTGGGGTGTGGCGTGCAGCAAGCTGCTGCACATGGCGGGCATGGATTCACCGCCGTGGCGCTACAGCATTGCTACCGTGGCCGCTTGGCTGGCGATGCTCGTTGCTTTCAAGCTGTGGCTGGCTTACACAGGGTTCACGCAGCGCCGCAAACAGCAAAGCACGCAAGGCGATTCGATTGTCGATACCGCCGCAGATGCGATCGACTTTGGCTCCGGCCTGCCCTTGCCGCGGTTTGCCGGTAATGCAGGACGCGCAGCCATTGGCGAGCGCGGCGGTAGCTTCAGCGGTGCGGGCGCTTCGGCCGATTTCGAACCGTTGGCTGATGCAGGCGACACATCGCTACTGGGCGACGCAGGCAGCAGCGTGGCCGAAGGGCTGTCTGCGGCAGACGAAGCGCTGCCCATTGCCTTGGTGATTGCGGTGGTGGCCGCCGCCGTGGCGGCTTGCCTTGGCGTCGTGACGTACTTCTATGCGCAGGGGCCAATGCTGCTGTCAGAAGCCGCATTCGAAGTGCTGCTGGCCGGTGGATTGATCCGCACCGCGCGCCGCGCCAATCAGGCCGACTGGCTGCGTACCGTGGTCGTCAAAACGGCGGTGCCATGGTTGATCGTGCTCGGTTGCGCGATCGCGATTGGCCTCGTGCTGCGTTGAACAGCCCTGGTGCCGGCGCCACCAGATCGTCTACCACCGGCACCACAGCCAGCAGCATCAGAATCGACACCAGCGGAATACCCGAGCAAGAAGACGCGCTCGATAGGCACATCCAAAGTGGGAAAGGACGCTTCCGACTACGGAACCCTGAGCCCATCACACGTGCGCCACGCGCATCTACATCATCCTAAACATCCATGCTCGTCAGACACATCTCCGCAAAGCACTGGATGCCTATACTGCATTGCTAAGACGCTCCTCCGCAGTACGCGATGTCGTGCGACGTTGACCAAACGGAGCAAGGAGACATGACAATGGACCTCATCGTGGAGCAAGTGGAAGTCTGGGCAGCCAGCATTCCGGACAAGCCAGGTGGCCTGGCAACGGTCTTGACAACCCTGCGCGATGCCGGGGCCGATCTGCAGTGGATCATCGCGCGCCGCAGCCCCGACAGACTCGGCGAAGGCGTTGTCTTCGTCACCCCACTGCAAGGTGATCACGAAATGCAGGCCGCGGCGGTGGCGGGCTTCAACGTTTCGCAAAAACAGCACTGCGTTCGTGTCACGGGCCGCAATCAGCCAGGCATTGCCGCGGCATTGACCGAGGACCTTGCCGAGGCCGGAATCAACCTCCGGGGTTTCTCTGCCGCAGCGATTGGCTCGCAGTTCGTTGCCTACATTGCAGTTGATTCGCAAGAGGCGGTTGACAGGGCAATTGCTGTTCTTAAGGCCGTCTGATCGCTTGAACGGCGGCGGCCAACCAAGGCGCACGCCAAACCTGGACGCTCAAGGCGCAGCGAAACATGCGCGCCAATGTGCAGGCCGCAAGTGCGTCAAAGGCCCCGGAGCCGTCAGAATGCGCGATCCACCGCCGGCCGCCCACGCTGCTTCAGATGATGCGCCGCCGAGCACAAGTCCAGCACATGCTGTGTCTCCAGACTTTGCGCACGCGTGAGCAATGCGTTCAGCGGTGGGAGTTTCCCCTTCCAGGCCAGCAAGGTGTAGTTGCCGCCATCCTCGGAGAGCCAAATGGAGAAGGATTCTCCGAACGCAGTGCGGACTTCGTCCAGGTAGAACGGAATATCCGGGTCAGTCTCCAGGAAATTGGCGACCAGCACGCCATTGTCCGCAAGCCGTGCGCGGCAATCCGCATAGAACTCCGCCGTGCCCAGTTGCGCGGGCATGCCGTATGCCAGAAAGCCATCGACCAAAATCACATCCGGCCGCGCCTCCTGGCCTTTGACGTATTCGACGCCATCGGCACAGACCACCTCGAAGCGACCGTCATCCGGCGGAATCTGGAACGCATTGCGCAAGGCGATCACGGACGGGTCGATCTCGATTGCCACCACTTTCGTATCGGGAAGATGGTGATAGCAGTACTTGGCCAGCGAGCCGCCACCCAAGCCAATGATCGAAATCCGGGCAGGCGCCGGGTGCAGGAGCAAGAAGCTCATCATCGTCCGGGTATAGCCGAGCACCAGCTTGTTGGGCGCATGCCTGAGCATGAGGCTCTGGATTGCCTGCTCATCGAAATGCAGTGAAATGATCGGCCCGGATTCCAGCACCACGGGTGTCCCATCACTGGGAGAATCAACGGGAAACGCCATGTCTGCGTCAAGGAAAGCGCTGGAGGGGTCCATCTGGGGGGGCTCAATCAAATATCCGCAAGGGTGGCAAGGTTACAGCACCACCCCATAGCCCCCGGAATCCGAGACAACCCGCCTCAATGGCCCCCGAGCGTCTCGGTGACCTCGGCTACCGGTTCAGCCACTGTTCCCGGCTGACTTTGAGCACCGCTTCGGCCTGCCTGGATAGCGCTGCTTGGTGCTCGCGGGCGGCATCCTCGCTGGAGCCGATCAGCACATCGCATCGGGCGATGGCAGCAGCAAAGCTGTCCTGATAGTTGTCGTGCCCAACAGCGGCCAGGATGCCCGCCTTCTCCAGCTTGCCCCTGACCCGATCGTTCGCTTCGCTGACCAGCACCGTGATGCTGCGTTTCTCCAGCTTGGCGATCACTTCCTCCAGGGTGAGCAGCCCGGTCATGTCGATAAACGGCACGCGTTTGAGCCGCAGAATCAGCACCCGCGGGTCTGCGTGGGTCTGACTCAAGGCGCGCTCGAAATTTTCGACCGCCCCGAAGAAGAACGGGCCGTCGATCGCGTAGACCAGCACGCTGGGTGGCAATTGCATCTGCCCCAATTCGGTACCGAGCTGCTGGACAGACTGCTGCGACACCTCAACCGACGAGGCCATCCGCCGCAAAAACTGCAGCGTGGCCAGGATGACGCCGATGTTGACCGCCACCACCAGATCGGCAAACACCGTCAGGAAAAACGTCATCAGCAGAATCGCGACATCGGCCCGTGGTGCACGCCGAGTCATCCGCGCAAAGTGTCGGACCTCGCTCATGTTGTAGGCCACCACGAACAGGATCGCCGACAACGCCGCCAGCGGCACCTTCGACGCCAACGGCGCAAGCAAGAGGAGGATCGCAACCAGCGTCAGCGCGTGCACGATGCCTGCCAAGGGGCTGTTCCCCCCGTTTCGGATGTTCGTTGCCGTGCGGGCAATCGCGCCGGTCGCCGCGAAGCCGCCAAAGAGGGGCGCCGCAATATTGGCAAGCCCCTGACCAATCAGCTCCTGGTTCGCGTCGTGTCGGGTCCCGGCCATGCCATCGGCCACCACCGCCGACAGCAGCGACTCAATCGCACCCAGCATCGCAATCGTAAAAGCGGGCCCGACCAGTTCGACGACGCGCGTCATGGTCACATTGGGCAAGGAGATGTTGGGCAGGCCTTGTGGAAGGCCGCCAAAGGTGCTGCCAATGGTGGCCACCCCATCGAAGTGGAACGTTGCCTGCAGTGCCGTGACGACAACCATCGCCACCAGTGGGCCAGGCACCCGTTTAAGACGAGCAAAGCGCGGGGTGAGGATGACCAGCAATAGGCTTGCGATGGCCAATGCCGTGGTTGCGGGATGCAGATGCGGCAGGGCTTGCAGCGTATGCCAGAGCTTGTCGTGGAAATGTGCCCCAGACGGTTTGGGTAGCCCGAAAAAATCGGGCCATTGCCCCACCCAGATAATGACGCCGATCCCTGTCGTAAAGCCGACGATGACCGGGGCCGGGATGAACTTGATGACCGTCCCCAGCCTGGCGGCACCCATCCCCACCAGAATGATGCCTGCCATCAGCGTGGCGATCTGAAGGCCATCGATGCCATGGGCGGCCGTGACACCCGACAGGATCACGATGAATGCACCCGTCGGCCCTGCGATCTGCAGACGGCTGCCACCCAAGGTGGAAACCAGCAGGCCGGCGACGATGGCGGTATAGAGCCCCTGCTCAGGCTTTGCGCCAGAGGCAATGGCAAAGGCCATCGCCAGCGGTAACGCCACGACGCCGACGACCAGGCCAGAGATCACGTTGGGCAGCCAATTCTGGCGTCGCAGCAATCCAGCACGATAAGCTTCTTGCAGTGCGATCATGGATGTGTCCTGCCAACCCGTTCGACTCATCCATGGTAATCCCGGTGCCCGTGCCGCGAGTCAAACCGTTGATGGTTTCAATGTATCCGCAACAGGCAGACCGCTTGATCCGCCCGGGCTCCGTGCCCAGATGGGCGAATCAAATGAGCGACTCAAGCGCGCGCCGCCCTCAATGCGGCTTACCGCCGACGCAACAGCAGGTCGTCGACGATCGGCACCACCGCCAGCAGCATCAGAATCGAAGCCAGCGGAATCGTGGTTGCATAGCCGAGGTGCTTGAACCCCAGCGCACCCGTCACGCCACCCACGAAAAACATGCCCAGCAGCGACAGCAGCAGCCGCAGCTTGGGCCGGTTGGCGACCACGGTCGGCAAGTTGCGATGCCCGTGGTTCCAGTACAGCGCCTTACCGACCTCAATGCCGATGTCGGTGGCCAGCCCTGTCACGTGCGTGGTGCGGATCTCCGCCTTTGAAATCTTGGTGATGATGGCGTTCTGCAACCCCATCAGAAAACACAGCAGCGCGACGGTGGCCGGCACAAACACGACGCGGTATTGCCCGAGCGACGTGCCCATCATGCCGAAGAGCAGCAGCAACCCGGCTTCGAGCATGAGCGGTAGCGCAAATTCACTCTGCGTGCTGCGTCGGCGCCCCCAGTTGACAAGCACAGCCGTACAGGCCGCCCCGCACAGGAACGCCAGCAGCGATGCAAAACCCGCGAGCAGGAGCACGATATTGCCCAGCACAAGGTCGTCGGCCATTGCCGAGACAATGCCGGACATATGCGAGGTGTATTGCTTGACGGCGAGAAAGCCGCCCGCGTTGGCAGCGCCCGCCACGAAGGCCAGTGATTGCCCCAGGCGCCGGTTGGCGTCGTCGGTGCGTTGGGGGCTGGTCAGGCGGCGGAGGTATTGAATCGGCATGACCCATCCAGACGGTAACCAAGCGGCCATTATGCCCGCTCAAAGGTCACCGTCTTTAACGGAAGGTCAAGGATTGAAGTACTGGAACAGCGACATGCCCTGCATGGCCGTGAAGGTCTTCTGCGCGGCCTGCAACGACACTTGCTGCTGGGCAAACTGCGAGATCGCGGTGGTGTAGTCCACCGACTGCAGCTTGGAGATCTGCTCCTTCAACTGCTCGCCGTAGTTCGAGCCGCTGCTGTTGAGCGTGGTGATCTGCGCCTGCTGCGTGCCCACCGTCACCTGGGCCTGCAGGGCGACCTGGTAAGCGTTGTCGAGGTTGCCCTGCGCCGTCTGCACGGCTTTCTGCAGGTTGGCAACGTCGGTGGCCTGGGTGGCCGGGTTGATCGGGGTGGACAGCGCCGTGATCAGGTTTTCGTAGGTCTTGAAGATGCTCTGGTTGGCCGACGGATTGGACGGGTCCGTATTGGCGATACGCACGAACACAGAGTCACCCGACACCGAGTTCGGCATCGATACATTCTGCGAAACCTGCACCGTGGGCGGCTGACCGCTGCCGACGTACTGCACGCTGCCGCTCGTGTTGACGAACGGGTCGGTCGTGCCGTTTGCGCCACCGAACAGCGCCACGCCCTGGGCGTCGCGCTGGTTGGCGGTGGCGAGCAACTGCTGATACTGCTGCTTGACCTGCGCCAGCACACCAATGCGCTGTGAATCCGTCATCAGCGAGGTGTTGGCCGACACCAGGCTCTGCTTGCCCTGCTGCAGCGTGGTCACCAGGTTGGTAAGCGCTGACGACACGTTGGTCAGGCGCGCGTCGGTGGCGTCGCGGTTGACCTGGTACTGGTCGTTGGCGTCCTGCGTCTGCTGCAGTTGCGACATCTGGCCGAACGCGCTCGGGTTGTCACCCGCGCTGGTGAGCGCAATGCCGCTCGCAATCTGCTGCTGCAGCGTCATCAGGCTCGACTGCGTGTTCTGCATCGAAGCGGTGGATGCTGCAAAGAATTGGGCGGTGCTGACTCGCATGATCGGTCCGGACGAAGGGCTTTAGGACGTTATCGGCAGATGGGGCAGATTCTTCAGTCGACCAATCAGCCGCCGGCAATCGACAGCAAGGAATCGAACAGCGTATTCGCGGTCTGCATCACCTTGGCCGATGCCTGGTAGGCCTGCTGATACTTCATCAGGTTCATTGCTTCGTCATCCAGGCTCACGCCCGACACCGATTGCTGCTGCTGCGTGGAGCTCGCCAGCAACGCCTTCTGCGAGGTCAGGTTGCTGCTGGCCGTATTGGCCTGTACGCCCACCTTGGTGACGAGGTTGTTCCACGACGAGCCGATCGAGGTGGTGCCGCCGTCGAGCAGCGTGGCGTTGCGCAGCTTGGCCAGCGCGCTGGCGTTGCCGCCGTCGGTGCTGTTGGCAGTGTTGGCCGAGATGGTGAACGTATCGTTGTTGGCCGGCGTACCCGAGAGCGTCAGCTGCACGCCGTTGAACGAATACGTTGCGCCCTGCGTGTACGGCGCCGTACCACCTGTGTACGTGGTGTTGGTGCCGTTCACGCTAACCGTCACACCACTCGCCGGGAAACCCGAGAGCGACCCGCCCACGGCAGAGCTGTAGGTCAGGTTGACCGGCGAAGTGAGCGGTGAACCGGCGTACGCGCTGTTCACGCCGATGGACGACACCGTGGCGCTGCCCGTGTTGTTGCTGCCCTGGTTGAGCACCACCGGCGTGGCGGCCGCCACGTTGTGATAGTCGGTGGTGAGCGTCTGCATGCTCGATGCCGCGTTGGCGGTCGGGCGCACCAGGAACGAATCCCCACTGTTCATCGTGCCCGACACGTTCATCGTGATGCCGTCGATGGTGGTCGGCCAGCTCGTCACCGTGACGGAGGCGGAGCCGTCCGGGTAGTGCGAGACGGTGTAGGCGCCGCCCTGGTACTTGATCTGGTAGTCGTAACCCTGGCCCGCGTTGGCGTTGGTGATGCTGGCCGTGACCGTGGCGCTGCCGGTGTTGTTACTGCTGGCAGCAACAACGGGGCCGGCCACGGAGAACAGGTTCGCCCCCATCTTGCCGTTGGCGTCCATGCCCAGACTGTTCTGCGCGTTCACGTCGGCCGACACGGCCGCAGCCAGTTTGCCCAGACTGTTCTGCGCCGGGATGAGCGTGTTGCGGCGGAAATCCATCAGGCCGCCCAGGGCGCCGCCGCCCAGCTGGCTGTCGTCAATGGTGACGGTGCCGGCCGGGCTCTTGTAGCCAACCGACAGCTGCGTCGGGTCGTACTGCGACGGCACAGCCGCCAGCTGGTAGCTCTGGTTGCCCTGCACCAGCGCCTGGCCGTTGCCCACGTAGATGTTGTACTGGCCGTCGCCGGTCTGCACCACGCTGGCCTTGATCGACTTGTTGAGCGTCTGCACGAGCTGGTCGCGCTGGTCACGCAGGTCGTTGGCAGGCTGGCCGGTCGAGGCCTCGGCCTTGGAGATCTGGTCGTTCAGGCCGGCAATCTGCTGCGCCACACTGTTGACGGAGCTGATCTGCGTCTGCACCTGCGTGTTGACCTGGCCGGACAGCGAGGTCAACTGACCAGCAATCGAGTTGAAACGGCTCTGCAGGCCGGCCGCAGCGTTCAAGAACACCTGGCGCGCGGTGGTGCTCGACGGGTTGGACGTCAGGCCGTCTGCGGAGTTGAAGAAGCTGGTCAGCGCCGAGGAGAGGCCGCTGTTGCTGTCCGACATGTACTGGCTCAGGCCGGACACCAGGCTGTTGAGCTGGTCAGCCGAACTGGTGGCGGCCTGGCCGCTCTGCACCTGGGCCGTCAGGAACTGGTCGTAGATACGCTTGACGGTGGTCACGTTGGCACCCTGCCCCAGATAGCCGACACCGGCGTACAGCGGAATGTTCTCCGTCTGCACGGCTTCCTGGCGCGAATAGCCAGGCGTGTTGGCGTTGGCGATGTTGTTGCCGGTCACCTGTAGGTTGATATTGGCGACCTGCAGGCCGGTCGCGCCAATATTCAAAAGGGACGTGCTCATAGTTATCTCGGTGCGGGCGGCACAGCGCCGCCAGGATGGACCCTACAAACAACATCGGCCGGCTCTGATCAAACTTGAGCCGGCCGATGCTATTGGTTTTCGTTTCTGATAGCGAACGTCAAACGATCTGTTTGAGCACCGCCATGATCTTGTTGGCGTAGTTCGGGTCTGTGGCGTAACCCGCACGTTGCAGGCCCTTGGCAAACGAAGCCGCATCGTTACCGTTGCCGGCCGCGACAACGTTGCTGTAGCGCGGGTTGTTGGCCAGCAGGTTGGCGTAGTCCTTGAATGCCTCGGCGTACGAGCCGTAGGCGCGGAACTTCTCCTGGACCTTGTGAGCGACGCCGCCCACGTATTCGGTGGTGGTCACCGTGGCAGTCTTGCCCGTCCACGAGCCGCCGGCCTTGATGCCGAACAGGTTGTGCGTGTTGGAGCCATCCTTGGCCTTGATCTCGCGGCGGCCCCAGCCGGACTCCAGCGCGGCGTGGCCGATCATGAAGTTGGCCGGAATGCCGGTTTCCTGCGCAGCCTGCGAGGCGTGGCCGATCAGCTTGTTGTAGAAGCTGGCCATGCGCTCGCCACGCGGCTCGGCAGCCACGCCCGACAAATCCACATCCGGCGCTGCACTGGTGGACTGCCCAGCATCGGCCTGCTTGCGCAAGGCAGCCAGCGCACGCTGCACACGTTCTTCCAGCCCTGGGCGCGGCACGGTGCTGATGCCCGAGCCGTCATCTTCCCCACCTGACACCGTCGGCGCAACCGCCGCGGCCATGCTGTTGAGCGACGAGCGGGCGATGGCGCGGGCGGCATCGGTCGAGCCAGCGGCCCCGGGCAACGCGGTATTCGTGGCCGTCGTGCTGGACAACGCGGTATTCACCGGCCCCCCGGCATCAGGGTTCACGTGGTTGGCCTGGCGCAGCATCTGCTTGAGCAACTGGTCCGCCACGCCCACCCCGCGCGACGCCATCGTCTGCGAGAGCTGCTGGTCGAGCATCGACGTGTACATCTTGGTCGACGACGAATCGAATGGCCCATTCTGCGGCGATGCATCGCGCATCTGCTTGAGCATCATGTTCACGAAGATCGCGTCGAACTGCTTGGCGACGGTCTTGGCGGCGCCGGTCGGGTCGGTGCGTGCGGCCTGCTTGAGCGACTCGAATCCGGTGGAGTCGAGCGCCAGGCGGCTGGTGAGGTCGGTCGGGTTCATGGCGTCGGCCCCGGCGTCAGATGATTTCCAGCTCGGCACGCAGGGCGTTGGCCGCCTTCATCGCCTGCAGGATCGAGATCAGGTCTTGCGGGTTGGCGCCGATCGCGTTGATGGCCTTGACCACGTCCGCCAGGTTGGTGCCGCCCTTCACGTTGATGAGGCTGCCGCCTGCCTGCTTGACCTCAATGTTCGAACGCGCGGCCGCCACGGTCTGGCCTTGCGAGAACGGTGCCGGCTGGCTGACCACCGGCTCGGTGCTGATGGTGACCGACAGGCTACCGTGCGCCACCGCGCAGGGCTCGAGCTTGACGAGCTGGTTCATCACCACCGAACCTGTGCGGGCATTGACCACCACACGTGCGGCGGCCAGTGCCGGCGTCACTTCAATGTTCTGCAGCTTGGCGAGAAACCCGACGCGGTCCGACGCCAGCGCCGGTGCGCGTACGTTGATCGTGCGGCCATCGGCGGCCTGGGCGGTATCCGCGCCGTACTGCTTGTTGATGGCGTTGACGATGTTCTGCACCGTGCCGAAATCGGTTGTGCCGGTGTCGAGCTGGATGCTACCGGCCTCGCCCACCGTGGCCTGCACCGCGCGCTCCACCGTCGCCCCGTTGGCGATGCGGCCGGCGCCCAGTTGATTGATCTGTACCTTGCTGCCGTTGGCTGACGCGCCTGCGCCGCCAATCACCACGTTGCCCTGCGCCAGCGCGTACAACTGGCCATCCACGCCCTTGAGCGGCGTGAGCAGCAGCGTACCGCCGCGCAGGCTCTTGGCGTTACCGATGGACGACACCGTCACGTCAATCATCTGGCCCGGCCGCACAAAGGCGGGCAGCGAGGCCGTCACCACCACGGCGGCGGTGTTCTTGAGCTGAATGCTGGCGCCGGCCGGCACGTTGATGCCGAACTGCGTGAGCATGTTGTTGAAGCTCTGGATCGTGAACGGGGTCTGCGTGGTCTGGTCACCGCTGCCGTCCAGGCCGACGACCAGGCCGTAGCCGATCAGCGCGTTCTCGCGCACGCCGGCAACGCTGGTCAGATCCTTGATGCGGTCAGCGTGTGCTGCGGTGGGAATGAATCCGGCAATTGCGCTCAGTGCCACCAGGACCGCGCCAAGGGTGCGATGTAACGTCGTGCGATACAAAGTCATGGCCGCTTCCTTAGAACGGTGACACGGTCAGGAAGAACCGCGACAGCCAGCCCATCTGCTGGGATTCGGACACATAGCCCGTACCGCGGTACTCCATGCGTGCATCCGCCACCTGGGTGGACAGCACGGTGTTCTGGTTGTTGACGGTGGTCGGGTTGACCACCCCCGAGAACTTCACCGACTCGGTGCCCTGGCCCACGGCGGTCTGTTTCTCGCCGCTGACCACCAGGTTGCCGTTGCCGAGCACTTCCACCACCGTCACCGTGATGGTGGCCGTGAAGTTGTTCTGCGCACCGTTGGCGCCCTTGCTGTCGAACTTGTTGGCATCGCTGGCCGACACGCCCAGCAGCGACAGCACGCCAGGGTTCATGCCGGCGAACGTCGGTACCGAAGCGGTCATGCTGCCAGTGCGGTTCACGCTGCCGGAAGTCTGCTTGCTGGCCGCCGTGTTCTCGGTAATCACGATGGTGATGGTGTCGCCCACCATGTGTGCGCGGCGGTCTTCGAACATGCCGCGAAAGCCGCCGCTGCCCGATGCCACTTCCTGGTAGATCGCCCCATTCTGGCGCGGCGCCATGACAGGCATGGGCGGGCGGGCCGTCGTCGGGCCCTGCACGATCGGCTCGGGCGGCGGCAGCATGCCGCAAGCACTGGCGAGCACGGCAGCGGTGCCAAGCACAACCAACTGAACCGCTTTTTGCACCATCGGCACAGCGCGGCCGCCGTGCGAGAGCGAGTAGACCGGGGGGGTTTGCATCGCGTGACTTCCTTAAAGCAGCACCGTCGCGCTTAGAGCTGCGACAGCTTCTCCAGCATCTGGTCGGACGTCTGCACCGACTTGCTGTTGATCTCGTACGCACGCTGCGTCTGGATCATGTTGACCATCTCTTCCACCACGTTCACGTTGGACGTTTCCACGTAGTTCTGGTTGAGCACGCCCACGCCGTTCGAACCCGGGTTGGCCAGGTTGGCGGTGCCCGAGGCCTCGGTCTCGGCGTACAGGTTCTCGCCCATGCTGCGCAGGCCGGCCGGGTTGATGAAGTTGGCCAGCTGGAACGTGCCCACCTGCGTGTTGGCTGCCGAGCCCGGCGTGCTGACCGTCACCACGCCGTCCTTGCCAACGGTCAGGCTGGTGGCGTTTTGCGGAATGGTGATGGCCGGCTGGATCGGGTAACCGCTGGAGGTCACCAGCTGACCCTGCGCGTTGACCTGGAAGCTGCCGTCACGCGAGTAGGCCAGCGTGCCGTCCGGCATCTGCACCTGGAAGAAACCGTTGCCGTTGATGGCCACGTCGGTCGAGTTGCCGGTCTGCGTCAGGTTGCCCTGCGTGTGCAGACGCTCGGTGGCGACGATGCGCACACCGGTACCGATCTGCATGCCCGAAGGCAGCGTGGTCTGTTGCGACGATTGCGCACCCGGCTCACGCACGTTTTGGTACAGCAAGTCTTCGAACACGGCGCGCGAGCGCTTGAAGCCCGTCGTGTTGACGTTCGCCAGGTTGTTCGAGATGACATCCAGCTGCGATTGCTGGGCGTCCATCCCGGTCTTGGAAATCCACAGGGAGCGAATCATGTTCGAGTCCTTGGTTGATTCAGTTCACGCGCCGGCCGCTTAAGCGTGGCGCAGCAGTTCATTGGCCGACTGGGCATTCGTGTCGCTCGTCTGCAGCGATTTCATCTGCATCTCGAGCTGGCGCGAAATTTCAATCATGTTGACCAGCGAGTCAGTCAGGTTGACGTTGCTGCCTTCCAGTGCGCCGGGCGTGATGCGCACGTTTTCGTTCGTGTCGGCGTCTTGCCCGTCACGCTGGCGGAACAGGCCATCGGCGCCGCGGTTCAGGTTGGAAGGGTCGATACTGACCAGCTTCAGGCGGCCCAGCGACACCGGCGGCGTCACGTTGTCCGCGCTGATGGCATTGACCGTGCCGTCCTTGGCAAACTGCACCGTCGTATTGGGCGGCAGCGTGATCGGGCCACCATCGCCCATCACCGGCTGCCCGGCCAGGGTGACGATGGTGCCGTCGGCATTCAGTTGAAACGTGCCCGCGCGGGTATAGGCCTCGGAGCCATCTGCGGCCTGCACGGCAAAGTAGCCCTGCCCGTCGACTGCCACATCCAGCGCTCGGCCGGTGGTTTCGATCGGGCCCTGGGTCACATCCGTGCCAATGGCCGAAGCCATCACATAGCTGCGCGTGGGCGAGCCATCACCCTGCACGCCTACCGTATGGAACGCGTCGATCTGCGCCTTGAAGCCGGTGGTGCTGGCGTTGGCGAGGTTGTTGGCGCTGGCAGCCTGTTGGTCGAACAGGTGCTTCACGCCAGTCATCGACACGTAGATCGAGCGGTCCATGCGAATGTCCTTGGTGTGCCGCAGTTAATAAACTTCAGGCGATGGCGATCAGGCGATTACATGCTCACCAAGGTCTGCAGGATGGTGTCCTGCGTCTTGATGGTCTGCGCGTTGGCCTGGTACGAGCGCTGGGCGATGATCATGTTGACCAGCTCGGCCGACAGGTCCACGTTGGATTGCTCCACCGCCGACGACTGCAGCAGGCCGAACGAGCCCATGCCCGGCGTACCCAGGTTCGGGGCGCCCGAGTTGGACGTTTCCACCCACTGGTTGCCGCCGATGTTCTGCAGGCCTTCCGGTGCCTTGAAGTTGGCCATGGCAACCTGACCCAGAACCGAGGTGCGGCCGTTGGAATAGCGCGCAGTCACCGTGCCGTCGGTGCCGACCGAGTAGCTGGCCAGGCGGCCGGTGGCGTAACCGTCTTGCGTGACGCCAGGGGCCGTGTCGTTGTAGCCGCCGCCGTATTGCGTGGTGCCGGTGAAATCCATGCTGCCGATGCTCATGCCGCCAAACGTCGCGTTGATCTTGCTGGGCGTCGTGGTCAGCTGGCCGCTACCGTTGAAGCTGAGCGTGGCAATCGCGGCGCCAGGGTTGGGCGAAGTCTGCCCAACGCCGTCGACCTGCGAATACACGCTCCACTGGCCAACGCCGGTGTTCACGTAGTAGTTGGTCAGCATGTGGGCCTTGCCCGTGCCGTCGTACACCTGCTCCGAAACGGAGTGGTTGAACGTGGACGAGTTGGTGGCCGAGAACGGCGTGGTGGTCGGCGGCGTGGCAGCGGCATCCAGGTTCACGCCGAATGCGGTATTGGTGGTCGCCAGCGGTGCCAGGTCATTGACCGGAATCTGCAGGTTGGTCAGCACGGCGGTGTTGACCTTGCCGGTGGAATCCACGCCGTAGCCGGTCAGGTTCTGGCCGGTGGCGGAGATGATGTAGCCGTTCTTGTCGGTCTGGAACTGGCCGTTACGCGTGTACGACACCTGGCCGCTGCTCGCGTCGACCATGCGGTAAAAGCCCGTGCCGTTGATGGCGATATCCAGCGGGTTGCCGGTAATGGTCACGTTGCCCTGCGTGAACGACTGCGACACCCTGGTCACGCTCACGCCCTGACCAATCTGGTTGTCGGATGCGCCCACCAGCGAGCGTGCATACACGTCACCAAACTCGGCGGTCGATTTCTTGTAGCCGACCGTGTTGGCGTTGGCAACGTTGCTGCCAATCACATCGAGGTTGGAAGAGGCGGCGTCGAGACCGCTCAGGCCTTGCTGGAATCCCATAGTGTTCTCCCGAGAATAGAAGTGCGGCGGGCGTGTCTGAGACGGACCCGTTACTGAATAGAAGCGACGTCAGACAGCTTGGCCGTCCCGCCGGATGCCAGCACCAATTGCATCGTGCCGTTGTTGATGGTCACGCCAGCAACCTTGTCGACGCCCAGCGCGTTGGCCGTGGCGATCTTGCCGCCTTGCGTGGCCGCGACACTGATCGTGTAGTTGCCGTCTGCCAGTTGGTTGCCCTTGTCGTCCTGACCGTTCCAGGTGTAGTTGCCGGAACCGGCAGTCATCTGGCCCAGGTCAACGGTGCGCACGGCAACCCCGGCAGCGTTCTTGATGGTGACGACCACGTCGTCGGCGCCGTTGGGCACCGAGACGCCAAAGTTGGCCTTGCCGGACGCCAGCGCCAGGTTGGTCGTCGGCACCTGCACGGTCCGGCCGATCATCGACGAGGCCTGCGTGGCCGCGTTCTGCGTGAGCATGCTGGACATCGTGGTGTTCAACTGCTGGATACCGTTGACCGTGTTGATCTGGGCAAGCTGCGAGGTCATCTGCGAGTTGTCCATCGGGTTCAACGGATCCTGGTTCTTCAGCTGCGCGACCAGGAGCTGCATGAACGTGCTCTGCAGATCGGTGCTGTTGGTCAGTGCCAGGTTGTTGCCGGTGTTCGTGCTCGTGGTACCGGTAGTGCTGGAGGTGGAGCTGACGGTCATGGTCGTGTCTCGCTAGATTCGTCGCGTGTTTGGCTGGAGCGGGTGCGCTTACTGGCCCAGGGTCAGGGCCTTGGCGGCCATCGTCTTGGTGGTGTTGGCGACTTCCACGTTGGCCTGGTACGAGCGCGAGGCAGAAATCATGTTGACCATTTCGTCCACCACATCGACGTTCGGCATCGTCACGTAGCCGTCGGCATCGGCCAGCGGATTGCCCGGCTGGTGCATGCGCTTCATGGGGGTGACGGTGTCTTCGACCACGCGGTCGACCGACACGCCGGTGGCGTAGTCGTCAGCCCCCTGCTCGGGCGAGAACACCACCTGCTTGGCGCGGTAGGCGGTGCCGTTGGGGCCCGTCACGCTCTCGGCGTTGGCCAGGTTGGAGGCCATGACGTTCATGCGCTTGGACTGCGCGGTGAGCGCGCTGCCAGCCACATCCATCACCTTGAATAGCGACATGTTGGTTCCGCTGTCTGAATACTGCTTACTGTTGCCGGATCGGGGCCGTTGTTGTGTGGGCGCTCTCCGGGCCAGACTGCCTGGCCCGGGGCGCCGCATCACTCCCGCCCCTCTTTCGTCGCGCCCGAGACTGCGGCGCGATCGTCCTACCCTGTCTTGCTCTGTTCTGCTTTGCCTTGCTAGCTGCTCTGGATGGCAGCCAGCATCGACTTGATCTTCTGCGTCACGATGTTCAGATCCGCCTCGTAACGCACGGTGTTGTCGGCAAAGCGCATGCGCTCGCCGTCCATATCGACCGTGTTGCCGTCAATGGAAGGCTGCTGCGACGTGCGGTACTGCACCTCGCCCTGCAGCGACTTGGCCTGCTGCGAGAGCGAGGCCTGCATCAACGTCACATCACCGGCAGGCGCACCGTCCGCCGTCAGGTGGCCGGACGCCGTGGCCGTCATCGGCAGCGTGTTGCCGCCTTGCTGGCCGACCGCCTTCTGCAGCGCCGACTGGAAATCGAAGTCGCGCGCCTTGAAGTTGGGCGTATCGGCATTGGCAATGTTCGAGGCCAGGATCTGGTGCCGCTGCGAACGCAGTTGCAGCGCCTTCTCCTGAAAACCGAACAACTGATCCAGCTTGTCGACCATGTCTGTCTTTCCTCGCGCGTGGCGTCTTGTTGGTGCTGCCACCCGCCGGGTTGGTATTCCGTGGGGTTGGAGAAGCAGGCATCGGCGGCCCCTTCAAAACCGCCGATGCCGTCTCCAGAACCGCTGTATTGCTGAGTTGCCGTCATGCAGCCTCAGTGGAGAGGGCCTTGTCTGCGGATCCGGGGGCCGGCCGGGAAACCGACCTTCCGGGGCAGGCCGCGCGGCAAATGGAACAGCACCACGCAACGCCAGGGACTTCACCACGTTGCAAAGTCTAGGGGCCACCTGGCAAGAGCATTCGTCCGAATAAGGGGGGGATTGGCCGACATTTCCGCATTTGGCCCTCCCGCGCGCGTGGCTACACTTCACCGGACTTTCGATGGAGGGCTTTCCATGTCCACGCGGTTTGTACGCAGCGCCCAGTACCCGACCTTTGCCGTTGGCCGCCGCCATGGCGCCGCGGCAATGCCGTTGGCCGCCCGCCAGCGCAAGCTGCTGCTGGCCCTGGCGCTGGGCGTGCTGGTAAGCCTCGCCCATCCGATCCTGGCGCATGCGCAAGGCATGATGCGCGTCGGCTATGCACCAGCAGCCGCCAACATGCCGATGCCCGGCCAGGCCGCACAACCCGCCACGACCACCATCCAGGGCCCGAACGCCATCCAGATGCAGATCCAGCAGCAACTGCAGTCGCAGCTGGACATCCTGGGCGGCACCAATGACGCCGGCGCCCCGCGCGCCTCGGTGGAGGTCGGCCCGGTCGACCCGCGCGTGGCCAACCAGCCCTGCGATCAGGTCGACCTGATGCTGCCGGCGGCCAACCGCCTGCGCGGCCGCATCCAAGTTGGAGTGCGCTGCAAGTCACCTCACGCCTGGGCGGCGTGGGTGCCGGCCACCATCCAGATTACCGGGACGTATTACGTCGCTTCGCACCAGCTCTCGCCGGGCAAGACGCTCGACATGAGTGATCTGGAAGCCCGCACGGGGGATCTCTCGATGCTGCCGCCGTCCGTCGTGCAGCAGCCCGCCGACGTGGTCGGGCGCGTACTGGTAACCAGCGTGGCGGCCAACCAGCCGTTGCGTGCCGAGAGCCTGCGCCTGCCAATTGCCGTACAGGCCGGCCAGACCGTCAAGCTCGTCGCCGAGGGCGGCGGCTTCCAGGTCACCAGCGACGGCCGGGCCATGAACCAGGCCGCCGTGGGCCAGGTGGCGCAGGTGCGCACGGCCAACGGCAACGTCGTTTCCGGCATTGCGCAGTCCGCCGGTGTGGTCGCAATCCAGTTTTGAGATCGATTTGAGATCAATCGATCACATATCTACTGTGATGCACAACCGATATCCCCCGCTAAAGTTTGGACGGGGGTTGGCCGATATGGGTGATAGGATGAACGCGCTCTTCGGAGACACCCGTGAAAATCAACCATATCGTCAACAACACGCCGGCCATTGCGCCGACCAAGGACGCTGCGTCCGGGTCTGCACGCGCGACCGGCTCGCCCCAAGCCGCCACGACGGCTACGGGTACGACGCGCCACAGCGGCCAGGACACGACCGCGCCTTCGCTGTCGGTCCATCAAGTTTCGCGCCAAGTGGGCAGCGGCGACTTCGACGCAGCACGCGTCGAGCAGATCCGCAGCGCCATTCAGAACGGCACGCTCAAGATGGACGCCGGCAAGATCGCCGATGCGGCGCTGTCCGACGCGCATTCGCTGCTCTCGGCACAAAGCAAAAAGGTCTGACGGGAGCCTCCCGTCGTCCGTCCCCCATTTCTCATGACGCCGCCGGCCCTTGGCTGATCGCGGCGGGGCGGTGTGCCGGCCGGCGGCTGCCCAAGCTCCCCAGCTAAAGGTCGCCAACATGGACAACACACTGCTGATCCGCACCCTTGCCGACGAGCAGGAACTGCTCCGCGCAGCCACCCTGACCCTCGAAGCCGAAGCGCAAGCGTTGCGCGACGGCGACATGGTCGAGCTCGAGCGCGTCACCCAGACCAAGCAGAAACAGCTCGCCGCCCTGGGCGAAGCCGACCGCGAGCGCCGCCTGTGGTGGGCGCAGCATGGCGGCGCCGATCCGTACGGGCTGGTCAAATACCTGCGCACCGATGAAACCGCCAGCCGCCTGTTCGACGAGAACCTGGCCCTGGCCCACACCCTGCGCCAGCGCAATCTGGACAACGGCACCCTGATCGATCTGCGCCTGCGCGCCACGCAAAACGCGCTGTCGGTCCTGCACGCAGCCAATAACGGCGGCGGCACGCCTTACGGCCGCGACGGCAAGCAACCGCTGTCGATGCCGCGCTTCTCCGTCGTCGCGCAGTAAACCGCACGGCGCCTCCGGCGGCGAAGATTCGCCGGTTTACGTTTACGTCAATGGGTTTGAAGTGGGGCTAGCTGGCCCTGCTTGATCCTGCTATCTATATGGGCTTAGCACACCACCGATCGGGGTAAACAAAAAGGTTTACATCCCATTGATGGGTGCAACAAGCAAGCTGGGGATTTATTCTGCCGATTTTGGCGGGGTATATCCTCCGCGCCTGGCGACATAAACAAGAAAACCGGAAAGAAATCGCGCCTGAATGGCATGCCAAGGTTTCGGCCCGGCGGCACCGTACTTGGTGACTGCCGGTTGAACGGGGAAACATACCGAAACCGCGCGTCATTGCGTTTCTACCAGCCACGCCTGCATCAATTTGGATCTCGCCGATCCAAATGGGCGACGGCCGGCCATATTCCGGAAATGGGCAAACAACCATAACCAGACAGGCGGCGCAGTGAAATCGATCGTAGTTGAGGCACACCCCTTGGTGCGTGCCGGTGCGACCCACGTTTTGCAATCTTTGCCGGCCATTTCCGAAGTCGTCAGCGTCGACCCGGACGAGGCCCTCTTTGAAAACCTCGCGGCGCATGCGGACGCCGAGTTGGCCCTGATCGGCCTGCCCCTGCCGGGCATCGACGATCTGCCGGCGCTCTCCCGGTTGCTGCAGCAGCCGCACCCACGGCATGTCGCCGTGCTGGGTGAAAGCGATTCAGCCGCCCATGTGCGCGCGCTGATGCAATTGAATATCTCGGCTTATCTGCTGAAAAGCTATTCCGGCAAGTTGATTGCAGCGGCATTGGAATTGGTGCTGGCCGGCGGCCGTTATATACCGGCCTCAATCGTGCTTGCCCGATCGGATACGCTGGCAGGTGGTGCCGCCAACGGCGCCGACGACTGCGCATTATTGGGACTCACCCAACGCCAATACGAAATCCTGGTTCTGCTCTCGCGCGGTCATCCGGTCAAAACCATCAGCCGCATGCTTAGCATCTCCGAGGCCACGGCCAAGGCGCACATCAATGCGCTGTACCGTCGCCTGGAAGTCCGCAGCCGTACCGAAGCCGTATTCGTCGCCACCCAGCGTGGCGCCATGCTGCTGAATCAGCCGCAACTGGTGGCTGAGCCGGCCACGTCGTCCGTGGCACCCGTACGCATCGCGCGTACCGGTTGAGCACCCCACCCCATTCACTACTCGTCTTCCCGAAGCAAAAAACGGCGCCCGGAACCCCGGACGCCGCTGTAAATACCCACCCGCGCTGTCGACACACGGGCGGTGACAAGGAAAGCGCAGGTTTAGAACTTTGCGCGGATGCCCACGCCGAAAGTATCAGCCGAGCTCAGGTCGGATACCTTGTCGCGGAAGTACGCGGCATACACATCCGTGCGCTTGGACAGCGAATAGTCGTAGCCGATTGCCCAGGTGTTGCGCTTCACGTCCGCTGCACCCGAGGTCTTCGTGTAGGCGTACGAAGCCAGCACGCTGCCCGGGCCGACCGGGATCGAAACGCCCAGCTGGCCGCCGTTGCTCTTCGCATCGCCCGAGGCGATCGTGTTCTTGATGTACTGGTACTGGCCATACAGCTTGACCACGCCGAAGTCGTACGAGGCGCCCAGTTGCGTTGCCGTCTGACGCTGGAAACCTGCCACCAGCGCATTCAGGTCACCCGGGTTGGCATCGAAGCGCACCTGCTGGAAAGCCGCGGTGGCCGCAAAGTTGCCGCGGAAGTACAGGAAGCCCGCGCCAAACTTGTTCTGGCCATCGTGGCCGGCCTGTTCACCCGCACCGTACATCAGCGTGCCGGTGAAGCCGTTCATGTCCGGTGTGGTGTACAGGATCGAGTTGTTCCAGCCCGAATCGCCCACCAGGCCCGAGATGCCAGCTGCGCCCGTGCGGCCGTTGCCCAGGTAGGTGTGGAACACCATCGGCGAGAAGGTGTACGAATCGCCAAACGGGTTAAACAGGATCGTCGAAACGAAGTACTGCGGCGTATTGCGACCCAGCTTGATCGAGCCCCAGGTGTTCGACTGCAGGCCGACGAACGAATTACGTGCAAAGAACGTGTCGCCATCAAAGCGACCGCTCTTGCCGGTGTCGGGGCGGAAGAACGCTTCCACCGTGAAGATCGCCTTCAGACCGTTGCCCAGGTCTTCGCTGCCCTTCATGCCCCAGTACGACGTGGACATGCCGCCGGAGTTGACACCCCAGGCGCGGTCGGATGCGCCCAGGTTCTTGGTTGCGCCCGCCCAGGCATCCACCTGGCCGTACAGCGTGACCGACGACTGGGCCTGGGCCGCACCTGCGGTCAGCCCGGCGGCAGCGGCCAGCACGGCCAGCTTGAAACGTCGCTTGAGTTGCATCGTTGATTTCTCCCTCTTCTGGTTCCGTTGTGTTGAATTCGCTTCGCGGTGGCAGGTGGCTCGCCTGCCCCGCTGAGATCGCCGCGAGTGAATGCAACAGCCGTGCCAATACGCCGTCAGCACGCTGAAGTGTCACGAACGAATACGTTTTCGCGGGAAGGCGCGCAGACTAGCTTGAATACCCCTGCCAGACAAGTCCCAACACCGGGGTGTGTGGCGCCGTTTCTGCACCGTACTGGCGCAAGTGCAGAGAGCGTGTCATGTCTTTTTGCGGGAGTGCGAAACCCACCAAAAAGTCGCAGGGCACGGCGCCACGAGCACGGTTTGGCGAGCCAAATAAGCGAGCCGCAACGCGGCCATGCGGCTTTTTGGTGGGTTTCCCGAAGGGTTCGTTTCAAAACGGCTCGCGTGGGGTGTTGCAGCCCTTGCCCTTGGAACGCCAAGGGCGGCGGCCTGCGCCTACCACGCAAGCCGTTTTTAAACGAACGCATCTCCCGTAAAAGGGCATGACACGCTCTAGTCGTTTTGGAGCACGCGGATATCGACTTCACGCGTATAGCGCTCGGGCGAGAAATCGCAGTACGTGAGGGAAATCGGCACGTCGGCCACGCTATAGCCGATCCGACGAACACGCACCAGCGGCACACCCTCCGCTACTTCAAGCTGACTGGCCTGATGGGCATCGGCCACGCACGCCAGCGGCGCCTCGCGCGAGCGCGCAATCGTCAGGTTGGCCCGCTGGAAGACCTGCACGAACAGGCGGTCTTCAAAGTCACGCGCCTCAAGCATGGCCGCCAGCCGTGACGTCAGCCACGTACGCAGCAGCATGATGGGCTTGCCCTCGACCTGCGCGCGGCGCTCCACGAACGCCACCTGCGCGCCAACCTCCAGACCGAGCGCGGCCGCCACCGTCTCGTCAGCCTGCTCCAACCGGAATGCGCTGACGGTATAGGCGGCGCCCGGCACGTACTCCAGCGCTGCATCGGACTGCCCCGGGGCATACAGCACCGGACGATGCGGCCCCACACGGTCGAGCACCACGCTGCGTTGCCCGCGCGAGCGCTTGAGCAACCCGCGCGCGGCCAACTCATTGAGCGTGCGACGCGCAGTCAGCCGCGAGACGCCGTAGCGTTGGGCGACTTCGTTTTCGCTGGGAGCGACGCTGCCGGCCGGCAACGCACCGTGCAGGATGTCGAGCCGAATGCGATCGGCCAGTTCAAGGTATTTGGGAAGGCGGGGCGTCATGTCGACGTTATAGTCAGGAACGCCCAAGCGCTCCAACGAAAACGGCCCACCGGTCTGGTGGGCCGTCGTACCCGAGAGGGTAAATCAGGCAATCAGGAATTTGTCGCGGTTCTTGCCGATCCAGGCTGGTGCACGGCCACGGCCGGACCACGTTGCGCCCGTCTTCGGATCGCGGTACTTCGCCGGCACGGGTGCCTTCGCACCAGCACGGCGGCCACGGCGCGGTGCCAGGCCCAGGTCTTCAGCGGTCAGGCCGTATTCGGCAACCGTTTGGCGCACTTGCTGGATAACGGCTTCCAGCTCTTTGGCGCGGGCGGTTTCGATCTGCTCTTCGAGCTTGGCCTTTTGTGCAACCAATTCCTTGTATGTCGCCATATGCGCTCCCAATAAATTCTGTTGTGGATCAGATATTAGTTCAATTGTATTCATAACTGAAATGAAATTTCAACGGTTTTGATCGCGCACCGCAACCTGCCGCAAGCGCACCCAAACGGTTCGAATCAAATCAGGCATACCGAATGCTCAAGATTCAACCGGAAAGTCAGATTGACGCATCCACTTGGTATACGCGATCAGACAAGACCGCAAACCTGCGATGCACTGCATTTCAGTGCCATCACATTAGCAAGCGCTTATGGGTCCCGCAATTTCCGGGGCCAACTTCCACCAACACATTGCATGGAGCCCACGGTGCCGCAGTCCGCAAGGCGACACAGCAACTGCCATTGGCACCGCATTGCGCCGGCACCCAAGATCCATTTGTGACAGACGATAAAGCTGCTTCAAAGCGGCAAGCCCGGCGGGCTGGTAGGTGGATGCATCGGCGATGATTCCGTCCTTGCCCGTGTTTTACAGTCGGCTTTGCGCTTTGGCATGCCAGTATGCCTCCTGCTTACAGGCACAATCTTTTTCTTTCCATAACGTTCAATCGGGCGAGTGAACACCAATTTCGCCCTCACAATGCGAATTCGCATCTTGATGTCGGCGCGCAAGTTTGTACGCACGTATCACCGAGGCAAACGACATTCCGCCGACAAGGAAAGCGCTTCAGATGTGGCATTGCCGGCATCGATTGAACCCGTATCGGTAGAAACCCCTTTACTGTCGATGCAGCAAACAACCCAGCACCGCGTGACCAAATGAAACGCACTGTGTGTTGTATAAAGCACAAATCAATGATTTGCGCGACACGCAACTTTTGCGCATCATGAAAGTTGTGGTCCCGCCTCCGCAGGCTGGCGCCTATTGCGTTGCTCGCGGACACGTTGATTGCGTGGTGTCTCAGGCAATACCATTGGTTGGAGCGTGGGATGCAAGACGAACTTTCCTACCCGCTGTCGGCACAAAGCCTGCCCGTTCCCCTGTATGTCGTTCTCGAAGGTCGCATCGTGTATGCCAATGCAGCAGGCATTAGCATGGTGCGCGCGCTCTCGGTCGACCAACTGCTCGGCGAGCCGTTCTCGCGCTTCTTTCAAGATGTGCCTGTCGCGCTAAGTGCGTATGCGGGCACGGACGCAGATCCGCAGACACCCGACCCAGCCGCCACGCAGGTCGCTTCCGCCATCTCCTTGGGCGCATCCGATGCGCCGGTCACGGTCAGGCTGACTGTCACACCGACGCGTTTTGACGGGCTACCCGCGCAGCAGGTAGTCGTGCACGGGTTGCCCCTGCCGCTCGATGCGCAACTGCCCGGCAAGGCCGGTGAGCGCGTTCTCAGCGCTGAAGCCATCGGTGCGGCGTTGCCGCACGAACACCTCGAACACCTGCTGTCTACGCTGCCCTCGGCGGCTTCGCTTGGCGAACGCTTGCACGCGGTGTTGCGCGCGTTCGAAGCGGCGCTGCCCACCGCGCTGTGCGTGGTAACGCGCGTGGTGTCCGGGCGGGCGCGGTGGTACGGCACGCAGGCCGCCCGCGCGCAACTGGCCGCGCCTGCGTCGGGCGAACTCGATGTCGAACTCGCCCGCGTTGCACCGCTGTTGAACGACATTGCCCCCATCGAACTGATCCGCCAGTCCAATACGCCGGCCGCCCTGCACGAGATACTCACGCGTGCGCTCGGCACAGCGTTGCCCACCTGGCTGTGCCGCATCCCTGCCCAGCACGGGGGCATGACCTCGAGTGATGATCTGCTGTGCCTGTTCTACCCCGCACCGGCTGAGACCACGCCCGACGACGTTGCATTGCGCGCCGTATCCGCCAGTTATGTCAGCGCGCTGGTCAAGCTGCTGCGCCTTGAAGGCGAGTACCGCCAGGCACGTGACCTGCGCGATCAATACCGTCTGGTCGTCAACCACTTGAGCGAAGGCGTGCTCACGCTTTCCACCGACGGCCGTGTGCTGTCGTACAACCGCAGCGCGTCCGAGATCCTGCGCTTGTCGGGCGCATCGTGGAAAGGCCGCCCGCGCATGGCGCTGAGCGACATGATGCTGGCCGAGGACGGCACCATCCTGCCGCGCGCCGCGTGGCCTTCCACGCTGGCCGCGCGCACCGGGCGTGCCATCAGCAACGTGGTGGTAGGCGTGCCGGCAGGCAATGGGCAGATTGTCTGGCTGCGCGAATCCGTGCTGCCGATGTTTTCGCCGGACAGCGCATCACCGCATGCGGTGCTGGTCATCTTTACCGACATCACGGCAGAACGTTCGACCTACGAGCAACTGCGTCTGCTGGAAACGAAGGACTCGCTGACCGGCCTGCCCAATCGCGCGGCATTCATCGAACGGCTCGACGCGCGCCTGGCCCTGCCTTCCACCGGCCGGGCCGCACTGCTCTATATCGGGCTGGACCACTTCAAGACCGTCAACGAGGCGATGGGGCACCACATCGGCAACCAGGTGCTGAATCTGGCGGCGCAACGCATTCGTGCCGAGGCCGGCCAGCGCGCACTGCTGGCGCGCCTGGGCGGCGACCAGTTCTGCGTCGCCATCGACGACCCCGACACCGTTGATGGACTCGCCCAGCAGGTGCTTGCAGCGCTCGCCAAGCCCTTCACCGGCGGCGAGCGCGAGCTGCACCTGTCGGCCAGCATTGGCGTCACGGCATTTCCGGAAGACGGCAACGATGCCGGCACACTGGTCAGCCACGCTGAAGCCGCCATGTACCGCGCCAAGGAGAACGGCCGCAACCGCATCGCGCGATACTCGCGTGCGCTTGAAACGCAGATGCTGCGCCGCTTCACCCTCAATGAGCGCATGCGCCGCGCACTCGCACGCGGGCAGGTGCGGCTGGTGTATCAGCCCAAGTACGCGCTCGCCTCGGGTGAACTGGTGGCAGTGGAAGCATTGATGCGCTGGTCCGACCCGGAGCTGGGTGCGGTTTCCCCCACCGAGTTCATCGCCGTGGCGGAAGAATCCGGCTATATCCTCGAACTCGGCCGCTGGGCGCTCATGCAGGCCTGCACGCAGGGGCAGGTGTGGGAGCGCAACTTCGGCTTCACGGGGCGCGTGGCCGTCAACGTATCGGCGCGGCAATGCGATGCCGGCGTGATCGAGCGCGACGTGGATGAAGCGCTCAAGGCATCGGGCATGACGTCGTCGCGGCTGGAGCTGGAGTTGACGGAGAGCGTGCTGCTGGCCGATCGCCTGTCGACGCAACGCCTGCTGACGAGCCTGGCTGCGCGCGGCGTACGTATTTCGCTCGACGACTTCGGTATCGGGTTCTCGTCGCTGTCGTATCTGCGCAGCCTGCCGATCCACAATATCAAGATCGACCGCTCGTTCATCAGCGGCGTGCCTGCGGTGGCAGACTGCGTGGCGCTGACGAAGACCATCATTGCGATGGCGCGCGCGCTGAACATGACTGTCACGGCCGAAGGCGTAGAGACACCCGAGCAATCGGCCTTTCTCTCGACACATGCCTGTGACGAAGTGCAGGGCTTCCTGTTTGGCCGACCGCTGGAAGTGCCGGCCCTCGAAGGCCTGCTGCGCTCGCTCAGCCGCGCGCAGGCATAAAAAAGCGGCCCCGAGGTTTCCACCCCGGAGCCGCCTCTCTTGAGCGAAGCGCATATCAGCGCATCAACGCGTCGATACGTTACCCACCAAGCCGCCCAAGGCAGCACCACCCAGCGTTGCGCCTGGGCCGCCGATCAGCGCGGCACCTGCAAGCCCGCCCACCCCCGCACCGATGGCGGTGTTGCGTTGACGCGCCGTCATGTCGGCACAACCGGTTGCCGTCAGCACCGTGGCAGCCGCCAGAAAAATCGTCAGTACCCGAACCATGTTCTTCTCCTTCAAATGCGTCGGTCGCGACCCGTGATCGCCGTTGTCGCGTGGAGGGAGTCTGGTCGAAGAACGCCTGACATTCTGTTTCCGGTTGTAATCAAACGTTGCATGAAGTGGACCGTGTCAACGCGACGGGTGTGCCAAATCCCCGAGCAATGCCGACCAAAGCCCGTCGCCACGCGGGTCGGGCAACGTTTCCCACAGACTTATCCACATGTTCTGTGCATAACCCGTCATGCTGCAAACCGTTGACATGACAACGGGCTTGACGGATTCCTGCAAACGTGTCGACAACGTAAAACGCGTACGCCAAGCGAAAGTTATCCACATCGAGCGCGGTCGTTACATCGTGCAACAAATCCTTGTGCGTCAAGCAGTTGCAGCCGGTTTCGCAGGCGGTTTGGGCGTTGCTGTGAACAAATTGGGCAACTGCGACAAGCTGACCTGCCCCCCTCCCACGAGTAGCGGCCAAAGGATTCCAGCAAGAACCCAACTCAGGTTCGCTCAGGGGCCGAGACTATGGACGCCGACTACGGCGCTTCGATCAGGCGAAAAGGAGCCAAGCCGACTTGGCCGGTCACATGGAAGGGATGCTGCAGCCGAAAGCGTTACTGGAGTTTGCGTTTCTTACGCTGCCGCATGACATACCGCCTCAACACGGTTACCCGCCGGGTCAGCCAGGAACGCTGCATAGTAGTGAGGGTGGTAATGGGGCCTCAGGCCGGGGGCTCCGTCTGAATGCCCGCCTGCCGAGAGCCCTGCATGAAAAAAGGCGTCCACGTGCTCACGAGACGGGGCCTTGAAACACCAGTGCCGTTTGTTCGTCCCGATTTCGCTGGGATCCAGATACACAGCCAGGAAGGTCGAAGCGGTATCGTCAGCCGAGCAACGCTCGCCGTAACCGAGTGCGGTGGTCCGGTCATAGACCTTGCTTGCACCCAGTGCGGTCATGATCGCGTCGTAGAAGTGCCGCGCTTCCTGGATGTCCGGAACGCCGATCGACACATGGTCAAGTAGCTGCATTGCATGTACTCCCGTTACTCCCGTTACTCCCGTTGCCCCCGCCCGAATCAGCCTGGGCAAGACAACCTAATCCGCCTGTGAGGGGATTCAAAGTGATGTTGTGAGGTTCGTTCGATCGCCGGCAGTCGGCGGCGACGAGATCACCAGAAACACGACATCCTCTTCAGACGTGTTGGCGAATCGATGACGGACCCCAGGTTCAACATGGACGCCTTCGCCTGCACCGAATGTGACCGAATGCGCTTCAAACTGAAGCGTCGCCGTACCGGACAGGACATAGAAGAACTGCCTTGCCTTCGTATGAAAGTGCGGGGTTTCTCCCGCACCTGGCGGAACACGCTCCTGGATCACACTCAAGTCCGGCTGCTTGAGCAGGTGCCAACCGTCGCAGACGGCGCCCCATACGTAGTGTTCTGAGGTTTCAAAAGAAACGGCGGAGATCTCGTTGTTCATGGTGGATGTCGTTGAAGACAGAAAATGCGCCTCGACTGCCATGGCGTTGAGGCTCGTGTTTCGGGAGTGTTTCGTGTTGACGGCGCTTACCCTCGCTGCCGGTAGACGCGCGCCATGCTGGCGAGAAATGAGAGCGCAGAAATCGCGCAGGCCAGCGCAAATACGTACACGGCGAATTGGCCATCGGCACCGCCGTGCATGCCACCCACCAGTGCAATCACCACAGCAACCAGGGCCGCACCAATGGATTGGCCCGTGGTTCTCGCCGTTGAGAGCACGCCTGAGACAGTGGCCGTCCGGTTCTTGGCCGCGTTCGTGAACATTTCCTTGTTGTTTGGCGGGAGGAAGAAGCCATACCCCATTCCGCATAGCGCCACGCGCCACAGGAAATCCTCAACCGTCGGGTGTTCAGGGAGCAGGACGAGAGAGCCCAACCCAAGACAGAACATCAAGACGCCCATGCTGGAGACCTGCGTCGCATTCAGGCGATTCGTCAGCCGGCCGGCAATCGGGGCGCACAACGCGACCGCCATCGGCCAAGGTGTGAATACCAAAGCGGATTTCAGAACGCTGTAGGCATAGGTGTGCTGCAGCACAAACGGCAGCGCAACCAGCGCAATCCCCTGTGAGACGAACATCGTGACCGATGTCAGCACGGCGAATGTGTAGCGGCGCGACTTGAAAATATCCAAAGGCAGAAGCGGATGCCTGGCCCGGGTCTGACCAGTGACGAACACACACACCAGCACAGCGGACAGGGCACCAAGAGCGATGACGGTATGGTTGCTCCACCGCCCGATCTGGTCGACGGCGAGCGCAAAAAGACCAAACGCCGCAGCAGAAGTCATGGCGCCAAGCACATCGAAGCCGTGCTCCTTGTGCGTGTCCACCCCCAGGGCCATGGCTGAGAATGCAATGGCCGCAATGCCAAGGGGGATGTTGATGAAGAACAGCCATGGCCACGACGCATAGGAGACGATGAGCCCGCCCAATGCCGGGCCAAGGGCCGTTCCTACGGCAAATACCAGGGCGTTCAAGCCGAAGACGGTCCCCAGGGAACTGGGTGGAAAGATCACCCGGTAAAGGCCATAGCCGACGCTGATCAGGACAGCGTAGCTGATGCCCTGGAGGACCCGCATGACGACCAGCATGTTGAACGTCGACGCCAGTCCGCACCCCAGGGATGCGATGGTGAACAACACCAGCCCCGCCGTATAGAAACGTCTTTCGCCAATTCTTGAGCCAAGCGACGCGCAAGTCAGCATCGCCGCCGCGCTGGCCACCTGGTAGCCATTCGCCACCCAGATGACAGAGGCAGCACTGACGCCAAGATCCGTTGCGATGGTCGGCAGCGCAATGTTGACGATCGAGCTGTCCAACGCCGACATCAGTACGCCGATCAGAATGGCAGCCGCTGCAAAATGACGTCGCGGTATGTCGAATCCGTCTTCGCTGGATTCACTGATTTCGGCAGTCGTTGGCATGGGTGGCGGGCTTGGCAGAAGCGGTTCTGACGAGGGAGCGCTGCTAGCTAGGCCTTGGCAGTTCCAATGCAAACGGCATCCAGGGCGGCCTCCAGCATAACGCGGGCGTCTTCACGCCGCTTGCGCGCCAAGCGCTCAGATCCGACACGCCATTGCTCAGGGTCATCAACGAGCATGGCATGGATGTCGGCCACCGGCCGAATGACACCGCGACTGCCCCATTGGCCGTCCGGAATCTCCGTGGGGAAGACCCAGACACGCGTTGCAACGCTCTCGAACGTGCCGTTTTCAGCGCGCGCCACAGCTTCGGTGATTTTCCTGACGAGCGTCTTGCGCGATTCGTCTGTGTATTGCCCCTCCGGCACTGTGGGAATGATCCGATAGCGCGGCAGCGTCGACGGCTCTCCGCCCACGTACACGGCCGCCGGCCGGTGGACATTGAGCACCGTGACGCTCTGCGCAATCTTGTTGTCGGCACCGTAGCCTTCCGCTTCGATCAGGATGTCCGAGAGCTCTTTGAACAGGCGGGCCTCCGCCTGCGGGGTCAGGGCGTTCTCAGGGATCAGCGCGTCGATCATCGGCATCGTATTTCTCCTTGCTCAGCAGTGTTGAGGTGGCCATCTTCGGAATTTACGAGGCGCAACGGTAGTGGCAGAATTGCCATTCTTTGTGGGATATCAGACACGCAGGTGACCACCATCCGAATCTGGGCCTACGACGGCATCCTGGCATCCGGTGTCGCTGGCCCCATCGACGTTTTCAACGCGGCCAACCATTTGATGGATCAGGTGCCCACGCGGGAGGGCGGCCGTTCGACCAGGTTCAGTTGGCGGGTCGAGTCGATGGACGGGCAGCCTGTCACAGCCGCATCGGGGCAGCACATTGCCGTGGACGGCAAGATCGACGGGCGCAAGCGCGCAGACGCCATTCTGCTGACCGCGCCATTCGTCTCCGACATGGAGACATTCCTCACGCGCAAGGACCTCCTGAACGTGCTGGGCTCTGCCATCCGTAGCCAGCACAGGGCCGGCGCCGTGGTTGCCGCGTATTGCACCGCCAACTACCTGCTTGCCGAAACCGGTTTGCTCGATGGCCGCGTTGCCACCACGCACTGGGCGAAATCCGCCGACTTCGCACGGCGTTATCCGGGCGTGAGACTGCGGGCGCAGGAAGCTCTGACCATGCAGGACAGAATTCTTTCGAGTGGCGCGGTGACGTCGTATCTCAATCTTGCGATACGGTTGGTCGAGACATTCGCTGGCGAAAGACTCGCCGGAATGACCGCAAAGATGCTGTTGATCGATACCAGCCGGACTGCGCAGGCGCCGTATGCAAAGCTCCTCGGCGAACATGGGCACGCGGATGCGCTCGTCGCGCGTGCACAGCAGCATATGGAATCAACGCTGGAACAGGGTGTTCAGCTCCACGCACTGGCAGCCGATCTCGCCGTCAGCGAACGCACACTGAACCGCCGATTCAAGCAGGCGGTGGGCATGCCGCCGTTGGAATATCTGCAGAATCTCCGTATCGAAGTCGCAAAGACGCTGCTTGAATCCAGGCCCATCGGTGTCGACCAGGTGAGCGCTCGCGTTGGGTACGGCGACGTCAGTACCTTCCGGCAGCTGTTCAAGCGCAAAACTGGCCTCTCGCCCCGGGAATACCAGCTACGGTTTGCACGCGCTGCCAATCCGATCGACGCTTGATATTGATCGGGATGCGGCCCCGCCGGATCCCGCATTGCGCCTTGTCCTGCATCCGAAACCCATCGCGCCCGCGCGGGGCATTACGCCAGATCAGCAGGGGTATCGACATCGCGCAGGATGCCGGCATCGTTGCTGTTGATGCGGATGAGCGTGGCGGGGTCTATCAGGCGTCGCGCGCCTTCATCGCCGTCGAGCGCAGTCAGGCCCGTGAAGAAATCAGCGCCAAAGCCGATGGGGTGACCACGCTGCCCGGCGTGGAATGGCGCGACACAATGGTGTGCGTCGAGTGCCTGTGCAACTTGAACGATGGTCTCCGGGGCAATCCACGGCATATCGGCCAGGGCGATGATCCAACCGGCCGCGCCAGGACGTGCCGCCACACCTGCGGCGAGGCTGGCACCCATGCCGTTGGCCGCCACCGTGCATCGCAAGACTTCACAGCCGGCCTCGGCCAGCAACACGGCCAGTTGTTCAACCTGCGCGCCATGCGTGGCGGCAGCCGGTACTACGGCCACGACATCGCCCACGGCTCGCTGCAGATGTCGCGCAGCCTGTACGGCGACAGGCGTGCCATCGGGCAGTGTGGCGAGCAGCTTGTTCGCTGCACCGGCCGGGTCAAACCGGCTGCCGCGGCCCGCTGCCAGCAGCACACCAACAACAGCACCGGCAACGGGCCGCTTGTGCATCAGACCACCTCAGTCTTGAGTGTGACTTCCACGTTGTTGCGCGTGGCGTTGGAGTACGGGCACACCTCGTGTGCCTTGGCCACCAGCGCCTCGGCATCGGCTTGCGACAGGCCGCCAACACGCGCCGTCAGCCCGACTTTCAAGCCAAAGCCCCCTTCAGAACGCGTGCCGATGCCCACGTCGCAATGGATCTCGATGCTGCTCGGGTTGAGCTTGAGCATGCTCTTGGCGACAAAGTCGCATGCCGAACCGAAGCACGCGGCATAGCCGGCCGCAAACAGGTCTTCCGGCGTGGTCGTATTGGGCTTGCCAGGGCCGCCCATGGCCTTGGGGACCGACAGGTCATGCGAGACCCGGCCGTCCTCGGTTTGCGTGTGGCCATTGCGGCCGCCTGTGGCGGTGGCGTGGGCGGTGTACAGGATGTTCAATGCCATGACGTGCTCCTCCGGTAGGTGAACAACGAACAACGGGACAACACAAGCGCGGACGCAAGAAGCGGTCCGCCAAGCATAAGCCGCAAAACAAGAAAGCCGGCACACATTGCTGCGTGCCGGCTCCAATCGCATCACGCGACAGAGAAACTCACCGCGCAATCACACCGTATCGAACGGCAGCTTGCGATGCCGCTTGCCCGTCAACGCAAACACCGCGTTGGCCACAGCTGGCGCAATCGGCGGCGTACCAGGCTCACCCAGACCAGTCGGGTTGTCTTCCGACGGCACGAAGAACACGTTCACCGGCGGCGCGTCCGGCATGCGCACGGGCGGATAGTCGGGGAAGTTGCTGTTCTTGGTTGCACCGTTCTCGATGTCGATGGCAAAGCCCGGGGCGATCATCGCCAGGCCAAACACGCAGGCGCCTTGGATCTGCGCTTCCGCACCCATCGGGTTGACCACACGGTTGGCGTGCACGCCGGCTGTCACGCGATGCACGCGCGGCTTGCCCTTGTCGACCGAGACCTCCACCACATACGCCACAACGGACTCGAACGATGCATGCACCGCCACGCCCCAAGCCTGGCCCTTGGGCAGCTTGCGCTTGCCATAGCCGGACTTGTCGACGGCCAGTTGCAGCGCGGCGCGGTGGCGTGCGTGCTCCTTGTCGTTGAAGCGCGCCAGGCGGAATGCGACCGGGTCTTGCTTGGCGGCGTGCGCCACCTCGTCGACCATCGTTTCCATCACGAACGCCGTATGCGTGTGACCAACCGAGCGCCACCACAGCACCGGCACTTCCACGTCGGGATGGTGCACCGTCAACTGCATCGGAAAGCCGTAGTCGTTCTCGATCACGCCCTCGACCATCGTGCTGTCGACGCCGTTCTTGACCATGAACGCCTCGAACGGCGTGCCCTTCAGGATCGACTGACCGACGATCACGTGATTCCAGCCGACCACCTTGCCGCTGTTGTCGACACCCACGTCCACGCGGTGCAGATGCATCGGACGGTAGTAACCGCCGCGGATGTCGTCTTCACGGCTCCAGATCACCTTGACGGGGCCATTGTGGCCGGCTGCCGCGTAGGCCTTGGCCACGTTGGCGGCTTCCATCAGATAGTCCGAGGTAGGCACCGCGCGCCGGCCAAAGCCGCCACCGGCCATCATCGTGTTCAGCTCGATCTTCTCGGGTGGCACGCCCAACACCTTGGCGATCGCGCCCTGGTCGATGGTCTGGAACTGCGAGCCGACCCACACCTTCGCACCGCTGATCTTGCCACCGGCGCTCTGCACGTCGATCGTGCAGTTCAATGGTTCCATCGGCGCGTGGGCGAGATACGGAAACTCGTAGTCGGCCTGGATACGCTTGGGCGCAGATTGGATTGCACTGACATCGGCAGGCTTGGCCACCGTGCCGGGCTGACCGGCGAGCTTCTTGTACTCCGCCATCAGCGCAGGCGTGGACACCTTCGAGCCGGCGTCTTCCCAACTCACCTGCAACGCGTCGCGGCCCTGCTTGGCCGGCCAGTAACCGTCTGCGATGACGGCCACGCCCGTGCCGCCCCGGTCCGTCGGGATCTGCAGCACATCGACCACGCCCTTCACAGCCTTGGCCGCTGCGGTGTCGTACTTGGCCACCTTGCCGCCAAAGCGCGGCGGGCGGGCCAGCACGGCCACCTTCATGTTGGGCAGGCGCGTATCGATGCCGAACTTGAGCGAGCTGTCGAGCTTGGCGCGCGCATCCAGGCGCGGCGTGGGCTTGCCGACAATACGGAACTGCGACGGGTTCTTCAGCGTGACCTGCGCCGGCACCGGCAGTGCCATCGCGGCTTGTGCCAGTTCACCGTACGTGGCGCGGTTGCTGCCCGAGGTGATCACACCATCGGCCGTCTGGCACGTGGAAGGATCCACCTTCCAGCGCTCCGCAGCGGCCGAAACCAGCATGGCGCGTGCACGCGCACCCAGCTCGCGGTATTGCTGGAACGAATGATTCAGCGCGGTGGAGCCGCCCGTCATCTGGATGCCGAAACCGGGGTCCTTGTACGGATCGCCCGCCGGCGCGAGCACACCACGCACGTTGCGCCAGTCAACGTCGAGTTCTTCAGCCAGCGCCATCGGCAATGCGGTATGCACGCCCTGGCCGAACTCGAGACGATTGACTGCTACCGATACAGTATTGTCCGGCGCGATGATGATGAACGCCTGCGGCGGCGAAGGCGGCTTGGCCTTCGCGTCCTGTGCGCCTGCCAGCACCGGCGCAATACCAAGTGCAAGACCGCTGCCGGCCAGCGACGTGAGCTTCAGAAAGCTACGGCGATCCAGTGTCGCCGCACCCGCGTCCGCAGATGCCGGTTGAGGGTGTGCGCCGCCACCCGCCAGTGCTTCAAGATTTCGAATACGCATCGTGAGTTCTCCGGTGGGGCTCAGGCCAGCGACTTGGCGGCGTCGTGAATCGCCGCGCGGATACGCTGATACGTGGCACAGCGGCACAGGTTGCCGGCCATCGCGCTATCGATGTCAGCGTCGGTCGGCTTCTTCTTGCTGCGCAGCAGACCCACCGCGCTCATCATCTGGCCGCTCTGGCAGTAGCCGCATTGCGCCACATCGTGCTTGACCCAGGCATCGAGCACGGCCTTGCCGACCTTGTCGTCGGCGATATGTTCAGACGTGGTGATCTGCTGGCCGGCCACCGCGGAGATCGGCAGCACGCAACTGCGCGTGGGCTGACCGTTCAAGTGCACGGTGCATGCACCGCACGACGCAACACCGCAACCGAATTTCGTACCAGTCAGACCGAGGTTGTCGCGCAGTGCCCAAAGCAGCGGCGTCGACGGATCGGCATCAACTTCCACCGGTTTGCCGTTGATGTTCAACGTGACCATTGTGGTGTTCTCCTTGTGGGGCATGAGGGAGTCTTACCGTTATAAAGCCTTTGATACAGCGGGCTGGCGGTATGGACGGGGTGTATTAAAGCAGGTTCGCTTACGTTTTGCTGGCGAGTACTTCACATGGGATTTCCGGCGGGACGAAGTGAATTCCTGCGGTCGGCACACGGTCCGGAGCCGTCCGAATCCCGCCCAGGCAACTTGACAACTGTCCCCATCCGCCCCCAGTATCGACAAATGCACTCCCAGCAGATCGCCCTTCTCACCGCTCAAGCCCGCACCCTCTCGTGCGTGCGCGGTCTGCTATCGCTATCCGCTTCCCTACTACGCGTGTAAGCGCGTAGACCTCTCTTTCCCCCTCGTTCCGGTGTTTGACCGGTCCGTTGCGCAACAGGCGACGGGCCTCGTGTGACGTGATCCGTTCACCGATTTGGAGCTTCGCATGCCGACCTCGATCCTGCTTTCGCTACGACTACTGACCGGTTGCCAGACCACGCGCCCGTGGCTGTCTGGCCGCCACACCCGCACCCCGAACCCGGCCACGCCGGACGCCGCACGCGCGGTCGTCCCCGACGTATGCAATCGATCTCGATCACCCAGGACACCCACACCATGTTGAAGAACCCTGCCACCAAGTACCGCCCCTTCCCCCAGATCGCCCTCGCCGATCACACCTGGCCCAGCAAGACCATCACCCGTGCCCCGATCTGGATGAGCACGGACCTGCGCGATGGCAACCAGGCCCTGTTCGAGCCCATGAACGCCGAGCGCAAGATGCGCATGTTCAAGATGCTTGTGCAGATTGGCTTCAAGGAAATCGAAGCCGCCTTCCCCGCTGCCTCCCAGACTGACTTTGATTTCGTACGCGAGCTGATCGAAGGCGGGCACATTCCCGACGACGTGACCATCGAGGTGCTCACGCAGGCGCGTGAAGACCTGATCCGCCGCACCATGGAATCGCTGCGCGGCGCCAAGCGCGCGATCATCCACGTCTACAACGCGACCGCACCGGTGTTCCGCCGCACGGTATTCAACACCGACCGTGAAGGCGTCAAACGCATTGCCGTGCAAAGCGCCAAGCTGATCCGCGAGATTGCGGAGACGATGCCTGAGACGCAGTGGACGTACCAATACAGCCCGGAAGTCTTCAGCGGCACCGAACTGGAATTTGCGCTGGAAGTCTGCAACGCGGTGACCGAGGTCTGGGACCCTAACCCCGCGCACAAGATCATCTTCAACTTGCCGGCCACGGTGGAGATGGCCACACCCAACATCTACGCCGACCAGATCGAGTGGATGCACCGCAACCTGGCACGCCGCGATTCGATCATCCTCTCCGTGCACCCGCACAATGACCGCGGCACCGCCGTGGCCGCCGCCGAGCTGGCCGTGATGGCCGGCGCCGACCGCGTGGAAGGCTGCCTGTTCGGCAACGGCGAGCGCACCGGCAACGTGGATCTCGTCACGCTCGCGCTCAACCTGTACTCGCAGGGTGTCGATCCAGAGCTGGATTTCTCGCACATCAACGACGTGGCGCGCACGTGCGAAGACTGCACGCAACTGCCGGTGCATCCGCGCCATCCGTACGTGGGCGACTTGGTGTTTACGGCGTTCTCGGGCTCGCACCAGGATGCGATCAAGAAGGGCTTTGCGGTGCAGAAGCCTGATGCGCTCTGGGAGATGCCCTATCTGCCGATCGACCCGGCTGATGTGGGCCGCGCGTACGACTCGATCATTCGCGTGAACAGCCAGTCGGGCAAGGGCGGCATCGCGTATCTGCTGGAATCGGGCTACGGCGTCGCCATGCCGCGCCGCCTGCAAGTGGAGTTCAGCAGCACCGTGCAACAACTGACCGACGAGAGCGGCCGCGAAGTCACCGGTGCGGACATCTGGGCGCTGTTCCAGCAAACCTACCTGCGCACCGATGGCGCAATCGGTTACGTGTCACACCGCTTGACCGAGCAGGACGACGGCAGCCAGCACATCCGCCTGGTGGTCAACATCGCCGACCACGAGCACATCTGCGAAGGCGCCGGTAACGGGCCGCTGGATGCGCTGGTGCATGCGTTGTCGCACGTGCTGACGGCGCCCGTGTCGATTCACCACTATGAAGAGCGCGCGCTGGGCCAGGGCGCCAACGCCGATGCCATTGCGTTTGCGGAGGTGGCCGCACCGGGCGTGGCGGGCAGCGTGTTCGGCGTGGGTGTGGATGCCAACCTGACGACGGCATCGATCCGCGCGGTGGTGGGTGGTGTGAACCGCCTGATCGCCCGTGCCGGCAAGAGCATGCTGCGTCGCGGCAACGCCGAGGCTGCCGTCGCCTGAGTTGCCTTGGGGTGCAGGTCGACCTCACGCAGTGGGGCGCCAGTTGCTAAATTGGAGAGATGCGGCCCGGGCTCGCCCCGGCCCATCCCTTCCGAAGCGCGCAAGCGTGCACGCCCACTGCCACAGGAGAACCGACATGACCACTCGTCCGACCGCGAAAGACAATGCCAAGCGTTTTGCCAGTGTGATTCAGGCGCTTCATGCTTGCCAAACCGCTTGCGAGCATTGCGCGACGGAATCCGGCAAGAACGGCCACGCTGAAACCATGGCGCGCTGCATGAGCCTGTGTACGGACTGCGCGGAATACTGCGCCATCACGCGCAGGTTCCTGGAACGCAACAGCGAATTTGCAGAGTTACTGCTGGAAGACTGCGCCGAGATTTGTAACCAGTGTGCGGAAGAATGCGATCATCACGGCCAAGGCCATTGCAGCGGCTGCGCAACCGCCTGCCGCGCCTGCATGAGCGCCTGCCTGAAAGTTGCCGGTGTTGAGGCAGCCACCGCAGAACCCACCGTTTTCTGACCCCTTCTTCAACGCATATGAAAATTGGCGAGCTCGCCCAGCGCACGGGCATCAGCATCGAGACCATCCGCTTCTATGAAGCGCAGGGCCTGCTGCCGCCGCCGGCGCGCGCCGCCAACAACTATCGCGTCTACACGCCCGAGCATGCCGAGCAACTGGCCTTCATTGCGAAGTGCCGGTCGCTTGACATGGCACACACCGAGATCCGCCGGTTGCTGGAGTTGCAATCCAACCCGCAAGCCTCGTGCGAAGAGATCAATCATCTGCTGGACGACCACCTGCGCCACGTTGAAGCGCGCATTGCGGAGCTGACCGAACTCAAGCGCCAGATCGAATCGATCGGGCTGCGCTGCACGACGGCCGCGTCCGTCGCAGAGTGCGGCGTGCTGCAGTCGCTGCATGAAGAGCCGGTTTCCACCAGCCATCATGGCCACAACCATGACCACGGAGAGGGCGAACACGCACATCGGCACATCCGCGGCGTGCATCGCTGACCTGTCTTCCCCCCTGCCGTGCACGTCACTTTGACGTGCGATACTCGCCGCATTTCACGACACGTGGGTGGGGCGGATGAAGACGAAACCGGCAACGCATTTTCTGCATCAGCAACGCATGGCGCTCGGCGCGGTCACGATGGCCGCCGCTGCGGCAACGCAAGCAGCGACGCCGTCGCGCATCACAGATGTCACGCTGTATCCGGATAGCGCCACCATCGTGCGCACCACCACCGTTACCGCTGGTGCGCGTAGTGTCGAACTAACCTGCCTTCCAACAACATTCGATGCCGACAGCCTGCGTGTCGAGGGCGATAGCGCCATCCGCGTTGGTGACGTGCGCGTCGAATCGGTGCCCAGCGAAGGCAGCGCTTGCGCAAAGACGGCCCTGGAGACACAGATCCGCACGCTGCAAGACCAGCGTGCCGCGCTCGACGTGCAACTGCAGGCGAACGCGCTATCGGCCAGCTACCTGAAGGCAGTGAGTGAGCGCACCGGCGGCGATGGGCGCGCACCCGCCACGGATTTCTCCACGCTGGGCCGCGCCACCGATGCGCTGGCGCGTAACGCGCAGGAAGTCTTCACGCGGCAAGAGCAACTGAAGAAGCGCGACGCCGAGTTGAAGGCGCAGCTCGACGCGCTGCAACGCACGCATGGTTCTGGCGCCGACACGCTGCGCACGGTCCGCATTGCCGTGGCAGCACCACGCGGTGGCGAACTACGTGTCAGCTACCAGACCTCGCGCGCCGGTTGGCGGCCGGCATATCAGGCCAGTGTGGATTCGGTACGGTCCAACGTCTTAGTCGAGCGACAAGCAACGCTTGCGCAATCAACGGGCGAAGATTGGCGTGGCGTGCGGCTGCGCTTGTCTACAGGCCAGCCGCGCAACACACCGCGCGGGCCGGAACCGTATGCATGGCAACTGAACATTCAGCCGCCACCGCAAGCGATGCCGTATCCGGCAGCACCGGTTGCTGCCATGGCGCCAGCGCCCCGAGCCAAGCTTGGCCGAAGCAACGAACAGCGGGAAGTCGACGAGGCCCCACTGTTCGAAGTCAACACCGTCCAAACCGCCTTTGCCACCGAGTTTGAAGTACCGGGCGCAGTGGAACTACCATCTGATGCGCAGAAGGTGACCTTCACGCTGGCCAGCGAAACGCTGCCCGCCAAGCTGGCCGCGCGCAGCACACCGCGCATGGACACAGCCGCTTACCTGATCGCCACCGTAGATCGCCCGCAAGGCATCTGGCCTGCAGGCAACCTGCAATTGCGCCGCGACGGCGCAGTGGTCGGCAATACGCAATGGAACCCGGCGGCCGACGATCAGAAAGTCACGCTGCCTTTCGGCCGAGATGATCTCGTAACCGTGGTGGTGGAAACACCCAAGACCTATCAACGCAGCGTGGGCCTGCTCGACAACCGCAACGAACGTCAGCTTGGCGCGCTCTATACCGTGCGCAACCGGCACCGCGATGCGATTGACGTGCAGATCCTGGAAGCCACGCCGGTCAGCCAGTCCGACGACATCAAGGTGCGCTCGACCTTCTCGCCGGAGCCCGCCAAGCGCGATTGGGAGCACCGCCCGGGCGTGATCGCGTGGGAGCAGACGATTCCGGCCGGACAGAGCACCCGCTTCTCCGCCGACTACCTCATCACCTACCCGAAGGACGCGCGCGTCACCGGCCTGCGTTGATCGCCCTCCCGTGCACGCGCTGTCGGATCGTTGCGATCAGACGCGCGTGCGCATCACCCGCAGCCCGTTGAACACCACCAGCAGGCTCGCGCCCACGTCGGCAAAGATCGCCATCCACAGCGTGGCGTCGCCCATCACGGCGAGCGCTAGGAACACGGCCTTGATACCGAGCGCCAGCACGATGTTCTGACGCAGCACCGCCACCGTGCGGCGGCTGATGCGGATGAAGCCGGCGAGTTTGCGGGGGTCGTCATCCATGATGGCCACGTCGGCCGCTTCCAGTGCGGTGGCCGTGCCGGCCGCGCCCATGGCGAAGCCGATGTCGGCACGTGCCAGGGCCGGTGCGTCGTTGATGCCGTCACCCACCATGCCGACAAAGCCATGCTGTGCGGCAAGCTCGCCCACCACGCGCTGCTTGTCGGCGGGGAGCTGCTCGGCATGGACGTTGTCGATACCAACGGTCTTGGCGATGGCCTGTGCCGCACGGCGGTCGTCACCGGTAATCATGACGGGCTGTACGCCCAGTGCACGCAGTTCTGCAATGGCCCGTGCGCTTTCCGGGCGCTCGCGGTCACGCACACCGAACAGCGCCACGGCTCCGCTCGCGTCGCACAGCGTGACGGCGGACATGCCTTCGGCCTGCAACGCCTCAGCGGCAGCACGCCAGGCTGACGTATCGAAGCCGCGTTCGGCAACGAGTGCAGCATTGCCCAGGTGCCAGCGCACACCACCCAGCGTGCCCGCCACACCACGGCCCGGCAGCACGGACAGGTCCTCAACCGAACCGGCATCCACCGCACCGTGCGCAGCCGCCGCTTGCACGATGGCCACGGCGATCGGGTGTGTGGTGTTAGCGTCGAGCGCGGCGGCCACTGCCAGCGCATGCAGGTGCGTCGCATCGGCAGTGGCGTTCAGATCCGCCACTGCGCGGCGCGTGCCACCGGGCAGCACGACAGCATCGAGCACCGGGCGGCCAGCAGTGAGCGTGCCGGTCTTGTCCAGCGCCAGCGCACGCAGGCGCCGGCCGCTTTCCAGATAGACACCACCCTTGACGACGATGCCGCGCCGGGCCGCTGCGGCCAGGCCACTGACCACCGTCACCGGCGTGGAGATCACCAGTGCGCACGGGCAGGCGATCACCAGCAGCACCAGCGCGCGATACGTCCACGTGAGCCAACCATCGGCAGTGACCAGGGGCCCGACCACGGCAACCGCCAGTGCCAGCAACATCATCGCGGGCGTGTAGATGGACGAGAACTTGTCGACGAAGCGCTGCGTGGGCGCGCGCTGCGACTGCGCCTCCTGAATGGCCCCGGCAATGCGCGCGAGCGTGCTGTCAGCCGCTGCGGCTGTGGCTTCAGCTTCGATCACGCCATCGGTCACGATGGTGCCGGCGAGGATGGTGTCGCCCACGGTCTTCTCTACCGGCAGGCTCTCGCCGGTGACGGGCGATTCGTCCAGTGCGGCGCGGCCGCTGACGATGCGTGCATCCACTGGCACACGGCTGCCCGTGCGTACACGCAGGCGCGCACCGATGGCGACCGTTTCGACAGCCACATCGCGCCAGCCGCCATTGCCATCCGTCAACTCTGCGGTGTCGGGGGCGATGGCGGTCAGTGCGCGCACGGCATCGCGAGCACGCACCAGCGCTCGCGCTTCGATGGCTTCCGCCACGGCAAACAGGAAGATCACCATGGCCGCTTCGGCCCACTTGCCGATCAGCAGCGCGCCGATCACGGCCACCGCCATCAGGAAGTTGATGTTGAACGTGAGCGCACGCACGGCAATCCAGCCCTTGCGCAGCGTCGGCCCGCCAGCCAGCGCGATGGAGGCGAGCGCCAGTGCCAGCACCGGCCAGGCGTGATCGCCCAGCGACCAGGCGATGGCCTCGGCGCCAAACGCCGCCACGCCACCGACACCCAGCAGCCAGGTGCGGCGTGAGATGCCGGTGGGCTCGGCCACCCCAGCGGCGGCGCGGTCATGCGCTTCCAGCACTTCGCCATCCATGCCGATGGCACGCAGCGCCTCCAGGAACGGCGTCACGTCGTCAACGGTGTGGTGGATGGTGAGGTGGCGCTCCAGCAGGTTGAAATCCAGCGCGACCACGCCGTCGGCGCTGCCCAGCTTGGCGCGGATCATGCGCTCTTCGGTCGGGCAATCCATCTGCTGGATGCGGATCTTCGTACGGCCCTTGGCACGAGCGAGCGCGGCGGCATCCACAGGCGCGACGGGCGCTACGGCTTCCCGCGCGTGGCTGTGATCATGATCGTGTGCATGGTCGTGATCATGTGCGCCATGGTCATGCGTCTTGTGGGAGGTCTCTCGAACGACTGGGTGGTCATGGCCACAGCAACCGCCGCAACCGGACGCTTCCGGCTTGGCGGCGTGGTCGTGGGAAGGCAGGGCGGAGGCGAGATCTGGTTTCATGCCTCCATTCAAAACCCTGAAGAAGCTTCAGGGTCAAGCCCTCATCTCAAATGGGGCTTTTGCTCCACTCGGTGACGATGGCGCGGACTTCCGGCCAATCGCCCAGGCCCGATTCGGCATTGATGTGGCCGCGTGCGCCCAGATCGATCGGCGTCGCGCCCCAGGCTTCAGCTTGGCCGCGGCTCCAGGCGGCATCGCTGAACGGGTCGTTGGTACTGAAGATCAGGGTGGCGGGAAACGGCAGGCGCTGCTGCGGCACCGGTTGGAAGTCAGCCAGCTCGGGCGGCGAATCTTCACGGCCGAGCTGCGGCGGCGCTACCAGCAAGGCGCCGCGCACGCGCGCTGCGTGGGCGGAGGCCGCAGCCCAATGCGCCGTGAGCACGCAGCCCAGGCTATGCGCCACCAGTACGACGTCGCCCGGCGCGGCATTCACGGCAGCATCCAATGCGGCTACCCAGTCGGCACGTTGGGGCGTGAACCACTCGCGCTGTTCAACACGATGATCCCCATGCAGGCGCTCCCAGCGCGATTGCCAGTGCTCGGGGCCGGAGTTCTGCCAGCCGGGCAGGATCAAAACAGTCGGGGCAGTGCTCATAGGGTCTCCAGCATCGGGTTGGAACGCGCCACATTCTGCCGCGATTTGGTGGGCGGTGCCTGCGTCACTTATCGACAAGACAGCACAATTCATCCAAATATTCTGTTTCACAGGCAGATCAGCAGCTTCTACAGTCGTCCATCAACAAATCCCGCCAACAGGGATTCCGATTCCAAGCACTCGGAGGAGACCATGCTCGCATTGCTCGGGCTGCTGACCATCGTCGCGCTGTTTATCGTCATCCTGACGAAACGCATGTCGCCGCTGGTTGCGCTCATCGCCATTCCCGTCATTGCTGCGCTTGTGGGCGGCTTCGGGCTCAACACCAGCAAGTTCATCATCGGCGGCATCAAGGATGTGGCGCCCGTGGCGGGGATGTTCATCTTCGCCATCCTGTACTTCGGCATCGTCACGGACGCCGGCATGCTGGACCCGATCATCGACCGCATCCTGCACACCGTGGGCAGCCGGCCGCCGCGCATCGTGGTGGGCTCCGCACTGCTGGCGCTGCTGATTCACCTGGATGGCTCGGGCGCGGTGGCGTTCCTGATCACCATTCCCGCCATGCTGCCGCTGTACGACCGGCTTGGCATGGACCGCCGCATCCTGGCGTGCGTGACGTCGATGGCGTGCGGCGTGAACTTCCTGCCGTGGACGGGGCCGATGATCCGTGCCTCCGCCTCGCTGCACATGCCGGTGACGGACATCTTCAACCCGCTGATCCCGGTGCAGATCGTGGGCCTCGTCTTTGTGTTCGTGTGCGCCTGGCTGCTGGGCAAGCGTGAAGAAAAGCGCCTGGGGCTCGCCAACCATGGCGGCGCCACGCAAGTCGTCGCCCGCCCGCTATCGGATGCCGAACAAGCACTGCGCCGCCCGCGCAATTTCTGGATCAACCTCATCCTCACCGTCGTCGTGATGGGCGTGATGGTGAGCGGCAAGGTCGACCCCGTGGTGATGTTCATGCTGGGCGTGGTGGCCGCGCTGCTCATCAACTACCCGAATGTGGATCAGCAACGCCAGCGCGTAGACGCCCACGCCAAGGCCGCGCTGATGATGGCGAGCATCCTGCTGGCGGCAGGCGTGTTCACCGGCATCATGAGTAAGTCCGGCATGCTCACAGCGATGGCGAAGACGGCGGTGGACTTCATTCCGCCCGCCATGGCGCACCACATTCCGGTGGTACTGGGCGTGCTGTCAATGCCGCTGTCGCTGCTGTTCGATCCGGATTCGTTCTACTTTGGCGTGCTGCCAGTGGTGGCTGAAGCTTCGAAGATGCTGGGCGTCGCTCCCGTGCACGTGGCGCAGGCTGCCGTGCTCGGCCAGATGACGACGGGCTTCCCGGTCAGTCCGCTCACGCCGGCAACCTTCCTCGTGGTCGGCCTGTGCGGCATCGATCTGGCGGACCACCAGAAATTCTCGATCCCATTCCTGTTTGGCGCCACGCTGCTGATGACGGTGGCGGCTGTGGTGCTGGGCGTTCTTCCGTGGTGATGGTATGAAAAAACTACGCATCGGCGGCGGCGCCGGCTACTCGGGTGACCGCATCGAACCCGCGCTGGAACTGGCAGAGCACGGCGACATCGACATACTGATGTTCGAATGCCTGGCTGAGCGCACCATCGCGCTCGCACAACAGGTGCGTCGCAAAGACCCGTCGCATGGTTATGACCCGCTACTGGAAGCGCGCATGCGTGCCGTGCTGCCGGCATGCGCCGCGCGCGGCATCCGCGTCGTCACCAACATGGGTGCGGCCAATCCGCAAGCCGCTGCGGAACGCACGCGCGCCATCGCCCGCGAACTGGGCCTCCAGCTACGCGTGGCAGCCGTCACCGGCGACGATGTCTTCGATTTGCTACAAGCGCGCGGCCACGACTTCACGTTGATGGACGGCGGTGCACCCATCGCGTCGCTCGGGACACGCATGGTGTCAGCCAATGCGTACCTCGGCGCGCAAGGCATCGTCGATGCGCTGGCGCAAGGTGCCGATGTCGTCATCACCGGGCGCGTGGCGGACCCTGCGCTGGCACTCGGGCCACTCGTCCACGCATTTGGATGGCGCATGGACGACTGGCACCGCATGGGCTGCGGCACGCTGGCCGGGCACCTGCTCGAATGCGCGGGGCAGATCACGGGCGGCTACTTTGCCGACCCGGGTGTGAAGGACGTACCCAACCTCGCACGCCTCGGCTTCCCCATTGGGGAAATCGGTGAAGACGGTTCCGTGCTCATCACCAAGGTTCCTACCGCCGGCGGCCTCGTCACCGAGGCCACGTGCAAGGAGCAGTTGCTATATGAGATCCACGACCCGGCGCGCTACCTCACACCCGATGTCGTGGCGGATTTTTCCAACGTGCGCATGCGCACCGATGGCAAAGATCGCGTCGTCATCGAAGGTGCAACGGGCACGCGGAACACCGGTCAGCTGAAGGTCTCGATCGGCTACCTCGACAGCTACATCGGCGAGGGCCAGATCAGCTACGCCGGCCCCAACGCGGTAGCACGCGGCAAGCTCGCTCTCGACATCGTGCGCGAGCGCTTGGCGCTCACGGGTGTGCAGATGACCGAGATGCGCTTCGAGTTGATCGGCGTGGATGCATTGCACGGCGCCGCGCTGTCGCGCACCGATGCCGAACCGTATGAAGTGCGTGTACGTGTGGCCGCCCGCACCGAATCAATGGCCGAAGCCATCCGCATCGGCAACGAAGTCGAAACACTGCTGACCTGCGGCCCCTCCGGCGGCGGCGGCGCGACCAAGAGCGCGCGCGAGATCATCGCCGTGGCGTCGACGTTGATTCCCGCTGAACTCGCCCCACACACCGTGCACATTCTGGAGAGCTGACATGACCCGCATCCTCCGCGACCTCGCCCACACCCGCGCCGGCGACAAGGGCGACATCTCGTGCCTGTCCGTCATCGTGCATCGCGCAGAAGACTTTGCCGTACTGGAACAGCACGTGACGGCCGAGCGCGTGCGCGCGCATTTCGCCGAACTCGTCCACGGCGATGTCGAACGCTACGTGCTGCCGCAACTTGGCGCGCTCAACTTCGTGCTGCACGGCGCGCTGGCCGGTGGCGTGACGCGCTCGCTGGCACTGGATGCGCATGGCAAGTCGCTGTCGAGCGCGCTGCTCACGCTAAGGATTCCCGACTAAGATGCGCCCATCGCTCTATGGGAGATGCAAATGAAGTTCGGATACACCATCGTGTATGTGCCAGACGTTCCGGCATCGCTGGCATTCTTTGAAGCCGCGTTTGGGTTTGAGCGCCGCTTCCTGGCAGAAACGAACGATTACGGCGAACTCGAAACCGGCGCCACAACGCTCGCCTTTGCCGCGCGCGAACTTGCCGAGTCGCACTCGCCCGCAGGGTTCGTCTATGCGAGCCAGTCAGACAAGCCTCTCGGCATCGAACTGGCCTTCGTGACGCCTGACGTCGGGGCCGCGCATCGTCATGCGATGGCCACCGGCGCGACGGAGATCGCGGCGCCGCAAGTCAAACCCTGGGGCCAGACCGTCTCCTACGTGCGCTGCCCCGACGGCACACTCGTGGAACTCTGCACACCCGTCGGCTGACCACAACGGGCGCCGCGGCTTGGTATGAACCTCTCCGTCAAGCAACTCCGCGCCTTTGCCGCACTGCGCGAGCACAAGAACTTCACGCAGGCGGCGCAGACCTGCCACCTGTCGCAGTCGGCCTTCAGCGCACTGATCCAGAACCTGGAGGCCGATGCCGGCGTGCGCCTGTTCGACCGCAACACGCGCCACGTTGAGCTGACACCCGAAGGCGAAGCCTTTGCCGAATCCGCCCTGCGTCTGCTGGCCGATTTTGAAGCCACCTTTGCTGAACTGCGCGACCGCGCGGCCGCACGCACCGGACGCGTCACCGTGGCTGCGCTGCCATCGATTGCGGCAGGCATCCTGCCGGGCGTGCTGGCAGATTTTTCTGCGCGGCATCCGGGCATTCAATTGGCGCTGCACGATCAGCTGTCTGACCCATGCATCGACATGGTCCGGCGCGGTGCGGCGGACTTCGCCATTGCCGCCATCGGTGCAGACATGGCCGGGCTGACAGCACAGCCGTTCTGCACGGACGACTTCCATCTCGTCTGCCACCAAGATCACCCGCTCGCGCGCAAGCCGATGCTCGGTGTGGGCGATCTCGTCGATGCGCCGTTCATCCACCTCGCACGCAACACGAGCATCCGGCAGTACCTCGATGCAGCCCTGCACCCGACCAAGCTGCGCAGCGGCATGGAGGTCGAGCACCTGGCCACCGCAGCCGCGCTGGCGGCGGCCAACCTGGGCATTACCGTCATCCCCGCGCTGGCGTTGTTCCAGTTCCGCTTGCCGGAGCTGGTGGTGCGGCCGCTGCCACTACCCGGGCTGGTGCGCACGCTGTACGTGATTCGCCGCGATGGACGCAGCCTGTCCGTGGCGGCGCAGACGCTACTGGACTTGCTGCTGGCCCACCCCGTACACGCCGACAGCGAGGCTTGAGGCAACTTGACGCTACGCAAACGCGTGCGCGCAGCAAGCGTGGCGGCGTCAACCGAGGCTGCTACAGTGGACTCATCTTCATGTCCGGAGCGCCCCCATGTACCAACGCATCCTCGCCGGTTTTGACGGCAGCCAGGAAGCACGGCTCGCTGTTGATCAAGCTGCGGCACTTGCCCAGGCATTCGGCGGCCAGGTCCGCGTGGTATGGGCGATCGGCTCGCCAACCATGCCGGAGTCGCGCGAAATCTACAGCGTCGACAAGCTGCGCGACACCGAACACCAAACCGCTGACCACTCCCTGGCCGAACTGCAACGAACGCTGGAAGGCGCCGGCGTTGCCGTCGAAACCGGCATCCTGATGCTCGACTCCACCGACGACGACATCGGCAACGCCCTCGAGCACGAAGCCGTGCGCTGGCAGGCCGACACCATCGTGGTCGGCTCGCACAACCGCAGCGGGCTGTCGCGCATCCTGCTGGGCAGCGTGGCCGAACGCACGGTCAAGCTGTCGCGCCGCACCGTCATCGTGGTGCGTGCACAGCACCCCGATCACACGAGCGGCTGAAGCAGCACTTTCATTTGAATCGGTATCGAATCGGCATACTATGCAACTTGTTGCATAGTGATAGGTGCTGTGCTATGTTGCCTCCACGCTGATGCAATCTGTTGCACTTCCTGTTCAGGAGACACCGTGACCCAACCGATTCCTACCGCGCTGTCCACTCAATCGCAAGCCACGCTCACCGCCTGGCATGCCATGCTTGAGAGCGGCGACATGGACGCACTCGACGATCTGTTCGCCGACGAAGTCGTCTTCCGCTCGCCCGTGGCACATACGGCTTACCCGGGCCGCACTGCCACCACGCTGGTGCTGCGCACCGTCAACACGGTCTTTGAAGACTTCCAGTACCACCGCAGCTTCGCCACGGATGATGGTGCGAGCGTGGTGCTGGAATTCAGCGCCAACGTGAGCGGCAAATCGCTCAAGGGCATCGACATGATCCGCTTCAATGCGAGCGGCAAGATTGTCGAATTCGAGGTGATGGTTCGCCCGGCAACCGGCCTGCAGGCACTCGGCGCGGCCATGGGTGCCAAGCTGGCCGACAAGCTCGCGCTGCTCAAGGCCGAGGCCTGAGCCTCCGCGTCGCCCCCCCCTTCCTGATTCCATAACGATTTCCAACGGAGACTGCCATGTCGCTGCCCCCGATCCTGCAAAACCGCCTGTCCGTGCCCGTGGTGGGCTCGCCGCTGTTCATCATCTCCAACCCTGACCTCGTGATCGCGCAGTGCAAGGCGGGCGTGGTCGGCTCGTTCCCGGCGCTCAACGCACGCCCGGCCGAGCTGCTGGAAACCTGGCTGCAGCGCATCACCACGGAGCTGGCCGAATACGACGCGCAGCACCCGGACAAGCCGTCGGCGCCGTTTGCCGTCAACCAGATCGTGCACAAGTCGAACGACCGCCTGGAGCACGACCTGGCACTGTGCGTGAAGTACAAGGTGCCCATCGTCATCACCTCGCTGGGTGCGCGTGAAGACGTGAACCAGGCCGTGCACAGCTACGGCGGCATCGTGCTGCACGACGTGATCAACAACAAGTTTGCCAAGAAGGCGATCGAAAAAGGCGCGGATGGCCTGATCGCCGTGGCCGCGGGCGCGGGCGGCCATGCGGGCACGACGTCACCGTTTGCGCTGATCCACGAGATTCGTGAATGGTTTGACGGCCCGCTGCTGCTGTCGGGCGCGATCGCCAACGGCAATGCCATTCTGGCAGCGCTGGCTGCCGGTGCAGACTTGGCCTATGTCGGCTCGGCCTTCATTGCCACCGAAGAAGCCAACGCGATCGAAGGCTACAAGCAAGCCATCGTGGAGAGCACTGCCAGCGACATCGTCTACACGAACCTGTTCACCGGCGTGCACGGCAACTACCTGCGCAAGAGCATCGAGGGCGCGGGCCTGGACCCGGAAGCCCTGCCGGAATCGGACCCGAGCAAGATGAACTTCGGCTCGGGCGGCGGCGCGAAGGCCAAGGCGTGGAAGGACATCTGGGGCGCCGGCCAGGGCGTGGGCGCAGTCAAGCGCGTGGTGCCGGCGGCGGAACTCGTCAAGCGCTTTGCCGAGGAGTTTGAAGTGGCGCGCCGCCGCTTGAACAACATCGAGGCGCTGCGTGCCCCGGTGGATAACAAGGCGACGGTTTAAGTCTTAAGCCGTCACAGAGGCTGGCTCCAGCAACGGCAGCACATCGTCTGCCCACGCGAGCCAGCCTTCTTCGTAAACGATGCCGCGTTGAAGCACCGCGTGCTGCAACCGCTGCGCACGCGAGAGATCCGCGCGCGCAAAATCACGCTGCTCGATCTCGCGGAAGGTGTTCAGGCGGGTGCGGTGCTGCTCGATCAGGCGCTGCATTTCGTCGGCAAAACCGAGCGGGCCGATCACGGCATCGGCGCGCAGCTTCACCAGCACTTCTTCGCGGTTGTCCGACGATACGGTCGGCTCCAGCACCCAGCGCGCGAGTTCTTCTCGGCCCGGTGGCAGCACGGTGTACGTCTTCTTGCGGCCGTCTTCCTCTTCTTCCACGCTCACCCAACCGGCTTCGGCCATGCGGCCAAGCTCGCGGTAGATCTGCTGGTGCGTGGCACTCCAGAAATAGCCCATCGACTTGTCAAAGCGGCGGGCTAGCTCGTAGCCCGACGAGGGTTTTTCCAGCAAGGAGGTCAGCAGTGCGTGTTGGATGGACATGAGCGAGATGACGTGAGCTTGCGTTGTTCCATCGACCGGGTGCCAGGCACCAGCGGCCAATGCGATCTGCGAACTTTACAGAACAGTGGAGGACGCGTCATGCACTGTTTGCCGCTCACAACAGCGCTGCGCGTCACTCGGCAACCTGTGCTTGCATGAAGTCCTGCGCAGCTTGTACCAGCCACGTCCGCAACGCTTGCAACGGTGGATAGTCCGTCCGGCTGGTGGGCCACGCGAGGTAGTAGCGCTCTGCGCTTTCCATCTCGGGCACGTGGGGCAACGCGCGCACAAGGTCGCCCTGCTGCAACTCGTGGGGGATCAGAAAGCGCGGCAGCAGTGCCACGCCCAAGCCTGCAACGGCAGCCTGCGCGGCGGTGGCGAACTGGTCGAACAACATGCCTTGCGCGTCTGCCCTGTCCACGTGATCGACCTGATGGCTGGCGAACCAGCGCGACCAGGCATCGGGGCGCGAAGCCAGGTGCAACAGCGGCGCGCGCAACAGATCGTGCGGCTGCGCAAAGTCGTAGCGGGCCAGCAGTGCCGCGCTGCAGGCGGGGACGACGGTTTCGCTCATCAGCAAGGCGAGCTCCGCACCGGGCCAATCCGGCGGGCCGAAATGGATGGCCGCATCCACCGCCTCCAACTGAAAGTCGAACTGCGACAGCCGCGTGGTCAGGTTGATGGTGATGCCGGGGTGCTGGTCAAAGAACTGCGGCAGGCGCGGCGCCAGCCAACGGGTACCGAAGGTGGGCAGGATGGCCAGATTCAAGCTGCCGCCCTGCGGGTTGGCGTGCAAGCCCACCGTGGCGCTGGCAATGCGCATCAATGCGCCACGGATCTCCTCCGCATACGCCTGGCCCGCTGGGCTCAGGCGCACGGTCTGGCGTTCGCGCACAAAGAGTTCTGCCCCAAGGCGGTCTTCCAGCGCGCGAATCTGGCGGCTGACGGCGCTTTGCGTCAGGTGCAGCTCTGCGGCGGCGGCCGTAAAGCTCTGGTGGCGCGCGGCGGCCTCAAACGCACACAGCAAGGACATCGGCGGCAAAAAGCGGCGTGACGGGAACATGGCGACCAGCGAGAGGCGATGTGTACATCGGGGGAGTTCATTCTATTTTGGAATGAACTATGCCCGGATTATCGTTTGACTGGCGCACAACCTCCAGCCCAATATCACTCCAACCTTGGCAAACCCGATCCAGTCATGAGCGCAACGCATCAACCCCAGGCCGCAAACTTCGTCCAAGCAGATGACATCCGCACGCGCTTTTCGCGCGCCATGTCGGCCATGTACCGCGAGGAAGTGCCGCAATACGGCACCCTGGTCGAACTGGTATCCGACATCAACGCGCACGTACTGAGCGCCCAGCCCGCACTGCACACGCAGATGGCGCAATCGGGCGAACTGGAGCGGCTGGATGTGGAGCGCCACGGCGCCATCCGCGTTGGTACGGCGGCTGAGCTAGCCACGCTGCGCCGTCTGTTTGCCGTCATGGGGATGGAGCCCGTTGGCTACTACGACCTGTCGGTGGCCGGCGTGCCCGTGCACTCCACGGCATTTCGCCCGGTGAGCGATGCGGCATTGCTGGCCAACCCGTTCCGCGTGTTCACGTCGTTGCTGCGGCTTGAGCTGATTGCCGATGCGGCCCTGCGCGACAAGGCCGCGGCCATCCTGGCACGCCGCCAGATCTTTACGCCCCGCGTGCTGGAATTGATCGCCCAGTGCGAGGCCGACGGCGGTCTGGCCGACGCAGATGCCGACGCCTTCGTACGCGAGGCGCTGGAGACCTTCCGCTGGCACAGCACCGCCACGGTCGACGCAGACACCTACCGCGCGCTGCAAGCCGCTCACCGCCTGGTGGCCGACGTGGTGTGCTTCCGCGGCCCCCACATCAACCACCTGACGCCGCGCACGCTCGACATCGACGCCGCGCAAGCCGCCATGCCCGCGCGCGGCATGGACGCGAAGGACGTGGTGGAAGGCCCGCCGCGTCGCGACTGCCCCATCCTGCTGCGCCAGACCAGCTTCAAGGCGCTTCAAGAGGCGGTGCGCTTCACAGACAATGCCGGCGCCCACACGGCGCGCTTTGGCGAGATCGAACAGCGCGGCATCGCCCTCACGCGCAAGGGCCGCGCGCTGTACGACCAACTGCTGGCCGAGGTGCGTGACATGGGCAGCGCCGGCAGTGCCGCGCCGGACTATGAAGATCGGCTGGCGCAGGTGTTCCGCGCCTTCCCCGACACGCATGACGCACTGCGTGCGCAAGGGCTGGCGTTCTATCGCTACACGCTCACCGCTTCGGGCCGGGCGCAGGCTGAAACAACGGCGGCCGATGCCTCGTTGGATGCACTGCTGGCCAAGGGCTGGGTCCAAGCCGCCCCCATCACGTATGAAGACTTTCTGCCGGTAAGCGCAGCGGGCATCTTCCAATCCAACCTGGGCGGCGAAGAGCAGAAGCAGTATCAGGCCCATGCCGCACAGCAGGCGTTCGAGACCGCGCTGGGTGCGCGCGTACACGATGAGATCGCACTGTACGAAGCGGCTCAGCAACGCTCCATCGATCAGGTGTACGCCATGCTGCGCGGCACCCCCGTTGCGGATGCTGCATGACTGACATCGCCATGCCGGCCTTTGCCGCCGTGTTCGCACAGCCTGCCGGCTCGCCCATCCGCGAGCTGTTTCCGTACCTCAGCCAACCGGGGATGATCTCTCTGGCGGGTGGCTATCCGTCGCCCAGCCTGTTTGACGCGGAAGGGCTGGCGCAGGCCGCCGCCCAAGCCATGGCGGGCGATGCGCAGACCCTGCAGTACGGCGCCACCGAAGGGCTGCCGGTTCTTCGCACCGCACTCGCTGCATTGATGCGTGAGCGCGGCATTCAAGCCAGTGCCGAACAGATGATGGTGACCACAGGCTCGCAGCAAGCATTTGACCTGCTGGTCCGCGTGCTGATCGAACCGGGGGATACGGTGCTGGTGGAAGTGCCGGCCTACCCCGCCACGCTGCAAGCCTTGCGCCTGGCGCAAGCGCGCATCGTGCCCGTGCCGATGGATGACCACGGCCTGCAAACCGATGCGCTGGCCGAGCTGTTACGCCAGTCGCCCGCCGCGCAGCGCCCCAAGCTGCTCTACACGGTGCCGAACTTCTCCAACCCGCGCGGCACGCTGCTCTCCGCCGAGCGGCGCGAAGCGCTGGTGCAACTCGCCTGTACGCACGGCTTCTGGGTGGTGGAAGACGATCCCTACGGCGAACTGCGCTTCAACGCCCCGGACATGGAGAACGGCAACACGCCGCCCATGCCTCCAACGCTGCGCACGGTGGGCGACCGGTTGTCTGCAGGCGGTGTGAATCCGGTGGTGTACCTCTCCAGCCTATCCAAGACCGTCGCCCCTGCGCTGCGGATCGGCTGGATGCTGGCCGACAGCAGCCTGCTGCGCCGCTGCACCATCGCCAAACAGACGGTGGATCTGTGCACCTCTCCACTGGCGCAGATGGTGGCAGCCCGCTACCTGGAAAGCGGGCGCTATCCGGCCACGGTGCAGCGCGCCCGCATTGAATATCAGCGGCGCATGCAGGCCTTGGTGCAAGGCATCGCCACGCAACTCGATGGCCACGTGCATTGCGCGGCGCCGGCGGGCGGCATGTTCGTCTGGGCGACGTTCGCGCAGGCCATCGACCCGCAAGCGCTGTTTGATGCCGCCGTGTCGCAGCAGGTGCTGTATGTGCCCGGCAAGGCGTTCTATCCGGACAACGCACAGCTCCACACGATGCGCCTGTCATTCGCCGCGCCCGAGGTGCCGCAGATCGAGCAGGCCGTGCAGCGTCTGGCTGCGGCCGTGGCGCTGGCCATGCGCTGACATTGCCTGATATTGCCCTTGGGCAGACAACCTTCATCGCTGTTGCCATGACACCCGACAACCTGATCTCCACCTTGCTCGGCATCGTGGGCGCCGCCCATGTCCTGACCGGCGACGCCTGCGCCGAATACGAATCCGATTGGCGCCAGCGCCTGCACGGCAAGGCGCTATGCGTGGTGCGCCCCTGCAGCACGGCGGAAGTGGCCAACGTTGTGCGCGCATGCGCCCAAGCCGGCGTGTCGATCGTGCCTCAGGGCGGCAACACCGGCCTGGTGGAAGGCTCGGTGCCCGATGCCAGCGGCGAACAGATCGTCCTGAGCCTGCGCCGCATGCAGACCGTGCGCGCCATTGACGCCGCCAACATGACGGTCACGGTGGAGGCCGGCTGCGTGCTCCAGTCGCTTCAGGAAGTGGTGCACGAGGCGGGCCTGCTCTTCCCGCTGAGCCTGGGTGCGGAAGGCAGTTGCACCATCGGCGGCAACCTGGCGACCAATGCCGGCGGCACGCAGGTGGTGCGCTACGGCAATGCGCGCGAGTTGTGCCTGGGGCTGGAAGTCGTGCTGCCTGACGGGCAAATCCTGGAGAGCCTGCAAGGCCTGCGCAAGGACAATACCGGCTACGACCTGCGCAACCTGTTCATCGGCAGCGAAGGCACGCTGGGCATCATCACGGCGGCCACGCTGCGCCTGTATCCGCAACCCGCCGCGCAATTGACGGCGTGGGCGGCCGTGCCTTCGCTGGAGGCGGCCACAGCGTTGCTGGCCTTGTCGCATCGGCATCTGTCGGCCGCGCTCACGGGCTTTGAAGTCATGGGGCAGGAAGGGCTCAGGCTGGTTGACACGCACTACCCGCATCTGCGTGTGCCGATGTGGCGTGAGACGCCGTGGTGCGTCTTGCTGGAAGCGTCCGACAGCGAATCCGAAGCGCACGCCAGGGCGCAGTTTGAACACCTGCTAGAGACCGCGATGGAAGACGGCATCGTGACCGACGCCATCATCGCGGAGAACATCCGCCAGGCGCATGACCTGTGGCACATCCGCGAGAGCATCACCCTGGCGCAGGCAGCCGAGGGGCGCAACATCAAGCACGACGTGTCGGTGCCGATCTCACGCATCCCCGAGTTTGTGGCGCAGACCGACGCGCAGCTACTCGCGCTGGTGCCGGGGCTGCGCCTGATCAACTTCGGGCACCTGGGCGATGGGAACCTGCACTACAACGTCCAGGCGCCGGTGGGTGCAGATGCGGCGGCGTTCGTTGCCGCGCATGAGGCTGCGATTGGGGATGCGGTGTACCAGTCCGTCCACCGCTTTGGTGGTTCGATCTCTGCAGAGCACGGCATTGGCACGCTCAAGCGCGACCACCTTCCCCACTACAAAACACCGGTGGCCCTGCAGTTGATGCGCACCATCAAACAAGCGCTCGACCCGCAGGGCCTGATGAACCCGGGCCGCGTGCTCGCATAGACCCAGCACGCTCGCCAGATCAGATGGCGCGATAGGTATCGCTCACGGCCATGGAATGCATGGGGCGCCGCAGCGTCGGATCAAACGGGTTGATCAGCGTGGACAGTCGGTTGGCCTCGCGCAGCAGGATGTCGTACACGATGGGCAGGCGGTCTGCGCTCAGACGGTTGGCGAGCGTGCCGACCGACAGCGCAGCAACCACGTTGCCATTGCGGTCGAACACCGGCACCGCTATGCCGGCATTGCCTTCGAGCAGCCCGTCCGTCTTGGCGCTGTAGCCCTGTTCGCGGGCTTTCCTGACCTCGGAGCGCAGGTAGACCTCGTCATACACGCTGTAGTGCCGGATGCGTGGCAGGTTGTAGCGCAGCACCTCCTCCTGCTCGGCCTCGGGCAGGTGCGCCAGGATCACCAGTGCCCCCTGGCCCACGCCCAGTTCCACCCGGCCGCCCACGTCGCCCGTGAAAGTGCGGATGGGGTACTGCCCCTCCACGCGGTCGAGGCACACCGCATCAAAACCCGAACGCACCAACAGCAACACCGTGTCGCCCAGGCTGGCATTCAGGCGCAGCAGGGCCGGCCGCGCCACGGAGCGCAGATCGTTCACCGCGCCCGCCTGGGCCGCCAAGCAGAACAAGTCCAGGCTGAGCCGATAGAGCTTGTTCTGCTGATCCTGCTCGACCATGCCTTCCTGCATCAGGCCCTGCAGCAGACGGTGCGTCGTAGCGGGGGTCATGCCCAGTGTCTTGGCCAGGTACGTAACACGCACACCTTGGTGCTGCTGCTCCGCGATGGTGCGCAGGATCTGGAAGGTGCGGTGCATGGCGCTGCGCTGATGCGCATCGTCGTCGGAATCGAAGGACATGAAGCTGGAATGGAGTGAATTTGCTTGATCGATTGTATTCCGTTGATCGGAATAAATACGAGAAATATTCCAACTACAGCGTATACACCTAGGTTAAGACGATGTTTTGGCACGCATGTTGCAATAGCATATCCATATTGTTCAGATACCGAAGTCTGGCGACGCCCCCAGTCGCAAAGGATGTCCGATGAGCTTTCTGCGCCTCAACCATGTCTCCAAGCAGTACGGCGACCTCCGGGTGGTTCAAGACTTTTGCCTGGACGTCCACAAGGGCGAATTTGTCTCGCTGCTGGGCCCGTCGGGCTGCGGCAAGACCACGACCCTGCAGATGATTGCGGGTTTTGCCGAGGTATCCGAAGGCACGATCGAGCTGGACGGCAAGAACATCACCCGCACCCGCGCCAACGCGCGCGGCCTGGGGATCGTGTTCCAGACCTACGCACTGTTCCCGCACATGACGGTGCGCGAAAACGTGGAATTCGGCCTGGAGATGCGCAAGTGCCCTGCAGCGGAACGCCGCGAGCGCGCCATGCAGGCGCTGGCGCTCGTGCATCTGGACAAGCACGTTGACCGCTACCCGCGCGAACTGTCCGGCGGGCAGCGCCAGCGCGTGGCCCTGGCACGTGCACTGGTCATCAAGCCGCCGGTGTTGCTGCTGGACGAGCCGCTGTCCAACCTCGACGCCAAGCTGCGCGAAGAGATGCAGTTCGAGCTGCGCGAGATCCAGCGCAAGGTCGGCACGACCACCATCATGGTCACGCACGATCAGGCCGAAGCCATGTCGATCAGCGACCGCGTAGTCGTCATGGAAGCGGGGCGCATCACCCAGGTGGATACGCCGCTGGCGGTGTACGAGCACCCGCGCAACGCGTTCATCTCCACGTTTGTCGGCAAGGCCAATCTGCTGCATGCCTCGGTGGTGTCCGGCAACGATGGCGAGGTGTGTGCCGCTGTCGGGTCCGTTCAGGTGGCACTGCCGCCGGGCGCGTCCGTGGGCACCAAGGTCGTGCTGGCGCTGCGCCCCGAGAAGATGACGTGCACCGCCGACGGCTCCGGCCGCTGCGAAGGCCGCGTGACCGAGCGCTTCTTCCTCGGCAATCAGTGGATGTACACCGTCGACACGCCGCTGGGCGCGATGCTGGTGTCGGCCGTCAACGACGGCGCCGCGCCCTGCGACGTGGGCCAGACCGTGGGTGTGGATTGGCAGGACCGCTACGTGCGCGTAATCGGTACTGGGGAGGCGGCATGAGCCGACGACCAACCTGGGCGCCATGGAGCATGACCGGCCCCGCGCTGGCCCTGTTCGCCGTGATGCTGTTCGTGCCGCTAGCGTTGAGCGTGATCCTGTCCTTCAACGTCTTCGATGCGGACAAAGGGCCAATCCCGGGCACCTTCACGTTCGCGCACTACCTGCACGTGGTGCAGGACCCGTACTACTACGAAATCTTCTGGCGCACGCTGCGCGTCTCGGCGCTGGTGACGCTGGTGTGCATCCTGATCGGCGCGCCCGAGGCCTACATCCTGAGCCGGATGCGCAAACCCTGGCGCTCGATCTTTCTGCTCGTGATCCTGGCGCCGCTGCTGATTTCGGTGGTGGTGCGCGCATTCGGCTGGAGCATGCTGCTCGGGCCCGAAGGCTTGATCAACGCCGCGTTCAAGGCCATCGGCATCGGCTCGGTCAAGCTGCTGTACAACGAGACGGCCGTGGTGATTGCGCTGGTGCACGTGATGCTGCCGTTCATGGTGATCCCGGTGTGGACGTCGCTGCAGAAGCTCGACCCGTGGGTGGAGAACGCCGCGCTCTCGCTGTCCGCCTCGCACTTCACCACCTTGCGCCGCGTGGTGCTGCCGCAGGTCATGCCGGGCATTCTGTCGGGCAGCCTGATCGTGTTCGGTCTGTCGGCCAGCTCGTTCGCCATTCCGGGCCTGCTGGGCGGGCGCCGCGTGAAGATGGTCGCCACGCTCATCTACGACGAATACCTGAATGAACTCAACTGGCCGCTGGGCGCGGCCATTGCGCTAATCCTGCTGGCGGCCAACCTGATCATCATGCTGGGCTGGAATCGCATGATCGAAGGCCGCTACAAGAAGACGCTGGGTTGAAGGAGCGCACATGCAAAAGAACGGACCGCTCGCGCTCATCTTCAACGCGCTCGTCATCACCTTCATGCTGGCGCCGCTGGTGATCGTGTGCATCGTCGCCTTCACGCCCGAGGAAACGCTCACGCTGCCCACCAGCCACTTCTCGCTGCGCTGGTTTGATCAGGTGGTACATCACCCGGATTTCGTGCAGTCGTTCTGGAACAGCCTGTGGCTGGGGTTGGCAGCGGCCACGCTGTCTACCGCGCTGGCGGTGCCGGCGGCCATGGCCATCGTCCGCTATCGGGCGCCGGGCTTGCAGTATCTGCAGGGCGTGTTTCTGTCGCCGCTGATCATTCCGCACCTCGTGCTGGGCGTGGCGCTGTTGCGCATGTTCTCGCTGGTGGGTGGGCAAGGCAGCTTCGGCTGGCTGATCTTCGCGCACGCGTTGATCGTCACGCCGTACACGATGCGGCTCGTGATGGCGGCGCTCGTCGGCTTTGACCATTCGGTGGAGCACGCGGCCTACTCGCTGGGCGCCAGCAGCTTCACGGTGTTCCGCCGCATGACGCTGCCGATGATCCTGCCGGGTATCACGGGCGGGTGGCTGCTGGCCTTCATCAACAGCTTTGATGAGCTGACCATGTCCATCTTCGTCGTGTCGCCTGCCACCGTCACGCTGCCGGTGCGCATGTACATGTACGCCACCGAATCGCTCGACCCAATGATGGCCGCCGTCTCGGCGCTGATCGTCTTCCTCACGCTGGCGCTGATGCTGCTGCTGGACAAGGTCTATGGCCTGGACCGCATTCTGATCGGCAAGCATTGAGACAGAGACCACGATGATTGCTCCTGCAAAGCCCTCTGCTCTCGCGCAACTCCAGCGCCTCAAAGAGCGGAACCGCCCCACGGTGGCGTTCGTACTCGATGGCCAGCCCGCTGAAGCCCTGGCAGGCGATACCGTGCTGACGGCAGTGCTTACGCACACGCGCCAATTGCGCATCAACGAATTCAGCCAGCAGCCGCGCGCCGGCTTCTGCATGATGGGCGCCTGTCAGGACTGCTGGGTGCGCCTGGCGGATGGCCAATCACTGCGCGCCTGCCAGACCATGATCGAGCCCGGCATGCATATCTGCACGCAGCCGGCTGGCACCGAAGGAGCCGCGTGATGGTGACAACTACGGTGCAGGCTGCTTCCACACTGCAGCGTCAGGCGCAGCAGGATCTGCCGCCCGTCATCATCGGTGCCGGGCCCGCAGGCGTGCGCGCGGCCGAGACCTTGCTGGCGCACGGCCTCAAGCCGATCGTGCTGGACGAAGCCCCGCGTGCCGGCGGCCAGATCTACCGACGCCAACCCGATGGCTTTGGCCGCACCGCCGCCGAGCTGTACGGCACCGAGGCCGAACGCGCGCAAGCTGTGCATGCCACCTTCGACCGTATCCGGCCGCAGCTCGACTACCACCCGCAGACCCTGGTGTGGAACGCGCAGCCCGATCTGCTCGATCTGCTGCACGTGCCCACGCGCGAGATCAGCAGCCTGCCCTGGCGCGATGTGATCGTCGCCACCGGCGCCACCGACCGCGTGCTGCCCATCCCAGGCTGGACGCTGCCAGGCGTCTACACACTGGGCGGCGCGCAGGTCGCGCTCAAATACCAAGGGTGTGCGATTGGCGATGCCGTTGTGTTTGCCGGCACCGGCCCCCTGCTCTATCTGGTGGCCAGCCAATACGCTAAGGCGGGCGCGAAGGTGGTGGCGGTACTCGACACCGCACCGGCATCCGCGCGCTACAAGGCTGCACCGGCCATGCTGGGCCAGCCTGCCGTGATGGCCAAAGGCATGGCGCTGGTCGCCCAGCTCAAGCTGCACGGTGTGCCGGTGCACCACGGCGTGCGACTGTTGCGTGCTGAAGGCGCTGAGGACAATTCGGCAGTGGAACAACTCGTGTGGCAAGACAGCGCGGGCCGTGAACAGCGCACCGCCTGCTCTGCCGTCGGCATGGGTTACGCGCTGCGGCCCGAAACACAACTCGCCGATCTGCTTGGCTGCGCGTTCGAGTTCTCCACCCTGCACCGCTGCCACGTGCCGCGCATCGATGCCCTGCGGCGCAGCTCCGTCGCAGGCGTGTATCTGGCGGGCGATGGCGCGGGCATCATGGGCGCGGATGCAGCCGAGCTCTCGGGCGAACTGGCAGCGCTAGCCCTGTTGCAGGATCGTCAGATCCCCATCGACGCCAATCGCCTGCCGCAATTGCATCAACGGCTGCAGAAGGTCGAACGATTCCGCCACGCGTTGGAGATCGCCTTCCCGTTCCCCGACGACTGGGCCGCGCACGCCAGCGACGATCTGGTGGTGTGCCGCTGCGAGAACGTCACCGTCGGCACGCTGCGCCAGACGGCAACCGAATGCAATGCGCGTGAACTGAACCGCCTCAAGGCGCTGTGCAGGGTCGGCATGGGCCGTTGCCAGGGCCGCATGTGCGGCGCGGCGGCAGCGGAGATTCTTGCGCACGTGCAGTCCGTTCCACTGGAACAGGTGGGCCGTCTGCGCGCGCAAGCGCCGATCAAACCGCTGCCGCTGGATGTGACCGAGGCGACCGAGACAACCGAACAGGAGAACCACCTTGCGTGAGCAACTCGCATGCGACGTGGCCATCATCGGCGGCGGCATCATGGGCAGCGCCACGGCACTGTTCCTGCGGAGGCGCGGGTTGACCGTCACACTGCTCGAGCGTGACCTGTGCGGCTCGCGCTCCAGCGGCGTCAACTTTGGCGGCGTGCGGCGCCAGGGGCGCTTCATCGAGCAGTTGCCACTGGCCCAGCGTTCGCACCAGATCTGGGGCCGCCTGACCGAGCTGATCGGCACCGAGGCCGAGTACGAGCGCAGTGGGCACTTCAAGATCGCCCGGAGCGTAGCCGACATGGAATCGCTGGCCAGTTACGCCGAGCGCAGCCAGGGCTACGGCCTTGGCTTGCAGCTCATTGAGGGCCGGGCTGCGCTGCAGAAGTATTTTCCGATGGGCGGCGACCAGGTCGTCGGCGGCTCGCTGTGTCCGGAAGATGGGCAAGCCAATCCGCGCCTGCTGTCCCCCGCGTTTGCCCGTGCCGCGCAGGCTGCCGGCGCCGATGTGCGCGAACACGCGCCGGTGCAATCGGTCGAGCACGATGGCGCGCGCTTCGTCATCCATGCACGCCAGCATGACCGGGACCTGCAGATCAAGGCACCCGCCGTGGTCAACTGCGCCGGTGCGTGGGCCGCGCAGTTTGCGGCGCAATGGGGCGAGCCGGTGCCCATGTTCACCATCCCGCCCACCATGGGCGTGACCGAGCCGCTGCCCTTCTTCCTGCCCTGGAGTCTGGGCGTGGAAGGCGGCGGCATCTACTGCCGGCAGGTGCGGCGCGGCAACGTGGTGTTCGGCGGCGGGCGTGGCTACGTGCTGGACGATCAGCGCGCACGCTCGTCGCACGTGGCCATCCTGCGCCAGTTGCCGCAACTGGCCGCCCTGCTGCCGCAACTCAAGGGTGCCCACATCATCCGCACCTGGAGCGGTACGGAAGGCAACCTTCCCGACGACCAACCCGTGATTGGCGCCAGCGCCCGCCGCCCAGGCCTGTTCCATGCCTTCGGCTTTGCCGGTGCCGGCTTCCAGCTCGGGCCGGGCGTGGGCGACGTCATGGCCGAATTGATCGCCGAAGGCTGCACCAGCACGCCCATCGAACCCTTTTCCATCCACCGCTTTCTGCAACCCGCTGCTTGATGCACTCGATGCACTGATGCCCCAGGAGACCACCATGCTTGTGAAACCCGCACACACGTCATTCACGTCCTTCATTGCAGCGGCGGCCGGTGCCGCGCTGCTTGCCGCTGGCACCGCCCACGCCGAAACCAAGACGCTGTACATCGGCATGAACGGCGGCAACATGGAGCGCACCTACACGCAGTTCGTGTTCCCGCCGTTCGAGAAGGCCAACAACGTCAAGGTCGTGGTCGTGCCCGGCACCTCGACCGACATCCTCGCCAAAGCCCAGGCCACCAAGGGCAAAGCGCAGATGCACGTGATGACGCTGGACGACGGTGTCATGTTCCGCGCCATCGGCATGGGCTTGTGCGAAAAGCTCAAGCCCTCGGCCAACCTGTCGGCTGTGCCTGCCATTGCCCACCTGAAGGGCGATTACGCAGTGGGCCTGTCGATGGGGCTGACTGGCTTGGCCTACAGCACCAAGATCTTTGCCGACAAGGGCTGGGCACCGCCCACCTCGTGGGGGGATCTGGCCGACCCGAAGTACAAGGGCAAGGTGGTCGTGCAATCCATGCCGGCTTCGTCGTTCGGGCTCGACGCCTTCCTGATGTTCAACCGCCTCAAGGGCGGCACCGAGAAGAATGTCGACCCGGCATTCAAGGCGTGGCCGACCACCATCGGCCCGAACGTGGTTGAGTACATCCCCAACTCGTCGAAGGTGGTGGAGATGATGCAGGCGGGCGATGCGGCGCTGTTCCCCTACACGCTCACGCAGGTGGAGCTGATGAAATCCAAGGGCATCCCGATGGAATTCGTTGCGCCCAAGGAAGGTGCGGTCGTGCTGCTGACCGCACAGTGCGTGCTGGCCAACAACCCGGATGCCGAACTTGCGCAAAAGCTCTCGGACTACCTGATCAGCCCCGAAGCACAGGCGCTCGCCATGGAAAACGGCTCCTACAACCCGGTCAACCCCAAGGCCCCGCTCAAGGGCAAAGCGGCTGAAGACCAGGCGCGCATGAACAACATCCTCAAGACGGCCGTTGCCCTGGACTGGGACGTGATCAACGCCGAGCGCCCGGAATGGAGCAAGCGCTGGAACCGCGTTGTCGAGCGCTAAGCACCTCGGCAACCGAACGGCTTTTTCGATTGAACATGAGAGAACGGTAAGGATTCGCGATGTCAGATTCCCGAACACGATTGCAAGCGGTACTGAACGCCCTGGGCCTGGATTTGCAGGCCTACGAGGGTGCGGACTGGACAAGCCGAGCCCCGCGCGATGGCGCCGTCTTGGCGACCGTGAAATCGCATACCGCCAGTCAGGCGGAGGCCGCTATCCAGAGCGCACATCAGGCGTATCTGACGTGGCGCACCGTGCCCGCGCCGGTGCGCGGCGAACTGGTGCGCCGCCTGGGCGAAGTACTGCGCACGCACAAGGCTGCCCTGGGCGAACTGGTGTCGCTGGAGGCCGGCAAGATCACCTCCGAAGGCCTGGGCGAAGTCCAGGAGATGATCGACATCTGCGACTTTGCCGTGGGCCTGTCGCGGCAATTGCATGGCCTGACCATCGCCAGCGAGCGGCCCGGCCATCGCATGATGGAAACCTGGCATCCGATGGGGGTGGTAGGGATCATCTCGGCGTTCAACTTTCCGGTGGCGGTGTGGTCGTGGAACGCGGCGCTGGCGCTGGTGTGCGGCAACGCCATCGTCTGGAAGCCGTCGGAAAAGACACCGCTGACCGCGATTGCCTGCCAGCACCTGATGCAGCAAGTGGTCGATGCGTTCAATGCGGAGAAGCCGGGCGCCATCCCTGCGGGGCTGAGCCAACTGCTGATCGGCGGGCGCGACGTCGGCGAGGCACTGGTGGCCAGCCACCTGGTGCCGGTGGTCAGCGCTACGGGTTCCACGCGCATGGGCCGTCAGGTCGGTGTGAAGGTGGCGGAACGTTTCGGCCGTTCGATTCTGGAACTGGGCGGCAACAACGCAATGATCGTCACGCCCTCGGCCGACCTGGAACTGGCGGCCCGCGCGATCACGTTCGCGGCCGTGGGTACAGCGGGCCAGCGCTGCACGTCATTGCGTCGCCTGATCGTGCACCGCTCGGTGGCGGACACGCTTCTGGCCCGTCTGGAAAAGATCTACCAAAGCATTGCGATTGGCGACCCGCTAGCCGATGGCACGCTGGTCGGGCCACTGATCGACGGGGCTGCATTCGATGCCATGCAACAGGCGCTGGCGCAGGCACGCGCTGAAGGCGGCACCGTACTGGGCGGCGAGCGCCTGCGTGAAGACCTGGGCGCAGATGCCTGGTACGTGCGCCCAGCGCTGGTCAAGATGCCCAAGCCGACGAAGGTGATGGAAAGCGAAACCTTCGCGCCCATCCTCTATGTCGTGGTGTACGACGGTGATACCGAAGAGGCCATTGCCATCCAGAACAACGTGCCGCAAGGCCTGTCGTCGGCCATCTTCACCGGCAGCCTGGGCGATGCCGAGCGCTTCATGTCGTCCGCGGGCAGCGACTGCGGTATCGCCAACGTCAACATCGGCACGTCGGGCGCCGAGATCGGCGGCGCATTCGGTGGCGAGAAGGAAACGGGCGGCGGCCGAGAGTCCGGCTCCGACGCGTGGAAGGGTTACATGCGCCGTGCCACCAACACCATCAACTACAGCGGCGCACTGCCGCTGGCACAGGGTGTTCGGTTTGACGTGTGATGTTCGATGATGGGCGGCGGCGTGGAATGCGCCGCCGCCCGGATGCTCAACGTGCGGTGCCACCCACCTCGGTGATCGCGCTATAGACCAGCGTGCGCAACTGCCGGCGCACCGGGTAGGCGGACGACGGCAGGACCTGCGTCAGGAACAGGCCGATCAGGTCCTCCTGCGGGTCGACCCAGAAGAAGGTGCCGGCCGCGCCGCCCCAGAAGAAGTCACCGGAACTGCCGGGAATCAACGTGGCCGATGGCGCGACCGTCGTGGCGAAGCCCAGCCCGAATCCGACGCCGTCATAGGCGGCCTCACTGAACATCGAGCGCGGCGACATGGTCGATATGCTGGCCCCACCCGGCAGGTGGTTGGCGGTCATCAGCGCCAATGTCTTCGGCCCCAGCAGGCGCACTCCATCCAGCTCGCCGCCTTGCAGCAGCATGCGCGCAAAGCGCAAGTAGTCAGCGGCGGTGGACACCAGACCGCCACCGCCCGAAACAAAGCTGGGCGGCTTCAGGTAAGGGCTGGTGCGCGGGTCGTCCTGCAGGGCCGGTCGGTCTGACACCACCGTCGAGCCGAGCGCCCCGACGGCATAGCAGGCGCAGAAGCGCGATGCCTTCTCTTCCGGCACATGGAAGGCGGTGTCGACCATGCCCAGCGGGTCGAATATGCGATCTTTCAGAAAGGTCTCGAACGGCACCCCGCTGATCTTGCCAACGAGATAGCCCAGCACGTCGGTGGAGACGGAGTAGTTCCACGCCTCGCCCGGCGAGAACTCCAGCGGCACGCCGGCCAGCTTCTCGATCATGTCATCGAGCGTGCCGTTGGTCGCGATGTCGCCCAGCTTCAACCGGCGATACGCCGCATCGACATTGGTGTTCTGATGAAAGCCATAGGTCAGGCCGGAGGTGTGACGCAGCAGATCGACCACCAGCATCGGGCGTGTGACAGGCCGTGTCTGGAAGCTCTCCATGAGGCCTCCGGCATACACGCCCAGATTCGCCCATGCCGGGATGTACTTGCTGACCGGATCATCCAGTGCGACCTTGCATTGCTCGACCAGCATCATGAGCGCCACCGACGTGACGGGCTTGGTCATCGAATAGATGCGGAAGATCGAATCCTGGGTCAGCGGCACCTGCCGCTCGCGGTCAGCCATGCCCAGCACGGAGTTCAAGGCCAACTCGCCACGTCGCCACACCTGGACCAGGGCGCCGGGCAGTTTGCCGGTCGCAACGTAGGCGTCATCGATAAAGCGTTCGAGCCGTTCGAGCCGTTCGCTGGACATCCCCAGCGTTTGCCTGCCTTGCTTATCCATGCCTTCTCCTTGTATTCAGGCCCACACCAGCGGTGCAGGCTTGCGAGACTCCATCCGGTCTATGCGGGATTTCCAGCCACGTCTGCCGGCCAAGTTGACACTGTACAACCCCGGCCTGCCACCCGTGGCCGGGCCGTCCTGTGCTTCAATGCGGTTCGACCGCAACGCCACCCCAACATGAAGCGCTTCGACGATCTGTATCTCTTCACACGCGTGGTGGAAGCCGGTGGCTTTTCTGCCGCCGAGCGCGCCACGGGCATTCCCAAATCGCGCCTGAGCCGCCGCATTGCCGAACTGGAAACGCAGCTCGGCACGCGCCTGCTGCAGCGCTCAAGCCATCGCGTGTCGGTCACGCCGGTGGGCGAGGCGGTGTACCGGCATGCGCGCGACATGGCCGATGCGTCAGCCGCCATCGAAGCGCTGGCGGGTGCCGCACGCAGCGAGCCTGCTGGGGTATTGCGCGTGGGCACCTCACCGCTGCTGGCTGAAACGTTGCTCGCGGGCTGGCTGGCCGAGTTTGCCGATACCCACCCGAAGCTGCGCATTGAGCTGGACCTCTCGAACACCTATGTCGATCTGATTGAGCAGCGCATTGATGTCGCGATTCGCGCGGCGACCGGTCCGTTGCCTTCGCGCGATGTGGTGGCGCGGCATCTGGCGGTTTCACCGCGTGTGCTGGTCGCTAGCCCGGCGTTGATTGCCCGGTTGGGCGAGCCCGACACGCCCGCCGATCTTGAAGACCAGCCATGCCTCGGTCAGGGCACGCTCACGCGCAGCCGCGATTGGGTTCTGCATGACGCGCGCGGGCATCGGCTGGTGTTGCCTATCCGCCCGCGCTTTGCTGCAGACAACATCATCGCCCTGCGTGAAGCGGCCATCGCCGGGCTCGGTCTGGCCATCCTGCCGCTGCACTGCTGCCACGCCGCGCTTGGCAGCGGCCGGCTGCGCACGGTGCTGCCGGGCTGGACAGCCGAGCCGGCAGACCTGCACGCGCTCTATCCGTCGCGCGCCGGCGTGTCGCCCTCGGTCAAGGCGCTGGTGGCGTTCCTGCGCGAGCGCTTCGCCGCCGAAGCCACCATGCAACCGCTCGCCTGAGGCCGCCGCTCACTTCACCACGCGGTCGAGGAAGTCCAGCATGCGTGCACCGATTTCCTCGTGGTGCGTCTCCAGCGCAAAGTGACCGCTGTCGACAAAGTGCACCTCCGCATCCGGCAAGTCGCGCTTGAAGGCCTCCGCACCAGGCGGAATGAAGATGGTGTCATTGCGCCCCCACACTGCCAGCAGCGGCGGACGGTGCGTGCGGAAGTACGCATGCAGCGCCGGATACAGCGCCACGTTGCTCGCGTAGTCCAGGAAGAGGTCCATCTGGATGTCGAGCTGGCCCGCGCGGCTCAGGAAATATTGGTCCAGCAGGTAACCATCCGGCGCCACGCGTGTCGGGTCAGGCACGCCGTTCAGGTACTGCCATTGCGTCATCTCATCGGACACCAGCGCGTGCAGCTCCCGGCGATGCGCTTCGTCCGGATTGGCCCAGTAAGCCTTGATCGGCGCCCACGGGCCCTCCCCCAAGCCTTCTTCGTAACCATTGCCGTTCTGCGTGACGATGGCCGTGATCCGCTCCGGATGCGCCATCGCCAGACGCCAGCCGACCGGCGCACCGTAGTCGAACACGTAGATCGCGTAGCGCGACAGGCCGACCGCCTGCGTGAAGCCGTCCACCACGTGCGCAAGGTTATCGAAGGTGTAGCGGAAGCCCTCCGGTACTTGCGTCAACCCAAAGCCGGGCAGGTCCGGCGCCACTACGTGATAGCGCCCTGCCAGTTGCGGAATCAGGTCTCGGAACATGTGCGAAGCACTTGGGAAGCCGTGCAATAGCAACACGGTGGGCGCATCGGCCGGGCCGGCCTCGCGATAGAACACGCGGGCACCCTCGACCTCTACCGCGCGATGACGAACAGCGATCGGGGCATAGGCATCCGCAACGAGATGGGCTGGCTGGACTGGGGCGTTCATGACAGGGCTCCTGGTGAGATTTCGGGGAACGGCACCGGAGCTCATAGTAACCATTGAAAATACGTTTTTCAAGTTACATGAAATTTTCCCATCGTTCACATCCCGATCTGTGATGCAAAACAAAACGGGCACGCCGTGTGGCGTGCCCGCGTGGGGATGGATGCCTCAGAAAAACTCAGGTGAGCCGCTCAAGCGCCTGCGCGGCAATGCGGCGCGTGATGACTTCGGCGGAGTCTTCCGTGGCCAGTTGGGCGCCCTGGCCCGACCACAGGTTGATGAAATCCCCCGAGCCTGTCGGCTCGGTCTTGGCGCGCAGCGGTGCTAGCGAACCACCGGCCGTCGGGAAGGCCGGCGCAAATGCGCTCATCGGGCCGATCTCACGCATCAGCCGGTTGACGATGCCACGCGCCGGGCGGCCGGTGAACAGGTTGGTGAGCGCGGTATCCGCATCGGTCGCTCGCTTGAGCGCGGCACGATGGATGGCAGACGTCTTCGCCTCCGGCGAGAGCATGTAGGCCGTGCCGATTTGCACTGCCGATGCGCCCAAGGCGAGTGCCGCCACCACGCCTCGTGCATCGCCAATGCCGCCAGCCGCAATCACGGGCACACGTACCGCATCGGCCACCTGCGGCACCAGTGCAAACGTACCGACCTGCGATTCGATGGACGTGGTGAGGAACATGCCACGGTGCCCGCCTGCCTCGTTGCCCATGGCGATGATAGCGTCCACGCCGCGTGCCTCCAGCCAGCACGCCTCTTCCACGGTGGTGGCGGCAGCGATGACCTTCGCACCGGTGGCTTTCACACGCGCCTGCAGTTCTGGCGCCGGCAGGCCGAAGTGGAAGCTCACCACCTCAGGCTTGATCGCTTCCACCAGTGCGCAGGTGGCCTCGTCAAACGGTGCGCGGTTGACGGCCGGCGCCTGCGTGTTCAGGTCAATACCAAGCTCCGCGTAGTACGGCGCCAGGTGCGCACGCCACTTGGCTTCACGCTCCGGGTCGGGTTGCGGCGGCGTGTGGCAGAAGAAGTTCAGATTGATCGGGCCGCGCACGGCCGCGCGAAACTGCTCGACCTGCTGGCGTACCTGGTCTGCGCTCAGCATCGCGCAGGGGATTGAACCCAGGCCGCCCCCGCGCGCCACGGCAATCGCCAGCTCAGCACCACCCACGCCTGCCATCGGCCCCAGCACGATCGGCACCTCAATGTTGAACAGTTCCAGCACGCGGGCATCAGGCCATGCGCTCATGATCATCTCCGGCAAGGGTCTTGGATGGAGACATGGTAATGCGGCCGCCTTTGCGCCGAATTCCGACGGCGGCAACGCCCCCTTCAACGTAACTAGAATAATCCATCCATCCGGTTACAATTCAAGCGTTGATCCTAAAGGTTCCTTATGTCCTCGCCCGCCGCCGCATCGCCTGACGCACCCATGCTGATCGCCGACCACCCGGTGCTCGACATGCTCAACACCACCGCCAACGTTGACGGCCAGTCGCACGACTTCTGGCAAACCGATGAGGATGTCTCTGACTGGCTTGTCCGCGCCGGCTGGTTGGCGCAGCCGCTGGCTGGCAGCTACCCGCCCGGCGTGCTGCTGGCGGTGGCGCGGCATCTGCGCGAGGTGATCCGCACACTGGTGGAAGCACGCAAGGCCGGCCGCCCTGCCAGCGCGGATGCGCTCAACGTCTTCCTGCGGCAAGCCCCCAGCCACCCCGTATTGGTATGGGATGGCGACACCCCGCGGGTAGACCGCCTGCGCCCGACCGATTCCGTCGAGCAGCGCCTCGCGCCACTGGCCGAAGCTGCTGCACACCTGCTGGCGGAAGGCGATTTCCAACTCGTACGCGTGTGCGAACACCCGGAATGCACGCTGTGGTTCTACGACCGCACCAAGTCGCACAAGCGACGCTGGTGCAGCATGGCCGTCTGCGGCAACCGACACAAGGTGGCGGAGTACCGCAAGCGCCAGCAAGGCTGATTGCCCACCTCGGCCCTCGGTCGTTCCAATGCTGGAACGCCGCGTCGCTGCCAAGCCGGCTGCGCGCCAGCCGGCCAGTTCGTAACCTGTTCTCCCGAAACATCGCCCCTTTCAGGAGAACACCATGTCGCAAACCCACTCCCCCTCAGCCCTGCGTCTGACCGGCCGGACGGCCATCGTCACCGGCGGCTCACGCGGTATCGGCGCTGCCGTCGCGCGTCGGCTCGCCGCAGATGGCGCACGCGTGGCCGTGGTCTATCGCAGCAACAGCAACGAGGCCAATGCAGTGGTCGAGTCCATCCGCAAGGCTGGCGCAGAAGCCATTGCCCTGCAGGCAGACGTAGCCGACGCTGCCTCCGTCAACACGATGGTCACCACGGTGCGCGAAACCTTTGGTGCCATCGACATCCTCGTCAACAACGCGGGCATCCTGGAAGGCCAACCGGTGGGCGCGATCGATCAGGCGTCGTTCGACGCGCAGTTCCGCACCAATGCCCTCTCGGTCATCCTCGCGACCCAAGCGGTGCTGCCGCACATACCGGCGCGCGGCGGACATATCGTGAATGTGTCGTCGAGCCTGGTGTATCGGCCGCGAGCCGGCCTGGCGGTGTATGCCGCAAGCAAGGCAGCCGTCGACGGGCTCACGCATGCCTTTGCCATCGAACTGGGGCCGCGCAACATCACCGTCAACGCGGTAGCACCGGCGCTCACGCGCACCGACATGACTGCGCCGATTCCCGATGCGGTGAAAGACCGCATGCGCGAATCGACCCCGCTGGGCCGCCTGGCGGAGCCGGAGGACATTGCTGACGCAATCGCCTTCCTGGCCTCGGACGACGCGCGCTGGATCACCGGCCGCACGCTCATGACCGACGGCGGCTTCATCTAAGCAACGCACTGAAACGGCCATACCACGAGCACATGCGCCCAGACGGTTTGGCCGTACCCTGCCCTATGCGGCGCCTTGAATTTTTGTGAGCGGTCGGAAAAAAGAAGCAGGCTGTCTGAGCGCAGCGAGTTTGCCTCCTTCTCCGCCCGGTCACGGAAATTCAAGGAGTCTGTCGCCGCATCGGGCGCGCCTTTCTTTGCTTACTTTCTTTGGCAAGACAAAGAAAGTGAGTCGGTCCCGGCAGGGGACGAAACCGAGGCGCACCACCACCGCCAGTAAGCTCCAATCCGCGCCCACAAAACGCAGGCGCGGCACCCGCATTTACTCAGCCAGTTGCTTGACAAGGCGATAGAGGAACTCGCGCCCGTCATACAGCCGCGCGATCTCGATGCGCTCATCCAGACCGTGCGTGCGCAGGTCAGCCGGCTCGGTGAACAAACCCGACACGCCGTACATGGGGATGCCAGCATTGCGCATGAAACGGCTGTCGGTAGCGCCCGTGCTCATGGCCGGGATGACAGGCACGTTCCACATCTGCTGCGTAAGCGTGTCAACAGTCTTCACCAGGTCGCCGTTGAGCGGCGAGGCTGGGCTCGCGAGCGGCTTGTTGATGTAGCGCACCGCAATCTTGTCGTTGCCGATCACCTGCTTCAACTGGCGATCGATGTCGGCCGGGTCGTCATGCGGCAGGATGCGGCAATTGACGGTCGCCTTGGCCGATTGCGGCAACGCGTTCTCGGCATGGCCCGCGTTGACCATGGTGGCGACGCACGTGGTGCGCAACTGCGCGTTGTAGAACGGGCTTGCCGACAGGCGATCAATCGCCGCCTGATCCGGCTTGCCGGTGCCGACAGAACGCATGTCGTCTGCCAGTTGGCCCGAGGCCAGCGGCGCGCTGCGCGCGAAGTAGGTCTGCGTCACGTCTGCCAGCTTGACGGGAAACTGATACGCGCCCAGCCGATCCAGCGCTGCCGACAGCGCGTACACCGGGTTCGTCTTGGTCGGCACCGAGCTGTGGCCACCCACATCGCGCACTTCCAGTTCATAGGTGGTGTACATCTTCTCGGCCACTTGAATGCGATGGAGCACCGGCTTGCCGCCGCGCAGCTCACCACCGCCACCTTCGTTGATGCCGAATTCGGCCTTCACCAGTTCGGGCTTGTTGTTGACGATCCAGTACGCGCCGTTGCTCGGCACATCACCGCGCTCTTCATCCGTGGTCAGCGCGAGGATGATGTCGCGCGAGGGCTTGAAGCCTTCCTGCTTGAGCTGCCCCAGCACCGAGACAAACGCCGAGGCCATCGCCTTGTCGTCAATGGCGCCACGCGCGGTGAAGTAGCCGTCGGTCTCCTGCAGCTTGAACGGGTCGGTCTTCCAGTCGTCGCGCTTGGCTTCCACCACGTCGATATGGGCCAACAGCAGAACCGGCTGTTTCGCTCCCGTACCCTTGTAGCGCAGCACCAGGTTGCCCTTCTTCGGGAAGGGCTCGATCACCTGCATGTCGGAAGCGGCAAAGCCGGCATCGGCCAGGCGCTTCTCCATCGCACGGGCAGCCTGGGTGGTGTCACCCGCCGAATGCGTCGTGTTGATCTCGACCAGCTCTTTGTAGATGTCGTGATAGCGCTGCTGCTCGGGCGTGAGCGCGGCGGGCGCCGGCTTGCTGGCTGGGATGGTCTGGGCGATCGCCCCGGCGCTGCATGCCAATACGGCAGCAGACACGAGGGCGCGGACAGAAACACGACGACACTGGAAACGCATGACACCTCCGAATAATCGTTATGAGTGCACCGCATAAAACAAAGCGGGGTCGACCCGAAGGCCGACCCCGCAGTGTAGCCCTGCGGCAGCCACTTCGCTGCCGGGGGCAATCCTTGAATGCCGGTGCGTTACATCGCTACGCGGAACACCGCCACAGCACGGCGCAACTCGTCCGCCTGCTCTTCCAGTGCCTGGGCGGCAGCGGCAGCCTGCTCAACCAGCGCGGCGTTCTGCTGGGTCACGTCGTCCATCTGCGTCACGGCTTCGTTGATCTGCTCGATGCCGCTGCTCTGCTCGGCCGAGCCCGCGCTGATCTCGCCCATGATGTCGGTCACGCGCTTCACGGCCACGACGATCTCTTCCATCGTCTTGCCCGCACGTGTCACCAGGTTCGAACCCGATTCCACACGATTGGCGGAGTCTTCGATCAACGATTTGATTTCCTTGGCGGCACCGGCGCTGCGCTGTGCCAGCGTACGCACTTCACCCGCCACCACCGCAAAGCCACGGCCTTGTTCACCCGCACGTGCAGCTTCCACTGCCGCATTCAGCGCGAGGATGTTGGTCTGGAACGCGATGCCTTCGATCACGGCGATGATGTCGGTGATCTTGCGCGACGACTCACTGATCTCGCCCATGGTCGTCACCACGTCTTGCACCACCGCACCACCCTGCACGGCGATCTCGGAGGCGTTCACCGCCAGCGTGCTGGCCTGACGTGCGTTGTCGGCGTTCTGCTTCACGATGCTGGTCAACTCTTCCATGCTGGAAGCGGTCTCTTCCAGCGAGCTGGCCTGCTCTTCCGTACGCTGCGACAGGTTGGTGTTACCCGCAGCAATCTGCTGCGTGGCCGAGGCGATCGACTCGCTGCCACGGCGCACCGTCACCACGGTTTCCTTCAGCTTGGCCTGCATCTGCTGCAGGCCTTCCATCAGCAGGCCCATCTCGTCACGCGAGTGGATGCGGATGTCGGTCGTGAGGTTGCCGCCCGAGATTTCATGGAAGTGCACCAGCATGTCTTCCAGCGGCCGCGAGATGGCACGCGAGAGCACGAAGTAGCAACCGGCCGCCAACGCCAGGCCCACGGCAATGACGATCACGAACGTCCAGACCAGTCCGTTGAAGAACGATTGCGATGCCGCGTAGGCGGCGCCCGACACTTCCTCCTGGATCGCGTTCAGGCGGTCCGACTGCTCGGCATAGGCGCGAAACTGCGTCGGGATCTTTTCCAGCGCCAGTACGCGGGCAGCATCCTTGTCCCCACGCTGCAGCGCTTCAACGGCCCCGCCGATACTCTCCTTGATGATCAGGGTGCGCTGCTTGCCGGCCTCACCGGCAATGCGCTCCTCTTCCGCCGTCGAGAACGGCAGGGCCAGATAGTCCTTCCACGCTTTCTCGCTGTTCTTGATCTGCGCTGCGATACGCTCCAGTGAATCCGCGCTCTTGGTGGAGTCCGTGTCGAAGATCGCGCGGTCCAACGCGGTGCGTGCCTGCGCAAGCTTCGACTCAGCCTGCCCCAGCGCCCGTGTAGACGGCAAGTTGTTGGAGAAGGTTTCCTTGAGCGCTGCGTTGGAGCGCAGATTACCGACCAGCCCCAGCGCACCGACGCCCGCCAGGAATACAGCCAGAACAAACAGCACCAGCGCCAGCCGGGCCTTGATGGAGAGCGTCTTCATATCTGTCGCGCGAAGTTTTTGGGGAACATGAAGTGATTCCTCTATGGGAATCGAATTCAACAAAACTAACGACAGATCCTCACCGATCTTTAACTACATCGTGAGGGCTTCCCCGAAGAACAAGGCCCAGTGCGACTCTTAGCTCACCCCAACATGCGCACCATCAGCGCGTTGGCGAGCGGCACACCACGCACGGTCACGGTCTGGCGTGCTATCACTGCAAACCCATTGCGGGCGAAGAAGGGCTCGGCGCTCAGGCTGACATGGGAGTGCATGCGCGACAGCCCGCGCTGTGTGGCCAGCCCCAGAATGTGATCCATCAGTTGCTGCCCAATGCCCTGTCGCGCATGTGCGGCCGATACAAAGAAGTGGTCGATGTAGCCATCCGCCTGCAGGTCGGTGTAGCCCGCAGGCTGTCCGCCAATCTCGGCCACAAAGGGCTGGTTGCGGCGAATGTGGTCGGCCCATGCCACGACGTCGTAATCGGTCGGTGCCCAGGCTTCAAGTTGCTCACGGCGGTAACGGGCGGCAGCGAGGCCATGCACGGCGGAGTAGAAAACCGCGCGCAGAAGCGGCTCGTCGCCTGGGTGGAAAGCGCGGATGCGCGCGGGATGACGCGGTAGCAGTACGTTCATGGTCATTGGCCAGCGTGCGGCAAATCCATTGACGCTAACACGTCCTTGATGTGCTGCGCCGCCTGCTGAGCACTCTGCACCGCCGGCACGGGGGGTTGCTGATCGGTCGACAGATTGCGTACGTGGTCGTCAATGGTGATGCCGGTGCCTAGCGGCGCCAGCATCGCGGCCGATTCGTGCATGGCCCACTGGAAATCGTTGAGCGGCGCATTGCGCGCGGCCTGCAGGCCGGCAGGGTTGGCCACCATGGTACGGGCGACGACCGGGTCCCGGTTGTCATCGGGTGCGGTCAACTCTAGCACCTGGGCGAGGTCCGGCGCGCTCGCGTCGCGGGCAGTCAGTGGTGTCTGCACGCCGTAGCGGTTGCGCAGCGTCTTGATGATGGCGGTGTGATCGTATGGCTGCGCCGCCGTCGAGCGAAAGATCGTTCCCTTGGGAATCCACGGTGACACCACCACCGCCGGCACACGCACGCCCAACCGGTCAAACGCGAAGAGCTGCCCCGGTTGCGGCGGGCTGGGCGGCACGGCAGATGGCGGCGGCACGTGGTCATAGCAGCCGCCGTGTTCGTCAAAGGTGACGATGAGCATCGTCTGGTGCCACTGCGGCGAGGTGCGCAGCGCGTTGTACACCTGTGCGACCAGCGCATCGCCGTAACCGACATCGTGCGGCGGATGCATGTCGTTGGGCCAGTCGAGATCGGCAAAGTAGCGCGGCTCGATAAAGCTGTACGAGGGCAGCTTGCCGTTGGAGGCGTCGTCCAGAAAATCGTCGAACAGGTGGAAGTGGTCCAGATGCATCCATAGCCGCGTGAGCGTGAGCGACTGCGCAAAGTCGTGGTAGTAGACACGCCAGTCATCCGGCACCACACCATCCAGCGCGTTGAACAGCGTCGGCATCAAGTACGGAAAATGCACGGGCGAGTTGTTCGGATAGCCGTGCGCCGTACCGGTGTGCACGAAGAAGCGGTTGGGCCACGTCTGACACGGTGCGGAGGCAAACCACGCGTCGCTCACGGCGTAGTTGCGTGCCAGCGTGCTGAGCGCCGGCACCTGGTCCGACGTGAAGAAATGCATGATGTCTTGCGGGTCACCGCCGTTCTTGGCGTAGTTGGTGGTGAAACCCTGCATGGTGGGCGTCTGGCCCAGCGGCGTCTGCGCGCCAAAGAGCTGCTGGTTGATATCGGTAAAAAGCTCGCCCGGGTCGGGGCTGGGCAGCGTCATCACGTTGGGCGGTGCAGGGGTCGTCCACACGCGGATGGGGTTGCCACTGCCGTCGGGGTTGGTCTCGGTGCCGGAGAGCCCATCGAACTCGGCGCTCTTGGGGTAGAGCGTGCCGAACAGGTTGTCGAATGAGCGGTTTTCCAGCATCAGCACGACCACGTGCTGGATGACGTCCAAGCCTGCCATGATGGCCCCCTCGTCTCGTTGTGCGGCGGCCGCATCCATGGCGGCCTGCGGCTCACTATAGGAAGAAACGAAGGGGACTGACGCCGCAACAAGGCCTAGCGGTGTACCGCCGGCAGCACCTGCCACGCCATCAGCGCGCACCCTGCCGTCACCAACCACACCACCGGCCACGACGACCACGCCAGCACGTGCGGCAGGCACAGCGAGGTCAGCCCCAGCGCAGAAAAGGCGCCCGTATTGCCCAGCCCCAACGCCGTACCTGCCCGCTGCACACCTGCCAGCGTTGCCATCTCGGTAAAGCCCACGCCATGCCACGCCGATACGCAGATGCCCGCCACCACAATGGCCGCCACCAGCGCCGCACGCATGATCGACAAGTCGATCGGCAGCGCAGTCGTCATCCACGCCACGCCGGCCAACACAACGAACAGCGCCGCGCTCAATCGGGCGCAGATCAGCAGGTAAGCACGGCGATTGCCGTGGCGATCGGTCCAACGGCCGCTCCACACGCGCATGACCGCCGCGCCGCCCTGCACTGCGGCCATGGTCAGGCTGAGCGTCAGCACATTGGCGTGCGCAAAGTCCCGCAGGAACACGGTCGCAAAGGCAACCACCGCCCCTTGCGGCACACACAGCAGGCAGATGGCCAGCGCCATGCGCCACAGCATTGGGTCTCGCAGCGGGCCAGGGCCTGCTGTGGCTTCAGTCTTGGCGACGGTGGCGGCAATGTCCGGCGCGTCGTGCACCCAAAGCCAGGTCAGCACCGCCGTCAACGCACAGGCCGCAGCCAGCACGCCGTACACCACGGCAAACCCGGCGTGCGCGGCCAGGCTCGGCAGCACCAGCGCGCCAATGCCACCGCCCAGCGGCACGGCAGTCTGGCGGATGCTCATGGCCAGGCCGCGCTCGCCCTCACGAAACCAACCCATGACCGCGCGGCCGCTGGAGCCATTCACGCTGCCGCCCAGCAGGCCCACGCTCAACATGCCGGCCGCCAGCCACGTCAGCGGCGGCGCACTGCCATGCATGGGCGCCACGAAACACGCCATCACCAGCAACGCCAGCGCCGTCGCCCCAAGGCCCGCCAGCAGCACGGCGCGGTCGCCCCAGCGGTCGGTCAGCAAGCCCCACGGCAACTCGCTGATGGCAATGCCCAGCCCCAGCAGCCCCAGCGCGATGCCAAGTTCGGCATTGCCCAGGTGATACGCCGAGCGGATGAACACCGCCGTGGTCGGGATGCCCGAAAACGCAGCAGAAAAGCTGGCATTGGCGGCCACGCCCACCCCCAGCACCTTCCAGCGGTGGTGGTGTGAAACGTGGGCGGGAGCAGCCGGTGAAAGCGCGGCGGTCGTCATGATTGCCTCTCCAGGATTGCATTTGACAGGCGCAGTCTGGCGGAGGAAGATCAGGCCTAAATGACGTTATTCCCTCATTTCAAGACATCATGCGCAGAATCGGCTTTCTGGTGTTTCCGGGCTGCAGCCTGCTGGATTTCACGGGCCCGCTGACGGCCTTTGACGTGGCCAACCGTCTGGCGCCACAACCGGCCTATCGCATTGACGTGCTGTCCGAAGACGGCGCGCAGGTGCAGAGCGCGCCCGGCCTGGTCATGCAGACACAGAAGCTGGACGACCCGGCCTTCGACACGCTTGTCATCTCGGGCGGCAACGGCCCGCGTGCGGACACGTTTTCCACAGCGCTGATCGCGTTCGTGCAGGAAGCTGCGCAGCATTCACGGCGTATGACGAGCGTGTGCTCCGGCGCGTTTGCGCTGGCCGCCGCCGGGCTGCTGGACGGCCGCCGCGCCACCACGCACTGGCGCATGGCCGCGCAGTTGCAGCGGCGCTATCCGCACATCCAGGTGCAGAGCGACCACATCTTCATCCACGACGGGCCAGTGTGGACGTCGGCCGGCATCTCGTCGGGCATCGATCTGGCGCTGGCACTTATTGAAGAAGACCTGGGCGTTGAAGTCTCCCGCGCAGTGGCGCGTGAGCTGGTGGTGTATCACCGGCGGCCGGGCGGGCAATCACAGTTCTCGGCGCTGCTGGAGCTGGACCCGGCATCGAGCCGCATTGCGCGTGCGTTGAGCTATGCGCGCGAGCATCTGCACGAGACGCTCGACGTCGACCGCCTGGCCGAAGTGGCACACCTGAGCCGACGGCAGTTCGATCGTGCCTTCGCGGCCGAGACCGGCCAGACACCCGCCAAAGCCGTCGAAAAGCTGCGCGCAGAAGCCGCCCGCCCGCGCGTGGAATCCGGCGACGAATCGTTGGAACAGGTGGCCCGCGCCGTCGGCTTTGCGGATCCGGAGCGCATGCGACGTGCGTTCATCCGTGTGTTCGGGCAGCCGCCGCAATCCGTGCGGCGGGGTGGACGATCAGGGCGGTCGCGGCTGGCGGCCTAAGACTTGCTGATCCCAGCAAACCCGCTACCCTAGCGCGCTCGGCATCAACGCTTTTTGCCTCACCCCATGTCCACCGACACCACCCTGCCCCTGCTTTACAGCTACCGCCGCTGCCCGTATGCCATGCGCGCACGCCTGGCGATGCTGCAGGCCAACCGGCGCTTCCAGACCTTTGAAATCGTGATGCGCGACAAGCCTGCCGCGCTGCTCGCGCTGTCGCCCAAGGGCACGGTGCCGGTGTTGCATCTGCCCGATGGCAGCGTGCTGGAAGAGAGCCTGGACATCATGCGCTGGGCACTCGAATCGCCCGACCCCGAAGGCTGGTGGAGCCGCGCCCAGACCGACGACAACCAGCGCCTGCTGCGCACCAACGACGGCGACTTCAAACGCCTGCTCGACCGCTACAAGTACCCCGACCGCTATCCAGAAGATGGGCAATCGCGCGAAGCAGTGCGCGCGCAGGCAGTGGCCGCGCTGCTAACCCCACTGGAAACAAGGTTACAGGCACAGCGGTATCTTGGCGGCGCAACACCGTGCGCGACGGATCTGGCGATCTTTCCCTTCGTGCGGCAATTTGCGGCGGTGGAGCCGGATTGGTTTGCCGCACAACCGTTGCCCGCGCTGCAAGCCTGGCTGGCGGGCTGGTTGGGCAGCCGCCTGTTCGAGGTCTGCATGACCAAACAGCCGGTGCAGGCCGCTGCGGTGTTTCCCGAATTTCAGCCCGTCACCTGAACCACATACGCGGAGGCATGCATGAGCGCGAACACGAACACGAGCAACATGCAGGATGTGGCACCGGACAGTACCGCAGCACGCGTCGCCCTGTGGCGCGCCTTGCATGTTGAAGTCGACGCGCCGCCGCACGTGCTGGAAGACGGCGTTGGCCTGAAGCTGCTGGCACCTGAGCCCGGCTGGCAGCAGCGCGGCGACATGAACCCCCAGTTCACACGCCCTTTCCGCGCCTCCATTGTGGCGCGTGCACGCTTTATCGAAGACCTGGTCATCGAGCAGGCTGCGCGGGGGCTGAGCCAGTACGTCATCCTCGGCGCGGGCCTCGACAGCTTTGCGCAACGCCGGCCCGACGTTGCATCGCAGCTCAAGGTGTTTGAGGTGGACCAGCCCAACCCGCAGGCATGGAAGCGCCAGCGCCTGATCGAGCTTGGCTTTGGCGTGCCCGATTGGCTGCGCTTTGTACCGGTCGATTTCGAGGCGGGCGGGTCCTGGCAGGCAGGGCTTGCAGCGGCGGGGTTTGATGCAAGCCAGCCGGCCATCGTGGTGTCCACCGGCGTGAGCATGTATCTCACCAAAGAGGCGAACGCGGCCACGCTGCGCGAGGTGGCGGCGCTGGCGCCGGGGTCGATTCTGGCGATGACCTTCCTGCTCCCGCTGGACATGGCAGACCCCGACGTGCGCCCCGGGCTGGAGATGGCCGAGAAAGGCGCACGCGCCAGCGGCACGCCCTTCATCAGCTTCTTCACGCCGCCGCAGATCCTGGCGTTGGCCCGTGAAGCCGGTTTCAGCAAGGCGCAGCACATCTCGGCAGCCGAGCTGACCACGCGCTACTTTGCCAACCGAACCGACGGCTTTCGCCCGCCGAACAACGCAGAAGAACTGCTGGTCGCAACGGCCTAGCCGTACCCCGGGGTCAGGGTTCGTGCACAGGCCCCGGCAGCGCCTTCAAGCCAATCCACAACACCCCGATGACCACGTTGATCGGCACGCTGAGCACGCCCGGCACGTAGAACACCGCCGACAGGCCGGGCGTCTTGAGCCCCAGCTCCACCAGGCCGCCCAGGGCGTAACAGAGCAGCCCGCACCAGAGCCATCGGCGCATATAGGCCAGCAGCCAATGCGCGTGCGCCTTGTTGAAGCGCCACGCTGCTGAACGCTCGAACAGGTTGCCGTGGCTGGCGTCCTTGAACAGCCAGCCGAAGAAGAAGTAGCGATACAGCAGGGTGCGAAAGGCAAGCTCTTGCATGACGACTCCTTCACCCGCGGCCCCGTGAGTCCAATTCGTTCCAGCGTATCAAGGAATCGCCGTCTGTGAAGCCGATTCTTTGCAGCTGACACAGTCAAGCACCGGATGGCCTGAGGCCCCCAACCCCCTCTTCTGCCCACCTTACCCATGCCAACGCCCCGCCACTTCGCGGGACGTTTTGTATGCCTGTGTATCTGCCACCCGCGTCGATACGTGCCCTGACAGAAATGGGGGTTGGGCGCTACGTGCGTGATACGTCAGCCGTCTTAAATGCGTCTCGTGGCCCGGCGCTGCATGACAACAAAGCGAATCCCGGCCGCGCAATCCCAACGCAACCCCTCTCTCCAAGGAACACGATCATGACCCGCATCGAGAACGTGCTGTACACCGCCAAGGTTCGCGTCACCGGTGGCCGCGACGGCCAGGCCCAGAGCAATGACGACCGCCTGAACCTGAAGCTCTCGCCCCCGGGCAGCAGCGGCCGTGGCACCAATCCGGAGCAGTTGTTTGCCGCAGGGTGGTCGGCCTGCTTCATCGGCGCGATGGGCCGCGCTGCCAGCCAGATGAAGATCAAGCTGCCGGCCGACCTGGCACTGGATACCGAAGTGGACCTGGGCACCACCGACGATGCCTACTTCCTGCAAGCCCGCCTGAACGTCAGCCTGCCGGGTCTGGATCGTGAAGTGGCGCAAGCCGTGGTGGAAGCCGCACACCAACTCTGCCCGTACTCGAAGGCCACGCGCGGCAACATCCATGTCGAACTGAATCTGGTCTGACGCCATCCGCAGCCAGCCCGGTGTGATTGGGCTGGCCACCGCTCCCAACCTTTTACGGACTTGAGATCATGCGCACCTACTTACGCGCCGCCCTGGTGGCGATTGCCATTGGCGCGGCCTACTTTGCTGCCACCGGCGCACGTGCCTACAGCCCATTCAGCGCACCTGCGGCCAACGGCAGCGCCGCCCCCGACTTCACCGGCATTGACCAATGGCTGAATTCACCACCGCTCACCATGAGCAGCCTGCGCGGCAAGGTGGTGCTGGTGGATTTCTGGACATACTCGTGCATCAACTGCATCAACACGCTGCCCTACGTGAAGCAGTTGCATGAGAAGTACAAGGATCAGGGGCTCGTTGTGGTGGGCGTACACACGCCCGAGTACCCGTTCGAGAAGTCGACTGCGAATGTGCAGGCCGCGCTCAAGCGCTTCGACATCCGCTATCCGGTGGCGCAGGACAACAGCTACGCCACATGGACGGCCTTCCACAACCAGTACTGGCCCGCCCAGTACCTGATCGACGCCGATGGCCGCATCGTCTATCAGCACTTTGGTGAAGGGCGTTATGCCGAAACGGAAGCCGCCATCCAGAAGCTGCTGGCAGAACGCAAGCCGGCACAACCTGCGCGTTGACGCCATCACCCCAAGGGGGACGACGCCTTGGGGTGTGGCGGAATACGCCACCACGTGAGCACCACTGCCAGCAGGAACGCTACGTAGCTCACGGCAAACACCCACAATGGCAGATCGTAGTAGAGCAGCGCGCTCACCCAGCGCTGGATGAAGCCGCTTGAACCGGCCGAACCGGTGCGCAGCCGATCCTCCAGCACCGTGAGCGGACATGGCACATCAAGCACCGCCAGCCCGGCAACGATGCTGATGGCTGCGAGATGAACAAAGCGGAAGACGCGATTGCGTGCCCAACTGCGTTTGCGCGCTGCACCGACCCAGATGGCAACGAGCCCGCCCACGATGAACAGGACGAGCAACGCGTGCAGCACGAGCACGGCATCGGCCAAGGCAGTCATGCACTCAGGACCTGCTGATGTTCCGGAACGCCCAGTGTCTGCCCAAAACCGGGGGAGCGCTACAGGGCCCGGCTCAGCTCGCCAGCTTCTTGAACGTCTCCAGCACTGCATCCCCTTTGAAGGGTTTGACGATCCAGCCCTTCACGCCAGCCGCCTTGCCGCGGTCCTTCATGGCCGGGCTGCTTTCCGTAGTGAGCATGATGACGTTGACCGTCTTGTTGCCCAGCTCGCCGCGCACCTTCTCGACCATGGTCAGGCCGTCCATGTTGGGCATGTTCACGTCGCTGATGACCAGCTTGAGGCCGGGGTTGGCCTTGATCTTTGCCAGGCCGTCTTTGCCGTCCACGGCGGTATCCACAGCCAGGCCATTCTTCTTCAGGAAGCCGGCCACCTCGTCGCGCACCGTGCTCGAATCGTCGACCACCAGAATCTTGCTCATGGGTTTTTCCTCGTTCTCAATCTGAATCAAAACAATTCCAGTTCACCGCTGGACTCGACCTCGTCACGCACGTCGGCCACGAAGTTCAGCGGTGCATGGGTGCACACACACACCGTTGCGGCCACCCGCACGGCGTCATTGATCGTGACCGTATAGGCGGCCATGTACCCCGGCTTGAGCGCATCCAGATACGGCAGGCAGCGCGCGCTCACCACGTAGGGCGTCGACATGCCCAGGTCCGGAAACACCTGCAGCAGTTCCTGGTTCACCGCCCCGCAGCACAGGTTGCCGATCTCCAGGCGTGCTTCTTCAAACGAGCGGCCGGTGCCTTCTCCGGTGAAGTACGCACGCGTCGCCTCGTCTTCATCAAAGCGCAGCACCAGCAGCAGGCGGAATACGATGGATGAGATGGTCAGGATCATGGCCTGCTCACCGCCAACGGCATCGCCCTGGGCCGCGGCGGCCACTTCGCAGGTGTCTTCCGCATGCAACGCAAGCCTGCAGCGCGCGGCCTTGCGGAAGATGCGGTCGAAGCTGTCTTGCGCGTTACTGCTGATCACGTCATACCTGCCTGATGGCTTAATGAAGCTGGGTTTGAAACTGGTTCGCCAATGCCTCGACGCTCGACAACGACGCCGTGATCATCTTCCCGCCCGCCTGAATGTCCTGGAACGTGGCAGTGGTGGTCAGGTCATTGAGATGCAGGCTGTTGCGATAACTCTTGGACAGCTCTTCCGAGCGTGCCGCAAGCGAGCGCACCTCACTGGCGACCACGGCGAAACCGCGGCCTGCCGTACCCGCACGCGCCGCCTCAATGGATGCGTTGAGCGAGACGATCACCACATGGCGCACGATCGACTGCAACTCCTGGTTCTTGGCGTGCATGTCGTGGTTCTGCTCCATGAGCGAGATCATCTGCTCATGCCAGCGCTCGAAGGTCAGCGCCAGGCCACGCAGGCGTGCAGCTTCGTCCGTAATCTGCCGGGCGCGGCTGGCCCATTGCTCCTTGGCCTCTGCGGCCGACTGCAGCTCGGTGCGCAACTGCTCAACAAGCTCTGCCTGGTCGGATGCGGCGCTCTGCATCTGCGCGACGGTGGCTTCCAGCGTCTGCGCCTCGCGCGTGCCGGCCTCTACTTGTGCGGTGTGCTTCGCCAAGTCACTCGATAGTGCGGCAATGCGGTGCTCGGCGTCGCTCAGCGTGCGCATCAGCGCGTTGAGCCTGTGTTGCTGCGCCATCCACGCCAGCACTCCCAGCACCAATCCGCCGGCCAGCGCGGCCAGAACAATCGATCCCATTACGACGCTTCCTTATCCATATCCATGTGCACGTCCGCCTGGCCGCCGAGTGCCGCGTTCACGCTGTCCACCGCAAAGCGCTCGGGCAGGCAGACCACGGTCTGGAACTGGCGAAACGCTGCTCCCTTGTGGTCATCGGTAAAGCGCAGCTCGATGCGGCCCTGCTCACGCTTGAGGAACTCCAGCACGGCATCCATGCCAACACCGCGGCCGGAGACTTCCGTCACCGTCTCGGCGGTCGAGAAGCCGGGGCGGAAGATGAACTGCGCAATGTCTTCGTCGCTCGGGCGCTCTTCCGCGCCAATCCAGCCACGTTCGACGGCGATGTTGCGGATGCGATCGAGCGCCAGACCGCGTCCGTCGTCGCACAGCGTGATCTGCAACATGCCCTGGTCGACACCGACTTCGAGGTCGATCGTGCCGGCTGCCGACTTGCCAAGCGCAGTGCGCACGTCGGGCGTTTCGATGCCGTGGTCGATCGAGTTGCGCAGCAGGTGCGTGAACACGTTCTGCAGAATGCCGCCGGCTTCCGTGCGCACGCGGTAGCCGTTGTCGTCGATGTGCACGGCGGCCGGTTCCTTGCCCAGCTCGCGCGCCAGCGACGGCAGCGATTGCAGCACGCCCGACAGCATCTCATCCACCGTTTCGCTGCCCAGCAGACGCAGTAGGTGATAGACGGAATCGCGCATCGACACCAGCTCGTACAGGCTGCCTGGGTTGGCCGATTCCAGCAGGCGCAGGCTTTCCTGAATGCGCGACATGGCGTCCGGCACCACCTGCACAGCACCGCCTTGGGCTGCACCACCCTTGCGGCCCAGCTTGCTTTCGTTGATGCGCGCGTAGTTCTCGATGGCCTCGCGCACGCGGGTCAGTTCCTGCATGAGCCAGTCCTGGTCCCACGTATGCTCGCTGCCGGGCTCGCGCAGCGCGTGGTAGGTCTGCTCGGTCTCGTGCACGACGTTGGTCAGGTGCTGCAGGTTGTACGTGCGGGCGTTGCCCTTGATGGTGTGCATGTTGCGGAACAGTGCCGCAATGGCCGCGCTGTCTGCCTGCGAGTACTGGCGGATGATGCGCTCGTTCTCGTGCACGAAGCTGGTGGAGCTGTCGATGAAGTGCTGGAACTTCTCCTGGCTCACCGCCAGGATCTCGCCGATCATCTCCAGGTTGCGACGCTGCTCGCTGGCCTCGGCAGCAAGCTTGCGCAGCTCGGTCACATCGCGCACACACAGCATCAGGCGCAGGATGGTGTCGCTCTCATCGGTGATGGCCGACCACGACAGATCCAGCGTCTTCACGCGGCCATCCGGCATGCGCTTTTCCACCTCGCTCGCCAGCAAGTGCTGGTTGAAGGCAAAGTTGATGATGTCCTGCCCCAGGCACGCATCCACTGCCGCGTCCACCTGTGACAGTGCATCGGCGCCCAGGCTGGTATCGGCAAAGATCAGGTCCATCAGCTTGCGGCCAGCAATCTCCTGCGTCTCGAAAATCGACTCCAGGTAGATCGAGTACTCCTCGTGCACCACGCCGGCATCGACCACGGTCAGGATGCCCTGCTGCATGTTCTGCAGCATCGCCTGGATGTCGGCCGTCTTCTGCTTGAGCAGCGCCTGGTTCTCCTGGATCTTCTCGATCATCTGGTTGAACGCCACCACCGAGTGACCGATCTCGTCCATGCGGCCCACCGGCACGCGGCGCGTGAAGTCCTGGCTGGTGGCGATCTCGCTCATCTCACCCTGCATGCGCGTGAGCGGGCGGGTGATCTGGCGATACAGCAGCATGCCGATGGCGGTCAGCAGCACGATGGCCACGCCGCTCACCACGCCGATGGTGGTGGCCGTGCTGGCGAGCTTGCCGTTCAGGCCGGCAATGGCCTCGTCCTTCTCGCGGTTCTTCTCGATGCGCAGCGTCTCGACAATCTTTTCCAGCACATCGCGATAGCTGGCCACGTTGGCAAACAGGAAGGCTTGCGCAAGCTCGTTCTTGCCTTGCACCTTCATGTCGGTGGTCTGCTGGATGGCCTCGAAATAGCTGTCGACGGTTTCCTTGGCCTGCGTGACCAGCCCTTCCTGTGCATGGCTGTTGGCGCGCTTGGCCTGCACGTCCAGCGCGGCACGCAACGCGGCTTCCTTGGCCTTCAGGTCTTCCTTGGCCTGCGCGACGATGTTGTCGTCCGGCGCATACACCAGCACCATCGTCGCCAACTGCACGTCCTTGACGAGCGACACCAGATCGGCCGACGCCAGCGCGCTCGGCACCACACCCTCGGTCACCTGCTTGACCTCGGACGCGCTGCTGCGTGTCTGGTAGACCGCATAGCCGCCAATGGCCGCCAGCGCGACAAACATCAGCACGATCAGCAAAGTAATACGGTGACGAATCGTCATTTGAAATTCTCTCGGTCCAATCGCCGACCCCTTCAAAAGTGGGGGGCATCCTTATGCGTTACCGAACTTCGGAGGCGCAATTATTGGAGTCGAAAGATGACCAATCGATGACTGCCACAGCAGAAAATATGGCATTGCAACATCGCATCACCGCATGCGAGCATCAGGCCGCACACCCGCATGCTGCTTGGATCCTGGCTGAAATGGCGTCGCACCCTACTCAAGTAGGGATTAGCCGAAAAAGGCTAAAGTTTTTCGCATCACCGCCGTTATTTCTGCGCCAATTTATTAACCGGTTATTGATAAGGTTATTTCCCACTCATTTACCCGGAATTTGGAAAAAAGGCGTTTCTAAGCTTCTCACTGCATATCTGCGGCCGCACTTGCAAATCGTTGCCAAGTGGCTACCGCCCCACGTTCCTGCCAGAATGGTCTGCTGATCCCCCACGGAGGCAGACCCACATGAAGAAGCGTGCACCCGAGACCGCGGCACCGGCATCCGAATTGATCGACGCCAAGATCGCCGAGCTGAATGACTGGCGCGGCGAGATGCTTGCCAAGCTGCGCGCGCTCATCCTGGCGGCAGACCCCGAGGTGGTCGAAGAATGGAAGTGGAGCGTGCCCGTCTGGTCGCACAACGGCATCCTCTGCACCGGCGAGACCTACAAGCAGACGGTCAAGATGACGTTTGCCAAGGGCGCGTCCGTGCCGGACCCCGCAGGCCTCTTCAATTCCAGCCTGGAAGGCAACACCCGACGCGCGATTGATTTTCGCGCGGGCGACAAGGTGAACGAGAAGGCTTTGAAAGCGCTCATCCAGGCCGCCGTTGCCCTGAACAAGTCCACCGCACGGCGCTGAGATTCGGCGAACCGCCAGGGGCGGTAAGATGCGGCCCCTGCATCCGGGGCATCGCCCTGGCCAACCAACGGAGTGATTTCAGTGATTCAGCCGAGCAACGTATTCAAGGACAACCTTGCCCAACTGCCCGCCATTGACGGCATCGAGCGCATCGATCTGGTCGACGGCAAGGGCGCCGTGGTGGCCGACATCGAGAACAAGCCCGGCAAGCAGGGCTCGCTGGCGGTGTATCACTATCTGCAGCAGGCCTTTGGTCAGCTCGACGCCAACGCCGCCGAGCATGGCCTGGCCGTGTTTGCCGAGCACACCGTCGATGCGCGCAACCGCCCGGGCGCACACCCGAATGTGGACCGCCTGCTCGCCATTGCGGCCGGCGGCGAGGCGCTGCGGATCGAGGTTGTCGCCCGCGCCTGATACGTTAGCCGCATCGCCCTGCATGGGCAGTTCTGTGGGCGGGCATGACAGCAAATCTCATCGGATGATGACGCCGAACAATGCCCCCATCTCACTCACAGTCAGTCTCCGCACGCAAACCATGAAGCTCAACCGGATCCTGCTGGTCACCAGTGCCGCGCTATTGGTTGCACTCCCTGCTGCGGCGCTGGCCTTCGCCAAGCCGCTGCGCGTCATTGCCCCGTCGCTCATGCCGGGCATCTCCTGCCCTTTGCCCAACATCTGCACCGACGACATTGCCAGCCTGGGCGATGCGCAACGGCTGTACCAGGAGGGCTACGCCAAAACCGCCGATGTGGTGGGGCCATTCCAGCGCGCACCGCGCATGGTGTTTTGCACAACCACGGCTTGCGCCGATACGTTCGGCATTGGGCGGCGTGCGGCGGAAGCCGTGGGCAACCTCGGCCTGGTCATTGCGCCGCGCGGGTGGAAGACCTATTACGTGACGCACGAGTTGATCCATTTCCGGCAAGCAGAAGTGCTTGGTAACTATGCCGTGGCAACCCGCCCCGGATGGTTGATCGAGGGCATGGCCTATGCGCTGAGCAATGACCCTCGCCACCCGCTGGGCGAGCCGTTCGAGCAATGGCGATCCGGCTTCGAAGCCTGGCATGCAACCCTCGGCACGCGCGACCTGTGGGACGCGGCAAGAGATATCCGTTAAACGGCGCGCAGACAGCAATGGACACCAACATGGATGCGTCACGCCCCGCACAGGCAACCAACGCGCTGAGCGTGCTCGCGGTCTTCCTCAAGCTGGGGCTGACGTCGTTTGGCGGCCCGGTGGCACACATCGGGTACTTCCGCCGCGAGTTTGTCGAGCGGCGGCGCTGGCTTGACGATGCCACGTTCACTGATCTAGTTGGTTTGTGTCAGTTCCTGCCGGGGCCGGCCAGCAGCCAGGTAGGCTTTTCGATCGGCTTGCTGCGCGCCGGGTGGCTTGGCGGCCTGGCTGCGTGGTGCGGGTTCACGCTGCCGTCCGTCGTGCTGCTGATTGCCTTTGCCATGCTGGCGCCAACGCTCGGCGGCCCCTTGGGTGATGGATTGATCCACGGGTTGAAGCTGGTGGCGGTTGCCGTGGTTGCGCAGGCCGTGTGGGACATGGCGCGGCGCTTGTGCCCCGATTTGCGTCGGGCCGGCATCGCACTGGCAGCCATCGTGCTGCTGGGGCTGACGGCTTCCGTCTATGCGCAACTCATCGCCATTGCGCTCGGCGCGGTGCTTGGCCTTGCACTGTGCCGAGACACATCCGTGACAGGCGTCACCGCTGTGGCTGCACAGCACGCGGAGTTCCGCATTTCCCGCAGCGCTGGCGCCATCGCGCTGGTGCTCTTCTGCGTGCTGTTGTTCGGGCTGCCTGCGTTGTCGCAGGCCGGCGCGGGCGATGCCGTTCGCGTGTTCGACGCGTTCTACCGTTCGGGCGCGTTGGTGTTTGGCGGCGGCCACGTCGTGCTGCCGCTGCTGCAGGAGCAGACGGTTGCCACAGGGTGGATCACCTCCAGCAACTTTCTTGCCGGATACGGCGCCGCACAAGCGGTGCCCGGCCCGCTCTTCACGTTCGCAGCGTTTCTTGGCTGGATGATGAGTGGCGTGCCCAACCACCTGGCCGGCGCCGTGCTCGCCACGGTGGGCATCTTCTTGCCCGGCTTGCTGCTGGTCGTTGCCGCGTTGCCGTACTGGCAGGCGTTGCGCGCACGTAGCGCAATGGCGGCACTGCTGGCGGGGGTGAATGCCGCAGTGGTTGGCGTGCTGGCGGCCGCGCTGTACTCGCCCGTCTGGACCAGCGCCGTGCGTTCGCCTCCGGATTTTGCGATCGCTGCGGTCGGGTTCTGCCTGCTGACGCGGTGGAAGCTACCGCCGCTCGCCGTGGTGGCCTTTTGCGCTGTCGCGGGCATTGCCCAGGCCACCCTCCTGCACTAACGCCCGCGTCAATGCAAAGCGCGCTGCGCCGTCCAACGCTTGTAGCGCCGCGTCTGGCAAGCGTTGGCCAACTGCTGCATCACCAGCGCCCTGAATGGCGAGACACGCGGGTTCGTACCACGCCCTTGGCTCAGCCGCTGCAATTGGAACTTGACGACCGCCATGTTGGCCAGCGAGCCCAGCACCTTGTTCTTCCAGGTAATCGGGCGCAGCACTGGTGCAGTGTTCTTGCCAGCCTGCCAATCGCGCGGCAGGTTCGGATCGATTGACAGCGCGGTCGCAATGCCAACCATGGCGATACCGCCGTCGACCACCTGCTCTGCCACCGCACGGCGGCGGATACCGCCCGTGACCATCAACGGCATCTGCGCGATTGTGGCAATGTCTCGCGCGAACTCCAGGAAGTACGCCTCACGGGCAAGCGTGCGGCCATCGCGGGCCAGCCCCTGCATGGCCGGCGCCTCGTAGCTGCCGCCTGACAACTCCACCAGATCAACGCCCAGCGGGTTGAGCAGTTCGACCACGCGCTTGGCATCGTCCGGGCTGAAGCCGCCGCGCTGGAAATCGGCCGAGTTCAGCTTGACCGCCACCACAAACTGCGGCGACACCGCACCGCGCACCGAGCGCACGATGTCGAGCAGCAGGCGTGCGCGGTTCTCGATTGCTCCACCCCATTGATCCCGCCGCTTGTTCGTGATCGGGGAGAGAAACTGACTCAGCAGATAACCGTGCGCCGCGTGAATCTGCACGCCGGTAAAGCCGCTTTGCTCCGCCAGCACCGCTGTGCGCGTGAAGCGTTGCTGCACGTTGGCGATGTCGGCGGCGGTCATCTCCCGGGGCACGGGAAACTGCTTGGACAGCGCGCCCAGATCCATCGCCACGGCAGACGGTGCCAGCGTGGTCTGACCAAGTGCGGCTGGCATCTGCCGGCCCGGGTGGTTGATCTGCATCCAGACGTGTGCACCGTGGGCGCGCGCGGTTTGCGCCCAGCGCCGGAAGCGGTCCAGATGGGCATCGTCTTCCAGCACAACGCCGTTCGGCCCGGTCATGGCACGGTGGTCCACCATGACGTTACCGGTGAGCATCAGACCCGCTTTGCCATTGGCCCAGGCTTCATACAGGCGCACCAGCGCATCGGACGGCGCGTGGTCCGCATCGGCCATGTTTTCTTCCATGGCGGCTTTGGCCAGGCGGTTGGCAATCACCGCACCATTGGGCAGCGTAAGAGGCGTGAACAGCTTCATGAGGGGCATCCCGGTTTGACGACGCCCTAACCTTAAGCTTAAAGTCGACTTTAATGTCAAGACCCAGCGCATGCGTATGAAAATCGGTGAACTGGCGGAGCTGAGTGGCGTAGCCGCCTCGCGCATCCGCTTTTACGAAGCCAGCGGCCTGCTGCAGCCCGCACAGCGACAAGCCAACGGCTACCGCGAGTACACGCCCGACACGCTGACCCGGCTGGAGATCATCCTGTGCGCGCAGGGTGCGGGGTTCTCGCTGGAGGAAATCCGCGCCATCCTGCCGCCCGATCTGGACAAGTGGCCGCATCAGGAACTGCTGGAAGCGCTGCACCGCAAAATCAGCGAGATCGAATTGCTGGAGCAGCGCCTGGCACAGACCAAGCACCACCTGCTCGCGCTGGTGGGCGACATCAACAACCGCACGGAAGGCGAGAGCTGCGCAGGGCGGACCAAGCGCGTACTGGACAAGATCACGCAGAGCGCGGCGAAAACACCGTCGGCAGACCTGCAAACGCGCCGCACAAAAAAGCGCGCCTGATCCACGCGCTCCTTCCGGTTGACACGGGTTGCACGTTGCGGCCCAAGGGCACGCGGCGTAGCATGGAAAAGCCGTTTTTTCCGCGCTTTCCGGGAGATCGCCCATGTCTGCCCAGCACGAAGAAAAAGTCCGCCAGCACATGGCGGATGCAGTGGCCCTCGCACGCGGACGTGCACCAGACATTGCCGCACTGTTCGAGCCGTTCATGCGGCACTACTACGGGCTGGCAGACCCCGAAGACGTCGTCTCGCGCAGCGTGGCCGATCTCTACGGCGCGGCGATGGCCCATTGGCAGCTCGGCCAGAAGTTCGTGTCAGGGCAGCCACGTGTGCGGGTCTACAACCCGAGCCTTGAGCAGCACGGCTGGTACAGCGGCCATACGGTGGTCGAGATCGTCAACGACGACATGCCGTTCCTGTTCGACTCCGTCACCATGGAGATCAACCGACAGGGCCTCGCGCTGCATTCCGCCTGCCACCCCGTCTATCGCATGCGGCGCGATGCGGCCGGCACCCGTCTGGCAGTGGAAGCCGGCGGTGTGCTGCGGCCGGCAGCACTCGCGGGCGACACCCCCGCCGATGCCGATGCCGATGCCGAGACCATCGATGAGAACGGCAAGCGCGACGAAAGCGCCCACTACGAGTCCTACATCCACATCGAGGTCGATCGCTTTTCTGAGCCACAGCGGATACAGGCGCTGCACGACGGCCTGGTGCGCGTGCTGCGCGACGTACGTGCGGCAGTGGAAGATTGGAAACCGATGCAGGCCGCTGCCCAATCCGCCATCGACGCGTTGGGCGCCCGCGCCGCACAGGCCTCTGCCGACGAAACCGAACGCGCAGAGATTGCCGAGGCGCAAGCCTTTCTGGCCTGGATGCTCGGGCGGCATTTCACCTTCCTTGGCTATCGTGACTACGAACTCGTCGTCAAGGAAGACGGTCACTACCTGCAGGGCCTGCCCGGCACAGGGCTGGGGGTGTTGCGCGAGGCGTTTCGCGATCCTGGCAGCCCCGACCTGTCGCGGCTCGCCCCCGGCGCAGTCAAGATCATCGATGCGCCTGCGCCCATCTTCCTGACCAAGGCCAACTCGCGCGCCACCGTGCACCGGCCCGGCTATCTCGATTACGTGGGCGTGAAGCGCTTTGACGCCAACGGCCGCGCATGTGGCGAGCGGCGCTTCCTGGGGCTCTACACCTCCACCGTCTATATGGTGCCGGCCGAGAGCATTCCGCTGGCGCGGCGCAAGGTTGCCAGCGTCATTGCGCGCACCGGCTTCCTGCCGAACGGCCACCTTGCCAAGACGCTCGTGTCGATTCTCGAACAGCATCCGCGCGATGAGCTGTTCCAGATCGACGGTGAAGAGTTGCACGACCTGGCGCTCGGCATCCTGCGGCTGCAGGAGCGGCAGCGCACGCGCCTGTTTGTACGGCGCGATCGCTTTGACCGCTTCGTGTCGTGCCTTGTATTCGTGCCGCGCGAGAAGTTCAACACAGACTTGCGCATTCGCATTCAGAAGCTGCTGCAGGACGCCTATCACGGTACGGGGGTTGAGTTCACACCGCTGCTGTCGGAATCAATGCTCGCGCGCATCCACATTACCGTGCGCACACAGCCGGGCAACGTGCCCGAGGTGGATGTGACCGAGCTGGAAGAGCGTATCGTGCAGGCCGCGCGGCGCTGGCAGGACGACCTGGCTGACGCCCTGCTGGAGCGCGGCGGTGAGGAGCGCGGCAACCGCCTTCTGCGCCGCTATGGCGACGCCTTCCCCGCAGGCTTCCGGGAGGACTACCCCGCCCGCCTTGCCGTGCGCGACATCGAACTGATGGAACCACTGCTGGCGGCGGCACCATCAGCACCGCCAGCCGCTGCCGCCGGCACGCTCACGATGCAACTCTACCGGCCGCTCGAAGCCCCCACCGGCGCACTGCGCTTCAAGATCTATCGCGCGGGCGAGCCAACCTCGCTGTCGCGCAGCCTGCCGATGCTTGAGCACCTTGGCGTACGCGTCAACGAAGAGCGCCCTTACTGCGTCGAGCCTGCGGACGCGGCACCCATCTGGATGCACGACTTCGGCATGGAGACCATCGACGGCAGCGAGGTCGATCTCGACGAAGCACGCGTGCGCTTTGAAGACACCTTTGCACGCATCTGGACGGGCGATGTCGAGAACGACGATCTGAACCGTCTGGTGCTGCAGGCTGGCCTGACCTGGCGCGAGGTGCGCATCCTGCGTGCGTATGCGCGCTATATCCGCCAGATTGGCTCGACGTTCAGCAACGCTTACATGGAGAGCGCACTCACGGGCAATCCGTCCATCGCCCGCGCACTGGTCCACCTGTTCCTGGTGCGCTTCGACCCGGCGCTCAATGCAACCGAACGTACGCACGATGCCGACAAACTGCGCGCGCAGATTGCCGAAGCACTCGAAGAGGTGCCGAACCTGGACGAAGACCGCATCCTGCGTCAGTTCCTGGGCGTGCTGGAGGCCACGCTGCGCACCAACTACTTCCAGAATGCCGCAGACAACGGCCAGGCAGGGCAATCGAAGCCCTACCTGTCGTTCAAGTTTGATCCCGCACGCGTGCCGGGCCTGCCCGAACCAAAACCGATGTTCGAGATCTGGGTGTATTCACCGCGCGTGGAGGGCGTGCACCTGCGTGGTGGCAAGGTTGCCCGCGGTGGCCTGCGCTGGTCTGACCGGCGCGAGGACTTCCGCACCGAGGTGCTGGGGCTGGTCAAGGCGCAGATGGTCAAGAACACCGTCATCGTGCCGGTGGGTTCCAAGGGTGGCTTTATCGTCAAGCAACCGCCGCCCGCCAGTGACCGCGATGCCTATCTTGCCGAAGGTGTGGCGTGCTACCAGACCTTCCTGCGCGGCCTGCTCGACCTGACCGACAACTACGTCGACGGCCGCCTCGTGCCGCCGCGCGACGTGGTGCGCTATGACGAGGACGACCCCTATCTGGTGGTGGCCGCCGACAAGGGTACGGCCACGTTCTCGGACTACGCCAACGCCATCTCTGCGGAATACGGCTTCTGGCTGGGCGATGCGTTTGCCTCGGGCGGCTCGGTCGGCTACGACCACAAGAAGATGGCCATCACCGCGCGCGGCGCGTGGGAATCGGTCAAGCGGCACTTCAGCGAGATGGGCGTCGATACGCAATCGCAGGATTTCACCGTGGTGGGCGTGGGCGATATGTCGGGCGACGTGTTCGGCAACGGCATGCTGCTCTCGCGCCATATCCGTCTGCTGGCGGCGTTCGATCATCGGCATGTTTTCCTCGATCCATCGCCCGATGCGGCCACCAGTTTTGCCGAGCGTGAGCGCATGTTCAACCTGCCGCGTTCAAGCTGGGCCGACTACGACAAGACGCTGATCAGCCCCGGGGGCGGCATCTTCCCGCGCACAGTCAAGTCGATTCCACTATCCCCCGAAGTCCGCGCGATGCTGGATGTGACAGCGACGGAGATGGCGCCGAATGATCTGCTGCACGCCATTCTCAAGGCGCCGGTGGATCTGCTCTACAACGGCGGCATCGGCACCTACGTCAAGGCCAGCAGCGAAACGCACGCCCAGGTGGGCGACCGTGCCAACGACGGGCTGCGCGTAGACGGCGCCCAACTGCGCTGCAAGGTCGTGGCCGAAGGCGGCAACCTCGGCTGCACGCAGCTGGGCCGCATTGAATATGCGCTGCACGGCGGCCGCATCAACACCGATGCCATCGACAACTCCGCCGGCGTCGACTGCTCGGACCACGAGGTCAACATCAAGATTCTGCTCGGCCTGGTGGTGGCGGATGGCGAGATGACGCTCAAGCAGCGCAACACCTTGCTCGCGGAAATGACCGACGAGGTGGGCGAGTTGGTGCTGCGCGACAACTACTTCCAGACGCAGGCGCTCTCCCTTGCACGCACGCGCACCACGCAGTGGCTGGATGCGGAAGCGCGGCTGATGCGCTACCTGGAACGCACCGGGCGCCTGAACCGGCTCATCGAATTCCTGCCGCCTGACGAGGAGATCGACGCCCGGCGGGCCGCCAGCGGCGGCCTCACCACGCCGGAACGCGCGGTGCTCATGGCCTACAGCAAGATGTGGCTGTACGACACGCTGCTGGCCAGTGAGCTGCCCGACCAGCCCTTCGTGGCCGATGGCCTGCCTGGGTACTTTCCGCATCCGCTGCTGGCGCGCTGTGGCCCGACCATGCCAAGGCACCCGCTGCGGCGCGAGATCCTCGCGACCCTGCACGCCAATGCGCTCATCAACCGTGCCGGCGTGACATTCGTGCACCGCCTGGCCGAAGAGACCGGTGCCGAGCCGCTGGCCGTGGTGTGGGCTAGCCTCGTGGCGCGCGCGGTCTATCGGCTTGACCCGCTCTGGGAGCAAGTCGACGGGCTCGATGCGCAGGTACCGCACGAAACGCAGACCGCGCTGTTCACCGCATTCGCACAACTGCACGAGCGGGCCGCGCTGTGGTTCCTGCGGCGGCGCATGTCAGATGTGCCGGCCACGGTTGAGCGCTTCCGCGACGCGGTGGACGCGCTGGCGCCGGAAGTGGACGGCTTGCAGACGGAAGACTCCGCGCGCACCGCAGCACAACAGCAGCAGGCCCTGACCGACGAGGGCGTGCCCGAGGTTCTGGCGCGCACGGCGGCAGGTGTGCCCGCGCGCGTGTCGCTGCTCGACATTGCCGAGGTGGCCACCGCAAGCGGTTGCGATGCCAAGCTCGCCGCACGCGTGTACTTTGCGCTCGACCAACCGCTTGGCTACGGGTGGCTGCAGGGCGGCATCCTCAACCTGCCCACGCAAACCCACTGGCAGATGCTGGCGCGCGCCACGTTGCTTGAAGAACTAGGACAACTGCGCCGCAGGCTGACCGGCTCGGTGCTGCGTGATGCGCCCGCCGGTGCAGGAGCAGAAGCGCTGGTCGAAGCCTGGAAAGCCGCCCGGCAAGACGCACTGGCACGCTACAACCGCGTGATTGCCGATCAGGTGGCCGCAGGGCAGGCAGATCTGGCCATGCTGTCGGTGGGGCTCAAGGCGCTGGCCGAAGTGGAGGCTTGAGCGAAGCGCACGCCTGAACGCACCCCCTCTCCTGTGCGGCGGCCCCACCACTTCTACCGTGGTATCTTGGCCGCCGCGTCGTGAATCCGCCGCCTGAGCGCGCCATCCGGTGCGCGCTGCCGTATCGGCCGCTGCATCAGCGGCATGGCAGGCACCTGCGACTCACGTTGCGCATCCGACAGAAATCACACATGGCTAAAGGCCGCATTCAGGCCGTATCAAAGTTGTTGGGGGCGGGATGATCATCGGGATTGATCTGGGAACAACAAACAGCCTGGTGGCCGTTTGGGAAGACGGGCGGCCACGCCTGATCCCGAACAGCCTTGGGGAATACCTCACACCCTCCTGTGTGAGCCTGGACGAAGACGGCACCATCCTGATCGGACGGGCGGCGCGCGAACGGTTGCAGACGCATCCGGACAAGACCGCCGCCGTGTTCAAGCGCTTCATGGGCAGCGAGCGCACCCTCCGCCTTGGCAAACGCGAGTTTCGTGCAGAAGAACTCTCCGCGCTGGTCCTGCGCGCGCTCAAGGAAGATGCCGAAGCCGCGCTGGGCCAGCCGATCACTGAAGCCATCATCACCGTTCCCGCCTATTTTTCCGATGCGCAGCGCAAGGCGACGCGCGCGGCAGGTGTCATGGCGGGCCTCAAAGTCGATCGGCTGCTGAACGAGCCCACGGCGGCAGCCCTGGCGTACGGCATCCATCAGCTTGGCGCCGAAACCCGCTTCCTCGTCTTCGACCTGGGCGGCGGTACGTTTGATGTGTCGGTGCTCGACATGTTTGAGGGCGTCATGGAAGTCCGCGCGTCTGCCGGCGACAACTTCCTCGGTGGCGAAGACTTTGTCGCCTGCATCATCGACCGCTTCTTCGAGCAGGCCAAGGCACCGGCCAAGCTCAAGACCGATACCGCATTCATGCAACGCCTCACCGCGCAAGTCGAGGCGGCAAAACGTGCGCTGTCGGAACAGCCGACGGCGACGATCGAAGTGGTCCACAACGGCGATACGTACACGCTGGCGCTGGATGAAGCCACGTTCGAACAGATCTGTGCCCCGCTGCTGCAGCGGCTGCGTACCCCGGTAGAGCGCGCCTTGCGCGATGCCAACCTGCGCGGCACGGATCTCGACAAGATCGTGCTGGCCGGCGGCGCCACGCGCATGCCGATGGTCCGGCGCATGGTTGCCCGCATGTTCGGCCGTTTTCCGGAGTGCGAGATCAATCCAGATGAGGTTGTGGCGCTGGGCGCTGCCGTGCAGGCTGGCCTGAAGATGAAGGATGCCGCGCTGGATGATGTCGTCATGACGGACGTCGCGCCCTACTCGCTCGGCGTGGCCGTGGCCATGCGGCTGCCGGACGGCTCCTATACCGACGGCCACTTCGACCCGATCATCGAGCGCAACAGCCCGGTGCCGATCAGCCGGGTGAAGGACTACGCCCCGGTTCGTGAGGGGCAACGCGAGCTGGATCTTCACATCTACCAGGGCGAGGCGCGGCTCGTAACAGAGAACATCCTGCTGGGCACGTTGAAGGTGCCCTTGCCGAACCTGACACGCGCCCAGTGCGCGGTCGATGTGCGCTTCACCTATGACGTCAATGGCCTGCTGCAGGTCGAGGCCACCGTGCAGAAGACCCAGGAAACGGTGAGCCTCGTCATCGAAGACAACCCGGGCCTGCTGTCTGAAGAGGAGATCGCAGCGAAGCTCGCCGCGCTGTCGACGCTCAAGATCCATCCGCGTGATCAGATGGAGAACCGCACCCTGATGGCGCGCGCGGAACGGCTGTATCAACAGCTGCGCGGCAACGAACGTGAATGGCTTGGCGCTCAGATCCGCTTGTTCGAGGCTGCGCTGGCATCGCAGGAGATGCACCGCATTCAAGCCGACCGGCAGAAATTCAGCGAGCTGATCGAGCACGTCGAGCGCCAGATCCGTGTCTTCCCACAGCCCGAACCCCAAGCCTGATTCGCGAACGGAACGACCATGGCGCCGCGCTTTCTGCAGCAGCTCGAACTCGATACCACAGCGGATGAGCGCGCGATACGGCGTGCCTATGCGCAGAAGCTCAAGAAGATCGACCAGGAGGCCGACCCAGCCGGTTTCCAAGCGCTACGTGCTGCCTATGATGCGGCACTGACGTGGGCGCGGCAGCCCAGCCGGTCCGCGCCGGAGCCGGACCTCGACGCAGGGGCCGAAGCCGACGCGGCGCCAAGCCCGGCGCCCACGCCATCCTTCGCGCCGCCAAACGTGGCATTCCCCACGCTGCGTGCGGAGCCAACAGCCCCACCGCCGGTGGCACCAGCACCCGTGCCGGCACCGCAGGACGAGGCGGCGGCAGAGGCCAACGCCGCGTTCACCAGCTTCATGGATGGGTTCAAGGCTGCCGCCGCCAACCCGAAGACCATGCCGGATTACCACACGTGGCAGGCCGCGCTTGAAACGCTCATGGCCGGCGATGCACTGATCAGCATGACCGCGCGGGAGCTGTTCGAGTACCGGTTCGCGGCCCTGCTCACCCAGGGTTGGAAGCCGGGCCATGAAGCGCTGCTCGTCGCGGCCACCAATGTGTTCCGCTGGAACGAAGACCGCCGGCACCTTCAGAACTTCGGAAACGTGGGCTTCGTGCTCGACCGCGCCCTGCAGGAACGCGCGCTGTTCGATCGCCTGCCGCCGAAGGATCGTGCGCAGCAACGCGCGCTCATCCAGCGCTTGCGCAATCCGTCGGAGCCGAACCGTCGGGAGCTGCAGGACTCTTTCCTACTGCTGGAGAACACGGTCAGGAATTTTCCAACGTGGCTGGGCATCATCACCGACGTCAGCCAACTGCCGCGTTGGAGAGAACTGTATGCCGCGTTGCCGCCTGGCAAGCGCGGCAAGCAAGTACCCCCGGGGCAACTGCCACAGCACCCAACCTCCACCGGATCACGCAGGAGTGGCTGGTGGATGGTGCTGCTGCTTGTCATCCTGGTGAATGGTGCTCGCCTCCTCAGCAATGGCTCGGGGCCACAGCCGACCGTGTCTCCGGGGCAGAGCACCATCGCCAACAAGCTCCTGGTACCAACCGATCCGATGCCCGTGCCTCCACCAACGCAGGCATTCAGCTCAGACCCGGTCGACCCGCGCCACGGTCGGCAACCGCCGCCACCGCTCTCGCAGAAGGCCGTTGCGGCGCTCGTCAGGAAAGCACCAAGCCCCGAAGTCTGCGACGAGGTCTTCCGAATCACGCAGGTCTATGACCTTGACACGCCTTACCAGAGTGCGAACCCCGGCCCGGCATTCGATCGTCAGATCGTCGCCTGCGTTGCGAAGCGGCATTGGCCGATGTCGATGATGAGCGACGTATCCGTCCAGCAAGCACTGAGCCGCGAGAAGGCACGCTTGGCTGCGAACAACAAAAAGCTCCAGGCCGACATCGACCATCTCTATCTACGTGGCGACAAGCCGAACCCGTTACCACCGGCACCCGCGCCGCGCCTGCAGGGCATCTTCAAGGAGTCCACTGCGACCGGCGCATCGGCCAACGTGGAGTGACCACCGCGCACATCGTGTGGCTTTCCTGAGGGCTTCCAAGCAACCAATGCATTCTTAGAACGCGTGATGCCTGACATTCTCTCCACGGCGGTAGTTGCTGCGATCGTCGGCCTGGGTGCCGCAGCAGCGATGATTTACTTGATCCAGGTTTTGCCGCGCCGCGAGGAGGCGCATTGGCGGCTGGAAGTCGAGCACCACATGCACGCGTTTGAACGTGCTTCGACCCCTTCGACCCTATCGCAGTACTCGCTGACGCTGCTCGATAAGATTGTCGTTCTGGTGGCTGCACCTGCAACGGCGGCCGTCATCCTGATCTTGCAAGGCGTATCCGCCGACAGCCTGCTGCTGTGCTTCTACTGCTTTGCACTCGTGATGCTTGCCATCACCGGCATCAAGTACCTGATCCTGCCCGACTTCGTGGTGCTGCCCGTGCTGTGGGTCGGGTTGCTGCAGCACGCCTACTTCGGCAGCAGTGCGCAAGCAGTATTTGGTGCAGCGGCGGCGTACATGGCTGCAACTGCCTTTGGCGCACTGGTCCAACTGCGAAGAGGGAGAGAGCTCTCCTTAGGCGGTGCAGATGCCAAATGCCTTGCAATGGCGGGCGCCTGGTTTGGCATCAGCGCCGTGCCAACCTTGCTGATCGTGCTGGCCGGCACGCTGCTTCTCTGGGGGACCGTCAGACTCATTCTGCGCCAGCCCCCCGATCAACCGGTTCCCATCGCCCCCGCACATGTGGTGGCATCCCTTGTTGCTGCTGCAGGAGTCCGGCTGCTGTAGGCAGCGTATCCCGCGGCAACAGTGCGTCCTCAGTTCCCGCTCGCCCCTGCTGCGCGCGTCTGATAGCGAAGCAGATGGTCGGTGCCGGATTCCGACAGCCACAGCTCACCCGGCCGCCCCATCATCTGCCGCACACGCGCATGCGGCCGAGGCATCGGCAGCACCTCGAACGTTTCCGTGCGCGGGTCAAAGCGCACCAGCGCATTGGCGGTCCACTCACTGAGCCAGACGATGTCCTGATCGTCGACAAAGATGGCGTAGGCGTGCGGGTCTTCACCCGGCAATTGCCATTCGCGCCATTGATGGGTTGCCGGATCGAACATGCCGACCTTGCCGGCATTCCACTCGCTGATCCAGACATGCCCCTTTGAGTCCGCCCACACGCGACGCGCGCCCTGCTTTGGTGTTGGCGGCTCGATGACCTGCGCGGCGCCGCTCACACGATCGATATGGCCCAGGTAGCTGCTGGCCAGCGATGCGAAGTACAGGTTGCCGTTGGGGGTGACGCAGATGCCGTATGCGCCGGGGCCGCGCGGTGCATCAAACACGCGCATCTTTCCGCTGGCCGGGTCCAGCTCGCCGTAGATACCGCTCTGCCCGGTAAACCACAGGTGCCCCTGCTTGTCGAACACGGCGGTGTTCAGGTTGGCGCCGGCGCGGTTTTTCGGCAACGGAAAACGCGTGACGGCAAGCGTCTTTGGGTCGACGCGCACGATGGCATTGAGGCCGCCATCGGTAATCCACGCGGCCTGATCAGGGCCGACGATCACGCCATGCGGGGCTGACCCGGTGCCCAGCGCAACACGATCCACCTTGCCGTTGCGTGGGTCCAGCCGCCCAACCGCAGCTTGTGCCTGCGCGGTGTACCACACGGTGCCATCAGAGGAGGGAGCGACATCGTGCGGCGCACTGCCGATCGGCACGGCAAATCCTTCAAACGATGACGATCGCGGCGGCTGTGCCTGCGCCGTACCGATGGCGAATGCGATGCACGCGAGCGCTGCCATGCCTGTTTTCTGACCGATCTTCAGCATGTCCGCCTCCATGCGAGGGACCCCGACCGCTTCATTGTTGCACCGATACGGTCGCAGTCCCAACCCGCATTCAAGTACCTCAGCGCATTAAAAAAGGCCCATGCGAATACATCGCATGGGCCCCTTTGGACTGTCATGACATCAGCGGATCAATGCTCCATGTGCTCGCGCATCTCGCGCTCGTGCATCTCATGCTCGCGGGCTTCACGCTCACGGCGGGCACGCAATTCGCGCTCGTGATCCCTGGCCGCCTCTTCGTGCATCTGCTGACGGTCGCGCATCGCGTCGTGGCGCTCCTCGGCTCGCTTCTCTGCATGTTCAATGCGCTCCGCACGTTCGCGGTCCTGGCGGAGTTCGCGATGCTCTTCTGAGCCCGGACCCACAGGCGGTGCGGTCTGCGCATAGGCGGCGGTTCCGGCCAGGGCAAACAGTGCAGCAATCAACGTGTGCTTGGTTTTCATGGTGGCTCCTCGTGAGGTTCATGGTGCCTCACCTGGCGGTGCCGACGCGCCGGTCCACGAAGGCCGTGTGCCCGCAACATCCCGCGCAGAGGTGGACACCAGTGACTCAGCAAGAAGCTCGCCCCGCGCACTTGTGCCGGAGTGGAAATCAACCATGTGCCGGCTGTATCGCAATCAGAGCGATCACAACCGTTCGCGTGCAGCCGACGGTCAGTGGTGCTCCGAAAGCCGCGCGCGATGGAAGCAGCAAACCGCAACAATCACGACCGGAAACCGGGATGGCCGCACACCAGAATAAGGAGAGGCACGCGCTTGAAGCCGCGCTCAGTGGGCGGTCGCGGCGGCCAGCCTTCGGCCGCTTGAACGAACATGGCCCGACGCTTTGAGGAAAACATAACCCTGGAGTGTCACCCGCGCGTAGCAGCGGTCGGGGCCACGATGCTCCAGCGTGACGAGCTGTCGCTCGATCAGCGCTTCAACATCCGCGCGATCCAGTTCATCGGGCTCGGCACCATCGTTGACGAGAAGCAGGACGGCAAATTCATGGGGACTCAGCACAGTCGACTCCAGCAGTTTGTCGGTCACGGAAGGGCCGCCGTGACGATAGGCTTGATTCACTGACACCATGAGCACTGCAAGAGCCGATGGAGATGAGAGAGAGCGTGCTGTGCCGGCCTGCAGGAGAACCAAGCATAGGCGTGTGCGAATGACCAATCAAGGCGCCTGCACGCCACGTCAACGCCAGGCTGCAGGCCGATGTTTGGTGCCCGAGCACGCTCGCGGTGCAACATACGTTTGCCTTGTCAGGGCGCGCGCGGTCGACAACGATTGCGCCAGCCGCGCGTTTGCACTGCAGCGACTATGCAGCGACGTTTAGTCCTTTTGCGTTAGCCCTTTTGCTTGTTGCAACGACGTCTTGCCGGTTCTGCTGCGTTCAACCGTCCACCGGTTGTTCGGGCATGTCCAGGTTCAATTGATAGAACGCGGCATCCAGCCAGCGGCCGAACTTGAAACCGGCTTCTTTGACAGTGCCCGAGTGCACGAACCCCAGGCGGGTGTGCAGGCCGATGCTCGCCCCGTTGGCCGCGTCAATGCAGCCAACGAGAACGTGCACCTGCTTCTCTTTCGCGCGGCGGATCAGCTCGCGCAGCAAACGCTCGCCAAGCTTGCGACCACGGCATGCATGGTGCACGTACACGCTGTGCTCCACTGTGTACTTGTAGGCGGGGAATGCGCGGAACGTGCCCCAACTCGCAAAACCCAGCAATCTGCCCGCGCCATCGACGGCCCCCACCACCGGAAAGCCACCCGCACGCTTGGCGGCAAACCAGGTCTCCATGGCCTGCGGCGGACGCGGCACATAGTCGTACAGCGCCGTGGAGTTGACGATAGCCTCGTTCAGGATTTCCAGAATGGCCGCTGCGTGTTCAGCCTCGGTGCAGTCGATCAGGCGGATGTCGTCATGCGTTTCAGGGGAAGTCATTCAAGTGCCTCTTGCTGGGTATGCGCTGTTGCGGCGCGGCGCACGTTGGCGGCGCCAAAGACGGTGTCAGGTGGTGCGATGATTTCCATCATACTGGATTTGCGCATCCAGTAAACTGGAATTCGATGCTCATGCAGCGCGGCAAGCGACATTCGGCTTTCGCGTCCGGTCGGGCGTCCTATGCTGATTCCGACGCCGGGAGAACGCCCATGCCGCAGTCGACCTTTGCCTACGTCACCTACATCCGCACCACGCCCGAGAGGCTGTGGCACGCCCTGACCGATGCCGATTCCATCCGGCAGTACTGGTTCGGCATGCGCTGCGAAAGCCAGTGGACGGCCGGCGCTTCCTGGAAGCTGGTATCCGGCGACGGCGTGATCTTCGATGACGGCGAGATCATCGAAGCCGAGCCGCTACGGCGTCTGGTGATCCGCTGGCAACACCAGACCAAACCCGAACTCAAGGCGGAAGGCCCGTCGCTCTGCACGATGGCACTGGAGCCCAGCAGCACGGCGGTCAAGCTCACGCTCACGCACACCATCGGGCGCGAACCTTCCAAGCTGATCGAGGCAGTCTCCGGCGGCTGGCCGAAGATCCTCTCCAACCTCAAGTCGTTGCTGGAAACAGGCGCCATCGCTCTGGAGGAAGCCTATCCGCCCGAGAACACCCAGGCGCAAAAAGGCGTGAGTGACAGGCCATGAAAAAGGGCGCGCCTTCCAAGGAAAGGTGCGCCCTCGTCATTGCAGGTTCAGGCGATCAGTCTTCGTCCGCAACGATGTTGCCGCGACGACCGAAGCCGTGCAGCGGGTCGATACGCTCAACGCGTTCCAACGCTGCATACGGGTCTTCCAGCTGCGCGTGCGCGCCAAAGGCGTGCATGGTACGGCGACGCTCCGATGCGCGGCCAGCCACTTGCGTCGGCGCACGCCCATGCACCACCGCACTCACGCCGCCGTAGTGGCGCGCCATGCCCGGGCGCATCGCAAACGATGCCGGCTCGGGCGGCTCCACCCAGTCGTTGCGGCCCAGCCGGCCGCGGTAACCGAAGCGGTGGAAACCAGCCGCTTCAGCGGTGATGGTGTCGGCGGCCTTCACGACTTCGCGGCGCTGCGGTACGTGTTGCGTCTGCGGTGCAGGCTCGGCAGCGCGAGCCAACGAGGGCTCGGTGCGGTCAGCTCGATCGACGACGATGACTTCGTTGGCCGAAAGCACCGGTTCATCCGGGTCATATTCCGGGCTGCGCGTAAACGGCGTGGCGGGCGCAGCGGTGCCGGCAGGTGCCGGGCGGCCGCTCCATTCCTGCCACGAGCGCACATGGGTGATGTCGCCGTCGTCGTCATGGTCGACCACCAGCAGGCGCGTGTTGCGCGGGCGCTGCCAGGCCGTCTGCTGAGCATGCAGCGCGGCGCGTGAAGCTGCCGCAGTGGGCGTGAGTGTGGACGCAGGTGCGGGCGCCTTGGTGCGCGTCATTTTGCTGCGGATGGCGCGGTCCAGGCGCGAGAGGATCAGCCACACCACCAGCACCCCGCCCATGCCAGCAATGATGTTGCCGTACAGGCGCAGTTGCTCGAACGGCAGGCCGCTCGGCCCCACGCTGCTGATGGAATACCCCACATACAAGCCCAGCAGCCCCCAGATCGAGATCACAAGCACCGGCCGGAAGATGCGGAACCACAGCACGTGGTGCACGGTGCCGACAACACCCTTGTCCGAGAACGACTGTCGGATCGAGTTGCGCGAAACGTCAATGACAAGTGCGGTCATGGCGAATTCCCCTGTTGTTGTACGCCCCGGTCGGGGCTGGTCCAGCGGGCGCGGGCGCGCGTGCGCTGGAAGGCGACGGCCGGAAAACCGACCACCGTGGTGATGAGGTTGAGAATCCAGAACGCCACCGGATACCAGACGGTATCGACGAAGTAGCGCAGGATGCCGTCGTCGTAGCGGCGGTCGATAAAGCAGCCTACCGCCAATTGCAGCACGCACGTGATGAACAGCAATGTGCCGTGCCAGCGCGGGAAGGCTTCCATGCGCCACTCGGGCGGCATGGTGATGAAGAAACCCGCAACCGACCATGTGATGACGAACAGCATGTTGTACGCCCACACAACCGACAGCGCGTACTCAAAGAAGATCGGCCACATCATCGATTGCCGCAGGCTCAGCATGGCCGGCGCGTACTTGATCAGCGCCTGGATGCCACCCTTAGCCCAGCGCAGGCGCTGCTTGTAGAGCCCGCGGAAGGTCTCGGGCATCAGGATCCACGACAGCGCACGCGGCTCGTAGCGGATCATCCAGCCGCCCACCTGCAGCTTCCAGCTGATGTCGATGTCTTCGGTGAGCATGTCGTTGCTCCAATAGCCCACCTCTTCGATCGCGCGCTTGCGAAACATCACGACCACACCTGACACCGTCAGCAAACGCCCGTAAATCTGCTGCGTGCGCTTGATGAGCCCCACGATCGACGAGAACTCACCCACCTGCATGCGCCCCAGCAACGTGGAACGCGTGCGAATGCGCGGGTTGCCCGTCACCGCGCCCATGGTTGGGTTGTCCAACAGGTGCCGGATCATCCAGGCAATGGCGTCCACGTCGAGGATGGAGTCGCCGTCGATGCACATCAGGTACTCGGCGTCCGTGACTTGCGCGGCGGTGGTGAGGCCAATCGCCTTGCCCTGGTTGGACGCCTGATGGATCACCAGCAACTGCGGGTACTGCGCAGCAAGCTCGTTCAGGCGCTCGCCGGTGCGGTCGGAACTGCCGTCGTTGACAGCGATGATGTCGAAGTTCGGATACCGCATGCGGGCAAGGTGGCTGATCACCTCGCGCACGTTGGCCTCCTCGTTGTAGCAAGGCACGATGATCGACACCTTGGGGTAGCTCTTCACCCCCAGCAGCGCCAGCGGATGCTGCACGTTCCCGGTACCGCGTTCCAGCAGGAAGTAATGCAGCAGCCCCCCGATCATCCAGAAATACGACATGAAGAACGGGTAGTAGAAGACGAAACCGGACACCCAGCGTTTAGCGACGAGCAAGTCCATGTCAGCCTCCCGCCTTGTTGTTGGCCGCGTTGTTGGCCGACGCAGAGCCCGCCGCGGCCTCGGTTGCTACCGGGCTCTTGCTTGCCGGTGCCGCCGGTGCCTCCTGGGCGCTGGGGGGTTGCGTCTTCGGCAACGCGCCATCGATCTTCTCTGCGCTGGGCGGCGCCTTGCGCGTTTCGATATAGCTCTTGAGCGACATCACATCGCGCAGCACCTCGGTGTCGGGCCGTCCGGCAATGAAGTCATCCGGGTAGTAGCCATAGTTGAGGGCACCGGCGGCGCGCAGGTGGCTCATCTGCTCGTGCAGCTCAGCGCTCGGGATCGGCTTATCTTTGTTGCGCCAGTCCACCGCCTGCAGCTCGAAGATGGTCTTGCGCAAGCCGTCCTTGTGCTTGGCCACGGCGGCGGTCAGCTTCTTCATCCAGTCCTTCGGGTCGCGGGCTTCTTCCATGTAGGGCATGGCCTCCAGCGCAACGTAGTCGTAGGCCTGCAGGAAGTCGTCATAGTTCTGCGCCGTCCAGGTCTCGGCCTTCGGGTCAAGCACGGGGCCGGAGAAGATGTTGCGCGCGGTCAGCATGTCGCGGCCGTTCTGGTAGCCCTGCGCCACCGCGATCAGCTCGTGCGAGAAGGCGATCAGCGCAGCGGTCTTGCCGCGCGTCCACTTCTGCATCAACTCGGGCGACTGACGGATCTGGTTGATGTCACCCGGCAGACCCATCGCCTGGTAGGCCTTGAGTGCAGCGGGGCTGGCGTCTTCATAGTCGTCGAGCACGCCGTCGTCGTGGAAGAGAATGCCGTCGATGATGGCGTTCTTGGCCAGGTCCTCGTAGATGTCGCTGATCATCTTGCGGGCTTCCGGATCAAACGGCGACAGGCGCGGCGGCTTGATCGTGCCTGGCTTCTGCGGTGCGCCCGGCAAGGACTGCACGAGGTGCGTGGCGGCGGGGTTGTTGGCCGGCAGCTTGAACGACAGCATCGGCAACCAGGCGTACACCTCCACCCTTGCACGCGTCTTCAACTGCCACGACACGCGTGAGAAGAGGTCGGCACGCATCGGCATGTGGCGGTTCGGGAAGTACACGGAATCGACCGCGCCGTTGCCCTTCGGGTCCGCATAGGCCTGCAGGTAGACCGCCCGCGGCGCCAGGTCCCTGATGCGGTCGATCAGCTTGCCGAGGTTGGCCTCCTGCTGCTTCGGGTCGGGGTCATAGATGTAATCCATGTCGACCTGCACGACGCGCTGCACGGGGTTGATCTCACCGTGGTGGGTGACCGGTTCACGCAGCGAGCGCTCCAGGTTGCCGGTGGTGGTGTCGTAGCCCATCAGGCTGCGGCGGATGGCGGTGAGCGGCACGTCCGGCGTGTTCGGACCCGGCTCCAGCGTGAGCATGTACTTCAGGCCCACGTTGGCGGCTTCCTGGTCGAGCATCAGGTTGTGCGCACCGTACGGCCACACCACGGTCTGCACCTTGGCACCGATGTTTTTCTGGATGATGTCGACACTGCGCTGCAGGTCATCACGCACGCGCTTGCGATACTCGTCGTCGTTCTCATACCGGCCCAGCTTGGCCAGGTATTGGTGCGTACCGGCAGCCGGCAGCTCGTTGCCCTGCGGATTGGCCAGGATGCCGTGGTGCATGTCATGCGTGTGAGTGCCGAATTCCGCCAGGCCCGAGGCCTGCATCTCACGAATCTGCTGCCAGTTCATGAAGAAATCACGGTCGACGATCTGCTTGTCCGACAGCTTGATCTTGGCGCCCTGGGGCGCGTTGGTCCACTCCGTCACCAGCCCGAACACGGCAGGGAATCGGAACTGCTTGAGCAGCGGAAAGACCTTCGAGTAATGGCTCTCGTAGCCGTCATCAAACGTCAGCAGGATCGGGCGCTTGGGCAGCGGCTTGCCGCCGCGGCGCGCTTCATCAATCTGCGCCAGCGTGACCGGGTGGTAGCCGTTGGACTGCAGCCAGCTGAACATGTTGGTGAGCGCCTTGGTGTCGATGGCAAACGCATCGGGCAGCGTCTCGAAGCTGGCGCGCAGGTTGTCGCGAATGTCGTGGAAACACAGCACGCGGAAGGTCTTGCCGTCGTCCGGATCGGGCTTGGGCAGAAAGTCCACCTGCAGGGCAGCGGCCGGACGGACGGCGGCGACCAGCGTCAGCGCCGCAATCAAGACCATCCAGCCGAAGAATCGTCGCAATGACGTTTGTCGAAGTGCTCGCATAGGCCTGTTGTGCACCAATCAGAGAGGAATATTGAGGTTCAGATAGAGGAACTTGCGGTTCTCAGGCTGACCGTCATAGCGATGGCGCCCGTAACCGATCCCATATGAGATCTGCGTCTTGCGGTTGATCTGCCAGACGTGCTCAAGCCGTGCCTCATACATCGGGCTGTTGCCGAACGACTGCTGGTTGTACATACCGCCGGTCAAGTAGACGCGTTGCGTAAACGACTTGTCGGCATAGCGCCAGGGTGTCCATGACCAGATGGCAGTGGCGGTGCCGCTGTAGTCGCGTGATGGGCTGAAGTAGTTCAGGCCCGTCATGGTGTTGGTACTGGTATCGGCTCCCAACAGCACGCCCACCGTGTGGCGCGGCGAGGTGAATACCTGCTGATAGAAGTTCGCAGCCACGCGCTTGCGGAAGTTGTCGTCTGAATAGCGCGACATGCCGTACGTCAACGATGCGTAGCGCGTTTCATCCCACGTGTAGCGCACGTTGCCCGACACCGTCTTGCCGGTCACGCCCACCTGGTACGCCTTGTAGGGCACCTCCAGGTCATCGGTGGTGACCAGACCCGAGACCTTCCAGTGGTCGCTCGGCATCCAGGTGGCATCCAGCGTGCCGCCGGTCTTGCCGGCCGAGCCGACCGATTGGTGCACCTCGCCGTTCACCTCCACGCCGGTGTCGAACCACTGCAGGCCCGCGCCGTTGCGTACACGGCTTTGCGATGTGCCATCAAACTGCGCACGCCCCGCAAAGTTGTCGAAGAACAGTCGATAGTGGTCAGAGAACGGGCCGCTATAGACCTTGGTATTGACGCCGTACTCGTTGTTGGCAAACACCGAGTTGCCCTTGTCCGCCGTGGACTGGATGATCAGCTGCGGGCTCTGATAGACATCCAGGTCCTTGTTCAGCGCATGGATGGAGCCGTTTTCAGGAAAGCGATCGCCCAGCCCGTTGGCGACATCCTTGGCGGTCTTGAGATCATCCACCGCAAGCGATGCACGCCCGTAGCCCGACACCACGCTCAGATCGTCCGGGTGTTCTGCCAGCGCGGTCTTGTACATCTCCCGCGAGCGGTACGGCTCGGCCTGCACCATGGCACCGTCGGCGCGCGCACTCACCAGCGAGGCGGAGAACGGCGCTTCATGCCGCCACTTGTCCATCTCGGCAATCCCCTGGTGCGTACGGCCTGTCAGCACCAGGTACTGCGCCTCAAGACGCTTCACGCGCGAATAGTCCGGGTTGGGCGTGCCGGCTTCCGGCGCCAGGCGCACATATTCCGGGTTGTCGGCCTTCATTTTGTCGAGCAGCGCACGGGCATCTTCAAAGCGGCCGGTGTCCAGCATCGCGTAGAACAAGCCTTCCTGTACGTCGCCGGTTTCGATCTCGCCGGGGCCGGCGTCCTTCAATGCCTGCGAGTAGGCAGCGGCAGCCTTGTCGGGCGTATCGAGAAACGCATACGCATCACCCGCCGCCACGCGCGTGTAGGCCGGCACCTTGCCCGACTGCGACATCTCTTCGTAACGCTTGACGGCATCCTTCATGCGCCCGCGTGAAGCCAGCGCCACCACCTCGTCGGCGACGATCTCCTGGCGGAACTCGGCGTTCTCCTTCGTATCGGGCACCTTCTTGATCAGCGCCTCGATCTCTGCAACTGCCTGGTCGATGATGACGAAGCGCTCGGGCCCCTGGATGGACTTCAACTGCTGATGCCCCCAGCGGATGCGCTGTGCCGCAGCGGCATGATCGACGTGCCACGACTCGGCTTCCGTGAACCAATCGGGGTGCTCGCGCAAGTGTTCTTGCGCCAGCGTGGCGGCGCCTTCGCGCGCCTCGCGCTGGACTTCGTTGCGGAAGGCCTCGCGGTCGGTCGGCATCGGGCCGGCCGGGGCGTTCTCCGGCTGGTTGGCGGTGGAGTGCGTGGCCGCAGCGTTGGCAGCTTCTGGCGAGACCTGCAGCGGCTCCAGCGTGCCCGGCCCCTGGGCACTTGGGCCTGTGGGTGCAACCGGAGCAGCCTGTGCGGCGTCAGGCGACTGCACGCCCGGCGGCAGGATCACCGTGGGCGACGGCGGCGGCGCGGGCGGGGCAGCAGGTGCCGCCATGTCAGCGCCTGGCACGGGCGACGGGGCCTGCTGCGCAGGCGCCGCCGGCATCGCGGACGTGGCATCGGCCGGAGCGGGTTGCTGGGCTTGCGCCACCAACATGGCGTTGGCGGGCGAAGCGGGCAGACCGCTCGATCCGGTCGGCGCGGCAACCGCTGTGGTGCTGCCGTTCAGTTCAGCGAGTTCTGCGTCGATCAGGTTGCGCGTTGCGGTGTGCGAAGCCTCGCTGGTGGTGGCCGCGGCCTGCGCGACCATCGGCACGGTGCCGACCAGCACGACCGTGGCGGCCGCAATTGCGCACCTGCGCGGGTGCCAGACCGGCGCCGTACCTGCACACGGCTGGCTCAAGAGAGTTGGCTCGTAGGGGTTCATGTTGTTTTGGTGTCCGGTAAGCGGCGCGCACGTGCATACGTGCGTCGGCCGCGTGATGTGGGGATCGGACCCTGGGGACCAGAGCGTGTCAGCCCAGGCGGGCCGTGCCGTTGGCAGTGCGCACAAGCGTGCGTGGTGGTTTGGCAGGCGCCACGCCGCCAAAGGCGCGTGTCATGGCAGCCCAGCGCGATTCAGCACCGTGATCCGGCATGGCAACACGGGGCGCCGTCATCACAGCATCAGCAACTGCAGCGGCCGCAGGCAGCGAAGCGCGCGACGGAGCGGCCGCTGTCTGCACGAACACGGCCTCGTCCTCCTGCACAGTGGCCGAGGTTTCGCCAGGCGCCATGACACTCCCCTGCAATTCAAGCGGAATGCCCAGGCGCATGGCGGCGTACACGGCCTCGCTCTTGTTGCGCACGTTCAGGCGGCGATACAGCGTGCATGCATGCGTCTTGACGGTGGCTTCTGAAATGCCGAGCAGACGGCCAACCCCCTTGACCGAGTGCCCGCGCGACAGCAGCACCAGCACTTCGTACTGGCGCAGCGATACATTCAGCCGCTGCGCAGCTTCCGACGCATCGAGCGCGAGCATCGTCACGGCCGTGGCAGCCGGGCGCGGCATCAGTGCCGGATACGACTGGCCGCCCGCCAGCACCAGCTGCAACGTGGCCAGCAGCACTTCGGGCGGCTGCGATTTGGCGACATAGGCGTCCACCCCGCACGTCATGGCAACGTGCGCCTCTTCAGCCGACTGGCGGGCTGCCAGCAGCACAACGCGGCTGGCCTCGCTGCAGACGATGGCCTCGCGCAGTTGAGCGGTGTCGACCGGTGCATCGGCCTCGTCCAGGCCGATGACGAGCAGATCAGCCTGCTGTTCGACGGCATGCACATCGCCCGGCTCGCCAACCGGCAAGACAGGGGCGACGACTTCCAGACCCAGGGTGGGATGCGCGAGCAATTGCGCAAGTCCGGCTCGCAGCAACGGATGATTCTCCAGCAGGACTGCTTTCATGGTTTCCTCGTTTTCTGGTGAAGCGATTCCGGCCGAGCGCGTACCGAGCCTGCCGCGGCAGGCATGCACGTGCGCGTAGTCGACCGTTGAAACCCCGGGACCGTCCGAGAGAAGCGCCCTGCCGCTGGCAAGCGCAGATGCGCCAGCAGTGGAGAAGCGAAGTGCGAATGCCGTGGATTGATCCGGATCCGCTTATGGGAAGAACGTTGTGTGCGTGAGGCGCCAAGCGCTTGCTCACGCAGAATGACCGCACGACATTGAGCAAGCATCGGGCCAGAACCGTGCAACGCAACATCTGCTTACACTCTCGGCACAAAACCGACCGGTCGGAAAGCGATTGAAACCTGCTGTGGCAAAGGCTCAATGGCCTGCAGCTTCGTTTGCTGCACTGCCGCGTGCGCACCCTATTTCTGTAACCGGATGGTTACGACTTCAGGACGAGTGGCGAATGCGTGCTCGTGCCGTCGGTCGACAACTGAACGTTTTTACAACCTGTTTTAAAACTTACCAAGCAAGAGAGGCCGGCGCCGCTTGGTCACGGCAGCATGTGTTGCCGGCAGCGCGGAGGTGAGGTATGCGCAGGGCCGCTCAGGGCTTACGACGCATCACAAAGAGGAAGAGGCTATCGATGGCGCCCACCATGAAGATCAGGCCCGCAGCCGTGTGGAGCATCCACGCGCCATCTGAAAACGGCAGCGAGATCGAGGTGTGCGGAATGGCTCCCACCACGGCAGCCGCCACGGACATACGCACTACCGGCACCCACCATGTGCGCTGAGCAGGTGGCGGATCGTCATGATGACGCGGCGCCGGATTGGGCGAAGCAGAACGCTCGTCGGGCGTCGGACAGGGCATGCGGCGGGGGCAGGAAGTGGCGGGCATGCTGCATTGTTGGACACAACTTGTCCGACCGATACTGGGAACAGCCCCGCACATCCGGCCTATTTCTGCCGACTGCGGGGCATGTGCTCAATGCGCCAGATGCGCGAGGTTCTTCAGCATGTCGGCCGTCATCTCTGCCACGCCGTATTCAGGCTTCCAGCCCCAGTCGCGCCGTGCAACGGAATCGTCAATCGAGTTGGGCCAGCTTGCGGCAATCGCCTGACGGAAATCCGGCGCATACGCCACTTCAAACGACGGGCGATGCTGGCGGATTTCGGCGGCCAGTTCTGCCGGCGTAAAGCTCACGCCCGCCAGGTTGTAGCTGCCACGCTCGGTAATGTGCTCGGCCGGGGCTTCCATCAGCTCAATGGTGGCGCGTACGGCGTCAGGCATGTACATCATGGGCAAGGCTTCGTCGCTCTCCAGGAAGCACGTGTAGCGCTCGCCCTTCACAGCGGAGTGGAAGATGTCGATGGCGTAGTCTGTGGTGCCGCCGCCCGGCGCGGTCTTGTACGAGATCAGCCCCGGATAGCGCAGGCTGCGCACGTCGATGCCGTGGTGTTCGAAATACCAGCGGCACCAGCCCTCGCCCGCCAGCTTGGAGATGCCGTAGACGGTCTTGGGCTCCATGACCGTGCTCTGCGGCGTGTTGTCTGCAGGCGTGGTCGGGCCAAAGGCGGCAATCGAACTCGGCCAGAAGATGCGCTCGATGTTGTGCTGGCGCGCGGCCTCCAGCACGTTCAGCAGACCGTTCATGTTGAGCTGCCAGCCCCACGTGGGCGATTGTTCGGCCGCCGCAGAAAGCGCCGCCGCCAAGTGGTAGATCTGCGTGATGCCGTGGCGCTCGATGATCTCGCGCAATTGGCCGCGATCGGTCACGTCGAGCATTTCGTGGCGGATCTGCGGGTGGCGGCCCTTGGGCACCATGTCGCTGGTCACCACGTTGCCGGTGCCGTAGCGCTCGGCCAGCGCTGCAGCCAGCTCCGTCCCCAACTGCCCGTTGGCGCCGATGATGAGGATGCGCGGCGCCGCACTCGTGCTGCTGCTCATCAGATGATCCCCAGTTCCTTGCCGGCGGTTTCAAACGCCTTGAGTGCCGCATCGAGTTGCGCGCGTTCATGCACCGCGCTGATCTGCACGCGAATACGCGCCTGCCCCTTGGGCACCACCGGGTAGAAGAAGCCGATCACATACACACCCAGCTCCAGCAGGCGTTTGGACAGCGCCTGTGCCTTGGGCGCGTCGTACACCATGATCGGCACGATGGGGTGGTCACCCGGTTTGATGTCAAAGCCCAGTTCGACGATCTTGCGGCGGAAGTACTGCGCGCTGTCTTCCAGCTTGTCGCGCAGCGATGTGTCGGCTTCCAGCAAGTCCAGCACCTTGATCGACGCCCCAACGATGGACGGTGCCACCGTGTTCGAGAACAGATACGGCCGCGAGCGCTGGCGCAGCAGCGCCACCACTTCCTTGCGTGCGCTGGTGAAACCACCCGACGCACCGCCCAGGCCCTTGCCCAGCGTGCCGGTAATGATGTCGATCTTGCCGAACACGCCGCGGTGCTCGTGCGAGCCGCGCCCGCGCTTGCCCAGGAAGCCCGTGGCATGGCATTCGTCGATACCGAGCAACGCCCCGAATTCATCGCAGATGGCACGAATCTCATCCAGCCGCGCGATGGTGCCATCCATCGAGAACACGCCATCGGTAAAGACCAACTTGAAGCGCGCACCCGCTGCATCGGCAGCCTTCAGTTGTTCGCGCAGATCATCCAGGTCGTTGTGCTTGTAGCGATAGCGGCGGGCCTTACACAGGCGGATACCATCGATGATGGACGCGTGGTTCAGCTCATCGCTGATCACCGCATCGTCCGGCCCGAACAGCGTCTCGAACAAGCCGCCGTTGGCATCGAACGCCGAGCCGTAGAGGATGGTGTCTTCCGTGCCAAGAAACTTCGCCAGCCGCGCTTCCAGCGTCTTGTGCAGATCCTGCGTGCCGCAGATGAAGCGCACAGAGCTGAGGCCAAAGCCGTGCGAGTCCAGCGCCTCATGCGCGGCCTTCAGCACCTCGGGGTGCGACGACAAACCCAGGTAGTTGTTGGCACAGAGGTTGATGACCTCCTTGCCGTCGGCCGTGCGGATCACGCTGCCCTGCGGCGAGGTGATGATGCGCTCGGTCTTGTACAGACCGGCCTCTTCGATGGCTTCCAGTTCGTGGCGGATGTTGGCGTAGAAAGCCTCGATCGAAGCCCCTGTCGAAGCATTGCCTGCCGTTGTCCCCATGGTGCTCCTCCTGTAGACTGCGTTGATCGATAAATCGAACAAGTTCGATATATCGAATAATTTGTTCAATTTACAAGATACCATCCGATGGCACAAGCCCCTGCCACCCGTCCGTTTGAAGAAGGGCTAGCTGACGGCCCACCGGCCGTTGGCGCCAAGCTGCAAGTGCTGCGTCAGGCACGCAAGCTGTCGCTGGACGAACTCTCGCGCCGCGCCGGCGTGTCCAAATCGATGCTCTCGCAGGTTGAGCGCAACCTTGCCAACCCAACCGTGGCCGTGCTGTGGCGCTTGGCAACTGCGCTGGGTGTGGGGCTGGCGGATTTCCTCTCACCCGAAGGTGCTGCGGATGCGGCACCGTCCGTGACGGTCATCCCGGCTCACTCCATCCCAGTCATCAAAAGCCCGGATGGCAAGTGCGAATTGAAGATTCTTGGGCCGGTGGACCTGGCCGCACGCTTCGAGTGGTATGAACTGACGATCCAGCCGGGCGGTGTGCTGGCGTCAGAACCCCATGAGGTGGGGACAAAGGAGCACCTATCGGTGCTCAGCGGCACGCTGACGGTGCAATCCGGGTCGAGCGAGAAAAAGGTACGGCACGGAGAATCCGCGCGCTACCCGGCGGACGTGCAGCACGCGATTTCGAATGCGGGGAAGACGGTGGCGACGGCGTTGCTGGTGGTGGAGTGTGCGCAGTAGTAACAACAGTGCAGCATCCGCCAGCACTGATCAGCAATCGACCTACCGCATAGCCATCTAACTACGACATCGCAGCCCGCCGCACTTGCCAAGGCTAAGAGGCCAACCTGCGCCTCCAACACAGAAAATTTAAATAGAAAATAGAAAAATCAATCTCGACAGCATTAAAATAAAATCCCTACATAATAAGTTTGTTGAATATTCTTCTTAAATAATGGAATTGCATGGGGCTAGCACCATCTCGCCCCGCCTCGACCATCTCTTTCAGAGAACCATCGTCGATCGGAATAATAAAACCGCGATCATCATGGGCAGTGTCGATACAACGCTGCAGCAAGGCTTCCCAATCATCAATCTTCCTGCAAACCAGCAAACCGACTCGCCCTCGGCTCGGTGAAAATCGACTAGACAACTGGTCTAGCTCCGGATTCCCCACATCTTCCGCATAGTTTTTGCACTCCACAAATATATGCGCGCTTGGATAGTGCAGCGATAACCAATAAAAAAACCCGCTTGTTGCGCTGTTCACATACGTAAGATCAATGCGCTTCCGTCCTTGATGAATTTGATGTTGCTTCGTTGGCGTTGTCAGTGACGGATAAAAAAGCGCAGTGAGAATTTCTTCGATCACATTCTCGTACTCGGTTGCCTGCTTCCGTCCCGGTGAGATTTTGGTTAGTCTCTTCAGATGCTCCGCGAGGTCCGGCGGACTCGAGCCTTCTATTTCCGCCAACCCAAGGTGATCTAGCGCTCTTGGGAGTCTCTTCTTTTTCTCTTCGCGGTACTTATCCAATACAGAAGGGTGCTTAATGGTTTGTTCCACGACTGCGAGTTTGTCAGCCCCATATTTTTCCATGAGACTTTTCTTCGTTACACGCTTACGACCATCCTTTAGCACCCAGACCAAACCAGTATTGAGACGCTTCTCCTCCTCTTGCATTTCCGGAAGAAGATAGTGCCGGTAATATTCCTGCGAGTCATACCAAACCCTGTGCCTCACCGCTATTTTCGGAACAAGGATCACACGACCGAAATCCGATACCGGTAGCGAAACTAGATACTCCTCCCATGTCTCAGATTTCGGATTCCATATTGGCCCAGATGCAACATCAGACACCAAAGGAATTCCATAATAACCACATGCATTTTGAGTGTACTTTATTAATGGAGCCCGGAGTATGTTGCAAACAGCATCCGATATTCTGTCAGGGCCAATGCCATCAATGAGCAGACAAGTATCTTCCAGATCCTGCAGCAAGCCCGTCACACCGGCTTTCGATTTGGTCAACGCCGACCATACATCGCGCGCAGACCCATCCCCCATTCCGCTCCCTCGTGATTTTCCACTGGAAAATCCAAAGTGAAAGTCGTTGTTTTCCCCTAAACACGAAAGCAAATCTATAGCACCATCATGATCACCCGCAGATATTCTCTTTAGAACGGTATCAAAATAACCTTGCAGCAGAGATAAGCATTCTGTTGCCCATGTGCTGTTAATACTGCGCAATCTCCCTGGATCCAAAAAAACAGGAAGATCGGTATCAAGCCGAACATCGACAAAATCCAAATAAGGCTGACTCTTTCCAAGTTTGAAATACTCAGAGACCCTCATGCCAAACCCCTGAAATTTTTAATAAGTTGAAAAAAGCAACTTCCCCACTAATTCTCCGATACACGCACCCGACAACTTATCTCTTCGCTAACGCTTCTGTGAGGAAAGCCACACTAGATCAGTGGCCTGTTAAATCACTTGCAGCTGAGCCACACGCCACACGCGCGGCAGCAACACACCCAGCATCAACCCACGCAGCGCCATGAACCCCAGCATCGACACCCACAGCCCGTGGTTGCCCCACAGCGGCTGCAGCGTGATCGACAGTCCCCAGAACACAGCGGCCGCCACAGCCATCGTCACCAGCAGTTCACGCGTGCGCGTGGCGCCGATGAACACGCCGTCAAACTGGAAGCCCCACACCGACACGATCGGCAGCAGCGCCGCCCATACGAGGTAATGTCGTGCGGCTTCGCGCACGGCCGGCTGATCGGTCAGCACGCCGATGATGGCCGAGCCTGCCAACGCATACACCGCCGCAAACAGGCACGCCCCTAGTACAGACCAGAGCGTCGACACGCGGATCGCCATGCGCAACGCGCGACGATCGCGCCCACCCAGCGCTGCGCCCACCAGGGCTTCGGCCGCATGCGCAAAGCCATCCAGCCCGTAGGCCATGAAGGTCAGGAAGTTGAGCAGTAGCGCGTTGGCGGCCAGCACCACGTCGCCCTGCTTGGCGCCCGCGTGGGCAAACCAGCCGAAGGCGGCCAGCAGGCAGAGCGTGCGCAGGAAGATGTCCGTGTTCAGGCCCATCAGGCGGCGCCACGCATCTCGCGCGAGTAGTTCAGCACGCGTGAGCGGCGGCAAACCCAGCGGGCGTTGCAGCCACAGCAGCAGCATGCCCAGCGCAAACCCGGCGATGTCCGCCAGCGCCGTCGCGGCACCGATGCCGCCCACGCCCATGCGTGCACCCAGCACGAGGCTGAGCACCGCCACCATGTTCACCGTGTTGATGAACACCTGCAGCAGCAGCGCCCGCCGCACCTGCTGGCGCCCGAGCAAGGTGCCGAGCACCACATAGTTGGCCAGCGCAAACGGCGCTGACCAGATACGCGCATGGCAATACACCTCGGCCATGCGTGTAACGGATTCGCTCGCACCCAGCAGCGCCAGGGTGATGCGGATGGCTGGCCCCTGCAGCACCAGCAGCGCGGCCCCGATCGCCAACGCCAGCAACAGTGCACGCACCACGCTCGCCCGCAGCGCACGTGCATCGCCCGCACCATGCGCCTGCGACACCAGCCCCGTGGTGCCCATGCGCAGGAAGCCAAAGCCCCAGAACACGAAGTTGAAGAACACCCCGCCCAGCGCCACCCCGCCGATGTACTCCGGCCCAGGCAAGTGCCCCGCCACGGCGGTGTCGACCGCCGACAGGATCGGCTGCGTCAGGTTAGCCAGCACGATCGGAAACGCCAGCGTCAGCACGCGACGGTGCCACTGCGCAGGTGTCGCAGGTGCAACCGATGTGACGGATGAGGACTCCATGGGGTAAAAAAACTGGGAGAAACGGTGAAAAAGAGGTGCAACCGCCAGCGATTTCGCTATGATTGCGCCCCATTGCGAGTTCCGGCAATCGAGCGGCAAGTGCGGCACCCCGCACAACGTCGCCGATGACTATACGCGAATCCCCCCGGAAGGCAGGCACCGCGCCGCGCCTTTCATCGCGACCGGGCAGGTGCGGTTGATGCTACGCGTCAACCCGTGCACGCATGTCCCAGGCTGGTGAAACCCACCACATGGGACGGTGGGCGGCGCCAAAACAGCGTCGCCTCGGTAGAACTAAGCGGACTGGTAAGCAAACCGCGATGCCCTGTCGAGCGTCCGAACTCGCCGGGGTGGAGACTCCCTTGGAAAAAAACGTACAACGCAACCTTGGCGCCTGGCCCCTGATGTTGACTGGCCTCGGCTCGATCATCGGTTCGGGCTGGCTGTTCGGTGCGGGTCATGCCGCGCAGGTGGCAGGCCCTGCTGCCATCTTCACCTGGGTTATCGGCGCAATCGTTATTCTGGCCATCGCCCTGACGTATGCGGAACTGGGCGCGATGTTCCCCGAGTCCGGCGGCATGGTGCGCTACGCGCGCTACTCGCACGGCTCGCTGGTGGGCTTCGTGGCCGCGTGGGCCAACTGGATCGCCATCGTCACGGTCATCCCCATTGAGGCCGAGGCCTCCATCCAGTACATGAGTTCGTGGCCGTGGCCGTGGGCGCAGGGGCTGTTCCAGCATGGCGAGCTGACGCCGGTGGGGCTGGTGCTCTCCGCTGTGCTGGTCATCGTGTACTTCCTGCTGAACTACTGGGGCGTGAAGGTGTTTGCGAAGGCCAACAACGCCATCACCATCTTCAAGTTCATCATTCCGGCGGCAACGGCCGTGGCGCTCATTGGCGCAGGCTTCCACCCGAGCAACTTCGGCATGACCGAAGCGGCAAGCGGCGCGGGGAATGGCGTAGGCGGCTTCGCACCGTACGGCTGGTCTGCGGTGCTGACCGCCATTGCCACCAGCGGCATCGTGTTCGCCTTCAACGGTTTCCAGAGCCCGATCAACCTGGCGGGCGAGGCGCGCAACCCGGGCCGCAACGTGCCCATCGCGGTGATCGGCTCGATCCTGCTGGCGGCCGTGATCTACGTGGCGCTGCAGATCGCCTTCCTGGGCGCGGTGCCGCCGGAGTCGCTGGCGGGCGGCTGGCACGGCATTGATTTCCACTCGCCGTTTGCCCAACTGGCGATTGCGCTCAACCTGAACTGGCTGGCCATCGTGCTGTACATCGACGCGTTCGTCAGCCCCTCGGGCACCGGCAGCACGTACATGGCCACCACCACGCGCATGATCTATGCGATGGAGCGCAACAACACCATGCCGGCCATCTTCGGCCGCGTGCACCCGTTGTTTGGCGTGTCGCGTCCGGCCATGTGGTTCAACCTGGGCGTGTCGTTCATCTTCCTGTTCTTCTTCCGCGGCTGGGGTGCGCTGGCGGCCGTCATTTCGGTGGCGACGGTCATCTCGTACCTGACGGGGCCGATCAGCGTGATGTCGCTGCGCCGCACGTCGCCGGGGCTGCACCGTCCGCTGCGTCTGCCGGGCCTGTCGCTGGTGGCGCCGTTTGCGTTCGTGTGTGCATCGCTCATCCTGTACTGGGCCAAGTGGCCGCTGACCGGCGAGATCATCGTGCTGATGCTGGTAGCCCTGCCCGTGTACTTCTACTACCAGGCCAAGGCCGGCTGGCCCGACTTCAAGACGGAGCTCAAGGGCGCGTGGTGGATGATTGCTTACCTGCCCACCATCGCCGCGCTGTCGTACTGCGGCAGCAAGGAGTTCGGCGGCCACGGGTTCATCCCCTACGGCTGGGACATGGGCATCGTGGCGGCCATCTCGCTGGTCTTCTACCACTGGGGCGTGGCCAGCGGCTGGCATACGCGCTACCTGGAAGAGGTGGACAGCGTGCATGAAGATGCTGAGGTGCGCGACGACAAGCGTGCGCCACGCGAAGTGCCGCAAGGCATCTAAGCTTCATTGCGGCAGCAAGAAAAAGCGCCCGACCGGTTCTGCCGGCGGGCGTTTTTTATTTGTGTCACCGCCTACCGCGCTTCAGAAAGTTCCGGCTCAGCAGAAAACGCGCGTGCCCGCCGGAAGAACGCCACAAAGATCACGGCCGCCATCACCAGCGCGCAACTGAGCAGCATCAGGCTCAACGTGAACCCGCCGGTGGCCGCCTTGATGATGCCTACCGCCACCGGCGCTACCATCCCCGCGCTGCCGCCAATCGTGCTGATGATGGCGATACCGGCTGCTGCGCTCCTGCCGACAAGGAGGCTCCCCGGCATTGCCCACAGCACCGTGAACGCACTGGAGATGCCGGCAGACGCCAGCGCAAGACACAGCAGGGCCATGCCCGCATTGGTCGGAAATGCGCTGGCGGACACCAGCCCCACTGCTCCCGCCAGTGCTGCGAAACCGAAGTGCCAACACCGCTCGCCGGTGCGGTCCGAGTGGCGTCCGACCACGATGGAACCCACCACGCCGCAGACGGCGGGCAGCGTTGAATACAGGCCGACCTCCATGACGGTGAGCCCCATCCCCTTCAACATCGTGGGGCTCCAGAACGCGAGCGCATAGACCCCCAGAATCACGAGAAACGAAACGAAGCCGAGCACCCAGATTCGCGTATCGCGCAGCGCATCGGCCAGCCCACCTGTATGGCTGTGGGACTGTTGCGCACCACCCTCTTGCAAGAGCACCTGCAACCGACCGCGTTCGGCGGTGCTCAGCCAAGGCGCTTCCGCCGGCCGGTTGGGCAGGATACGGAAAGCAACGATGCCCAGCACCACGCAGGGCAGCCCTTCCAGCAGGAACAACCATTGCCAGCCATGCAACTGCCCGACGCCGTTCAGGTAGGTCATGATGGTTCCCGCCGCCGGTCCGGCAACGATCGGCGCCAAACCGTAGGCCATGAAGAAGAAGGCCGTCGCCTGCGCAAGACGCCGCTTCGGAAACCAGAGCGTCAGGTAGTAGAGCACCCCAGGCGCGAACCCGGCTTCGAACACGCCGATCAGGAAACGCAGCACATAGAACTGTGTCGGCGTGGTCACGAACACCATGGCCGCGCTGGCGAGCCCCCACAGGCTCATGATGCGCAGCAGCGTCGCACGCACGCCAATGCGGGCGAGCAGCATGTTGCTCGGGACCTCAAAGACCGCATACCCGAGAAAGAAGATGCTCGCCCCGAGCCCGAACACGGTGTCGCCAAAGGCAAGCTGCTCGCGCAATTGCAATTGCGCAAACCCGACATTGGTCCGATCCAGGTAGTTGAAGAGGTAGCAGACACACAGCAACGGCAACAGGCGCCAACTGATTTTCCGGAACAGGGCGTCGTCCGCCATGGGGGGATGGGTGCTGCTGACATCGTGCGTTGCGGTCATCATCGGGCCTCGGCTGGTGCGCCCTGGGGTCGGACTCGACATGGGCCGGCCCATCTTGGCGTCGGCGCCGTGGCAAGACTGTCGCCGATTGGCACTCTCCGATGAGGACTAACCCTGTCTGGAACGATCGCGAGAATCCCTGTGAAAATGGCGGGCAGGAACCCATTTCCTGTGCTGGCTCCGACAGCACACGCCCCCATGCGAGAAGACTCCACTGGTTCAGCCGAATCTGCAGCCCCTGCACTGTCAGCGGAGCTTGACGCCTTGCTGCGCGCCAATGCCAGAGACCGGCGCCTGGCCAAAGGCGAGGTGCTCTTTACCTACGGCTCGGCGCCGGACGCGCTGTTCTACCTGCAGCGTGGCCGCATCCGCGTCAGCACGACGGCGGCCAGCGGGCGCGAGGCGATGCTGGGCATCGTCGAGGCGGGTCAGTGGTTTGGGGAGGTGTCACTGCTGATGGATGCGCCGCGCGTGTACGACACCCGCGCCGTGGTCGATTGCGAGCTGCGGGTCGTGCCGGCGGCCACCTTCCACGCCCTGGTCGACGAGCAGCCGAAGTTCCTGCGCGAGTTCGTCCGTCTGATCGGCCACCGTTATCGCGGGGCGCTGGAGTGGATCGACGCCACGGTTCTGCTGCCGTTCCCGACGCGACTGGCGCGCCGTCTGCTGGATGCGCAGCAACTGCATGCGCACGCGGTGCCCAGCGAGGCAGACGCAGCGCTGCGCCTGTCGCAGGAAGAGTTGAGCCAGATGCTCGGCGTCTCGCGGCAGAGCGTGAACCGGCAGCTCAAGCAGTGGGAAGGCCAGGGCATCCTGAGCCTCGACTATGGGTGCGTGACGCTGCTCGACAAGGCGGCATTGCGTCAGCTCGCCAGCTGAAACGCCGCACGACGGGGCCATCGAACGATGGCCCTGCCTGGCAACCAACGTGGCGGCTTACAACGTCGAGAACTCAGCCCCGCCCTTGGGACGGATGTACTTGGGCATGGGGATGGCGCCCATCTTTACCGCGCCGAGTACGGCCGCCTCGATGGCGCCGGCATCCATGATGCTGTGGTATTCGCCGTTCACGAAGTTGATGTTGGCGCCGTACACCACCATCACGCCCTCAGCCGCCTCCTTGGCATCGGCAGGCACCGAGAAGGTATGGATGGAGCCGCCCGGCTCGTAGAGATAGCTGCCCGCGGTCTGCGGATCGTGCGGATACTCGATGTAGTTCCATTGCCCCTTGGTCGTGTAGAAGTGAACGGTGCCGGTGTGGAAGTGCGTCGGCAGGACAGTGCCGGGTTCAAACTTGCCGTACAGCACCCACACGCCGTTCTCACGATCAAGAAACAGCGGCGTGATCGTCACGCCGGGCATTTCGGTTGGCAGGCCGCCCACTTCGTTCACGTTGACTGTGAGCAGACGGTCCTGGTGGGTCGTGACTTCAGGTAGAGCCATTGCAATCTCCCATAGGTTTATAGGCCGGTGATACCGGCATCCACCGCCAGCGTTTGGGCGGTGATGTAGACGCTCTCGTCGGATAGAAAGAAGAGCAGTGCGTAAGCGACTTCCCACGCGGTGGCATGCCGGCCGAACGGGCCCGCTACGGCACCACGCTCTGGGCGGCCCGCGGTGGTCAAGCGCCCCAACGGGGTATCGATCAAGCCGGGCATAACCGTGTTCACGCGGATACCGCGCCGCGTGCCCTCCATCGCCACATGCCTGGCAAGCCCTTCCAGCCCTGCCTTGGATGCGTCGTACGGAACGAGCTGCGAACCTGCACGTCGGGCGGCAATGGACGACACGAAGAGGATCGAAGCGCCATCCTCCATGCGTTCAAGACCATGGCGGCAGCACAGCATCGGGCCGCGCAGGTTGGTGTCGAGCACGCGATCCCATTCGTCGAGCGTGAAGCCGTGCAACCCGGTCGGGCAGGTAATGCCGACGTTGAGCACCATGCCATCGAGACCGCCCAGATCATCTGCCGCCGCATCGATCATGCGGCGCACGTCGTCATCGCGGGTGATGTCCGCCTGGATGGAAAACGCACGGCCACCCTCCTGCTCAATCCGGCGAACCGTCTCGCGTGCGCTGGCAAGGTCATAGTCGGCTACGGCCACCTGCGCACCTTCGCGGGCGGCGAGGATGGAGATCGCCCGGCCATTGCCGATCGGGTCGGTGGCGGCGTCAAACACACGTTGTCCGCCGCCCACCACCAGCACGCGCCGCCCCGCCAGACGCCCTCTTCCAGGTGCCTCGCCCAGCGAAGCCGCGCTGGGGGCACGTACGTATGCGTTGGATTCCATCGCCATCTGCCTGTGCGGATCAGGCCGTGGGTGCGGGCTGTGCATCCGCCTGGCCAAGCATGCCGGCCAGCACCTGCAGCCTGGCCGGCTCAGGCAGCCCGCCCAGCAGCTGGCGCATCATCGTCAGGCTGTCAAAGTAGATGCGCTCGCAGATCAGCGTCTCGCCGTCAAAAAGGAACAGCGCGATCATGCGGCAGCGGAAGCTGTTGCCCGTGGGCGGCAACCCCCGGAGTACGCCACGGTGCGTGCCCAGCAGCCAGAATTCAACGATGACGGCGTCTTCCGTGTGGCGCAGTTTGATGATCTCGCTGCGCTGGTCAGGAAAGGCCTTTCGGCTCGCCGTGTAGTACGCACGTACGCCGTCGTTGCCGTCGTACACATCGCCGTTGGGAATGATCTCGTAGTGCGGATGCGGGAACGTTGCCAGCACGGCGTCAAAGTCTTGCTTGATCTCGTCGGCAAAGTGATCCAGCACGAGGCGTTCGCGGTGCGCGCGCAGCGCTGCGCTGATCGGTACGGTGTCCATCGTCGTCTCCAGTCCTGTAGGCATCGTCGGGGCCCGGAACCGCAATCGGAACCGGGCAGGCCAGGGCATTATCAAAAACGACCCGCGCGCAGACTGTCGTGGATTGGCGATCTCGTCCTGGGACTAACCCGAAGCTGACGAAACGGCCGGCATACCGCCCGCAACGTTAGGGAACGTGAACATAGGAACCGCTTCCCTACGCTAGACTGCGCTCCACAGCGCATCTCCAGCCCTCCAGACCCCTCCATCAAGAACAACGCATGCGGTCATCCTTTATGAAACGGCTTCTTATCGTGGTTGTGTCGGTGCTTGCCCTTGGCGCGTGCGGCAAGAAAGAGGAAGCACCCGGTGGCGCCGGACCGACTGCCATGCTGGCCGCCTCGCCGGAGGCCAGCGCCAAGCAGGCCGAGGGTGCCGAGCGCCGGTTTCTCGCCTACGAGCATCGCGTCTCATTGGAAATCGACGCCCCGCAGTTGGAGCGCCTGTACCGCGAGCTGCAGGACGCCTGCGTGAACGAAGCCACCTGGCACTGCACGGTCATGGATGCCAGCATCCAGCTTGAACGTGACCAGCGCGGCGGCACCGCCCACCTGAACCTGCGCGCCAGCCCCGAGGGTGTACGCGCCATGCGCAAGCGCCTGGCCGACAGCGGTGGCGTGGTCAGCCAAGGCACCCACGTGGACGACCTGGGCCAACCGATTGCCGAGGTCGGCAAGCGCCTGGAGATGCTCAAGAACTACCGCGCCAGCCTGCTCGACCTACAGCGCAAGGCGACCAAGGTGGAAGACCTGATCCTGATCGCAGAAAAGCTGTCGGAAACGCAATCCGAACTGGAAGCGGCCAGCGGCAAGAACGCGCATCTGATGGACCGCGTGAACCGCGAGGTGCTGTCGATCGACCTGAGCACCCGGCAGACAGCTGCACGCAGCCTGTGGGCGCCCATCGGCAATGCCTTCCGTGAGTTCCTGCCAGCACTGGTGAGCGCCAGCGCGAGCGTGATCTCGGCGGTGGCCTACCTGCTGCCGTGGGTGATCGTGCTGTCGATCGTGGGCGTGCTGGTTGCACGCGTGCGGCAAAAACGGCGGCAGCAGAAGTCGGCCGATTGATCGATTGATCGATTGGTCGCCAAATAGCAAAGCGCCCGCCAGAATCAGCGGGCGCTTTTTCTTTGGGCTTACGCCGCCTTCATCAACCCTTCCATCGCCTCGCGCACGTAGGCGATCAGGTCGGGCCCCATCCACGGGCTGGCGGAAAGCGCCGGCTCACGCTCCATTGCCAGACGGATCTTCGCCTGCGTCTGCGGATCGTCACCCGCATACGAGCGGAACAGATCGATCCATTGCCGGGCAAGCTGTTGCATCTCCGGCGCATGCGGTGCCGTCCCCTTGGCAAGATGCTGCCGCACCTGGGCGATGAGGGTCGGCCACTCGTTGGCACGCTTGCCGAAATTCGCACGCATGTACTCCAGCTCCTGCGGCGACAGGTACTTCGCATAGAGCACCAGCTTGGTCTCGTTGGCTGCTTCCATGATGAAGTCGAGCATTGCCAGGCTGATGCCGGTGCGATCCTGCAGGATCGGCTCGTTGATGTGCATGGTGTGCAGCTTGGCCGTGAGGATGGGGTCCAGCGCGGCGTCCTTGGCGAGCAGCTCCATCCATTGCTTGGCGAGCGCCTGTGCCTCGCTGCTGCGTGAGGGCACCTGGCGCTCCATCGCCGTGCGTACCGTTGCCACCAGCGCCGCCCAGCGCTCGTTGCGGGCGACATCCGCATCCAGACGTTCGGCACGCTGGCGCTCTTCCTGCGAAAGATATTTGTCGTACATGGTCATCCATTCCAAGGTTGTGAGCCACTCGGCAAGCTCGGGCTCTTCCTTACGCATGAGCTGGTCGTGCAGACGGGTCAGCCGGTCGCGCAGCACGCTGGCCTGCGTGATCTGCTGATCGAGCATCGCAATCTGCCGTTCCATGATCGTGGTCAGGGGAACGTCCGGGCTTGCCAGAAAAGCCCCGACATCAGCCAGCGACATGCCGAAACGCCGCAACGCCTGGATCTGGTGCAGCCGGGCGATGTCAGCCTTGTCGTATAGCCGGTAGCCGCTGTCGGAGCGGGCCGAAGGCGTGAGCAGGCCGATGCTGTCGTAGTGATGCAGCATGCGGACCGTGAGGCCGCAGCGTTTGGCGAGGTCGCCCACTTTCAACAACATGGTCAGCTCCTGTCTTTTGGCTTGAACCCAGGCTAGGACCTCACGCAGTGTGAGGGTCAAGCGCGGCGTGAATGGATGACGCCCCGTGAAGACGCAGGCGCACTCCGCATTCTGAACCATGCCCCTCTGTGGTGGGGACTCGGGCCCGCCAGCCCGCGCCACGCCGTGCGTCACAAAAAATTCATTTAACTCTGTGTTCAGCGGTCCCGCATGTGACCGTTAGGCGGAATGTCTGAGCTTCCGTCCAACGCCATGACTTCCTCACCGCTTCCCTTACCGGCGGGCATTGCGCCCGAGATGCTGCGCACGGTGTTTCAACCGATCTTCCGCCTGTCCACCACCGAGGTGCTCGGCTACGAGGCACTGCTGCGCGGGCCGGTCGGCTCGGCCATGGAATCGCCCGCTGCGTTGTTTGCCGCAGCATCGGACACGCAGGGCGCGATTGCGCTGGAGACGACCGCGGCACGCCTGGCCATCGCCAATTTCTCGGCCATGCGCCTGCCGGGCAAGCTGTTCCTGAACTTCAGCGCGTTTGGCGTGCGCCAGTTGCTGCAAGATCACGCCCGCCTGCTGCACGCGATTGCCGACCACGATCTGCACCCGTCGCGCATCGTCATCGAGCTGACCGAGCAGACGCCCATTGATGACCTCGCTAGCTTTGCCCAGGCGCTGTCGGTGGCGCGTGACTTTGGCATGCAGTGCGCGCTGGACGATTTCGGCACGGGCAACGCCAACCTGAACCTGCTGATCGAGCTGACGCCGGACTTCATCAAGCTCGACAAGTATTTCCTGCGCGACATTGCCAAGCACCCGGCCAAGCTGGACGTCACGCGCTCATTGCAGCAAACGCTGAAGGGCAGCGCGACCAGCATCATTGCCGAAGGGCTGGAAACGGAAGACGAACTGGGCGTGGTGCGCGATCTGGGTATCCGCTTCGGCCAGGGCTTCTTTCTGGGGCGGCCGCAGGACAAGCCGGCAAGCGACATGTCGAGCCAGGCAGCGCGCGTGCTGCAGTCATCGCAGATTGCAGTGTTTCCACAGGCCGTGCGCGTAGGCTGGCGTGCCATCACGGCAAGCAAGCTGCTGCACGTGGCGCCCACCCTGCCCCTGCGCTGCAGCAACGACGACGTGCTGAACCTGTTCAACCGCCACCCCGATCTGCACGCCGTGGCGCTACTCGATGAAGACGAGCGGCCGTTGGCACTCATCGCCCGCCGCGCCTTCATTGATCGCTATGCGATGCCGTATCACCGTGAGCTGTACGGCAAGAAGCCGGCGCTGGCGTTTGCCAACCGGCAGCCGGTGTTGGTGGAGAAATCCGCCTCGCTGGAAGACATGTCCGCGCTGCTGATGAGCGAAGACCAGCGCTACCTGACCGACGGTTTCATCATCACCGAGCACGGCCGCTACCTGGGCCTGGGCACGGGCGAAGAGCTCGTGCGTACCGTCACCGAAATCCGCATCGAAGCGGCGCGCTATGCCAACCCGCTCACGTTCCTGCCTGGCAACATTCCGTTGAACCTGCACATTGAACGTTTGCTGGAAGCCCGCGCGGAGTTCTACGCCTGCTATGTCGACCTGAACCACTTCAAGCCCTTCAACGACCAGTACGGCTACTGGCAGGGTGACGAGATGCTGAAGATGGCCGCTGCCGTGCTGGCCACGGCGTGTGAGCCGACGCGCGACTTTCTCGGCCACGTGGGCGGGGACGACTTCCTGATCCTGTTCCAGAGCGCCGACTGGCGCGCGCGCGTTGAGCATGCCATCGCCACGTTCAACACCAACGCGCTGGCCATGTACACGCCGGCTGACCAGATAGCCGGCGGCATCCACGCAGAAGACCGCAAGGGTCTGCCGGCGTTCTTCCGCTTCGTGACGATGGCGGTGGGTGCGCTGCACGTGTACCCCGGCGCCGCACGCAACAGCGACGACATCGGTACGGCAGCTGCACTGGCAAAACGCCGTGCCAAACAGAGCGACAGCGGCTTCTACCTGGAAGCAATGCGGCCCGCGCAAACGCTGTCGGCCATCGCCTGAGCGTCTGCTGCTAGAGCGCCTCCGCCGGATCGCGCCGGCGGCGGGCCGGGCGGTTGGCCAGCGGCGTGAGATCGGCTTCAAGGTGTGCGTGCAGCGCCTCCAGCCCTCCCTGCTCAAAGAAATGATGACCGGGCAGCGTGCGCAGTACGCTCGGGCCGCGCGTGACGTCGGCCCAGGCGGCATAGTCCGCTTCGTTCAACAGCGGATCATCCTGGCCGCGAAAGCCGAACAGCGGCAACGACAGCGGCGGCTCGACGCGGTAGTCGTAGATCTCCGACAGTCGCAGGTCGGCACGCAGCGTCGGCAGGATGTACGACAGCGTGCGCGTGTCCGTCAGCACGGATTCCGGCATACCGCCCAGCCCGCGCAGGCGGTCGATGAAGGCGGTCTGCTCCAACTCGCAGATCGGCGGGCGGCCCAATAGCCGATGCGGTGCACGATGCCCGGAAATGGCCAGCGCCACCGGCTGCACCCCACCGCGCGCACGCAGCGTACGGGTCAGCTCGAATGCCACCAGTGCGCCCAGGCTGTGCCCGTAAAACGCAAACGGCAACGCATCGGCCTGCGCACCGGCCACCTCATCGGCCATGCCGGGCAGCAGTTCATCGAGATGACCGGCGCGCGCCACCCCTGCCGGCAGAAAGCGATGCGGCAACTGAATGGCCCGCACCTCGAAGCTCCGCAGCCCGGCCGGCCACTTGGCAAAGTTGCCCGCACTGCCGCCAGCATGGTGGAAGCAGTACAACCGCAGGCGCGGCGCAGTCACGGGCGTGCGCCCGATCGGAACGATATAGCGTAGCTGGGACATGGCGGTCACCCTCCTTACCAGGAAACCTCACGCGGCAGGCCGTAGGCATCTGCGCCAGGGAAAGCCGGCCACGCAGGCGCCTGCGCTTCCTGCGCCGGGCTGTGGCCGGTCAGTTGCGCCAGCAGCGCGTGCTGGCGGGTGCGGGCGGATTCGATGCTGGCGGCCTTCACGTGGCCGTAGCCGCGAATCTGCTTGGGCAGGTTGGCCAGTTGCAGCGCCGTGTCGTATGTGAGTGCATTGAGCTTGCCGAGCGCGGTGTCGATGGCGTGCTCGTATTCGACGATGAGCGCGCGCTCCTGCCGGCGTTCGTGCGTGTAGCCGAACGGGTCGAAGCGCGTGCCGCGCAGCCACTTGAAGCGCGCCAGCACGGCAAACAGGCGCTGCGTGCCGGGCCCGTACGTGCGCTTGCGCGGCGTGCCGCCTTCCAACGCCGAAAGGATCGGCGGCGCCAGATGAAAGCGCAGCGTGACGTCGCCCTCGAAGGTCTCGGCCAAGGCGCGGCGGAAGTCCTCACCGCTGAACAGGCGCGCCACCTCATACTCATCCTTGTAGGCCATCAGCTTGAACAGGTTGTGCGCCACGGCGGTGGCCAACGTCTGCTTGCCGGTGGCAGCGCGCTCGGCTTGCCGTACGTGCTCCACAAAGTTCACGTAGCGGCGCGCATAGGCTTCGTTCTGGTAAGCCGTCAGGAAGCCACGGCGATGCGCGAGCACGGCATCCAGGCTGGCAGGCTTTTGCAGCTTGATGATGGATTCCGCCAATGGCTTGCTCGCCCCGATGCCCGCATCGAACGCCGCATACCTCCCCCACTGGAACGCACGCTGGTTGGCCGCCACCGCCACGCCGTTGACTTCAATGGCACGCAGGATGGACGCCTCCGACAGCGGTAGCAGCCCACGCTGAAACGCATAGCCCAGCATCAGCAGGTTGGTGTACAGCGCATCGCCCAGGTGGTGCTGTGCCAGCGCACCGGCGTCAACAAACTCCAGTTTGGCCTCGGCCGTTTCCCCCAACAGGCGGCGCAGTTGCTCGGTGGGGAACTGCCAGTCCACTTGCCGGATGGCGTGCCCAGGGGGTGTCTCCTCCGTGTTCAGCACGATTTGCGTATGGCCGGGCTTGATCTTGTCCACCGCATCCCGCGCAGCGGCGGTCAGGATGTCGTAGCCCAGCACCACGTCTGCCTGGCAGGCAGGAATACGCTGCGAGTGCAGCGCGTCCTGCCGCCGCGCAATGCGCACGTGTGACATCACCGCGCCGTTCTTCTGCGACATGCCGGTCATGTCCAGCACCGAGGCACCCTTGCCTTCCAGGTGCGCGGCCATGCCGAGGATGGTGCCGACCGTGATGACGCCCGTGCCGCCAATGCCGCAGATGAGCACGTTGAACGGCGCATCCAACGCTGCAAGCAGCGGCGTCGGCAAGGCTGGCAGGTTATCCGGCAACGCAGCCTTCTGTTGCTTGCGCCCGCTGCCGCGCAGGCGGCCGCCTTCCACAGTCACGAAGCTTGGGCAAAACCCTTTGGCGCACGAGGTGTCCTGATTGCACGACCCCTGATGTACGGCACGCTTGCGGCCGAACTCGGTTTCCAGCGGCACGATGGACGAACAGTTCGATTGCGTGGCGCAGTCTCCGCACCCCTCGCACACCAGCGGGTTGATGAAGAGATGCCGGGCCGGCGCCTGCACGGCTTGCTTCTTCTTGCGGCGGCGCTTTTCCGCCGCGCACACCTGTTCGTAGATCAGCACGCTGGTGCCCTGCACCTCGCGCAACTCGCGCTGCACGGCATCGAGCGACTCGCGCGGGTGGATGGTCACGCCGTCTGGCAAGCCAGTACGGCCGTCATGGCGTAATGGGTCTTCCGACACCAGCGCAATGCGCGTCACGCCTTCTGACGCCAGCTGCCGCGCAAGGGCCGGTACGGTCACGGTGCCGTCCACTGGCTGGCCGCCGGTCATGGCGACGGCGTCGTTGTAGAGCAGCTTGTAGGTGATGTTCACCTTGGCGGCTATGGCCGCGCGAATGGCGAGATAGCCCGAGTGGAAGTAGGTGCCATCGCCCAGGTTGGCAAACACGTGCGGCACCTGCGAGAACGGCGCCTGGCCGATCCACGTTGCCCCCTCGCCACCCATCTGCGTAAAGGTCTTGTTGTGCTCGGGGTAGATGGCGGTGGCCATGATGTGGCAACCGATGCCACCCAGCGCCAGGCTGCCGCCGGGCACCTTGGTGGACGTGCTGTGCGGGCACCCCGAGCAGTAGTAGGCCGAGCGCGCGGGCGTTGCCACCTCACGATCGAGAAAGGCCTGCCGGTCACGCAACCAGGCCACCGTCTTGGCAAGGCGGCCCTGCGGATGAAACTGTGCGAGCCGATCCGCAATCACCATAGCGATCTGCGCGACGGAAAGATCCGTCTTGGCGGAGAACACGCCGTTGCCAGCAGGGCCCGCCAGCTCGCCCACCCCGTCGGACTTGCCGACGATCCGCGGGCGCGCGTTGTCCGGCAGGTCGTACAGGAACTGACGCAACTGCGATTCCACCACCGGGCGCTTCTCTTCGATGACGAGAATCTCGTCCAGCCCCGTGGCGAAATCGCAGATGCCCTGTGGCTCCAGCGGCCAAGGCATGGCCACCTTGTGCAGACGCAGGCTGGCCATCTCGGGTGCATCGGCGTCGATCTCCAGCAGGGCGAGTGCTTCGCGTACATCGCGGTAGCTCTTGCCGGAGGCGATGATGCCCAGACGCGCGGTGGGCGCATCGTGGGTGGTGCGGTTGAGCCGGTTGGCGCGCGCATAGGCCAGCACGGCGGGCAGCTTGTGGTCTTGCATCAGCGCTTCCTGCTTGCGCGCGGTCAGGCCCAGTGGGTCTGATGAAAGGCGGCAGTTCAGCCCGCCTTCTGGCAGCACATGGTCAGTCGGCAGATGAATCTGCAGCGCAAACGGATCGGCATCGATGCCGGCGGACGACTCCACCGTATCGGCCAGCGCCTTGAAGCCCACCGCGCAACCCGAATAGCGCGACATGGCCCAACCGTGCAGGCCCAGCTCGATGTACTCCTGCACATCGGCCGGATACAGCACGGGAATCATCGCCGAGCAGAACAGGTGATCGCTCTGATGCGGCAGTGTGGACGAGTACGCACCGTGATCATCCCCCGCCACCAGCAGCACGCCGCCGTGCGCGCTGGTGCCGGCATGGTTCAGGTGCTTAAGCACATCGCCCGAGCGGTCCACGCCCGGGCCCTTGGCATACCAGAGCGCAAACACGCCGTCGTGCTTCGACTCACCCAGCAGGTGCACCTGCTGCGTGCCCCACACGGCGGTGGCAGCCAGGTCTTCGTTCACACCGGGTTGGAAGCGGATGTCATGCGCGGCCAATGCATCGCTGGCTTTCCAGAACGCCTGGTCCAGCCCACCTAGCGGCGAGCCGCGATAGCCTGAAACAAAGCCCGCCGTGTTGAGCCCCGCAGCACGGTCACGCAAGCGCTGCACCACCATCAGGCGGACCAGCGCATCAATGCCGCTCAGGAACACGCGCCCCGTGTGCGCCGTGTATTTGTCTTGTGCCGTGGTGAGTTGCACGCGAACCTCGCGAAGGTGGGGCGGTAGCAAAACGCAGCGCGAGCGGAGCCTGCCCCGCCGCGCAGCGGGCATCGAAACAGCATGGGTTGAACGGAAGAAGGCGGTCGGCTTACCAGTCGATCAGGCAGGCGCTCCACGACAGCCCGGCGCCAAAGCCGATCAGCACGACCTTGTCACCGCGCATCACGCGGCCCTGCCGCACGGCATCGCCCAGCGCCAGCGGGATGCTGGAAGCGCCCGTGTTGCCCGTATCCGCCAGGCTGACGAAGAAGCGTTCGGGCGCAATGCCCATCTTGATGCGCACCGACTCCAGCATGTGCGCGTTGGCTTGATGGAAGACGAACAAGTCCACGTCTTCCTGCTCAAGGCCGTTCTTCTCCAGCAGCGCGTCAATCACCTCCGGCACCTTGGTCAGCACGAAGTTGAAGACGCCAGGCCCATTCATGCGGAAGTCCGGCTGATACGCGCCGCCGCTGGTCAGGCCATGCAGCCCCGAGGTGTGCGCGGTGATGGCCTCGGCGCCTGTGCCATCGGTGCCGAACTCGAAATCGCGCACACCGATGCCGTGGTCGGCCCGGCGGATGAACGACGCAGTGGCCGCATCGCCCATGATGGTCTTGAGGCTGCGGTCTTCCGGCGCCACCAGCTTGGTGTACGTGTCGGCCGTGATAAGCAGCACGCCCTTGGCGCGGCCGCTGTCGACCAGCCCCTCGGCCAGCATCAGGCACGACACGTAACCCGAGCACCCCTGGTTCACGTCGAGCGCGCCGCTGCGCGTGGGCAGGCCCAGTGCATGCTGCACCAGGCAGGCGCTCGTCGGGATCAGGAACTTGGGCGTCTGGCTGCAGAACAGGATGAAGTCCACCTCTTCCGGTGCGATGTCGTGCTCGTCCAGAAGACGGCGTCCGGCGGCGATGGCCAGCTCAAGGCTGTACTCGTCGTCGCCGGATATATGCCGAAGGTGGATGCCGGTTTTGCCTGCGATTTTGTCGACAGGCCAATCCGGGTTCAGCTCAGCAATGGATTGATTACTGAGCGTCGCATCCGGCAGCGCATAGCTGATCGATTGAATCTGTACCGCCATGAGAGGGCTCCGCGTGAGTGCGTGGTTGCGCGACTGCGTTATTGACGGTGATACACAAGAGGCACCATGACTGGGTCGGCCTGCCGCAGCAGTGCCCCGCCCCAGGAGAAGCCCACCCCAAAGCCGACCATGCCGAGCGTCTCACGCACTGGGCGTGGGGCATCCGCGTCGTGCTCGGTCACCATCATCAATGGGATGGACGGCGGGCTGGTGTTGCCGAAGCGGTCGATGTTGCTCGGCATCTTCTCGGGTGCAATGCCGATCTTCTTCGAGAAGTAATCGAGCATGAATTTATTGGCCTGGTGGAAGAGCCAGCGGTCCACGCTCTGCACCGGCCAGCCGGAGATGGTGGAGAGCTGCTGCACCAGTTCCGGCACGTGGTTGAGCGTGAGGCCAAACACGGCCGAGCCATCCATGTACAGCTCTTCCTGCGAGCGCAGCACCTTGTCTTGCGGGTGTGGGCGGCGCTCAGCCGATTCCACCGTGCGCGGCTGGCGAAAGCCGCCAGCTTCGATGATGAGCGAGTCGCTGCCCGCGCCGTTGGTGCCGGCAAAGAAGAAACTCTCCGCCGCGTCTTCCGAATACTCGATGGCCGTAGCCGTGCCCGCATCGCCAAACAGGATGTTGGCCGGAATGTCGTGCGGCGAGATCAGCTTGCTGGGCGTGTCACCCACCAGCAGCAGCACGCGCCGCATCCCTTCCTTGGCCAGCAGCCCGAAGGCCACCATCAGCCCGTACACGTAGCCCGAGCAGCCGAGCGTGATGTCAAACGCCGCGCAGTGAAACGACAACCCCAGCCGGCGCTGCAGCACGCAGCTCGTGGCGGGCACCACGTAGTCAGGCGTTTGCGAGAGGAAGATCAGTGCATCGACGGAATCCTTCTCCCAGCCGACGGACTCCAGCAGGCGCTCGGCCGCCACGTAGCAGAGGTCGGACGCGCACATGCCATCGGGCGCCACATGCCGGGCCTGGATGCCACACAGCTTGGCCGTGCGGCCAATCTCCACCGGATCACCGGCGATGTCTTCGTTGCGCCGGACGTGATCCGGCACCGCGGCAGACACCCCGGCAATGCGCGCGTTGTGAAAGCGCCGGTAGCCCATTCAAGCCTCGACGCTCTGGCCGTGCACCAGCGCACGCAGCTCGCGGAACGTGGTCAGCTCCTGCAGCGCCATCGGGTCCACCACCTTCTGGTAGTGCGTATCGATCAGTGCGATGGTGCTGAGAAACGCCAGCGAATCCCACACTGCCTCTTCCACCATGTTGAAGTCGTCGGTGATCCGCTCCGGCGACACTTCGAGCAGGGCCGCGAAGTCTTCAATGAATTTTTGATCGTCCATCGGTTCACCTCAATCATCAGGAAACAGCGGGGGAAATACGCCAGTCGTGCCGGCGGGCATGGTCCAGCAGTGCTGCGTTGGAGCCGACCGCCACCGGGTGGTCAGCCAGGGAAAGCATCGGGATGTCACTGTCGTGGTCGCCATAGGCAAAACCGCCGTGCATGGAAAGGCCGTGCACCTGCAGGAACTGGCGCAGCGCAATGGCCTTGCCCTCGCCAATGGTCGGCTCGCCCAGCATGGCGCCGGTGTAGCGGCCGTCGCGTTGCTCCAGACGGGCGCACACCACGTGCTCGATCGACAGGTCAGCCGCAATGGGCGCAATGGCCTCGGCAAACGAACCGCTCACCACGATGACAACGGCACCGGCCTGCTGATGCGCGTTGAGCCGTGCGACCACCGTGTCGTGGTACAGCGCTGCGCGATTGGCCTCAAACCACTGCTGCGCGGCGCGTGCCATGTCCTCCACCGGAATGCCCGCGAGCTGCCGGTAGAAGTAGCGGTTCTGCGCGGCGCGGTTGGCGTTGCGCTCGACATACCACGTCAGGTTGGCGCGCACGTCACGGATGCGGCGCTCGGCCTGATCGGGCGAAGCGGCTGTGCTGCGGTGGTACTGCTCCAGCACGGCGAGCATGCTCTTCGGGCGGATCAGCGTTTCGTCCAGATCGAACACCGCGCAGATGCGCGCAGCGTTGACCTCAGGCGCAGCACAGTCAGGGGCGATGACGGCAGTCATGACAGCACCGTCCATCAGTTGTGCAACGACTTGAGCGCCGTGCTTTCCAGTGCGGAGACGAACTTGCGGTCCAGCACCGTGAAGGTAAGCGTGAGTTGCGCAATCACCTTGCCTTGCTGGCGAAAGTCGATCCGCACGGCCATCTTGCCGTCGCCGGTGGTGCGCAGGTTGCGCTCCAGCACGCGGTACTCCAGGTCCACCCGGAACGGATAGGCAAAGGCCTTGAAATCCACGTTGATGTTTTCGGCCAGATACATCTTGGCCGCCGTGGAGTGGAATTTCTGCGTAACGGCATTGCCCATCTGCCGGGCCGCTTCCAGCAGCACCATGAACTGCACATGCTTGCCAGTCACGTGGTCACTCAGGTCAGCGCATTCATCGTCGATCAACAGCACGCTGGTGTAGGTGTCTTCACCCGTTTCCTGCGGGTCGGAGATCAGCGTGTTGGAGCGCTTGATCTTGTGCGTGAGTGTGCCGTCACAGCGCTGGTGGCTATCGAAATAGCTGCGCAGTGAGATCTGTCCGGCATGGTTGCTATGGGCCACCAGATCACGCAGCACGTCCACCTGCGATTCAGAGATGCCCTGCTCCAGCGAGATGGCGGCAGGCTCGAGCTGCCCGTCACGAACACGCGCGACAAGCTCATCGAACGTGAGGATGCTTTGCGCGTTGGACAACTCCTGAAACTTGTTGCCAACCACACGAATGAGGGTATCGGTCATAGGGCGCCTGTCGTATGCGTGCTGGGTAATTGGATTGCCAATTGCGATGCACTCGACATCCATTCGAATGCGCATCGCATTTGTCATCGTTTTTATATCGACCCGCCTTTTCCGCATGTGCGCTATTGCATTTACATATGCGGCCAACCTGATGAATTCGCGCTTTGGTGCTCTGCCGCAAATCCACTGCTGGAAACGGGTCATTGCCTCTGCCGGACGCATCCTACCGTTTGCTGCAATGCGGTCAACTGCAAAAAAATACAGTAGACGGGTTGCTGCTTTTCACACAGCATCCGCGCTTAATCACGGCGCCTTTGTGCTTTGAACCAAACCGGGGCACAGGCGGCCCTGCCGCACCTTTTTGATCTGCAAAACGGTGCACGCACGTGATTTAAAAGGCCGCCATTGGATTGCCAATCAATCCAATGCGACGGATTGGTGAAACCGCGCGTTGGTGTGCGGCATCCGGCCCAACCTGGATGCCCGCTGGCCGATGCGTTCCACACTCCAATAGAGGCAGCAAGATGGCTCAACACGACTCCAAGGCCCTGGCCAACAAGTTCATCCACGCGCTGGAAACACGCGACCTCGACGCCGTATCGGACCTGCTGGCCGATGACGTTGTCTTTGAAGACGTGCCGCTGGCCGACACCGTGCACCGCGGCAAACCCCGCGCCGTCGAAAAAGTGGCCGAGTTCTTCGGCAAATCGTCTTCGTACGTCTGGAAGAAGCACCGCGTGGTGTCGGAAAACGGCACGGTGTTTGTCGAGCGCACCAGCGACATCGTCTTTGGCGACAAGAAGGTCACGCTGCCGATGGTCGTCATTCTCGAATTCAACGACGCCGGCAAGCTGACGCTGTTCAAGGACTACTTCGACCTGCAGACGCTGCAAAGCCAGCTGGCCTGATTCGCTGCTGATCCGCAGCTGATTCGCGGGCGAATTCCATGCAGGCACGCCGCCATCCCGGGCGGGTGGCGGCGCCTTCCCATCGCCCTACCTACCGATCCACCGTTTGAGGAGATGACCGATGAGCACGTCGTATCGCTCCGAAATCCACCGCTTCGGCGCACCCGCCGAAATCCGTGACCTGCACATCGATGAAGCCGTGGCGCTGGTGCGCGATGGCGATGCGATTGCCGTATTGCTGGACGTGGTCCAGCCCGAGCAGCTCGATACTTGGTGGGCCGACCCGTCGTACCCCGAGGTGATTCCGCACCGCTCGCTCTCGGGCGTTGCCAACACCGGCGTGGCTGTCGGCCCGATGCAGTTTCTGGAAAACGAAAAGCTCGTGGTCGGGCTGGCGGACTACTTTGCTTATGCCGGCCGCTTCAACGGGCAACTGCGCAACACCGCCTTTGCCCGGCTGATTCACGATGCGCTGCACATCGACACCGTGCAGGTGGGCACGTGGGCGGAGTTTCCGCTCACCTCCAAGCGAGAGTTCCAGCCCAAGAAGGAAGGCATCTACAGCGTGCCGCCGCATTGCGACGCCATCCACTTCTCGCGCGACCCGGGCAACTGGCCGATCGGCGAGAACTACTCCGAGCTGAAGAACCAGATCTCGGTGTTCCTCTCGGTGGCGGATTCCAACGAAGGGACCGGCCTCGTGTTCTGGGACTACCGCCCGCAGGACTTCGCTCAGCTGCACACGCTGATGAGCGAGTTCTTCGCCAACCAGACCATCCCCCAGCTCGAAGACGTACCCAAGCTGGTGGTGCATGGCAAGCCTGGCCAGCTGCACGTGCTCAACACGCGCGTCATGCATGCCGTGGAGCAATGCCAGGCCGTGCGCCGCACGATCGGCGCCTTTCTGGTGCGCCATGAAGACAGCTGGCGCATGTTCCACTGAACCCGCCCAGCCACACGTTGATCGGCAGATGCCCGCGCGGCGTCTGCCGGTGCTAGAGGCCCACCCATGAAGAAATGGATCGTGCTGTTCTCGATCGGCATCTACCTGCTGCTGATCAACCTGGACCTGACCATCGTCAACCTGGCGCTGGCGGAGTTCTCCAAGGATTTCAACGCCAGCATCGAGCAGATTCAGCTCGTGATCGTCAGTTACCTGGCGGCCGCGGCGGCGTTCTTCTGCCTGTCGGGCGTGCTGGCAGATCGCTATGGCAAGAAGCGCGTGTTCATGGCGGGCGGGCTGCTGTTCGTGCTGTCGTCGCTCTATATCGGAGCGTTTGCGCACAGCATCGAGGCCATCATCGCCGCGCGCTTTGTCCAGGGCATCGGTTTTTCAGCCACGCTGGGGCTGGCACTCATCCTGATCGGCAAGGCGTTTCCGCCCGAGCAGAAGGGCCTGGCAACCGGTGTGGCCGTCACCATCACGGGGATCGGGCTGGCGGCGGGGCCGCCGCTGGGCGGCTTCATCCTGCAGGCTTTCGGGTGGGAGATGATCTTCCTCATCAACGTGCCGCTGGGGTTGCTGTCGCTGCTGCTCACGGCCGTGTTTGTCGACAAGGATGATCCGCACGAACTGAGCGCCCGCGCGCTCGACGTGGTGGGCGTGCCGCTCTACCTGCTGGGGCTGGGCTGCCTGATCGTGCTGTCCAACGCGCTGGCCACGCTTTCCTGGGCGCAGATTGGCGCGCTGACGGCAGTGGGCGCCATCTCGACCGTACTCTTCGTGCGTCGCAGCCTGCACGTGGAGGCGCCGCTCATCAACCTGTCGCTGCTGAAGAACGGCACCTACCTGACGGTGGTGGGCATCCGCATCATCTTCAACTTCGTGATGGCGAGCTTCCTGTTCGTGCTGCCGCTGTTCATGCAGAACATCCTGAACTACTCGAAGGTGCGCGCGGGGCTGTGGGTGCTGTGCATGACGGCGTGCATCTTCGTGGTGGGGCCCATCACCGGCAAGGTCATTGATCGCCACGGCTACAAGCTGCCTGTACTCACCGGCATGGCGCTGCTGCTGGTGAGCTGCGCCGCCTTTCTCACGCTGCGCGTGGAATTGTCCATCGTGCTGTTCGTGATCGGGCTGGTGAGCTTCGGGCTGTCCAACGGCGCACTCACCACAGCCACCATCAACGGTGCCACATCGCAGGTGTCGCCCAAGCACACGGGTACGGCCATTGGCCTGTTCTTCACGCTGTCGATGGTGGGAGCGATGTTTGGGGTGGCGGTGTCGGGGTTGATTCTCAGCAAGGTGGGGGAATTCGAACTCGCGCGACATATCGCCAGTGCTGCCGCCACGTTCACGCCCGAGCAGCTGCACACGCTGCACGGGCTCGTCAACGCCAGCCAGAACCTGGTCAACGTCGCAGGCACGTTTGCCGATCACCCGATCGATGCGGTGCGCGACCTCGTCAACACAAGCTACGTGCCTGCCATGCGCGCACTGATGGCGTTCAACGCCTTGCTGGCTGCCATCGGCATCGGCCTGTCGGTGGCGCTGTTCAAGCGCAAGGAAACGCGCCCTGCCGAATCCGCTGACCCCACGAAATCCCGCAACGAACATCTCGAAGGAGCCGTGTGATGCAATCCAGATTCCTGAATTTCGATTTCGGCAAGCTGCACTACCTGCAGGGCGGCAAGGCCAACGGACCCACCATCGTCTTCCTGCATGGCACGGCGTCCACCGCCGCTTCTTACGCCGATCTGGAACCGATTCTGGGCGACCAGTTCAACCTGATCGCGCTGGATTTTCCGGGCCACGGCCAGTCGGACCATATCGACGTGGCGCGCTTCGGCTTTCAGTACAGCATGATCGGCCTACGCACGTTGTTTGAAGAGTTCCGCCACCGCCTGTCGCTGCACGAGATCATTGCCGTGGGCAACAGCGTGGGCGCCAACATCGCCACGCAATCGCTGTTCAAGGACCCGAACCTGCTTGGCCTCGTGTCGATTGCCGGCGTGCATGCTGTCAGCCGCGAAGATGCGTTCTCCAACTTCCGCCCTGAGGCACCAAAGGAACTTGCGTTCAAGAACCACCTGGTGGGCGATGAGGCCGATGCGCTCACACGCGCTTACCTCGACGTCTCGCAAGCCGGCACGGAGGTCTACAAGCGCATGCTGACGGACATCAAGGAATCCGACGGCAACTTCCGCGAGCAGTTCGCCATCCACTTGAAGACGCAAGGCTGGCTGGACGAACTGGCCATCCTGTCGGGCAGCAAGGTGCCCTTCCTGTACATCGGCGGCAAAAACGACGCCTTCATCGACAACGCCTACTACGACAAGCTGCAGGCCCGCGTGCCGCGCATCCAGCCCGCCAATGTGCACATTCTGGAAGACGTGGGCCACGTGCCACACCTGGAAGCACCTGAGGTGTGCGGCAAGCTGATCCTCGAATTTTCCAAGACGCTGTAAGGAGCCGGCCATGAGCCTACTGATCGTCGGGTGCGGCCCCGTTGGGATGACGCTGGCCGGGCTGCTCGCCCAGCAGGGCGAGGCGGTGCAGGTGATCGACAAGCGGCTGGAGCTGTCGACCCTGCCGCGCGGCATTGCCGTCAACCAGGCGAGCCTGGCGGTGTTCGACCAGCTTGGCATTGGTGCACAGCTTGATGCGCTGGGCCTGCGCGTGCCGCGCATGAACCTGTACCGGCGCCGCGCGTACTTTGCCGACATCAACTTCCACCAGCTCGACATTGCGCGCCCGCATTTCTTCCACCTCACGCAAGACGTGATCGAGCGTGCGCTGTATCGGCGGATTTCGGAGCTGGGCGTGTCGATCCGCCAGGGGCTGGAGTTGCAGGCGCTGCAAGAAACGCCCACTGGCGTGGTCGCCACCTGCACCCACCCGGACGGCACCGAAGAGCACATCTTTGCAGACCACGTCGTCGCCTGCGATGGCGGCAACAGCACAGCGCGGCGCCTGCTTGAGGTACCCGTCGACCAGGTCATGTATGCCGGCTACTTTGTGGTGGCAGACGTGAGCTTCGACACGCTGCCGCTGGCCAACGACGAGATGCACTGCTTCTGCGGCGTGGACGGCTACCTGATGATCGTGCCAATCCCGGGTGGCAGCTACCGCGTGATCGCGTCCTTCCCGGGCGAAGACCCGCAGAGCGGTTTCGATGCTGCGTTCATTGAACGCATCATTCGCGAGATGACGCCCATCACCGCCAACGTGCGGCACCTGCACTGGATCACGCACAGCGCGTTCGGCCACCGCATTGCCAGCCGCGCACGCGTGGGGCGCGTGTTCTTTGCCGGTGATGCGTGGCACCAGTTCAGCCCCATCGGCGGCACCAACATGAACCTCGGCATTGAAGACGCGGCGGTGCTGGCGCGCGCCATCCTCGCGCGCAATCTGGATGCGTATGAGCTGCCGCGCCTGGAAGCCGTGGCGCGCAATCTGGCGGTCACGCGCTACCTCAGCCGCCTACTGGTGCGCTCGCCCGATCTGGCGATGACCGAACGTCCGTTTGGTGCACCGTCGCTTAAGCGTTTGCTGCACGACGAGCTGCCGCGCTTCCTGACCGGACTGCGCACGCGCATCCCGGCCGCAGCACCCCGCAGGGAAAACGAAGTCGTCACCGCCTGATCTGCACAGGAGACCTTCATGGTGCTCACGTTCCGCACGCCTGCAGCCAGCCGGCTGCCGTCGCTCACCGGGCTGCGCTTTCTGGCGGCCGTGCTGGTCTTCCTGTACCACGGGTCGCTCATGAAGATCGCGGTGTTCAACCCGTTTGCCGATGCACAGTGGGCCACGGCTTACAACCACCTGTTCAACGTGGGCGGGCGCGTGGGGGTGTCGTTCTTTTTCGTGCTGAGCGGGTTCGTGCTGACGTGGTCTGCACGCAGTAGCGATACCACGCCGGCGTTTCTCAAGCGGCGCCTGCTCAAGATCTACCCCAACCACATCGTCACGTGGGCGGTGGCGATGATGCTGCTGGTGGCGCCCGGCACGCGGTCTGCGGTGTGGCTGCCCAACCTGTTCCTGCTGCATGCGTGGGTGCCGGAAGACGACATCCTGCGCGGGGTGAACGCGGTGTCGTGGTCGCTTTGCAGTGAGCTGCTGTTCTACATGCTGTTTCCGCTGATCCTGCCGGCGGTGCAGCGCATACGCGCAACGCGGTTGTGGTGGTGGGCAGCGGGCACTGTGGCAGCATTGCTGGCAGCGCAGGGGCTCATCACGCTGTTCACACCGGACGCGCCCGTCGCGCCGGGTTGGCCGTTGCCCGAGCTGCGCTTTTGGCTGGCGTATTTCTTCCCACCGCTGCGGCTGTTCGAGTTCGTGCTCGGCATGCTGATGGCACGCATTCTCATGACAGGGCAGTGGATCAGGCTTGGCCTGCTGCCAGCGTTTCTCTTCATGGTGCTGGGGTATGCGGCCGCGCGCGTGGTGCCGTTTCAGTACAGCCTGAACGCAGTCATCATCGTGCCGATTGCGCTGCTCATCACCGCCGTGGCAGCAACGGATGTGGCCGATGCCCCCACGCTGCTCGCCTCACGCACGATGGTGTGGCTGGGCGAGGTGTCGTTCGCGTTCTACATGGTCCACCTGGAAGTGCTGTACGGCGCGCGAGCGCTCCTGCACGGGCAGGCGTTTGCCACGCCCGTGGCACTGGGTGTGATTGCGGTGGAGTTCGGCACGGCGCTGCTACTGGCATGGATGCTGTACGCGCTGGTCGAACGTCCCATCATGCGCCGCTGGGCCGGCAGCGCACGGCCGCGCACCGCACGCGCGTTGGTCAACCGTGCAGACGACGGCAGCCGTGCCTGAGCCTCAGGCTGCCGTGGCCGGAATCAACCCCAGCATGGCCGCCTTCACCACTGCATGCGTCTTGTTGGCCGCGTTGAGCTTGGTGATGGCGTTCTGGATATGAAAGCTCACGTTGCGCTCGGTCATCTCCAGGATGGCCGCCACCTCGGCCACGGTCTTGCCCTCGGCCGTCCAGTGCAGCGTCTGGCGCTCAACGTCTTTGAGGCGCGCGGCGGCATCGGGCAGCACCTTGCTCGCCATCAGGTTGCTGATGGTGGCGTGGGCAAGCTGGCCCAGCCAGATCATCTCCGGCTCGATGGCGGCCAGCTCGTCTGCGGTGATGGGCTCGGCGCTGCGCGCCAGGCTGAAGGTGCCGAAGATGCCGCGATGGTCTCGCATGGTTTGCGACCACCCGTGGTTCAGCCCATGCGCGCGTGCCTCCACCCAGAACGGCTCGTTCGGATCGCTGATACCGGGCCACAGCATGGGCTTCACGCAGCGCTGGCCGAACTGCAGCACCGGGTCGATGGCGGCATAGCCGCGCGCCAGATAGGTCTCTCGCCAGCGCTCGGGGTAGTTGCTCCACGCCACGGTATTGAAGCGCGTGATCGGGATCGCCGCACGCAAGGCATAGGCGTAATAGTCGAAGCCCAACAGGGTGACGGCCGTGTGCAGGCTACGAAACGCAGCGTCTGCATCGTCCAGGGTGTTCAACTCGCGCAACAGTTCTGCGCGCCACGATGTCATCCGGTTTTCCGTCAATTCAATGCGAGCGCCCATGCAAGCGTTCTCCCAAATAGAGTCAGTGCGGCAGCAATGGCGCCGGATAATCCCGCGCACATTACCGCCTCCACCGACAGACGTTTTGAACATGGCCGCGTGCCGGCACAGCATGCGGCACTCCCCCGGCTCAGGCTTGTGGCGGCCAACCCGCGTCAGTGCGCGGTTTCAGCCTTGATCTGGTCGTCGCCTTACGCTTCGCTGATGGCTCGAAACGGCGTGCTGGAACTATACAAAATTTGAAGCGGTTTGCGCGGCGCAACATACTAACGAGGGGTAGTACATTTTCTCGAATGCGGATTTGACTGAAGGCAGGAATAAATCGGCTGATAATCGCCAGCCTTTGCGCAAATTTGGTTCACGGATATAACCACGTGCTTTTTATTGGCTGCTGCGTGGTTGCTTGCTGTTCGGACTTCCCTGGCGTTCACGTTACGTGAACACTGAATGTTCTTGGACAAAGCCGTCTTGCCGTTCGCACTTATTGCAAGACAGCGCAAACTCGAACCCGTCGCCACTGGACGCGCACTTACGCAAATGTCTGCCGGAATGTGCGCCATGCCTCGGCGCGCGTCTCGAAACCGATGCCGGGTGCCTGCGGCAAGCCTGCATAGCCCGCCTCGATGCGTGCGCCATCCGCCAGCCCACGAAACGGTGCAAACGCAAACGGGCTGACCTCCGCACCGCCCAGGCCAAGTGCCGCCACCAGATGCAGCGCAAAGAGATGTCCGCCGTGCGGCCAGAACGCATGGCGCGGCCAGCCGTGCTCGGTCATGGTGTCGATGATGCGCAGGTAGCCCGGCACGCCATAGCAATGCACGGGATCAAACACCAGCACGTCGCGCGCGCTGCGCAGGCCACCGTATTGATCGAGCAACCGCGCTTCGGCCTGCGAGAACAACGCCTCGCCCGCAGCGATGGGCGGCACATACACCTCGGCCACCTTGGCATGCGTGGCGAAGTCCAGCGGGTCACACAGGTCTTCGAACCACCAGAGCCCATAAGGCTCCAGCACGATGGCCGCCTGCAGCGCAGTGGTCTGGTCATACAGGTTCATGGCATCCACGGCGAGGTGGCTGGCACCAGACAACTGCGCGGCTGCCACTTCAATGCGTTGGCAATCCACGTCCAACGGCGCACCACCGATCTTCATCTTGGCGTGCGTGAAGCCGAGATCCACGCAGCGGCGCATCTCATCAGATAGGCGCGCCAGATCGTCCTGCGGATAGCGATAGCCGCCGCCGGCATACACGCGCACACGCGGTTGCGCCACTCTGCTGAGCCGCTGTGCAAGGAAGGCATGCAGCGGCACACCGGCAATCTTCGCAGCCGCATCCCAGATCGCCATGTCGAGTGTGCCGACCGCCACGCAGCGCTCGCCGTGGCCGCCGGGTTTCTCGCCCGCCATCATCGTGTGCCACGCCCGGAATGGGTCGAGGTTGGTGCCCGCCGCATCCGCCAGACTGCCGGGTGACGCAGACAGCAGGCGCGGTGCAAAGCGCTCGCGAATCAACCCGCCCTGCGCAAAGCGGCCGACCGATGCGTAGCCGTAGCCGACCACCGGTTTGCCGTCACGCATCACATCAGTGGTGACGGCCACCAGACTGGTGGTCAGCCCACCCGATGGAATGGACGGATCGTCATATCGGGAAACCGGAATGGCCTGCTCGCGAATCTCGGTGATGTGCATGTCAGCCCTCGCAGCACCGCCGATGTGGCGGCACGTTCGCGTGCATTGTCGCAACTTCGCGCGCCACGCGTGCTCCGGCGGCGACATGGCCGTGCGATCGTCAGCAAGCCATGCGCCTCAACCACGCGACAAATCGTCGCAGTAAAAATAACAATTTGCGGGGCCTGCGTGCAGCGTGGACAACGTTGCGGAAATGACGCGTGTCACTTTTACACGCGTATGTGGCGGCGGCCGCCCGTGCAAAAAATTGAGCGCGGATTTAACGCGGAAAGCATACGTTTATCGCGCTATCGAATTGCGCGCAAAGCCCTTACAGTCTCGCCCGCGACTCGCCTTTTTGATGTAGTCGAGACCCCGACAACAAGCACGACGGTACGAAGCAACAGGGTCACTTTTCGGCGCGTCTTCGTCGCCTCGTCACTCCCCCGGTTTGTGGCGCTTTTTCAACTTGGGCCTATCCCGAGATGGCGGAGCTTTGCCTGCAATCTGGCGATGAGACGAGGACGTGGTTTTGACTTACCGCGGCGTTCTTCGCCGTGACCCTTTTGCACAGGAAGTACCCGTCTCATGCGTACCCAACTGCTCTCTCTTGGTGTTGCCATCGGTGCAACGTTTGCCCTGTTTGCAGCACCAAGCCAGGCCAACTGCGTGGCCAATCCGCCCACGCAATCCAACAGCACCTTTCCGGCCAGCCTGACCGGCAAGCTCGCGTACCACAGCTACGTGAGCTACGGCGACGGCACCAGCCAACTCTTCATCTACGACTTTGCCGCACGCACGCTGCAGCAGGTGTCGCAACCGTCCTGGGGCATCCAGGACCCGATGAACGCGGTGTTCAGCCCCGACGGCAAGTGGATTGCCTTCATGGGCATCACCAACAACGCGTGGAACGTGTTCTTCTGGCAGGTCGGCTCCAGCAACATGCCGATCAACCTGACCAACAGCACGGGCCAGACGCGCAACGAAGATCCGAAGTTCAGCGCTGACGGCAAGTCACTGCTGTTCAAGCAGAACGGCGACGTGATGCAGGCCGCGCTGTCGTACACGAGCTCGGGCCCGGTGTTCACCTCCCTCGTCAACCTGACGCGCACGGCACCGTCGGTGGAAGACTCAATGCCGTTCCCCACGCCGGATGGCACCGCCGTGTACTACGCCACTGGCACAGGCAGCAACATGGGCCTGTACAAGCAGACCGTCGGCAGCACCAACAAGGTGGCGTTCGACACGCCGGCCGGCCTGGTCGCGTACTACCCGATCGTGCGTGCAGACGGCACCGTTTTCTACGCCCGCTGGCTTGACGCCACCAGCCAGTCCGACCAGATCTACACCAAGGTCAACCCGGGTGACACGCCCAACCAGCTCTCGCTCAACGACTGCAACAGCAATAACTCCGACCCCTCGCCTGTGAACGGCACGAACTACGTGTTCTTCTCGTCCACCACGGCCGGCGGTTACCAGCTCTACCTGGGCGATGCGAGCACGGGCCAGCGCTGGAGCCTGTCGCAGTTTGGCGTGAACAACGACACCACCAAGGCCAAGCTCGGCTCGAACTACTTCCCGGGTGCCACTGCCTCGGTTGCCCCGCAGACGACGGTGCTGCTCTCGCAAGGCAAGCCGGCCAGCGCTTCGTCCAGCTACAGCAGCGCCCTAGGCCCGGCCTATGCGTTTGACGGCAACACCACCAGCACGCGCTGGGATTCGATTGAAGGCGTGGCCGGCACGCAATGGCTGATGGTGGACCTCGGCTCGACCCGCACCATCAACGGCGTCGATCTGTACTGGGATGCCGGCGCCAAGGTGTACTCCATCCAGACCTCCAACGACGGCGTGAACTGGACCAACATCTACGCGACCACCAATGGCGTGGCGTACGGCCACGTGGCACTGGCCAACCTCAAGGGTAGCGGCCGCTATGTGCGCATGTACGGCACGCAGCGCGCCACACAGTGGGGCTACTCGCTGGACGAAATGCAGGTGTGGGGCTACTGATCGATTGATCGATCCGTCTGCCTGACATGACGACGCCCCGGTGGCTATGGCCATCGGGGCGTTTGTCTTTGCAGCGCGCTAGCGCATCAACCCGCCTGGAACTCGCCAGGTACCCAGGCAAACGGCTTGGCAATACGGTTCCACGTGTTCATCTGCGCCACCACCAGCGTGAGGTTCGACAGCTCGGCCTTGCTGAAGTGACGCAGCATCTCGTCGATCAGGTCCTCGCCGATGGCGTTGTTGGACAGCAGCGTCACCGCATCGGCCCAGCGCAGCGCGGCACGTTCGCGCTCGGTATAGAACGGCGTCTCCTCCCACACGGGCAGGGAGTAAAGGCGGATGGCGGTCTCGCCCGCATGGATGCCTTCCTTGTAGTGGCGATCCAGGCAATACGCACAGCCGTTGAGCTGCGAGATGCGATAGCGCAGCAGCTCCAACAGGCGCATATCGAAACCGCAGTGGTTGACATACGACTCGACCGCCAGCACAGCTTCAACCATCTTGGACGGCAGTTCACCAAAAGAGATGCGTTCGTTCATGCAAAGGCTCCGTTGAAAGACCGCAGCCATGGTAGGCAGCACTGACCGTTGCAGCGTGCGTGCATGCCGTATGGCAAAGATCATCCCGCCGGTATACGCCGCGCCGTTGCCTCTGGTTGAGGACTAACCCCTAGATTGTCAAAAGCTGAACATTCAGCGTGGACATGACTCGGCACGATGGCGTCTCCGCACCACGCCACAGGATGGACGATGCCCGTCCCGATCAAACCACGCACCCAAGCGCCGCACGGCATGACCCGGCGCGATTTCCTGACCCTCGGCACCGCCGCTGCCGGCCTGGGCGCGTTTGGCATGACCTTGCCCGACACCGCCCTCGCAACCGCATCGGCAGCGGATGCCGACTGGCACGCCGGGCAGCTCGCGCACTTGATCCCCGCCGCCAGCCATGACCGCATTCTCATCAAGGCATCGTTTCAGGCACCACTGGCGCGCGCACCGTGGCTGATCGTGAACGGCAAGCGCGTCGCTGGCGAGCCCACCGATACAGCAGGCCGCTTCTGGCGCTTTGATGTGCGCGGCCTGCAGCCGGCCACGCAGTACACGCTGCGCATCGTCGACGCTGGTGGCAAACCGCTGGCCGATGCCTGGCCGCTGAAGACCTTCCCCGCACCCAACGCGACACCTGCGCGACTGCGCATACTCGCCTACACGTGCGCCGGCGGTTACGACGGCCCTTCCATCGCTGGCAAAACCGCCTGGCTCGATATGAACGCGCGCCGCCGGCTGCTGGCGCGCGGCATGGCGTTCGCCCCCGATGCCGTCATCGCCAACGGCGACCACATCTACTGGGACTTGCAGACCTCGCAGAACAAGCCCTTTGCACGCGACGTACGCGAGCTGATGTGGGCAAAGTTTGGAGGCGCTCTCGACACGTCGGTGCCGATGTCGCACCCAAAGAACGAGCCGATCTTCACACGCGTATGCGACTACCAGATCAGTGGGCTGTACGGCACCACGCTGCGCTCCACGCCCGCGTACTTCCTGACGGACGACCACGACACCTTTGAGAACGACGAGTTTGACGATAAGGTCGCCACGCTGCCGCCGGAGCCATATGGGCTGATCGGCGCGGAGCTGACACAGCACCGCTACTACCCCGAGTTCCTGCCCGATGCCAACCGCCCCGTATGGCTGCCAGGCGGCGACAAGGCCGGCATGCCCACCGATACCAACAGCGCATTCGGCACGCTGCGCTACGGCGCACTGCTTGAGGCCGTGCTGTATGACTGCCGACGCTTTCTCGACAACAAGGGCATCCACGCACGTGTGGTGCCGCAGTGGGTGGAAGACTGGCTGATCGCGCGCACGCGTGCGGAAGACACTGCGCACTTCTTCCATTTGCCGTCGCTGCCGTTTGCGTATTCGTCGGGCAAGCTGGGCGACTGGTATCCGGATCTGCTCGACAAGAAGACCGGGCGACTCGTCGCAAACCAACCCAAGGCAGGCTGGCAGGCAGGCTGGCACGCGCAACATCAGCGCCTGGTGGCCGCGCTCGCTGAGCAGAAGCAGCGCGCCGCCGTCATCGTGCAGGGCGATTTTCATGCGTCGGCGGTGGGGGCGATGTCGCGTTCGGGCGATCTGGCGTTCGCGCAGCCGATACATGCCGTCATGACCGGCACCCTGGGCACTGGCGACCTCGCTTTCCCGTCGGCATTCCGCAGCATCGAGACCACGCCGGCGCTGTCCGTCGCCATGCAGGAAGCGTTGCGTCCAACCGAGAAGAACGGCTTTACCATCATCGACGTGACACCGGAGAAGATGACCTTCTCGCTGTTCCTGTGGCGCCCGCCCGAGCCGGTGGACGCCATCGACACCCTCCAGCCGGCGCTGGTGTACGAGGTACCGCGCCTGGCCTGAGGTGTCCGCACAACAACAAGGAGACGCATGGCGAAGATCTGCATCGTGGGGGCCGGTTCGATCGGCTGCTATCTGGGAGGCCGTCTGCTGGCCACGGGCGCTCACGTAACACTGGTCGGGCGTGCACGCATTGGCGAAGAACTGCGTACGCATGGCCTGACGTTGACGGACTACCGCGGTGGCCACTGGCAGGTGCACGCCGCCGACGTGGCCTACGCGACCGAGCCTGGCGCTGCAACCGCGGCAGACCTGGTACTGGTCACGGTCAAGTCGGCTGCAACCGCTTCCGTGGCGGATGAGCTAAAGCCGCTGCTGCGTCCTGGCGCGGTGGTGGTCAGCTTCCAGAACGGACTGGGCAATGCCGACGTGCTCCGCGCCGCGCTGCCGCAGCAGACCGTGCTGGCGGGCATGGTGCCCTTCAACGTGATGCAGCCTGGGCCAGGCGCCTTTCATCAGGGCACGGCGGGTGAGCTGGAGGTCGCCGCATCGCCCGCATTGGGCACGTTCCTCGATACTTTCCGGCGTGCCGGTCTGCCGCTGGTTGAGCGTGCGGACATGGTCTCGGTGCAATGGGCCAAGCTGCTGCTCAACCTGAACAACGCCATCAACGCACTGGCCAATCGGCCCTTGAAGGAAGAGCTGTCGCAACGCGCCTACCGGCGCTGTCTGGCGCTCGCGCAAACCGAGGCGATGCGGCTGCTGGCGCGCGCAGGCATTCAGCCTGCCAAGCTCACCCCCATACCACCTGCGTGGATCCCGCGCCTGCTGGCCACGCCCGATGCCGTATTCGCACGGTTGGGCGGCAAGATGCTCGCCATCGATCCGCTCGCGCGCTCGTCCATGTCCGACGATCTGGCCGCCGGCCGCACCACCGAAGTCGACTGGATCAACGGCGAGGTCGTGCGCCTGGCCGATCGGCTTGGGCAACGCGCGCCCGTGAATGCGCAGCTATGTGCGCTGGTGCATGCCGCGGAAGCGGCCGCCGCACGCCCGAGCTGGTCGGGCAACGATCTGCTGGTCGCACTGCGCTCGGCCACTTGAACACCTGAGCGCGATTCAGCTTGCGCTCAGTAGCAGCGGCATGTCCTGAATCTCGATGTGCCCGTAGCGCAGGCGGATGGCACCCAGCTTCACCAGCGCCTGCAGCTCCTTGCTGAGCGTCTGCCGGCTGACGCCCAGCATCATGGCCAGCGCATCCTGCGAGGTGCTGATGGTGGCGCGCCCTTCGGCCGATTGCGATACGTCGCCATGCGCCAGCATGGCAATCCGCCGCGCCACGCGTGCGCGCGTGCCCTGCAGCGCCGCACTTGCCAGCGAGCCGTACGCCAGGCGCAAACGCATCGCCACCAGCCGCGCGATGGCGGCCGCAAACGCGGCATCGCGCATCAACGCCTCGAAGCGCTCGGCACTGACAGCGAGCACCTCGGCCTCTTCCAGTGCAATCGCACAGTGGCCACGCGGTTGCTGATCCAACGTCGACACGCCGCCAAACCAGTTGCCCGGCTCAACCAGCGCGAGAATCGCCTCGTCGCCTTCGGCATTGAAGATCGACAGCTTGAGCACGCCGCTGGCGACGCCAAAGAACGCGTTGGCACCCGCATCCACCGGATCGCCCTGGCGGAAGAGGAATGCCCCCGCGGCAACAGACACGGTCGTGGCGGCTTCCAGCAAGGCGTGCGCCGCCTGCGGCGGAAGGCTCTGGAACCAGGGATTGGCAGAAAAGACTTGCATGACGGGCGACGACAGACTTAGCTGGCACGAGCCTACATGCAATGCGTACGCATTGGCAAAGCTGCTGCGCGTTGCGGCCGACCGACATACCCCACTTCCGGGCGCCCTCCCGGCCGGCGCGTTCTGCTAACGTCGCTTGTCGCTCGACCATTCTTTGGGGGTCTCATGCCGTATCCGCGTGTTCTGGTTGCCGTTGCCGCGCTGCTCGCAAGCGTGTCCGTCTGGGCGCAGAGCGCGCCCGCCGCCAACGCAGACGACACCCGCAACGCTCAGCTGCTGCAGGAAGGCGCACAGCTTGCCAAAGCAAGCCGGCAAGCCGAGGCCATTGACGATTTCGACAAGGTGGCCACTTTCTACGAGAACGCATATCGCGACGACACGGCCCGGCTCTACAGCGCCCGCAGCCAGGTTGAATCGCTGCTGTACCTGGCGGAAGCGGCCAACGCCAAGACAAGCGCCAAAGTGGTGTCGTCCAACTGGGCGTATGCGTACTACCTCAAGGCCTACACCCTGATTGAGTTGAATCGCGCAGATGAGGCCAAGACGATCCTGCAGCGCGCCATCGACATGGCACCGCACAATGCGCAGTTCCATGCGGAGATGGGCAACCTCTACCAACGCGAGAAGAACTGGCCGCAGGCACTCGCCAGCTTCGACGCCGCCGCACGCGATGCGCGCGAGTTCTCGCCGCCGCAGATCAAGAACAACGAGCTTGGGCGCGCCTGGCGTGGCACGGCGTACGTGTATGTCGAACAGAACAGGCTGGACGAGGCCGAAGCGCTGTACCGCAAATGCCTGGAGCTGGACCCCAAAGATGGCCGCGCGGCAGCGGAGCTGCGCTACGTGCAGGCACAACGCGCCAAGGCGGGCAACCCGTAAGCGGACTACCCTGGCCGGCGCCGCAGCACCCACCCCACAGAAAACACATACCGGCTGCCGCCCACCACGCGCGTCACGCTGTGCTCGCACGCATCGGGCCGGAACAGCTTGATGCGCCGTGTCTGGAAGATCGGGTTGGCGCAGACAAACTCACCGCCCGCACGCGGCGACTTCAACACGACATTCAACCGATAGTGCCGCCCGTTGGACACCGGGTCGGTATGCGGCGGGATCTCCGCGCCTTCCGGATAGCGGATCAGGTAGCTGTCAAACGGAATCGGCCACGTTGCGGTGGCCAGCAGCATCTTGTCGTAGCCCGTGCCCTGGCGGCCACGTTGCCAACGAAAAGCGGTTTGAAGAAACTGACGCAAGGAAGACATGAGAGCCACAGGTAGCGGAACCCGCGCATGTTAGCCGGGAACTACCGCCGCTTGCCAACCTTCGACCAGTACGTGAACGGCGCTTCGTGGCACTCGTAGTCGAGTTCGGCCACGCGCGTCTGCAGGCGTTCCTGTACATCCCGTACGGCGAGGTTGTAGACCACCGGACCAATCTCTTCGATGAAGAAACTCAGCAACGCGCCAGCCTGAATGTTGCCGATACGCTCTTCCAGGTGGTCAGTGAAGTAGCGCTGGATGGATTGAATCGCCTCTTCGCGGGTATCGCGGTCAAGCTCGATCGGCATGGGGGCTCCTGAGAATAGGCAGGCTTCAGAGCGTCAGCTTGTAGCCCTCGTGGCTCGCCACGAAGCCCAGGCTTTCGTAAAAACGATGCGCCTCGCCGCGGGAAGTGATCGACAGCGGCATTGCGCGTTGGCCGCCAGTCTAAGCCTTTCTGTGCGCTGGCCGCATGAGCGTTGCGCAGCCAAAAGCATCAGTCCATCGTCTATCGTTAAGGCAGGACCACGGTGGCCCGCCAGCGAGTGCATGGGCCGCCTCATCGCATGGGAGACACAGCATGCGCGTCGAGCTGAACCACACCATCGTCTGGTGCCGCGACAAGCAACAGTCCACCCGCTTCCTGCGCGACATCCTCGACCTGCCCGAACCCATCCCATTTGGGCAGATGCTGGTCGTACCGCTGTCCAACGGCGTCTCGCTCGACTTCTTTGACAGCGACGCGCCGATCGCCGCGCAGCACTACGCCTTCCTCATCAGCGATGCCGAGTTCGACCGCGCATTCGCGCGCATCCAGGAAAAAGGGCTTGCGTACTGGGCGGACCCCGCCAAGAAACGGCTCGGCGAGACCTATGCGCACAACGGCGGCCGCGGCCTGTACTTTGATGACCCGGACGGGCACTTTCTGGAGATCATGACGCGGCCGTATGACCTGGGGTCGTGAGCTCGCCTACCATGCAAGGCCTGATGGCATTCCTCTGCACAACACAATCCACATGGACAACGCTCCATTTACGCAACGCCCGCTAGGGCCGATGCTGCGGCGCTGGCGCACCCTGCATCGCGTCAAGCAGACACACGCCGCCGAGCTGTTTGGCGTAGCGCAATCGACCATTTCCCGCTGGGAGGCCGGCGTGCAGGACATGCTGCCGGATGAGCGCCACCGCGCAGAAACGCTGCTGCATGCACGACTCAGCTCCGCCGCCGACCACGCACTAGCCCGATTGATCGACGCGCATCCGCGTGCAGTGCATCTCGTCTGCGACCTGACCCATCGGCTGCTCGCATGCTCACCCGCACGTGCCGCCGAGTTCGGCCAGCCGATGGCGCAACTGATGGGGCAATCGCTATGGCGTTATGCCACGAAGGCCATCGCCCAGCGGGAAGCTGCGCTTGACGCGCTGGGCTGGCATGACAACCTCGCCCCGCCCGGCGTGGAGTTCAGCACCGGCACCAACGATTCGATCGTCGTGCCCATTCGGCCAAGCCTGTGCCGCTGGACGCGCATGACACTGTCCGACGGCACGGCGGTGCGGCTTGTCGAAACGCTGTCGGCAAGCTGAATCGTACCGTCCGCATTTTTTGTGCGTGGACAGTCCACAGTCGAACGCCATAGGCTCAGCCAACAAACAATCGACCCGCCCCATGACGTCCGATACCTTGCTTGCCCGGCTCGACTTTCTGCGCGAGGCGGAGCGCCTCAAGAACGTACTGCGTAGCGGCTATACCTCAACAGGCCGCCCCGAAAGCACAGCGGAACATAGCTGGCGCTTGAGTCTGATGGCCATCGTGTTTGCCGATGCGCTGAAGGAACTCGACCTGTTGAAGGTACTGCAACTGTGTGTGGTACACGATCTGGGCGAGGCCATCCACGGCGATGTGCCCGCCACTCATCAACACGCACATCCCAACAAGAGCATGCAAGAGCGCCTTGACCTGCTACAGCTCACGCACATGCTGGATACCCCGGCGCGCAACGCCATCGTCGCACTGTGGGATGAATACGAAGCAGCAGCCACGCCGGAAGCACGGGCAGTGAAGGCGCTGGACAAACTGGAGACCATCCTGCAGCACAACCAGGGCGCCAACCCTGACGACTTCGACTACGCGTTCAACCTGGGATACGGGCAGCGCTACATGCAAGCGGCGCCGCTGTTTGCCATGCTGCGCGAGCTGCTGGATGCGCAGACGCGGCAGCGGATAGCGGACTCGACACCGGCCGCAGAATCGGGCTACCCGCGCATCACCTCGTAGCGCATCTCCACGAACGTGTCCTTGTACGGGGTGGCCGATGTCAGCTTCAATGCCGGTGTCACCACCGCACGTGGCAGGAGCGGCAACCCGCCGCCCAGCACCACCGGCATGATCTGCACGATCAACTCGTCGAGCAGGCCACGGTCGAGAAACTGCCCGGCCAGCTCGCCGCCACCGACAATCCACACGTTCTTGCCGTTGGCCGCCGCGCGCATCAGTTGATGCACGGGCACCACGTCACCCTGCACGAATCGGACATCCGCGCCCTCCACCACCGGCAGCTTGCGCGAAGTGAACACCCACGCGGGCTGCGTGTACGGCCAAGGCGCAGCTTGCGCAGTGCCGGGCTTGACCAGCTCGCGCAGCAGCCATTCATAGGTGGATGCACCCATCGCCAGTGCACCCACATCGCGAATGAAGCCGTCGTAGCTCGTACCGTCGAGTGAACCGAACTGCATCAGCCAGTCAAGAGAATGGTCCGTCGTGGCAATGAATCCATCGAGGCTGGCGGCAGCGTAGTACTGGGTCTTGGACATGGCATGCGCTCTTGTTAATGTTTGGGGACACGATGCTACGCGCACCACGTTAGTACCGGCTTGCGGACATACAATGCAGCCCAGCCCACTGCGAGCTGATTCCAGCCACCCGACCCAGGACAACGCCGCAATGCCCACCGGCTACGCCTTCATCGCTGCCTTTGTGCTCTGCACGCTGCTGCATCTGACGACATTCGCTGTCGTCGGCACGGCCTTCCGGATTCCCGTGCGCGAGATGACGCTCGGCTTTGGGCCGCAGTTGATCCGGTTGGGACGTGTGCGCATCCGCCTGTTGCCGCTCGGCGGCTCTGTCCGCTTCAAGGACTTGAGCGAAGATGGGCTGACCGAAGACGATCTGCTCGGTGCGCTGGATACCCAGCCGCTGTGGATGCAACTGGTGCTGGCCCTCTCGGGTGGGATCATGCTGTTGGCCGTTGCGTTGGCACTGCTCCAGCTTGAAGCGCTGCCGACCTTCATTCACGGCTTTGCGCAGATCGTGCTCGGCGCCCTGTCTCCCGCCGGCGATGCACAGACCTTCCTGGCGCAGGCGCATCAGGCCATCCTGCAGGGGCCATTCACCATGTTGCTGGGCGGCGTGGCCGCCAAGTTTGCGGCGTTCAACCTGCTGCCGCTTCCTGCAACCAATGGTGGGCAGGCACTGGCCTTCATCGGGCGCAGGCTTGGGCTGGCCAGAACGTGGCCCGCGCAACTAACGCAGTTGCTGATGCTGGCATATCTGGCATTGGTGCTGTCCTGGGCCGCTGCGCTGGTGACGTACGTCGCGCACCAATAGTCCGCATCGCCGTTCACCCCGCCCGCAAGCCTTTTTCCGCCAACCACTGCGCATTGAACAGACGCGCGAAGTACAGCGTGCCCCGATCGCACAGGAGCGTGACGATGGTATGCCCGGGCCCCATTTCGCGCGCCAGCTGCACCGCCGCGCCCACGTTGATGCCGGTCGAGCCCCCAACGAACAACCCTTCCTCGCGCAGCAGCCGATAGACCATCGTCACGCACGTCTGGTCATCAATGCGGATGGCATCGTCAATGGGCGTGCCCTCCAGATTGGCCGTCACACGCGTCGAGCCGATACCCTCGGTGATGGAGCTACCTTCGGCCTGGATGGCGCCCGTCTTGATAAAGCTGTAGAGCCCACTGCCGTGCGGGTCCGCAAGTACGGTCTTCACCGCCGGGTTTTGCTCTTTCAGGTAGCGCGCCACGCCGGCCAGCGTGCCACCCGTGCCCGTTGCGCAGACGAAGGCATCGACCTTGCCTGCTGTGTCATGCCAGATCTCGGGGCCAGTCGTTTCATAGTGCGCCTGGCGGTTGACGGGATTGTCGAACTGGTTGGCCCAGATGGCGTTGTCCAGCTCCTGCGCCAGTCGGCCGGCAATCTTCTGGTAGTTGTTCGGGTCTTTGTACGGCACTGCCGGCACAGGGCGCACCTCTGCGCCCAGCACGCGCAGCAGGTCCATCTTCTCGGGCGATTGCGTTTCAGGAATCACGATCACGCAGCGATAGCCGCGCGCCGCGCAGATGTGCGCCAGGCCGATGCCGGTGTTGCCTGCAGTGCCCTCCACCACCGTGCCACCCGGCTTGAGCGTGCCGCGCCGCTCGGCGTCTTCGATGATGTAGCGCGCGGCGCGGTCCTTGACCGATCCACCGGGGTTCAGGAATTCCGCCTTGCCAAGAATCTCGCAGCCGGTTTCCTCGCTCAGCCGGGCCAAGCGGATCAGCGGCGTGTTGCCGATCGTGCCGACAAACCCATCGTGGATGGACATGGCGCCTCCTGCAGTGTGGTGTGCACACCTTTACAGGATAGACAGGGAAAGCAAGCCCAGTGGACTAGACCACACCGGCAGCGTAGGTGACGTCCGCAGCGCAGATCCGATTGCGCCCCTGGTGCTTGGCGTCGTACAACGCGCGGTCTGCGCGCACGCTCAGGCGGTCGAAGGATTCACCAGCCTGCCAGCAAGCCACCCCGCCGCTCAGGCTGTAGTGATGCACCTGCGCGCCAATCGCCACCATCTGTGCAGCGGCAGCCTTGCGCAAGCGTTCAGCCAGGTGCATGGCGTTGTCGAGACTGGTTTCCGGCAACAGCAGCGCGAACTCCTCGCCGCCGATGCGCCCCAGCATGTCGGTCGGGCGCGACTGGGCCTGCGCCATCTGCACGAAGGCACGCAGCACGGCATCGCCGCCGGCATGGCCCAGCGTGTCGTTGATGCGTTTGAAATGATCCAGATCCAGGATCAGCAGCGACAGCGTCCCGGCCTGCATCTGCAGGCGGTCGACATAGCGGCGTGCCAATGTCTCAAAGCCTTTGCGCGACAACGCACCGGTGAGGAAGTCACGGTTGGCGGCTTCACGTGCATCGGCCAGCAGCGCGTCGTGCATCATCAGCATGGCCGACATCGACAGGATCGGCATGATGGCCGCTGCAATCACCAGCAGCAGCACGCTGCCCGCCGTGGAAAACATGGAGGGGCTGGAAGCGGTGTCCAGCGTCAGGAAATAGATACCGCGCGCCAGCTGGCAAGCCCCGAAGGTAAAGGCAATGGCGGCCGTCACCCGGTACGGATACGTCGGGCGGCCGGCTGGCGGATGCCGTACCAGCATCCAAGCCAGCGCCGTGCAGAAAGCCGCCGAGAACAGCGTGGTCGAAAACACACGCATGGGGATGCTGTCGATGGCATAGCGCCAGTAGATGACGGCCACGCCCACCGCCGCCACGCCTGCCAGCAGAATCGGCCAGTGCGGCCGACGACCCAGAAAGCGCGCGCAGCCCGCGTAGTACGCCGCGCCGCCCAGCGCCAGCAGCACGTTGGCCGCAACGACAGAAAGTTCGTCGGGAATCGTTCCGCGCAGCAGGAGCATCGGCAAGGCCAGCACCACCGCAAGGTTGGCGCCAAACCATTCAGCCACACCCGGCTTGCCCGCGCGCAGCAGCGAGCCCAGCAGCACCAAGAGCACAAAGCTCATCAGCGCAGACGTGGCGATGGCGACGCCTGGATCTAGCATGGGCACCCTCCCGCTGGGTCTTCTGTGGCCGTGGATTCTACGTGAGGGCGCCTTCTGCGGGCATCACCGGGTGGAGGGGCACGAACTTCCGCCAACTTGTCTACATCGTCTACTCAAGTTGGGTGAGCACGTGTTTGAGATGGGAGAAAGATCGGGGCGCGCCGCCGCTCAGACGTCGGCAGAAAGATAGCGCGCTGGCACCGCATCGGTCAGCCACACACCATTCTCCGAGCGAAAGAACACGTATCCATCGGCATGCATGCGCGCGGCGTCCACTGTCAGCAGCACCACAACCCCATAGCGCTGGCCAACCGATCGGGCAACGGCCAGATCGCTGGTCAGGTGCACATGGTGGCGCTGGCGCTTGTCCAGGCCGGTGGCCAGGATGGACTCCAGAAAACGCGTCGCCGTGCCGTGGTACAGCACCGCAGGCGGCGCCACGGGCAGCAGGCCGAGGTCGACCTCGATCGAATGGCCCTGATTGGCACGGATGCGCAGGCCGTCTTCGCTGATCGCGAAACGCTTCTTGTCGCTGGTTTCAACCACGGCTTCAAGCTGCTCGCGCGTCATCGGGCGGCCCGATGCGGCGGCATTTTCCAGCAACGTGTCGATACCGGCCCACCCGGCATCGTCAAGCGTCAGCCCGATGCGCTCGGGTTCATGGCGCAGGATCAGGCTGAGGAATTTGCTGAGGGATTTGAGTTCGGATGGATACATGTGCGCGATGTTCTCATCCCTCAGAGCAGGTGACCATCAGGCATGGCCAGAAAGCTGCGAAATGATCGCGCCCGGGTTCTTGGTGGCCGGCGCCACCGTGACACCCGTCACCCCGTGCCGCTGCAACGCCTGTGCAACAAACCCGGATGCCTTCATGTCCTCGACAAACCCCGCGACATACGCCGCTGCCTGTGCCCCCCGGCGGGTCGGCACACCCATGGCCTGGCGGATGACCATGAAGCGCTCGTCCAGCAGCCGCACGCCCGGCACGTTGGCAGCATCCGCTTCAAGCTGTTGCTTGACGCCCGCAGCTACCTCGCAGTGCGTGTCGAGAAAGGTCTGCACCACCGCAGGTGACGTGGGTGCCCGGACGATCTCAGCATGCTGCAGTTCACGCGTGAGAAACAGGTCGTACGCGCTGCCCTTGCCAACCACGACGCGGTTGCCGGCGCGGTCCACATCGGCGTTGGTGCGGATGGGCGAGTCCTTGCGTACGAGGTAATAGCCCTCGATCAGCACGTACGGTTCCGTGAAGGCAATGCTCGCCGCGCGGCGGGGGTCGATGGCGAAGAAACCGATGTCCGCCTGCTCCTGCGACACCACGTCGACCGACTTGCCGGCGGCATCCACCACGACGAGCTTCAGCGCAACGCCCAAGCGTTCAGCCAGCGCGCGCGCCAGATCAACAGATACGCCGACGGCCTGCCCCTGTGCATCCAACCTCGCAAGGATCGGATTGCCCGTGTTGATGGAAGCGCGCAGCGCGCCCGTGGGTGCCAGCGCGGCAAGCAAGGTCGAGTCGATGGACATGATGGATTGGCTGGCAGCTGAGGAGATTGGTGATCGTGGAGATGGCGCCGATCGGGTGACTGTGCAGTCGCGGCAAGTGTACCGATGCCCTGGCGCTGGTGGACTACTCTTTACCAAAGCAGGCTGCATCCGCGCACCCATTGCCGAGAAATTTTCGCCACGCTAACGCCACTTCTGCGCCTGCAGCAATCGCGCAATGCGGACCAGAGTGTGCTTGCATACGCAACGAAGCCAAGTACCGCAAAGCCGATCAGCCCGCCATGTCAGCGCCACTGTCCAACCCGCCGGCGGGGAGGAGCCATGCAAGGAATCCATCACAAGGTCTGCACTGCAATACTTGCTGCAACGATTTCGTTGTTTGCCGCATGTGGCGGCGGTGACAGTGGCGGGAACTCGGGCAACGGCAGCGGCAATGTGGCTTCCCCGCCGGGCGGCGTGCATCTGCAAGTGGTGTCGTTCGGTGACAGCCTCTCGGATGTCGGTACCTATGCCCCGATCGCCGCCGCGACGGGCGGCGGGCGCTTCACAACCAATCCTGGGCAAGTGTGGACGCAAGACGTCGCGCAGTACTACGGCGATACGCTCAGCGCGGCATTTACGATCGACCTCACGCATGCACTGACGGCGCAGAGCGGACTCGGCTATGCGGAAGGCGGCGCGACGGTTGCAACGCCGGCAAGCCTGTACGACTTCCTGACCGACGTGATCGGCAATGTGGAAATGCCGGTCAACCAGCAGGTGTCGAGTTATCTGGCACGGTACGGCAGCTTCAACGCCAATCAACTGGTGCTGGTCTGGGCCGGCTCGAACGATGTACTGCGCGCCGGGACCCTGCCGGCCTCGGCACCAACCGTGCAGACGGCCGCAACCACGCTCGCGCAGGTGGTCGGGCAGATCCTCCAAGGCGGCGCTACGCATGTCGTGGTGATCAATGTTCCCAATATTGGACTCTCGCCCTCAGGCGTCGCGTCGCCCGACGGCGGTGCCAACCTGACCCAGCTATCGCAGATCTTCAACAACAGCCTGACCACGGCCCTGCAAGCCAATGGCCTGCAAGGGAAAGTCATCCTCGTCGATTCCTATACCTGGATGACCCAGACCATCGCGGCCTTCCAGGCCAATGGCTTTACCGTCTCCAACACCAGCTTTGCCTGCGACCCGGCGAAGACGCCTCATGCAACGGCATTGCTGTGTTCGCCGGCAACCTACGTGTCGCCCAACGCCGATCAGACCTACGTGTTTGCCGACACCCTCCATCCGTCGACACATTCGCATGCCCTGTTCGCCCAGTTCGTGGAGCAGCAGATCGCCAAGAGCGGTCTTGGGCATTGAACCCGTGTGCACGATGACTGGCTGGTTGAGCCTGTTGGGAAGCGACGGATCGCCGAGGTGATGTAGCGCACCGCATCACCAACCGCGAGTGTTCGATGCCCAGCGACACTTCCGTCTCGGGACCATCACTTCCCCATCAACCTCGCGGCAATATCCCGTGCCTCGTCAAGAGAAGCCTTGGCAGGACAGACTTGGAGCCGGTTGCTCAGCGTGCCTGAGACCTTTGCATAAGTCACCACTCGCCCATCCATGACAACGGCCATCATCTGACCGATATGGCGCTGGCTCCAATCCGCAAGCCGCTTCGCCGCATCATCCGCAAACACCAACCGAATACCGGCGCCCTCAGGGTCGAGCCCTCGATTGCAATCCCATTCAGCCAACGCGCCAACCACGTCGGCCTGCGTCAACAGCGGCTCGCTGGCCACCCACACGGTCGACTCGGTCTCTGACTCGTGCAGGCGGGGCATCTCCACCATGTCTGCTTGCGACGTACTGCTAGCTGCCGCGATGCTGAGCGCGATCCGGGAGGGGCCCTGCCGAGCTGTCGCCGCTTCCGTGCGCGACATCTTGAGACGCTCAGCAAAGGACTTCAAACCCTCGGCGGTACGGATCGGCGTGTCGAGCCACCAGCATCGGCTCTGTTTCGACGCCGAGAGAGGCATTTGCAGGTCGGTCCACTCCGCACCCTGCTTCGCTCGGTAGGCAACCGTCATCTCGTCGCCCAGGAACCGGCTGGATTGGTGATCAGCGACACGCAGATCGGCAACCTGCGTGGACGTACTCCATGCCGACAGATAAGCCGACAGCAATGTTTCGTCGGACGCCGTTTGCAACCTGGCATCCGTCCAATCGGAGCCCAACAACAGTGTTCTCGCCCGTGCGGAATCGGGCGAGTAGCGATCATCCAAAATCTGCCGCAGCCGTGAGCCCAGTTGCTTCACCGCCTGTGCAGAGAGCAATTCGCCCGCCTGTGCAGGTGCGGAGGCAGCCAACTCGACAAACCGGAGCGCCAGCGCCTCCGGGTCATCAAAGCATGCTGGCGATGCCAGGGCCGGCGTCACGAGGCAGGCGCTGCTCAGGGTCAGCGCGATTGCGATGCTGCGAGAACGTTGGGGGAGTGCCATGGCGTATCTAGTCGACCGGGGCCAACGCCCCAAGGAACAATGCCGTGGAGTGAACGCGATTTGGTGCCGTCGCGCAAGCTGACCAATCGGCACCAGTCGGCCGATCCGTCGTTCACGACTGCCACGCGCCCGCGATCATCCGTGCCAGCAGCTCGGCGTACGACCACCCGACAGCCCGCGCCGCAATCGCGGTCAGGCTGTCCTGATCCTCCCGCCCCGGCCGGCCCGCGCCGGTCATGTTCGGCTTCATGTTCAGGTCGAACAGCCGGTAGCGCCCGCTCGCATCGGCGCGGCAATCGATGCGGATGGGTGCACGGGCGCCGACCAGTTCGTACGCGCGCAGGCAATCGGCAATCAGCCCGCGCACAGCAGGTGCTTCCGTCTCTTCAGACGTAAGCGCAACGCTGTTCTGCGTGACGGCCACGGCGCCGTTGTAGGGCGCAACGCCGTTGTCGTGGTTGAAGCGGCGCACGGGCGGCAGCACGCTGGCGATCTCGCTATTGAAATGCGTGGGCAGATCGGGCTGGCGCGGCATGACGGTCAGCGTCAGCTCCTCCCCGCTCAGGAACTGCTCGACGATGAGAGCGTTGCCGAAGGCGCCGCCATCCAGCAAGGCCGCCGTCACGCGATGGAATTCAGGCAGATCACGCACGAGCGTCACGCCCTGGCTGCCGCGTCCGCGCACCGGCTTGATGATGAGTGGGAAGGCGAGACCGAGGCGACTCAACCCGTCGCCATCGAAGGCATGAGTTGGTGGCACATCGCCCATCGTCTCGCACCCGGCAAGGCGCGATGCCGCCGCCGGCAGCCCATGTGCGCGCAGCATCGCGTTGGTCGCGAACTTGTCGTCGGCATTCTGCTGGCGCTGCGGCAACTGGCCGACCACTTGGGCTTGATGCATGACCGCTTCGAGCGGGTGGCCGGCAAACAGCACAGTGTTGGCCCACAGCAGCGTCGCGCCGCGTGCCAGTGCATCGGCAATGCCGTCGGCCGTATCGGCAAAAACCCAGTCCATCGCGCGTGCCGGGTCGGGCTCGGCCACCGGTGTCAGCACGTCATAGCCGGACTGGCGCAGCGCAAAGCCGATGTCCGCGCCGCTATCGGAGTAGCCACCGGGCTTGGCATCCTTGCGCAGGCCATCGATGACGGGCGGAGGCAGCGCTTGATAGAGGATGGCGATGCGATGCGGCGTGCGATTGGCGGCGGGCATAGGCTGCTGCGGCAGAAAGACTGCCTTGCATTCTACGAGCGCCGCCGCCGTTGCGGTCAGTGCCTGGGGTACAGATCGTCGATGGCAGCGCCGCCAACCGAAACCAGCACGGCCTCGGTGGACTCTACCGCCGCAGGCTCGGCCTCTACGGTCAGGATGTAGCGGCCGCCCAGGACGACATTCTGGAACTTGCGTTCGTACGTTTCGGCCAGCTCGCCGCGCGGCTGGTGGTCTCCGCTGACGAAGTTGCCGCACACGGCACCCGCTTCGTCACCCTGGTACGAGAGCGCCACGCAATCGCGTGCCAAGCCGGAACGCAGCACGGTCTGTCGGGCCGCTTCGGCGTCGGCGTGGTCAATGAAGATGCGGACGATGGTAGGCATGAGGTTCTCCTGGTCGTGGTGAACCGTTGACGCATCGCGTGTGCCTGTGGCCCGTCAGACCGCGTCGACCATCGGCCCATCCCACCCGTCCAGATACTTGGGCAGTGCATCCGCCACATCCACTACGCGGTGCCGGTAAAACAGGTGCATGGTCGGGGCCAATGCGTCGGGCAATCCGTTCTGCGCGGCGCGTGCAAAGAGGCTGTTGGGGATCACTGCCATGCCCAGGCGATTATTGCCGAACAAGGTCTCTCCGCAATGGCGGCAGAAATGGCGCTTGAGCTGGCGTGTGGGGTGTTGGAAGGCGATGAGGTCGTCCGCGCCGCGCTCAACGGTGACGTGGGCCGGGTCCCATGCGGTGGCGGAGAGGACCGGCGTGCCGTAGAAATCGCGGCAGGCGTTGCAGTGGCAGTTGGCGCGCGCAGCGGGCGCGCCAGCAACGCGCAAGTGCACACGGCCGCAGATGCATTGCAGGGTGTCTGGGATCGTTGTCAAACCTGAGCTCCTGAGCGGATAAGCTGGCGCGCATTCTACGGGCGCCCGCTCAGGTCTGCTGGAGGTGCTGCGCGGGCTAGAACAGCGCCATCTGCCGCATCCCAAACCCGATCGCCTCTTCCACGCGCATACGCGCGTGCGAGAGCGACCCTTCGATGCCCGAGAGCGTGCCGGCCAGCCAGCGGTAGACGAGCGGCGCATCACCGCGCGGGCTCAGGTGGATTTCGCCGAGCTTCTTGCCGCGCTTGTCGCGGTAATAGTGAGAGCGGTAGCCGCGTTCCCAATGCGTGATCGGGCCGCGCCATTGGCGCGGGCGGCGGGGTTTGGCGGCGGGTGTTTCGGCTGGCGCTGCCGACACCGAATCCTCCCAGCCGAATGCGGGTTTGGCGAACAGCGGCAAACCTTCCAGATCGGGGTAGAAATCCATCGTCGTAGGCTCAGCTAACCGCGCCGCCTCTGGCTTTGCAGACACACACGGCGCGTAGTCCGCATGATACCTGGGTTTGTAGAGAACATCACGTGCAAACGCAATGCGGGCGCGCTCCGGATGCGGGTCCGCATCGGTATCATGACGGTTGCCAACCCACTCAGACATCCGGCAATCCGCCCGCACGCGCCATGAATCTCTCCCTCAAGCCGTTCGTCACCACCAAGACCGCCTTGCTCGCCAGCGCCGTGTGGCTCGCGGCGGGTTGCACTGCCCCGGTCACCGCCCAGGAAAGCACCTTCGCACCACTGCTGCGCCATCTGGCGGATCGCCTTGTCACCGCCGATCAGGTGGCGCTAAGCAAATGGGACACCGGCCAATCGGTCTACGACCCCGAGCGGGAGGCCAAGGTCATCGCCAACGTTTCGGGCATCGCGCCCACCTTCGGGCTGAGCGCCACCGATGTGGCCAATGTCTTTGCCGACCAGATCGAGGCCAACAAGGAAGTGCAGTACGCCCTGCTCAACGATTGGCGCAGGGCTGGCGCTGCGCCCGCCACGCCGCGGCAAAGCCTCTCGGGGGATATTCGCCCTCGGCTGGACACGCTACAGACGTCGATCCTGCAAAGCCTGCGCGAAGCTGCCCCGGCCCGCAGCCAGGCAAATTGCCTGACGCAGGTCGCACACGAAATCGGCCGCGTTGCCCACGAGAAGTCGCTCGACACGCTGCACCGCATTGCGCTGGATCGCGCGACGGCGCGGCTTTGTGCCAAATCCTGAGCGACGGATATGTCAGCGCGGTGACTGCTCTACGCACAACCGGATGCACGAAGATTGCCGAGGGCGCAGGCTCAATGAGAGTGGCGTTGACGCCTACAGCGTGCCGGCCCGGCGACAGACCTCTCTGACCAGCGCGTTCAGCAAGGTCGCCTGGTCACTAGCCGCCTCCACCATCGGCACAGCCCAGGCACAGTCCGACAGATCGAAGTGATGCTGCCAGCCCTGCGAGGCCTGCAGCCCGGCAAGGCTGAACCCTGACGACCCGCCCGTATCGGCATGCCCGCCGCCAATGGATTCGCCAAGCTCGAACGCCCGCTCCCTGAATGGGCAGAGCCACACGCCATACACATGGTGCGAAGCGTGTTGCGATGTCGGCGCCTGGTTCTTGTAGCCGAGCCGGAGCACCTGGCTCTGCAGTGCCCAGCCTTCAATCGGCTTGGACTTCTCATAGAGATAGGCTGCATCGAGAACACGGCCGCCGGGCCAACTCACCTGCCGCGCGTCAAAGGTCAGGTTCTTGAGCTTGTGCGGATAGGCAAGCTCAGGCCAGTCTTTCTCTGTTCGAGCAATCGACGCGTCAAACAAACGAATCTCCTGCCCCTCAAATTCCAGTGCGAGTTGCCAGGTTTCGTTCGGGATGACGTTGGTGAGGGTGGGCATTGTGTTTTTGGCTCAGCGGTCTGCAACGGGTCGAACACCGTTGCACATCGCGCATTTTTACGAGATTTTCATTTGACGCTCAATGGGGGCGGCGCGTAGTATTTATTTACGGTTGCGGGACAGACCCAACACCGCCAATCTCTTGAGGGAGCCTCATGAGCACCAATGCAAAGCGCTTCGATGCGCTTGTCTTCATCGGCCGTTTCCAGCCGATGCACCGTGGACATCTTGACGTATTGCGCCGGGCATTGAGCCTTGCCGATACGGTTTGCGTCCTGATCGGTTCGACCGACAAGCCCCGCACCATCAAAGACCCGTTCTCGTTCGACGAGCGCCGGCAAATGATCGCCTCCGCGCTGGATGAGGCGTCCCGCGCCCGTGTGCGCTTCGCGCCGGTACAGGACTCGACCTACAACGATGGCGACTGGGTGCGCTGGGTACAGGACGCGGTGGCCGCCGAACTGGGCGAGACCGCTGGTCGCAAGATCGGCATCATCGGCCACGAGAAGGACAGCAGCTCGTACTACCTCCGCATGTTTCCGCAGTGGGAGCTGGTGGAAGTCGACAGCGCCGAAGACATTTCCGCCACCGAGATCCGCGAGCAATTCCTGGCCGAGCGCAGCAACAGCTTCGTGTCGTGGGCCGTACCTGCGCCGGTGTTCGACTGGATGGAGGACTTCCGCAACCAACCGGCCTTCGCGCAACTGAAGGCGGAAGCGGAGTTCATTGCCGGCTACAAGAAGGCTTGGTCGGCGGCGCCGTATCCGGTCACCTTCGTCACGGTCGATGCGGTGGTCGTGCATTCCGGCCACCTGCTGCTGGTACGCCGGCGCAGCGAACCCGGGCGCGGCCTGTGGGCGCTGCCGGGCGGCTTCGTCGACCAGGAGGAACGACTGGAGGCTGCGTGCCTGCGCGAGTTGCGCGAAGAGACTGGACTCAAGTTGCCGGAGCCCGTGCTGCGCGGCTCGCTGAAGGACCGCCAAGTGTTCGATCACCCGCAGCGCTCGCTGCGCGGGCGGACCATCACCCACGCGTTCCTGTTCAGCTTCCCGGTGGGCGAACTGCCGCGCGTCAAGGGCGGCGACGATGCCGACAAGGCACGCTGGGTACCGCTCAATGATTTCGCGCGCATGCGCAGCGTCATGTTTGAAGACCACTTCGACATCGCCTACCACTTCCTCGGCAAGCTCTAACGCTTCCAGCATCAGATTCATCCGCCGGGACAGACCCGGCGGCCACCCAACGGCATAGAGGAGCTCTAGCCATGCAAAACGACCTGCGTCGTCTGTCGTCCATCCTGTCCAATCCGATCCTCAACACGGATTCGTACAAGGCCTCCCACTACCTGCAGTACCCGCCGAACACTTCAGCGATGTTCTCCTACATCGAATCGCGTGGCGGGCGCTATGACAGCACGCTGTTCTTCGGGCTGCAGATGCTGCTCAAGGAATACCTGAGCAAGCCCATCACCACGGCGATGATCGACGAGGCCCGCGACTTCTTCGCTGCACACGGCGAGCCGTTCAATGAAGCCGGCTGGCGCTATATCGTCGAAGCCTATGACGGCTATCTGCCGGTGCGCATTCGCGCGGTGCCGGAGGGCGCGGTGGTGCCGACGAACAATGTGCTCGTCACCGTGGAATGCGACGACCCGCAGGTGTTCTGGCTGACCTCGTATATCGAGACAATGCTGCTGCGCGTGTGGTATCCGGTGACGGTGGCCACGCAGAGCTGGCAACTGCGGCAACTGGTGCGCCGTTACTTGGAACGCACCAGTAACGACGTTTCGCAACTGCCATTCAAGGTGCACGACTTTGGCGCACGCGGCGTGTCGAGCGCGGAATCCTCGGCCATTGGCGGCGCCGCGCACCTGGTGAGTTTCATGGGCTCGGACACCGTGCTGGGCGTGGTGGCGGCGAACACCTACTACAACGCGCCCATGGCGGCGTTCTCGGTGCCAGCAGCCGAGCACAGCACCATCACCGCCTGGGGCCGCACCGGCGAGAGCGATGCGTATCGCAACATGCTGCGGCAGTTCGGCAAGCCGGGCGCGATCGTCTCGGTGGTCTCCGACTCGTACGATCTGTTTGCCGCGCTGCGCATGTGGGGCACGGAACTCCGGCAGGCCGTCATCGACTCCGGCGCCACGCTGGTCATCCGCCCGGACTCGGGTGACCCGAAGACCATCGTGATGCAGACCGTACGCGCGCTCGACGAAGCGTTCGGATCGGTGGTCAACGGCAAGGGATACCGCGTGCTCAACCATGTGCGCGTGATCCAGGGCGATGGCGTCAATGCGGAATCCATCGAAGCCATCCTGGCTGCGTTGGAGGCAGCGGGCTATGCAGCAGACAACATCGTGTTCGGCATGGGCGGCGCGTTGCTGCAGCAGTTGAACCGTGACACGCAGCGCTTTGCCATGAAGTGCTCGGCTGTCAAGGTGGATGACATCTGGCGCGATGTCTGCAAGGACCCGGTCACCGATGCCGGCAAGCGCTCCAAGCAAGGCCGCCTGACCTTGCTGCGCAATCGCCTGACCGGCGCTTACCAGACCGCAACGCTTCCGCTGGCCTGGGACGACCGGCGCGTCGAAGGCGAATGGGAGGAGGCGCTTCAAACTGTCTTTGACGGCGGCAAGCTGCTGGTTGACGTGTCGCTGGATGACGTACGTGCCCGCGCCCAGGCACACGAAGTCTGAATCCGAGGCTGCCACCCTGACGCTGTAGCGTGCCCGCCGCGGCCCGGACCACCGCACATGTGGTTCCGTCGCGGCACATGGAGAAGCGTCAACAACCTGATCCCGATCATGATCGAGAAGAAGAAGCTCTATCACGTGACCGTGCTGTCGAACTTTGCACGGGCATTCGACAAGTACTCGCTTTGCTATGCGAAAGCCGGCATTCCGGAAAGCACCTATCCCGATCGCTTCTATCTGCTGGAGCGTAGCGAACTCGAGATCGGCTACCAGAAGGCTTCGCGCTTGATTGAGAAACTGGCAATTCCGGGCAACCGGTTGATTGCACTGGAGACCGAAGTCGACCCCAGGCTGATCCAGGAGAACACGACCACCGGACGCGGCGTGTTCATCCAGTCCGGCCACATCAGGCTCAGTGGGTTGTATGACCTGGAGCAGAACGACAGCGGCATCGCAATGCGCCGCGCTGTGGTTGAGGAAACGGCGGCGGCTTCGCTGCAACTGTCGAGCCACCAGTTTCAGGCGTTTGCAGCGCTGCGGCCGCGCACCCTGTCCATCCTGCCCATCGCGCAGGGTTGCCAGGCCAAATGCGCGTTCTGCTTTTCCAAGGCGTCGATCTCCGCTGACCAGGCGCCGTATCGGCCCGACTGGGACGCCATTGGCGCATGGCTGGACAAGGCGGCAGCGCATGGCGCCGAACGCGCCGTGATCACCGGTGGCGGCGAGCCGACGCTACTGCCTTTCGCACAGCTCGAAAAGCTCATTGCCTGCTGCGCAGCGCGATTCAACAAGGTGGTGCTGATCTCCAACGGACACGCGTTTGCATCGCTTGCACAAGCCGAGCGCATTGCGCACTTGCGTGCCCTGCATGACGCGGGGCTACGCGTGCTGTCGCTCTCCCGACATCACTTCGATGCGCAGCGCAACGAACGCATCATGAAGCTCAACACGCCAGTTGAAGCGCTCGCCAGCACGTGGCGCGCGCATCGTCATCTCTGGCCGAATCTGCACCTGCGGTTCATCTGTGTTCTGCAGGACGACGGGGTGGAAGACGAAGCGACGCTCGAACAGTATCTGACCTGGGCGGCAGACCAAGGCGTTGAAGAGATCTGCTTCAAGGAGCTCTACGTTTCCACCAGCACGGAATCGATGTACTTCGATCGCGCGGCAAACGATTGGAGCCGGCATCATCAGGTGCCGCTGTCGCTTGTGACCAGCTTCGCAGCGCGCGAGAGTTTCTCGGTTGAACACCAGTTGCCATGGGGTGCGCCCGTCTTTGCTGGCAAATGGGCAGGCCGACCGATGCGCATTGCTGCCTATACCGAGCCGAGCCTGTATTGGGAGCGCTCACACGGCATTGCCCGAAGCTGGAACGTGATGGCTGACGGCCACTGCTTTGCATCACTGGAAGACCGCGCAAGCGAACTCACCCTGGGGAACCCGACATGAACTTCGCAGCGTTCAAACTGTGGCGCGAAGCCTGCCTGCGCACAACGCCCGACGTGGTGGATTGCGCAGAGACAAACCTGTACGCCGCCCTCGCCTCGCTGCAACCGCGTCTCGATCCCTCGCAAACGCCGCAGCGCGTGCACCGTTGCGATCTCGCACGGGCATGGCTGCAACGGTATGGCTTCGACATCGTGCTTTCGCGCCGCGCGCTGATCAGCCGCGGGGTGCGGCACGCACTGCAATTGATCTTCCGGAGGTTGTCTGCACAGGGCGCCCGTCTGTGGCTACCGAGTGACGTCTACCCGGTCTACCAGACGTTGGCCCAGTCGGCGGGCATCGCGCCACAGATGTTCCCGACGCTGCCCACGCCACGCCTTCCCGTGGACGCGGCCATCGACGGCCCCGAGTGCCTCCTCGTCGCGAACCCGCTCAAGCCGCTGGGGCGGTTCTTGAGCAATGAAGACTGTGCTGCGCTGGTTGCGTGGGTCAATGCGGCGCCCGGTCGGCGCCTGCTGATCGACTGCGTCTACGACCTGGGCGCACCGTTTCATCCCACGACGATGAAACTGCTGCAGACAGAGCGCGCGATTCTGCTGCACTCGGCCACCAAGGGCTGGCTCACGCCGCAGACGTTCGGCGTGGCACTGGTGGGTGAAGACTGTACCGGATTCGAAACTGATTTCCGTGAAGATCCCCCGTCTGCCATGCAGCTGCAGTTCGCGCACCACTTCCTGTCTGCTGCGGCCGACTGTCCGGCGCGGGTGGTCAACGCACTTCAGGCACGTGCGCGCAATCTTGCGGAGCGAGTGCCACAGGTGGTTCGCGACGCGTGTCTGGTCACGCCTGCAGACGGCGCCCCCGGTTGCTACCTCTTTCCGGTGTCGTTCAGTGCAGAGCAACTCTTGAACGATCACGGCCTGCTGGCCATCCCGGCAAGCGCATTTGGGGCTCAGGGGTGGAATGGCAGCATCCTGACCAGTTTGTCCGGCGCCTTTGCCCAACAACACCATGGATAGATCCGACATGACGCCCCTGGCCGACATGGCCGTCTACGACGACGCCGATTTCTACGATCAGGAATTCGCCAACCGGGACCACGACGCCAGCTTCTTCATCGAGCAGGCCAAGCAAGCCGGCGGCCCCGTCCTGGAAGTGGCGTGCGGCACCGGCCGTATCACGCTGCCCATTGCACGGGCCGGCGTCGACATCACAGGGCTGGATGTCATGCGTTCCATGCTGGATCGGGCACGCCAGAAGTCGCAGGCCGAAGGGCTCGATGTGACCTGGCTTGAGCAGGACTGCCGAGCAATCCAATCAGAGCGGCGCTTCGCGCTGGTCTTCTCGGCCACCAACGCTATGCAGCATCTGCACGACCTGGATTCGGTCAACGCGTTTCTGGGTTCTGTGAAGCGCGTGCTGGCGCCAGGTGGCACGTTGATCCTCGATGTGTTCAATCCGGACATCCGCAAGCTGGCACGGTCGGCCGATACCCGCTATCTGCACAAGTCGATGATTGACGCCGAGGGAAGGGAAATCTGCGTCGAGGCAACTTCGCACTACGACACGGCCAGCCAGATCCTGAGATTCGAACTCTATTACCTGCGTAACGGCGAGTGCATCCGGACCAAGCAGGTCAGCATGCGCTGTTTTTTCCCGGAAGAGCTGCTGGCGCTGTGCCGGTTCAACGGATTCGAGGCCGTGCAGCGGTTTGGAGGGTACGACGCGTCGCCATTCACGACGCACGCGTCCAAGCAGATCCTGTTCTGCCGTGCCGCCTGACATACGCCCCGGCCAAGCACAGCGATACGGAAGTCCGCTGCGCTTGGCCCGGAGGGCCTGCATGCACCTGATGCCTAAGCCTCTGCCGCACCGATGACCAGCAGAAGCTCGTCGAGTCGTTCAAGAGTGGAAGCCATGCCTTCCTTCAGTCCCATGTCGATGACCTTCTGCACATCTTCCGGCGAGTTGTAGACCACAACGGTCGTCACGAGCGTCGTTTCCTTTGCATCGGTGAAGGTGACATCCCAACGCGCCCTGGGCATATCGGGATTCACAACGCCGGTCTCGTCACTGAAGCCGTCCAAGGCCGTGTAGCCGTCGATCGGGCTGATGGATTGATAGTCCAGACGGCTCCAGAACGTCTGGCCGTCAGGGGTGGTCATGCCGTAGTGCCAATAGCCCCCAGCCTTGAACTCCATGTGCTTGGTCTTGGTGGTCAGAGGCTTGGGTGCAAACCATCGATCGAGCAATTCAGGCTTCGTGTGGCAATCCCACACGAGCTGGCGCTTCGCCGCGAACGCCTTCTTCACGGTGATGCTGCTCTTTTCCTTGTCGACGAGAAAATCGAATTGAAGCTTAGCGTTCATCACCTTCTCCCTTCAGTTCTTCTAAGAGGTTGTCCAGATTGCGATACCGGCCTGCCCAGGTCGCGCGCTGGTCTGCAAACCAGCGCTCTGCGGCATCCAGCTTCTCTTGTTCAAGCACGCACGTCCGGATGCGGCCGCTCTTGCTGGAACGGACCAACCCGGTCATTTCCAGTACCCGCACGTGCTTCATGAACGACGGCAGGGCCATGTCGAATGGCTCCGCCAGTTCACTCACCGTTGCGGGCCCGCTACCGAGCCGATGAACAACAGCCCTGCGCGTCGGGTCTGCAAGCGCATGAAAGATCGCGTCTAGCGCAATTGCATTGTTATCCATTTGGCTAACTATACTCTCGATGATTTTCCGCTGCAACAAGGCGTTTGTCCGCATGCTCGATGCGCCCATCGCGGCGTGCGGCGGTAACGCATCGTAGAACGTCCGGCTCAGTTCCAGAGAAAAGCGATTGCCTGCCGCGGGCCCGACCTGCGTCATGTGCTGAGCGTTAAGCCGTTTGCGTGACTGACGCATCGCGTGGCGGCTGCCTACACTGAGTCATCCCGACTGCGCCCAGAAGGCCACATGACACAGAGGCCACGCATTCCCGTCTGGCTGATTGTTGCAACGGCGTTCGCCGCCTTCATCGGCCTGAATCTATCGGTCGCCTACGTCCTCAGCCGCTTCCCCAGCCCGGAAGACGCCTGCACGCAAAACTGCGCCGTTGTCGGCAAGCGCGGCGTGATGGAGTACGTCTACCCCCGAGAGCAGCGGGGCCCAAAGGAATGCCGCTGCAGGTGACCCCGAATACGCCGCCTATCGAGAAGGAGTCCGTCATGCTGAAACTGCCGCGCATCTTTGCAGGATGCCTGCTCGCCGTCGTGGTTGCGGTGATCGCTGGGTGCAGCAGCCCGCCCATGCGACAAGCGACCATCCAGCGCCTCTACATCCTCAATTGCGGGGAAGGTGTTGCGGGTGACATCTCACGTTGGTCGCCCGGTGTGAACGTCGGCCAATCGATGGCGTTTGCCGACAACTGCTACTTGATCCAGCACGCGCAAGGGTGGCTTCTGTGGGACACGGGGGTCGACGACGCCATCGCCGCCATGCCCGATGGGCTGGCTCCGGCCGATCCGAAGGCAACCTATTGGCGCCGGCCCAAAACACTGGCGAGCCAGCTTGAGGAGATCGGTGTCCGGCCCGCCGACATCAAATACGTTGCCATCTCGCACAGTCACCCAGACCACCTCGGCAATGTCGAGATGTTCCCGCGCGCGATGCTGCTGGCGCAGAAAGCAGAGTACACGTGGCCCGGCGCCAACAACGCGCCGCGCTTCCAACCCGGCCACCCGGTCACCGAACTCGAAGGCGACAAGGACGTGTTCGGTGACGGCAGCGTCACGATTCTTTCAACGCCCGGTCACACGCCCGGCCATCAGTCCTTGCTGGTGAAGCTGCCAAAGACAGGCGCGATCGTGCTGTCTGGCGATGCTGTCCACTTCAGGAGCAACTGGGACAACCGCCGCGTGCCCGCCCTGAATTTTGACAAGGACAAGACACTGGCCTCCATGCAGCGCATCGCCGATCTGCTGGTCAAGGAGAACGCGCAACTCTGGATCAATCACGACAAGGCGCAGCGCGACACGTTGAAGATGTCCCCCGCGTACTACGAGTAGGCCTGCAACCGACATACACCCGCTGCTGGAGTGTGAGACATTGGCCGTCCCGACAGCGGCATGCGCCCCATCCCGCGGCACCCGGCTCTGGGATGTGATCGATTGAAGTCGGTTCGAGTCAGCGGACGCCCATGCCCGATTCTTCAGGAGACACACATGCCCAGCAAGAACACGATCTGTCTGTGGTTCAACCACGATGCGGTGGACGCTGCCAACTTCTATGCGGAGACCTTCCCCGACAGCGCGGTGCAGGCCATTCACCGCGCACCGGGCGACTACCCCGCCGGCAAGCAGGGCAACGTGCTGACGGTTGAGTTCACCGTGGCCGGCATCCCCTGCCTGGGGCTGAACGGTGGCCCGGTGTTCCAGCACAACGAAGCCTTCTCCTTTCAGATCGCCACGGACGACCAAGCCGAAACCGACCGCCTGTGGAATGCCATCGTCAGCAACGGCGGCCAGGAAAGCGCGTGCGGCTGGTGCAAGGACCGCTGGGGCATCTCGTGGCAGATCACCCCACGCGTGCTCAGTGAAGCGATCTGCGACCCCGACCCAGCAGCAGCCAAACGCGCCTTCGACGCGATGATGACGATGGGCAAGATCGACATCGCCGCGATCGAAGCGGCACGGCGGGGCTAAAAACGTCTCGCCTCTGATGGCACATGGACTGGGGTATATGGAAGCGGAGCACGTGCAAGCCAAGCGAAAACTGGCTTGACGCGAAGACTGATCTCATGAGCGGCGATGGGCACCCACCCACGCCCCTTCCCTACTGAACCAGTCCGTCAGAAAGTCGATGAACGCGCTGACCTTGGCCGACAGGTTGGCGCGCTCCGGGTACACCGCAAAGATGTCGGCCGCAGGCAATGCCCAGTCGGCCAGCACAGGCACCAGGCGCCCGGCATGCACGTGCTCGTGGACGTCCCACTCGGAGCGCATCAGGATTCCGTAGCCGGCCAGCGCCCACAGCACACCGCTCTCACCATCGTTGGTGCTCAGTACACCGCGCACCTTGATGGTCTCTTGCTTGCTGGCGCGCGTGAGGTACCACGTGCCGTAGGCGGCGTCGCTTTCGCGCAGCACGATGCACTGGTGCGATTGCAGGTCACGCGGCACCTGCGGCACGCCCGCGCGTTTCAGGTACTCGGGCGACGCGCACAGCAGCCGGCGGTTGCTGACGATCTTGCGCGCCACCATGCGCGAGTCCGGCACCGTGCCGAACCAGATGCCGATGTCGAACGCCTTATCGGCCAGGTTAACGGAGCGGTCGGTCAGCTCAAGCTGCAACTCCACCTCGGGATAGCGCTGCACAAACGCCACCACCGCCGGCGCGATATGCCTGCGCCCGAAGCCGAACGTCGCATTCACCCGCAGCAGCCCCTTGGGTGTGCCCCGGCTGCTGGAGACGGTCTGCTCCAACTCCTGCAGTTCTTCGAGCAACCGCGCGCCGGTGGCCAGATAGATCTCCCCTTCATGGGTGACGCTCAACCGGCGCGTGGTGCGATTGAGCAGCCGCACGCCCAGCCGCTTCTCAAGCTGCGCCAGCCGCGCGGTAATGGCCGGCGGCGTCACACCAAGCTCGCGCGCCAGTGCCGCCAGCGAGCCCTGCTTGACCAGCTGGGTGAAAAATTCCAGATCCGATACGCGATCCATTATTCAGTTTAAATGAAGAATAGATAAATCTATCGGCCAATTATAAAACGCTCCTGCATATCTACACTCCAGTTCGCCAGTGGACCGGGCCCGATACCGATAGGTACGGCCGGCCACCCGAATTGGAGGAAGCATGGCAAAGACGCTGTATCAAAAGCTGGTGGAGTCGCACACCGTTGCCCAGCTCGATGCGCAAAACGTGCTGCTCTATGCAGACCTGCACATCATGAACGAGTACACCAGCCCGCAAGCCTTTGCCGGGCTGAAGGGGGCGGGTCGCCCCGTCGCCGTACCGGGCCAGCAGATGGCCGTAGTCGACCACATCATCCCCACGCACCCGGTGCGTGTGCGCGTCATCCAGGACCCGGCTTCTGCGCTGCAGGCGTCCAACCTGGCGAAGAACTGCAGCGAGCACGGCATCGTCTTGTTCAATACAAACGACGCGCTGCAGGGCATCGAGCACGTCATCGCGCCGGAGCTGGGCATGATCCGCCCCGGCATGGTCGTGCTCTGCGGAGACAGCCACACGACCACCTACGGCGCATTCGGCGCGCTGGGCTTCGGTATCGGCACATCGGAGGTCGAGCACGTGCTGGCCACGCAAACGCTGGTCTACCGGTTGGCGCAAGACATGCGCATCCACGTAGACGGCGAACTGCGCAGCGGCGCCACCGCCAAAGACCTGATCCTGCACATCATCAGCCGTATCGGTGCGCAGGGTGCGCGCGGTTACGTGGTCGAGTTCACGGGCAGCGCGATTGCGGCGCTCTCCATGGAAGCGCGCATGACCCTGTGCAACATGGCCGTGGAAGCCGGCGCGCGCGGGGCACTCATTGCGCCGGACGCCAAAGCCACGCGCTACGTGCTTGAACATGCGCGCGACGTGGCCAATACGCACGCAAGCGCCGCGCTTGCCGACTGGCGCCAACTGTTCAGCGATGCCGATGCGCGGTTCGATGCCGAGCACCGCTTCGACGCCCGCGACGTTGCACCGTACGTGACATGGGGCACCAGCCCCGATCAGGCGATTCCCGTAACGGGCACGATCCCGCAGCCGGACGCGGCCTCCGCCCAAGCGTTGCGCTACACGGGCCTGCAGGCCGGCACGGCCATCGAAGGCGTGCCCGTGCAGCGCGTGTTCATCGGCTCGTGCACGAACGCGCGCATTGAAGACCTGCGTGCCGTCGCAGCCATCGTGCGCGGTCGCAAGGTGGCGCCCAGTGTGCGCGCGATGGTCGTGCCCGGCTCGGGCGCGGTGCGCCGCCAAGCCGAGCAGGAAGGGATTGCCGACGTGCTCCGGGCCAGCGGCTTTGAATGGCGCCAGCCGGGCTGCTCGATGTGCCTGGCCATGAATGACGACTTTCTCGCCCCCGGCGAGCGCTGTGCCTCCACCACCAACCGCAACTTTGAAGGGCGCCAGGGGCGCGGCGGCATCACGCACTTGATGAGCCCCGCCATGGCGGCCGCCGCGGCCATCACCGGCCGCATCACCGACGTCCGCCAACTGCACGCACAACAAACCGAGGCCGCCCATGTCTGATACCCAACGCATCGAAGGCATCGCTGCGCCGCTGCCCACACCCAACCTCGACACCGATCAGATCATGCCCAAGCAGTTCCTGCGCGGCATCGACAAGTCCGGTCTCGACAAGGGCCTGCTCTACGACCTTCGCTACGACGCCGAACACCAACCGCGCAGCGCGTTCGTTCTCAACCAACCGGCATATCAGGGTGCCTCCATCCTGGTGGGTGGCGGCAACTTCGGCTGCGGCTCCAGCCGCGAGCACGCCGTGTGGGGCCTGCAGCAGTTCGGCATCCGGGCCGTGATCGCGCCGAGCTTTGGCGAGATCTTCTACAGCAACGCGATGAACAACCGCCTGCTGCTGGTGATGCTCGACCCGGCCGTCGTCGAACGCATCCTGGCTGACGTATCCAACCCCGCCACCAACCATATCGCCATCGATGTGGAAGCGATGACCGTGCGCAGCCATAGCGTCGAGGCAACGTTTTCGTTGTCCGAGCGCCATCGCCACATGTTCCTGCATGGCCTGGACATGATCGGCGCCACGCTGGCGCGCTGGGGCGAGATCGACGCCTTCCAGCAGACGCACTGGGAAACGCGCCCCTGGCTGCGCGATGTTGCGGCCACCACGCGCGCGCGCCTCGCGGCAATGGCACCGGGCAGCAGCCTCTGAGGCTGGCCCTGCACGCTCTTCAACACGCACAGACAGCGCCGGCGCTTCACCACCTCGCCCAAGACGAGGCGCGCCGTGCGTCCAACCAGGAGACAACCATGGAAGCGTCCATCCAGGCGCAAGACACGCGTGCCGGCCTATGGCGCACGCTCGTCGACTGCAAGATCGGGCCACTGCCGCTGCCCGTGTACGTAACGATGGCCGCCATCACCGTGCTGGCGGCGCTCAACAAGAAGCTGCCCAATGACATGATCGGCGGCTTTGCCGTGCTGATGCTGCTCGGCTTCCTGCTGGGCGAGATCGGCGCGCGGCTGCCGGTGTTCAAACACATTGGCGGCGCGGCCATCCTGTGCCTGTTCGTGCCGTCGGCGCTGGTCGGCTACAAGGTGATCGACCCGGAGATGATGAAGGCGCTCACCACCACTATGAAGACGGCCAACCTGCAGTATCTGTACATCGCCTGCCTGGTGGCCGGGAGCATCCTGGGCATGAGCCACCGGGTGCTGGTGCAGGGGTTCATGCGCATGTTCATCCCGCTGCTGGTGGGCACGCTGGCGGCCATCGCGGCAGGCATCACCGTGGGCCTGTTCTTCGGCTATGACCCGAAGCACACGTTCTTCTTCATCGTCATCCCCATCGTTGGAGGCGGCATTGGCGAAGGCATCCTGCCGCTGTCGATCGGCTATTCGGAGATTCTGGGCCGGCCGCAGGCGGAACTGATCGCCATGCTGGTGCCGGCAGCGCTGCTCGGCAACGTGGTCGCCATCCTAGCGAGCGGTGTACTCAAGACCCTGGGCGAGAAGCGGCCGCACCTCAGCGGCAATGGCGATCTGGTCAAGTCCGGTAAGGATGCCGACCTGCTCAGCAACAGCCACACCGATGTGCCCATCAACCTGAGCCTCATGGGTGCGGGCCTCATGATCAGTTGTGCGTTCTTCATCTTCGGGGCGCTGCTCGCGCAGTCCACGGGCATTCCGGGGCCGATCCTGATGATCATCAGCGCGGCACTGCTGAAAGTATCGAAGGTGCTGCCGCAGAAGATGGAGCTGGGCGCCTACCAGATGTACCGCTTCGTCTCGACCAACCTGACGTTCGCCATCCTGGTCGGCCTGGGCGCGCTGTTCGTGTCGTGGAAGGAGCTGGTAGCCGCCTTCACGCCGGGCTACTTCGCAATCTGCGCGGCGACGGTGCTGGCGTTAGTGGGCTCGGGCTTCTTCGTCGGCAAATGGCTGGGGATGTATCCGGTGGAATCGGGCATCGTCACCGCGTGCCACAGCGGGCTGGGCGGCACGGGTGACGTGGCCATCCTCTCGGCCTCCAACCGCATGGGGCTGATGCCGTTCGCGCAGATCTCAACGCGCATCGGCGGGGCGGCCATGATTGTCTGCGCGACGCTTCTGCTCAAGGTGCTGCACTGACGGGCGCCGACTCCAGACCCACGCTTGCACGGTAGAACGCGTCGATGGCATTCACCATCTGCGACAGCCCCGGCTGTTCCAGCGGATAGTGCCCCGCGTTCTCCAGCATGACGACCTTCACCGGCACCTTCTTGATACGGTTGAGGAATGGCTCGCTGAGATGCAAGGGCGTCCAGCGATCTGCCGCCGGCTGGGTCAGCAGGATCGGGCAGATGTCGAAATCCTCCGGCTCCGTCGCAGGCTGGTAGGACATGTAGCTGCTGAGAAAAGCGATCGTCATCGCATTGGGGAGCGGCGCCTGTCCATGAAGGAGATTGCCCAGGTGCTGGGCTTCAGTGACCTGTCGTCGTTCTCGCAGGCCTATAAGCGGTGGACGGGTACGGCACCGAGCCTTGCGCGGTAAACAAAATTGGCCGGCCCCAAAGGACCGGCCATCTGAGACACAAGCCTCAACCCACGTCAGCCCAGATCCAGCGGCACAAAGATCTTCGTGTCGTCCCGCTGCACCAGCAACGCAACGTGCTTGCCGGCGCGATCCACCAGCGTGCGCAGTTCCTGCGCAGACGACACCGGCGTGCCGTTGAGCGACAGGATCACGTCACCCGGCTGGATGCCAACCTTTGCTGCAGGCCCCGTCGCATCCATCACCACCAGCCCGCCAGGCAAGCCGCTCTGACGCTTCTCTTCCGGTTGTAGCGGACGCACCGCCAAGCCCAGGCGGCCTTGATCAGGGGCCGCCTTTTCATTGGACGCCACCTTCGCATCCTTGGCCGCGCCCACGGTCACCGACAGCGTGGTCGGCTTACCCTGGCGGATGATCTGCATCGGCACAGTGGTACCCGGCTTGATCTCGGCCACCTGCTCCGGCAGGTCGCCCGAGTGGTCGATGCGTGCACCGTTGATCTGCAGGATCACGTCACCGGTCTGCAAGCCAGCCTTGGCGGCTGGGCCGTCCTTCTCGACCGAGTTGACCAGCGCGCCCTCGGGCTTAGGCAGCTTGAAGGAATCGGCCAGCGACTGGTTGACCTCCTGCACCGCAATGCCCAGGCGGCCTCGCGTGACCTTGCCGGTGGACACGAGCTGCTGCTCCACCTTCATCGCCACATCAATCGGAATGGCAAACGACAGGCCCTGGTAGCCACCGGTCTGGCTGTAGATCTGCGAGTTGATGCCGATCACCTCGCCGCGCACGTTGAACAGCGGACCGCCCGAGTTGCCGGGGTTCACGGCCACATCGGTCTGGATGAACGGCACGTATGTATCGTCCGGCAACGAGCGGGACTTGGCGCTCACGATGCCCGCCGTCACCGTGTTATCAAAACCATACGGCGAGCCGATGGCCGCCACCGGCTCACCCACCTTGGTGTTGGCCGGATTGCCGATCTGCACCACGGGCAGGTTGTTGGCGGAGATGCGCAGCACAGCCACATCCGATTGCTTGTCTACGCCCAGCACCTTGGCCTTGAACTCGCGACGGTCAGTCAGCTTGACGTTGACCTCCTGCGCGCCGTCCACCACGTGGGCGTTGGTGAGAATCAGCCCATCAGCCGAGACGATGAAGCCCGAGCCCAGTCCGCGCACGATCTGGTCGCCGCGCTGCTGCGGCATCTGCGGCATGAAGCGCTTGAAGAATTCGGCAAACGGATCATCCGGGCTCATGCCGGGCGGCAGGCCCTGCATGCTGGTGCGCTGGGCATGCGCGGTGGTGCTGATGTTGACCACCGCCGGGCCGTAGCGCTCGACGATGCCGGAGAAGTCCATCGGCGCGGCCATCGCCACCGGCGCCATGGCGGCCGCGGGCGCAGCGGCAGTCGCCACTGGTGCGGCCACCGCGTGCGAGATCATGTCTTTCTGCAGATAGGCATAGCCGCCCGCAACGGCGATCACGGCGGCCAAGCCAGCCGCGCTGCGTGCCAGGGTTTGACGTGTCATTGTCGTGTCCTCTCGTGCTGGTGCGAGGGCCACGGCTGGCGGGGTCGTCTGCCGTGCCCATCGGTTGCAGGCATCGTAGGCGGGCAGACTTAAACGAGACTTAAGCGAGGTTCGGGCGGGAGCCCGAAGGCCTGTTCACGCAGGAAGCAAGCGCACACAAGGGTCGGATGCGCCGCTTGGCATTGCTGCGGCCCATCTGCCCCTTGCCCGGCGAGCCAACGTGGGCTCGCTTTTTCATGCCGCTGGATGCGGGGGCAATCAGTGGCTATCCAGCCAGTTCTTGACGTAGTCCGCCACGTCTTTCCATTTCTGATCCACGATCAGCACATGGCATTGCCCCGGAAACTCATGAAAATCCGTGACCGAGGATTTGTCGCTGTATTGATTGAAATTCTTGAGATTGAGGGCGGCAGGAATGATGTGATCGTCTTCACCGGCAATCATCAGCAGAGGATTGTGTGGCTGACTGAAATCGATCTTCGCCACCTTTTCACTGGTGCCACGCCCGACTCGGCGTGATTCGGGCACGCCATAGTCCTTGTAAATCTGCTGGGCTTCAGCTTCCGGCACGCAATTGGCAAACGCATACTGGAAATCCTCGAAAGACGGCGAGTAGGCCTTGTCGGCACTTTCGAACGGGCTGATCACCGGCCAGTTGCTTTTGATGAACGACCATTTCGCCACGATCAGGCCCGACGCCGGCGCCGAATCGATGGCCACGGCCTTGGCAACCAACCCTTCCGACAGCAGCTTCTGCACCACCAGCCCGCCCATGGAATGCCCGATCACGATGGGCTTTTCCGGAAGCTGACGCAGCACCTTCCGGTAGCTTTCCACCACCTCATCCAGGGTCAGCTTGCCCAACGCGGCCTGGGCTTGCGGCGTGCGTTGCTGTTCAAGCGGCCCATCATGCAGGGGCCACGCCGGCGCGATGGTGGTGTAACCCAGCTTCTGGAAATAGGCCTGCCAGTTGTCCCATGCCTTGGGCGTCATGAACATGCCGTGCACAAACATGATCGTCTTGGGATGCGAAACCGGCTGGGTTCCCGTCGTTGCCGACACGGCATTTCCGGACGCGGCCTCCGTGGCAGGCGCTTGCGCTGCAGGCTGCGCAGAACATGCCGTGGCGCCAGCCAGCAAACCGGCAAGCAATATGGAACGACACACCCGCTTTGCGGCGTAAGCCTGGGCCTTCCGCTCATCGAACATCAACATGACCATCCCCTTGAGATAAAACATTCCCGCCTGATTCAGCGATCGTGAAGATGGCCCGGCAATCCGAGAATACCCACGCTACGCACCAGAAAAATCGCCTTTGACATCGAGGCCGCTTCGTGCAAATGATGCGTCCATCATAGTGGCCATCCGAATACGTGACATGATCAAAAAGCCGGGATTCTTTGCTGAAACGCCGACGGAACTGGACGCTGGAGCAGACCCCTTCGCCTTCAAGCGCGATGCGTTTTCCGACGTGCTGGAGTTGATCCGGGTGCGCGGCAACACGGTCTTCACCTGCGCGGCATCGGCCCCGTTTGGGATGCGGTTTCCGGCAGGCAAATGCCGGCTGCACATCATCCGAAGCGGGAGCGTGGCGATCCAGGTGGAGGGGCTCGAAGCGCAGTTTCAAGCCTCGCAGGGCGATCTGGTCATGCTGATGCATGGCCATGGCCACGTCATCTCGGACCGTGCGGGACGCCCCGCCAATCTCCTCACGGATCTGGCACGACAACAGTACGATCGGGAGCGCCTGACCCTCGGGCAGGGAGACACCACCTGGCTGTGCGGCGATTTCGGTTTTGATGGTGTGCTGTCGCAACGCCTGCTGTCCGTGCTGCCGCCGGTGCTGATCCTGAAGGGCTTGCGGGAACGGCCGTTCGAGTGGCTGGACCTCAGTTGCCACTTCATTCTCGACGAGGCATTGAAGCCACGCGCAGGCGCCGCCGCGATGATCTCCCGCTTGCTCGACGTCATCTTTGTTCAGCTGCTGCGCACCTGGGCGACCGATGGCATGACCGGCCACGGCTGGTTATCGGGGGCAATCGACGAGCGCATCAACCCCGCGATGTCTGCCATGCATGCCGATCCTGGCCGGGCATGGACGGTCCATGATCTGGCCGCGTTGTCGAACCTGTCCCGCTCGGCGTTCGCCGATCGATTCCAGCGTGTCGTGGGCCAGGCACCCTTGAGCTATCTCACCACTTGGCGCCTGGATCGGGCCGCTGAGTTGTTGCGGCACAGCCGCGCACCGATCTCCGATATCGCAAACCGGGTCGGATACACGTCCGAGGCGGCATTCAGCCGCGCCTTCAAGGGACGATACGAGATGTCGCCGATGCAGTGGCGCCGATGCAATACCGACTAGGCCAGCCGCCTACGATCACGCGTAGGCCTTGAAGGGAAACCGCACCACCACACGCAGGCCGCCGCCCTCGCGTGCCTCCAGTGCCAGCGTGGCGTCATGCGCCTGCGCAATCTCGCGCACGATCGCCAGGCCCAGGCCACTGCCGCCGGTGGGCGCCTGTGCGGGGCGATAGAAGCGGTCGAGCACGCGTTCGCGCTCCTCGGCGGGGATGCCGGGGCCGTTGTCTTCCACCACGAGCTGCACGCCGCCATCAGGCGCGTGTCCGGTGGACACATCCACACGCGCGCCACGCGGGCAGTAGTTGAGAGCGTTGTCGATCAGGTTGACCAACAACACGCGCAGCGCATCGGCGTTGCCGCTGACGGACGCCGGCTGCGACTCCATGGCGATACCAAGATCGATGCCCTTGTGCACCGCTGCCGGTGACAGCTCGGCCACCACGTCGGCCGCCACGGCATCGAGCGCGACCGGTGCGCGCTGCGTATCGGCAGCCCCCGGCTCTTGCCGCGCAAGCGTCAGCAACTGGCCAACGAGGCGGATCATGCGCTCCACGCCGCGGTGCAGATCGGCATGCGCGGCGCGGCGTTCGTCTTCGCTCTCCGCGCGATCGGCCACCTGCAACTGCAGCTTGAGCGCAGCCAGCGGCGTGCGCAGCGCGTGCGCGGCATCGGCAACGAATGCGCGCTGATGCGCAAGCGCCGTACCGAGCCGCGCGAGCAGGTCATTCAATGCGTTGGTCAGCGGGCGGATTTCATCGGGCAAACCGTGCGTGGGCAACGGCGACAGCGCCGCCGCATCGCGCGTCTGCACCTGCTTGGCCACCGAGCCCAGCGGCGCAAGCCCGCGCCCCACGGCCAGCCACACCATCCACCCCAGCAGCGGCAGCAGGATCAGCAGCGGCGCCACGGTGCGCAGCGCCATGCGGGCCGCCACCTCGTGCCGCGCGCTATACGGCTGGGCGATCTGCACGACAGCCGGCCCATAGGCCACGCTGTAGACCCGCCACGTGCCCTCGGGCGTACGCACATCGGAGAAGCCCAGCGCCGCGCGCGCGGGCAAGTCAGGACGCGCGTGCGAAAGATAGAGGCTGCGGCCAGTATCGTCCCAGATGCGGATCACCACATCGTCATCACCCGCGATGGCGGCCAGCGCGGGCGGTGGCGGGTCGATCCATTGGCTCGGCAGCGCGGCGGCCACCTGCTGCATCTGGTAGTCGAACAGCGCATTGGCTTCCTGGCGTGCCTGCGCGTAGATCAAACCGGTGGCAATGACGATGCCCACCAGCAGGCCACCGGCCAGCCACCACAGCAGGGTTTTTCGAATTGAATGCATGCGCTATTGGTGGTCTTTGTCGTCGGCAGGTTCCGCAGGCGACGTGGGCGCCTCACGTGGAATCACATACCCCACGCCGCGAATGTTCTGGATGAAGTGGCTGCCAAGTTTCTTGCGCAGCGCGTGGATGTAGACCTCGACGGTGTTGCTGCCGACCTCTTCGTCCCAGCCGTAGAGGTTGTCCTGCAGCTGCGCGATCGACCACACCTTGCCGGGCCGTGCGAGCAACGCATGCAGCACGGCAAACTCGCGCCCCGATAGCTTGACCGGCAGGCCCGCCCGCAGCACCTCGCGCGTGACGGGGTTGAGCAGCACCTCGCCGTGGCGCATGAGCGGATCGGCCCGGCCGCCCTGGCGGCGCAGCAGCGCATGCATGCGCGCGGCCAGCTCCTGCAGGTCGAACGGCTTGACGAGGTAGTCGTCTGCACCGGCATTGAGGCCGGCCACACGGTCGGCCACCGCATCGCGCGCGGTCAGGATCAGGATGGGGATGGCGATCCCGCGCTGGCGCACCTCACGCACCACCTCCAGCCCGTCGCGCTTGGGCAGGCCGAGATCGAGCAGCATGAGGTCGAACATGGAGGTGCCGGGTTCTGCGCCCGCGGTGCCAGATGCGGCGCTGGGCGCCGTCACTGCCTGCACGGCGGCCTCGCCGTCGCGCACCCAATCGATGGCGAAGCCGTCGTGGCGCAAACCCTTGCGCACGCTGTCGCCAATCATGTCGTCGTCTTCTACGAGCAGCACGCGCATGACAAACCAAAAATGAGCCGGGGAAGGCTCATTGTAGAACTGCCGGGTGAGCGATGGGGGCAGCTCACGCTTCGCGCAAGACTGCCCGCCACATCATCACCGCATCAGAACCCGCCCGACTGGATCAACTGGTTCAGCACGCCGATGTTCAGGCTGCCCCAACCCGTCGGGTAGTCCCACCCCTGGGCGGCGTTGTAGCCATAGCCCTGATAGCCGTTGTTGCCCGACACCACGTCGTACCGCAACAGCGAGGCGTTGGCCGGAATGGCGCTGTAAAGCCGCGCCGCCGGGAAACCCAGGTTGCCGTTGGCCGCCAGCAACCGCGCCCAGAAGCCCACGAAGATCGGTGACGACAGGCTGGTGCCACCAATCTGCTGCAGTTGCCCGTAGTTGTAGATGTAGGCGCCGGTGCTCTGCGCGGCATCGAACGACACGTCAGGCAGCAGGCGCGCATTGCCACCCTGCCAGCTCGGTGCCGGCAGGATCTGGCTGATGCCGCCGCCCGTGGCCCACAGCTTGCCGTTGCCATCCAGGCCCTCGTTCCACACGGTTTCGCTGGCGAAGCTCGAACCGCTGGTGTACAGCGTTGTGCCGCCAATGGCCAGCACGTGCGGCGACGATGCCGGCCACGACACGCTGTAGTTGCCGCCGTCCGGATAGCCGCGATTGTTGCACTCGTACACGCCCTCGTCACCGGAAGAGACGGAGAACGTCTGCCCCTGCGCTGCGGCCGTGGTGAAGATGGCCTCTTCGGCGTTGAGCGTGCCGTCAGCGTTGGCGTCGTTCTCGCACCAGCCAAGCGACACGTTGATGATCTTGGCCGTGTTGTCCGACACCGCCTTGTTGAAAGCCTTGGTCAGGCCCGTGTTGCCCGGCGCGTTCAGGTCGGCCATGTAGAACGCTAGCTTGCCGACCGCGCCACCGGCCGCACCCACGATGGATTGGCTGTCGAGGTTCCACTCGCCCTGGCCGTCCTGGTCATCGGCGTAGTTGCCGCTCGTGCCGTTGGTCTTGATGGCTTGCGTGGCAACGGTGGCGTAGCCGTTGCTGCTGGTGAAGGTGCGCAGGTCGCGCAGCGTTTGCGACACGCCGCCAATGGTGATGATGCCGATGGTGGTGCCGCTGGCCGTTGGCACGCCGGTGGCGCCATACAAGGCCGGGAATTCCTTCGGATAGTGGCCCGTAGCCGTACCGGCGGCCAGCGTGCGGGCTTCTGCCACGTCACCCACGCGCAGCAGCGGGCGGGCGCGCGTCACGTTCTGCAGCCCCAGCACGGACCCTACGATGCCGCCCAGCGCACGCGGCACCTGAGCGCGGCCGCTGTTGGCAAAACCGCTGCGGCCTGCAAACTGGTAGTGCACCAGCGGTGTGTTGAACGCGGTCTTGACCGTGCCCGCCGTACCGCGTGCTGACACGAGCAGCCGGTTGGGCGCCACCTCAATATCGATGAAGCCGTTCTGGCGCAGATAGTTCACCACGGCATCGACCTGCGCCTGGGTGGGTGCGTGATCGGCCAGGAACTGCGCGCTCGTGAGGTACTTGCGATAGTGCGGGCTGCGGGGGTCGTTCACGTCATGCGCGAGTGCCTTGAGCTTGGCCTCGTTGCGCGGCGTGAGGCTGATCAGCACATCGGCGGTCTGGCCAGGTGCGACCTCGTTGGCGGCACCGCGCGCCATGAGCTGGGGGCCTGTGACGAAAGCCTTTGTGTGGGTATCGACCCAATCCGTAGCGGCATGCACGGAACCCGTCGCCAGCACCAGCGGCCATGCGCGGACCAGGTGACGGCATAGGGAGGAAAGATGCTGCATGGGGGTGGCAGTACGGTTCATCGGATGTCCCTTTTAGGAGTACGACGTTGTGGAGCCACCGCGCTTGTGGCGCCCGTGGCGTCGTTCACCGTATCCATCACCTCGCCCCTGCAACAGTGCAAAAACATACAGTTGCGGGCGGAGCCATCCACACCTAAGCAGGCGGTTGCGCAAGGCTGCGCTTGCCTTTATCGTGACGCGATCGACCACCAGACACCCGCGCGCAGATGAGCGCCCTGCCAGCCACTCCCCCCGCTCCCGCCAACGCTTCGACCGACTTGCGCGAGCGCATCCGCACCGCGCGTGCGTCGCTGTCGCCGGCCGAGCGTCAAGTGGCCGACTGGGTACTGCGCCAGCCCGGCACGGTGCTGAGCCTGCCGGTGGCCGCCATCGCACGTGAGGCCGGTGTCAGTCAGCCGACCGTGATCCGCTTCTGCCGCTCGATGGGCTGCCACGGTCTGTCGGATTTCAAGCTGCGGCTGGCACAAGGCAATCTCGGCGACGTTGCGCATGACAGTGCACGCGGTGCCGCGCCAGAACGCGCCACACCGCCGCTTGGCACGCGCGTACTGCAGAACACCATCGACGCGCTCGCTGCATTGCAGGACCGGCTCGATGCACAGGTGCTGGAAGCGGCCGTTGCGCTGGTCGATGCCGCGCACCGCATCGACCTGTACGGCTTCGGCAGCTCCGGCGTGGTGGCAGCGGATGCACAAACCAAGTTCTTCCGCTACGGCATTCCCGCCAATGCGTACAGTGATCCGTACCTCGTGTCGATGTCGTTGAACGTGTTGCAGGCGGGCGATGTGGTGATCGCCATTTCCAAGTCGGGCGCGCTGCCCGAATTGCAGACGGCCGTGGAGCGCGTGCGTGAACTGGGCGTGCGCGTGATTGCCGTGACAGCGCCAGACAGCGCACTGGCCGCACTGGCCGATGTAGTGCTACCCGCCGACGTGGACACCAATGTGGCCGACCGCTCCATGGTGGCGCGGCTGCTGCACCTGGCGCTGCTCGATGCGCTGGTGCTGGAAGTGGCGCTGCGCAAGGGCAGCGCCATTCCGCAAGACCGTCAGTTGCCCGAGTAGATCGGGCTGCGGTCAATCAACACATATACCTGCGCACCGCCGGGTATGGCGGGCAACAGTTCGCTGAGCGCCACGGTCGTGCTGTCAGCGCGCGGCGTGAAATTCCATGCGCCGATCTGCGCTCCGCTGCTGAACGCCACCGTCTCCCCCGATGACACACGCACGACGCTCTGGCCGCGCAGTTCGATTGTGCGCGTCACCGTCTTCGCATCCGCGGGCGTGCCGAACAGGTGGGAGTAAGCGCCCGGCCGGGCAGCTTCCTGCACGGTCATCTGCGTGACGGCCAACGCCGGATTGGCACTGAGAAACGCCGCAAGCGAAAGCGCGGCGGGCAATACGTAGGAAGCAGAGAAGGTCATCGCAAACTCCTGTCGTCGTGTCAGAGACAGGATCAGCGTAGAAGGCCGCCGCCAACGGCAAGGTGGCGCGCAAATGACAAACGCATCATCTACCGCAACCACATCCGGGCGCGATCAATGCCCTTGTGCGACCGCGTGGTCCATCGCCGCGCACAGGCCGATGAGCGCGGGGTACGGCGAGTGAATCACATACACCGGCATCGACGCCACATAGCCCGAGAAGCGGCCCTTGTCTTCAAAGCGCCGACGGAATGGCGAGTTGGCGAAGGTCGGGCCCAGACGCGGCACGATGCCGCCGCCGATGTACACGCCACCGCGTGCACCAAGCGTGACCGCCAGATTGGCCGCGATAGTGCCCAGGAACGCGCAGAACGTGTCGACCGCGTAGCGGCAGCGCGCGTGATCGCCCAGGTTGTCTTCCACCTCGCCGAGGGCGATGGCAGTGATGTCTGCGGCGCGCCGTACGGCGGGGCCTTGTTGCCAGAGGTCGAAGCACGCGCCCAGCGCTTCGTAGATCAGCTCCAGCCCCATGCCGGAAACCAAGCGCTCGGCCGACACGTGGCCGAAGCGGTCGCGCGCGAAATTCCAGATGGCGACTTCCTCGTCGTTCATCGGCGGGAAAGCAACGTGGCCGCCCTCGCCCGCCACGGCGATGAAGCGGCCGTCCGGCGTGGGCAGCAATGACGCCACGCCCAGGCCCGTGCCCGCACCGAGCAGCGCGCGCGGCGCATCGGTCAGGCTCGCGCCACCGCCCACTTGCTCCAGCTCATCGGCCGGCAGGTACGGCAGCGCATGCGCCAGTGCGGCAAAGTCATTGAGTACGACAAAGGTGTCAAAGCCCAACGCACGCCGCATCGCTTCAATGGAGAACGCCCAGTCGCGGTTGGTCATGCGAATCTGGTCGCCCAGCACCGGATTGGCGATGCCGATGGCGGCATGCCTGACACCCGTGGCGGCAATCTCACGCGGCAGCGCCGCAAGATACGCGCGCATGGCCGCCTCGAGCGAGGGGTAGTCATCACCGGCCAGCACGCCGATGTGGGCGAGGCGCATGGGCGCCATCTCCAGCGCGAAGCGCACGTTGGTGCCGCCCACGTCAGCCACCAGGCGCGGGTAGGCCGTCACACCGGCCGTGGTGCCCGTGCTCACCTCATGCAGTCCAATAGACATCGAGCGGTACCTCCCGCTGATGAATGACGTAGCTCACCGGCAGCGCACGCTGCGCCGCACCCTGTGCAGCCTCGTCAAATACCTTGCGCTTGACCGGCCCCGTGATCGACAGGAACAACTGCCGCGCCGCGCACAGCGCCGACAGGTTCAGGCTGATGCGCCGATGCGGCGCCGCACCTGGGCGCACCGGCAAATACGCAGGCGCGTGCTTGCGGTCAATGCCGTCATCCAGTTCTGCCGCATCGGGAAACAGCGATGCCGTATGCCCATCGTCACCCATGCCGAGAATGACGACGTCCGGTTGCTGGAATGGATCGTTGGCGGTAGCCACGCACGCGTCGACATCCACGGAATCACCATGCACGTGCGCGCGCAACACCAGAGGAAAGAAACGCGCGGCAGCAGCAGCGTCCTGCAGCAAATGCTCGTGCACCAGGCGTGCGTTGCTGTCGGCATGCTCGGGCGGCACGGCGCGCTCGTCGACCAGCGTGATCGACACATCGGCCCAGCGCAGCGGCAGCGCGCGCAGCGCGGCAAACAAGGCGATGGGTGAGCGCCCGCCGGATACCGCCAGGCAAGCGCTGCCCTGCTCGTCGATCACGCGCGCAAGCGTGCTGGCAATGGCTTCTGCCAAGTGCGCGACTTGTGCTTGCGCGTCGGCCACGGCATGCCACTGCATCGTCATCACATCTCCTCGTGCCAGGCGGCGTCATCGCGCGAGAGCAGCGCGCTCGATGCCGCGGGGCCCCAGCTGCCCGCCGTATAGCTCTTGGGCGGCATGCGGACTTCGTTCCACGCTTCGATGATCGGCTCGACCCAGCGCCACGCTTCGGCTTGCTCATCGCGGCGCACGAACAGGCCCAGCTTGCCGTTGACGGCGTCCATCAGCAGACGCTCATACGCGCCGGCATGGCGCACACCGCCGTGGTTGGTGAAATCCAGGTCCAGCGTGGAAGGCTGCAGCCCCAGTGCCGCACCAGGCGTCTTGGTCAGGAACTGCAGGCGGATGCTCTCTTCCGGCTGCAAGCGAATGACGAGGCGGTTTTCCGGAAACTGGATCAGCGGCTTGGGAAACAGCGCATGCGGCACGTCATGAAAGCGCACCACGATCTCCGCCAGCCGCTGCGGCATGCGCTTGCCGGTCCGCAGGTAGAACGGCACGCCGGCCCAGCGCCAGTTGGCAATCTCCGCCTTGATGGCGACAAACGTTTCGGTGCGGCTGTCGGGCGGAATGCCCTGCTCGTGCAGATAGCCCTGCACCGGCTGCCCGGCGATGGCGCCTTCCAGATACTGGCCGCGCACGGTCTTCTCCGGCACTTCCTGCAGGGGGATCGGCTTGAGCGCCTTGAGGATCTTGAGCTTCTCGTCACGGATGGCGTCTTGCGACAGGCTCGACGGCGGCTCCATGGCGACGATACATAGCAGCTGCAGCAAGTGGTTCTGCACCATGTCGCGCAGTGCGCCGACGCCGTCGTAGAAGTCACCGCGCTTTTCCACGCCAAGCTGCTCGGCGATGGTGATCTGCACGTCCTTGATCCACTCGCGGCGCCACAGCGGCTCGAACAGCGCGTTGCCAAAGCGGATCGCCATCAGGTTCTGGACGGATTCTTTCCCGAGGTAGTGGTCGATCCGGTAGATCTGCTCTTCGGCAAAGTACTCGGCCACGGCGGAATTGATGCGCTCGTTCGATGCCAGGTCGGTGCCCAGCGGCTTTTCCAGCACCAGCCGCACGTTGGGCGTATTCAGGCCGACGCGGGCGAGTTGCGCGCAGATGTCGATGAAAATGCCGGGAGCGGTGGCCAGGTAGCAGACGGTCACCGGCGCGCGATCTGCGCCCAGCGCTTCGGCCAGCCCATCGAAGTGCTCGGGCTTACGGGCATCCACCTGCTGATAGACGATGCGCTTGGCGAACGATGCCCAAGCGTCATCCGAAACGGGGGCGCCGGAGTACAGGCGCATGGTCGGCCGCGTTTCGCGCTCAAGCAGGGCCAGGTAGCCCGCAGTCTCCAGCGGCTGGGTGCCGATGGCGAAGATCCGCCCGCGCGGGTGCAGCTCGCCGCCCTGGTGCGCATCGAACAAGGCCGGAATCAGCTTGCGGCGGGCAAGATCGCCCGTACCGCCAAACAACACCATGTCGAATGCGGGCACCGACATCGTCATCTCCTGTGTGTGAGCCACTGATTAGGCTAGCCTAGGAAACATGCACGAATCGCGCAGGAATCACGCTGATTCATTGTGAGCGCGTTTTGTGGCGGCTAGCGGTACAACGTGCTTTTCTCGCCCATTTTGTAGTATTACTACATCACAGGCAAGGCGTTGTTGCGACTGCCCAGGCAATGCTTTCCGACCGACCGCCTGACGCCTGGAGTGGCGTATAGCCGGACCCTTGGCGCTTCTTCGGGCACGCAATTCGCGTGCTCAGCCGCCAGGGAGTCACGGGCACCTGTGGAAAACCCTGCTCCACGATCTGCCCGTTTGTAGGAAAATTACAGAATTCCGTCCCACCCCGGACCCCATCAGGAGAACCAGCATGGCCCTGCACCGCCTGCACAACGTTGTGGCCGACGTCACCCAGCGCATCATCGACCGCAGCCGCGGCCCCCGTCAGGCCTATCTGGATGTCACGCGCAAGAACATCGGCCGCAAGGTCGAGCGCTCGCTGCTGTCGTGCACGAACCTCGCCCACGGTTTTGCGGCCATGCCGGGCGAGGCGAAGATCCGCCTGAAGGCGCTGGAGCGGCCGAACATCGGCATCGTCTCGGCGTACAACGACATGCTGTCGGCGCACCAGCCGCTGGAAGCGTTTCCGGCGTGGATCAAGGAAGCCGCGCTGGAAGCCGGCGGCACCGCGCAATATGCCGGCGGTGTGCCGGCCATGTGCGATGGCGTGACGCAGGGGCAGGACGGCATGGAGCTGTCGCTGTTCTCGCGCGACACGATTGCACTGTCGACCGCCGTGGCGCTGTCGCACCAGATGTTCGACGCCGCGCTGTACCTGGGCGTGTGCGACAAGATCGTGCCGGGGCTGGTGATCGGCGCGCTGTCGTTCGGCCATCTGCCGGCCATCTTTGTGCCCGCTGGCCCGATGACCACCGGCATGAGCAACGACGAGAAGGCCCAAACACGCCAGCGCTACGCCGAGGGCAAACTCTCGCGCGCCGACCTGCTCGAAGCCGAATCCAAGTCGTACCACGGCGCCGGCACCTGCACGTTCTACGGCACAGCCAACTCCAACCAGATGCTGATGGAAGTCATGGGCCTGCATCTGCCGGGCACCGCGTTCATCAACCCGGGCACGCCGATGCGCGAAGCGCTCACGCGAGAATCTGCCCGCCAGGTGCTCAAGCTCGTCTACGGTGGCGATCAGTTCACCCCCATTGCGGACGTGCTGGACGAACGTGCGTTCGTCAACGGCATCGTCGGCCTGCTGGCCACGGGCGGCTCGACCAACCACACGCTGCACCTGATTGCCATGGCGCGCGCGGCGGGCATTCTGCTCACGTGGGACGACTTCAACGATCTGTCGGGCGTGATTCCGCTGCTGGCGCGCGTGTACCCGAACGGCAAGGCGGACGTGAATGAATTCCAGGCAGCGGGCGGCTTGTCGATCGTGATTCGCGAGTTGATCGATGCCGGTCTGCTACACGACGATGTGACCACCGTCATGGGCAAGGGCCTGCGCCGTCATGCGCAGGAGCCTTTCCTGGAAGACAGCACGCTGGTGTGGCGCGATGGCGCCGCGGCTTCGCTCGATACCAACATCGTGCGCGGCGTGGCCGAGCCGTTCTCGGCCGATGGCGGCCTGCGCGTGCTGGACGGCAACCTCGGGCGCTCGGTCATCAAGGTGTCGGCGGTCAAGCCCGAGCATCGCTTTGTGGAAGCACCGGCGCGCGTCTTCCATGCCCAGGACGACCTGATCCACGCCTTCAAGGCCGGCGAACTGGAGCGCGACTTCATTGCTGTGCTGCCGTACCAGGGCCCGGCTGCCAACGGTATGCCCGAGCTGCACAAGCTCACGCCCACGCTATCGGTGCTGCAAGAGCGCGGCTTCAAGGTCGCACTGGTCACGGATGGCCGCATGTCGGGCGCATCGGGCAAGGTGCCGGCCGCTATTCACATCACGCCGGAAGCGCTCAACGGCGGGCCGCTGGCGCGCGTGCGCGATGGCGATGTCGTGGTGCTGGATGCCGAAGCCGGCACGCTGTCGGTGCGTGTGCCGGAAGCGGAATGGAATGCCCGTCAAGTCACGACGCCAGACCTGGCGCACTACCACGCGGGTGTTGGTCGGGACCTGTTCTCGGGCTTCCGCCGCAATGTGTCGGCGGCGGAAGAAGGCGCCTGCACGTTGTTCGTGTCTGCAGGGGCGTAAGTTGGCGCAGTGCGCGTCGGCGCTGTTCCGGGGCGAACTACGCCCGGTCACAGCGTCGACGTGTCAATCGAGATGCCCAACTCCCCAGCCATCTGTTCGACAAGCGCCTGAAGCCGGCTCACCTGGTCGGCCAATCGTTTCTGCTCGGCTTTCAGCGCTTCGAACTCTGAAGGCGCGATGGCCTCATCGCCGGCAGCACCCTGTGGCATGTCGGTCTGCGTGACTTCACCGCACAGCAAGTGCATCCAACGGCTTTCACGCTCGCCGGGCGTGCGCGGCAACTTCACGACGGCCGGCGGATCGCTTTGCGCCATCTCTTCCAGAAACGCTTCGACGGACGAAATGTCGGCAAAGGCGTGGAGCCTTGCAGCGTTCAGTCGCAACTCGGCGGCGGTCTGCGGGCCACGCAGCAGCAGCACGGTAAGCAACGCGACGGATTGATCTGGCATGCCAAGCACGCGCTTCATGTTGTGCTCGAAGCGCGGTACGCGACTGCTGCTGCCTTCCATGACCAGGCTCAGCGATTTCAGTCCGTCGATGGCCGTGAGGATCTCGGCTTCGGTGACAGTCATCACCGGGGCGCGCGCAGTTTTCTGATTGCAGCCGGCAGCCAGCGCGTTGAGCGTCAGCGGGTAGGTGTCGGGCACCGTGTGCTGCTTTTCGACCAGGACGCCGAGCACGCGTCCTTCAAGGGCAGTGAGGGTGCGAATGGCGCGGCGCGCAGGGGCGTCGGGATTGACGTTCATGATGGGATAGCGACGGATGCGTTGGGAGCGAGGCCGGTCGTGCGCCTGTTAGGCCGCGGCCTGTGATCCCAACATGATATCCGGCATAGACGAAGGCACCCGTCGCCATCGGGCTGGTGCAGCGTCAGCCCTTGGCCGGCCCGCGCACCAGCAATACCGGCGTGGTGGCCTGACGGATGAACTTCTCGGCCACGCTGCCCAGCATGGCGTGCGCCAGACCACGGCGGCCATGCGTGCCGATCACGACCACATCAGCGCCGCTCTGTACGGCGTCGCGCTGCAGGGCGGCAGCCACGTCTTCGCCCACGTTTTCGGTTTCTACCAGCGCCGTTTCCTGCGGCAGCCCTGCCGTGGTGAGCGTTGCTGCGGTATCCGCCAGCAGCGCCGTGCCAGCCTGGATGAACGATTTGCGCAGCTCGCTCGGGTCGTAGTAGCCAACATCAAACAGCATGGCCGGGCTGTCGACGATATACACGGCGCGCACGCTGCTCTGGAAAGCCTTGGCCAGGCGCACGGCTTCGGCCAGGGCCAGTTTGCTGGTTTCGCTGCCGTCCACGGCGACCAGGATCTTCTTGTACATGTTCAAGCCTCGCAGGAGAGTGGTTGGGGATGTTTGCGATGGCACGGCTGTGCCGGCACATGCGTATTCTGTGACATCCACAGCCCTTTTGCGTTGCGCCAAATCAGATGGCCGTCACTAAGTGACACAACAATGCACCGTTATCCACCTGCTCCCACACCTGAGTTGATCGCGGCTTACCGCAGCGCTTGGTATCGCGTCGCGTCGCCGCAAGGCGATGTGCTGCTACCCATCGACGCCGCCAGCCCGCAAGTGGCCGCGCTGCTCGCGCAGGCAGAAGCACCATGGGCTGTATTCGTGACGGCGTATCAACCGTTCTCCCACCCGGTCTCTGCAGAAGAGAACGCCGCGCGCCAGGCCGAGCTGCTTGCCTGGGCCATCGCGCGCGGCATGCCATGGCTCACTGGCGAGGGCTGCCCACCTGAAGACACGCCTGCGGGCACATCCAATGCGTGGGCGCCAGAGCCCAGCCTGCTGCTCTTCATCGACGATCCGACCATCGCCGACACCCTGATGTTGACCTTCGAACAGAACGCGGTAGTGCTGTGCGATGCGCAGGGTTTTTGTACCTTGCGTTGGCACCCGTATCTGCCAGACTGAGTTACGCAAGAACGCACTGACGCGAGTGGCGCTTTGGAGCACTGCGAGTGGCGCTTCCGATGCTTAAGTGCTGACGCGGATACATCAGCAGGAGGTTCGTATGGAACTGCATATGCAATCGCATCATTGGGAGCGCCGCATGCCCGACTGGATGGCTGCTGCCGTGTCGGGCATCGTGGGTGGCGCGCTGGTCATCGTGCTGGAGTTCTTCTGGTCGACCATGGTGCTCAATGAAAGCCCCTGGCGCCCGACGCACAAGATCGCGGCCATGGTGATGGGCCAAGGGGCGCTGGAGCAGATGTCGCTGTTCAGTTTCGGCATCGTGGCGACCGCGCTGGTGCTGCACTTCGTGCTGGGCGCCATCATGGGGATGATTCTCGGGGCCATCATCGCACCGTTCCACTTCGATTCGAGCATGGGCATGCTCGCCGCCATCGGGCTGGCGTTTGGGATCGTGGCGTACGTGGTCAACTTCTACGGCATGACGGCGGTGTTCCCCTGGTTTGCATCGGAACGCGGGTCGGGGCCATTGCTGGCGAACCTGCTGTTTGGCGCGGTAACGGCGCTCACGTACGGCATGCTGGAGCGGCGCGCCCAGGAAACGATGCACTGACGCGCCGTTTTTTTCCTGCGGCGCCGCAAGACACCCGGTGCCATCAGGAGACGGCCGCCTGCGGCACCACATGCCGGAGGCGGCCGTTTTACATTGCATCGCAGCACACACGACGTGTGTTGGCGCAATCCGTATGCCGGGTGCGCGTCCTCCTTTCGTTGCCTTGCACGATCCAGATGAGCGACCTAGCCTAGCTTTAGCGTGTTGAGGCAGATCCTCGGCGGGAGGTGCCCATGGCCCTTGCGATTGCGCTTGTGCTGATCGTCGTGCTGGCGGTGGGGTTTCACTTTGTCAGCCCGTGGTGGATCACGCCGATCGCGTCCAACTGGGTGCGCATGGATGACACGCTGACGATCACCATCGTCATTACCGGTGCGCTGTTCATCGCCATCAATCTCTTCGTCGTCGCGGCGCTCCTGCGCTATCGCCACAGGGAAGGCAACCCCAACGGCCACCGCGCCACGTACGAGCCACACAACCGCCGCCTGGAGTGGTGGCTGATCGGCATCACCTCCGTGGGCGTGGCAGCGATGCTGGCACCCGGCCTGTTCGTCTATGCCGACTATGTGCGCCCGCCTGCCAACGCGCTGCAGATGGAAGTGCTCGGCCAGCAGTGGCAATGGCGTTTCCGCTTTGCCGGCGCGGGCGGCAAGCTCGGCACGACCGACACGCGTTACATCTCCGACGACAACCCATTCGGCCTGAACCCCAACGACCCAAACGGGCGCGACAACCACCTGATCGACGCCGCCGAGGTGCACCTGCCGCTGAATCGCCCGATCCAGGTGCTGACACGCTCGCGCGACGTGCTGCATGACTTCTACGTGCCGCCATTCCGCGCACGCATGAACATGGTGCCGGGCATGGTCACCACGTTCTGGTTCACGCCCACCAAGGCGGGCCGCTACGACATCCTGTGCGCACAGCTTTGCGGCATCGGTCACTCCAACATGCGCGGCGTGGTGGTGGTGGAAGACGAAGCCGCGTTCGCGCGCTGGCTGGCGCAGCAACCGACGCTTGAGCAACGCCAGCAAGCCAAGGTGCAGGCCGCCTCGGCCACCGCAGGCGGCAGCACCCAGGCGTTGGCCGACCAGGGCAAGGCGCTCGCGCAAGCCAAGGGCTGCGTCGCCTGCCACACGATCAACGGCAGCCCTGGTGTTGGCCCCACATGGAAGGGCCTGTACGGCTCCACCCAGACCATGGCCGACGGCTCAACGGCAACGGCGGATGACGCCTATCTGCGTGCGTTCATCCGCGACCCGAAAGCGCGCGTGGTGAAAGGCTTCGCGCCGATCATGCCGAACTTCGATCTGAGCGAGCAGGAGCTGTCAGCGCTGGTGGCGTACATCAAGGCGCAAGGTGGCGACGCTGCAGCCGCGGCTGCCAAACCGTAGCGAGGAGACTCCATGTCCTACGCCCACACCGACCACGACGGCCCGCAAAGCTTCTGGACGCGCTACGTCTGGAGCCAGGACCACAAGGTCATCGCGGTGCAGTACTCGCTTACGGCCATCGCCATCGGGCTGGTGGGGCTCGTGCTGTCGAACCTGATGCGGCTGCAGCTGGGCTTTCCGGGCAAGTTCGCCTTCATCGACGCCAATCACTACTACCAGTTCGTCACCATGCACGGGATGATCATGGTGATCTACCTGCTGACGGCGCTGTTCCTGGGCGGCTTTGGCAACTACCTGATCCCGCTGATGCTGGGTGCGCGCGACATGGTGTTCCCGTTCCTGAACATGCTCAGCTACTGGGTCTACCTGCTGGCCGTGCTGGTGCTGGTGGCGAGCTTCTTTGTGCCGGGCGGGCCGACGGGCGCGGGCTGGACGCTGTATCCGCCGCAGGCCATCCTGCCGGGCACGCCGGGCACCGAGTGGGGCATCGTGCTGATGCTGGTGTCGCTGGCGATCTTCATCATCGCAGCCACGATGGGTGGGCTGAATTACGTGACCACCACGCTGCAGGCGCGCACGCGCGGCATGACGCTGATGCGCATGCCGCTCACGGTGTGGGGCATTTTCACGGCGACCGTGCTGGCGCTGCTGGCGTTTCCCGCCCTGTTCGTGTCGGCCATCATGATGCTGCTCGACAAGACGCTGGGCACGAGCTTCTTCGTGCCGGCGGTGGTGTCGATGGGGCAGCATCTGCCGCATGCCGGCGGCAGCCCGCTGCTGTTCCAGCACCTGTTCTGGTTCTTCGGGCATCCGGAGGTCTACATCGTTGCACTACCGGCCTTCGGCATCGTGTCGGACCTTATCAGCACGCACGCGCGCAAGAACATCTTCGGCTACAAGATGATGGTGTGGGCCATCATCATCATCGGCGTACTGAGCTTCGTGGTGTGGGCGCACCACATGTTCGTGTCGGGCATGAACCCGTACTTCGGTTTCTTCTTTGCCACCACCACGCTCATCATTGCCATCCCGACCGCGCTCAAGGTCTACAACTGGGTGCTCACGCTCTGGCGTGGGGACATCCACCTGACCGTACCGATGCTGTTTGCCATCGGCTTCATCAGCACGTTCGTAATCGGCGGGTTGACGGGGCTGTTCCTCGGCAACGTGAGCGTGGACATTCCGCTGTCCAACACGTACTTCGTGGTCGCGCACTTCCACATGGTGATGGGCGTATCGCCGATCCTGGTGGTGTTTGGCGGGCTCTATCACTGGTATCCAAAGGTGACGGGCCGCATGCTGAACGACACGCTGGGCCGCGCGCATTTCTGGATCACCTTCATCGGCACGTACCTGATCTACTTCCCGATGCACTACCTGGGCGTGCTGGGCATGCCGCGCCGGTATTACGCGTATGAGGGCTACAGCTTCATTCCGCCATCCGCGCAGACGCTGAATACGTTCATCACCGTCATCGCGATCATCGTGGGGGTGGCGCAGTTGCTGTTTCTCTTCAACCTGGCATGGAGCCTCGTGCGCGGCAAGAAGGCTGACGGCAACCCCTGGCGCGCCACCACGCTCGAATGGCAGACCCCGCAAACGCCACCCGTGCACGGCAACTGGGGGCCGACGCTGCCGGTGGTCTATCGCTGGGCGTATGAGTACAGCCCGCCCGATCGCACCGAAGACTTCGTACCGCAGAACGAGCCGCCGTCCGGTGCACCAGGCGCGCCCGAGACAGAAGCCGACATCCTCCACGCCGGCGGGGTGCGCGCATGACAACCCTGCCCCGCCACTTCGCTCCAGATGCGCCGCCTGTGCTGCCAAGCGCCGGGCGCATTGGCCTGCGCGTCTTCATGGGTGTAGTGACGGCGCTGTTCTCGCTGCTCATCCTGGCCTATGCGATGCGCATGCGCGAACCCGATTGGATGCCCGTGCCTCACCCGGTGCTGTTGTGGTGGAACACCGGCGCGCTCGCGCTGGCCAGTGTGGCGATGCAACGTGCACGGCGAACGGATACACGCCGGACGATCTGGTTGCTAGCGGGCGGCGTGCTCGCGGCGCTGTTCGTCTTCGGCCAATGGATCGCATGGCAACAGCTCTCGGCCGCCGGACAAGGCGTGGCGGTCAACCCGTCCAACAGCTTTCTCTATGTCTTCACCGGCCTGCATGCAGTGCACGTGATCGGCGGGCTCGTCGTCTGGGCAGTAACGGTCGCACACCTGCGCAGCAACGCTGATCGCACCCAGCGCGCCATCGCGCTGTGCACAACGTACTGGCACTTCCTGCTGGCCGTGTGGCTCGTGCTGCTGGCGGCGATGTGGTGGATCACCCCCGCATTCGTCACCGCCATCTGCGGGCCGTTGTATGGAGCCACGCCATGAGCACGCCCACGCTCCCGACCGATTCCCCGCAAACCTTGCCCGAAGGCTGGCACGGTATCGTCAACGATTGGTCGGCCGACCGCGAGGCCTTCAAGGTGCCGTGGGGCAAGGCCATGATGTGGATCTTCCTGCTGTCGGACACCTTCATCTTCAGCAGCTTCCTGATCGGCTATATGACAGTGCGCATGTCGACCACGGTGCCGTGGCCCGACACGGCCGAGGTGTTCGGCATGAAGATCGGCAGCATCGAGGTGCCTCTGCTGCTGATCGCCATCATGACCTTCGTGCTCATCAGTAGTAGCGGCACCATGGCGATGGCCGTCAACTTCGGCTACCGGCGCAACGCCAAACGTGCGGCAGCGCTCATGCTGGCCACGGCGCTGCTCGGTGCCAGCTTCGTCTGTCTGCAGGCGTTCGAGTGGACCAAGCTGATCGTGCTCGAAGGCGTGCGGCCGTGGGGCAACCCGCTGGGCGCGGCGCAATTTGGCGCGTGCTTTTTCATGATCACCGGGTTCCACGGCTTTCACGTGACCTGCGGCGTGATCTACCTGCTGCTGATCGCGCGCAAGATCCGGCAACCCGGCTTTATCGAACACGGCAACTTCCAGATCGTGGAGATCGCGGGCCTGTACTGGCACTTCGTCGATCTCGTCTGGGTGTTCATCTTTGCGCTGTTCTACTTGTGGTGAGGCACGTCATGGACCACACCGAACCCGCTCATGCTCCAGAAGCTGCACACGGCCAGCAGCACCCCATCGGCATCTATCTGAAGATCTGGGGCCTGTTGTTTGTGCTGAGCACCCTGTCGTACCTGGTGGACTACTTCCGCGTGGAAGGCCTAACACGCTGGATCCTGATCGTCGTGCTGATGATTGCCAAAGCGGGCCTGATCGTATCGGTGTTCATGCACATGGTGTGGGAGCGTCTGGCACTGGTGTACGCCATCCTGATCCCGCCCCTGTGCCTGATCGTGCTGATGCTGTTGATGGCTGCGGAAGCGCATCACACTTTTGGCATGCGTACCCTCTTCTTTCATTGACCGCAACACCGCCTGAACGTAAGGATTGGTTGCACGACACGCAACCTGGCGCCATTCCTAGCACCATCTTCTGATCGAGGCGCTAACAAGCCTCGCCGCGCGATGCCGGCCATGGCACCGCGCCACGACACAGGAGACAGGCATGGAAAAGGTGTTGGTGGAAACCGACCTGCGCGACGTTGCGCAGCCCAATGACGATGCACTCTTTATCAAGGTCAACTGGCACCTGCTGCCGCTGCTGATCACGTGCTACGTCGTCGCGTATCTGGACCGCATCAACATCGGCTTTGCGCAGTTGCAGATGAAGCAATCGCTGCCGTTCAGCGATGCGGTGTACGCGGCAGGCGCGGGCATCTTCTTCGTCGGCTACTTCCTGTTTGAAGTGCCGAGCAACCTGATCCTGGAGAAGATCGGCGCACGCAAGACGCTGCTGCGCATCATGGTGTGCTGGGGCCTGTGCGCGGCCGCCATGATGTTCGTGCAAACGCCCATGCAGTTCTACGCGCTGCGCTTTGCGTTGGGCGCATTCGAGGCGGGGTTCTTTCCCGGCGTGATTCTGTACCTCACCTACTGGTACCCCAGCAGCCGGCGCGCCAAGGCCATCTCAACCTTCATGGTCGCCCTGCCGATTGCCGGGATCATCGCCGGCCCAGCCTCGGGCTGGCTGATGAAATTCATGAACGGTGTGCTCGACCTGCACGGCTGGCAATGGCTGTTTGTCATGCACGGTCTGCCGGCCCCCCTGCTTGGCATCGTGGCCTATTTCACGCTGAAAGACCGCCCCGAAGACGCCGCCTGGCTCACACAAGGCGAGAAACACACGCTGCGCCGCCTGCTGAGCCAGAACAGCGCCCAAGCAAGCCATGGTGCGCTGGGCGGGCTGCTGCGCGATCCGAAGGTCTATCTGCTGTCGCTCACGTACTTCCTGTTTCTGGGCGCGAGCTATGCGGTGGTGTTCTGGACACCGACGCTCATCAAGAGCTGGGGCGTGGCAGACGTGTTCGTCGTCGGATTGCTGGCCGGCATTCCCGCAGTGGTGGGCGCCGCCAGCATGGTGCTGGTGGGCCGGAGTTCCGATCGCCGCCAGGAACGCCGTCGGCACTTTGCATGCATGGCGCTGCTGGCCGCATTCGGCCTGTTTCTGACGATTTTTGCCAAGGGGCACTTGGTCTGGTCCATCGTGGCGCTGGCGGTGGTCGCGGTGGGCAAGTCGTCCACCACACCGCTCTTCTTTGCCGCCGTGAGCGAGTACGTTCCGCGTAAAGCCGCCGCGGGTGGCATCGCCCTCATCAGCAGCCTGGGGAACCTCGGGCCATCGGTCATGCCTTCGGTTACCACGTGGATCACCAGCCATGCGGGGTCCCCGGTGCCGGGGCTGGCGTTCGTGATGGGCTTGTACCTCTGTGCCGGCGCCCTGCTGATGTGCGTGGTACGGCGTGGGCCGAATCACCCCGCCTGAGTCCGCCGGGCCATCAAGCAGGTTTGCTGACATCCAATGAAAAGGCCCGCCCACTGTAGGAGTGGGCGGGCCGAAAAACAGAAACCAAACAGTCGATTCAGCTGATTGCCGTCGAATCCAGCGCCTGCGTGAAGTCGGCCAGCAGGTCGGCTTCGTCTTCAATGCCGACCGACACACGCACCAGCGAGTCAGCAATGCCCATGGAGGCGCGGCGCTCGGCACCCATTTCCCAGTAGATGGTCGGCGCGACGGGAATCACCAGCGTGCGCGTGTCGCCCAGGTGGGTGGCGCGCACGGCAAAGCGCAGGTGGTTGAGCATCTCCACGTAGTCTGCGCCTTCCACCAGCTCGAAACTCAGCAGGCCGCCGTAGTGGCGGAACAGCTCGGTGGCGCGAGCGTGCTCGGGGTGCTCCGGCAGACCGGGGTAGTACACGCGCGCCACCTTCGGGTGCGCGGCCAGCGTGCGGGCCAGCGCCAGCGCGTTACTGCAGGTGCGGTCAATGCGCAGGGCCATGGTTTCGGCGCCCACGGCAATGCGGTGTGCGGCATCGGCAATGAGCGTGGCGCCCTGATCGCGCAGGCCTTTCTTGCGAATCTGCTGGATGCCCTGCATTTCCGGCTTGGCCTTGCGATAGGCCGGGAAGATGTTCGGATATGTCGTCCAGTCGAACAGGCCGGTATCGACCACCGCGCCGCCCAGCGCGTTGCCGTGCCCGCCGATGTACTTGGACAGCGAATGCACCACGAGGCTCGCCTGTGCATCCCGCCCGCGGAACAGCCATGGCGAGGTCATCGTGCTGTCGATCACGTACAGCAGGCCGCGCGCCTTGCAAATGTCACCGATGCCCTTGAGGTCGGCCACCTGCGTGCGCGGGTTGGCGATGGTTTCCACAAAAACGAGGCGCGTGTTCGGCTGCACGGCGTCCGCCACGGCCTGTGCCGAGGTGGCATCGACAAACGTCACTTCCACGCCCATGTGGCGCAACGTCTCGAACACGCTGTTGGTATTGCCGAACAGGAAGGCGCTGGAGACCACGTGGTCGCCCGCGCGCAGCAGGGTCGAGAACACCGCCACGATGCCAGCCATGCCGGTGGCGAAACACGCGGTGGCCAGGCCGTCCTCCATCATGGTGATCTTGGCTTCCAGCGCTGCCGTGGTCGGGTTGCCCTGACGCGCATAGGTGTAGCCGGGCTTGCCCTGGAACACGTCGATCAACTCGCGCGTATCCGTATATCCATAGGTGGTGGATGTATGCAGCGGCTTGTGCACGGCGTAGTGCTCGGAGCCGGCTTCGCGGTCGGCGTGCAGGAGGGCGGTGGTGAGTCCGGTCATGGCGGGCGGGGGCGAAAGAAATGCGGGAAAGCTTGGCATTATCGCGCGATTTGGGGCGCACCTGCGGCGGCGCAGCACGTGATGTCGGGTATAGCGCCGAAAGCCGCGCGGCACCTGCGGCTTGCCGCACATGTCTGCCGAGGCCCTTAAGTTGCCCGGGCAGCCGCCGTTATGCACTGTAATAATGTCTGATCATCAAAACATTCTGATCGAACAGTCCCAGCGCTAGAATTGTCGGTCGCCGCCCGCTCGGGTGGCTCCCGCCCCCGTCAACGCTTCGCGGTTCTGAAACGCTTCCATGTGGATTGTCCAACTCGCGCTGCGAAGGCCGCTGACGTTCATCGTCCTTGCGCTGCTGATCCTGCTGGCAACGCCGTTTACGCTCATGCGTACGCCAACGGACATCTTTCCGGAAATCGACATTCCGGTCGCCAGCATCATCTGGAACTACAACGGCCTGCCCGCCAAGGAGATGGCCGATCGCATCGTCTCCGTGACGGAGCGCAGCCTCACCACCACCGTCAACGACATCGAGCGCATCGAGTCGCAATCGCTGGGCGGCATCTCGATCATCAAGGTCTTCTTCCAACCCAACGCCAACATTCAGACGGCGCTGGCGCAGATCGTGGCGAGTACGCAAGCGCAGGTGCGCCAGTTGCCGCCGGGCACCACGCCGCCGCTGGTCATCAAGTATTCGGCGTCGAGCATTCCGATTCTGCAGCTGGGCCTGTCTTCCAACACGTTGTCAGAGCAGGAACTCAATGACACGGCGCTGAACTTCCTGCGCCCGCGCCTGATTACCGTGCCGGGCATTGCCGTGCCATTTCCGTACGGCGGCAAGAGCCGGCAGATCACGGTCGATCTGGATACGCAGAAGCTGCTGGCGCAGGGCCTGACGCCGGTGGACATCGTCAATGCGGTGGGCGCGCAGAACCTGATCCTGCCGGCCGGCACGCAGAAGATCGACGCCACCGAATACGGCGTCACGCTCAATGGCACGCCGGGCAGCATCGCAGCGCTCAATGCCATTCCGGTCAAGACCAGCAACGGCGCCACGCTGTACCTCGGCGACGTGGCCAACGTGCGCGACGGCTTCTCGCCGCAGACCAACGTGGTGCGCCAGGACGGCCAGCGCGGCGTGCTGCTGTCGGTGCTCAAGAACGGCGGCGCGTCCACGCTGGACATCGTCAACAACATCTACAAGCTGCTGCCCGCGGCGGAGGCAGCGCTGCCGCAAGATCTCAAGATCACGCCGCTGTTCGACCAGTCGCTGTTTGTGAAGGCAGCAATCGAGGGCGTGATTCGCGAGGCGCTGATCGCTGCGTGCCTGACGGCCGCCATGATCCTGCTGTTCCTGGGCAACTGGCGCAGCACGGTCATCATCGCGATATCGATTCCCTTGTCGATCCTGACATCGATCATCGTGCTGCACCTGATTGGCGAGACCATCAACCTGATGACGCTCGGCGGCCTGGCGCTGGCGGTGGGGATTCTGGTGGACGATGCCACCGTCACCATCGAGAACATCGAGCGTCATCTGCACGAGGGCAAGGACCCGATCACCGCCATCCTGGACGGTGCAGCCGAGATTGCCGTGCCGGCCTTCGTGTCCACGATCTGTATCTGCATCGTGTTCGTGCCGATGTTCTTCCTCACAGGCGTGGCGCGTTACCTGTTCGTGCCGATGGCCGAAGCGGTGATCTTTGCGATGCTGGCGTCCTACGTGCTCTCGCGCACGCTGGTGCCGACGCTGGTGATGATGCTGATGACCGGGCACACGCAAGACACGAAGAAGCCCGACGCCGCGCCCGGCACGTTCGCACGCATCTACAAGGGATTCAACGCGCAGTTCGAGCACATGCGCGGCAACTACGCGGCCATCCTCGGCGGGCTGCTGGAGCGCCGCCGCGCGTTCGCGCTGTCGTTCCTGGGCTTCTGCTTGGCGTCGTGTGCGCTGTATCTGGTGCTGGGGCGCGACTTCTTCCCCGATGTGGATGCCGGCCAGATCCGCCTGCACATGCGTGCGCCGTCTGGCCTGCGCATTGAGGAGACCGCACGCCTGGCGGACGAGGTGGAATCGGCCATCCGCGAGATCATTCCCAAGCAGGAACTGTCGACCATTCTCGACAACCTGGGCGTGCCGAACTCGGGTATCAACCTGTCATACAGCAACGCCGGCACGATCGGCACGCTGGACGGCGAAATCCTCATCGCCCTGCGCGAAGGCGAGCGCAAACCCAGCGCCGTCTACGTCAGCCGCTTGCGTGAAGAACTGCCCAAGCGCTTTCCGGGCGTGGAGTTTGCCTTCCAGCCGGCGGACATCGTCAGCCAGATCCTGAACTTCGGTTTGCCCTCGGCGATTGACGTGCAGTTCTCCGGCGCCGATGTGGCGACCAACCAGCAACTCGCCGGCATCCTGGCCAACCGCATCAAGCAGATCCCTGGCGCGGTGGATACGCACGTGCACCAGCGCTTCGACCAGCCAACGCTTGCTCTGAACATGGACCGCACGCGCATCCAGCAGGTCGGCCTGGAAGGGCGTGACGTGGCGCAGAACCTGCTCGTGTCGCTCAGTTCCAGCTTCCAGACGTCGCCCACGTTCTGGCTGAACCCGGTCAACGGTGTGGTGTATCAGGTGGCCGTGACGAGCCCGCAATACCGCGTGGATTCGCTCGATGCGCTGCTGCGCACGCCGGTGGCCGGCTCGCGTGGCGGTGCAGCGCAGGCGGGTGGCCCGCAACTGCTGGGCAACCTCGTCCAGGTGAGCCCATCGGTGCAGCCGCAGGTCGTGTCGCACTACGACATCACGCCGGTGGTGGACGTGTACGCCGCCGTGCAGGGGCGCGACCTGGGTGCCGTCGCCAAGGAAGTGCAGAAGGCCGTCGACGACATCCGCCCCAAGCTGCCGCGCGGCGCGCAGGTGACCATCCGCGGCCAGGTACAGACGATGGAATCGTCGTTCGTGGGCCTGGGTGTGGGCCTGGTGATGGCCATCGTGCTGGTGTATCTGCTGATCGTGGTGAACTTCCAGTCGTGGATCGACCCGCTCATCATCGTGACCGCCCTGCCGGCGGCACTGGCGGGCATTGCGTGGATGCTGTTCGTGACGGGCACGACGCTGTCGGTGCCATCGCTCACGGGCGCGATCATGACGATGGGGGTGGCGACGGCCAACTCGATTCTGCTGATCTCGTTTGCACGCGAGCGGCTGGCCGAAGGCATTGCACCGGTGCAGGCCGCGCTGGAAGCCGGCGCCACCCGCCTGCGCCCGGTGCTGATGACGGCCTTGGCAATGATGATCGGCATGGTGCCGATGGCGTTGGGCCTGGGTGAAGGCGCGGAACAGAACGCGCCGCTGGGCCGTGCGGTGATCGGTGGCCTGCTGTTTGCGACCGTATCGACACTCTTCTTTGTTCCGGTGGTGTTTGCCAGCGTGCACAACAGATTGCAGCGGCATACCAAACGAAATGCCCGGCGTGGTACCGGCACTGACTTACGGGGAAGCGAAGGACATGTCTGAGCAAACATCCAGCGCCCATTCGGGACCGCATTCAGGGCATCTGGCAGACGGCCCGCCACACCATGTCGTCACCGTTGACCCGATCGAGCAAGTGGACCGCGGCCGCGCCATGCGACGCGCACGCTGGGTCGTGATTGTCGTGGCCGTGCTGCTGGCGCTGGGCGCCGCGCGCACGCTGGTCAATCGTTACTACAACACGCATGCGCTGGAGCGGCAGGTGAGCGCGCAGACCAGCCGCTACGTCAACACCACCGCGCCCAAACCCGCCAGCGCCAGCCGTGACCTGACGCTGCCCGGCACGCTGCAGGGCTTTGTGGAATCGCCCATCTATGCGCGCACCAACGGCTATGTGCTGCGCTGGTTCAAGGACATCGGCGCGCATGTCGACAAGGGCGAAGTGCTGGCCCTGCTCGACACGCCGGAGGTGGACCAGGAACTGAACCAGGCCCAGGCCGCGCGCAATCAGGCTGCCGCACGTCGCGCACTGGCACAGACCTCGCTCACACGCTGGCAGAACCTGCGCCAGAAAGACGCCGTCTCGCAACAGGAACTGGACGAGCGCACCAGCGCCGCCAACCAGGCCCAGGCCGACCTGGCCGCCGCCGAGGCCAACGTGCGCCGCCTGCAGGAGCTGCAAGGCTTCCGCCGTGTGGTGGCGCCGTTTGCAGGTGTCGTCACCAAGCGCAATGTCGATGTGGGCACGCTGGTCAACGCCGGCAATGCGGGCGCCGACCGCGAGCTGTTCACGCTGGCGCAGACCGACCCCCTGCGCATCTACCTGTACGTACCGCAGGCGTATTCGCAGCAGGTGAAGGTCGGCCAGGACGTGGCCGTCACGCTGGCCGAAATGCCGGGGCAGACCTTCCACGGCACCATCGCGCGCGCTTCCGGCGCCATTGATACGGCCACGCGCACCATGCAGGTCGAGGTGCAGTTGCCCAACAAGGATGGCCGCCTGATGCCCGGCGCGTATGTGCAGGTGGCGGTTGCCGGCAAGGCCGGGGCGGCCGGCGATGCACCGACATCGTTCATCGTGCCGACCAACACGCTGTTGTTCCGCAAGGAAGGCCCGCGCATTGCCGTTGCGGAGAACGGCCGCGTGGACCTGCGCCCCGTCAACATCGGCCGAGACTTCGGCCGCACGGTGGAAATCCTCTCCGGCCTGAAGCGCGACGATGCGCTGATCCTCAACCCGGCCGATTCCATCGAACAGGGCGAGTCGGTGACCATCGTGAAGCCGGCGCCTGCCGCTTCGCCTGCTTCCTCGCCTGCGGCCTCCGCGCCGCGCGCATCATGACCGGGCTGCGTCCGTCCGCGCTGGCAGCCGCACTGACCGCCCTGCTGGCGGGCTGCTCGCTGGCGCCGCACTACGAGCGTCCGGCCATGGCCGTGCCCGCCCACTGGCAGACCGAAGCCCCCTGGCGCGCCGCGCAACCCGCCGATGACGCACCCAAAGGCCCCTGGTGGCAACGCTTCAATGATCCGCAGCTCGACAAGCTGATCGATCAGGCACTGCGCGAAAACCAGTCGCTCAAGGTGGCACTGACCAACCTGGAGCAGGCCCAGGCGCTCACGCGCGTGGCACGCGCCAGCCTGCTGCCGACCGTCACGGCCAGCAGCAACGATTCGCGCACCCGTACATCCGCCTTCCGGCCGCTCGCGTCGTACAGCAGTCCGACCATGTCGACGGTACAGAACGACTTCGTACTGCGCGCGGACGTGAGCTATGAAGCCGACCTGTTCGGCCGCGTACGCAACACCGTTGCCAACGCCACCGCCAGCGAACAGCAAGCTGCAGCCAACCTGGAGAACTTCCGCCTGCTGCTCACCGCGCAGGTGGCCACGACCTGGTACAACCTGCGCGAAACCGATGCGGAAATCGCCGTGGTGCAGGAAGGCCTGACCTTGCAGCGCAAGGCGCTCGATTTCGTCACCTCACGCCATCAGGACGGCGTGGCCTCCGGGCTGGATCTCGCGCAACAGCAGGCGCTGGTCGACAGCACCGCCACGCAGGCTGAACTGCTGATCAAACAGCGTGCACAGTATGTGCATGCGCTGGCCACGCTGGTCGGCACACCCGCGCCCGCTTTCCACATGGACCCCGTACCGCTGGCAGGAACACCGCCCGCGATTCCGGTGGCGCTGCCGTCCGACGTCATTGAACGCCGCCCCGACGTGGCCGCCGCTGAACGCGGTGCCGCTGCCGCCAACGCACAGGTGGGCGTGGCGCGTGCTGCGTTCTTCCCCAGCGTCATGCTGGGTGGCGGCGCCGGCTGGGAAAGCCGTGATCTCGCGCTGCTGTTCAGTGCGCCCACGCTGTTGTGGTCGTTCGGCACGCAGATCGCGCAGACGGTGTTCGACGCCGGCCGCACGAGCGCACGCGTGGACTTTGCCAACGCGGGTTACCAAGGCGCGATCGCCAACTATCGGCAGACAGTGCTGGGCGCGTTGCAGGAAGTGGAGGATGGATTGGCCGGGCTGCAATCACTCGACCGGGCTGCCACGCAGGCCCGCGCGGCGGTGGAAAGCGCCCGCAAGGTCTACGACATTGCCAGCGTGCGATACGAAGGTGGGCTGGCAACTTCGCTGGACGTGATCACCGCGCAGCAGTCGCTGTTGAACAACCAGCGCACGGCCGTGCAGATCCTGGGGCAGCAGCTGACGACCAGCGTGTTCCTCGTCAAGGCGGTGGGCGGCGATTGGAACCACCCCGCTACGGCGCCGACAGCCAAACAGTAGTGATTGGGTCAGGTCAGGCAATGCGGCGCAGGAAGCCCGCACCGGCAAACAGGCCTGCCAGCCAACTCAGCATCAGCGCTACGGTGACCCCTGCTTCAAGAAGCTCGGAGGTGTCACCAGGCACGCGCAGCGCCAGCGCAATCACCGCGGCCATCAACACACCCGCCGCGACAAGACTGACCAGCAGCGCACCCAGGCCTGAGGCAAGCGTGCGCACCAGCGGCGGGTGCACATGCGCCGGCGGACACAGCACCGCCATGCGCGCACGCACGTAGGCGGCGGTGCGCGTGCTGTCGGTGGCATCAGCGTGATGGCGCATCACCTGCATCCACGTTTGCGTATCCAGCACACCGGAACTCAGCTCCTGCGTCACGCGCCGCAACGCTGCGCGCTCGCGCGCGTGGTCGGTGGCATCAGTGGGGGTTTCGTTCGGGGCGGGCTTGTCGAATACCGCCGGCGCCGCGGCCGGGTCGTTCGCACGCACCTCGTGCCGGTATGTCACGCGCACGCGGCGTGAGCGGACGAGGTACGCCAGCGTCCCGATCGGCACCAGCACCTCCGCCGCCAGCAACAGCGTCATCGGCAGCCCCGCCGCCGCTCCTCCGGTCGCCTGCGCGGCCCACGCCTTGATCCCGCCGCTCATGGCCAGCGTGGCCACCAACTGCAGCAGGCAATAGCCCAGCCAGACCAACGGAAACCAGCGCACGCGCAAGAACGCCACGACCACCAGCCCCAGCGGAAAGACCAGCCCCACGAGCGCTGGCACGAGCCGGAACGAATCACCGCCTGCCTCGCCGAGCATGAGGATCATGCTCATTGTCAGCATGACAGCCAGCGCGGGCAGCGTGTTCAGCCACAACAACGTCACCAGCCAACCCCGCACGCCATACAGCCGATGCGCCTGCGCACGCGCTGCGGAGATTGCAATCCAACTTCCCTGCATGGAGTTCCCCCGTCCGGATCTGCAATGGTTTCAAGTGCCGTCCAGGCCGCAGTTTCCGGTTTTCCGGCGATTGTGTCATCGGGCAAAAAGCGGACGCTCCCCACAGCCGGGGGGAACTATTTAAATCTGCCTCACATATTCCACAAACCCAATACCAGCATAGCTTTCCGTCAGAATCAAGTTTGCTTAATTCAGATTTTCAATAATCTCACTGTTGTACTGGACCGGTCTTTCTCGACAAATACCCACGTGACCTGCTAGGCATGTCATCTGCACATAGGGGGCGGATTATTTTGCATAGGACAACCCTGCCGGCTGTACCGGACGCAACCCGGGCAGGCGCGCTACCATCGGCGTTCTTTTCTCCCGTCACCCTCCCGACCCCAACATGTCCGACATCCAACGCTTCCATACCAACGCCCGCATGAGCCAGATCGTGATCGCCAACGGCATCGTGCATCTGGCCGGCCAAGTGCCCGACGCCGCGTTCGACTTCAAGTCGGTGACCGAGCAGACCAACAACATCCTCGCGCGCATCGACACGCTGCTGGCTGAAGCCGGTGTCGACAAGACGCGCCTGATCTCCGCCAACATCTGGCTGACCGACGCCAAGCACTTTGCCGAGCTGAACGCCGCATGGGAAGCCTGGGTGCCGGCCGGCCACGCACCCACGCGTGCCTGCGTGCAATCGGGCCTGATGCGCCCGGGCATCGACGTGGAAATCGCCGTCACGGCCCTGGCCAAGGGCTAAAAGCAGAAGGCAAAACTCACCATGCGTTTTGACACCATCGTGCTGGGCGCCGGCATCGTCGGCGTGTCGGTGGCGGTGCACCTGCAGCAACGCGGGCGCGCCGTCGCCTTGGTTGATCGTCGGGCACCGGGCTTCGAGACGTCGTTCGGCAATGCCGGGCTGATCCAGCGCGAAGGCGTCTATCCGTACGCCTTCCCGCGTGACCTGCCGACGCTGCTGCGCTACGCAAGCAATACGTCGGCAGACGTGCATTACCACCTGGGTGATCTGCCCAGGCTGCTGCCTTTCCTGTGGCGCTACTGGCGCAACTCGCACCCGAACCGGCACGCAGCCATCGCGCGGGCCTATGCACCGCTCATCGCGCATAGCGTGACTGAGCATCGCGCGCTGGCAGAAGCTGCAGGCGCCACAGATCTGATCCGCCCGAGCGGTTGGATCAAGGTCTTCCGCAACGCGGCCACGCAGGACGAGGAAACCCGCACCGTCGAGCGCTGGCAGCGTGAATACGGCGTTGCCTTTGAGACGCTCGACCCCGCGCGCCTGCGCACGGTCGAGCCCCATCTGGACCCATCGCTGCTGGGCGGCCTGCGCTACACGGAAGCCGATTCCGTGAGCGACCCCAATGCGCTGGTGACGGCGTATGCGAAGTATTTCGAGCAGATCGGCGGCCAGCTGTTTGAAGGCGATGCGAACTCGCTCACCAGCAACGCGCCGTGGCTTGTGCGCAGCAAGGAAGGCGAACTGCGTGCGGACAACGTCGTCATCGCCATGGGCCCGTGGGCGGACGTGGTCACCTCACGCCTGGGCTACAGCCTGCCGCTGGCTGTCAAGCGCGGCTATCACATGCACTACGCCCCCGCGCCGGGCACGCAGTTGAACCACCCGGTGCTCGATGCCGATGGCGGCTACGTGCTGGCACCGATGGCACACGGCATTCGCCTGACCACGGGCGCGGAACTCGCACACCGCGATGCACCGAAGACGCCCGTGCAGTTGGAGGCTGTCGAGCCCGTCGCGCGCAATCTCTTCCCGCTGGCCGAGCGTGTGGATGCGGAACCCTGGATGGGCGCCCGCCCCTGCACGCCCGACATGCTACCGATCATCGGACAGGCGCCGCACCACCCGAGCATGTGGTTCGCGTTCGGCCACGCTCACCACGGTCTGACGTTGGGCCCGATCACCGGGCGCTTAATTGCGGAAATGATGACGGGCGAGACACCCGCGGTGGATGTACGCCCGTTCCGTGCACAGCGGTTCTGGGATTCGGCGCGTTAGTTCAGTCCGCCCTGGCACAGGTACTCGATCGAAAGATAGTCGTCGAGCCCGTACCTGGAGCCCTCAAGGCCGTAGCCTGATTCCATCACGCCACCGAACGGCGCCGCCTCGCTGGCGAGTGCGCCCTCGTTGATACCGATGATGCCCGCTTCCAGCGCGTGGCTTTCAGCGCAGAAACCCATCGGCTCGCGCGCCAAAGCGCCGGTACACGCCAGCCTGCATGTAGACGCGGTTCGGGCACACGCAGGTCTGGCCGGCTTTTCGCACCAGAAGGCGGGGCAGGCCGCGGCGCCCTATCTGACGTCGGTGAAACGCATTTTCGACACGCCCGGCAGGCCCACCCTAAAACTCCATATCCAACTCATCAATATCTTCCTTCTCCGCCTTTGCCCCGGCAATCCATTCGGCAACGTGCGGGTGCGCGAGCACGCGCATGCAGTACTCGGCGATGTCCGGGTCGAGCTTGACGTCGTAGGTCAGGAATCGCATGACGACTGGCGCATACATCGCGTCGGCCATGCTGATCTCGCCAAACAGCCAGGGGCCGCCGCCGTACTGGGCAAGGCATTCGCGCCAGATAAGCGTGATCCGCTCGATGTCGTGCTGCGCGCGCGACCAGATGCGGAAGTTCGGAAAATGTGCGCGCAAGTTCATCGGCAGTGCGGAGCGCAGTGCGCTGAAGCCCGAATGCATCTCGCCGCAGATCGCGCGGCAATGTGCGCGGGCATGCCGGTCGGCGGGCAGCAGTTTGGCCTGGGGCAAGAGTTCGTTGAGGTATTCAGCGATCGCCAGCACGTCCCACACCTTGCGGCCCTCGTGCGTGAGGCACGGCACCAGAATCGACGGCGACAGCAGCAGCAATTCCGCACGCGATGAGGCGTCGATCGGCACGCTCACCGTCTCGAACGCCAGGCCGCTCAGTCTCGCAAGCAGCCAACCGCGCATCGACCACGACGAGTAATTGCGGCTGCTGATGGTGAGCGTGGTCTGGTTGGCGGATTTCATATCGGTCCCCGGTTGTCGCGTTTCCAATCCGGTGCATGGTCGGCGCCAAGCACCTTGCCGGTGCGCTGTCTGCACTCCTGCGCTGCAAGGGCGCAGGCCGCGCCGCGCCCGGCGTGAATGCCGCGCAAAGCCTGTGCCAGTCATCACCAGCACGCATGCGGTTTCCCGCCCACCGGCGCCTGAGTTGGCACACGTATTGCCTGCTTCGCTCGACCTGCTTTCACGTCCGTTCGCGTGCATTCACGTGTCCTGCGACGCAATCGCCATGAACCTGCTCGCGTATCCCCTCTACCAGTGGCTCTCCGAATGCCTGCGGCCTGCGCGGGCGTGGGCCTCGTTCTCGCGGTTGGCGATGGCGCAGTGGTCACCCTCGACCGAGCACCCGACTGGCCGCGCCATCGATGCTTGGCTCGAACTGCTGGAATGCAGCGCGATCACGCACCGCCGCCCGTCGTTCGGCATCGACAGCGTTGAGGTCGACGGCCAAGCGGTGCCAGTGGTGGAAGACACCGCGATGCAAACGCCGTTCGGCACCCTGGTGCATTTCCGCAAGGCCACGCCCACGCGGCAACCGCGTGTGCTGGTTGCCGCGCCTTTGTCCGGCCACTTCGCCACGCTGCTGCGCGGCACGCTGCGCACGATGCTGGCCGATCACGACGTGTATGTGACGGACTGGCATAACGCGCGCGACATTCCCGTTTCCGCCGGGCGCTTCGGCTTTGATGAATACGTCGGCCACCTGATCGACTTCATCCGCCACATCGGCCCGGACGCACACGTGCTGGCCATCTGCCAGCCAACCGTGGCCGCGCTGTCGGCGGTCTCGCTCATGGCCGCCGACAACGACCCCGCGCAGCCGGCCAGCCTCACGCTCATGGCCGGCCCCATCGATTGCCGCGTGGAGCCAACCGCAGTCAACGAATTGGCCAACAGCAAGCCGATCGAATGGTTCGAGAAGAACCTGATCGGCGTCGTGCCGCCCGGCTTTGTGGGCGAGCAGCGCCGCGTGTATCCGGGCTTCGTGCAGTTGAGTGCGTTCATGTCGATGAATTCGGATCGCCACGTGCAGTCGTTTGAAGAGATGTACTACCAGCGCGCCAAGGGCGACCCTGCCAAGGCAGACACCATCCGCGCCTTCTACGACGAGTACCTCGCCACGTGCGACCTCACTGCCGAGTTCTATCTGGAAACGGTCGAGAAGGTGTTTCAGCAATACGCACTGCCGCGCGGCGAGCTGATGGTCGGCGGACGGCTGGTTGAGCCGGCAGCAATCCATCGCACCGCGCTGCTGACGGTCGAAGGCGAGAAGGACGACATCTGTGCAGTCGGGCAAACCGTGGCCGCGCAAGACCTGTGCTCGGGGCTGCCGGCGTATCTGAAGACGCACCATGTGCAGGCCGGTGTGGGGCACTACGGGGTGTTCAACGGCAGCAAATGGGAAAAGCAGATCTACCCGATTGTGCGCGCCACCATCCACGACAACGAACCCCTTAACGCCAACACCAGCGCAACCACCACCGGTGGCGAAGCAGACAACGCCCACCGCGTCACGCTGTGGGCGCTGCTCAATGCACAAACGTCGAGCCAGACCGTCACGCGCGGGCGCTCACGCAAGATGGCAGTCGTGCACTGACCCCGGGGTCCGTGTCAGCGAGGCGTAATTTAGACGGGCGAGTATCGAGCCACGGGCGGGTCATTCTCCATCGATGTCGGTCGATTCACGGAGGGTTGCGATGAACACTCACACCACGGAGTCCCAACGCGCTTCGGGCCTGTTGCATCCGGGCGGCAACCCCATCCGCCTCAATACGGGCGACTTCGTTGCCATCGATCGCCGCCAGGATGCCAAGTACGAGGCCACCTATCGCCCGCAGGCGCTGTACAGCCGCGCCGACGAAGGCTTTGCCGCCAACAACGAAGCCTTTCTGCTGCATGAGGTCGCCACCAACCGGCCGATCTACCTGGAAGACACGGGCCCGACCGATTTCCACACGCATCTGCCGCCGGGCGCCTTTCAGTTCGTGCTGGTCACATCGGGCGTGTTTACGTTCGACTACGATGGCCGGCTGCATTACGTCGGCCCCGGCTCGGTGATCCTGCAAAGCGCGATCGTGCATCGGCAGCTTTTCTACACGTGGTCGGGGCTGTCTACGGAAGACAACCTGAGCACGCCGCAAACCGTGGTGCCCGACGCGCTATCCATGGGTTGCTCGGGCAAGTTTCTGGAAGCTTTCATCACCGATCCGACCACGTTTCCCAACCCGACGATTGTGCCGTCGGCACTGATCAACGAAGCCGAAACGCCGCGCATCGCCTGGAGCCATCCGGTGCATGATCGGCCGGCAGGCGCAGGCTTCTGGGTGCAAGACCCGCTGGAGTTGCATGCGCTCTACAGGCCGTTGGCCGGCGATTCCATCCGATCGCCCGAACCAGTGTACGTGCGCGACACCGGCATCGAAGCACCAAGCGGCCAGCTTGTGACGGGGCACCTCATCGCCACTGACCCGCACGGTGAATCGAGCCTGCCCAAGAGCCAGGCGGGTGCAGTGGACGCGGCTTCCTTTTCGAAGGGCGAGGTGGTCATCTACCGTGTCATTCGAGGCGCGGCCACATTCAAGGACGGCGCTGGCAAGCTGTTTGAACTGACCGCCGGCGACGTGGTGACGGCGGGCCAGCATTCGGTCGCGCTCGTCGGCATGGACGAAGACACGCAGATTCTCCGGCTCGGCCTGCTGAAGAACATCGAACAGCTGCGTAGCTGGACGCGCGCGCAATGCGAAGAGATCGATGGTTTGGCGGGCCGCATCATTACCAGGACCGAGACGCGCCCGCAGCGGACCGAGGGGAAGCCGGTCGGGTATCTCTACGAAGCAGTCGCGGCATCCAACGGAAACACCGGCCGCTTGAGCGTGGCAAACGGAAACCGGCTGTAGTCCGAACTCGTCACGCCACCGCCGTCGCACTCGACCACCGCCTTGGCAATCGGCACGAATACGGGCCGGCAATACATGCGCGACTTCAGCAGCACAAAGCGTGCGGCATGCGGGTCCACGCCGATGTGCGTGAAGATGCCGAGATCCCAATGCTCCTGCGGCGTCTCGGTCACCACCACCTGCGCCGCGCCGATGTCGAGCAACGCGGTGCGGCCCATGCGGATGCGCTGGCCGGTGTAGGTCGGGCCGGTGATGGTGTATTCGCCGTCGCTGATGGCCGCGACTTTGCCCTGCAATGCACGAGATACCGGATACACGCCCAACTGCACGAGCGGCACCTTGTCGCCTACGGGCAGCGTGACGGTGGCGCCCATGCCCGCCTCGATCATCGCGGCGACGGCTTCGGGATCGCACACCGGCCCGACAGCGATGCCGGTCAAACCCTGCTTCAACGCTTCGTGCAGGACGTGCATGTCATCACAGGTGCCGCCGGACATGCAGTTGTCGCCGTGGTCGAGCAGCAGCACGGGGCCGTTGCCGGGGCCATCTGCCAACTCAGCTGCGCGTGCGATCGATTCGGCCAGCGGTTCGGAGCGGTAGACGAAGCCTTCGCGATCGGCCCAGATGGCTTCCGCAATGCGCTGTGCGGCGGCGTCTGCGGCTTGTGCATCGCCGTTGCCCACCACGACGACGGAGAGGCATGGTGCAGCAATATCGGCCAACCCGAAGCCCGCGAGGATCGACACGGCCAGCATGCCCTCCTTCTCGGCTTGTTTGGCCAACGCCACAGCGCGATGCATCGCCCCTTCATCCGTGCGGCTGCGCAGCGTGTGCGTGACGATCGGCACGCGCCGCCAAGTGAGCACCGGGTTCGCGCGGCCGGCCAGCTTGTCGAACAGCAGGCGCCCCGCGTGCTCACCCGTCTCGTACATGTCGACGTGCGGATACGTCTTGAAGCTCACGGCAATGTCCGCCAGGTCGATGAACTTCTGCGTGAGGTTGCCGTGCAGGTCCAGCGCGACGGTAATCGGCACATCGGGCACCACCGCGCGCAGGCGTTCGAGCAGATCGCCTTCGCCGTCGTCGCTGTTCTCGGCGACCATCGCGCCGTGCAGGTCGAGCATCAGTGCATCGCACCCCGGCGCGGCCGCAACGATGGCGTCGCACAGCGCGGTATAGGCCTCGGCGGCCACGCGCCCGCTTGGGTTGGCCCCGGCGATGACGGGCACGACAATCTCCGCACCCGCCGCTTCCGCCAGATCGATGAAGGCACCGGCCGCTGTGCGCGTGCCCTTGGCGGCGCGGTAGGCGTCGGCACCATAGCGCGGATGGAACGATGCCAGTGGCGTCGGCACCGGTGAGAACGTGTTGGTCTCGTGATTGAAGCGGGCGATCAGGATGCGCATGGGGGGGTGTCGGTTATGAGCGGCCAGCCGCCTGCAGCATGGCGTGCAGCAGCACGTTGCAGCCGGCTTCCAGATGTTCGGGGCGGGCGTCTTCGATCTCGTTGTGACTGATGCCGTCCTTGCATGGCACGAAGATCATGGCGGTGGGTGCAACGCGGGCGAGGTAGACCGCGTCGTGGCCTGCGCCGCTGATCACGTCCATCTCCGACAGGCCGAGCTGCCGCGCGCCGTTGCGCACCGCGTCCACCAATGTCGCGTCGAACGGTTGCGGCGGGAAGTACACGACCTGCTTGAGTGCGATGTCGATGCCGCTGCGCGTGCGTAATTCGGCAACGGCGGCATGCAACGCGGCGTCCATCTCGGAGAGCACGGCATCGTCCGCTGCACGCAAGTCGATCGTCATCGACACGCGGCCGGGAATCACGTTGCGCGAATCCGGATGCACGCTGAGGCAGCCCACGGTGGCACGTGCGTGCGGCGGCCGCTTCAGCGCGATGCGGTTGGCAATGCCGACGAGCTCCGCAGCGGGCAGCAAAGCATCGCGGCGCAGTTCCATGGGCGTGGGCCCGGCGTGCGCCTCCATGCCGGTCAGGACCACGTCGTACCAGCGCTGGCCGAGCGCGCCGGTCACCACACCAATCGTCGTGGCGTGCGCCTCCAGCACCGGTCCTTGCTCGATATGCGCTTCGAAATACGCGCCCACCTGCCGGCCGCCCACTGCCTCGGCGCCCGCATAGCCGATGCTGAGCAGCGCTTCGCCCACGGTCACGCCGTCACGGTCCTGCGCGGCCAGCACGGCGTCCAGCGCGAACTCGCCGATGAAGGCGCCGGAGCCCATCATCACCGGCACAAAGCGCGAGCCCTCTTCATTGGTCCACACGGCCACTTCGATGGGGGCTTCGGTTTCGATGCCCGCGTCGTTGAGCGTGCGCACGACCTCGATGCCCGCGAACACGCCGTAGTTGCCGTCGAACTTGCCGCCGGTGGGCTGCGTGTCGATGTGGCTGCCGGTCATCACGGGCGGCAGTGCGTTGTTGCGGCCGGGGCGGCGAGCGAAGACGTTGCCGATGGCGTCCACGCGCACGGTGCAGCCGGCGGCTTCGGCCTGCGCGACAAAGAAGTCGCGGCCCTGGCGGTCGAGATCGGTGAGCGCCAAACGGCGCACGCCGCCCTTGGGCGTGGCGCCAATGCAGGCCTGCTGCATGAGCGTGTCCCACAGGCGCGTGCCGTTGATGCGCAAGGTGGTGTCGAGATGGGTAGTCGTCATGATGGTGTGCGGTTCAAGCGGCCAGGCCGACGCCGAGATAGCGATCCTTGATGGCGTCGTCGGCGCGGAATTCTTCATTGCTGCCGGTGTAGACCACGCGGCCCTGTTCGATGATCACATGGCGGTCGGCCAGTTGCGTGCAGACCTCCAGGTTCTGCTCCACCAGCAAGATAGACACGCCCGCCTGCTTGATCACCTTCAACTGCGCGACGATCTCTTCGACGATGACGGGCGCCAGTCCCTCCACCGGTTCGTCGAGCATCAACAGGCGCGGGTGGTTCATCAGTGCACGGCCGATGGCCAGCATCTGCTGCTCGCCGCCGGAGAGGTTCGCGCCACCGTTGCGCCGCCGTTCATGCAAACGCGGAAAGATGCGATAGATGTCCGCCAGCTGCCACGGCGAATCGCGCCGCGCGCCGAGCTTCAGGTTCTCCTCCACCGTCAGCAGCTTGAAGATGCCGCGGTGCTCCGGCACCAGACACAGACCCTGCGCGGCAATGCGATGCGCGGGCTGCCCAGCGATGTCCTTGCCGCGAAAGCGGACGTGCCCGCGCGGTGCGACCACACCGGCAATCGCTTTGAGCGTGGTCGACTTGCCCGCGCCATTGCGACCGAGCAACGTCACCAACTCGCCCTCGCCCACCGATAGCGCCATGCCTTGCAGCACGTGGCTCTTGCCGTAGTAGCCGTGGAGGTCTTCAACATCGAGGATCATCGTCACTTCTTGCCTCCCGTGATCATGTTGCCCAGGTAGGCGGCGCGCACGCGCGGGTCTGCGCGCACGGCATCGGGCGTGCCCTCCATCAGCACCTTGCCCTGCTGCATGACGGTGATGGTGTCGGAGATGTCCATGACGATGTCCATGTTGTGCTCGATCAGCACGACGGTGTGGTCGTGCGCCAGGCCACGGATAAGCGCCTTCATGGCGGGCAGGTCGTCCACGCCCATGCCGGAGGTCGGCTCGTCGAGGAAGATCGCGCGCGGGTTGGCGGCCAATGCCATCCCCACTTCCAGTCGGCGCTGCTGGCCGTGCGAGAGCGCGGCAGCCGGCGTGTCGGCCAAGCGCGGCAATTCCAACCGATCGAGCACGCGGTCGACCGTATCCGTGCAGGCCAGATCGCCCTGTGGCAATCGCCAGCCGTGCATGGCGCGGCGCGGTGTGGTGCCTAGCGCGGCCAGCCGCACGTTCTCGCGCACAGAGAGACTAAGGAACAGGCTCGTCACCTGGAACGACCGCGCAATGCCGCGCTGCACGCGCTGGTAATCCGCTTCACGCGTCACGTCATGGCCATCAAAGACGATGGTGCCGCTGGTGATCATGCGCGTGCCCGTGAGCATGTGGAACAGCGTGGTCTTTCCCGCACCGTTGGGGCCGATGACGGAATGCACCGTGCCCGGCATCACGCGCAGATCCACGCCGCCCAGGGCAGTGAATTTGCCGTACTGCTTGACGATGCCCGTGGCTTGCAGGATGGGCGTGGTACTCATGCGCGTTCCTCCCGAACAGCAGACGAATTGCGCGGTGAGCGCACGCGTTGCCACAGCTTCTGCCCGAGGCCAAACAGGCCGCGCTGCATGAACAGGCTCACCGCAATCAGCAGGAAGCCCAGCAGCATCAACCAGCGCGGCCACAGGCTGGAGAGCCAATCCGACAGCAGCACATAGAACGCCGCGCCCAGGACCGACGCAAACACGTTGCCCGTGCCGCCGATGACAGTCATTACCAGGATCATCTCGCTGACGTGGTAGTCGATGTTCGCCAGCGGCGCGATGCCCGTGAGCATGGCGTGCAGGCCGCCTGCCAACCCCGTGACCGCACCCGAGATGACGAACGCCAGCAGCTTGAATGCCTTGACGTTGTAGCCGACGGCGAGCGCGCGTTCTTCGTTGTCGCGAATCGCCAGCAGCGTGCGACCGAACACCGATTCCGTCACGCGCTGCACGAGGAAGAACACGATGAGGAACAGCACCGCCACGAATGCGTAGTACGTCCACGGCGACCCCGCAAACGCGGGGCGCGGAATGTCGAGCAACCCGTTGTCCCCGCCCGTGAGCGACGGCGTGGTGTAGGCCAGGAAATAAAACATCTGCGAGAAGGCCAGCGTGAGCATGACGAAGTACGTGCCGCGCTGGCGGATGGCGAACCACCCCACCGCTGCGGCCACGATCGCGCCGACCACCACCGCCAACCCGATCGCCACCGGCATCGGCAATGACAACTGCGTCAGGCCCACGCCCACCGCATAGCTACCCAACCCGAAGAAGATGCCCTGCCCGAACGAGAGCAGCCCCGTGTAGCCAAGCAGCAGGTTGCAGGCCATCACGGCCATGGCGTAGACCAGTACCTCGGTTGCCAGCGTGCCGGAGGTCAGTACCAGCGGCAGCAGCAGCGTCACACCCAGCGACAGCCACCAGAAACGGTAGCGCGAAAATCCATGCAGTGCGGCTAGCATCATCCCCTCCCCCAGCAGGCCGTGCGGGCGCAGCAGCAACACCGCTGCCATCGCCACGTAGATCATCAGCCGCGCACCCTCGGGCCACAGCGTGCTCATCAGGCTCTGCACGATGCCTACCAGCAGACCGCCGACCAGCGCCCCCGCAAAGCTGCCCATGCCGCCCACCACCACCACGACGAACGCGATACCGAGTGCCTCCACACCCATGAACGGTTCCGCACCACGGATGGGCGCAGCCAGCACACCGGCCACCGCCGCCGTGGCAGCACCCAGCGCAAACATCAGGCTGAACAAGCGGAACACGTTGATGCCGAGGAGCGACACCATCTCGGTCGATTCACTGCCCGCCCGCACCGCGCTGCCGAGCCGCGTGCCCTCGAGCAGCCACCACAAGCCCATCGCCAGCACGGCGGTAAAACCGATCACGAACAGCCGGTACTTGGGATAGACGAAATCACCCCACATCACCACGCCCTGCAGCGCGTCGGGCGGCGGCACATCCACGCCCAGCGGCCCCCACGCCACGATGATGAGTTCCTGCACGGCCAGCGCCAGCCCCACGGTGATGAGGATGTGAAACTCATGCGCCTGCGCATACACATGGCGCAGCAGCACCTTCTCCGTCACCCACGCCAGCGCGCCGATGACGATGGGCGCGAGCACCAGCGCCATCCAGAAGTTCATGCCCAGTTGCAGGGCCTGAAAACAGAGATACGCACCCAGCGCATAGAACGCGCCGTGGGCGAAATTGACGAAGCGCAACAGCCCGAAGATGATCGACAGCCCTACCGCCAGCAGGAAGTAGAGCATGCCGATCCCCACGCCGTTGACGACCTGGAGCAGGTAGACGTTCATTGCGTTGACGGAAATTGCATGCAGGAAGACAGGCGCCCGCAACTCATGTGGAGCGCGGGCGAGCGGTGACTCAGATCAGGCCAGCTTGCACTGCGTCTGTTCGACCGGCAGGAACGCCTTGCCGACCGACACCACCTCGGCAAAATCGTCCTTGTCCTTCATGCGGCTCTTGGGCTTGCCCTTGAGCAGGTAGTAGTTCTTGAGCACCTGGTGGTCGGCCGCGCGAATCTCTTCGGGGCCGGTCAGGCCGTCGTACTTCATGCCCTGCAGCGCGGCAATCACGGCCTTCGGGTCGGCACTGCCCGCCTTGGCCATCGCGTCGAGCAGGATCTTCGTGCATGTGTACGAACCCGCCAGGCTGTAGTTCGGGTTGGCCTTGAACGCCGCTTGCGTGCGCTTCACCAGATCACGGTTGGCGGGCGTGTCCACGTCGTGCCAGTACTGCGCGCCGAAGTACACGCCGTCGCACAGATCCGCGCCCAGCGATTCGAACTGCTCCAGCCCCGACGCCCACGCCACCAGGATCGTCGTGTTCTTCTTCATGCCAAAGCTCACCGCCTGGCGCAGCGTGTCGGACGATTGCGAACCGAAGTTCAGGATCAGCAGCACGTCGGGCTTGGCGGCCATCGCGTTGGTCAGATAGCCGCTGAACTCCTTCTCGGTGAGCGCGTGGTAGCTGTTGCCCACGTGTTCGATACCCTTTTCCTTGAAGATGTTCTTGGCCGCCGAGAGCAGCCCGTCGCCAAACACGTACTGCGGCGTGATGGTGTACCAGCGTTTGGCCTTGGGCATCGATTCGATCAGCGGGCGCACGGTGCGCTCGATGGCGCCATAGGTCGGCACCGACCAGCGGAACGTCGCGCGGTTGCAGTCCTTGCCGGTAATTTCATCGGCGCCGGCGGTGGTGATGAACACGCCGCCGAACTTCTCCGCCTCCTTGCCCATCGCCAGCGATTCGGAGGAGAGAATGCCGCCCGCAAAGTAGCGCGCGTTCTTCTGCTGCGCGAGTTCCTGCACCTTGCGCACCGCCGTGGCGGGCTTGCCTTCGGTGTCGAGCACGCTGTACGCCAGCGGCCGGCCGAGCACCTTGCCGTACTGCTCCACGGCCAGCTTCATGCCCATGTCCGCAAATTTGCCGTTGGCGGCAAACGCCCCGGACATTGGCACCGGGCAGCCCAGCTCGATGACATCGGCAGCAAACGCAGAACGGGCCTGCAGCACCGACGCAGGCACGGCGGACAGCGCCGCCAGTTTGAGCAAGTCTCGACGATTCAAAGCGCACTCCTTGGGGTTCGTGTGAGTACAGAACAAGCGCCTGGAGCCACCTGTGGCGGCTTCCTCCTAGCCCTACCGGCGAGGTTTTCGCCGACTGTCACGTCGAGCAAGAACCAGACCAGTTTCTTATATTTGTTATGATAAATAGGCGAAATCATCATAGAAGCCGCGTCCGCGCCGCGTCAACGGCGAAGCCGTCGGTGTTTACGCCAAGGTGTGTGCGGCGGAAGTGCCGGGCGACGATGCGGAAATGCGGTGCGTGCGCACGCTCGAAGGGCATGCATGCACCACGTCGGTCATGCCGAGCGGCACGACCCCGCAGTTAGAATGCGCGCAACTCAGGAACGGACATCCATGGCCACACTCGGAGCAGGCAAGACAGCGTCGATCGGCATCCGCAAGCAAAAGCGCGCCGACCTCGTTGCCGAAGAACTCAAGCGGCTGATCACGCAGCGCAACCTCAAGCCCGGCGACAAACTCCCGCAGGAGATCAAGCTGCAGGAGACCTTTGGCGTGAGCAAAGGCACCATCCGCGAGGCGCTCAAATCATTGGAAGTGCAAGGGCTGGTAAGCGTGAGCACGGGGCCGGCCGGCGGCGGCACCATCGTCGAGGTGCCGCTGGACCGCACGTTCCAGCTCATGCAGAACTACTTGTTCTTCAAAGACATCGGCATTGCGGACGTCTATACCGTGCGCCGCCTGCTTGAGCCTGAGCTGGCCGCCGGTGCCGTGCCGCATCTGACGGAAGACGACTTCCACGCGCTTGAGCACACAATCGACCTGTGCGACCCGGCTTCTGCCAAAGCTGTTGCGCCACTGGATCAACGTCAGGAAGACCTGAGCTTTCACGACATCCTCGCTGCTGCCAACCCCAACCCGATGCTGCGGTTCTGCTGCGAGCTGATCAACGAAATGCTGCGGCAGTTGGTGGTGTTCGGCAACGAGACCTCACCCAAAGACCACGCCAAGTTCGGTGCGTCCACCGTCAAGTTCCATCGGCAGATTTACGAGGCCGCGCGTGCGCGCGATGCCGAGCGCGTGCGCGAACTCATGGCCTCGCACATGGAAGACTGCACGCACCACGTCACGCGCATGAACGGCCGCGTGCATGGCCGCCTGGTGCTGGATTCGGAGATGCCACGCCGCGGCCGTCCGCTCATCGACGAGCACGACGACGGCAGCGAAGACGCGTGAGCACTCAGTAGGTCTTGTACGGCAGAAACTTGCCGCTCATCACGATGCACACCCGATCGCCCTTGGGGTCGGGCTCACGCTTGAGATCCATGTTGAAGTCGATCGCACTCATGATGCCGTCGCCAAACTCTTCGTGGATCAGCGCCTTGAAGGTCGTGCCGTACACGCTGATGAGTTCGTAGAAGCGATAGATCAGCGGGTCGGTCGGCACGGCAGTGGGTAGCGAGCCTTTGTAAGGCGGCACCTGCAGTAATGCGATCGCCTCTTCCGGCAAATCCAACGCCACACCCACGGCATTCGCCTGCGCTTCGGTCAACGTCATCTGACCGAGCAGTGCGGCGGTGCTCCACTCCTTGCTGTGGCCGATCACCTCGGCCAGTTGCGCCCACGTCAGCTGTTTCTTGATCTTCTGCAGGACGATCAGGTCGGTCACATCTTCGCGTTGCATGTGCGGCTCCTCGGGTTGGATGACAAAGAGAAAGGTGCGCGCAACATGAGCAAGGTCGATGCCATGCACAAAGCGCCGCGCCCATGGCGGCACTTGCCTGTTCGGCTGCGACTTCCGCATTGCAACATCCACCCCACCGCCTTTTCAACACGTTGCAGATTGGCCCCGGACTAGGGCAAACCCCGAGATTGACAGCGCTGTCAATTGTGGCCATTCTTGCGTCCGTCAGCCCGCTACACATTGAGAACAGAACGCTGACACCGCTGTCATGCAAGGCAGACGGGACCAAATATCAGGAGACAGTCCATGGAGCTCGAACCCCGCTTCGATGCCTCACCGAGGCCCTTGAAGCCCGCGCGCCGGTCGGCGGCGCATCATCAATCCCGTAGCAAGCGCCTGGGCGCATCGGCCATCGCTGCCGCCGTATTGGCGCTCGGCACAGCCAGCGCCCACGCCTACGACGTCACCACCAGCCCCTATCTGCTGGGCGACTGGGGCGGCCTGCGTACCCGCCTGGCCGACCAGGGTGTGACGTTCAACCTCGGCTACGGCAGCGAACTCGCGCACAACTTCAGCGGCGGCACCGAGCACCTCACGCGTTATACGGACCAGTGGGTCATGGGCACCACGCTGGACATGCAGAAGCTCACGGGCTGGCAAGGCGCTACCTTCCAGGCCACTGTCACCGACCGCAACGGCCGCAACCTCGGCAGCGATGCGAACATCGGCAACAACATGCTGATCCAGGAAGTCTATGGCCGCGGCCAGACCTGGCACCTGACGCAGTTCTGGCTGAACCAGAAGCTGCTCAACGATCGCCTGGAAATCAAAGCCGGGCGCGTCACGGTGGGCGAAGACTTCTTCTCGTTCTCGTGCGACTTCCAGAACCTGACCTTCTGCGGCTCGCAGCCGGGCAACCTGGTGGGCAGCTACTGGGTCAACTGGCCGACCAGCCAGTGGGGCGCACGCGCCAAGGTGCACACCTCGGCCGAGACCTACGCGCAGATCGGCATCTACCAGGTCAACCCGAACTACGTGGATGACAGCTGGGCCCGCCGCAACGGCTGGAAGCTCAACAACCCGGGCGGTACCACCGGCGCGCTGATCCCGCTGGAGTTCGGTTGGCTGCCCAACATCGAAGGCCGTCCGGGTTCGTACAAGGCAGGCGTCTGGTACAACACGTCCAACGGCAAAGATCTGTACGAAGACGTGAACGGCAACCCGCGCGGCATCACCGGCCTGGACGCACGCCAGCGCAGCGGCCAATATGGCGCCTACCTGAACCTGCAGCAGCAAGTGACCGGCACGGCCGGCGGACGCGGCGCCACGGTGTTCCTGAACTTCTCGCAGGCAGACCGCAACACCGCGCAGACCGATCACCAACTCTCGGTGGGTGTGCAGTACAAGGGGCCGTTTGATCGCCTGTCCGACACCATCGGCTTTGCCGTGGGTGCAACACACAACAACGGCCGCTTTGCCGATTTCGTCCGCCAGAACAATGCCCGCACCGGCTCGAACGCTGTCGTGGGTGACGGCTACGAATACGTGAGCGAGCTGTACTACAGCTACTCACCTGTGCCCTCTGTGTACTTCCGTCCTAATCTGCAGTACATCCTGCATCCGGGCGGCACCACGCAGAACAAGAACGCGTTCGTGATCGGCCTGAAGACCGGCATCACGTTCTAAGAACACCCTTACGCACAACAGGAGACCTCTCATGATTTCCCGCGTACTGAACACCATTGCCGCTGCGGCGGTCCTGAGCTTTGCCGCAACGTCGGCCTACGCCAGCAAGGAAGCCCCGGTGATCGGCTTCTCGATCGACGACCTGCGCGTCGAACGCTGGACGCACGATCGCGACTACTTTGTCGAATCGGCCAAGAAGCTGGGCGCGACCGTCAACGTGCAATCGGCCAATGCCAACGAAGCCAAGCAGATCGCCCAGATCGAAAACCTGATCGCGCAGAACGTCGACGTGCTCGTGATCGTGCCGTTCAACTCGAAGGTGCTGGGCAACGCCATTGCCAGCGCCAAGAAGAAGGGCATCAAGGTCGTGTCGTATGACCGCCTGATCCTCAATGCCGACATCGACGGCTACGTGACCTTCGACAACGTGAAGGTGGGCGAGATGCAGGCGCAGGGCGTGGTTAAGCTTGCGCCCAAAGGCAACTACTTCCTGCTGGGTGGCGCCTCGACTGACAACAACGCCCGTCTGTTGCGCGACGGCCAGATGAAGGTGCTCAAGCCGCTGGTCGACAAGGGCGACATCAAAATCGTTGGCGAGCAGTGGACGCCGGAATGGGATCCTTCCAAGGCGCAGAGCATCATTGAAAACGCGCTGACCGCGAACAACAACAATATCCAGGGCATCGTCGCGTCCAACGACGGTACGGCGGGTGGTGCGATCCAGGCGCTGACCGGCCAGAAGCTGGCGGGCAAGGTGCCGGTGTCGGGTCAGGATGCCGACCTGGCGGGCGTGCGCCGCGTGGCCGAAGGCACGCAAGCCATGACGGTGTACAAGCCGATCAAGGTGATTGCCGCTAACGCCGCCGAGATGGCCGTTGACCTGGTCAAGGGCACCGCGCCCAAGTTCAACACCAAGCTCAACAACGGCAAGAAGGACGTCGACACCGTGCTCCTGACGCCGACCGTGCTGACCAAGGACACGCTGGACACCGTCATCAAGGACGGCTTCTATACGCACCAGCAGATCTTCGGCAAGTAAGCCGTCGATGCAGTCGTCAGTCGTCAGTCGTAGTGAGTAGGAGGACGCCATGAGCAGCAACGGCACCCTGTTCGAGATGCGCAACATCGTGAAGTCGTTCTCCGGTGTGCGCGCGCTCGACGGCGTGAGCCTGGCAGTCAAGCCAGGCGAATGCGTCGGTTTGTGCGGGGAGAACGGCGCCGGAAAATCCACCCTCATGAAGGTGCTGTCGGGGATCTACCCCTACGGCACCTTCGAGGGCGAGATCGAATGGGAAGGCACACCGCTGCGCGCGCATTCCGTGCGCGACAGCGAGCACGCAGGCGTCGTCATCATCCATCAGGAACTGATGCTGGTGCAGCAGCTCTCCATCACGGAGAACATCTTCCTCGGCAACGAGATCACCAAGCCGGGAGGCCGCATGGACTACGACACCATGCATGCCAAGGCCGAACAACTTCTCGCACGCCTGCGACTGACCGACGTGAACGTGGCCGCGCCCGTAAGCAACTACGGCAGCGGCCACCAGCAACTCTTTGAGATTGCCAAGGCGCTGGCCAAGAACGCACGCCTCTTGATCCTGGACGAGCCGACGTCGTCGCTCAGTGCCAAGGAAATCGAGGTGCTGCTGTCCATCATTGAAGACCTCAAGCGCAGCGGCGTGGCGTGCGTCTACATCTCGCACAAGCTCGATGAGGTCAAGCGCGTGTGCGACACCGTCACCGTCATCCGCGACGGCAAGCACATCGGCACACGCCCCGCCGCCGACATGAGCGTCGACAACATCATCACGATGATGGTCGGCCGCGAGATGACCTCGCTCTTCCCCAAGGTGGAGCACACCGTGGGCGACGTCGTGCTGGAAGCCCACAACGTCACCTGCTGGGACGTCAGCAACCCCAACCGCAAGCGCGCCGATAACGTGAGCTTCGCCGTGCGCCGAGGAGAGATCCTCGGTATTGCCGGCCTGGTCGGTGCGGGGCGCACGGAGATGGTGTCCGCTCTGTTTGGTGCCTACCCCGGCCGCTCCAGCGCGGAGATCACCATGGAGGGCAAACCCATCAAGGTCGGTTCGCCCGCAGATGCCATCGCCAACGGTATCTGCCTGGTGCCCGAAGACCGCAAGCGCCACGGCATCGTGCCGCTCATGGGCGTGGGTGAAAACATCACGCTCGCCACGCTGGCGCAGTACGCACGTGGCGTGCGCGTGGACAAGGGCGCCGAACTCATCACGGTCGACCGCGAAATCAAGCGCCTGCGCATCAAGACCGCCAGCCCAGCGCTGTCGATCGCCAGCTTGTCGGGCGGCAACCAGCAGAAGGCCGTGGTCACGAAGATGGTGCTGGCCGCGCCGAAGGTGCTGATCCTCGACGAGCCCACACGCGGCGTCGATGTCGGCTCCAAGTACGACATCTATAAGATGATTGCCGACCTGGCCGCCAGCGGCGTGGCGATCATCATGGTCTCGTCCGAAATGCCGGAGATCCTGGGCATGAGCGATCGTGTCCTGGTCATGGGCGAGGGCCAGGTGCGCGGCGATTTCGTCAATCAAGGCCTGACCCAGGAGCGCATCCTGGCTGCAGCAATCAATGCCGAACCGCAGCCCCAGGCTGCCTGAATTGCCATGTCGAATATCCTGCATTCCCAACTCACGCGCCAGAACGGCAGCAGCGGCGGCCCACGTCTGGACGGCCGCGCCATCCAGCAACTGTTCGTGCGCTACAAAGTGCTGGCGCTGCTGCTGGCCGTCGCGCTCATCTGGATCTTCTTCTACTTCCAGACCAACGGCACCTTCCTCAAGCCCAACAGCATCTCCAACCTGTTCCTGCAAATGTCGGTGACGGGCATGCTGGCCTGCGGGATGGTGTTCGTCATCATCGCCGGGGAGATCGACCTATCAGTCGGCTCGCTGCTCGGCCTGCTCGGCGGGCTGGTCGCCATCTTGACCGTCAATCTCGGGTGGAACACGTGGCTGGCTGTGGGCACGGTGCTCGTGGTGGGCGCGGCCATTGGTGCGTTCAATGGATTCATCACCACCAAGCTGCGCGTACCCTCGTTCATCGTCGGGCTGGGTGGCATGCTGGCGTTCCGCGGCGTGCTGCAGTGGAGCACCGACAGCGTGACCATTGCACCAGTGCCCGATGACCTCGTCAACATCGCGCAGAGCTTCGTGCCGGCATGGCTGGCGTGGTCGCTTGCGGCCGTCATCGTCGCCATGTCGGTCGTGCTGACCGTGCGTCGCCGCAGCGAGCGTGCCCGCCTGCAACTCGCAGTCCCGCCAATGTGGGCCGATGGCCTCAAACTGCTGGCCATCGCGGCGGCATCGTTCGGTTTTGTCACCGTGCTCAACCAGGCCAACGGCGTGCCGCTGCCGGTGCTGATCCTGTTGATCCTGCTGGCGATGTTCTCGTACGTGGCCACGCAAACCGTGTTCGGCCGCCACGTCTATGCGGTGGGCGGCAACATGGAAGCCACGCGCCTGTCCGGTGTGAACGTGGGCCGAGTCAAGCTGCTGGTGTTCGTGCTGATGGGTCTGATGTGCGCCTTTGCGGGCATCATCACCACGGCGCGTTCGGCGGCGGGCTCGCCCTCGGCCGGTGTGGGCGGCGAGCTCGATGCCATCTCCGCCTGCTTCATCGGCGGTACGTCGATGCGCGGCGGCTCGGGCACGGTGTATGGCGCGCTCATCGGTGCACTCGTCATGGCCAGCCTCGACAACGGCATGCAGCAGATGAATGTCGACGCCTCGTGGCAAATGATCGTCAAGGGCGTCGTGCTGGTGCTGGCGGTGTGGATTGACGTGCTGTCGGGCTCCAATCGTGGCTGACGGCGGCTGACACCAGAGCACCCTCGGGCTCAGCCGAGAGCCCAATCCAATGACCTGAAAAGACACGGCGGCGTGCTCAGCGCCAGCCGCCGGTCGCCCCTTCTTTCCTCATCCCGAACGGAATCCGACATCGTGGCTGACTACCAAAATCCCGCTCGCATTCTCGTCACCGGCGTCGCCGGCAACCTGGGCCGCAAGGTCGTCGAGGCGCTGGCCTCCACCCCGTGGTGCACATCCATCATCGGCGTCGACTGGGTCCAGCAGAACGTTGCGTTTTCTCCGCAGGCGGCCGAGCGCTTCCGCTGGGTCGTCGCAGACCTCACGCAAGCCGACGGCGCGTGGGCTGAACTGCTCAACAACGTCGATGCAATCATCCACCTGGCCGCCATCCATTCCACACCCGATGCGACGTGGGAGCAGGCATTGGCCTCTTACGGCATGACGCTCAACGTGCTGGAGGCGGCTGCCACGCGTGGCGTACGGCGCTTCGTGTTTGCCTCGTCCAACCATGCGATGGGCGCGTACAAGGACCAGCCGCTGGCCGGCACCATCGGCCCCGGCCAGCTCACCGCCGAGTTGGCTCCGGCACCCGGCACTCGCTGGAATAACGGCATCGAAGACGTCTACTCGCTCGCCTACGGCACGTCCAAGGCCATGGGCGAACGGCTTTGCAAGGCAGTGGGGGCCGTATCGGCAGCAGCAGGCGGCAAGCTATCAATCGTGTCGCTGCGCATCGGCTGGGCACTGCCAGATGAAAACGACCCGAACGACATCAACTACTCCGGCACCGCCGATACGCCCGTGCCCACCGAAGTGCCCGATGAAGCCAGCCGCATTGCGCTGCGCTGGTTCCGCAACATGTGGCTGTCGAATGCCGATCTGCGACGGCTGTTCCTGCGCTCCGTTATGGCGGACCCCGCTGGCTGGCCGGCACCGGCCATCGTCGTGAACGGCGTATCGAACAACCGCGGGATGGACTGGGGTCTTGAGACCGGCCGCAAGCTGATCGGCTATGACCCGCAGGATGATTTGTACGCGTTAATCAAAAACACGCGGTAGCCCAGATAAAAAAAGCCCGGCATGGTAGCCGGGCTTTTTTTTGTCAAGCGCAGAAAGATCAGGCGGCGCGAACGGGCCTCAGATTATCTTCGTGGCCGATCTCTTCTTCGGCCTGCTCGCTATCGGTATTGGGCTTGCGTACCTTGTCCAGCAACAACGTGATCGCGGACGCCAGTGCAATCCCGCCAATCAGCGACAACAGGGCTAGAACCAAGGCACCTGGGCCAGAACGGGTGTCCGGCAATGTAGGGCCCGACACGAATCGCGCTTCCGAAATGTGCTTGGTACGCATCTGCTCAGCGACCAGCATGATCTGGTTGTAGACCTCACGCGTCTTGTCGTCCTGAAGATTCTTGCCCTTGAAGACGTCCTGGCCGATCTTCACGAACTCAGCCAGCAAGCCATTGCCGGTTTGCACCTGTCGGCTACGCTGATCAATCCGTTCATAAAACTCGTTGCGCAGTGCATTCTGGTCGGCATCGCGCTCCAGCAACGTCAACTGCGACTTCAGGTTGGCGATCTCGGTCTCGATCCCGACGAGCTGCGCGACGGGAGACAGGTAGCGTGAGGAATCATTGTCGTTGCCCGTCGAGAGCAACTGGCGCGCTTCCATCTTGGACGCCTCGGGATACTTGCCTGCGATGGCGCGCGCCGCGTCAAGTCGGGCAGCGGCTTGCGCCAAAGCCAATCGCTTTTGGATGATCTGGTTGTCGATCTGCTGTTTCTTCGCCTTGGTTTCACCGACTTTAGTGTCAATCGCATCCAGCAGATCTTCGTTCAGCATGGTGTCCTTGACGAAATCACCCAGCAGTTGAACACGCGCCTGGGCATTTTCCGGTGACTGAGCCTTGAACGAAATCGAGAAACCTAGGATGCCAACAGCCTCAAGCGCAGCCTTTGCGTCAGTGATGTAACGCAAATCGTCCTTGGACAAGGGTTGTACCGCTTGGAGGTGCGCCTGCACAAAGCGCTCGCTCAGCGCCCCAAGCAGATAGCGACCGTTTACGTCGTCAAGCTTCTTGTTCGCTTCAAGGTAACGACGCAGCGTCTCACCATCCCAGAAGGCTGCCTTTTGCGCGTTGAATTCCGCAAATTTACGCGGTGCGCGTAAAAAACCTTCACTGGAATATTGACGACCCACCCAGAAGGAAAGCGCAAAAAACAGCACAAAAAAAACGGCGGCAAGCAAAATGATCCGTCGACGCAATTCCCAGCAGCGCAGCATCAAGTCTTTCAAATCAAAACCCAAAAGATCATCGTCCCGATACGCCGCCGCATTATCATTCTTCATCACTTCTTTCCGTCCTGAAAAACTGCCAATCATTTGCAAACAACCGCACCCGAGATCACTTTTTTAATCGCGCTTGTTTATCCTATGCACTCGGGCCCGCGCGCTCTGTTGGCTGGCATCTCAAACTGCTCCACGCCATGAGGCCGCGAAGACGTTACAGCTTGGTGACGAACCGCGCGAATGGAAGAAGAAGTCGACGGGATTACACGCATTGACTTTTCCGTCACTTTTCCCAAAGATTGCCTAGCCTGTGATGGGCAATTCTCGATATTTTTGAGCGAAACCTCAAGGACTATGTCCGTCTCGGACCAACAAAATACCAATAGATTACGACTCGTTAACATAACCGCCCGAATATGCGCGCCACCACCCTCCGACGGGTGGGTTGACCAATTGCCCGCCGCACCTCATGCGGCCGCCACATTGGGTTGACGGCAATCGCTTGACGTCATGCCGCAGTCGCCTCCGGGCCAATGCCTCAGCGCGCTGGCGAACAGGTTGATTCGCGAATCACCAGTTCGTACTGCAGATTCTCGTGCACCGAGTGGGGCTTCAGCCCGGGCAGATGCGGGCGGTGGATTGCGATGAGCTGCTCGACGGCCGCATGCGCCATCGCCTGAATCGGCTGGCGCACGGTGGTGAGGGCCGGCCAGAGCTGGCGCGAGAGCGGTGTATCGTCGTAGCCACAGATAGAGAGTTCTTCCGGCACCTTGATGCCGCGTGCCTGCGCCACACGCAGTACACCGGCGGCCATATCGTCGTTGCCGGCAAAGATGGCGGTCGGGCGCGGCTCACATGACAGCAGCCGCTCGGCGCAGGCCACGCCAGATTCGAACGAGTGCTCGCCCTGCTCCACCAAGCGCTCATCGACGGCGATACCCGCTTGCGCCATCGCGTCGCGGTAGCCGAACACGCGTTGATATGCCGCACCGTGGTCCGGATCGCACACCACAAAGCCGATGCGGCGATGCCCCAGGCCGATCAAGTGCAACGTCATATCGCGCGCGGCGGCACGGTCTTCGGTGTTGACGGACAAACCTTTGTGCTGGCGATCGGCAGGCGCCAACCGCACGTAGTCAACACCAGCCTCGTCCAGTGCATGCACCAACGACGCCACATCCGACACCGGCGGCGTGAGGATCAGCCCCGCCAGCGCGCGCTGGCGCACACTCTGGATGATCTGCTCGGCGAGGTTCGGATCGCGGTAGTTGCAGGGCGTGAGCAGCAGACTGTAGTCGAGCGCCTGGCAGGCTTCGAGCGCGCCGTGCTGGATGTTGACGATGTAGTTGTCGGAGGGGTTGTCGTAGACCAGCGCGATGATGTCGGCGCGCTTGCTGGCCAACCGCCGGGCCGCGGGGTTGGGCCGGTAGTCGAGCGTCTGCATCGCCTCAACCACTTTGGCGCGCGTCTTCTCGCTGATGTTGGGCTCGTGGTTCAGCACGCGCGAGACGGTCTTGATGGACACGCCCGCATGCGCGGCAACATCATCAACGGTGACGGCTCCGGCGCTGCGCTTCATGGTCTGGCAAGGGTCAGGCGAATGGGGTTCTCGAACACGAGACGGGCGCTGCAAGCACGCCCGTCGTGCGTTCGATTTTACCGCCAACCCTCGCGCTGCGCCGGGTGAAATCAGTGCGGGCTCAAGCTCGGGCGCCTGAACGTCCAACAGGCAGGCGGACAATGCCCTGCGCCAGACTCACGCCCAGCAGCACGAGCCCACCACCGATCCAGTGATAGCTGCGCACGGTCTCGCCCAGTATCACCGCCGCCATGGCCGCCGTGAAAACGGGCATCAGGTTCATCAGCACTGCCGTGCGCTCGCTGCCGATGCGCTTCAAACCCAGCATCCACAAATACGACGCGGCGATCGACGAAGCAATACCCGCAAACACCACGAGCCCGATGCCCTGACGCGGAATCGCGAGACTCTGCGCCGTGAAGGCCAGCGGCACCAGAAACACCACGGCAATCAGCACCTGCACATACAGGTTGAGCCATTGCCCGAACGGCAACGCCCAGCGGCGATAGAGGATGTTGTACAGCGCGTACGCGGTCGCGCCGATGAGGATCAGCACGTCACCGCGGTTGACGCCGCCGTCGAGGAACGTGGCCGGATGCCCCCGGCCAAGCAGATACAGCACGCCCAGCAGCGACACCACCACGCCCGTCACTGCCTGCACGCCCACCGGCTGGCGGAACACCACCAGGTTGATGATGAGCCCCAGCATCGGGATCAACGCGCCGATCACACCCATGTTGGTGGCGCTCGTGCTGTGCGCAGCGTAGTACGCCAGGCACTGGTACATCACCATGCCCAGCAGCGCGAGCACGGCAAAGCGCGGCAGTTGCGCCGCCACCTCCGCACGCTGGCGCCACAGCGGCCGCACACAGAACGGCGTGAGCACGCACGCCGCCAGCAACCAGCGATAGAGCGAGATGGCCGCCGGGTCCAGCACACCGGCCGCCGCCTTCGAAACAATGGTGTTGGCAGCCCAGATCAACACCGCCAGCAGGGGATACAGCACAGGCACAGCGGCCTCCGTTGTCAGACGATGTTCGAAGTGTAGTGATGTCTGGTTCGGAACATATAATGCGAACCAGACAATCTGACGTATCAAAGGCGACAACATGTACACCGCCTCTGCCTACCGCGAAGCCGATCTGCACGTGCCGAAAGGCGTGCCGTTCTATTTCCGCTACAACCACTTCGAGCCCGAGACCGCCGTTGAGCCGCATACCCATCCTTGGGGCCAGCTCTGCCGCATCAGCCTCGGCCTGATGGAGGCGACCGTGGACGCACACAAGCTGACGGCGCCGGCGGAATACCTGATCTGGGTGCCGGCCAACGTGCCGCATTCCGCATCGATCCGGCAGGCGACGGATTTCATCTCGGTGTACGTGGCCCAATCACTGGCCGAGCGCCTGCCCGCGACAGGCTGCCTGATTGCGCAAACGCCGCTGGTGCGCGCGTTGTTTGAAGACTTTGCCGCGCGCCGCGTGTCGGTCATGCAAGACGCCTGGGATTTGCGCCAGTTCGAGTTGATGCTCGAACTGCTCACCCGCGCCGAGCACACCGACAGCTATCTGCCCGACAGCCAGGACCGCCAGCTCGAACCCATTCTCCAGGCCATCCGCCTGGAGCCCGCCGACAACACCACGCTGCAAGCCTGGGCAGAGCGCGTGCACAGCACCGAGCGCACGCTTGCACGCCGCTTCCAGGCCGAACTCGGCATGAGCTTCGTGCAGTGGCGCAACCGCGTGCGTCTGCTGCGCGCGCTGGTGTGGCTCAAGGAAGATCGCTCCGTGCAGGACATTGCTCTGGCGCTGGGTTATGGAACACCCTCGGCGTTCATTGCGATGTTCCGCAAGCAGGTCGGGTTCTCGCCGGAACGTTATCGACGGCAGATGTGCGGCGAAGGCGAGCGCTCCGCCGCATAGATCACCCGATTCAGGCAACCGAATACCCACCATCGGCCACCAGTGCGTGGCCCGACACAAAGCTCGCATCGTCCGAGGCGAGGAAGGCCACGATCGTCGCCATTTCCTGCGCGCTGCCAACGCGGCCGGCTGGTGTGCCGGCGGCAAAGTCATACATGGCCTCAGCCGACGGCCAGATGCCCCGATGGTGGAACGGTGTCTCGATCAGCCCCGGTGCCAGCGCGTTGACGCGGATGCCCCGGCGGAACCATTCGATGGATGCCGTCTTCGTCATGCCGATCACCGCATGCTTGGTGCCGATATACAGGCCCGCGTTCTCAAAGCCGATCACACCGCCCATCGATGCGTTGTTGATGATGCTGCCTGAGCCTTGGCGGAGCATCACCTCGGCCTCGTACTTCATCGAGTGGAAAACACCGCGCACGTTCGGATCGAACACCTTGTCGTAGGTGGCGTCGGTCTGCTCGGTGAGGGGCGCGAACACGCCTTCGGTGCCGGCATTGTTGAAGGCGATGTCCAGGCGCCCGTAGGTGTTGACGGTGAAGTCGACCATATTGCGGATGTCGTCTTCCCGCGTGACGTCCGCTTCAATGGCGGTGGCTTCACCGCCGTGTGCGCGAATCGTCTGCACCAGCGCGTCGAGTTCTGCCTTGCGCCGTGCGGCCACGACCACCTTGGCGCCGCGCTTGGCCAGTTCAATGGCCGAAGCGTGCCCGATGCCCGAGCTGGCGCCCGTCACGAGGGCGACCTTGTCCTTCAGTTGTGCGGATTGCGTGGATTGCGTGTTGGTTTGGGTTGCTGCGTTCATTGCCGGCTCCTTGCCGTGAGTTCTGTTGATCTGGCGCCCGCTGAATCGTCCAATCCGTCGGCGCTGCCAGGCTTGGAGCCAAGTATGGGTAGGCCCGCGCAGCAAATAAATGGAATAATCCGGCAAACAAAATTCCTATTTCTGGAATTCAAGGGGTTGCCATGCAAGACCGGCTTGAACTGCTGCGCATCTTCACCGCCGCCGCCAGTGCGACGACGTTTCGAGAAGCGGCTGCCCGGCTCGGCGTATCGCCGCAGGCCGTCACGCGAGCGGTGCGCGAGTTGGAAGACGCTCTGGGCGAGACGCTCTTTCACCGCAACACGCGCAGCGTGCAGATCACGCGCTACGGGCAGGATTTCGCCGCACAGGCGCAGACCGCGCTGCAGACCGTCGATGGCCTGTTCGATGCCTCGTCGGCCAAGGCGGCAGAAGCGGGCGGCATCGTGCGTGTCACGGCGCCTTCGCACGTGGGGCGCACCTATGTCATGCCCGTGCTGACGGCGCTGATGCAGCAACACCCCGGCCTTGTCGCAGACCTTCGCCTGTCAGACACCCCGTCCGCTGTCGTCGATGAGCAGATCGACGTGGGCGTGCGCGTTGGCTTCATCGGCGACAACCGCTTCGTGGCGCGCTCGATCGGCAGCGTGCCGCTATGGGTGGTGGCCGCGCCCGCGCTGCTTGCCCGCGTGGGCGAACCCAAGACGCCCGACGCACTGCTGGCGCTGCCGGTCACCACGCTCATCAACCGCACCGATGGCCGTGCCTGGCCGTGGGCCTTCCGTAGTGACACCCAGATCCAGCCCCGCCACACGGCCTTCGTAACCGATGATCCGGAGACCGAGGTGCAAGCCGCGTGCGCGGGCCTGGGCTTCATGCAAACCTCGGAGTACCTGCTGCGCCCGCATGTTGAACGCGGCGAACTAGTGCGCGTGCTGCGGCGCTTCGAGCCCCCATCGTGGAAGCTTCACGTCTACCGCCCGCAGCGCGGGCCGGTACCGACACGCGTGCGAGTGGTGTTCGACGCGCTGACCGCGCACCTGGAGACGCTCTGCCAACCGTAAACGCGGACAGCGGCAACCACCCCGCTACACAATGGCATTTCGACCGCCCAGAGGAGAGTCCGTGCAAACGCAGATGGCACGCCCGCATCCCGCACTACGCCCGTACATCGACCGCTACTGGAGCTGGGAAGCCGCGCCGGGCGAGCGCATCGCGCTACCAAGACTCCTGCCCGGCACAGGCGCCGAAGTATTTCTGCATCACCGCCAGCCGTTTCATAGCGAGAGCGGAGCCGCACTGCCCTCCGCGCACATGCTCTGCGTACGGCTGCAGCCGTATGCGCTGGCATCAACCCATGACATCGGCTTCACGGCGATACGGATTCGCGCGGGCCGATGGGGTGCATTGGTCCGCGAATCCATCGGCCGGTTGCTGGATACACAGGCGCCGATCGATGCGTTGTGGGGCCGCGAAGCGCTCGATTGGCGCGAGCAGGTGGCGCAGGCCGCCGATTTCTCGCAGCGCGTCACATTGATCGATGCGTTTCTGCTTACACGGCTGGCACCCGCGCACGCCGATGCCCAGGTGACGGCAGCGGTTGCCGCGCTCTATGCCGCGCCGCATACCACCTCCATCGATGCGCTGGCCGCACGCTTGCACCTTGGCCGGCGGCAGCTGGAGCGCCGCTTCCTGGCGGCGGAAGGATTGCCGCCGGTCGCGTTCCGGCGGCTGGTACGGTTCCAGCACACGGTGCGCGCCTTGCATCTGCATCCGCAGTTGCCATTGCTCGACACCGCACTCGCGCATGGCTACTACGACCAGCCGCAGTTCAATCGGGAGTTTCGATCGCTCACCGGGCAATCGCCATTGCGCTATCGACAAGATGCGCAATCGAAGACGCATTTCTACAAGACCTCGCTCGCCTGACCAGGAAAGATGGCAGCCCCGTCTTCCTAACTCTGAGGTGAAGCATGTATCTGCTGATCGTTCGACTGCGGGCGCGGCCCGAAACCGTCGACGCCCTCTGCCAGCAGCTCTCAATGTTGGTGGCATTGGCGCGCGAGGAGCCCGGTACGCTGGCGTATTCGTTCTATCGCGCGCATGACGAGCCGGACGTGTTTCTCATGCACGAGGTCTATCGCGACCGGGCTGCGTGGAAGGCGCACATGGCTTCCGAACCCGTACAGCGCGCGCTGGCGACATTCGATGCGCTGCTAGTAACACCACCCGCCATCACCAGCGGAGAACTGGTGGAAGCGCACGGATTGACGTTGGGCGAAACAGTATAGGTGACCCGCGCCAACTGAAAACAATTGTGGGAATCCGCGCCACACAACCGTTTCCGGGCAGTGACATCCCTTAGAATCAAGCGCGTTGCAGATTTGGAAGCCCCCCATGCGCACACCTTGGTTCACATCCGCACGGATGCTGGGCTGTGCCCTCGCCCTGAGCGCGCCTGTCCTCAGCGGCTGCAGTTCTCTCATGTCAGAAGGTACGACGGCCGCGGCCGGTGTCGGTGGCGCGGCCCTCGCTGCCAAGGTGACCGACAACGCCGCAGTGGCCACCGGTATCGGCCTGGGCGTGCAAGCCGGCGCCCGCGCAGCGCTGCAGCACAGCCAGCGCGTCGTGCATACCGAAACACAAGATCAGATTGCCCAGATTGCAGGCGCACTGCCTGACAACACCGTCGGCAACTGGCAGATCAAACACCGCATTCCCCTTGAGCCCGATGAACGCGGGCGTGTCGTCGTCACCCGTTCGATCAACGGGCCGCTCGTCAGCTGCAAGGAGATTCTCTTCACCGTGGACGGCGAGGCCACACAGGTCGACTTCTTCATCGCGTCGATCTGCAACGACGGCAAGCAGTGGAAATGGGCCACCGCCGAGCCGGCCACCGCGCGATGGGGTTCGCTGCAATGAGGACGTTGCGCTGGCTTCTGTTGGGTTGCGCTGGCCTGGTTGCCGGATGTTCATCGGTCGGGCCGCTGACGGGCGCGGCGGCAGGTGTGGCCAGCGGCGCGGTGACGGCCAATCCGGCAGTGGCCTATGGCGTGGCGGTCACGGTCAACGCGGCCACCGATGCTTCGATCAAGTACGCCACACGCAAGTGGGCAGCCAGTGAACAGGATGCGCTGGCCACCGCCGTCGGCCGGCTCAGTGACGGCACGCCTTCGCTCAACTGGTCATTGGAACGCCTGATGGGCATCACCAAGGCGCACGGCAAGGTGGTGCTAGTGCGCACCTTCACCACGCCGTTGGCAACGTGCCGCGAGGCGATCCTCACCGTGCAGGACGGCGACGCACCCAAGACGGCACCCGGCTACACCATCTACGCCTGCCAGAACGGCAACACCTGGCAATGGGCCAATGCGGAACCCGCTGTACCCCGCTGGGGCAATCTGCAGTAGTGCGCTAACCCTTGGCGGCCAAGCGCGTCACTGCGTCCTGCAGAAACCGCTTGCTCGCTTCGATGATGATCTGCTGCATGGCTTCGTCCGGCATGGCCCGGGCGATGTGGATGGCGCCCACCAGTTGCGCGATCATCGCCCACGCGGCGTCGCCATCGCCCAGGCGCTGCGCAAGCACCGCGTGGCCCTTGCGCATTTCCTCTTGATACAGCGCGCGCACGGAGGTGTCTGCGCGCGCAATCTCTGCCGCTAACCCAGGTACCGCGCAACCCGCCTCGGGATGCTTCACGTGGGCGAGGTTGAGGTAGCGGTCCAGTTCAAAACGCAGCCAGTCCTCCGCCGTGTCGTGCGGATTGCCGGCCCACATCTCGCGGCTGGCGGCCAGTTCGGCCTCGATCAGCGCCTTGAGCCAATCCGACTTGGACCCGAAGTGGCTATAGAACGCGCCGCTGGTCATGCCGGCAGCCTGCGCGAGCGCATCCACGCCCGTCCCGGCAAAGCCAGTCGCCTTGACCTTGCGGGCCGTTGCCTTGAGCAACTCCTTGCGCTTTTCTTCCTTGTGACCCGGTTGGTATCGCATCTCTATCCCTGCACTTCGACTGGCTTGACACTATGCAACCAGTATCATAACGTTCGTTACGGTAACGACCGTTATTTTATAAACGAGGTGGATATGGAGACAAGCAGCAAGCAGGCAGCACTCGTCATCGGTGCAGGAGACGCCACGGGCGGCGCCATCGCCAAGCGCTTTGCGCGCGAGGGCCTGGTTGCCTGCGTCACACGCCGCTCGGCCGACAAGCTGCAACCGCTGGTCGAGGCGATCCATGCGGAAGGCGGCCAGGCGCTCGGCTTCGCGTCGGATGCGCGCAAGGAGGAAGACGTCATCAAGCTCGTGGACGACATCGAGCGCGACGTCGGCCCGATCGAGGTCATGGTCTTCAACATCGGCGCCAACGTGCCGAGCAGCATTCTGGAAGAGACCGCCCGCAAGTACTTCAAGATCTGGGAGATGGCATGCTTCTCCGGCTTCCTGGCCGGGCGCGAGGTGGCCAAGCGTATGGTCACGCGCGGGCGCGGCACAATTCTCTTTACCGGTGCGACAGCGGGGATGCGCGGATCGGCCAACTTTGCGGCATTCGCGGGCGCAAAGCATGCGCTGCGGGCGCTGGCGCAAAGCATGGCGCGCGAACTGGGGCCCAAGGGGATTCACGTGGCGCATATCGTGGTCGACGGTGCGATCGACACGGAATTCATCCGCGAGAACTTTCCCGAGCGCTACGCCCTGAAAGACCAGGATGGCATCCTCAACCCCGAGCACATCGCCGAGAGCTACTGGTACCTGCACACGCAACCGCGCGACGCCTGGACGCATGAGCTGGATCTGCGTCCGTGGATCGAGCGCTGGTAAGACCATCACAACACAAGGAGACACACGCATGAAGCAGGTCGAATTCTTCTTTGATGTGGGCAGTCCGTACAGCTACCTCGCGTATCACCAACTGCCGAAGATTGCGCAAGCCAAGGGCGCGGAGATCGTCTGGCGGCCGATGCTGCTGGGCGGCGTGTTCCAGGCGACGGGCAACAGCAGCCCGGCCACTATTCCCGCCAAAGGCCGGTACTCCAACATTGATCTGGAGCGCTGGGCGCAATACTTTGGCGTACCGATCCAGCAGAACCCGCACTTCCCGATCAACACACTGCAACTGATGCGCGGTGCCGTGGGCATGCAGCTGCGCAGCGATGCCGAGTTTCACAACTACCTCGCTACCATTTTCAGCGCGATGTTCGAGCACCCGCGCAACCTCGGTGACCTGAAAGAGCTGGCCGCCGTGCTGGAGGCCGCCGGCATTTCTCCCGCGCTGATGATGGAGCTGGTGCAGGACGACCACGTCAAGCAGACGCTGCGCAAGACCACCGAAGAAGCCGTGGCGCGCGGCGTGTTCGGCGCGCCCACGTTCTTTGTCGGCGACGACATGTTCTGGGGGCAGGACCGCCTGCATTTTGTCGAACAGGCGTTGTCCTGACGCCCACATGCGCCGGTGAGGGTGTGCCGGCGCCTCCCTATATCGCCCTACCTTACGACGCAACACCGCATCGCCTTGCCTCATTCAATGCGAATCATTATCATTTGCGTTATTGATTCCACTGAACTCTGTCATGCACGGTGTTGCCCTCCTGCTCGGGTTGCTGGCCGCAGGCTGCCTGTACGCGGCCTCGCCTAATCAGGCGCTGCTGGCGCCGGGCTCGCTTGTGCGCGGCCGTTTGCTCTGCGCGGCCGCACTGGCGATGGCGGCGATTGCCGTGGTGCTGTGGAACGACGTGCTCGGTTGGGCCGGCGCGACCATCGGCGTGTTGCTGGTGGTGGCGGGCGGGCTGTCGCTGTGGCCGATGGCGGGCGCGTGGGTGCAGCAACGCCGCCATGCTGCGGAGGCGCGGCCATGAATGGCATGGGCACCAAATGGCTGGCCGGCACGGTGCTCGGCCTGCCCCTGTCGATTGCGCTGTGCACGCTGGCGATCCTGTGGCTGCCGGGCGGCTGGGAAAGCGGCCTCATTGGCGCACTGCTCGTCTGCCTGCCCCTGTGGGTTGTCTTCATCAGCGTGAGCGTGCTGTTCTCGACCAGCGTCCGCGCATGGGCCGCGTTCGGCACGGCCAACCTCCTGTCATTCGGCGTGCTCTGGCTGCCGCGCCTGTTGCACATCTGACGGCTGACCATGAAATCCGCAACCCTTCGTCTGTATCAGACGCTGCATACCTGGGTCGGCCTGATGGCTGGCTGGGCGCTGTTCATCGCGTTCTTTGCCGGCGCACTCACGGTCTTTCATGAAGAGCTGCATGCGTGGCAAAACCCCTTGCGCGCAGAGCACGCTGCCGTTGCCACCACGCCGGCGGATGTCGACCATTTCGTGAACACGCTGGTGCGCACGCACCCGGCAGCGGCCGCCAGCGCGTACGTGATCCTCCCTAACGAGGGCGAGCCCGAGTTCTCCGCCTATTGGCAGAACAGCAAGGGCGATTGGCAGACCACCACCGGCAGCAAGCTCGCCGCCGGCAAGACCACACCAAAAGACCTGTCGCTCGAACCTTCCAAGGGGGAACTGGCCAACTTCCTGAACCGGCTGCACTACTCGCTGGGGTTGGAAGACATGGGCATGTACTTCATGGGGGTGATCTCGGTGCTGTATGGCGTGGCGCTTATCTCAGGCGTGCTGCTGCACCTGCCGCGCCTGAAGAAGGATCTGCTGGCCGTGCGCCCCGGGCGCAACCTCAAGCGTTTCTGGATGGACGTGCACAACGTGCTCGGCCTGTTCAGCCTGCCGTTCCACCTGATCTTTGCGATGACCGCGCCGGTGCTGTGCCTGAGCGTGGTGCTGATGACGGTGTTCAACAGCGTGGCACTCAACGGCAAGCTGTTCGATGCCGTGCCGCGCGTGACCACCGCGGCCGGCACGGTGGTAGCCGCCAATCGTTCGGCATCGATGTTGTCGGCAGAGGAACTGCTGGCGCGCGCACGCGCAACCGCCGGCCCCAACTTCACCGTCAAGTCGATCCACTACCAGCACATCGGTGATGCCAACGCCGTAGCGGAAGTGCGCGGCAGCAGCACACGCGCGGTGGGCGACTACGGCTCCGTCGCCATTCACGCCGCCGCCGGCCAACCCAACAGCGGCCAGCTCGTCAGTGATCAGACGCCCGATGCACGCGACACCAATCACGCCATCTTCAGCCTCGTCTACGGCCTGCACTTCGGCACCTACGGTGACATCGTCCTGCGCCTGGCGTACCTGGTGATGGGTATTGCCGGCGCGTTCGTCTTCTATTCGGGCAACCTGCTGTGGATCGAGTCGCGCCGCAAGCAGCGCAAGCTCGATCAGCCGCGTGTGCACCAACTGCTGGCGCGCGCCACGGTGGGTGTCTGCATCGGCTGCTGCGTGGGTGTGATGGCGATGTTCCCGGCGGCGCTGCTGTGGCCGGAGCGCTCGACGGGCGTGACGTACTACACGGTGTTCTTCGCGGCGATTGCGTGGGCGCTGGTACGACCGCCAGCGCGCGGCGCGATGGAACTGCTAAGCGCCGCGGCCATTGCGGCGGTGCTCGTGCCTATCACCAATGCCGTCGTGACTGGCGGCCACCTGCTGCGCACGATCGCGCGCGGCGAGTGGAACGTGGCCGGTTTCGACCTGGGCGCGCTAGTGCTTGCGTGCGGCTTTGTCGCCCTCGCACGAGCCACGCTGCGCCGGGCGCGCCAGGGTGCGCCTGATTCTGTCTGGGCGATGCCCGCACGCAAGGCAGACGCCAACAACGCACGCGCCGGCAACGGCCTGCATCCAAGCGTGGCCAAAGAGCCGTAACACCAAAACAGCAGCACAAACCACAACCACCCGCACGTTCCCACGCCTGCCGTTCAGCGGCATGCGTGCGCACGCGCACGCCGTTTTTCAATGACACGCAGTTCAGGGGAGCATCACATGCCAGCCGCCGTTTCACGCCGATCCACCCTTTGCCGCAGCACGCGTGTCATACGTCCGCGCGTCACGCCGCTGGCGCGGCAGCTTGCCTGGATGCTCGCGGCCATGAGCGCGGGCGCACCCGCCTGGGCTCAACAGACCTCGGCCCAGGTCGACCTGCCCGCCACGCAGATCTCCGCCAGCAAAGCGGCGGCGTACGGGGCCAAGCAGGCCAGCACCGGCGCGCTGGGTGACAAGCTATTGCTCGACACGCCGTTCTCCATCAACGTCGTCACGCAGGAGCTGATCCAGAACCGCCAGGCGCAGACGATTGGCGAGGTGTTCAAGGGTGACCCGTCCGTGACTGCCAACAACGACGGCTACATTGGCGAGGCATCGAACATCACCATCCGCGGCCTGCAGCTCGACTTGCTGGAGGGCTACAAGATCGACGGCATGGCCGTGCCCAACTGGGGCAGCGATGTGCCGCTGGAGCACTTCGAGCGCGTGGAACTGCTCAAGGGCCTGTCGGGTTTCATGTACGGCTTCGGCACGCCGGGCGGCATTGCCAACTTCGTCACCAAGCGCCCGACCAACACCTTTGGCGGCAGCGCCACGTTCGGCTATACCAGCGGCGGCACACTCAAGGAATCGATCGACCTGGGCAGCCGCTTCGGCCCCACCAAGGCACTGGGCGCGCGCCTTGGCGCGGTGCATGAAGAAGGCGACACCTTTGTCGACGGTGGCCATATCAAGCGCGACTCCGCATCACTCGCGCTCGATGCGCGCATCACGCCCGATCTGCAATGGTCGTTCGACGGCCTTTATATGCAGCGCAACGTGCAGGGCGCGTACTACGGCATCATCCCCGGGCAGGACTTTGGCGTGCCGGTCAGCGAGTTCGTGCGCACGCCGCGCGCCATTGACGGCAGCCAGCGTGTGGCCTCGCGCGGTTCGTACTACGAAACCGAAATCAAGTCCGTCGGCACCGAACTGAACTGGGCCGCCGCGCCCGACTGGAACGTACGCGCGTCGTACCGCTACACGCAGCAGAACCGCGGCAACGCCGACAGCGCCATCCAGCTGACCGACAACGCCGGCACCTTCAGCGAGCTGCAATATGGCTCGTATCAGCGTTATGCATACAGCCAAGCGCAGGTGATGGCCAATGGCAAGGTACGCACGGGTTCGATCGAGCATGAACTGGTGGTCGGCACGTCGTGGCAGAGCCTGACGCAGGCTACTACCGGCTTCGCTTCCACCTTCCTCGGCACAGGCAACCTGTACAACCCATCGGTCTTCGTGTCGTCGGGTGCGCAGTTGATGCGGGCGCCTTCATCGGAGGGGATGTACCGCACGTCGAAGATCAACCAGACCTCGGTCTTCGCCAGCGATACCGTCAAGTTCAACGAACAGTGGTCGGTGCTCGGCGGCCTGCGCTACACGCGCTTCAGCCAGACCGGCTACACGCCGAGTGGCAGCATCTCGGCCAAGTACGACCGCGAACCGATCACGCCCACACTGGCGCTGATGTTCAAACCCGTGCAGCCGATGACGCTGTATGCGAGCTATGTGGAATCGCTTGAGGCGGGTGCCAGCGCGCCCATCACGGCGCTGAACGCCGGTACCGTGTTCGGCCCGCTCAAGAGCAAGCAATACGAGGTGGGCGCCAAGGCGGAGTTGCACGACTGGACCCTGGGTGCGGCGCTGTTCCAGGTGCAGCGGGGCCTGGCATACCTGCGTCCGGACAACGTCTACACGCAAGACGGCATGACGCGCTACCGCGGCCTGGAGTTGAGCGCACGGGGCAAGATCGCGCGTGACTGGACGGTGCTGGGCGGGTTGCTGTTCATGGACTCCGAGAACACAGAGTCCGATGTCTCGGTGCTTGGCAAGCGTGCGTACGGATCACCGCGGTTCAAGGCGACGGCGTATGTGGAATATGCAGTGCCTGCGATGCCGGGGCTGGTGCTGTCTGCCGGCGGCCAGTACGTCGGCAACTCGGCGTTGGAGGCCAACAACAGCAATATCGTGCCGGGGTATCACACGTTTGATATGGGGGCGCGGTATTCCACCAAGGTGGGTGGCAAACCTGTGACGTTGCGGTTCAATGTCGACAACCTGACCAATGAAAAGTATTGGTTGCCGAGTTGGGGGTTCATTCTGGCGCAGGGCGCGCCGCGGACGTTCCGGGCTAGTGCTACGGTTTATTTTTGATTCTTGGTCTTGGTGGTTTGCCTCCCTTTCGGCCCCGGCAGGGGACGATACGAGAGATGGACCAACAACAAAACCAAAAACAAGTTGCATATCTAACTAAAAATACCTACCATCCAACTCACCATGTTTGACCACTGCCTCTACTTCAACACCTCCGCACTGGCCCGCAAGCTGGAACGCGTCTGGGCAGATGCCTTCGCCCCCTTCGACCTGACACCTCCACAAGGCTTCATGTTGAGAGCGATCGTCGACCGCCCAGGCATGCTGCAAAGCGAGCTATCGGAAGCGATGTCCGTCACGCGCCCCACGGCAACGCGTGCGCTGGATGGCCTGGAAGCCAAGGGCCTGATCGAGCGCCGCAAGACAGAAGCCGACGGCCGCGAGACTGCGATCTTCCCGACGCCCGAGGCAATGAAGATCGGGGCGGCACTGAACGAGGCCAGTGGTGCAGTCACTGCCCGCCTAAAGCGCGTGTTGGGCAGTGCGGAGTTCACCGATACGGTGTCGAAAATCCGAGGTGTGCGCTCAACCCTGAGCTGAGCGTTTTTTTTTGGCTCATATAGTTGCATTGCTAACCAATAAAGGAAGCTATCATGCCGATCCTCCACGTCAAAGTCAGTGCCCAGCGTTCTGCGCAAATGACGCAGAAGATTTCCACCACGCTGCTGGAACTCACCTCCCGCATCCTCGGCAAAGACCCCAAAGTCACGGCCATCGCCATCGACTACGTCGACCCGGCGGACTGGATTGTCGGCGGGCAGACGCTCGCTGCGCAGGGCAAGCACAGCGTCTATTTCGACATCAAGGTCACGGACGAAACCAACACCAAGGCGGAGAAGGCGCAGTACATCGCCGAGGCGTTCGAGGCTTTTGCGGCGTTGCTCGGCAATCTGCACGAGGAGTCCTATATCTATGTACAGGACGTCCGCGCTGCAGCGTATGGCTACGGCGGCAAGACCCAGGAGTATCGCTTCCAGCACGCGTGATACACGCGATGTGCCGAACACGCCGCTCCATTCACATAACAATCAGGGGTGATCATGAACCGCATGAGTGCTTTTTTTGCGGCCAGCTGGCTGGCCGCCGCGTTGCTGTATTTCGGCCAACATTCGCTGGCGCTCACGGCATTGGCAGGTGTTGTGCTGCTGGCCGGCTACGACCTGTTTCGTCCGTGATGTGTACGCGAGCACTTACGCCGGGCCACCCCGCTGTTGCGCCCGGTAACGCAGCGGGCTGCTGCCGTAGCCCGCTGCAAACGCACGGCTGAGCGCACTGACGCTGCCAAAACCGCATTCATCCGCAATGTGATCCAGCGACTGCCTGCCGGTGCGCAACAGGAAGGCCGCCAGCTCCAGCCTTAACGCCGCCGCGTAACGCCGCAGGTTGCTGCCGGTGGCGGCGGAAAAGCGGCGTGTCAGGGTCCGCTCACTCATCGCCGCCTGGGCGGCCAGCTCCGCCAACGTGGGCGGTGCTGCCAACTCCCGTTCCACGATCTCCTGGATGGCCAGCACGGCCGCATCGCCGTGGCGCTTGAACTGCGCCGTCCACACAGCCATGTGCTCGTAAGACGGCAGCGACTGCGTGAGCGCCGTACGCAACAGACGCCGCGATGCGCCCGCACCTCGGCAGTGGTCTATCACATAGGCGCACGCATCCACGGCCGGGTTGACCCCGCTCACGGTGATGAGGCGGCCATCCACCACGAGTGGCTTGTCCGGCGTGTACTGCACATCGGGAAAGTGTCGGGCGAACCAGGCGCGCTCGCTCGCCAGCCCTGTTGCGCGGCGGCCGTCGAGCAAGCCCGCCTTGGCGAACAGCGGTGCGGCATTCAGGCCGACCACCAGCGCACCGGCGTCGTATTGCGCGCGCAGCCAATCGGCAAATAGCGCCTCCTCGCCTTCCAGCCCCGCTTGCGGCGCAAACTGGCCGGGCACGATCACCACGTCATGCGGGCCGGCCGTGCGCAATCCGCCACTCGCCGGCACGGCCATGTCGGCAAAACTGATGGCGGGTTGCCCGTCTGCCGACAGCAGATCGATCTCAAACAACCGGCTGCCCATCACATCTACGCTGCGCGCCTGCATGGTGCCAGCCACCAGCAACATCTCCTGCGTGAGGAACACGTAGCCCGCAAACAGGCGCGGCGGCAGCAGGATAGCGATGCGGGCGCGCTCGGGACGGTGCGAGCGTTTGGAGGCGGCTTTCGACTGGCGATTCATATCAAGAACGTGGCGATTCAAATCAACCGAAATTGTCACGCGCTTGCTGAAATACGGCAACCATCCGCCCCTCACCCGGAGCCGTCATGATTGCCCGCACGCTGTTCGACGCAGAACACGACACCTTTCGCGAATCCGTCCGCCGCTTCATCGATGCAGAAGTCCTGCCCCACCACGAGCGCTGGGAAGACCAGGGTTACGTTGACCGCGCCATCTGGGAGCAAGCCGCTGCCGCCGGCTACCACTGCGCCAGCATGCCCGAGGCGTACGGTGGCGCCGGTGCCGACATCCGCTACAGCACGGTGCTGATGGAAGAGATCGCCCGCGCGGGTGCCACCGGCCTGGGCTTTGGCCTGCACTCGGAAATCGTCGCCCCCTACCTGCTGCACTACGGCAGCGAGGCGCTCAAGCAGCACTACCTGCCCAAGCTGGCGAGCGCGGAGATGATCGGCGCGATTGCCATGACCGAGCCCGGCGCCGGCTCCGACCTGCAAGGCGTGCGCACCAGCGCGACACGCAGCAGCGACGGCGACCACTACGTGCTCAACGGCTCGAAGATCTTCATCACCAACGGCTGGCACGCCGATGTGGTGATCGTCGTCGCACGCACCACGCCGGAAGGCGGCGCCAAGGGCACGAGCCTGTTCGTGGTGGACACGAGCATGGATGGCTTCAGCAAGGGCAAGCGCCTGAAAAAGGTTGGCATGAAGGCACAGGACACGGCAGAGCTGTTCTTCGACAACGTGCGCGTGCCCGCCGCCAACCTGCTGGGCGAAGAGCATCGCGGCTTTGCGTACCTGATGCAGGAGCTGCCGTGGGAGCGTCTGCAGATCGCCATCAGCGCCATTGCATCCGCAGAAGGCGCGCTCGACTGGACGCTGCGCTATGTGCGCGAGCGCCAGGCTTTCGGCAAATCCATCCTCGATTTCCAGACCGCACGCCACACGCTGGCGGAGTTGAAAACCGAAGTGCAGATCGGCCGCGTGTTTGTCGACCAGTGCATTGCGTTGAAGCTGGCCGGCAAGCTCGATGCGGCCACCGCATCGATGGCCAAGTACTGGACGACCGACCTGCAGTTCAAGGTCATGGACCGCTGCGTACAACTGCACGGCGGCTACGGCTACATGTGGGAATACCCCATCGCCCGCGCGTGGGCCGATTCGCGCGTGCAGCAGATCTACGGCGGCACCAACGAGATCATGAAAGAGCTGATCGCCCGCACCCTTTGACGAGTACGACACCAAGGATCGAACCGTATGGAAGCCTATATCTACGACGCCGTGCGCACGCCGCGCGGCAAGGGAAAAAAAGATGGCAGCCTGCACGGCGTCACGCCGCTGCGCCTGGCCGCCACCGCGCTGCGCGCCATCCGTGATCGCAATCAGCTCGACACCGCGCTGGTGGATGACGTGGTGCTCGGCTGCGTGGAACCCGTGGGCGAACAAGGCGCCTGCATCGGCCGCGTGGCGGTGCTCGCCGCCGGCTATGCCGAGACGACCGCTGGCGTGCAAATCAACCGCTTCTGCGCTTCCGGCCTGGAGGCCTGCAATATGGCCGCCGCGCAGGTAATGGCCGGGCAGAGCGACTTCGCCATCGGCGGCGGCGTGGAGAGCATGTCGCGCGTGCCGATGGGCGCGAGCGGCGGCGCGTGGCCGGTCGATCCGGCCGCAGCCATTCCGCTGTACTTCGTGCCGCAGGGCGTGTCAGCCGACACCATCGCCACCCAGTCTGGCTACAGCCGCCGCGATGTCGACGCCTACGCCGCCGAGAGCCATCGCCGCGCACATGCCGCGGCCACGGCAGGCCGGTTCACCGGCTCCATCGTGCCGGTGCGCGACCAGAACGGCCTCACCATCCTCGAGCGCGACGAGATGATCCGCCCGCAGACCACCGTAGACACGCTCGCGCAACTCAAACCGTCGTTTGCGGAACTCGGAGAGCAGTACGGCTTCGACGCCGTGATCCGCCAGCGCTATCCGCAGCTGGAGCGCATCGAACACGTGCACCACGCCGGCAACAGCTCGGGCATCGTCGACGGCGCCGCAGCCGTGCTGATCGGCAGCCGCGAGGCTGGCCAGCGCGCGGGCCTCAAGCCGCGCGCGCGCATCCGCAGCTTTGCAAGCATCGGCTCGGAGCCGTCAATCATGCTGACGGGCCCCTCCTACGCCGCCGAGAAGGCGCTCAAGCGCGCCGGCATGCGTGCGTCGGACATCGACCTGTACGAACTCAACGAAGCCTTCGCCTCCGTGGTACTGCGCTTCATGGAGGTCATGGCCGTGCCGCACGACCGCATCAACGTCAACGGCGGGGCCATCGCGATGGGGCATCCGCTGGGCGCGACGGGCGCCATGATCCTCGGCACGCTGCTCGACGAGCTGGAGCGCCGGGGCGCCAGCACGGGCCTGGCCACGCTGTGCGTGGGCGCGGGCATGGGCACCGCCACCATCATCGAACGCATCTAAGGGAGCGCAGACATGATCGACATCACCATCGACGCCGACGGCATCGCCACGCTCTCGTGGAACCAGCCGGGCCGCGCACAGAACGTGCTCAGCGGAGAGACCTGCGCCGCCTTCTTCGCTGCCATCGACAAGGTGATTGCGGATGCCAACGTCAAAGGCATCCTCATCACCTCCGCCAAGCCGGACTTCATTGCCGGCGGCGACCTTGAATGGCTGCAGGCCAGCGACGACGCAGCCACGCTGTTCGATCGCACGTGCGAACTGCACCGCGCGCTGCGCAAGCTGGAAACCTGCGGCAAACCCGTGGCGGCTGCCCTGCCCGGCTCCACGCTGGGCGGCGGGCTGGAGATTGCGCTCGCCTGCCACTACCGCGTTGCGGCCGACAACGCACGTGCGCGCTTCGGCTTGCCGGAAGTCACGCTGGGGCTGCTGCCGGGCGGTGGCGGCACGCAGCGCCTGCCGCGTTTGATTGGCGCGCAGAAGGCGCTGCCGATGCTGCTGGAAGGCAAGCGCATCAAGTCCGCTGACGCGCTCAAGCTCGGCATCGTCGACGCGGTGGTCAATGCCGGAGAAGAAGCCGACGCCGCACGCACGTGGCTCCTGAGCGAAGGCCAAACCCGCGCGCAGCAACCGTGGGACATCAAGGGCTACAAGGTGCCCGGTGGCGGCATCTCCAGCCCCGCCGTGCAGCAGCTATTCACGGCTGCCAACGCCATGCTGCGGCGGAAGACCTACGGCAACTACCCGGCCGCCGCCAGCATCCTGTCGTGCGTGTACGAAGGCCTCATCACCGATCTCGATACGGGCCTGAAGACCGAGGCGCGCTACTTCGTGCAGGCCGTGCTCTCGCCCGAGGCACGCGCGATGATCCGTACCCTCTTCTTCAGCCTGAACGCGGCCAACAAACTGGCTGCGCGCCCGGCGGATGTACCGGTGCGCCGCTATGCCAAGGTGGGCGTGCTGGGCGCGGGCATGATGGGTGCCGGCATTGCCTACGTCACCGCCAAGGCGGGGTTGCCCGTCGTGCTGCTCGACAGCACGCAGGAAGCCGCCGAGCGCGGCAAAGACTACTCGCGCCAGCTGGTCGAGAAACAGGTACAGCGCGGCCGCCTGCATGCTGAGCAGGCCGAAGCGCTGCTCGCACGCATCAAACCCACCACGCGCTATGCCGATCTGGACGGCGCCGAACTCGTCATCGAAGCCGTGTTCGAGCAGCGCGACATCAAGGCCGATGTCACGCGGCAGGCCGAGGCCGTGCTGTCACCCGATGCCATCTTCGCGTCCAACACGTCCACGCTGCCGATCACCGGGCTGGCGGAAGCGAGTCAGCGGCCAGGCAACTTCATCGGGCTGCACTTCTTCTCGCCGGTCGACAAGATGCCGCTGGTGGAAGTGATCGTCGCGCGGCAGACCACGCAGGCCACGCTGGCACAGGCGCTCGACTACGTCAAAGCCATCGGCATGACGCCCATCGTCGTCAACGACAGCCGGGGCTTCTACACGAGCCGCGTGTTCTCCACCTACGTGCTCGAAGGCCTGGCGATGCTGAGCGAAGGCATTGCCCCCGCACTGATCGAGAACGCCGGCATGCAGGCCGGCATGCCGGTCGGGCCGCTTGCGCTCATCGATGAGGTGTCGAGCGAGCTGATCCACAAGGTCAACCAGCAGACCCGCGCTGACCTGGGCATCGCCTACATCGAGCGCCCGGGCGAAACCGTGGCCGAGCGCATGGTGGCGCTGGGCCGCATCGGCCGCAAGGCTGGCCAAGGCTTCTACAACTATCCCGAGGGCGGCAAGAAGGCGCTGTGGCCAGGGTTGGCCACGGAATACCCCAAAGCCGCCACGCAGCCCGATGTGCAAACCCTCGTCGACCGCCTCATCACCGTGCAGGCTGTGGAAACCGCGCGCTGTCTGGACGAACGCGTGGTGACGGACCCGCGCGATGCCGATGTGGGTGCGTTGCTCGGCTGGGGCTTCCCGGCGTTCCGGGGCGGGCCGGTATCGCACATCCACCGCGTGGGCGTGGGTGCCTTCGTTGCGCTGTGCGATCGGCTGGCTGCCGAACATGGTCGCCGCTTTACACCACCCGCGCTGTTGCGCGACATGGCAGCGCGGCAGGCTGTGTTCTACGCACGCTGATCGACACCAACAAATACGGGAGCCGCGCGATGTCCGTCCTGCACGTCATCGACAAGACCGAGCTGAAGGTGCTGGCCACGCCGTCGGACTGGCACGCATGGTGGGTCACGGCGGTCAACTTTGCGTTGATTGCCGCGGCGTTTGCGCTGCCTGCCGTGTGGCCGCATCCGCTTGCGTGGGGTGTGGCGTCTGTCGTGCTGGCCGGGCGTGCGTTGGGGCTGGGCATCCTCACGCATGACACGGCACATCTGGCGTTCTTCCGCTCACGGCGCATGAACGAATGGGCGGGCACGTGGCTGTTCGGCGGCCTGCCCAACGTGCCCTACCAGGCGTATCGCAAAGGCCACCTGGAACATCACCGCACCGCCGGCACCGCCAATGACCCTGACCTCGCCTTCGTGCAAGGCTACCCCGCCACACGGGCGAGCCTTGCCCGCAAGCTCCTGCGAGACGTGTCGGGCATCAACGGCGTGAAGAACCTCGTCTATCAGGTACAGACCTTCCACTGGAAGACCACCGCCCCGGTCCTGGTCTCGCATGGCGTGCTGCTCGGCACGCTGTGGGCGCTGGGCGTTCCGCAGGTCTATGCCTGCTGGTGGATTGGCATGGTGTTCGTGTTTCCGCTGCTGGTGCGCGTGCGGGTGATGAGCGAGCACGGCGGCGTGCCCAACCACCTCTCGCGCGACCCGCGCGAGAACACCGGTACCACGCTGGCCGGACCGCTCGGGCGGCTGCTCATCGGCCCGAACCGGGTGAACTTTCACGTTGAACACCACCTGGCTGCGAGCGTGCCATCCTATCGGCTGCCGGCCCTGCACCGGTTGCTGACACAGCGTGGCTACTACGCGCACGCCCGCTGCGTCGCACCGTCGTACTGGGCGGTGATTCGCAGGTGCATGGCGGCGCGTACCTCAGGCGAGGTAGGCACCGCGCCCGTTGCCAACCTCCCCCGCGCCCGGGCGCGCGGCGTGCTCGACAATATGCGCTGAACCCGCCACGGCGAAACGTTGCGCCCAAACACCAGCCCCAAGAAGCGCGTGTCCGGGCAAACGATTGCGTTTCTCCCGCCTCCCCCCTACCGTTTGGCTTAAGACACATGTGATCTGCTCCGATATAGAGTGATGTGCATGGAGTTGCCGAGACCCCGGGCCGCAAGACGTCCCCCAGAGACGACTGGCCCCGGAGACACATGGATAAGCACACCCTGGAGTGGGGATGGCCGCGGCGCAATCGAAGGCTTTAGATGGCACGACGTCAGGGCGGCGGTGGCGGCCAGGGGGCGCCCTTGGGCTGCGCGGGCTGCTGTCACCGCTCAACCTCGGGGCGGTGGCATGCCTGGTCTTCATCTGGTGGTTCACGTTCCACCAACTCACGAAAGAGCACGACCGCCTGATCCGCGATGCGGAAGCCCGGACCGAAGTCGAAGCGCAAGCCTTTGGCGAGTACTCGCTCGGCAGCACGCGGCGCGTGTCGGAATTCCTGCTCGACCTGCGTGCAAGCTGGCTGGCCGGCCGCGAAGTGTTCGAGCAGGTGATCCACGAGCGACAGGAAGTGGTGCGCGACCTGACCTTCCAGGTAGCCGTGATCGACGCAAACGGGATGCTGCTCTACTCCAGCATCGGCCCCGTCACCGAGCGCCTCGACCTGAGCCAGCGTGAGCACTTTCGCGTGCACAAGGAATCGGGCGGACGCGACGCGCTGTTCATCAGCGACCCGGTCCAGGGCAAGGTCTCGAAGAAGTGGTCGATCCAGTTCACGCGGCCCATTCTCAAGGCCGGGCGCTTTGCGGGCGTGGTGGTGGTGTCGGTCAGCCCGGAGCAGTTTGCGGGCTTTGCCAACACGCTCACCGTCGGCAAGGACGGCGTGGCCACCATCATCAAGGACTCAGGCCTGATCATCGCCCGGGTGCCCAACCCGACCGTCGGCATGGAGAAGCCGCCGCGCAAGCGCCAGTTCAACGAACCGGGTGCGCCGGAAACGGGCAGCTACCGCGTGGTCTCGGGCACCGACGGCATCGAGCGCATCATCGGCTATCACCATGTGCCCGAGATCGGGCTCTACTTCCTGGTCGGCGAGTCGGTCGCATCAGTGCTGGAGCCGTTCGAAACGTATCGGCACACTGCCATGGTCGGAGGCGTCGCCTCGACCTTGCTGATCGGGCTGCTGTATCTCACGCTGCGCCGGCAGATGGCTGAGCGCAAGCGGCACCTGGAAGAGATGCGCATGGCCTCGCTCGTCTACGCGTCGAGCAGCGAAGCGATGATGGTGACGACGCTCGACGGCGAGGTGGTCGACGTCAACCCGGCCTTTACCGTCACAACGGGCTACGGCGCGCGGGAGTTCAAGGGGCAGTCCAGCGAAGCCATCCGTTCCGAGTGCAACGAGAGCACGGTCATCGATGCCATGCGCACGGCCGTTGCCGACAAAGGCACGTGGAGCGGCGAATACCTGATCCGCCGCAAAGACGGCAGCGAGTTCCCGGCCTTGCTGACCATCGACACCTATGCAGGCAGCACGCTGGGCGAGCCGCGCCGCGTGGCGCTCTTCCACGACATGACCGAGAAGAAGCGCGCGGAAGAGGTCATCTGGCGGCAGGCCAACTTCGACACGCTCACCGATCTGCCCAACCGGCACCTGTTCTACGATCGCCTGCGCCAGGAGATTGCCCGGGCCCACCAGTCGCACACGCAGCTGGCGCTGCTGTTCATCGACCTGGACCGCTTCAAGGAGGTGAACGACACCCTTGGCCACGACCAGGGCGACATCCTGCTCAAGGAGATCGCGCGCCGCATCTCGGCCATCGTGCGCGGCACCGACACGGTCGCGCGGCTGGCCGGCGACGAGTTCACCATCATCCTGCCGGACCTGCCCGATGCCGGCACCGCCACGCCCATCATCCGCGCCCTGCTGGCACGCATTGCCGCACCGCTGCGGCTGGGCGAGGAAAGCGTGGAGGTATCGGCCAGCATCGGGTTGGCGCTGTACCCGCGCGATGCGGACAGCGCGGAATCGTTGCTGGTGCGCGCCGATCAGGCCATGTTCGCGGCCAAGAGCGCCGGACGCAACCAATGGGCCGTCTTCACCCCGGCACTGCAGCGCGCGGAGCAGGAGCGCTTGCGCATCACGAGCGACCTGCGCGTGGCACTGGAGCAAGACCAGCTTGCGGTGCACTACCAGCCCATCGTCGACATGCACACCGGCAAGGTGCGCAAGGCGGAGGCGCTGATCCGCTGGACGCACCCGATGCGCGGCGAAATCGATCCGGCGGATTTCATTCCGGTGGCCGAAGACAGTGGGCTGATCGTCGAGATCGGCAAGTGGGTCCTGAATCAGGCCTTGGACCAACTCACGCACTGGCACGCCACGCTCGACAGCACGCTGCAGGTGTCGGTGAACAAGTCACCGGTGGAGTTTCGCGCCCACCAGTCGACGGCCGAATCCTGGCCCAAGGTCGTGGAGCGTCGAGGCATCCCGCCACACAGCCTCGTGGTCGAGATCACGGAAGGCTCGTTGATGGAAGACAACGCAGGGGTGGTCGAGCACCTCCACGATTTCCGGCGCGCCGGCATCGACATCGCGCTCGACGATTTCGGCACCGGGTACTCGTCGCTGTCGTACCTCAAGCGTTTCGACATCGACTACATCAAGATCGACCAGTCGTTCGTGCGCAGCCTGGCGCATGACCCGAAGGACATCGCGCTGTGCAGCGCCATCGTGAGCATGGCGCACGCACTACGCATCAAGGTCATTGCCGAGGGCATCGAGACCGAAGAGCAGAAGGCCATCCTCGTTGCCGCCGGGTGCGACTACGGGCAAGGCCACCTGTTCTGCCCGCCGGTACCGCCGGCAGCGTTCGAGGCCTTTGTGGTCGAACGACAGCTCGCAGAAACCTAGACGCCCCGACCCGCGCCAGCACCGGCTCCGACCACCGAGCGGTTCTTGCCTTCGTGCTTGGCTTGATACAGCGCCAGGTCGGCGGCTTCGATCAAGGTGGTGTTCGGCACGTCGTGCACCGGGCTGACCACCGCGCCACCCACGCTGGCCGTCACGTACCCGCCCGTGGACGAATGCGCGTGCGGCACCTGCAGCGCCTCGATCGCGCTGCGAATCTTCTCGGCCAGCATCTTCAACCCCTCGGGGCTGGTGCCGGGCAGCACCACGGCAAATTCCTCGCCGCCAAAGCGTGCAGCCAGATCGCCGGGTCGCCCCAGGCATGCTTCCACCGTGCTGCCGATGCGCTTGAGCACCTCGTCGCCGGCCACGTGGCCGTAGTTGTCGTTGTAGAGCTTGAAGTTGTCGACGTCGATCATCAGGAACGACAGCGTCGTCCCTTCGCGCGCGCCGCGTCGCCATTCCGCGCTCAGGTATTCGTCGAGGTAGCGGCGGTTGGCCAGGCCCGTCAGACCATCGGAGTTGGTCAGGCGGCGCAGCTCCAGGTTGGCTTCCAGCAGTTGCTGCTGCGACTGGCGCAGCGCGCGGTAGGCCTCATCGCGCTGCAGCAGGTTGACGTACGAGCGCGAGTGGTAGCGAATGCGCGCGAGCAGCTCGATGCGGTCCGGCAGCTTGACGAGATAGTCATTGGCGCCCGCGGCAAACGCGGCGCTCTTGATGACCGGCTCTTCCTTGGTGGACAGCACGATGATGGGCACATCGCGCAGCACCGGGTTGGCGCGGTAGTCGCGCACCAGCGTCAGGCCATCGGTGCCCGGCATCACCAGGTCCTGCAGGATGACAGTGGGCCGCGTCTGGATGGCGGCAATCATCGCCTCATCCGAACGTGCACAGTAGTGGAAGTCGAGGCGCTCTTCGCCGGCCAGCGCCTGGCGGATGGCCTCGGCCACGATGGCCTGATCGTCCACCAGCAACACCATCACCGGCACATCGGCCGCGGCCGGCGTGCGCAGCAGCGCGCGCGCAGCTTCCAATGCGGCTTCTGCCGCGGGGATGGGCTTGTCTTCCGGACCGCCTGGGCTGTCATGTGGTTGGTTGGTCATGTGATGCTCCCCGTTTTTTTGGTTATGCGATATCGATCGTGGCCCGTGCCGCGTTCATTTGCGTACGAGCGCTGTGAGTTCATCGGCAATGCGGCCGAGCGGCAGGATGGCGCGCGCCGCGTCCAGGGCCGCCGCCGCCTTGGGCATGCCGTACACCGCGCTGGTCGCCTCGTCCTGCGCGATCGTGTGATAGCCCTTGGCGCGCATCGCCTTCAGGCCGATGGCGCCGTCGCGCCCCATGCCCGTGAGCAGCACGCCAATGGCGGTGCCCTGCCAATGCTCGACCAGGCTGTGAAAGAACACGTCCACCGACGGGCGATACGGCGTGCTTGCCGGCTCGCGCGTGTAGCTGAACGTGCCACCGGGCAGTACGTGCATGTGGTCGTTGGTGGCGGCCAGCAGCACCTCGCCAGCACGCGGGCGATCGCCTTCCACGGCCACGCGCACCTTCAGTTCGGTCTGGCTGTCCAGCCATTCCGCCATGCCGGCGGCAAAGGCTTGGTCCACGTGCTGGACCACGGCAATGCCCGCCGGAAACTCCGGCGTCAGCTTGCCCAGCACGGCCGCCAGCGCGGTCGGGCCACCGGCAGAGGCGCCAATGGCCACCAGCGGCGCGGCGCCGTCACGCACGAGCGTGCTCACACGCGGCCTGGGCACGATGGGCTTTTCCAGCAAGCGGCCGATCTGGTCGATCTTGGTCAGCAGCGGGTGGTTGCCCTGGGCATCGGTGCCGCTGGTCAGCGTGGGCGTATCGACGGCATCGAGTGCCCCCGCGCCCATCGCTTCGTACACGCGCCAGGCGTTGGCGCCCACGCTGCTGGTGACCACCAGGATCGCGCACGGATGGCTCGACGCCATGATGCGGCGGGTGGCCTCCACGCCGTCAAAGCGCGGCATGATCAGATCCATCAGCACCACGTCTGGCGGCTGCGCGGCGCAAAAATCCACCGCCTGCGCACCATCGGTCGCCACCCACAGCACGCGGTGTTCGGGCCGGCGCGCAATCGTGCGGCGCATGGCTTCCACCGCCAGCGGCATATCGTTGACGATGCCGATGTTCATGTCCGCGCCTCCCCAATCAGGTCATGCACCGCGTCGAGCAGTGCTTCATCGTGGAAACTGCCTTTGGCGAGGTAGTAATCGGCACCGGCGTCCAGGCCCCGGCGGCGATCCTCCTCCCGATCCTTGTAGGACACGACCATCACCGGCAGTGACTTGAGCACCGCGTCGCGCTTGATAAGCGTCACCAGCTCGATGCCGTCCATGCGCGGCATGTCGATATCGGTAACGACGAGGTCGAACTGGGCGCCACGCAGCGCGTTCCAGCCGTCCATACCGTCCACCGCCACGGTGACGATATAGCCGCGCTTCTCCAGCAGCTTGCGCTCGAGCTCGCGCACCGTGAGCGAATCGTCCACCACCAGCACGTGCTTGCGCTGCTGCACGGCCACGCCCTGCCCGCGCTGCACCTTGTCGAGCTGGCCGCCACGTACCAACTTGTCGACCGAGCGCAGCAGGTCATCCACGTCGACGATGAGCACAGCATCGCCGTTTTCCATCAACGCCCCGGCGGCAATGTCGCGCACCTTGCCAAGCCGCGCATCCAGCGGCTGCACGACCAGCATGCGCTCGCCCAGGAAGCGGTCGACGGCAATGCCGTACGTCTCCGCACCCTCGCCAATGACGACCACTGGCACGCTGTCGCGCGCCTCGCCGGGCGGCTGCGTGCCGAGCAACTGGTGCGCGGTCACCAAGCCGACGGGGCGGCCCTCAAAGTTGAAATGCTGTTGGCCTTCGAGCATGTCGATCTCGGTGCGGGCCAGTTCCAGCGTGCGCCGCACGTAGGCCAGTGGAAACGCATACGCCTCGCCACCCACGTCCACCAGCAGGCTGCGGATGACCGACAGCGTGAGCGGCAACTGCAGCATGAAGCGCGTGCCGCGACCGGGCTCGGTCTGGATGCGCACGGTGCCGCGCACCGCCTTGACCATCTCGTGCACGGCATCGAGCCCGACACCACGGCCTGACAGGTCCGTCACCTGCTCGCGCATCGAGAAACCCGGCAGCAGCAGGAAGTCGAGCAGTTCGTGGTCCGACAGGCGGCTGGCGGTATCGGCATCCGACAGACCGCGCCGCACCACTGCGGCGCGCACAGCCTCCAGGTCGATGCCCGCGCCGTCATCAGCCACGGTAATCAACAGCTTGCCGGCGCTGTGACGCGCCTCCACCGTGATGCTGGCCTCGGCGGGCTTGCCCTGCGTCTCGCGGGCTTCGGGGGTTTCTACACCGTGGTCGATGGCGTTGCGCAGCAGATGGCCCAACGGCGCATCCAGCATGTCGAGGATGTCGCGATCGACTTGCGTGGCTTCCCCCACGATGGCAAAGCGCACACGCTTGGCCAGCGAACGCGCCAGGTCACGCACCACGCGCGGATAGGCGTGCGTGGCATCGCCAAAGGGGCGCATGCGGCATTGCAGGGCTTCGTCGTACAGCTGCTGCGCAAGGTGCGTGCTGCGGCGGTCGAAGCGGTCGAGATCGTCGATGTGCTCGCCCAGCGTCTGCTGCATGTGGCCGAGCATCTGGCGCACATCGTTGAGCGCGGCGTGCATGTCGGCATCGGCATGCCGGTCCAGCCGCTCGACCAGCGTTTCGTAGAGCGTATCGAGCGCGAGCGTGGCCGAGCGATGGCTGCGCTTGACGCGCAGCATCGACTCGCCAAACGGCTTGAGCCAGCGTGATTCCACCAGCGATTCACCGGACAGGCTCAGCAGCCGGTCAAGGTTGTCGGCACGCACGCGCAGCATGCGTTGCCCGTCGTGGAAACCTCGGCGCGTGCTGCCGATGGGGTCGCGATCCGGCACCGGTGCGATGGGTTCAGGCGGAGGTTCCGGTGGAGGTTCTGGTGATGCCGCCGGTGCGGACAAGGCCGCTACCTCGGCGTTCAGCAGCGCCATCGCGGCCTTCAGCGTTGCATCTTCGGCGGCCTGCTCGGGGTCAGCAAGCGTTGTAGTGGCCGGCGCAGCGGCAACACCGTCGGCGGCAGAGAATGCGGCGAGCACGGCGTCGACGTCCGTGCGTGGCACCTGCCCAGCGGTGGCAGGTTGACCCACACGCAGCAGCAGGTCAGTCCCACGCAGCAGCACATCGACATGCGCAGCAGTCAGCACCAGTGTGCCCCGCTGCGCGGCCACGAACCATTCCTCCATGCGGTGCGCGACGTCCACACCATCCTGCAGGCCGATGATGCGCGCGGCACCCTTGAGCGAGTGCGCGGCGCGCATGCAGGCTTCCAGCGCGGCGGCATCGGTGGGCGCGCGCTCCAGCGTCAGCAGGCCAGTGGATAGCACGCGCGTCTGCGTCTGTGCCTCTTCGTGGAACAGCGCGAGCAGCGATTGGCGGCCCAGATCGTCATCCATGCTCATCGCAGGCTCCGGGCGATCGAATCGAACAGGCGGTCTGCGTCGAGCAGGCCGATGGTGGTCTCGCGCCAGGCCAGCACGCCGCGTGCGTGCGCCGTGGCCGCGGTGGTCAAGGTGGACGGCACCGGCAGCAAGGCCGACGCCGGAAAGCGCAGCACGCCCTCCACCTCATCCACGGGGAAGACCGCCGGTTCGTCCTGGTGCGCCGCCACCAGCAAGCGCGCGTAACCGTTGCGGCTCGCGTGCTTGCCGCCGCCCGAGCGGTCCAGGCCCAGCAGCTCGCCCAGCGACACCGCTACCGTCAGCGCACCGCGAATGTTGACCAGCCCCAGCACCACCCGATTGCGCCGATGCGGCAATGAGTGAATGGCGCGCGGCTTGTCAATCTGACGCAGGGCAGTGGCCGGCAGCGCCAGCCATTCGTCGGCAATGCGGAAGACGAGCACGGCCAACTCTGCGTCAGCCTGGTCTTGCGCGCGCAGCGGTGCAGCGTTGCGATGGGCGCGTGCGGCGGCTTCCAGATCGTCCTGGCTCAGCGCGCGGTCGAGCAGCGCTGCAGCGCCCTGCTCGAAGACGGGGCAGTTCAGGCAGCGTGTGTACGTCGGCAACTGCGGGCAGGAGTGGTCGCCGCGGGTGCCGATGCGGTTCCAGCAATCGTCAACGCGCGTGGTGATGCCCGCGTGATCATGGACGGCGTGCGCCATGCGTTCCTCGTAAGTACTCCGGTGGTTCGGATGGTGCGGACGGTGCCCTGCCCTGGCGCGCCAGGGCCCGCTCTGCACGCAGCATCAGCTGGCGCGCGCCCACCGTGTCGCCAGCCACGTCCAGCAGTGCGGCAAGGTGGGTCAGGGCTTCGTAGTGGGCCGGCTCCAGGTAGAGCGCCTTGCGGTAGAAATCACCGGCATCGGTATGGCGGCTGCGCGCATCGGCAATCAGGCCGAGCAGGTAGAACGTATCGGCTTCGGGTGCGCGCAGGTTGGCGATCTCCAGCGCCACGCGCTCGGCCTCGTCAAAACGGCCCGCGTCGGCCAGCCGGCGTGCTTCCGCCAATGTGGGCGGTTCGGGCAACAGCGCTTCAAGAACGGGGATGGCAGGTACGGCCAGCGCCGCGGGCCGTGCTGCAAACACGGGTGCTGGTTTGGCTGCAGGCACGCGCGCCGCCACCGGGCGCACAGGCACGGTCGGCAGCGTAATGCCGGGCAAACCCACCGGTAGCGCGGCTGGTTGCTCCGGGGGCAGCGGCAGGCGGAACGGCAGCGGTGTCCGCACCCCGGTCTCACCCGCCGGCGTGCGCTGGAAGGCAAAGGCCAGCGGAATACGCGCAGAGCTCATGGCGTGACGCATCATCAGGCCGGTCTCGGCCGGGCCGACAAAGATCATGCCGTCGTCCGCCAGTTGCGCATCGAGCCGGCGGATCGCCTGGTCCTGCGCATCGCGGTGGAAGTAGATCAGCACGTTACGGCAGAAGATGAAGTCGTAGCGCGTGTCCTCAGCGGGTGCATCCGACAGGTTGGCCTGCGTAAAGCGCACCAGCCCGCGCACGGTGTCGCTCAACAGCCAGTTGCCATCGGCCTCGGTGAAATGCCGATCGCGGAACGTGAGCGGATGGCCGCGGAACGCGTTGCGCCCATAGACCGAGCGCTTGGCCATTTCAAGCGCGCGCGCACTGATGTCGATCGCGTCGATGGTGAAACGCGCCGGGTCGATACCCGCGTCGAGCAGCGCCATCGCTGCGGAATAGGGCTCCTCACCAGTCGAGCACGGCGCGCTCAGGATACGCAGCACGCGCATCGGCTCGCGTACCAGCTTCTCGCCAGCCAGGCGGGCGAGCGTGACAAAGGCTTCGCGGTCTCGGAAGAACCAGGTCTCGGGCACCACCAGCGCTTCGATCAGCGCCTGGCGCTCTTCGGGCGAGGTGTTCAGGCGCAGCCAGTACGCGTCCAGCGCTGCCGCGTCCACTGCATTCGGCATGCCGCGCGCGGCCAGCATGGTGCGGGTGCGGTCCAGCACCACGCGCTCCAGCGTGTTCGCGCCGAGCGACGGCGCATCAATGCCGGTCTCGTGAGAGAGCCAGGCTTCAAAACGCGGGTCAACGGCCACCATGACGATCAGGCTGGTTGTGCTGCTGCCGGAAACAGCAGCGCACGCGCCTGCGCATCGAGCATCGCCTGCGCATCGACGCGCTGCACGAGGCCGTCGTCCAGGCCGGCAACGGGCCCGAGCCAACGTGCGTTGGGCGTGGCGACACCGCTGTCGGCAAAACGCGTCGCATCGATGCGGCGCGTGTGGGTAGCATGCTCGACGATCAGGCCGAGCAGCGGCGCATCGTCACCGCGTGTGTCTGCCTCGTACTGCACCAGCACCAGGCGCGTGGAACGCAGCGGCCGCGCCGGGCGCCCGAGCGCCAGCTGCGGCACGTCAATCACCGGCACTGGCGCGCCATGCCGCTCGACCACCCCGGCCACCCATGCGGGCGCACCGGGGATTGCCTTGGGTGCGGCCAGCGGCAGCACTTCGGCAATCTGCGCCACATCGAGCGCATAGCGGTCGCCATCGAGTTCAAACAGGAGGTAAAGCATGGCGATTCTCGCTACAGCAAAAAACTCCGGCAGGCGTCAGGCTTCGATCTTGAAACGCGACACGCCGGTACGAAGCTGGTTGGCCACCAGCGTCAGGTCATCAATCGCCTGCGACGACTGGCGCAGCGATTCCGCCGTCTGCTGCGCGGCCTCCGACAACTGCGACAGCGCCTGCGTGATCTGCTCGGCGCCGGTGGCCTGCGTCTGCATGCCTTCGTTCACCATCTGGAAGCGCGGCGCCAGCGTCTGCACCTCGGTAATGATCTGCGAGAGCTGCGTGCCAACCTGCTGCACATCGCGCATGCCGCGCCGCACTTCTTCCGAGAACTTGTCCATGCCCATCACACCGGCGGACACGGCAGACTGGATCTCCTTCACGGTCTGCTCGATGTCGTAGGTGGCGACGGCCGTCTGGTCCGCCAGGCGACGGATTTCGGTGGCGACCACCGCAAAACCGCGGCCGTATTCGCCGGCCTTTTCGGCCTCGATGGCGGCATTGAGCGACAGCAAATTGGTCTGGTCTGCCACCTTGGTGATGGTCGACACCACCTGGTTGATGTTGGTCGCCTTCTCGTTGAGGATGGCCAGCTTGGCGTTGACCGAACCCGCCGCTTCCATCACGCCGCGCATGGTGTCTTCCATGCGGGTGAGGCCGCTCTGGCTGGCGCCGGCCAGCGTGGCGGACTGCTCGGCCACGGTGGACACCTCGTTCATGGTGCGCAGCAAGTCGCGCGAGGTGGCGAAGATCTCGCGCGAGGTCGCGCCGATCTCGGTAGTGGTGGCAGCAGTCTCAGCGGCGGTGGCCTGCTGCTCCTTGGAGGTGGCGGCAATCTCGGCCACCGAGGTCGTCACCTGCAGGGACGATTTCTGCGCCTGCGACACCAGGCTCGCCAGCTCTTCGGCCATGCGGTTGAAGCCTTCTTCCAGCGTGCCGAATTCATCGCTGCGGTGCAGGTCCAGCCGCCCAGACAGGTTGCCGGTGCGCATGTTGTCGTGCACCTGCACCAGCCGCGCCATCGGCACGGTAATCGCCTTGTGCAGGATGTAGCCGAGCACCAGCGCCGCCAGCAGCACCAAGCCCAGCGCCACAGCCAGCGTCACCTCGGTGCCTTGCACGGAGGTGCGGATCTGCCGCGCCGATTCATCGGCCACGGCACGGTTGTCGGCAACGAGCTTGTCGACGAGGCCGGTTGCCTCTTCCCACGCCGCCGTGGAACGCAGCACAACCGCCTGCGCGGCCGGCTTGGACGTGCGTGCCAGCTGCATCGCCTCGTTGAACAGCACCAGGTATTTGTCGACCGCCGCGCGATAGGCCCGGAAACGTTGGCGATCGTCTTCACGGTAGATCGTGGCCTCGTAGGCAGTCGAATGCTGGTCGAGATCGCGCGCGATCTGGGCAGCGCGTTCCAGATCACGATTGGTGGTCGCGGCGTCGGCATCGACAAACAGGGCGCGCTCAAGCGTCGCGTGGCTGTTGCGCGTGGCTGCACGCAGCGAGGTCGACAGATACAGCCCCGGCACGGAGTCGCGCTCCAGGCTCACGGCCTCTTCGTCAATTACGCGCAGGCGGTCATACGACACCGCCGCCATGATGACCATCAACACGAACAGCACGCCGAAGCTGAAGACGATGCGGTTGCCGAGTGAGAACCGGCCGCCGCGAAGCATGCTTGCCAGGGTTGTGTTGCTGATGTGGGGCGTCGCAGAAACCATGTTTAAACCTATGAAACAGATACCGGGAAGACATGGAAGCGGCTCGCAGAGCACACCCCACAAAACTGTGTTGAATGGTAAAGGAACGTATCGGCCACCGGAACCGAAACCTTTGCGATCGGACACAAATTCGGGTAAGTCCTTGCCAGGACAGACATCGGCAGTATGCAAGCCACCCCGACAAGGTGCGGCGAAAGCGCACACTGCACGCACGCGTTGCGCCTCAGCAAACACACAAAAGAAACGCCGGTTTAACCGCCACGCACTGCACGCGCAAACGCTTGCACCACGTCGGCAGAGGCGTCGGTGATGGCCCAGTAGCCCATGCCGGTGCTGCGCCAGTACATGAGCTGGTAGCCGCGCTCAGTGCGCAGGGCGGGCTCGGTGTCAGCACCGGCCTCGGGGCGCACGTACAGATCCACCGGGTGCTGCGCGGAGCGATAGACCAGCACCGCCACCGGACGGCCGTCGATGTAATCCAGCCGCCCGCCGATGAGCGGGAAACCGCGCGTGGCCAAGTCCGTGACCGGTGGTGCGTAGTCGATACGGCCGTTGAACCACGGTTTGACCGTGTGACGATCCGACGACAGCACGTCGGTCTCGCGTGCGCCCAGCAGCGCCCGCACGTGGCTGGCGGTGATGTCATGTGCGGTCTGTGCCACGGTATCGGGCCGGCCGACCAGCACCCCCACACCCAGTGCCACGGCCGCCACTGCGCCGGCGCCCAGACCCAGGCCGAGCCCCCGGGTGGGCGTGGTCAACCACCCAACCAGACGTTGCCAAGGAGATTCCGCCCTCCGCCGCGGGCGCGCAGACGCAGGTGACGTTTGCGGCCGGGCTCCGGCCTTGGCCTGCGCTTCCGCCTGCACGGCGTGCAGTACGCGGTCGCTCAAACCCGCGGGCGCCTTCATGTACAGCGCAGGCGCGCGCAGCCCCTGGCGCAACGCACGCACCACGGTGTCGTGGCGCGTGGCAACGTCCGTACAGGCCGTGCAGTTGCCCAGGTGTGTTTCCATGCGCAGGCTGTCGGCCGCACCGAGTTCGCCATCGGCGCGCGCGGCCAGCAAAGCGCGGATGTCGTCACAGTTCATGGCGGGCCTCCTTGGTACTCTTTCCCGTGCCGCCCGATGCACGGATCGGCGTGACATTGGTGCGCGGCGGCGCGGTGTCTTCGGTCAACAGGCGCGCGAGCTGCTGCCGCGCACGCGCCAGCCGTGACATGACCGTGCCGATGGGTGCATCGACCACGGCGGCAATGTCGCGATACGGCAGGTCTTCCAGCTCGCGCAGCACGAGCACCTCGCGATACGGCACGGGCAATAGCGCGAGCGCGGCATGTACCCGGCGCACATCGTCGATACGGGCAAGCAGCGCAGCCGGGTCCACGCCGTAGCTGGCGCCGTCGTCATCAGCCTGCGCCTGACTGGCGGCAGCTTCGTCATTCCACGGCTGGGCCGGCGCCTGCTTGCGGCGTGCGCATTCTGAGAACCACGTGTTGCGCACGATGGCCAGCAGCCACGGGCGGCCATCCCCGCCGCGAAATCCGCCAAACAGCCGGAACGCGCGCAGGCAGGCTTCCTGGACGATGTCGTCGGCGTCCTGCGTATCGCCCGAGAGCCAGCGCGCCAGGTTGTAGGCCGCATCGACATGCGGCAGCACCGCCTGGGCAAAGCGCTGGGCGTCGGTGGGCAGATCGAGCGTGGGGTCTGACAGGTCGGACATGGCGGCCTGATAGCGGTTGACGTGCGTATACCGAAGTGCAATCCAGTTTATTCCCGCCGAAAGAAATTTCGTTGAAAACGCGCGTTTCGTGGAATACGCGCCCACGCCGGCCGGTATGACAGGCAGGACCGGCGCGCCATCTCTCTTCATTTCTCTCCATTGCGCTGGATCAACGACCGAATCAGCAACCCAACGCAGGGGACACCCCATGAGCAAGCAACCCGGACGACGCCAGTTTCTGCAACTGGCCGCGGTCGGCGGTCTGGTGTACGCCTCCGGACTGCCCGGCTGGCAGGCGATGGCCGCCACCAAGCGCGCGGCAGGCGCCAAGCAGGAAGATTTCTATTTCGTGCAGTTGTCAGACACCCACTGGGGCTTCAAGGGTGCGCCCAACCCCGACGCACGCGGCACGCTGCCCAAGGCGATTGCCGCCGTGAATGCGCTGTCGCCCGCGCCGGACTTCGTCATCTTCACGGGCGACCTCTCCCACACCACCGACGACCCTGCCGAGCGCCGCAAGCGCCTGACCGAGTTTCGCGACATCGCCGCCCAGATCAAGGTACCGGTGGTCCACTACATGCCGGGTGAACACGATGCCTCGCTCGACAACGGCGAGGCCTACATCGAACTGTTCGGCCGCACGCACTATGCGTTCGACCACAAGGGCGTGCACTTCATCGCCATCGACAACGTGTCGGACCCGCGCGCCCAAGTGGGCGAGGCACAGCTCGCGTGGCTGGCGGCGGACATCCGCTCGGTGCCGGAACACACGCCCATCGTGGTGTTTACGCACCGGCCGCTGTTCGATCTGTACCCGCAATGGGACTGGGCCACGCGCGACGGCCAGCAGGTGATCGACCTGCTCATGCCGCACCCGAACGTGACCGTGTTCTACGGACACATCCACCAGGAACATCACCACATGACCGGGCACATCGCGCACCACTCGGCGCGCTCGCTGATGTTCCCGCTGCCTGCACCGGGTTCGCAACCCAGGCGCGACCCGATCCCCTGGAATGCCTCACAGCCCTATCGCGGCCTGGGCTGGCGCAGCATCACCGAGCACGGCAAGCAGGATGCCGCCACCTGGGCGCTGGCCGAACAACCGATCCAGGCCAGCAGCGAGACCACCGCTATCACCAAGACTCCGGAGACCACCTGACATGCGCCCGTTCATTGCACATAACCCTAAGCGGCGCCTGGCGCTGCGTCAGTTCACCGTGCTCGCGGCCGGTGCCGCACTCGCGTGCGTTGCGCATGGCGAAGGCCCGCAGGTGATCCGCGTGCACGCGCGCAAGTTCACCTTCACGCCCGACAAGATCACGCTCAAGCGCGGCGTGCCCGTGGTGTTCGAGTTGACCGGGCAGGACATCCTGATGGGCTTTTCGATTCCCAGCTTCAACGTGCGGGCGGATGTGGTGCCGGGGCAGACGGTGCGCCTGGCGCTCACGCCCGACAAGACCGGCACGTTTGATTTCCTGTGCGACATCTTTTGTGGCTCGGGGCACGAGACGATGAATGGGACGCTGACCGTTACCTAATACGTTTGGTGCGAGATCGTGAGCGCCCTGCCTGTGTGCAGGGCGTTCGATCAAACAACGTAGCGCACATGATGAGCCTCGGTTGGCAGCGGCAAGCTCCACCGATGCAGCATCGCTTCCAGCGCCTTGTTGGACAGCGATGTATCCCGCTTCGCGTTCCGGCGCAACAGTTCGGCGCGAGGCTGCTCGAGATACACGATCTCCACCTCTGCGTGATACGCAAAGAGCAGGTCGAGCGTCTTCTGACGCATGCGCTCGCTCAGGTGCGTCGCGTTCCAGATGAAGGGCTTCTCCGCTCGCAGCAGTACCTTGGCACGATCCACTGCCAGATGCGCGACCATGCCTTCGTTCTTACCATGACGCAGCCCAAGCTCGTCCCGCGCATCGTCAAACGACACCACAGGCAACTCCGGATGGTGGGCGGCCACCCAACTATTCTTTCCCGAGGCGGGCAGCCCTGACATCACGATGACTCTGGCACCGAGTGTCTGGTGAAGCTGATAGTCAGGATGTACATCAGCGCCCCGGAAATAGCTCACCGCCGTATGCGTGTCGGCAAAGGGTCGTGGCGTGCCATAGCAGCCTTCCTCGCGCGCAAGCTCCCGGAAGAGTTCGATGTTGTCGAGCACGCGCGCACTGTCAGCGCAGATGCGACCACGCATGTCGGCCTCGGCCAGCATGGCGAGCAATGGGATGCTGAGTTGCCAGGAAAGCTCGCGGACGAGAAATTCGGGCGACCCTCGGCGCGATCCATCCAGCGCAAAGAACGGCACCTGATGCACGCTGATCAGCCGGCAGATGGATTCGCGCACATCCAATGGCACACCGGCATCCCACAATGCGATGCGCGCATCAATGGCACCCTTGCGCGAATGTCCCGGCTGACCGATGGCCCCCGTCACCGGATCGATGACAGTGGTGCTGTACTTCGCCATGTCGTGCAGCAACGCCGCCAGGAATACCGTCTCCTGCTCGGCACGCGTGGCGGCCTGGTAATCCGGCAGCGCCAGCAACGCTTCCACCACCATCTGCGTGTGGGTCCAGACATCGCCTTCTGCGTGGTTCTCCACCCCTCCTTGTGGCAACTACTCACGGAAGCGATTTTCTCCCTTCTGCCGTGAGGCCGTGCTCAACAGGCCATGACTGTCCTCGGGCGAATTAGCAGCCACAGACCGACAAGGGATATGCACCCCTAACCGTTATACTTTTCTGATGTCCCTGCGCACCCTTCACTCGATAGTCCATGTCCCGATTCTGGAGGGAGCTCTCGGCACCAGCCTTCCGTTGCTCTTCCTAAGGGATGGAGAGGTTAGCTTTCTTGCGCTTGCATGGGTTCGCCAGAAGTCACTTGTGGAGGGGCTTAGCAGTTCGACAATTGCGAAAGCCGTAGCTGCCATCGGGCGCTTCTACGATTTCTACGAACTGGAAAAGAGCGGGAGGGCGCTGGCTACAGGCGAGCTGCGGCTGCTCTTAATTCAGTTCTACGAAGCTCGCCGCTTCGGCTTGAAGTCATTGGCGTGGGACGCGGTCAAGGTGACGACTGCTGCCGCTGATGTCCGGGTGGTGAGCGACTTCACGGATTGGTGTGCCGACAACTTCGGACACGCTTACATCAATCCGCTTGAACGGGTCATGATTCAGAGCCTCAATCTTCGGGAACAGCGCGCGGCTAGATTCAAACTCTCGTTCCGGAAAAACTGGGACGTTCTGTACCACCTCACTCCAGCAACTCAGGCTGCGGCGGGGGTGGTCTCGCGTAGACCCTTTGACCCAATGCGAGGCAAGCGTCAGCGCAGCTTCTCTGACAACAAACACTTTCCGGCGGACAAGGTTTGGGAAACCATCTGCAAGACTCCGCTCGTGCGAGACAAGCTCTATCTGCTGCTCTTGTTCTTCGGGGGACTTCGCATGTCCGAGCCCCTTCATCTGTTTGCTTCCGACGTTAGCGTTCTACCCGACGGGATGGCACGTGTAGTGATGGGACACCCACAGGATGGAAGCTATCAATGGATAGCTTCAGACAAGAAGAAGCGGTCAGGACACCGAGCCACCTTTCTCAAGGAAAGGTATGGACTTGGTGCACGAAACGTTCTTCCCGAGAGCCACCCCCTGCATGCAGGCTGGAAGGGGATGATGGCTGATGACGGGAAGCGCTCGGAGTCAGTCGTGCACTGGCTTCGCGAGGATGCGGGACGCCTATTCGCCCAGTTGCATTCTGAGTACGTGAAAACGTTTCGAGGAAGGTTGACCGACAGCCATCCCTACTACTTTGCGAATGTTAAGGTCGGCGAGAGCTATGGGCGGCCCCTCACGCTCTCGAACGCTACCAAACTGTTCAATCGCGCAGCCCGGCGCGTCGGCTTGAGCACCGAGCAGCCCGGCGTGAATCCGCATGGCGGCCGGCATTTCTATGGCTTTTACTGTGCCTCGATTCTTCGCCTGCCCATCGAAACCACTCAGCGATTGATGCATCACCAAAGCGCCATCTCAACCCAAGACTACTACGCCCTGTCGGCAAAGGCTGTTCGAGACGAACTGGTAGCAGCACAAGAACGAAGAGCGCTGGAAACCCCTCCTATGTTGGCAGCACCCCTCCTTAGCCCGGACCAGGGCGCCAAGGCTTATGCGTGATTCAGTATCGGTTTTCCTTCTCCCTACGTCGTCAGGTTCCGTAACGCTGAATCGGATGGTCTCGGCGCCCCATGTTTCGCCAGAGCTCACCGCCCTTCGGCTGGAGGAAATACTGCAGAAGCATGAACAGATTCGCATTCGCGAGTTCTGGGAAGACGTATTGCTGAAGCCGAGCGGCGAGAAGGCATGGCTCAACGCATTCAAGAACAAGGTCGCAGGAGACCATCTAGGTTTGACGTACCTCCGAAGCTCAGCCTTGCGCACAGCTCTCGGGACCAACATGCGCGGCCAAGAACTGACCGAACACCTCCGTCAGCTTCCGTTGGCCACTCAGCGCAGCATTGTTGAAGCGCTTCGCCCCAACACCCGAGGTGGCCTTGACGGCATCGTTGTGACGCCAGGTTTGGTTTATGCCCCGGATTTTCGAGCCATGCTGCGCAGCGCTCGAACACCAGAATGCTTTGTTGTAGAGCTGGTCCGTACCATGCGCGATATGGGGACGCCGCTGTATCACGCGCAGCGGTACATGGAGCTGCTTCTGATGCTGTGGGCTCGCAATCTCGTGCTGTTCCCTGCGGACCTCAAGACATGGCGAATCAGGAACAAGTGGGAGACTCTCAGGAACGAGCGTTACACAGGTTCCAAAACTGCGCTGGTCCAAGCTGTAACGGACGCCATGAAAGGCACAACAACCAGTGAGTTCCAGAGCAGGACCTACGGATTACTGACCTCAAGTTCACTCGCCGCTTCAACGGATTTGTGTCTTGACCTGATTGCCACGTATGAAGCTGACCTACTGGAAGCGACGGCACACTTTGAGGGGCAAGCGCTTTACTCTGAAAAGAGTTTCGCTACACGTGTAGGTCAACTCTACCGACTGCTCTTCAACCAAGCCTACCCCTCGTTTGCCGTTGCACGAACCCAAACGAGAACCGCGAAATCCAAGTCGAATGAGCAGCTAAAGGGAGACGGCACCTTCGTTTGGCTGGAAACGACAGCACCTGCTCTGCAGCCTTGGGCGGACTTAATGCGCCGGTTCGTTGCGCAACTAAAAACTGCCAGGCTGGACGGCCACATTGGGCGCCTGAATAGCTTCGCAGACTACCTTCTGTCCTTGGAAAACCCTCCCCGCAGTCCGTTTGAGCTGCGTCGCCAAGAACACATTTTTGACGCTACGCTGAAAAACAGCCAGACGTACTGCGAATATCTCCGGATTCGGATGAAGAGGTCAGTCGCAAGCACGTCGCTTTCTTTGCTCCGGCGGTTTTTCGATTGGTACGTGGACTACCTGCTAGCGTCTGGTGCGAATGAGGCGGGGACCTTTGTAAATCCTGTGCTCTCCACAGATACCCTAGGCAGCGACCGGAGGGACCGCTCCGGGCAGACGGCACGCAACGCCCTACCTGGCTACGTGCTTGAAGAGATAAAGGCCGTGCTGGTCGAGAACGATTTCGCGTTCGGAAAGGCGCAGCCGAACCATTACGTACGCGTTCTCGATAGGCAGACCGGTCTTCCGACGCGAACATGGTTCCCCGCACCAACCGTTTGCCTTTACCTGATGCTGGAAGCCCCCCTACGGTCACATCAAGCCCGCTGGATGGATTCCGGAGAACTTGACGCGTTGGTCTTGGATGCCGTAAGCGGGAAGCTCGTTCAGAACCCTTCGCCCTACGCCATCGCTGGCCGAAGAGAGGCGGCACTACGCCTACAGCATGACACTCTACGCAGCACTGACTGGCTGGGCTTGTGGGTCAACACCAACAAGACGGTGATGTACGACCGCGATGAAGTCGGCTACTGCATCCCTTACGTTTCCGAGCGACTTTCGACTCTCCTGAAAGGCATGGCTGCATGGCAGGTTCGCTACAACCTACCGATGACCGCGCCGATTCCTTACTACGGCGAAAAGCATAGCTCCGAAGAGCGCAAGCGCATTGCTGACAAAGGGCCCCAAGTTACTCCCTTGTTTCGGGACCCTGCCACGAACAGAGAGCATGCGCCTATCACCTATGACCGGTTGGTCACCTTCTATACGAAGGCGCTCGCCGAAGTTCAGAGGCGAATTAAGGTCAAGTACGGTCACGACGTTCGGCTGGTAACAGAAGACGACAAAGGCGAGCTCAAGTGGGTTGTGGACCTTCACACCCTACGCGTGAGTGGCATCACAGCGATGATTGAAAGCGGCGTTCCGCTTGAGGTTGTGTCCCAATTTGTCGCGGGACACACAACGTTGGTGATGACGCTTCACTACCTCAAGTTTTCGCCGCTGAAACTGCGGCAAATCCTCAAAGATGCCCACGACAAATCGCTGGAGACGCAGGATTTTGTGGGCTCCGAATCCTTCCTGCAAAACCTCGACAGCTTCTCCCCATTCCTGCTTGGACAGGATGGCGCCGGCCAAGGAGCCGGTATGGGCGCTCTCAAGGAAAAGACCGGCATCATCAACATTACCTCGGAGGGTATCTGCCCCGGAACGTCTTGCAGTACCGGAGGACCCGTCGATTCGACTCGAATCTCTCACGGACCGGTTCCCGGGGGACAACGTTGCGGTCTTTGCCGTTACTGGATTACTGGGCCAGCCCATTTGCTCGGCCAAGTGGCAGCAGTGAACAATCTCGCTTACACAATTCGCAAGAAAGGTCTCCAAGTTGCAGACCTCAACGATGAACGTTTGGATGCAGAGGATGCCGGAGACCAGAAGAGAGCTCGCCACCTTCGTGACCGAGTAGATTTGCTGAACAGAGAGTTGGCCATTGACGTCGAGGAATGGGCGGCGCGGTATCGATACGCGGAGCAATCAGTGAGCCTTCTGAACGAGTATCTAGCTACTAAGGCGGCGGTCGAAGGCGCGGCCGTACCTGTTCCACTTCTCACTGCGGGTACGGCTGCCGAATTGAAGATAACCCTTGAAGAAGCCCATGAATTCGCTTTGCTGGACCAAATCACGCAGATGTCGGACTTCGTTACGGGCTTCAGCAACCGCGAAGCAGAGGTCGAGAAGAACGCCATCCTGTCAAAGATGCTGGCAGCCAACGGGGTTAAGCCTTTCCTCCTGACCCTGTCAGAAGAGCAAGCTCACGAAGCAGGCAACTTGCTATCCGCCTTGCTCTTGCAGCAGGTCAAACACAGCGACCTGGACGACGTCTTGAATGGACACACCAAATTGAGCGCGTATCCCTTGCTCGCCGAGCGGCTACGCGCCCTTGAAACCGCTGCCGACGAAGGCAAGCCTCTTGCCGCCCAAGCGGACCTTCTCGCTCTAGCTCACCAAGAGAAAGCAGATTCTCTCCAAACTGAAGGTTTGTTCGCATGACGGTCATTGAAGCCACCGAATCAGCCGATGCCACTTACCAGCGCCTGCTGGAGCAGGTCACCAATCCGCGTCAGCGCACATCGCTCGAACGCATCAAGGCCGCCTGCGACTACCTGGAAGCGCAGAAACTGAAGGTCAGCCCGTCATCAGTCGAGAAGTATTGTCTGGGCCGGGATTGGGATGGTCCCAAAGCGCAGTCAATTCGGAACTCAAAGAACGTTCTGATGCTGTATCTCCAGGTTCGACAGTCGAAGCAGGTCCTGAAGCCTTCTGGGAAAAAATCGTCGGAACCCGAGATTGCTGATGAATCGCTGCGCGCGTACGTGCAGCTTTTGAAAGATGAGCGAGATAACGCGGTCGCAGCCAAGAAGCGCATTGAAGCGGGCTTACGGAGCCTGCCAGGAATCTCAGTAGACGCGTTGCTGCGCGGGGACAAGGTGGCGGAAGCCCGCACCGGGACAACGGCGACACCGCAAGCATTGAAGCTGGCTTTGAGCTCTCTTCTTGATGATTCCCGCCTCGCCAATTGCGGTCTCGAGGTAGCGAAAGGCCGACTGCGCCATGCTTCAACGAAGAACGTTCTTCTTGAAAAGGACGAGCTCGACGCAGTTGTGGCGGCTTTGAGCGATACGAGCTCGCTATGAAGACGAGACGAGCGAAAGGAACTACCTCCGCAACAGATTGAGACCGAGTTTGGACGGCCACGCTACCGCCGGCTGCGCGACAACCGCTTCAACACCTGTTCTTCTTCCGTCGACCAACTCAGCGGTCGCTCCCATACGGCGGGCTCGGCAAACAGGGCGGAATCCAGCGCATTCAATCTCGTTAGGAACGGCTTATCGATGCCGCATATGCGAGCCAGCGTGAGAATGCTGTACGCCTGTCGGGCGATGTCCTGTAGGCGATAGATTTCCCAAAGCAAATCGCGCGCTTCTGACGTCGGGTTGCTCTGCCATATAGCACGAAGCGCCGCCGAAGAAAGCTTCTTGCGGTGAGTTGCGGAGGCGGAAAAGTCACGTGCTATCATGGCCCGAAATACTGTATATTTGTACAGTATCCGTAGTCGAAAACATCTCGTCAATGAGAGTTGCCTCGATGTGAAGGATGCGACTCCAGCAAGCCCCAGCTGAGTGCTGACGACATCTCGCAAAGCGACTCCCAACTCTCTCTTTCAGACCATCCATGATGCAAACGACACAGGTGGTACGCATGCCCTCGCGAACCCCGCGCACCGCCCCGATAGCGACAACTCTCGCGCGTGCCGGTAGCAAGGAGGAAGCGCTACGGTTGGTCGGTTCGGGCGGTGTCGCAGCCGTCGAGCTGGACTACGAATCGGGATGGCAAGACGCAGTTGAGTTAGGACGGCTCGGCCGAGCAGTTGGCGTTCGTGTCGAGTTCCGAGGCCACGAGAGCATCGCGGTCAAATCGCCTGCCGCCCTCGTTGCTGGCCTTGCGCGCGCGAAGCCGTCGTTCCGGCAACGCAATCTCTACTGCCAGTTCGACCTAGACCTATTGCCCGCTGGTCAACTGGAACAGCTCGAGGTCAAGGCCACAAAGCTGGGCGACTACATTTTGGGTGGGCACCTGTTGCGGGACGTCGATGCGGTCTGGTCCGAGTAGCACTACGCTTTGATGGGCTGCGACATTGCTAGCTCCATTCGTCGGTCGATAATAGTTCGCTGATTACAGGTGCACGACATTGATGGCATCGCCCAATGTCTCGCGCGCGAGTGCTTCCATGTGATGGTGGTGGGTCAGGAAAATCACCTGGGTCTGCTTGGCAAGGGAGGCCATTGCCCGCAGACCCGCAGCCGACCGCGCGTCGTCATAATTGATGAACAGGTCGTCTGCAATGAACGGCAGCTTGGACGCCTGCTCCAGGCGAATTTCCAAAGCGGCCAAACGTAGTGCCAGATATAGCTGGTCGCGGGTGCCGTCGCTCATGCCCGAGATGCCAACATGCTTGCCGTCGGGCCGACGCCCCTCCAGCACCATGGGTTGCTTGTCGAAGTCCACGACCAAGCGCTCAAAGGAACCCTGAGTCAGTTCCTTAAATATTGCACTGGCCTTAGCCAGCATCGGGCCTTGCTTTTCCTGGCGATAGCGGTCAATGGACCAGCGCAACAATCGGGTAGCTGTGCACACTTTCACGTAGCGCTCGGCCGCATCAGCCATCTTCGACAAAGCCTCTTGCCGCTGGCCCTCTGCCTGCGCCGCAGCATCCGAGCCGCCGATGGCCGTCAATGTGGCCTCTGCGGTTGCCAGTTCAGCGGATAGCGTTCCCTGACGCTCGACGACGGTCGTGAGGTCCCCGGACAGCGCGGCAATATCCGTGGCAATCTCCGGCAAGTTGGCCACTGCAATCTCAGCCTCGATGTCCTGTCTCGACTGGCCATCTCCGCCCGTTATCAGTTCGCGCCTTAGTCGAGCGTCTTCCGCCAGCAATCGACGCTTTTCATCGGATTTGGCAATGCATTCAGCCAAGGCCTCGCGAGTGGATACGCCCGCCCGCGCCTTCAAAGGCTCAATGACGGCTTCTGCTTGTTGCTTGGACGTCTCCAACTCCGCGACCTGCTGCTCCGCCACTCTCAGCGCTGTAGTTAGCCGCTCTTGTTCATCTCGCGCTTGATTGGCCAGTCGCACCTTGATGACAAGTCGTTGCACCGCCTCCGCAGGCTCTTGGCCGTTTAGGGGCGCGGCAATAGCGCCGCACAATGCTTCAACACCCTCGGCAAACAAGGCGAGGTCTGCCTTCATCGTATCGATGCGCTCGGCCTGAATCTGGCACACCTTGCGAGCCTTTTCCTCGATTTCGCCAATCAGTTCCAGGGCACCTTCGACAGTCCCGGTATCGTAGGCAGCGTCCAGTCCGGCATTCGACAGCGTGGAAGCCCAGTCCTCAGCCCACGAGGCTGCCTCCTTTCTGGCTTCGACCAAGTCATCTTGGAGCGCCACGTAGACTTGGCGGGCCGTGACCAGTTGACCATTCAGCGTGTCTCGACGCCCTTTGACGCCATCCGCTTCAGAAATAAGATGCTCGGCTTGAATGCACAGCGCGCTCAAGTTCTCAGCGCTCCCCGGAGCAACCCCGTTCTCCTCAAGGACGGTGCGCAGTTCCTGAGTCGCATCCGCTAGGACATTCAACGCGAACTGAGAGTCCTTCTGGGCTTCAAGAAGCGAGTGGCCGCGCTCAAGTACGACGTCCTTTTTGCGAATCCAATCTAAAGCATCATCGAGCGGCAGACCGTCGAGTCCCGCTGCCACGGTCAGCGCAGTCCATTCGGAAGAGAATCTGTCCAGCTGTCCTTTGGCAGCTTCTAGCTGCTCCTCAAGTCGGGTTCGGATATGTTGCTGTCTTTCGAGCTCATCTTTGTGCGATTGAAGTTCGGTCACATCTTCGACGTTACTCAAGTGCGTATCTGCGAGCACATCCGCGTCCTGCATCGCCGATTCGAACTGTTTCGCATCAGTCTCAAAATCGTCCGTCCGCTGTTTGACGGATGCCCACTTCTCATCCCGCTCAGCTCGTGCCTGCTCCACCATTGCATAGGTGGTCGGATGCTTCAGCTCCGTGAACTGATTGACCCGAAGCACGGCTTCCCCGACAGCAGAAATCTGTTCCGACAGGTCCTTGGACAGGGAGTCGACCTGCGCCTCGAGACTCTGCCGTTCCCGCAGTCGGCGTGCGAGAGCTTCGCCGGAGGGGAACTGGAGCTTTGACAGGAGCTCGATGTCCATACGCCAAACGCCTAGGGCTCGCATAGCCGTCTCAAGCCCGGCCTCGGCTCTTTCGACCAAGATGCGTTGCTTTTCCTGAACCTGTGCGGGGTCGCCCAGGGATTGTGCCTTGCGCAAAGCCGCCCGCAGACCCGCAGTTACCTTGACCTCGGACAAACCGTCCAACTGGGCTTGAAGCGATTCAATATCGGCTTTCTTTGTCCGCTCAGAGGAGTCCGCTGCCTTGAGGGATTGTTCAATCCCGCTGGCTTTCCTGGCAAGGTCTCCGAGCTTGCGGCGAATCAACAACGACGGCAGCTTGAGCAGCAAGTCCTCTTCGGAATCGTAGGTCCACTTCAACTGAAGGCACGCACGACGAACCTCCGCCTGAAGCCCCTGGATTTCGCTTTTTCGTCGTTCGATGTCCCGTGCGTATGGCTCGTACCGGCCGCGTCGTGTCTCAAGTGCGGCAATACGCTGCTCAGCGCTCAACAGGGATTCATCCACGAAAATCGCCGACAGCGATTCCCTGGCGGCGGCCACCTCGCCTTTGCGAATCTTCAGCACAGCTTCAGCGCGAGCGATGTCGCTTTCTGCCTGGTTCAGTGCTTGAGCCGCGTCTTCCGGCAGGTCGGTCGCTTCTTTCAGAAGTTCCAGGGCAGCATCGTTCTGACCGAGCGCGTCAACAAGTGGCGCCAGTCGACGCACACGCTCAAGCCGCGCTCGACGCATATCGAGTTCGCGCCAACTGGCCCGCGCTGCCTCCAGAGATGCCCGTAACGTCTCGACAGCGCTGTTTGCGTCGGCCCAGACCTTCGTGCGGACCGAAGCTTTCTTGAGAGCGCTATTTGCCGAGTCAAGCTGGTCAGCGGCGGCATAGTAAGCGCGTTCAGCCGATTTTCGCGGCGCCCAAAGCTTGTCGGCTTCTGCGGCCAGTTGGTCTCGGACTGTTCCGAGGCTCGCCACCCCTGCGGCTGATTGGAACAGGATTCGGCCGATGTCACTCTCAGCATTCAGGATGTCATTGCCGCCTTCAACCAGTCGGAGGTGGTCAAGCCCGAACATGTGGTCAAAGAAATCGCGGTCAATACTGCCCAGGAATGGCTCTAGCGCCAAATCCGGCAAGGCGCCGTTTGCGGGGGTTCTAAGTGTCTGCCGTTGAGCCTTGATTCGGACGAAGTCCAGTGACGTCTTGCCATTACTGACGGACGCACCCAGTCTGAGCTCATTCAATGGATGCAAAAACCCATGCGGTGAGCGCACCGGAATGCCAAAGAGCAGGTCGAGAATCGCCGCTCTCAGAGTCGATTTGCCGGCCTCGTTCGGACCGACGACAAGATGAAAATCAGTTGTTGAGCCGGGAAACTCAAGAGACCGGTCGGAGAATTTGCCGAATTTGAGCAGGTCGAGTCGCTGGAATCGCATAGCCGTTATTCCGTCTTCTCAAGATGGGCCAGCAGACCTGCCCGCGCCTCATTGACCAGTGCGCTCAGATTCCCGTCTCTGATTTCGGGAAAGTAAGCAATCATCTGTTGCAGCTCAGGCGGCGACTTGGTTACCAGGCCAAGCAGCTCCTCCTGAAGTGCCTTCAAGAAATCTTCGTCGCCCTCGGCAGTCGCCAGCAATTCACTAAGGTCAGACAGTGCATCGTGTCGCGCCCTAATGGTCTGCCCGTCATCTTTCATGGCGGTCCGAACTCGTACTTTTTCAATCCACAGCCGGTCGGGCGCCAGCGCTGCAGCGACCCCCAGCACTTCCTGGCGGAGTTGAGCCTCTTCCCCGAACAGGTCTCCGTGCGCTGCCGATTCGCCAATCAACGTCACCCTCATGGCATAGGTCAGGCTGCCGCTGGCGTCATTCAGAAATTGGGTCAACTCGCGCTCGACAGTTCGGACAGCGGCGGCCAGGGATTCGCATGCTGAGACATCGACGACTAGGTCGTGCCAGCGTAAAACGTCAACATACAGGCGTTCAAGCGTTCGCAGGCCTGCGTTATCCACGCTCACCAGGACAGCACCCTTGGCCCCCGTTTCCCGAATATGCCGACCCTGGAGATTGCCAGGAAACACGACGGTCGAAGGTCCCTCCCAGACCCGATGCTCGTGCACATGACCTAGGGCCCAGTAGTCGTAGCCCTTGGCATGCAACTCATCCAAACTACAGGGCGCATAGGGGGCGTGCACCGTATTGCCTTCAAGCGCCGTATGCAGTACCCCAATGTTGAACATGCCGGGTTCAGGCGCCGGATAGGTCGTGACCAGATTTTCATACGTCGCCGCGTCTTTGAAGCTTCGACCGTGCAACGCCACCTTGAGATGCTCAATGCGGAAGGTCGAACACTTCCTGGTCACGAATCCGTAGACGTTGTCCGGTAGCTGCAGTTGCTTGGTCATCTCGCTTTCGGCGTCGTGATTGCCGTAGAGGAGATACACCGGGATACTCGCTTTTTTCAGGCGCCCCATTTCCTTGGAAAAGTAGATGCCTGTGTTGTGGTCTTTCCACGGTCCGTCGTATAAGTCGCCTGCAATAATCATGAAGTCGACTTGTAGCTCAATGGCCTCACTGACCAGCTTGGTAAACGCGGCGCGCGTTGCCCCTCGCAGGAGGTCTGCCGGGGCGTCCTGATAAGAACTCAGTCCGACGAGGGGACTGTCGAGATGTATGTCTGCCGCATGAATGAATCTCAAGACCTTCTCCGTTTACCCTCTGCGACTTGTTGAGAGGTACCGCCGCCGCAATGCACGCGGCGTGAAACGGCACTTCCCGCGCCTCGCCTTTATTGTTGCTGCTCCAAGACACTTACCTTGGCTGCGGCAATGGCAGCCTCAACAACGCCATCAATCGCGTCTGGCGTTGTTCCGACAGCTGGCGGCATCCATGTTCGAGATTCCACCAGGTGGGGCAGCGCAGCTACTGCGCCAATGGGCTCGATACCCATCGCTGTCAACCGCTCGACCAACTCCTCGAAGACCTCGTTTTTGCGTAAGCACCAGGTCGAGGCAAAGCATCGCCAGAACGTCCAGCCCGCGCGCTCGAGAATGCGCTGGCGGTTCATGTCACTCTGCCATCGGTCAGCCCCGTGGTACGCATCTCCGTCACATTCCACCGCGAGGCGCGCGTCATTGGCACCTTCCACCACCATATCCAACCTGTACGCCCCACTCTTCACCTGAGGGATGACGCGGTAGCCACGCTGGACGAGCATCGTGAATACCTCCCGCTCAAATCCAGATTCACACAGCTTGATGAGGCCATCCTGGGCGTCGACGTCTAGCGTGACCTTTGGCTTGCTGAAGTGCTCGAGCAAGGTCATGCGGATGTCCTTGTCCGAAACCTGCTCGGCGGTGACGGAGCGAACCAGATACATGCGGTCACGCGCGCGACTGGCTGCCACGTTGAAGCGCTGGTCGTATGCATTGCCAGAGAGGGGGTGGCAGCGCTCAGGGTCGGCCACCATGGATAAGAACATGATGTCGCGTTCGCTGCCCTGGAAGGTGCGTGCATCCCCGCAATCAAACTCGCAACGTAGTAACTCCGAGGCGGAACACCGCTCCCGCACCAAAGTGTCGATGTACTTGGCCTGCTCCATTCCCAAGAGCGATACCACGCCAATAGTGCGTCCTGCGTAGCGGTCATCCTCCAAGATGGCGCTGATTTCCGCGGCGATAGCCTCTGCCTCTAGTCGGTTGCAGTCGTGCCTGTCCCGCATGCCGCCCGGCACATGGATGTCGATGAGCGGTGGGTCGAGGCGTTCAGACGCCAGAGGGATACGCAACGGCTGGATGGCACCCTTATAGAACTGGTTGGAGTACGCGATGATGGGCGGCACACAGCGGAAATGCTCGCGCAGCATGACTTGGTCGGCAGCGAAAACCCGGGCGGCCAAGTCATAGAGGGATTTTTCCGGAGTCATATCCTGACCATATGGTTGGTCGCCAAGGAAGCGCGTACGCAATTCGTCAATCTCAGCGCTGGAGACGAAGCTCCCATCCGGTGAGACTTGCTTGTCGTCGCCTACCACCAGAATTTTCTTCGCACGCACGATAGCCGGCAGCGCCCACAGGTCCGACTGTGAGGCCTCGTCGACTATGACTAAGTCGAAGGCGCCGATGTCCGGTGGCATCGACTCCGAAATCTTGGCGTGGCTCATAATCCAGCACGGCACTGCGCCCGCGGCATCCAGCATCGACTGTTGAGCGTCTCTCCGGTAGCGCACAGCGTTCGGCCCCGTCCCCTTACCGATGCGCCGAATGGCCGTCGCGTAGCCAGCGAGCGCTTGCAGGACCTTTGGGCTGGCATTGTTTTTTGTCGCAAGCCAAGCAGCCTTGCCCACGACCTCCTTATACATCTGCGCCAGTGCCGCTTCGAGGTCGGTGCGCCGCGCGTTGAGCTCCACTAGCTCTTTGCGTGCTTCAATCTTGTCGAGATGGGAGCGCATACGGGCCCAGTTCCAAGCCTCTCTCCAGGAGGCCGGAAAAGCCGAATCCTCGGCCCCATTGGCCACTGGCACGTGCGACACTCTTCCAGCGATGTTTACGCCGCCAGCCGAGTAGAGCCGCGCAGCAAACTCCTTCACCCGGCCAATGACGGGTGCCAGTCCGCACACTCGGCGCAGTTCCACCATGAGCTCGGTGTAATCGGCAGCGACTCGGGCACTTTCCTTCGTCGAATTGCCCAGCGACTGGTCGACGAAGTCCCGCAGCCTCTGTGTGATGGGCCCACTCTTGCCGGCCAGCCGCTCGTGCAGTTGGCTGAAGGCGACGGAAGCTTCTGCCAGTTCCGCTCGCGTCAGGTGCTGAATGAGGTAACCACGCACAACTTCATAGTCATCATGGCTTCCACACGCCAGATTTGCGGGCGCTCGGGCAAACACGGCCTCGCCGGCACGGTGCAGCATCGCATCGAACTTGGTCGCCAGGTTGTGCGCTTTCTTGGCAGCAACGGTGACCCGCTCTAGCATGCGCAGCTGAGCGACCCCGCCCAGCAGGCTTGGAAGCTCAAGGACTTCCGCGACTGGATTCCACCGGCTGGAGAACGACAAGACCTGCTCATGCAGTTTCAGGTAGGACTGAACATGCTGCCAGTCGTCGCTGGAGGCTGGTGTTAGGCCATTTACCTTGACTTTGGCAACATGGTCCTTTGCCTCACCGGCGCCAATGGCCATAAAGCCGAATGGTTTGCCGGTTGCAGCAGCGCGCCCGACGGCTTCGACTGTCTTGGGATGGGCCAGAGCTTCCGAGGGGAAATCTACGGGCCGCTTCATAAAGGCCGAGCGCGCTTCGACGAGACGAGTCGCATCATCGAATAGCGCCACCAGCGCATCGACCTCGGTGGCATACGAGGGTTGCGCACACTTGCGGCGAAGCGCTTCTGGCCAATCGGTTTCCACGTCCGCTAGCGCTTTCAGCTCTGCCTGAGCGTCTCCAAGCTGGGCGAGCAAGGTGCGCGCGGACTGCAATACCTCGGGAGTCAGAGCTCGAAGCGGTGGAAGTTGGCCCGACTGAGTCGCCTCATCGAGCGACTTTAGCTTGCACAGCAGCGTGTGCAACTGAGCAACATTGGCTGGCTGAGGCAGCTCATCCGGGCTTGGGAGTTCCGCAGCCAAATAGGCGAGGTCCTCTCCCAAATTCCGCCGGTCTTCGCGCAGGCGGACGCCCTCCTCAGTAGATAGAGGGGGCGCGTGCTGCGCGTCCAGCGACAATTCGTCGTCGAACCAAGCATATTGAGGCGCACCTTTGACGACGAGTTGGGCCAGTTCTTCCGCCCTGTAGCTCGCTCCATCGACAGGGGTCTCGGCCAACTGCTGCATAGCGATTTCATCGACGCGGCGGTCAATGTTCACCAGCTCATGGTGCGTGCGGTCAATTGCCCGATGAAGCCGGTCAATTTCATCGCGCGTCGCTTCCGGATTGAGCTGGGATACCTGATGCTGGATGGCCTCGATTGAGGCCTGGAACTGGCGGATACCATCTCGGTCTCCTGCCAGCAGGGCGACCGTCAACGGCTGGACCTCCTTGGGAATCTTCCCTTGCAACACTTCCAGGGCTGGCTCACCCTTGGACGTCACCAGAACCCGCTTTCCCGTAGCGAGATAGTGGCAAATAATGTTCGCGATAGTGTGAGTCTTGCCCGTGCCCGGCGGCCCTTGCACCGTCACGCCGGCGGCGCGTTCTAGGCGCTGCACGATGGTGACCTGCTCCTGGTTGTACGGCAGCGGGAAGTACAGCTCCTTGGTTTCGCCGCCCCCATTACTGCCGCTGGCACCACGGCCAGAAAGGCCGCGGAAGTTTACTGCCTCGTATTCGAGGGAAATATCCGATGGCGGCGTCACCAGCGCTAGCGGGCCATCGGGAATCTCGCAGCCTGCTTCCAACTGGCCGCGGATGTTCTTCAAATCGGCAACTAGGTAGTTGCTCGACTTCGGGCGCGTGAAGACGACCCATGAGTCCGTGACCACCAACTGTTCCCCTGCGGCGGGCGCGTCTTGGCCGCGGGCAAGCACTTCCACATAGGTGCCCTTGCTGTCCAGATTGCGGGCAACCAGTTTGAGTACATCGGCGTAGCTCGATGGAGAGAAAGGCGATACCGGCGTCTCCTTATGCTGGGAGAGATGCTCAAGCATCGCTTTTTCGCACTCGGAAGCGCCATGCGTGCCGCACGCGACGAACCCATCCATTTCACAACCCGGCTCAGTGGCGCGCGGGCGCACCTCCAAGGACATAGATTCTGTGTCCAGGGAGATTTCAAGCGGTTGGGTCAACAACGGGTAGTGGAAATCGAAAGGTTTCCCTTCGTAGCTGAGTTTCCAACTTGCCACGCCCAGGCCCCAGACGAATTCGACAGGGTTCGCTGTCTGCTCGGCATGCAACTGGTGCCGCAGGGCAAATAGGTCGCCGTATAGGTAGATGGTCTTGCGCCGGGGTTTCTCGCGCGCGGCCCACTCCTGCCATTGGTTGATATAGGCGACTAGGGCAACCTCCGCTTCTGAACGGATGCGCTCCTCCAGCGCAGGGTGCTCTAGGTCTGGTACCTCTTTCTTGGCTCTTTGAATCCAGCTCGTCAGAGCGCCTTCGTCGAGCTGTGGTGGCTTTCCGTTAGGGTCCGCGTCAACTCGGAAGACCTTTCCGAATTTTTCAAAGTCGGGCTCCGGCGGCGCGATTTCCTCCAGACGGTCGACCTTCATCCATACGTGGTCACCTTCTTCCTGGACATCGAAGGACACGCCTGGCAAGTTGGCGAGGTCCTTGGGAAAGAGCCGCGGAAGGGCCGATTTCCCAACGTGAAACGCCCGTGGGTCTACATCTTTGAGTTGCTCTTCGATGTAGACAAACAATCGATGCAACAGCTCACGCGGCGAAGGGGACATGTGTTACCTCAAATGCATTACGTATTTGCCATCGCGGCCGGAGCAGCTCGTTGGCACCACAGGATGCGTATTTGACCAACAACCGGCAGGGTACTCAAGACGCATGGGATGAGCCATTTTGGACGATTACCGACTAATGCACCATCCACTGGGACCACCCCCTATTTGGGAGGGGCAAGGTCGTTCGACAGTCGTGCGGCGTTAGTCGACAATTGGCGCATCTAATGCTGGAGATGCGCGTGCGTACTTTGACCCTTTTCTTTGGCCTCCTATGGCGAACCGTTACTCTTCAGCTAATCGTGTCGCTGGCCATCCTGGTTCTAATTGGCGCCACGGGCGCCGACGTCTTTCATCGACATGAAAAGTACATCCTACTGAAGCCAACACTCATTTACGGCGCGTTTGCACTTGCGCTTCTTATCGGCTGGCTCGGTCTTCGGGTAAACCTCGTTCGAGCTATTTGGGGCAAGCGATTGAGCCTGTCGGCCCCACAATGGCATCGCTGTGTTGTCGCGCTCTCGGTGTTATTCGTGGGGCTTGCTGCCCTGAACCTTATCGTCGCCTTTACAGCGCCGCTGGAGGTCTGGGTGAATTACAAGCTCTTCGGGGCCTTGGCGATTTTCTGTGCTGGGATTTTTGGCATCACGTTGTGGGTCCAGCGTAGAACGGATGGCAGCGCCTGAGGGAATGCGAAGGCATGCTGCCACCTATCCCACAACGGTATGTTGAGTACGCCATTCTGGAAACTCTGGAACTAACAAGCTGGCGTGCCCCGTGGGGCTCTGCCGTTCGGGCACGAAGAAGAGGCGCGCGTGCGGTGGTCCGTGTACGCAACATAATTTCGACGAACAGCGAAAGGAAAGACTTTGGAATACGCACATGACCCTCGCTCGGGTCGCAACCTAACCGTAGACCAGTTCAAAGACTTGTATGGTCCGAAGCGTGACGCTCGTGCCGGTCTTCGCGTTCGCCCAGTTCTGCACTGCTTGGCTTGCGGCGTCGCTCTGCATACTGTTGCGGAAAACAGCGCGACTGCTGTGCGGACCTGGGGGCATGACCCCAGTCTGGGTACTTACTGCCCCATAAAGACAGAGGGTGGCGAGCGATACGCACTGCTTCCGCCGAAGGATACCGACCCCGCTGCCGGGGCGGCATTGCGAGAGGCGTTCTTCAAGCGCTGGCGGAACCACTGGGGATATGTGCGTGAGATTGCCTCGTTTGCCAATATTTTCACCCTCATCGACTTCCTGAAAGCAGCGGACCGCACACGTTTCTGGGAACAGCGGCACCTTGCGGAGTGGCACCTTCCATACGTCTTCCTGTCGACCTGTGACTTCCCACCACCGACTGGGAAGGCGGCGGCATTTCGAACTGAGTGGCTCCGGTTTCGATTTGACGGGCGATACCGGACTCTCGCAGACCTGTGGATTCACGCGGCACCGGATTTCAGGTTTCTTCGCCTGCGGTACCAAAAGCCCGTGCGTAAGAAGGAACCTGGTCCAGCGAATTTCATTGCGGCAGAGCCGGTCGAGGTGAGTCCCACTTGGATGATGCGTAGCTATCCGCAACCCCTTAAGTTTGCACTCGACGAAATGCAACGCGCGTTTCCACGAGAGCTCGCGCTGGCCGGCTGACGAAGGTGCACACGCGGTCAACTCTATTACATAGACCGATGACAACAAGAGAGTCGTGAACTTCGACCCCGGAGGCACCATGGAACTCGAAGACATCACCCACTGCACTATCGCCATCAATTGCAAAGTGCGTGAGTTCGGTGGCGACTACGATGGCAGGCAAACCAAAATCAAACGCGGTGGCGATGTGTCCGACAACATGGTCGGCGCGTTCGAGATAGAAGAATGGCCGTCCTGTGATTTTTTGCAACACAGGTCTTCAAAACGTTCAATACGAAACAGCCTTAATAGGGATGTTGGCGACACATCAATCCTCTAGTATTTGCAGCGCAAAAATCTTGTGCTGGGCCAGTTTTCGGGCCTTCAACGACCGTACGTAGCCCAGCAGATTCAACACTGTTGGGGACAACATGGTCTCGATGACCGAGCTCGCGAGCTTGCTGCGCGAGAGCTTCACGCAAGTCAATCGGCTGCTGCGTTTGGAAACTCCGCTGGGACCGAGTGCATTGTTGCCCGAGCGCTTGAACGCGACGGAGCGCCTGGATAACGGCGGTTTCCGCCTGGAACTGACTGCGCTGTCGGACGACGCGAACCTCGACGCCTCCAAGCTGTTGGGCCAAGCCGTCCGGTTGGACCTGCTGACGCAGCTGAGCCGCAGCGCGTTGCGCCCCTTCCATGGCCACGTCACCCGTTTCGAACAGGTCGGTGCCAACGGCGGTCTGGCACGTTACCGACTCGTAATCGAACCCTGGCTGGCGTTCTTGCGCTATCGCCAGGACAGTTTCCTATTCCAGGACATGTCGGTCATTGAGGTCATCGACAGCGTGTTCGGCGACTACAGTGGCCAGGGTCGACTGGTACCGGCGTGGCGCTGGTCGCTGCGCGATGCTTCGGTCTATACCCGTCGCAGCGTCATCACGCAGTACGAAGAAAGCGACTTCGATTTCGTCACCCGGCTGTTGGCCGAAGAGGGGTTGTTCTACTACTTCGAGCACGAGGCGGCTGATGGTGAATCACTGGGCGTGCACCGCATGGTCATAGCGGACGCCAATGAGGTCTTCACCGACAACGCTCAGACCTCCATCCGCTTTGGCAGGTCTGATGCCACAGCGAACGAAGACGTCATCGACCGCTGGGCAGAGGTTGCTCGCTGGCAAACCAATGCTGTGTCGCTCTCGAGCGCCGACTACCGTGCCAACACCGTCCGCAAAGCTGAGCTCGGGTCGCCTCAGGATGGCGGCCAGCAAATCACCTTGCAGGACACCGACTACCCGGGTCAATACTGGTTCGAAGACAGCAAGCAGGCCGAGCGCACCGCACGCCTCGTGCTGGAGTCCATCGAAGTTCGCAATGCGCAGACGGACGGTGAAGGCACGGTACGGACTCTAGCGCCGGCAACGACCTTCTCGCTCGTCGACCACTATGGGCATGACGACACCGAGCGATTCGTTGCGCTGGTTGTCATCCATCAGGCACGCAACAATTTCAATGAGCGCTTTGCTCGGGTTCTGGTTGAAGCGTTTGGTGGGAATGCACGCGCCGATACACAGAACCAGGCGTTCTACCGCAACCGGTTCACCGTCATCTCATCCAAGGTGCCGTACCGGCCTCAGTTGCAGGACGAGCACGGTCGGCAATTGCATCCGCGCCCAACGGTAGTTGGCACCCAGACCGCGCTCGTAGTTGGCTCCGGTGGTCCCGTCCACACCGACCGCGACCATCGCATCAAGATTCAATTCCATTGGCAGCGCGGCGCACGCTCTGTGAGCCGACAGGCGCACCCCGCCGGCGAGGACAACGCCCGTGCAGACGCCAGCCTTGGCTGCTGGGTGCGCGTTGCCGCGCCGGTTGCCGGTCCAAACTGGGGCAGTGTCGCCTTACCCCGCGTGGGTCAGGAAGTGCTCCTCGAATTCCCGTATGGGGACATCGACCGGCCGGTTGTCGTGGGCGCCGCCTATAACGGCAGTGGCCAGACCGATGCCCAGTACAACCAGAACCAGGCCGGTGCAGCAGGTGCCACAGGTAACGCGCCAGCTTGGTTTGCCGGGAACGCCCAGAGCCAAGGCCCGTATGCGCACAATGCGGTGCTGTCGGGCATCAAGACCCAGGCGCTGAGCAACAGCCAAGACGGCACTGGCGGCCATAACCAGTTACTGTTCGACGACACGGCCGGCCAGAGTCGCACTCAGCTTGCCACGACGCAAGCGGCGAGCGCACTCACGCTCGGCCACCACAAGGCCCAGAAGGACAACGCTCGCGAAGGTGACCTGGGCCACGGCGCAGCCCTCGAAACGGATGACAGCGGCAGCGTGCGCGCCGGCTCTGGACTGTTGTTGAGCGCGCACTCTGCAGATGTCGGCGCCTCATTCCTGGATAGCGAGGATGCTGCCAATCAAATCGAGGCCAGCAGTGACCTCGCGGAGTCCTTGGCCGATGCTGCGCGGAAGCAAAAAGCGGGGCTGCCTGATGAAACTTCCGCGAAGGACCTTCCGGCGCTCGCACAGCTTCGGCACACCACCGAGGTCTTGCGTCACGCCGAGACCGGTGGCCAAGAAGCCAGCGCTGTCGCATACAGCCAGCCGCACCTGCAGGTGTCGGCCCCGAAGGGCATCCTGGCCACCACACCAGCAGACGCTGTTCTGGTTGCCACAACACAGTTCACGGCCGTCGCCAAACAGGATGCCAACGTCGCCGCAGGCGGCAACCTGGCCATGGCCTCAACGGAAGGCATCAGTCTGTTTGCTCATGGGAAGGCGGTTGGCCAGACGTCTGATGCGACGCCAGGCATCGCTCTGCACGCTGCAACCGGCAAAGTTGGTTTGACGGCGAGCACCGGTGGCGCAGCATTCGCAGCCGAGAAGCAGGTCACCTTCGCGTCGACCCAGGCGAGCGCTACCGTTGAGGCCAAGCGGCACGTTCTGCTTAACGCCGCCGGCGCTCAAATCAAGGTGACGAACGGGACGATTGAGCTGCACGCACCCGGCATGGTGACTTTCAAGGGTGCCAACCACAACCTCATGGGTCCGGCGGGAGCTCAGGTCAACAACACCCTACCCAAAGGGAAGCCGCCCTATGACGAGCAATTCGTGCTGCGGAACAAGGAGACGCAGGAGATTCTGCCCCATCACCCCTATGTCGTTGAGGACGCCAAAGGCAACGTCCTCGCACAGGGCATGACTGATGAGCAGGGGCGTATCTCCCGCGTCTACACAGCCAGTCAAGAAGGCATCAAGGTTCTCTTTTAATCCACCGCCATGGCATTCGAGCGCTCCCCCGTCCCCGCTATCCCGCCGACCGCTACTCCTGCACCTGCCCCCGCGCCGGCCGCCGAGAGCCGTATCGAGCTGGAACGCCCGCCTGTGCGCGGAACAGCGACCACCAATCCAATCAAAGGCAGCAAGGTATTCGTTGACTATGTGCCTGAGCCGTTGCTCATATTCCGGCCCGACACCGGCGAGTTCATGTGCATCCCGTCCAAGGACGTGACGCAGTTCGAGAACGACGCGAACTACCTGGACCATGTCATCGACACGTACCACAAGGCGAACGCCAAGGCGGACGACTTGGCGGAGCAACTGCACAAACTGGACCTCGCACCACAGTCGGGTCAAGCGAAATACACCGAGACTGCGAAGGCCTTGGAGCAGGCGTATGCGGAGGCAAAGGCCGCGCAAGAGAAGCTTCACGGAGCGCTCAAGCCGCTGGGCAAGATGGACAGTGGGCACATGTCGATTGTCGAAATCATCCCCATCTACAACGCGTCTGGCGGACCGGTGCGCAAGTTCCGCAAGTACACCGCGCGCTACGTGCGCTCGGACCGCATCAAGAGCAACTGGGACCGCTACGTCCCGACCGGCTGGGAGAAGCGACAGGGCACGGCGAAGGAAAAGGATTCGGGGCAAAAGTCCTTTATCAAGAAAGAGAATGACCAGTACAAGCTCGACAAGGATGAGTTGAAGAAGGGAGTGTCGACGCTCAAGACCAAGTTCAAAGCCGATTTTCTCAAGCTTGAGACGCACTGCGTCCAGGGAGCTTTGTGGGACTGGGCCGATGGCTGGAATAAGCATCTGAAGTATGACCGCGCGACGAGCAACCCGAACGCGAAGTGGAACAACAACATCGACCTCACAGCGCAAGCACAGGTGATGCGTTATTTCGCTGGCTATGGTCTGGCGACCGAGTGGGACCCGCTCAAGGGCAACTGCGCCCTGAAGGCGAGCGCCCGTGCTGAAGTTGCTATCGCGGAAGCCAAGGCCGTTACGACTATCTATTTCCCTGACCGCGTCGGCTGGGTGTGGAAGCTGACCGACGACCCCAACGACACTTCCACTGCGGTTCGATTTGCTGCGGAGCTTGCGCTGAACGGAATGGTCGGCGCAAGCATCGTCGGCGAAGCCGGCATCGCGGTCGATTGGACAGATGAGAAACGCAAAGAGTTAGGCCTGTTTGGCTCAGCCGCAACGGCGACCCGTAGGCCGCGAAAACTGAACGTCAATCAACAGCCGACCGGCCCGGGGGCCAATGCAAAGCTGGAAGATAACCACCTCGACCCAACTGCCAAAGCTGAGCTGGAGGTGTTTGCCGGAGCCAAAGCAGAGGTGAAGCTATGGGGCGGCCTGCAGTGGTTGAACCCTGAGCAGTTGGGCCTGGGCTATCTGGAATTCGCCAAGGTTACCGACTCTGTGTCCGGTCTGCTTGGCATCGGCGCCGGCTGCATGTTGGAGTTGACTTACGCCTCTGGCAAGTTCCGCTTCCGCATGATGGCGAGTGCGTGTTTGGGATTGGGCGCGAAGGGCAAGCTCGAACTCGAGGTCGACATGGGCCAGATTGCTCAATTCTGGAAGTGGCTGGCGTTTCAGCTCTATCACGCCAACTACAAGCAGCTTAAATTCATCGCGGCAGAAGCTTTCGACGCGATTGTGAAGCTGCAGGTGATGATTGTCGAAGGAACCATCGAGAAAATCGAAGACACCGTCGGCTGGGCCCAAGAGACCATTAATCGCCAATACAAAGAAATCGTGGACAGCTTCGAGCGTGAGGAGCAGCGTGTTCAGTTAATGAACCGCATTCTGAAGAACGCGGGTGACTACCTTCGCTACACCACACCCGAAGCGAGGGGCATCATGCTGTACCAGATGACACGGCACGACTGGAAGATTGATGGCTGGGATGGCCGCAACCATGGCGGCCGTTACTATGGCCGGCGCAAGGACGCCGTGAAGGCGATTCTGAAGGCAGCTCAGACCCGCCGCGACTTCGACAACATCATCCAGCACATGTCGCCGAACGGTTCGAAGTGCACTGATGCGGTGACTGCCGACAACCGCCAACAAGTGCGAGACTTCCTGAACATGGACATTATCGGAACCGCCAAGGACGGGCAGGTGATAGAAGACTTCTACAACAAGCTGCAAGCCTCACTGAAGTCCGAGCCAACTAGAGGGTTTCCGATGTTCAATAACGATTCGCCACAGTACGCCGAGCAGCGTGCTTGGGGCATTGACCACTCCATGCTGGCGGACATCGGCTCGATGCCAATGCCACCCAGTTCGTACGCGTGACAGCAGCTACGGAGTAAGTTGTTTGGCCGCGTTGACCACGCACCGGAAACCAGTTTTCCCTGAACGCTCGGCGAGAACTTCACCGGTATACCGGCTCTTAAACGGCGGCACAACGGGCTCGCTTTTGTGTCGGTACATAGTCGCGGACGATGCATAGTCATCCTCGATGCCCCTAAGCACCTTCTCGGTTCCGGTCGCGGGCCCTTGTGGGTTCTTGCGCGGAGAGTGCTCATAGTAGTCCGGGTCAAACCAGTCGTTCACCCATTCCTGCCCGTGCGCGCCCATGTCATACAGGCCCAGGGGATTCGGTGGGAATTTGCCGATTGGATAGACGGCTGGGGAATCCGCATTCGGCAGCATCTTTTTTCGCTGCTCATAGCTCGCAACGTTGCGCCCCTCCTCGTACTTGCCATTGTCCGTACCGAAGGGGACATACTTGCCACGACTGCGGGCGGCGAACTCCCATTGCGCTTCTGTTGGTAAATCGAAGGGTTGGCCGGTTACGTTCGCAAGCCATCCGCAATAGGCTTTTGCCTCTGGCCAGTTGACGCCAGCAGGCACGTCAGGGACCGTTCTGTATTCCTTATCAAACTTGGCCTGCGCGATATGCGGTTTGCCGACAGCATCGGTATACACGTCAAAGTCGGCGACCGTAACCTTGTACTTCGACATCGAGAAGCTGTCCAACTCGACCTCATGCAGCGGCGTCGCGTGGGCTCGGCCAGGCGCATACGGCATTTTGTCTGGCGTGCTCACCGGGCCAAAATCCCCCATCTTGAACGTGCCACCCTTGACGAAAACGAGATTCGACTTCGTCTTCTGAACTAGGCCTTGGACTTCAGGGCGCGCATCGAGCGCCCACGCATGCGAGCCAACGAGGAGGGCTACGGCGGTCGCCAGTGTGCGGAGAGTCTGGGAAGGGGATGGCAGCCAGGACATTGTGAGCGCGGACGATACAAGCGGAGAACAGCCCATATTATGGAGAGAAACCTGGCCACCGCCCCATCGCGTTACACATATGAAGATTTGACAAAACTTCACCCGGCCGCATCAGTCGCGGGAGCTTTCCTGAAGCCAACCGGTGTCCTGGGCGGCCAAATTTCCGCTGCGGGCACACCGCCCAGGCAAAAGGCGCCTCCATTTGAAGGCCGCTGCGTAGCACAGCGCTCGTCAGTGCGCTTATGACGCCCTTGGGAGCCGCTAAGGACGGCCTAGGACTTCTACAACAAGCTGCAAGCCGCACTGGAGGCTGAGCCGCTCCGAGGATTTCCAATGTTCGACAGCGATTCGCGCAGTACGCTGAGCAGCGTACCTAGGGCATTGAGCACTCCATACTGGCGGACATCGGTTCGATGGCGACGTCGCCCACTTACGCATAGTCGGCTCGTTAGGGTGCAATCTTTGTTGGGGAGTTCACTACGCAGCGGAAACCGGTGGTGGCGTGCCGTTCCGAAAAAACGGTTCCGTCGTCGTTGATGAGAGGTTTCATTTTCGGTGCGGCCTTCTGCCGATACATCGCAACACCGGTCACGTAGTCCCCCTCAATCCCGCGCATTACCTTCTCGGTACCGGAATCAGGACCCAATGGTTTCTTCCGCGGTGAGTCCTCGTAGTAGGTCTCCGAGAACCAGTCATTGACCCAATCGGTACCGTTGCCCGTCATGTCATACAGCCCCAAAGGGTTGCTTGGGAATTTACCGATAGGGTAGACCTTTGGCGCAGATGATTTACCGTCGGACATCAAAGCTTTCCGTTGCGCGTAGCTGACCACATTACGCCCCTCTTCGTACTCTCCGTTGTCCGTTGCGTACGGCACGAGTCGGCCGCGACTGCGCGCAGCGTATTCCCACTGCGCCTCTGTCGGAAGGTCAAATGGCAAACCAGACACCTTGCCGAGCCAACTGCAGTAGTCCTTAGCCTCTTGCCAGTTGACCCCGGCCGGCACGTTAGGAACTCGTCGCAATCGGGCTTCATAAGGCAGCGTGGCGATATGAGGTTTCCCCTCCGCGTCTGAATAGACATCGAAGTCCGCATACGTCACCTTGTACTTGCTGATAGAGAAGCCATCGAGTTCGACCTCATGGACCGGACTTCCATAGCCATAGCTCGGCACGAGAGGCATTTTGTCCGGGGTCGACTCTGGCCCGAAGTCGCCCATCTTGAATGTGCCACCCACGACGAAGACTAGGCTTGCCTTGCTTCTCTGAATCAGCGCGTGAACAGCGGGGCTTGTATCGAGCGCCCATGCATCCGCTCCAGCGATGAAACCAACGGTAAGCGCGAGTGTGCGAAGAGTCTGTAGAGGGATTGGCAGCCAGCGCATTGCAAGTACCCAGGGATAAGCGAAGAACATCCCATATTTTGAGAGAAACTCACCCGCTTCCTCGTTGCGTTACATATATGAGAATTCGGAAAAGTTACCCCCGGCAGCCTCAGTCGCGGAATCTCTGCGAGGATTATGAGCGTTCGCACTTTGCGGAGTCCGAAGAGCGAACTGGGACATCGCTGCGCACGTTCATGCGAGTCGTTCGCGCCGTTGCGCTCCTCACCCATTCCTCCACTGCGACCTGCATGCAGAGCGCAGCATCTAAGACTGTTCAGTAGCACTCTTCGTTCATGGAATCCCGGCTCGTAACTTTTCGCGAAAGGCCGGGGTCTCGGCAGTAACTGCGACACAATGTGTTGTAACGAGCCTCACTTCGCCTTGCCCGAGGATTGTCTCGCTTAAATCAGAATTAATTATTATTTAGTTCAGTGAAATTCCATTTCGCCGAGCTAATACGAGTGAATGGACTGCGGTCGGAGGTCGTTTTTGGCGTGTGAATTCCGCTGAAGAGGAACCCCTCCAAAGTGGGGTGCCGCAAGGGCCGAGGAGAACTTTATAACGTTTCTCTACAAGAATCGCCGGGATGGGCGATAAATTATTTGTTTGCGAAAAATCACGAATATCGGGCGTCGGCCGTGCCACCTTCTTCATGACAAGGGAGGGCAGCCCCGGCCGCACAGATAACCGAATACAACGCCAGCATCGAGTAACCTGGCCAAAATCACAACGACGTCCAGTACCTCGTCTCAATGTCCTCCGTTTTGCATACCGCAGCTGGAAAGAAGCTGTTCGACTCACTGGGCGAACTGCTCGTTGGCAATCATCTTGAACAGCGAGAACTCACTGTTTCCGAAGAGCGCCACGAGCGCTACATGGCGACGTGTTTGGTGACCTGGTGCTTTGACCATGAGCTCACAGAAAACACCGTAGCAGGCAACGCCGCCATTGCTGAGCGACATTTCGGCTACAACGCGTCAGCACTGAACGCCCACGTGTCGGGACTCTGCCGTGAGGCTCACAACAATCGCGACCTGCGCGGCCGTTTCATGCAGCGCATCGATACGGACGACGCGGATTCGTTGGAGCACTCCAGCCAGAACCAACTGGTCCATGATTTCGGTGCCTTCACCGTGCACCGGACTTGTCAGCCATGTAGCGGTGACGGTCGTGTCAGCTGTTCCGGCTGCGGAGGAAACGGAAAGCGCCGCTGCGGGAGTTGCGGTGGCGGCGGCACACATACGCGCATGGTGACGCGCACGCGCTGGAATGGTCGCCATAACGAGTCGTACACCCAATCCGTGACGGAAACGTGCGGAGGATGCGGTGGTTTCGGCAAGGTCGTATGCACAAGTTGCGGCGGGTCCGGGAAACAACGGTGTCGTGCTTGCGATGGGCACGGCCGATTTACCGATACCACGCATGTGAAAGCTATCGCCAAGCCGGCTTGGCATGTGCCTGCGCTTTCAGGGCTCTCTGGTGCTGCGCTAACACACGCACTATGCCGATATGGTCCTCAGCATGCCCGTCGTCTGGTCCCACTCGAGCTAGCCGAAACCGGCTACAACGAAGAGGACAACTGGGTTGTGCATTACGTTGGTGAGGCCGAAGTCGTTGAGCTGGATGTCGGCGTAAAGGCAACGCCGTACACGGTCGCAAGCGTTGGTTCCCGAGCCACTCCGATTCTGACGCCGCCCATTTTTGACCAGCTGCTGGCGACAGAGTTGGCTCATGCAGTCAGCGCCCAAAATACGAAGCGTCTTTCAAGACGGCAAGCACGGCGGCTGTTCGGTGAGTATTGCGCTGTCCCCGTGTTGGATGCTGGGCTCAGGGAGATTGCGCAACTGCCTAAAGACCGGTTGGGTGACAGTGGCGCTGCTCTCCAGAAGGTCGCCGGAGGCTTCATCTCTGCCGATACGTCGGCAGCCATTGGAAAGTCCATCCGAAAGGTCCTGGACAAGGTCTCTCCGGCGAACTCCAAGGTTGCCTGGGGTCTAGTCGTCGCAGCGCCCATTGCCCTGGGCTTTGCATTCGGCGCCGACTCCTTTTATATGCGAAACACCCTGACCGCCGGCAGCATCATCGGCGGCATCATGCTTGGGGTCATCGCTGCGGTGCTTGGAACGCTCATCGTTTCGCCGGCCGCATGGGCGCTCAGTGCGAGTGTGAGCGCTGTCGCGCGCAGACGTGTCCCCAAGTCATACCGCCAGCGCGGTCAAAACTGGGCGCCGTTAAAGGCAGCGTGCCTGAGCGGAGCGGTAGCAGGCATGCTCGGCGCGGGATATGGGGTTCTTGGCACATATCAATGGGCGCCTCGCGTTCGTGATGCGGCGGCCCCGACGGCGAATTGGCTCGTCCACAATGTGCAACCCAGTTCGCCACTTCATATTCTTGGGACCTACTGGCTCCCTCCCGTGGTCGCCGCAATGCCGGTCGTACACCAAACAGAAGCAGAGATGTACCGCGACGTACAGCGGTTACTCATTACGCGTGGCTATCTCAGGGGGCAGGCAGATGGCAATCCTGGTCCGCGGACACAGGCCGCCATCACCAGATACCGTGAAAGGCAACACATCTATGGGCCGCTGTCGACCGAGCAGCTTTTGGCTCATCTGCGCACTCATTGAAGCCAAAGAATTGTGCGGTCTCGAATCAAGCTCCGCTTCTACGCATTAGTGCGTGCGGAAACATGATTTGCCCCGGGCAGTGCGCAATAGCTATATGCGGTGTAGGTTAGTGAGGTCTATATGAAAAAAGGAAGGAAAAAGACGACTGCTCCCGGGCAAGCATATGGATACCTCGTACAGGTGGTGCGTGTGTTGTGGCACCTCCTTCGGGCCCAAGGCGACGACGTCGTGGCTTTTGAAACTTTAGGGGATGTGGCGGTCGAGGGCGGCAAGAGCACACTTGCAGAAGAAGACAAGAGCGGCCTCTCCCACAATCCAATCGCGAACAGCTCTCCGTCACTCTGGAAGACCTTCGCAAACTGGGCTGATGCGCGTCGAGATGGTGTCCTGCCGGCTTCGTGCAAGTACATCCTGTACGTCGCTCAACCATATGACGGAGATTTTGTTCAGAAACTCAGCGACTGCCATAGCTATCCGGAAGCACAGCGGTTGGTCGGCAAGCTCCGTAGAGAAATGCTTCCTACCGAAACCTCTGGCGGCGAGACCGACAACATTGGAGCGACATTGCAGACCCAGCTCCTTAGGTTGTTTGCCCACAGCGATAGCGCTATTGCGAATATTGTTGTCGACTTCACTCTGGAGAAGACCCCCACATCTCCGATAGATGAAGTTCGTGGAGAAATCGCTCGTAGTGAAGATGACGAGCATGTTAACGAGATAGTCGAGAGTCTGCTTGGTTGGGTCAATGCGCAGTTGATGACGCATATCAAGAACGGTGTGCCAGCGCGAATCGCGTACAGCGATTTTCGGAGAAGGCGACTGGCTGTCACAAAGCGCGTTACAGGTAACCTCAAAGCGTTTCCGGAATCCGAGCTCGTGGTTACCCAGGCGCAGATTGCAGCCGAGTTCACAGGAAGCATCTATGTGCGCCAGCTACATCTGCTTAACCTGAAGAACGATGACATTGCGGCCCACATCAGCGATTTCCTCCGCGCGTCAGCGCAGAGGACGGAGTTAAGCGATGCTGGCTACTTAAACAGAACCAGTTTCGGCAGGTATGAGCGCGACTTGGTGGAGCGGTGGAACATCAGTCGCCAAGAAATCGAATACAGCTCGTCAAGTAAATCGGCTATTAAACGTGGCATCGACATCCTATTTCGTTGCCTAAAAGAAGACGCTCAACTGCAAGCTCTATCTTTGCCACGCTATTTCATACGCGGTAGCTTCCATTCGATTGCAAACGAGCCACGGATAGGCTGGCACCCAGACTGGAAGAAACTTCTTGGTGTCGACGAAAAGGAATCTGGCCATGCTGCTTGATGAAGTGGAGCAAGTTCAAAATCCTGGCCTTGGCGCTGCCCTAATTTGGCGATTCACCTGCGGATATTCAGAAGGCAGCGGAGGAGATGCGATGCCACTGCCCTACGCATACCTGGTCATCCCGTTCCTGTTCCAAAAAAGTGTACTTGACGCCGTCGCGTCAACCAAGAGCGGGTTACGCAAGGTGGAGGAAAAGCTAAGTGGCAACACTGCGCTGCTGGCTTCCGTGCAAGACACTGCTGACGCCATGCGGGAACTGTCGCGGGACTCAATCGCGCTCGCGCTTCGCGCTGGGCTGATATTCGTGGATACCGCCGATGCTACCGTGCGCGCACGCAGCGTGACGCCCCCAGGGCTCGACGATGCTGTGGCTGCACATTTGCTAAAAGCTGCGGACAAGCTAGGCAGGTGGGCAGCCGGAGTATCGCTTCGAGAGTTTTGCTTCATCTTCCATGTGGAGCTTTAAGTTGAAGCTGCAAATCATCGAAATCATTCTGTGGCCGCGCAAAGGCGAATTCGAGCCGCGGCGAGTCATATTTAAACCCAAGAAGGCAAACATCATCACGGGGGCTTCGAAGACGGGCAAGTCTTCAATCATCCCCATCATCGACTACTGTCTAGCCTCAGACCGCTGCTCTATCCCTGTCGGCATCATTCGCCAAGCTGTTTCCTGGTTCGGCATCCTGGTCGAGACCGACGAAGGACAAAAGCTCTTGGCTCGCCCTGAACCAGGTAGACAGCCAAGTGCGCAGGAAATGTTCGTGATTGAGGCCGACAAGGTCAGCATTCCCCGCAGCATCGCGGCAGCAAACACGAACTTCAAACAAGTGAAAGCCACACTTGACCGGCTGGCACGGCTCACGAAGCTCGGAACGGACGTAGAGAATCAAGACAGTGGATATGCTGGTCGCCCAAGTTTTCGTGACCTGATGGCGTTCTGTTTCCAGCCCCAGAACGTCGTCGCTAACCCGGATGTCCTGTTCTATCGCGCAGACACAACGGAACATCGAGAGAAGCTTCGCGCGATTTTCCCATATGTACTTGGCGCGATTACCCCCGAAAGCTTGGAGAAGCAGTGGGAGGTTGACCGGCTTCGGCGAGAGCTACGCGTGAAGAGGCGAGAGGCCGATGCCTACGAGCAGGCTTCTCGGACATGGACAGCAAACATCAGCAACTGGGTGGCTGAGGCATACGAGTTAGGACTGGTCAAAAAAGATGCGCTTGAGAGGAAGCAGGAGGCGGAACTTCTCTCCTTGCTGAACTCCCTCGTTCGCCAGGGCGTTCCAGAACGCCCTATCTCTGCCGAAGCGATGGAAGAGTCCGCGCTGGAGTACGCCAGTCTCCAAGTGGAAGAGTCAAATCTAAACACAGAACTGACCGAGGTTCGGCATAGGCTCAACCGCCTTGCTGAACTCAGAGGTTCAGTGAGCCAATACAAATTGTCGCTGGATAAAAGAAAGGGGCGTCTTTCCCTTTCGCGTTGGTTGCGAAGCCAAGCTCACGACTCCGACCAGAACTCCTGTCCAGTATGCGCGCAGTCCCTAAGCTCGCAGACGGCAGTTGTCGACGTCATGTGCGATGCCCTTGCTGTTGTCGAATCGGATGCTCGCCGCGCCTCTCAAGCTCCAGCGGTATTTGACCGAGACTGGAACATATTGAACAAGACCCTGCACGAGCTAACAGACAAGCTCGGCGCGGTGAGCGTGCGTCGGAGAGGAATTGAACAGAGAAGCGCACGCGCCAAGCAGCAGAGGCTTCTGACGAACCAGACGGCACGTTTCCTGGGGGCTATTGAGCAGGCCCTCGTCTTGTACAACGCCAGGGCCAATACAGGGGCAGACAAAGCCATCAGAGACATCGAGTCCCGAATCCAATCGCTCTTGACGGAGATTGGTCGAGAGAACTTCGAGGCCCGACTGGTAGAAGCGCTGAAGCGACTCTCGAAGTCGATGGAGAAGCTGTCTTCGAAGTTGGACGCGGAAGACCCGGCTGCTTGGCTTCAACTGGACACAAAGGAGTTGACGGTTAGGGTAGGAGGCGCCGAAGGCCGTAACGACTATCTCTGGCAACTAGGCAGCGGCGCGAATTGGTTAACCTATCACGTGGCCTCTACGCTTGCCCTTCATGCGCTCTTCCTTGCGCAGAAGAATTCGCCCGTGCCCGGTTTGATGGTCTATGACCAACCCAGTCAAGTCTATTTTCCGAGAAAACTTGCTAGCAGGCATAGCGACGACGATGACCCCAAAATTCCGGACGAAGACACTGATGCGGTCCGTCGTTTCTTCGACGTTTTCGGAAAGGCGACGAGCACATTCAAAGGCGGGGACTTCCAAATAATCGTTGTAGACCACGCTGGCCGTGAGATTTGGGATGGCTTGAAAGGTATCCATGTTGTTGAAGAGTGGCGGAACGGGAAGAAGCTCGTCCCTGAGGCGTGGATTGACGCGGTAAGTAGCAACGGCACAGCAGATACGAAGGACTAATCCTCCTTTGCTATACCTTTGTTGCAGGAGCGAATGGCTCCGGCGACGGAAGCGTTAACGCTCTGCAGCGGTGAACCAGAGGCAGTGAATGGCAACTCGCACAATTGACTTGGTCTACGACAACCTCAGTCATGCTCAGGTTGCAGCCGAGGCCGTTTTGGAGGGCGGGACGGCTAGCAAGCACCAGCAGAGGCTCGATGACGAAGTCATGCGACTTGAGAGCGGCCAGCGGCGGTACACGTGCCTCTATTGCTTGGAGTCGCTCAGCATCCGCGGGTCGCTTGAGCGGGTCTACCATTTCGCTCATCCGAAGAACCCCGGGGCGGAGTGTCCTTACCGGTCCGGATATGTTCTGACGAAGGAGCAATGGGAGGCTCTCAAATACAACGGCGCCAAAGAGTCGCAGGTCCACAAGCAGATGAAGGCTTGGCTCGTGGAGAGCCTGCGCGCGGACCGCGATGTCGAGCCGAACACAATCATTGAAGATAGTCGGATGCACAGTTGGGTGGACCGCTCCGTGTGGCGCAAGCCGGATGTCCGTGGGAACTGGCGCAGCAAGACTCTGGTGTTCGAGGCCCAACTATCGACGACGTTCATATCCGTCATCGCCGCTCGCCGGCAGTTCTACCTTCAGGAAGGAGCATTGCTGTTCTGGATATTTCGGGACGCGATGCTTGCGGAGGATGCGCTGAGGTTCAGTGAGAGAGATGTCTTCTATAACAACAACTGGAACCTGTTTTCCGTCGACGCTGAAAGTGTTGCTGCGTCAAAGCGCGAGGGGGAGCTTAAGCTATGGTGTCGTTGGCAGGAACCTGTCCTGCGGCAAGGCGGCATTCAGCTCAAGTGGCACAAGAAGTTGGTTGGCATGTCGCAGTTGACGCTCGACTTTGACAAGCAACGGGCGTACTACTTCGATTTCGAAACGGCTCACAGCGAACTCAAGGCGGCGCTCGCGCCTCGGGCGGTGCTTCCTCCTTTCAAGCAAAAGCACTTCCACGAAGCTCACTCAACTTCCAAACAGGACCGGGACAAGGAACTGGCGCAGCGGCTTGCCTTGCAGGCACGCTACGACATCATGCCGAGCGAGCTGGAGCGCGCCTGGCTGATGGCGGATGATGAGCAAGACCACTTTGGCATGCTGCGTGTTCAGAACTACGCTTACGGGGTGCTCGCACCGTACCTGCATCCCGTTTGCGCAACGGCGCCTCGGTCTCTCGACGGACGGGATGACCTGCGCACCATCCTGAGCGGTCTTATCTCGCTGCGACTTGGCCGAATCGTCGGCGTCAGAAGCATGAACTGGAAGCAGTTGGAAGACATGGTCTTCCGCGCAGCCGTTGGTTACTACGGCGTGTTTCGCTATGCGGCCAGAATCTATGGCAGATTGAACGACATAGGGTACGACCGACCGGAATCCATCGCTTCCAGCAACTATCGAGAGTTTTCCGAGCGAAAGAAGAGCGTGCCGGTTATGGTGAAGAGGGATTTCGACGAGGCGTTCAAGCTTCTCTTCCCTGAGTTGAACCCAGGCAACTGAATACGGGCAGACGGGGGGCTTGCTGGGAAACTCTGGCGCGAACCAGGGCCTACGTCACCGTAACGCGTCTGGCTGGCTTGCCGGCCGCCAACACCGATTGCAATTAGTCTGATGACGTACGCTCACGCAATTCGTCCAATCCGCAACCGATTGCGAAAGTTTTCCTACGTTAGTGTCTTAGGCGAGCTCTCCCAGTTCATCCAGACTGAGTCGACGGCAGACGATGGGAAGGTGCACGCGCCATGGCTTGCAGAACGTGTCGCCGTTTGGGTGCTACGCGACGAGCCACGAATGTATGGTTCCGAGGCTATCTCGCAGCAAGAACTTCGGAAATGTATTGACCATGCCTGGAAGGTGACGGACAAAGCGTTTACCGGATTCGGCCCAGGGCGCTCCTTTCATCTCACGCTGCGGTCGTTGCTACTCCCGCAGATTCCGCATCAGCGAGAACAGGAGCTGGGACCCTTCGCCCGTCAAATAGACCTTCTCAATAAGCTCCAGACGAATTCGCATCTCTATCGCTTGTTTGAAGACGTATTGGGCATGCCTCCAATGGATTTTCTCGGCTTGGCGACGCTCTTTCGCGGACACTCTCTAAAAGATATTTCAAGGGTCATCGCCATCGACTACCGCACGGAGCTACAACGGATATTTGGGAGGGAGGCTGTCGAGCGGTTCTATCAAACCATGCTTATCTCTCGAGACGTGACCGCGGAGCAGTTGGGCGAGGTCGGTCCGGACGAATGGTTTCAGCCAAACCTTCTCTATAGGACACCGTTCACGTTGCTGAACAACAAGACCTGGTTTTTCTGGGGGCGTTGCTGCCTCGACCGCAACCTAGGATACGTGTTGAGCGACATCGTCGGTCGTAGCGATAACAATGGGGTTCGACAAGCCTTCGAAAAACTGTTCGAAGAATACGTTGGACGAAGCCTAAGTCTGATGGGCCTTGAGATATTGAACGAAGACCGGGTCCGGGCCCGCTTTGCTGTCGAAGGCCGCTGCTGCGACTTCGCAGTTGTCGACGGGAGCGACGTGGTGTTGCTCGAGGTCAAAAACAAAGCGCTGACTCACACGCTCCCTGCTGCCGGAACCGCTCGCGACTATGCTTCAAAGCTCAGTGCGACTGTAAAAAAAGCGGACGAACAGCTCAGAAACGTCGAAACTTTTGTGCAGCGGGCTTACCCCGCCAGTGCTGTGCATAAGGTGGTTATCACCTATGGCGACCTCTTTGCTGCTGAGACAGACCAACTGTTCTCGACGAGCTCAGACTACTTCGCATCGAACGACCCGGTGTACATCTTCAGCGTCGACCATCTCGACCGGCTCGTCGAAGCTGTCCGCTTGAATAAATGCCGATTCGCATCCTTCTTCGAAGACTACACGCGACGGCGAAGCGAGCCGGAAAAACGCCTTCTCCTGCTTTCAGACCTTCTCAACGAAGAGCCGTATCGGGCCCCGAAGTTGCCCGCTCACCTTTTCGAAATTTACGCTCCTTTCTACGAAAAGTTGATGGAGCGAGCGCAACCCAAGCACGAGGCCGCCGCTTCTTGAGGTACGCATCAGCGGTGAGTCCTCTTCGAGTGTCGGCGCCCGCTAGCGCCTTCCGTCATCACGCGAACGATTGAAGGGTTAGCCTGTGAGAGTTGCGGCAATTCCGCGTGGTATCCATATAGGCGATACAGTGCGACGGCAATCGCGCACGAGCGTGAGTATCCGCCTTCGCAATGCACGACAACCGAAACGATTTCCGGGGGTAGGGTTTCGACAAACGTGCGGATGGCAGAGCCGTGCTCAGCCGTGAAAGCGTAAGGAAGCTTCTCCTTCGCTCGAGCAGACAAGTCTGGGCTGAGGAAATCGACGTCAGAAAAGCTCAACCGGAGCACGTGAGCAAAGCTAGCGATGCTGGCTGGTGGGCGTTCTGGCGCAGTGACAGAGATGACGGCAATCGAGGCGAGTCCAGGAAGCCGCTGAGCGTCCGCACGTGATAGTGCGAACACCTGTCGTCCGCCATCGGCGGGAGGTCTGTACAGCTTGCTGAGAATGTCTTGCAGGCGCTGCGCCATTTCTCTGCCTCACGGCTTTCCGGGCGCTGCATACTTCATCGCGGAACGCTGATAGGTCCATGAGAGAAGTTCGGCAGCAAGCGTGACATCCCGGAGCTCATATACGGCGAGCATCGCGCGCGCATAGTCGTCTCTGGAGACATCCTGAAACGTCAGCGGAGCGCAGTTGTGAAGCAGCAGCGGGATGTTTGCTGCGAGGCGGCTAGTAAGTTTGTTGCCGTGGGAAAACGGTTGCAGGTAGGCAAGCTGTACCCACAGAAACAAGGCAGCCTCGATTGGGTTCTCGATGCGGGCCGCTTTCTCCACGATAGATTCCAGCATCGCCTCGATGACGTCAGGCTCCTGCATTGGCGAGTAGAGCGTGCCGGCAATGCCGAGCGGACCGTTGCGGATGGAGCCAAGTGAGCTGCTATCTGGAACCAAGTCCTGCATGAGAATCGCGTGCAGGTTTTGGACGGCTAGGCTGGAGAGCGGCTCCCGCGGAAGGCAATCGATAAGGAAGTCGACGGCTGCTTTGTGGTTGAGCAACATCACGGTGTCTACGTCGCAACGCATGGAGCCGCCATTGAGCAGTTCCTCAGCTGCACGCAGGCTGTAGCGGCTACCCTCCAGGCGGGATGAGTTCCAAGACAGGTCGACGAGCGATTGCGCGAAAACATCACGCACGTTGATGTCTGCAGGCTGCGCCTCGCCCAGGTGGCCCAGACGACAAAGCTGCTCCGCCACGTCCCGCGGCATCAGCCACGACTCATTGGGGACGTAAAGGTCGACAAACTCGCGCAGATACGAGGCGGGGCCTCGTGCCGCCATGGGTAAGCTGAGCGCGTGCGTAAGCTCGACTTCCGAGCGTGACCAAGTCCGGCGTGCGGTAGCGCTGGTGTATGTGGGGGCAGCGGGCATTGAGAAGAAAGTGTCGTGGCTGGTTTGAGGCGCGGCCGTGGCGCGTTGGACGTAGCTACGGCTTACAGAGAATCTGTGGCGGTCGCCGTGTTCGAGGCTACTCGGCCTTGTCGAGCCCCGCACGACACAACTCCAACGCGTGGTTCAACGCGTCGATTTCACCTTGCATCTCCGCCGCCCGCCGTAGCAGTTGCCCAACCTGATGCCAGTACGCATAACCCAGGTCGCCGTCGGACAATGCCAGCTCGTGAATCTTACGGAGCGCTATGTCGAGGTCAAGCTGACCGTCAGAAGGCATTTGGCACTCCCCAGCGACGTACACCCGGTCCGGCCAGGTTACGTCGAAAAGTCATAGTTAAAAGGGTATGTGCATCCATCGCAGTAAACGTGCTGCCAGTAGCTCGCGCGAAACCGTCCAGGTTGTCCGCAGCTCTCGCAGACGCAACGGGCGCTCGACACAGCCTTTTCTACCGCTTTTCGGATACGCCCCCACGCATCGATGTCGCAAAGGTAACCATTCGCGAGTTCCATCTTCAGTTCGCCCGCAACGTGGCGGACGTCCGTACAAAACGGAAGCACGGGGTAGACGCTTCTATCCGAAAGTAGCACTTCGTCCATAGCGGAGAGACTCTCCGGGTTCTGAACCTGGTCGCACCACATCGTGCGTAACTCGTGCTCAATCTCTCGTGCGGAAGCTTCGATGATTGGATACCAGCCGCGACCACACTGAATGCCGAAGTGTGCAATGTTTGACGGGTATGCCTTTGGGTTCCGCGTCGCGCGAAAAAACAATGGGTACCGCGAAAACAGGCGGCTCTGCTCGGCAGCCAGTCGTGGCTTTTGCACCGGCGAGCAGTTGAGCGACTTGTCGCCATGATGGGCACTGTGGACCATTGTTGAAGAGCTCCTTCGTTCAGCCTTATCGAGGGAGGCGCTTGTCCGCAAGAGAGTGTCGATATGCGACAGCTCCTGGAAGACGTGTCCATGCCGCGAAGAACGTCATTATATACGTTTACGCAGTATACGTTTAGATAGTATATGTTTGCGAAGTAGACGGAAAGGTCATGTTGCGCCAACCTCCGGGCCATGACCGACACAGATAGCAAAGACATTGACCCCTACCTGCGGCGCAGGCTGGCAGAACATGTCCGGAACCTGCGTTTGGAAAAAGGCATCTCTCAGGAATTGCTCAGCGTCCAATGCGGTTTCCACCGGACCTACGTGAGCCATATTGAACGAGCTGCTACCAACATCACGCTCGACAATCTGCAGAAGCTTGCCCTCGGGCTCGAGGTAGACCCTTCAGAATTGCTCAGTCGTTAGCGCGAGCGGCCAGTGAGCGGCGCCGACCTCAGTGTGAGTGAGGCCGAACACGCCAATTCTCTGCAGCAAGCGCTCGCATCAGTCGCCATGAAAGCGGCGTGCATGAGCCGCCTTTTGAAATCGCGCGGAAGCTCGCCAAGGCCCCGCAAGTCCCAACCGTGTACCTCTATTGCGACGACGAGCTCGCTGAATTTCTTCTTACTTGACAGTACCTCAATCGAGCCGACAAGAAGGAGATTGGGTACATCGTCGAAAGCAGGCTGTTCTCGAAAGGGCTAGTCGGAAAAGAGCCATCGCAGCCCGCGACAATCTGGTTGCCCAGATAGCTAGGCATCGAATCTTGGTCGCCTTTTTCCGGCAGAGCCGTACAACGATGCATCGACTGGCTGCCCCAGGAAATCAGCCTGCAGGTACCGGAAAGATTTTGTCGCCTAGACGGCACTTGGCAGGTTTGTAGGCAACTTGTTGCCTGACGTCCCCAAAGATGCCTGAGCGCTGACGCCCACCTGTCACGGCCGTTCTTCAGGGGAGTTTTCTACACCACGTATTGGATGCGATGCGCTTCTGTGGGAAGAGGCAAATCCCACCGGTGAAGCATGCCTTCCAGCGTTTTGTTGGTCAGCGAAGTGTCCCGCTTCGAGTTCCGGCGCAATAGCTCGGCACGCGGCTTTTCCAGGTACACCAACTCAACTTCTGCACCGTATGCGAACAGCAGGTCAATCGTCTTCTTACGCATCAGCTCGCTAAGATTCGTAGCATTCCACACGAAGGGCTCCTTAGCCCGCAGCAGTTCCTTCGCCCGAGCCACGGCCCGATGCGCCACCATGCCTTCGTTCTTGCCATGACGCAGCCCCAGTTCTTCGCGCGCATCGTCAAAGGAGACAACTGGGAGGTCCGGATGATTGGCAGCCACCCATGTGTTCTTGCCAGACGCCGGCAAGCCCGACATCACGATGACCTTGGAGCCGTCCTCCTGAAAGAGTGCGAAGTCCGGATGGATTTCCGCGCCCCGGAAATAGCTCACCGCTGTGTGGGCATCGGCAAAAGCCCTTGGCTGGCCATAGCACCCATCGTCTCGAGCGACCTCCCGAAAAAGCTCGATGTCATCCAGCACCTTCTGCTGGTCATCGCAGATTCGGCCACGCATGTCAGCCTCAGCGAGTGCCGCTAGCAGTGGAATGCTTAGTTGCCAGGACAGCTCCCTAACAATGAACTCAGCTGACTTACCTCTCCGCGACCCCGCCAAGGCAAAGAACGGAACCTGGTGAACGGCAATGAGCCTGCAGACGGCTTCCCGGATGTCGAACGGTACGCCTACATCCCATAACGCAATACGCGCATCGATGGCTCCCTTGCGGGAATGGCCAGGCTGACTGATTTCACCCGACACGGGGTCGACAACGGTCGTGCTGTGCTTTGCCACGTCATGCAGCAACGCTGCCAGGAAGAGCACTTCCTGCTCAACTCGTGTCGCTGCTTGATAGTCTGGCAGCGCGAGAAGGGCCTCTACCACCATTTTGGTGTGCGTCCACACATCTCCTTCGCGATGGTATGAGCCCTGAGGTGTCACTTTCGCCAGTTCCAGAGCGGGAAACGCGTTCAGGCACCCTTGGAAATCGGGACTCTGCCCGTCGCTCGGAACGAGCTTCTGTATGTTCATCCAATCCATGGTCCACACTCCTCTGTGGATACTCAAGGAAATAGTTGCCTAATTAGTTATTCAACTATTAGCAAGCCCTTGATTTGTTGTTATTAGTTGCCTGAGACAGGGGTAGAAGCGTGATACCTCGGGTCCTGCGGCGTCGTCTTGGCAAGTTCGAGCACGGGAAACGCCGCGAGGCACGCCTGGAAATCGGGCGACATGCCCGGAGCGGGCACCAGGGCCCGCAGGTGTTCGTAACGCATCATGATGTCCTCTCCGTCATGGTTGCGCGCAACGTGTTCCAGGTCACCGTTGGCCGTGGCGCATACAGATCGACGCCCGGCGACAACAGGTTTGGAATGAACGGTTGCTCGGAATGGTGCTTGCCTGACTCCAGAATGGCTTGTACGAAATCCTGTCGGACCCACTTGTATCGGCCTACGGTCTGACCATCGACCTCCACCTTGATGTAGAGGCCCTCGGACAGATCGGACTTGTCGCACTGCCGCCATGCGAGCGCGAGGTCGAGTCCCGCACGCTGCACGGTTTGCTCGAAGGCGCTTCGCCACTGCACGGTCTTAGCCAATGACGGCCTGAGCAGCGCTCTAAGCCCAGCGAGCGTGGCCGGTGCCGTGCCTTCGTACAAGACTGGAACGGAAAGCACCGGGCCATCCGCCAGTAGCACCCGACGTGCAGCGGTCGACAGGAACTCGCCCGTATGGCGGTCCAGCACGTCGAACTCAAAGAAGTGGTGAGGCAACGCGTCATAGAACACCGCATGCTTCTTGGTGACGGTCTCGCCGTACATCACATAGCGGTCTTCCAGGCGCTCCAGCAGCCAGGCCTCGTGGGCAGCGGCCCAGGCTTTGACGAAGCTGAACTGGCGCTCCCGCCCACCACCTACCAAGTAGTGGCCTCGGGACTGCAGCAGCAATTCGCCAGCGGCACTGAAACTGATGCCAGTGTTGGCCCCGTCGATCTTCTCTTCGACAACGAGGTACTGCCCGTGCAGCGTTCGATAGGGAATGTGCTCGTAGCCAGCATCACCATCCTGCAGGCGTGAGCCTTCCAGATGCGGTGTGCGCGGATAGCGAAACAGGTCGAGCGATTGCGCAAGTGCGCGATGATCCAGCGTCATGGTTTTCTCCAAGCCAATGTGGGAAAAGCCGACGACGCGGAAAAACGGAGGGGGAGAGGCGAAGGATTGGTGCAGTGCGCGCTCCCGGAACCGCGCCTGCCGATGGGTTCCGATCTAGAACGACGCTGCGTTCAGTACGGACGGGCAGGCAACCGCGATACCAGGAAACTGGTAGTCGTCGGCGTCAGGCGATGTGACGGAAGGCTGCGGGCACTTGATTCACCAATCGAAGTCAGGGTGGAACGGAAATTGAGGGCGGAGCTTAGAGAGGTGTGCAGGCGTTGTCAATTGCAGACTGGCAATAGCATGACGGTGCCGCGCACGCTGGCCTGGGTGTCTCGATGCGGCTCCGCAGCTGCTCCACAATGCATCAGTCCAGATCAGCCTCGATCTCCGGATTGGGTTCACCATCCCTGGTGGCAATCAACCCTTTCGGCGCAAGTGGGATCAGGGGCAGGATCAGCGCGTACACCACGGTGGTCGCAATCACACAGTACGTGAATCCGTGCGTTGGACTGCTGCTGTAGATGCGCGAACCCAACAGATCACCGGCGCGTGCCGAGAGCGCAAACACGCCATCCACCAGCATCATCAGCGTGCCTTGCAAACCCGGCGGACAAGACCGCATCGCAAGGTCGAGATACGCAGCCGTGGCGACACCTCCCATCAGCCCGATCGGTGCCGCCAGAATCAGCGCGAGATCGGCCGAGTGAATGAAGGCCAGCGGAATCATCTGCGGCACGGCGACGATCGTTCCCCACCACAGCAGCGTGTTCAGTGAGACCTTCTTGCACAGGAAGCCGTACAGCAGGAAGGTCGGGATGAACGCGGCGGCAAAGATGCCGTTGTAGTACGAGTAGACCGAATCCGACGCATGCAGCGTGTTGGTCAGATAGAACTGCAGCGGCGTGGACGCGCCCGGCGCAAAGTTCCACAGAAAGCAGATGAGCACTGCAGGATAGACGGCCCGATGCTTCGCTAGCCGCCGGACGTTGCCCACGAAATCTGTGCCCCTGGCTTGCGGCTTGTCATAGGCATCGCCAAAGACGGACGTGGGTTTCCAGAACCCCAGCACGGCAATCGATAGCGTGAACGCCGCCGCCAGCAAAAAGGCCCCTTTCGGGGCCAGATGATCGGAGATGACGCCGGACGCAAATGCCCCGGCAACAACCGGAACGGTGCCAACCACATTCAACAGTGCACTCAAACGTCCGGACATGCGCTTTTCCTGGCCCACCAGCGCGATCAACCCTTGATAAGCCGCGGCGACAAATCGGGAAGACAGCATGGCCAGCAGCATCCAAACCACCAGTGCTGCGTATGAGAACCCCGAAAACGCCATCCCGATCAGTGCCAACGCAGTGGCCGGCGCAAAGATCAGGAAGAAGCCGCGATCGCGCAATCCCAGCGGGTTCCACTGATCGCGCGCCAAGCCGAACGCAAACGCGAGGTACACCGGGACGCCCGTCACGAGCCGGAAGATCGAGATCTGCGTCGCCGTTGCATGCAACTGGTTCTTGAGCAGGTACGAGGTCTGGATGTCGACTAGGTAGCCGGCCGGCGTGGCCAGAGCGATGAACAGGGTGAGACAACCGAAGTACAGCAGGGTCTGGTCACCGCCCTTGAAGTCATGCCCCTCCAAACCCATGGAAAAGCGCGCAAGTCGCGCAGCGTGCCAGCGGTTGGCGAGGGCTTTGGATCGGTCGGAGAATTTCGTTGCCACGGCATTTCCCCCACGGCGACGACTGGCTAAAAGCATGCGCTGCATGACTGCGTCGGGTCACCGCGCATCAACGGGCTACGAGATAGGCTTTGGCAGCTTCGATTTCCGGTCGCGTGCTATCCGCGCTTCTTGCGAGCACCAGCAATCGTTCGAAATATTCGGCCGCCTTGTCGCGCTGGCCGGAAAGGGCTGCGGCATGCGCGGCGCCGTAGAGCCCGTGAAAGCGGTTTGGATATTCCCGCAGCGCCGCCTCATATTCCTGCAATGCGGCGCCGGATCTTCCTTGTTCCACCAGCAAGTCACCCAGTAGCTCGCGCATTGGAACGAGCCTGTTCTCCATCGCCACGTTCTTGATGCTGGCATCTTCGCCATCGGCGGCCGTCCGCATCCATTGCTCAGCGCGCGTGCGGTTGCCTGCCTGCTGAGCGATCCACGCCGAGACGGCGGCAATCTCTTCTTCGATTCTGGCTACCCAGTAGGGCTCTTTTGATTTCTCAAGCGCTTGCTGCAAGCTCTTGAGCGCCTCGATCTCCTGCTTTGCGCCCGTCAAGTCGCCGCTGCGCGCCATCCCGAGGCCGCGCGCGAATCGCGTGATCGAATCAGCGTAGGGCCAGTTGTTCGAGGTGATGGGCAGAGCGGCCGCGGCTTTCCAGTCGGCTCGCTCTACGGCGTAACGCGCGGGCATTGCCGCAACAGAGTTCTTATTGCCATTCAGCGTTGGAGGACTGCGCGTGGCGGTTGCAGCCCCTTGTTCAATCAAGGCGCGCGCCTTTGCATCCTGCGCCAGCTGCAGATACGCATACACCGCGAAATCCAACGCGTGGTAGTAGTCGGGCTGAACTTCGAGGGCGGCCAAGTTGGATTGAATCGATTCCGGCCAAAGCCCGAGCATCGTGTAGATGTGGGATGGCATATGCCGGGCATGCGGTGCCGCAGGCGCGATGGTGGCGTACTTACCCGCTGCGACCAGACCCAGCGCAGCAAGAGGCGGATAGTCATAGGCGTGGATCAGGTAGTGCGCCGCCCCAGGGTGCTGCGGATTCTTGGCAAACAGCTTCTCCAGAATCGCAGCCGCCTTGCGCTGATTGGCGTAGGTCCGGTCGCTGACCGGCGCGGCGGCTTGCAGCGCGAGCGCATAGTAGATCCAGACCTCATCATCGTCTGGGTAGCGCTGCGTCATGCGTTGCATGGCATCGGCGTACGCCTGCAAGCGAGTTGCCACGGGCACGCTCTGATAATCCTGGTAGTAGGCACCGATCGCTTCGATCCAGTCACGTTCGCGCTGCGTCTTCGCACCGATGGAACGGGCCTTGGCCAGCGCTTGCGATGCAGCCTGGGCATCAGTCATGGACGGTGTACCCGCCAGCGAATTGCCCAGCAGATTGACGGCAATCCCCCAGTAAGCGATTGCGCAATCCGGGTCCTGCTCGATGACCGACTGGAAGGTCTTGCCCGCCTCGGTGAACCAGAAGGAGTGCAGCATGGCGACACCCCGCTCGAAGAGCGGTTGGACCTTCGGGCTGCAGGATGTGGGGAACGTGACGTGACCGAGTTGATCGGCGCTCGCATGGTGTTCGTGCTCGTCATGTTCATCGGCAAGCGCGAAAGCAGCCGCCATCATCAGCGCTGAAACTGCGAGGCCCACAAGCGTGCGTGAGTGCATGAGTCTCTCCCCATGCGTCGCTGCAAAGCAATGAGGTGCCGTATCTGCCCAGGCAAGCCAAGCGCGTTGGCGGCCCAGCGCTCTTACAGCACCGTTGCTCTCAGCGTATCCGTGGTGCGGCAGGAATCAAGCACAAGAGCGCACCGCGCTGAAGCTGAACCTGATGCCAAAAGCGTGCCAAGCCCCTCTACGGCTGGAACGACCGTATGGATGCGTGGAAGCAGCGCAATGGTGTTGGGTAAACGCCCCGGTCTGTTACATCGAAGAAACACGACCTTCACGGCCATGGCTGCCGACGCGCGTCACCTCATTTGCGCGGCGCCGGCCCGCGCGATCCATGGGTTCGAACGTACACGACCGCATGCTAGGATGACCTTTCCCCTGGCAGCCCCCCTCCGCCATGACGACCATTTACGCGACCCTCGGCGTGCAGCCGGACGCGACACTGGACGAAATCAAGCGCGCCTATCGCCGTGCCACGATGAAGTGGCACCCCGACCGCAACCTTGGCCGCGAGGCCGAAGCCTACGCAGCGTTCCAGGAAATCCGCGAGGCCTACGCCATCCTCTCCGATGCCGAGCAACGCCGGGTCTACGACGAGGTGTTCGCGCAGGAAATGCAGCGCTGGCAGGCCGAGCGCGACGCACAGGAAGCTCAGGAGCGAGAAGCGCAACGGGAGCGTGAGCGCATCGCGCAGGAGCACTACGAGAAGATGGTCGCCATCGCGATGCGCTTTGCTGACGATGGTCACAACCGGGACGTGCTCTTCGGTGTGCTGCTCGGGCGGGACTGCGAGGCAGAGCTGGCGGCGCGCATTGTGGATAGTGTGTGGGCGATGCAGGAAGCGCGGCGGGCGAGTGTGGCGGCTGCGAAGGTGCCTGACGTTGAGGCTGTTCCGACACCCGAAGCGACGCGGCCCCAGCATCAACCCAGCGCCTTTGAGTCGTTCTGGCAAGGCTTGTTTGGCTTGCGACCGTAGCTGTCTTTGAGACGCCCTGACCCGCTCAGGGCGTTGTCATTCGCAGCTGAGCCTATCGGCGCTCAACTGCAGCCAGCGCATCCCATGTGTCTGGGTTCAACTGGCACCCCTCCAGCGCGAGCAGCACATACGCGCCAATGGCATCAAGAAACCCCGCACGATATTCCAATTGGCGTGCGCCCAGCACGTAGTCCAGCGTCTCCCGTAAAAGCGCGGGTTGGAACGAGCGATGCCGATGCAACGAACGCTGCGTAATCCGCAGAAACCGCTGCGCGCGCAGCGCACCGGATTGGTACAACGTGGGGGCGGATGGAGGGGGAGAAGGGAACGATGCGGGGCGAAGCCCGCTTTGAGGAACGGCCATGACGTCTCCTGACGACACATCGATCATGGGCTCGCCGCCCTCGTCGCTAAACGAGGGTGGCGGGCCTGCGGCGAGGTTAGCGACTGGTGTCAGGACCCAGTAGACCTTGCGGTCTCACTCACCCGGCCCGCCATTGAAAACGGACGAGAGTGTACACAATGAACGGAGGTTCACTGTCCCGACTAGGTCGCTAAACCCAGGCCTTCGTTGGTGCGAAGGCAGGTGGATTCTATTGAGGGTCTTGGGACGTGAACATCGCCGGATTCCTAAAGTGCGATGGCTGCGCTTTAGCACCGCTCGATCAAGATGATGAAGCGAAAGAATTTGTGCAGATGCGAAGCCTCACTTAATCGCACGTGCGATCAGTCGCAAGCCTTCCTCGGCCACTTCGTAGTGGATCAGTCCATAGCTGGGGAATTCGACCATGAATCCAGTCTTGAGGTAGCCCCATTGCTCAGCCGTATGTTCGTCGCTGTACGCGCCGTCCTCGATCGAACACACAACCACGCCACCGTCATCCGTACCTAGACCAACATGGTCACCAAGCCTGACTTCCTGTCCGTCGGCGTATTTCATGGTCATATCGTTAGCGCATTGGGTGGTACTTGCCCCACCCAAAGTAGTCGTTGCGCTTCTGCGCGGCTTCATCATACGAGTCTGCTTCGAACGACGTCAGCAATGCAGCCTTGCCCTCGTACAGATGCTGCCGTGATTCGAACTGACCCGTCTCCAGAAGAGTGATTTGCGTGCCGCCAGCAGGGTCCACCATCTGCCATACCTCGTAGGTCGCCATACCGCTTCCTCTATGCTTTCCTTGCAGCGAAAGCCTTGACGTAGTCGTCCACCGTGGCAAGTGCTGTGATGTCGATCTTCATACCCCGTTGCGTTGCACGCCGGGCTGCCAGATTGCCTAGCACGTCCAGTTCTTCGCTCGTTATGAAGTAAGCGCCGATGTCGGCTCCGAACCGATCGCTTGGGCGCAACTTGTCCGCTGGTACTCGCAATGTGTCGGCGATCTCGTTCCTGAGAACACGGACATCCGTCTCATCCAGATCGCCCGTGGCGTAGAACTGCGCGTAGATCTGGGCATCGTTAAGCGACTCTCGATCGGTAAGAGCAACAAGGCTCCTCCTGCGACGATTCCGGCGAAGCAATGCCACCCCTCCACTGAGTGCAACTGCAAGTGCCGCTAGAGGGAAGAAATTCATGGTGTAGCGACAATGCACGAAGTCATCAGGGCAACCCCGCTCGCGCGAGCCAGTAGTTGGCCAGCGCCTGCTGAATGGAAGGCGTGTCGAATCCGTCCGGCCCCTCAGCTTCGAGCTTGAATTTCAGGTACTCAACAATTGCACCGGCCTGCGCTTTCGAGAATACGGAATGCCGATACACAGCACTATCCCAGGCTGTCCGATTCCCGTACCTCCGAGGATTTATCCTTTCCGCTGAACCCTGGTCCGCAAGGCCGTGGACCAGGTGGAATACAACATCGTTGTAGTGAATCTCACCTCTGATGTCATACACCATGAAAGCCTGTAGGTAGTACCTGAATGCCTCGTCGGAGAGAAAGGACAAGACTGCGTCCTGATCCATCTTGAATATGTGCAGATCCCTCCAGTTTTTGACCCCACGAAATATTTGTTCAGTTTCAGCAGGCTCGAAACCTTCATGACTGCAGACCAGCGCCCAGTCCGGAGGCACCTCGACGTCAGAGAATGCGCTGAGGATTGCGTCTTCCAGTTTGGCTTTTTCCATAGCTCTGCATCCGTAACGATCAGCTCTGGACTTGAATTTCTAGTTCCACAAACCATTCAGACCAGCATCTGCACCGTACCAATCAGCGGAAGTAGGATCGCTTACATCCTTAACCCATTGCAGGAAGGTCACGATTTGCCCCGCCTGCGCGGGTGAGAACTTGTTCCTGAAGCTCCGCCATTCCTCACGAGGTTCAAACTTGGGGTTGTCAGGCAACAATGCTGATATGGCCAATGGATCAGCCCACTCTGGGCTCAGTAACACACCACAGAGGATGGACGGCACGTAGTACTTGAAGAAGTCGCTATTGGTGCCGTTGCGGATCGCAGACGGCCGAATCATGTGTGTCCAATCCTCTAGCTGCACATCGGTCCAGGGCCTACCGATCACCCGCTGCAGATCCTCTTCAACCTCCCAGTCGATGTCTCCGTCCGGGCGTCTATGATCTACGGGAACAGGTGTAGTTGGGAAAACACGCCGCATCCCCTCGGCGATTCGCCGAGCTTGAGCCGTCAACTCTTTAGAGTCCATTGCAAACTTCCACTTGTTGAATGATCTTTACCCACTCGCCCTGATGCCGTGAATCACCCCCACGGAAACACCTATTCATGAGGTCTCGGCGAGCATTGCCGCAAGACTGAAGTGCGCTCCTCTTAGCAAGCAGCGTCGCCACGTCATCTCCTGGCTTGCAATACGACTGTCCCCGCTTGCAAGCTTCCGTCACCGCCTTGTTGCGGCGTATGTATTCATCCCAATCGCAGTCACCGGGAGGTTCGCCTCGATTGAAAGCCTGTGTCACGGCGCTAATAGCTGCGCTGCACGCCCGTTGTACCCGCATGAGAATTCTCAACATCCCCATCTCAGGAGGCATGCGACGCGATCCAACGTTGGAGTCCAATTCCTCCTCTGGTCGGGGCGACACGTTGATGCTTTGACTGCCTGTAGGGACAGGCATAGGCGGCCTGTATCCAATGCCCGTACCGGAACCTACCCCCACTTGTGCGTGCGCTGATCGAATAAGCTCTGACACCACGCGCTTCAACCAACTCAATGTCGCATTCCAACTACTCACAAGCACTGACTTCACACGCGTCACAACAGAAGAAGCTTCAGCGTCACCATGTTGCGTCCGCTCCACGCTAAATGGGCTCGCAAGCGTTGACAGATTGGCCGGCTGCTGAATCGTCAAGTTGTCGAAAATCTCGATAAGCCTATGCGCGGCATCATAGACATAGCGGGCGGAGGTGTCCTCCGGTCCGGTCACGGCTATGCGCTGCCCGATGGGATCATAGTCATAGTGGATTCTCAGATTTCCGATCTGACGATCCGTTAGCCACCCACGTGCGTTATAGCTGAGCTTGTGGATCAAGCCTTCCGTATCCACGGCCTCAAGCACCCGCCCTGCAGCATCGTATTGAGTGACCCGGCCGGTTTGGCCGGATGGATTGGTAAGCGTCAACAGGTCGCCCTTGCCGTCATAGGTGAATGTCCACGTTCCAACCGTGATCAATCCTTTGCTATCCGTTGCTGTCAGAACTTGCCCATTCGCATCGTATGTCCACGCTGTACGTTCGCTATCGCCGGAAGCTGCGGCGGCAAAGCCTTGACTACCGTTAGCATCACCAGTCGGCGTCACAGTATGCGAAAGCAAATTCCCATTCGCGTCGTAGGAAAACGCCTCTATCTTGTTCGGCGTTGCCATGCGGCTCACAGAGCCTTGCTGCGGGTCCCATTCCGTTGTGGTGGTCTTCGCATCCGCCGTCCCGGCCCCGACTACGCGCTGCGTCTCGCGGCCGAGGGCATCGTAGACATACGTCGTCGTGGAACCGTCATAGCCCGTCTTGCTTGTCGGGTTGTTATTGGCGTCGTAGCTGGTGCTTTGCGCGGTGTTGCCACAAGTCGGGCAAGGCGCCGACACCCCCGTAGGCAACAACACACCGTTCTGCTTGAGGAAGGTGTACGTGCTGGTCGTGCCTGATGGCTGTGTGACGATCGTCTGGCCATTCGCTTGGTACTGGAACTGATACCGATCCGCTCCGGCAGTCAGTTCGCTGGTAATCGCCCGCCCCTGATTGTCATAGGCATACGTGGCATACCGCACACCAGCTTCGTCGATCACGCCGGTCAGTGCGGTCGGGAAGCGCGTGTCTTCGTACACGTACTGCCGCACGGTGTTGTCCGGCCAGGTGACGGAGGTCAGCATGCCGGTTGCGTTGTAGGCGTACTTCGTTACAGCACCATCTGGCGCGGTGACGCTGGATACGCGACCTTGCGCGTCGTACGCAAGGGTCAGGCTACGGCCGCTGGGGGCTGTGACTTGCGTAAGCTGGGTATTAGTGTCGTAGGTAAGCGTCGTAGTGCGGCCGGTCTGCTCCCGAACGGAAAGTAGTTTCCCTTTGGCATCGTAGGTCTCAACGGCTCCCGTCATCGCCGTGGTGTACAGCCACGATGAAATTGCCCCTGACGCGTCGTATGTCGGTTGCAACACGTCATTCCCGATTGCGGTTTTCCAGGTACGAGTTGTGTAGTTCGGAGCAAAGAACACCGCCTCGCCGTCCCCACGCCGGGCAACAACCCGAGGCATTGACGGAAAGTCAGACTCCTGAAACTGCAGGTTGCTTTGCCACTCGCTTGTCCACCCGCCCGGGCCTTGAGCCGGCGATGCGAACAAAGCCGAACGATACGTCCGTTGGTAATGAAGCGCGGCGTCGGGGAGGCTTAGATCTGTCTCCGTGAGGATTTTCACGCCCGTTGCAGGCTGCACGGGATGTCCGACCGGGCATGACATTGTGCGAGGTGGCTCAACGCGCCACATCCCTTTGGCGTCAAACGAACCAATCTTCTCGGGCGACCAGCCTACTGAAGGATCGGTATTGCCGATGCCCCACGCGAAGTAGCCGGTCGCATATCCAAGGTGGTTCCAACACCGAGTTGATCCAGGAGCCCACGTTCCGGGGATAGGGGCATTCGCACAGGCTGCCTGGGGAGTGCTGTATAGGGTGTCTACGCGCACCCCCACCACGCTAACATCTTCTGACCATGGCGTGTAACCAATAACACTCCAGGCCGCTGCACACTGCATCCAGCTCATGAGTAGCAGCACCACTAGTAAGACCTTTCGCATTCCCAACCCCAGCGTATTTTTGTTGGTTGGCGAGTCTAAACAACTCCGCTTCTTCGATACTTAGTATTTCTTTTTTTTGAATTAATTATCTTCAAAATCTAATGTGTCGACGGTAGGTGCTGATTTACCTCTCACGGATATCTCCACAAAAGGCCGGCTGACAGCATAGTCCGCAAGATTAGGTTTAGCCGAAGCCCTGTATAGAACATCTACCCGTCATCCCGCTCGTCGGCAGATTGCCCGTCGATTCAACGGCTACCCAACAACCGACACTCCGCCGACAACGCCAGCAGATTCGGATCGCGCTCCCGATTGCGCTGCATCACTAACACGATGTGCTGACTGATCGCGTAGCGCGCCGCCAGCGGAATCAGCTGCACCTTGGGGCTGAAATCCGCCACGCGGCGCGGGAGCAGTGCATAGCCGATGCCGCCGCTCACCAGGTTCATCAGCGAGAAGATGTCGCCCACGCGCAGTGCAATCTGCGGTGCAAAACCGGCCTTGTCGAAGGCGGCCATGAAGTCGTGGTACGTGGCGAAATCGTCGCCGAGCGCGACGAATTTTTCGCTGCGCACGGTTTGCAGGTCGATCTCCGTCGATGACGCATACGGCGAGTCCAGCGGCGCGGCAAAGAGAATCTCGTCATCGAACATCGGCACGGTGAGCAGATCAGGATTGCGCAGCGGCTCGCCCAGCGCAATGACGATGGCGTCGAGCTGGCCGTCTTCCAGCTTGGCCAGCAGGCTGCGGTTCGAGCCCAGCGTGAGTTCGATGTCGAGCGCGGAGCGCCGCGTCTTCAGCCCCGCGAAGATGCGCGGCAGCGTACCGACCGTCATCGAATAGAGTCCGCCGATCTTCAGCGTAGTGGAGGAGAACCCCGCCGCTTCGCGTGTGCGGCGCACACCGGCTTCGCATTCGGCCAGGATGCGTTCCACATGCTCGGCAAACACGTAGGCGGTGGAGAGCGGGATCAGCTTGCGCCCGTCGCGTTTGAACAGCGGGCAACGCAAGCCCTCTTCCAATGAATGCAGCGCGCGGTGCACGCTCACCGTGCTCTGCCCGAGCGCCTCCGACACGCGCGCCATGTTGCCCAGCGTCATGAAGGACTGGAACACCTCCAGCTTCTTCAATGTGATGTCTTCATCAATTGCCATGGTTCTGTCTCCGCTGGGCGTGGGCCGGGTGTGGGCTTAGGGCCGCACTTTGCCGTGATCTGCCCATTCTTTCATTAACTTAAAGCTAATGAAACCGCGACTAGGTTGATTGAAGTGCACGGTTTTCCGGCATACGGTACAGCCCATCGAGTTCACGGTTGGAGCTGTCCACTCATGCAAGCGATGTCCAACAATCCGGCCAACGCCGCCATCCCGCCCCAGTGGCGCAAGCGGCGCGACGAGAAGGAACGCCGTCTGGCTGCCGCCCGCCGGATCGCCAACGGCAAGGTCATCCCCACCACCGATATCGTCGCCGCGCTGGAAGCGCTGCTCGCCCCGGGCGACCGCGTCGTGCTGGAGGGCAACAACCAGAAGCAGGCCGATTTCCTGTCGCGCTCGCTGGCCAAGGTGAACCCCGAGCGCCTGCACGATCTGCACATGATCATGCCGAGCGTGAGCCGTGCCGAGCACCTGGATATTTTTGAAGCCGGCATCGCGCACAAGCTCGATTTCTCGTTTGCGGGGCCGCAAAGCCTGCGCATCAGCCAGTTGCTGGCCGACGGGCTGCTGGAAGTCGGCGCCATCCACACCTACATCGAGCTGTATGCGCGGCTGGTGGTGGACTTGATCCCCAACGTGTCGCTGGTGGCCGGCTTCAAGGCCGATCGCCAGGGCAACATCTACACCGGCCCCAGCACCGAAGACACGCCCGCGCTGGTCGAGCCCGCCGCGTTCTCCGATGGCATCGTCATCGTGCAGGTCAACGAGATCGTCGATGACCCGGCCGACCTGCCGCGTGTCGACATTCCCGGCTCGTGGGTCGACTTCATCGTGCAGGCCGACAAGCCGTTCTACATCGAGCCGCTGTTCACGCGCGACCCGCGCCTCATCAAGCCCGTGCACGTGCTGATGGCGATGATGGCCATTCGCGGCATCTACCAGCGGCACAACGTGCAGTCGCTCAACCACGGCATCGGCTTCAACACCGCAGCCATTGAGCTGATCCTGCCGACGTACGGCGAGCGCCTGGGCCTCAAGGGCAAGATCTGCCGCAACTGGACGCTCAACCCGCACCCGACGCTGATTCCGGCAATCGAATCCGGTTGGGTGGAAAGCGTGCATTGCTTCGGCACAGAACTCGGCATGGAACGCTATGTGGCCGCACGCCCCGATGTGTTCTTCACCGGCCGCGATGGCTCGCTGCGCTCGAACCGCATGCTGTGCCAGTTGGCGGGCCAATACGCGGTGGACCTCTTCATCGGCGCGACGCTGCAGGTGGATGGCGATGGGCATTCGTCCACCGTCACGCGCGGCCGCCTGGCCGGTTTTGGCGGCGCGCCCAACATGGGCCACGACCCGCGTGGCCGCCGTCACGCCACGCCCGCATGGCTCGACATGACCGAACCGGTGACGATGCTGGAGCGCGGCAAGAAGCTCGTCGTGCAGATGGTCGAAACGTTCCAGGAAGGCGGCAAGCCCACCTTTGTCGACACGCTCGATGCGGTGGCCGTGGCCAAGCAAAGCGGCATGCCGCTCGCGCCCATCATGATCTACGGCGACGACGTCACCCACCTGCTGACCGAAGACGGCATTGCGTATCTCTACAAGGCACGCTCGCTGGAAGAGCGGCGCGCAATGATCGCGGCGGTGGCAGGTGTCACCTCCATCGGCCTGCGTCACGACCCGTCCAAGACCGAGCAGATGCGCCGCGACGGCCTGATCGCCCTGCCAGAAGACCTCGACGTGCGCCGCGGCGATGCCAGCCGCGAACTGCTCGCCGCCAAGAGCATCGCTGACCTGGTGGAATGGTCCGGCGGCCTGTACGACCCGCCTGCACGCTTCCGGAGCTGGTAATGGAGAAGACACTGAACCGGCCCCTGCCGGCCAGCCCGAAAGCACGTGCGAAGCGATTGGGCGCGCTGGTGGAGTCTGCCCTCATCGACGAGGTGACGCTGTCGCCCAAACCCGGTCTCGTCGACGTGCGCGGCAACGGCGCGCATCACGACCTCGATTGGACGCTGATGGTGCACTCGGCCCAGACCCTGCGCCCGGCATTTGAGGCCATGGCGTTGGCGGGCGCGCAGATGGACTCGCCGCTGGCGCTGCGCGAACGCATCGGCCGCCTGGGTCGCGAAGGCGAAGCGACCATGCTGGACGCGACCGGCGGCATCAACACGCACCGCGGCGCCATCTGGGCGCTCGGGCTGCTGGTGACGGCGGCCGCGCAAGAACCGCAGGCGTTGAACGCCGCCGCCGTTGCGAATCGTGCGACACGCCTGGCCAACATCCCGGATCGCTTTGCGCCGGTCTCCACTGGTCACAAGGGCGAGCGTGCGTGCAACGACTACGGCGTTGGCGGTGCGAAGGGCCAGGCCTGTGCCGGCTTTCCGCACGTGATCAAGGTGGCACTGCCCGCGTTGCATCAGGCGCGCGCCGCAGGCATCCGCGAAGACCATGCTCGCGTGGATGCGCTGCTCGCCGTCATGGCCACGCTGGACGACACCTGCGTACTCGCACGCGGTGGCGCCAATGCGCTGCGTGTCGTACAAACCGGTGCGACCACGGTACGCGCCGAAGGCGGCTTGGCAACTTCGCAAGGCCGCCGCGCCTTCCGTCTGCTCGAACAAGACATGCTGGCACTGCACGTGTCACCCGGTGGTGCAGCCGATCTGCTGGCCGCCACGCTGTTCCTCGACCGTCTGCCCGCAAGCGCGCACGCAGCGTCCGATCTCGAATCCGCTCATCAGGAAACCGAACATGGAGCGTCTTGATTTTCAATTCACCGGCGGCGCACCCGCTAGCCGACGTGCCTATGCCGGCGTGGTCGGCTCGGGCGACCTGGAGGTGCTGCTCACCCCCGGCAACGCTGGCCAGATCGACGTGGCCATCACCACGTCCGTCAACGGCATGAGCGCGACGTGGCAAGCTCAGCTTGCGCGCGTGTTCGGCTCGCACGCATGGCCTGCTGCCAAGATCACCATCAACGACTTCGGCGCAACACCGGCCGTAGTGCGGTTGCGGCTCGAGCAGGCGCTCGAAGCGCTCGCGCAGTCGTAAGGAGACGCCATGTCACGCAACCCGATTGAACGCGACAGCTTTATCGAACGCGACGCGCGCCGTCGCGCGATTGCCCTGCTCGACCCCGGCACGTTCCGCGAACTGCTCGATCCGTTCGAGCAACTGACATCACCGTGGCTGCCGCGCCAGGGCATCGTCACACAGGCCGATGATGGCGTGGTCGTCGCGCGCGGCACGCTGGGCGGGCAGCCCGCCGTAGTGCTCGCCATTGAAGGCGCCTTTCAGGGCGGCAGCATGGGCGAGGTGTCCGGCGCCAAGATTGCCGGCGCACTGGAGCTGGCGGCGGAAGACAACCGCAATGGCATTCCCACACGCGCCGTCATCATCTTCGAGACGGGCGGCGTGCGGCTGCAAGAGGCCAATCTTGGCCTCGCGGCCATCGCTGAAATCCATGCAGGCATCCGCGCGCTGCGTGAGTACGGGCCGGTGATCGGCATCACGGCAGGCACGGTCGGCTGCTTTGGCGGCATGAGCATCGCCGCCGGCCTGTGCAGCTACCTGCTGATGACGCGTGAGGCACGCCTCGGCCTCAATGGCCCGCAGGTGATCGAACAAGAGGCCGGCATCGAAGAGTACGACTCGCGCGACCGCCCCTTCATCTGGAGCCTAACTGGCGGCGAACAACGCAATGCCACGGGCCTCGCCGATGTCTGCATCGAAGACGACTCCGTCTCGATCCGTGCGCAGGTGATCGCATGGCTGCAGGCAGGTGCACCGAAGCACCAGCGCAGCGAGCAGGTCGACCACTACCTCGAACAACTCGCCGCCGTCGACACCTCGCGCCAAGCCACGGCCGAAGATGTGCGCACGCTCTACGCAAAGGATCAAGCATGAGCCAGAACGAACTTTCCACGCGCGGCGCTACCTGGATGCGCGCACTCACCGGCGGTACGCCGGTTGCGGGCTACGGCAGCACGCTTCAAGTCATCGATGCCACGCTGGCAGGCCAGCCCGCCCGCTACATCGCCGTCGTGCCCAATGCAGACAACCGCTTCCCACGCGCACGCAATGGCGAAGTCGGCCTGGTCGAAGGCTGGCAGCTCGCGCGCGCCGTGCGCGATGTCGTGACTGAAGACGCCAGGCAAGAGAAGAAACGCGCCATCGTCGCCGTTATCGACGTGGCCAGCCAGGCTTATGGGCGCCGCGAGGAAGCCTACGGTATCCACCTCGCACTGGCCGCCGCGGCGGATGCCTATGCCGCTGCACGTCTGGCCGGCCATCCGGTGATCGGCCTGATCGTCGGGCGAGCCATGTCGGGCGCGCTGCTGGCACATGGCTATCAGGCCAACCGCCTGCTTGCACTCGACGATGCCGAAGTGATGGTGCACGCGATGGGCAAAGCCGCAGCGGCACGCGTGACGCTGCGCTCCGTGGCCGACCTGGAACGCCTCGCGCAGGAGATTCCGCCCATGGCGTATGACATCGCCAGCTTCGCGTCGCTCGGGCTGCTGTGGAAATTGCTGAAGGTGAAGTCCGCTGACACACCCGATGCGGGCGACATCGATACCGTGCAAACCGCGCTCGCCGCAGCACTCGCCGACATAGCCGCAGACCCATCGCGCGGGCTGGAAAGCCGGCTCGGCGCGCCGCTACGCAACGCCTCTGCGGAAGTCCGCAAACGCCTGCGCGCCCAATGGAACACGCAAGCAGAAGGCGCGTAGCACATAGAGAAATGCCATCGGGGCGCCAAGCCATGCAACAGACGGTGTGGCCGTACCCTGCCCTAGATGGCGCCTTGAATTTCTGTTGCAGGGAGGAAAAAGAGTGCAGGCCTGTTTGAGCGAAGCGAGTTGCCTGCACTCCCTCCCTGCGACAGAAATTCAAGGAGGGGGTCGCCATCTCGGGCGCGCCTTTCTTTGCTTACTTTCTTTGGCAAGACAAAGAAAGTGAGTCAGCCCCGGCAGGGGATGAAACAAGGGATGCACCACTAACGCAAAAAAAACCTCACCCCTCGATCACCACAACACACAACAGGCGACCCATCGCCGTTCCTTCAGGAGACAAAGACGTGATCATCTACGGTACGACCCTGCTGGCGCTATGTCACATCGCCGGCCTCTTCCTGGGCGACTTGCTCGGCCAGGCCATCGGCGTGAAGGCCAATGTAGGCGGCGTGGGCATCGCCATGCTGCTGCTGATCTTCGCGCGCCTCTACCTGCACAAGCGTGGGCTGATGCCGGCCGCCACAGAAGCCGGCGTCTCGTTCTGGGGCGCAATGTACATCCCAGTGGTAGTGGCGATGGCAGCCACGCAGAACGTGGTGACGGCGCTGCGCGGCGGCCCCGTCGCGCTGCTCGGTGCCATCGGCGCGGTCGTGGTGTGCGGTGTGTGCATCGCGCTCATCAACCGCACAGGCAAAGCCGAAGACCGGCAACCCCTGCCGCCGCTGCCTGAATCCGAACAAGCCCGCGCCTGAGGAGCCCCGCCATGCTGTCAATGCTAGAGAAAGTTCTGCAACACAACGGGCTGGTCGCGGCGTTTGCGCTGGTCGGCATCGTCATGGGCCTGTCGATGTGGCTGTCCAAGAAGCTGACCTTCGGGCGCGTGCACGGGTCTGCCATCGCCATCATGATCGGGCTGGTGCTGGCCTACTGGGGTGGCGTGCAAACGGGTGGTGAACGCGGCCTGGCTGACCTGAAGCTGTTCGGCGGTATCGGCCTGATGGGGGGCGCGATGCTGCGCGACTTCGCCATCGTCGCGACAGCCTTTGAGGTGCAGGTGACCGAGGCGCGCAAGGCCGGCCTGATCGGCGCCGTCTCGCTGCTACTGGGGACGGTGCTGCCGTTCATCGTCGGCGCCTGCGTTGCCTACGCCTTCGGCTATACCGATGCGGTCAGCGTCACCACCATCGGCGCGGGCGCCGTCACGTACATCGTCGGGCCGGTGACGGGCGCGGCGCTGGGTGCCAGCTCCGATGTCATGGCGTTGTCGATTGCCACGGGCCTCGTCAAGGCGATCCTGGTGATGGTTGGCACGCCGTTCGCGGCCAAGGCATTGGGCCTGAACAACCCGCGTGCGGCCATGGTGTTCGGCGGATTGGCGGGTACCGTCAGCGGCGTGTCGGCTGGGCTTGCTGCCACCGACCGGCGTCTGGTGCCTTACGGCTCGCTGGTGGCGACGTTCCATACGGGTCTCGGTTGCTTGCTCGGGCCGTCGGTGCTGTTCCTCGCCACCAAGGCGCTGATCGCATGACGCAAACGCCGCTGCGCGCGCACGATCTGCTGTGGGTGTCCGCGATGCCCACAACAGCAGACGGCGCACCTTTGCCGGACTGGGCCATCGCGGCATGTCAGCAAGGTGCGCCCGTCGTCGTGCGTCGTGCACCGCGTGGTGCGGATGGGTCGATCCCGGTAGGCCTGCGCGGCTGCGTACGGAGCGAGCGCTGCGCTGGCACCGTCGCGGCCAGCGCCATCACGCGTGTGGTCACGCCAGAAATGCTGGCAACCACCGCAACGGCGATCGCTCACGACGCCCCGTTTGCAGCACTGCGCACCTTACGCGCGTTGGCCCCCGCACTCGATGCCCTCGGCTGGGCCTGGGGGCCGACCGGGGGTGTGGGCTTTGCGCTCGCCAGCGGCTTACCTGTCTTACACACGGACAGCGATCTCGACCTCGTCGTGCGCATGCCGCATGCCCCATCGGCTGCGCAGCGCGAGCACCTCGTGCGCCAGCTGAGCGACACCGAATGCCGCGTCGACCTGCAGATCGACACCGGCCACGGCGGCTTCGCCTTGCGCGACTGGTTGACCTCGCCACACAAGACACTACTCAAGACCGATCTCGGCCCCGTGCTCGTCGCGGATCCTTGGAGTCGTCTGGCATGAGCGTCCTCTTCATGTTTCCGGGTCAAGGCAGCCAGCGTGCGGGCATGCTGCACGCGTTGCCTGACGACCCGGCCGCCGCGCAAACACTGACCGAAGCTGGCGACGTGCTGGGCGTTGATCCACGCACACTCGATACCGCAGAGGCGTTGCGATCGACAGTGGCGGTTCAGCTGTGCTTGTTGATTGCCGGTGTGGCCGTGGCGCGCACGTTGGTTCGACAGGATGCCGCGCCAGATATGGTGGCCGGCCTGTCGATCGGCGCGTGGCCCGCAGCCGTTGTGGCTGGCGTGCTGGATTTCAGCGATGCACTACGCCTGGTCCGCCTGCGCGGGCAACTCATGGAAGACGCCTACCCCAGCGGCTACGGCATGGCCGTCATCGCCGGCCTGACCGAACCGGAAGTCGCCGCCGTCGTTGCGCTGGTCAACTCGGCAGCAACGCCCGCCTATGTCGCCAACCTGAATGCAGAGCGGCAGATTGTCGTGGCGGGCAACGATGCCGCACTCGCGCAGGTCATAGCCCGTGCGCAAGCAGCGGGCGCGTCGACGGCGTCGCGGTTGTGCATGGCGGTGCCATCGCACTGCCCGTTGCTCGATACGCAAGCCGCCGAGCTGGCTGCGGCCACAGCAAAGGTCACTGCCCACGCGCCGCAACGCACGTACGTCAGCGGCAGCCGTGCGCGCGCACTCTTCCGCGCCAATCTCATTGTCGAAGACCTGGCCTGGAACATGGCGCGGCCGGTGCTGTGGCATGACACGATGCGGCACGCGTTCGAGCGTGGCGCTCGGCTGGCCGTGGAGATGGCGGGCAACGGTGCGCTGAAACGTCTCGCGCAACCCGTCTTTGCGGATGATGCGGTGTTCGATACGAGTAGCGGGCTGGATGCGGTGCGAGTACGGATACAGCGTCAACAGCGCTCGGACAGCCGATAGCGCTGATCGCGCACAAAGAAAAACGGGGCGCTCGGCCCCGTTTCTTTTTGCACATCGTCTTAAACGATTTCCCGCGTCTCCAGGAACTGAATGTCCGGAAACCGCTCCTGCGTCAGCCGCAGGTTCACGTTGCTGGGCGCCAGGTAGACGTAGTCACCGGCACCATCCAGGGCCACGTTGTGGCCGGCCTTGTCGATCAGCTTGTCGATGTCTTCCGGTTTGCCCTTGAGCCAGCGGGCGGTCGCGCATTCGTGCGGCTCGAAAATGGCATCGACGCCGTACTCATGCTCCAGGCGGTGCGCCACCACGTCGAACTGCAGGATACCGACGGCGCCCAGCACCAGGTCGTTCGAGGCAATCGGGCGGAACATCTGCGTGGCGCCTTCTTCAGCCAACTGCTGCAAACCCTTCTGCAACTGCTTGAGGCGCAGCGGGTTGTTCAGGCGCGCGCGGCGGAAGAATTCCGGCGCAAACGACGGGATGCCCGTGAACTTGAGCGTCTCGCCTTCGGTAAACGCATCGCCCAGGCGGATCGTGCCGTGGTTGGGCACGCCGATGATGTCGCCGGCAAAGGCCTCTTCGGTAGTATTGCGGTCCTGCGCCATGAAGGTGATGGCGTTGTTGATGGAGACCGTCTTGCCGGTCGACACCTGCAGCAGCTTCATGCCGCGCTCGAAGCGGCCCGAGCACACACGCACAAAGGCGATGCGGTCACGGTGCTTCGGGTCCATGTTGGCCTGGATCTTGAAGACGAAGCCGGTGAACTTGTCTTCCAGCGGCTTGACTTCGCGCGTCTCGGTGGGGCGCGCCAGCGGCTCGGGCGACTGGCCCACCAGCGCATCCAGCAGCGACTGCACGCCGAAGTTGTTCACCGCCGAGCCGAAGTACACCGGGCACTGCTTGCCGGCCAGGAACGCCTCTTTGTCGAACGTGTGCGAAGCACCGCGCACGAGTTCGATGTCGATGCGCAACTCTTCGGCCTGCGAGCCGAGCACGCGATCCAGCTCGGGATTGTCCAAGCCCTGGATCAAGCCAGCGGTCGCACCCTTCTCGCTATCAGCGTTCGGGTCGAACAGCTGCACGGTGTCGTTCACCAGGTGATACACGCCCTTGAACGACTTGCCCATGCCGATCGGCCACGTCATCGGCGCGCACTGGATCTGCAGCACGCTTTCGATTTCGTCGAGCAGTTCGATGGGCGCGCGGCCTTCGCGGTCGAGCTTGTTGATGAACGTGAGGATGGGCGTGCTGCGCAGGCGGCAGACGTTAAGCAGCTTGATGGTCTGCGCTTCCACGCCGTTCACGGAGTCGATCACCATCACGGCCGAATCCACAGCCGTGAGCGTGCGATACGTGTCTTCCGAGAAATCTTCGTGGCCTGGGGTATCGAGCAGGTTGACGATGTAGTCGCCGCCGTCGTTCTGGTACGGAAACTGCATCACAGAAGACGTGACGGAGATGCCGCGCTGCTTTTCCATCTCCATCCAGTCGGAAGTGGCGTGGCGGTTGGCCTTGCGCGCGCGCACGGCGCCGGCCATCTGGATGGCGCCGCCGAACCACAGCAGTTTTTCCGTCAACGTGGTTTTACCCGCATCCGGGTGGGCAATGATGGCGAACGTCCGGCGGCGCCGGATCTCCTGCTGCAGCGTACTCACGGGCAAAAACCGAAAGGGAGGGGTGAAAAATGCGGATGAATGCACACATGGCGTGTGTGCTGGCCGGCGGGGGTCATCCTGACGGCCGATGGACTGCCCGATCGGAGCTGTCAATCCGGGGCAGCCGAGATTGTACGCGATCGGCGACCTTGCTTAGGATCAACTGACCCGGCGCGCAAGCAAGGGAAACTCCGTAGGAACCGTCCGCCGGATGGTGGAGACCAATACGGTGTCGGAATGCTCCGACAACCCTTTCGGAGACGGTGTTATCGAAGTTGTCATGAAGCTCCCGTATTGTGGAGGCCGTCGTGAAACCCACACGGTGTGGTGCTTTGCGACATTGAAAGAAAGTAAGAAGTTAAGAAGTAAGGAGTCCAATCGTGCGTAGTCGAACCCCTGTCGATCCCGCAGTGCAGCGCATTCTCGAGACCACCCGCAAGGCGTGGCAACTCGACGCGGAAAGCCTGCGTGCGGCGCGTCAGCAGCGTGCCGCCAATCGCCGCAAGCGGATCAAGGCTTTGCCGCAGGACAGCCTGCGGGCGCTCGCAGCGCTCGCCCTGCAAGCGGAAATTCTGGTAGTGCACAAGACCGTGGTGACGGTCGGCTAGTCGCGTCGTTTTCGTTTTCACCCGTATCCAGGGCCACAGTTGTGGCCCTTTTGTTTTGGGGCGCGACGTGTTGGGGCATGGCGGTTGCTTGGCAGTGAGGACGATTGCACTGCAGGAGCCCCCATGACAGAGTTGCCCCCCAAACCACCCGCCAACAGCGCCACCGTCACCACCCTGCATCCGCAGATCGATCACACCGCGCAGCGCGTGAAAGATGCCACGGCCGACGGCATCGACCGGCTGGCCGGCGTTGTCTCCGGCACGCTCACGCAAATCGACCGGCGCACCGAACAATTGAAGACACTGCACGCAAACGCGTCGGAGCAGGCGAGCAGTTCCATGCGCCAGCATCCGGCGCTGACTGTTGGCCTGGCCTTCGTAGCGGGCGTATTGCTGGAGCAGTTGACGCGGGACTAGCCCCGGCTGTCGCGCGTGCCGTTGGCCGTGCCAGCCGCCAGCGTCGGGTTGAGCAGCGCGGCCTGTGCGGCAGAACCGGCGGCAGCTCTGACCGCCTCTTCCTTGCGGCTGCCAAACAGCAGCGCGTACTGGCGCGTCACCAGCGCGCCAAAGAAGAAAATCTGCGCGGAATAGTAGATCCACAGCATCAGTGCCACTACGGACCCAGCCGCGCCATAGGAAGACGCCACCGCGCTGCTGCCAAGATACAACCCGATGAAGCGCTTGCCGAGCGAGAATAGGAGCGCCGTCACCACCGCGCCCAGCGCCACGTCGCGCCAGGCCACGCGCGTCTCGGGCAGCATCTTGAAGATGGTGCCGAACAACAGCGACACCACCGCAAACGCAAAGACGGAAGATACCGCCTCCGCCACCGGTGCGAAGAAACCCGCGCCCGCCCAGATCTCGCCCCAGAAGCGCTGGACCACCGCCAACGCGGCATTCACGATGAGCGAGACCAGCAGCAGAAAGGCCAGCACCAGGATCAAGCTGAACGACAGCAACCGTGCGCGCAGCAGCCCCCACAACCCGGACTGCTGGCGCGGCGGAACCTCCCAGAGTTCATCGAGGCTGCTCTTGAGTTCAGAGAACGCGCTGGTGGCGCCCACCACCAGCAGCACGACGGCGGTGATGGCGGCAAACAGGCCATGGCCGGAGCGCTTGGTGGCGGCCAGCACGGTCTCAACGGCGGCCGCGCCCTGGTCGCCTACCAGGCCCTTGATCTGCCCGAAGATCTCGCCGCGCGCGGCCTGTTCGCCAAAGAACAGCCCGGCAATCGAGATGACCAGCACCAGTACCGGCGCCATCGAGAACAGCGTATAGAACGACAGCGCCGCGCCTTTGCTGGCCGCGCGATGCACAGACCACTGCCGTCCCGCCCCGATCAGCACGTGGGCAGAACGCTTGAGCACATCGCGGTCGATGAAGAAGGCAGCCAGGCGCATGAACGGTCCTTGAGGGAGGCGGCACGGGCAGGCCCACGCCGCCCTCGAGCGTAGTCAGCCCGCAGCATACGCGCAAGCGGGGCTCAGAGGTCGTCGTCGGTGCCCAGTAGCCGGCTGATGAGGAAGCCCGCACCAAAGGCCAGCGCAATGGTCGCCAGCGGATGCGTGCGCATGCAGTCCACCGCATCGTTGGCAAAGCGTTGTCGCGATACGCGCCATTGCTCGCGACGGGTTACTGCCTCATCGAGTGCATCGGCGGCCGCGCCGGCGGCGCGGTCGATGGCCTGGGCGGTGGTCGCTTTGACGCGCTCGGCTGCCTGCACCACATCTTCGCGGATCAGGTTGCCGCTGCCATCGGATTTGGGAAACGGGTTGGTCTGGGACGGTTCCATGGGTCTGCGCTCCTGAGGTTGCATCGCGTGTCGATACGCACAAGGTTGGCTGCCCCTCACCTGCGCCCGGCCATCAAACCCCAAAGCAGACTCACCACGAACAGCACCACGAAGATCATGAACAGGATCTTGGCGATACCGGCTGCACTGGCAGCGATGCCGCCAAACCCAAGCGCGGCCGAGATCAGCGCGATGATGAAAAAGATGACGGCGTAACGCAGCATGGCAACCTCCTGTGCGGTGTGGATACCCACCGTCAGCAAGCTGCGTACCGCGCCCGGAACATCACCGAAGTGCGCGACCTACGCCTCGGTGGCGTGCGGTCGGCCTGACCCTGAATGGGTGCTGTCGTCACCGCCTTCGCTGTTGCCGTATTCCTCCAGTCGGTTGTAGAGCGTCTTCAGGCTGATGCCGAGCAGCTCGGCCGCGCGCTTCTTCACGCCGCCGCATTGCTCCAGCGTGGCCAGGATGATCTTCTTGTCGGCGCTGGCCAGCGACGTGCCCACCGGAATCGTCAGCGTGGAGCCGGACGTGGTTTGTGTGCTCGACACCTGCAGCGGCACGTTGGCCGTGTCGATACCCGCGTCGTCCGACAGGATGAACGCGCGCTGCACATAGTTGCGCAGCTCGCGCACGTTGCCGGGCCAGTTGTAGGCACGCAGCGTGTCCATCGCGGGCGGCAGGAAAGCCTTCTTGGTGTTGTTCTGCGCGTTGAGCTGGTCCAGGAAATGCTGCGCCAGCAGGTCAATGTCCTTGCCGCGCTCGCGCAGCGGCGGCAGTTGCAGCGGGAACACGTTCAGGCGGTGATACAGGTCAGCACGCAGCTTGCCGTCGGCCACGGCCTCTTCCGGGTCGCGGTTGGTGGCGGCAATCACGCGCACGTCGGAGTCGATCTCGCGGTTGGTACCCACGCGCATGAATACGCCGGTCTCCAGCACACGCAGCAGCTTGACCTGCAGCTCGATCGGCATCTCGGTAATTTCATCGAGGAACAGCGTGCCGCCGTTGGCGCGCTCGAAGTAGCCCTTGTGCTGGCGGTCGGCACCGGTAAAGCTGCCGCGCTCGTGGCCGAACATTTCCGACTCGATCAGGTTGGGCGAGATGGCGCCGCAGTTGACCGGCAGGAAGGGCTGCTTGCGGCGCAGGCTCAGATCGTGGATGGTCTGCGCGGCCAGCTCCTTGCCGGTGCCGGACTCGCCGATGAGCAGCACGGTCGCCTCGGTGGGCGCCACGCGGCTGACCTGGTCATATAGCGTCTGCATGGCCGGCGAGTTGCCGAGCATCTGGCCGAACAGGCCCAGCCGGCGCAGCTCGCCGCGCAGGTTGCCGATCTCGGCTTTCAGATCACCCGGGCGCGGAATGCGCGCGAGCACAGATTTCAACCGCTGGAAGTTGACCGGCTTGACGAGGTAGTCGGCCGCACCCATGCGCAGCGCCTCAACGGCGGTCTCCACGCTGGCGTGGCCGGTCATGACGATGATCTCCGTGCCGGAGTGCGGCGCGATGTCTTCCATCAGGTCCATGCCGTTGCCGTCGGGCAGCAGCAGATCGATCAGGATGGCGTCGGGGCTGTGACGCGACATCTGAATGCGCGCATCGCGCAGCGAACCGGCCTGCGCGGTGGTGAACCCTTCCGCACTCACCAGCTCACCCAGGGCGGCGCGAGCGTTGGCATCGTCTTCGACAATCAGAATATGTGGCATCTCGATTCGATTGGTTGGCCGGCGATTCGATTGGACCGTCGGCGGTCAATGCGTGGGGCAACTGCGGGCCTTCCATGCGCGGGCAGGCGGCAGGTGCAAAAAGTATTCCATCGCAGACCCGCTTGGCGGCGGGCGCAGTGGTTGCGCAGCCAAGCCCTAGTGCCGGTGCAGAGATCGGTAACTTTTACACGTTCTCGTGCAAGAAAAGACTCGGAGGCGTCACTCCGGGTGGCCGGCCCGACCAAGCGGACGTGATCTCAGCATAGGTGAGAAGGCCAAGGCTTCGCCACCCGCCGGACCGAATGAGCACCGGATGGACACGATAGACCGCCTGAGGGGGAGAAGCGGGAGTGAAACCTGCGCCCCGCCAACGTCTCGGACCCATTTCTTGTCAGCGTTTGGCCGACAGGATGGCCGAAACGTCAGCGCATGCCTGACATACAACGCGCTAGGGCGGCCCCGATAATGGCTCAACTTTTTAACACAATGTGACGGGATGACGACGCGCCAAGCCATCGGGAGCCAGCATCGCTGAACAGGCGGCTCCGTGCCGGGACGTCCCCGTCGTGACCGACCACGAGGGAGCCATGTCCTTGAGCGAAGCCAACGCCTTCGACCGTGCAGTCACTACCGGGCGCCTACGCTGCCCCCCGGGCCTGACCGAACTCGCCGAATTCGACGATGCCGATCACGTGCCGGCTGAAACCGACACGCCTGCCAGCCAGGCCACCTCAATCACACAAGCGATCGCGGAGCCAGATTTCGGCCACCTCTATGGCCGCTCGCCGGTGATGCGCGCGCTGTACAAACAAATCGGCAAGGTATCGAACACGCTGGCCACCGTGCTCATCATGGGCGAATCGGGCACCGGCAAGGAGCTGATCGCGAGCACCGTGCATGACATGAGTGCGCGGGCCGACCAGGCCTTCATCGCCGTCAACTGCGGCGCCATCTCGCCCAACCTGATCGAGTCCGAACTGTTCGGTCACGAGAAGGGCAGCTTTACCGGCGCGGCGCAGCGCCATATCGGCTACTTCGAGCACGCCAGCGGCGGCACCATCTTCCTGGACGAGATCACCGAGATGCCGGTGGAGATGCAGGTCAAGCTGCTGCGCGTGCTGGAGACGGGCGTGTTCATGCGCGTGGGCGGCACCGAGCCGATCCAGACACGCGTGCGCATCATCGCGGCCACCAACCGCAATCTGATGGAAGCGGTGGCCGACGGCGCCTTTCGTGAAGACCTGATGTACCGTCTGGCCGTGGTGCCGCTGCAGGTGCCGCCGCTGCGCGAGCGCGACGACGACATCGAAGAGCTGGCCCTGCACTTTCTCGCGCAGTTCAATGCTGCGCACCAGACGGACAAGGTGTTCTCGCGTATGGCACTCAACGTGTTGCGCAGCCACGCCTGGCCCGGCAATGTGCGCGAGCTGCGCAACGCCGTGCAGCGCGGCTACATCCTCGGTGAGAAAACCATCGAGCTGACGGCGCCGCTGGCATCGCCGCGCGGCCCTGCGCAGCCAAGCGTCAAGGAAGGTGTGCTGAGCCTGTCGGTGGGCGTGACGCTGGCCGACGCGCAACGCACGCTGATCCTGGCCACGCTGGAGCACTTTCATGGTGACAAGCGCCAGGCGGCCAAGACACTCGGCGTGAGCCTGAAGACGCTGTACAACCGGCTCGACCTCTACCAGACCACGGCCACCGCCAGCATGGCAGCCTGATCCGGCGCTTTCTCGACGTTTCAAACCGCACGCACCCACGCTGAAGTCTCAGCGCGGATGCGTGCGCGTGCGCTCGCCCGGGTGCTCATGCGGCGCGCGACGGGGTGGAGGGTCCATTGCGGCGTGCCTCCATCGGCCCGCCTGCGGTAGTGTCAACCATTGGACTCGCATGGCGGGCCTCCTCACGTGGTGTTGGTCAGACAGGTCGGTTACTGGCTTTGCTTGGTCGCACCCGATGGTGCAGCGCTGGCGCCTGCTGCTGCAGCGTTGCCCGAGCTTGACGTGTCACCCGCACTGGCGCTGCCAGATCCACCCGACTTGCTCGAAGACTTCGCGTGATGCGACTTCTTGTGCTTGGGCTTCGGCTTGGCGCCTTCGGCATTACCGTCGGCAGGCATGGCATCGGTGCCCGCCTTGGGCGCATTGGTCGGCGCATCTGCCGGAGCGGGATTGGTCTGGGCCAAGGCCGTCGTCATGCCGAGGGCCAGGACGGCGCCCGCGAGGGCGGCAGTCAGCGTGCGTGATTGCATCGGTTTCTCCTTACGTGTGACGGTGATTGAACGCGAAGCCGACTGATTGCCGGCTTCCCGGTCACCACAGCAACGTATGTACCTGCCATGCCACCTGTTGCGATTGCGCGGCATCGCACGATCTGGGCCCATGTGCGGCCGCCGCGCTGTCATGTGCCGGCAACAATGCGCATATAAAAACGACATGACCATGTAGAAACGGCGTGCCAGCCACCTGCAAACCCTTGTCGCATCTAGGTTCTATGGCATGGCACACGCTTTGCATCGATGGAGGGTCATGTCGGTCGCAAGACTGGCGCCCACTCACCCAAGGAGGCAAGGCGAATGGTCAAGGCCGCTCTCGAAATGCGGGCGAAGCAGCATCTCGCGCTGACGCCGCGGCTGCAGCAGTCCGTGAAGCTGTTGCAGTTGTCCGCCAACGAATTTGCGCAGGAAATGCAAGAAGCGCTCGCCAGCAACCCGTTCCTGGAAGAGGTCGAACAGGAGGCCCAAGAGACCGGACGGCAGCCTCAGGCTGATGGTATGGACCCGATGGCCCGCACGGGTGAGGTGTCTGCCTCCGCCGAACCGAACGATGCGGCCGCTGACACCACGCACGCAGAGGAAGCGCCGCCCGAAACCACCATCAGCGCCATCGAAACCGATCCGGCCATCGCCGCATCGGAAGAGTTTCCTGCAGACTTCAGCACCTATTACAGCCATAACGGCAACCACCATGGCGATGGTGAAGACAGCGACATCGGCGAATGGGTGCACGCCACCCCGAGCCTGCGCGAACATCTGCACGAAGAGCTGCTCAGCTATCGCTTGTCCGAGCGCGACCGTGTGCTGGCGCAGACCGTGGTTGAAGCACTGGACGATGACGGCTACCTGCGCCAGCTGCTCTCTGAGCTGATCCCGCTGGCCCCCGTGGAGCCCATACCCACCGAGAAGGAAATGCAGATCGCGCTGGCGCTGGTACAAAGCCTGGACCCGCCGGGCGTGGCCGCGCGTGACCTGTCCGAATGCCTGCGCCTGCAGATCGAGGCGCGTCCGGCCGGCGTTGGATACGGCGCAGAAGCCGAAGAACGCATTCAGGAGATCGCGCAGGACATCGTGCGCAGCCACCTGTCGCGTCTGGCCAAGCGCGAGTTCGTACTGATGCGCCGCGCACTCGGCTGCACCGAAGATGAACTGCGCGACGCCTGCGCACTGATCCGCTCGCTGGACCCGCGCCCGGGGCAGCGCTTCTCGCAGGCGCACGCGGGCTACGTCGTGCCCGACGTGTTCGTCACCAAGATCAAGGGCAAGTGGATTGCCATCACCAACCCGGCGGTGGCGCCGTGTGCGCGCATCAACAAGGTCTATGCCGAACTCTTCGCACAGACGCGCGGCCACCACCGCACACCGCTGGCGCATCAGTTGCAGGAAGCGCGCTGGCTGATCCGCAACGCGCAGCAGCGCTTTGCCACCATTCAGCGCGTGGCCGAGGCCATCGTCGCGCACCAGAAACACTTTCTGGAATACGGCGAGGTGGCCATGAAACCGCTGGTGCTGCGCGATGTTGCCGAAGAACTCGGCCTGCATGAGTCGACCATCTCGCGCGCCACCGGCAACAAGTACATGGCGACGCCGCGCGGCATCTTCGAGTTCAAGCACTTCTTCTCACGTCAGCTCGCCACCGACACGGGTGGTGCATGCTCGGCCGCCTCGGTGCGGGCGCTGCTCAAGGAGATGATCGAAGCCGAAGACGCCGATGCGCCGCTCTCCGATGTATCGCTCGCCAAAATGCTGGCCGAGCAGGGCGTGATCGTCGCGCGCCGCACGGTCGCCAAGTACCGCGGGCTGATGCGCATTGCACCGGCCGAACTGCGCCGCCAGGTCTGACCACGCTGCCCACCCAACAGGACAACGGGACGCCCGTGCGCAAGCTGCCAAACCACCACACTCACCGCGACCACGCTGACGACGCTGCAATGTCGTCGCCCCACCTGGCCGATGTGACGATGTTCTGGGCGGCGGAGGGCGGCGGCGTCAAACGCTACCTGCGCGCCAAGCACGACTTCCTGCGGGAGACGCACTGGCGGCACACGCTGGTGGTGCCGGGCGCGGCTGACGATGCGTCCAACGAAGTGGCTGTGGTGCCCGGCGTACCGTTGCCGATGTCGGCGGGCTACCGCGTGCCGCTGCGTTGCGGCCCGGCCGAGCGCGCACTGTGTGCGTTGTCGCCGGACCTGATCGAGGCGGGCGACCCGTACCGGCTGTCGTGGGCGGCGTTGCATGCGGGTGCGCGGCTGCAAGTGCCGGTGGTGGCGTTCTGCCATTCGGATCTGCCGGCCTTCTTCCGCCGTCTGGGCGGGCCGCCTGCTGAACTGGCGGCGACGGCCTATGCAAGCAAGCTGTATCCGCACTTCGACACGGTATTCGTGCCCAGCCGCTACATCGCGCAAAAGGTGGCGGAACTAGGCGTGCAGCGCATGGAACTGCAACCGTTGGGGGTGGACACGCGCCTGTTCCACCCCGCACGACGCTCGCTGCGCTGGCGCGCGCAGCTTGACCTGCCACGCGACGCGCGCGTGCTGCTCTATGTGGGCCGCTATGCGCCGGAGAAGAACCTGCACGTGCTGTGCGACGCCGTGGACAAGCTCGACGACGGCACCGTGTTGGTCACCATCGGTTCTGGTCCGACGCCACCGCACGGCAGACACGTACGCGCCCTGCCATATGAAGGCGATGCACAGCATTTGGCTGCAGCCATGGCCAGTGCGGATGCCTTCGTGCATGCGGGCGATCAGGAAACGTTCGGCCTTGTTGCATTGGAGGCGATGGCCAGCGGCGTGCCGGTCGTGACGTGCTCGGCCGGCGGCCTGGCCGAGCTGGTGAACGAGACCGTCGGCTATACCGTGCCGCACTGCCGCGCAGACGATTTCGCGCAGGCACTGCGTGCACTCGGGCAACGCGATCCGGTAGCGCTGGCGCATGCGGCACGCCGCCATGCCATGCAATACGACTGGCGCGTCGTGCTGCCGCAACTGCAGCGCCGCTATCTGGCGCTGCTCGGCCGACAGGCCGACATGACCAACGAAACACGACGCCCCGCCCGCGAACGCGTGCGCGCCACCCGTACCCGATAAACGAACCCATCCACCATGTCGCGCTACCTGGTCATTGCCATGCACGATGTCACGCCCGCTACTTGGCCGGCATGCATGGCGTTGCTTTCCGCGTTGGATGAAGTCTGCCGGGTACCCAAGTCGCTGCTGGTCATTCCCAACTTCCACCGCGGCCCCACCGCGCGCAACAGCGAGCGCTTCTGCCGCATGATGACCGAGCGCATGAGCGAAGGGGATGAGCTTGTGCTGCACGGCTACGCACACCTGGACGACCAGCCCCTCGGCGGCTTTGTTGATCAGTTGATCCGCACGCGCTACACGGCGGGCGAAGGCGAGTTCTCGGCAATTCCCCTGGCGGCGGCGCGCGCGCGCATTGAAGCCGGTGCCGCCTGGTTTTCCGCCAACGGCTGGCCGCTGCATGGCTTTGTCGCACCGGCATGGCTGATGAACGCAGCCACGTGGCAGGCCCTCGACGCGCTACAGCTGCGCTACACGACCACGCTGCAACGCTTCTACTTGCTGCATCCGACGCGCGCCCTGAAGGCGCCCTGCCTGACCTACAGCGTGCGGTCTGACGCGCGCCGGCTGGTATCGCGCTATTACTTGCGCTGGCTGACGCGGCAACACGCAAACACGCCGTTGCTGCGTCTGGGCCTGCATCCGGCCGATGCGGCCTATCCGGACGTCATCCGCCACTGGCAGGAACTACTGGCTGCCTGCCTGGAAACACGCACGCCGGTTACCAAGAACGGCTTTGCGCAGGTGTTTGCACAGGCATTGATGGGCGGCCCGGAAGCCTCCCAGGCCGGCCGCCCTCTGACGTCGTACTAGAACAGCCACACCGACAGCCCGCCAATCAACATGCCGAGCCCGGCACCGGCCAGCACATCGCTCGGGTAGTGCAGGCCAAGCACGACCCGCGACAGCGCAACCATGAGCGTGAACGGCACCAGCGCCAGCGCCATGCGCGGGTAGTACGCGGCCATCACGATGGTGAACGACACGGCGTGCAGCGTGTGCCCGGACGGAAAGCTGAACTGGTCGAGCACGCGGCCGCACAGGTGGATCTCCTCGCAGGAAAGATACGGGCGTGGCCGGCACACGCAGCGCTTGAGGAGGATGTAGATAACGAGCGAGAGCAACCCTGTAAGGCCCATCTGCTTGGCACACTCCCAGCCGGTGTCCCCGCCAATCACGGGCAGCGCGGCCATCAACGCGTACCACAGCATGCCGTCGCCCAGGCGGCTGACGCCGCGATAGAACCGCATGGCTACCGCATCGCCGGCAACGTGGTTGAGCGCCACGGCCAGTTGGCGATCGCGCTCGCGCCAGCGCTTCCAGTCAGGCCAGGCGTGGGTCGCCATCGTAGGCCTCGCCGGTGGTGGCCGCGTGATGCACGGCCATGAGCGCCGCTTCAAAACGTTCAAGCACACGCGGCCAATCCAGTTGCTGAGCGGTCAGCCACGCGGCATGGCCAAGGCGTTTGCGTTGCGCCACATCGACGGCGAGTTGCACGGCCGCATGCGTCAAGCCAGCCGCATCCCCCACGGGTACGGGCCAACCGTTTTCACCCGCGCGCAGGTGCATGCCCGCTGCTGCGGTATCGAATGCCACCACCGGCAAACCGCTGGCCATGGCTTCAACGACGACGTTGCCAAACGTCTCCGTCACGCTGGGGAACAGAAACAGATCGGCCGAGGCATAGTGCGTGGCCAGCGCTTCGCCGTGCTGCATGCCGGCAAACACGGCATCGGAACAACGCTGCTGCAGCGTACGCCGCAGCGGGCCATCACCCACCAATACCAACCGCGCACTGGGCATGCGCCGGCGCACAGCGTCGAATGCGGCCAGCGCAGCATCCAGGTTCTTCTCCACCGCCAAGCGCCCCACCATGAGCACCACCGGCGCATCGTCGGCAACACCCCACTGCGTGCGCAACGCGTGGCTGCGATAGTGCGGCGCGAACTGACGCGCATCGACACCGCGCGTGCTGACGGTCAAGCGCGTGAAACCGAATTCGCCCAACTGCCGCTGCAGCTCGCGCGTGGGGACAAAGGTACGGTCCGTGCGGTTGTGAAAGGCACGCAAGTAGCCGCGCACCAGCACCTCGGCACCTTCCCATGCGTAGTGGCGCCCGTACTCATCAAAGCGCGTACGGAAGTCCGAGGTAACCGGCACCCCCAGCCGCCGCGCCGCCTGCATGGCCGACCAGCCAAGTGGCCCCTCGGTCGCCACATGCACCAGATCAGGCCGGTGCAACTGCCACGCGCGCAGCAAACGACGCCGCACAGGTAAGCCCATTCGCAAATCGGGATACAGCGGGATCGGTACACCCGGCACGCGCAACGTGTCGTCTACCCACGCTGGCTGGCCGGCATCGATGGCACGTTGGCGTGGACGCACGAGCATCACGTCGTGCCCGCGCGCATGGAGAAACGCAACCGTGCGCGCAGCCGTCAGTGACACGCCGTTCAACTCCGGCGGCCAGGTCTCGGTCACATAGGCAAGACGCATGGCGCCGCTCACCGTTGGTGCTCGCTGCTGCGCGAGGGCTTGCCGGCGTCACCGCGCTTGTCGGCCAGTTCGTCGGCGCTATGGTTGGCGACCTGGCGGTCGCGGTCTTCGCGATTGGCCGTGCAGCGTTCGCGCACCACGCGTTCAATGCCGGGTGTGTTGTGCAGATCGGTGTCGAGCTGGCCGCTCTCGATGTCGCGCGCCGCTTGTTCGATGTTGGCACGCGGGCCGGAGCGCTGCTCGTCCAATCGCTGATCGCGCTCATGTGGCAGACAACCCGACGTCCCGGGCGCGGCCGCTGGTGTCTCGTGATCGTGTTCAGGTTTGCCGAGCACGCGGTCGACACGTTCGCCAATGGGCCCGGCATCGGGTGCGCGCGGCGGCGTGGTGTTTGCCGATGGCTCGTCGCGCTGGTTCGGGCTATGCACGGTGGCGCGCGGGTGCGGGTTCATGGCGCCCTCCTGCGGACGAAACCTCGATACCCAGCCCCCCGCAACCGGCGTGCCACACCAGCGTGCGGGTGCGCATGGCCATGGCAAGATGCGCGCTACGCATGTGCCATGCGACAACAGCATCCGAGTGCTGCCAAAGCAATCGTCTCACTTGTCGCGTAAGGGTTACCTGTGTGGCGTGTAACGCTTGCGTGCGCAGGATGTGCCCGTCGCCTACAGCCGCGCCAGAACGCGCAGCGCACGCACCAGATCGTGCGGCGATACCGGCTTGACCAAGTGCTCATGGAAGCCGCTCGCCAGCGCGCGCACACGGTCATCCGGCTGCGCAAATGCGGTCAAGGCGATGGCCTCGATCGGTGCCGCGCCGGCGGGCAAACGCTGACGCTCCCACCAACGGACCTTCTGCAGGATCACGTAACCATCTTCATCGGGCAGCGCGATGTCGCACACCATGACCTGCGGGCGCGCCGATGGCCCCCAGGCATCGAGCTGCAGAATGGCTTCCTGACCGGAGCCGACACTGCCAACATCCGCTCCAACCTGCGTCAGCAGCGTCGCCAGCGCATCGCGCGCGTCTTGCTGATCATCGATGAGCAGCACGCGCAAACCAGCCAGCGAAGGCAGTGGCCCATTGCGCGCGGGGTCTTCTGTCAACGGTGCGGTCAACTCGGCGCCGGCGTGCAACGGCAGGTAGACGGTGAAGGTTGCGCCGCGGTGTTCGCCGTCACTGTGCGCATGCAGGCGGCCGCCGTGCAGTTCGGTCAAACGCTTGACGAGTGCAAGCCCAAGGCCCAGACCACCAGTGTGTCGCGTGTGCGAGTCATCCGCCTGGCGAAACGGGTCGAACAGATACGGCACGAAGGCCGGCGCGATGCCCCGGCCGTTGTCACGCACCACGATGCGGACCACCTCGCCCACTAGGTCGGTCGACAGCCAGACGTCACCACCTTCCGGGGTGAACTTGATGGCATTGGTGAGCAGGTTCCAGACGATCTGCTGGATGCGATCCGCATCACCGTCGATCTCGTGCGCCTGCAGTGCAGAGGAGGTATGCAGCGTGATGTGGCGATCGGCGGCCAATGCGTGCACGCTGTTGAGCGCACTCTCCAGCGCAATGCGCAGCGTGAAGGGTTCACGCGTCAGGCGCAGCTTGCCGCTCATCACCCGCGTGGCATCGAGCAGGTCTTCGATCAAGCGCACCTGCTGCTCCACACCGGCCTTGATACCGGCCAGCGCGCGTTGCATCAACGGCGCGCCGCCCGATATCTGGTTCTCAAGCACGTAGGCCCAGTTCTGAATGCCGTTGAGCGGCGAGCGCAACTCGTGCGACACCACCGCCAGGAACTGATCGCGCGCCAGCGCGGCGGCTTCTGCCTGAGCACGTGCGGCCTGCTCGCGCAGCAGCAGCGCATTGCGCTCACGCTCGGCCTCGGTGCGCTCGGTCACGTCATAGACAATCAGCAGTGCTGCCTCCATCTCGCCAAAGCGGTCGGCTTCGGGAATCACGCGTGCGTTGTAGTGCGTGATACGCGTGCGCTCCGCGTTGGCTTCCAGATGCAGCGTCAAGGTCTGCTCGGTGCCGGTCTCGAATGCCAGGCGTGTTGCCTCATCTAGCGGCGCTGCCACGCTGGTCGGCAACGGCGACTCGGTCAACGTCTGGCCGGTCATGTCGGCCGGCGTCACGCCAAAGGCTTCGGTCACGGCGCGGTTCACATAGACACAGCGCAACTCGCGATCCAGCCGCGCAATCACGTCCGGCGCGTTCTCGACCAGCGTGACGAACTCGCGCTGATGGCGAAAGCGTTCGCGCTCGACTTCCTTGCGCTCGGTAATGTCCTCCACCACACACACCAGCGCCTGCACGCTGCCGTCCGCTCCATGCTGCGGCGCGTAGGAAGCGTGCACAAAGCGGCGGCCGATATCGCGCGGGTACTCCAGCTCCATCTCGAAATCGACACGGCGGCCGGAGAAGCCTTCAGCCAGTTGGGCCTGCACGCGCGCGTAAGCCGCGTCCCCCATCAGCTCACGCAGATGGCGCCCCAGCACGTCGTCCACCTGTAGCCCGAAACGTTGCGCATATGCATGGTTGGCAAAGCGCACACAGTGCGCGATGTCGATCTGCACCAGCGGAAACGGCACGCTCTCAGTCAGCCATTGCAACTGGAATTCGGATTCAGTGAGCGCGGCCAGCGCCTGCTGGCGCTGCGTCACGTCTTCGAGCAGGCCCACGGCATGGGCCGGTGCACCTTGGGTATGCGGCATCAGGTCGCCGCGCTCGCGAACACGGTGCTCGACATGATCCGCGCCGATCCAGCGGTACTCGAGCGTGAAACCCTGCCCGCGCGCCAAGCCATTCCAGGCTGCGCGCAGCGCCACGTGGTCCCCCGGGTGAACATGTGCCAACCAGTGCTCGCGCGCACCGCACAAGGTCTCGGGCCGTACGCCCCAGCTTTGCGCGGCGGCGCTCACGTGCAGGCGTGTTCCCGCCAACGGATCGTCAACCCAGAACACGTCGAGATGCCGGCCGCCGTCAGGCGCGGGCCGTACAGGCTGTGTGCCGTCCATCGTTGCCGACAGGTTGACTGCAGATTCGCTCATCCCATCCCCCAGGCCAGCCTTGCGTGTGCCGGCGCGTAAGCCTCGTACCTTCAGCTTGGGTAGCAGATTTCGTTCCTGGGCCGGCACAAACGAAGCGTGCCCGCGATTGGCGGGCACCCGCGCGTGCGAATGCGCTTACTTTGACGGCAGTTCGGCGGCCGTCTGCGAAGCACCGTTGGCCTGCGCCACCAGCACCCGAATGGCGTTTGGCGTGACCGCGCCCACGCCGCCGGCAGGCAGTGTGGTGATCAGCCAGTCGGCGTTGTTGGCCAGGCTGAACGGCTGCGAAGCGAAGATGACGTTTTTTGTACCGGCCGTCGTCACGCTCACCCGGTACGTGCCGCCGTCCAGGTAGATCGAATCCTGCGTGCTGGCCGGCGATGCGGCGCCATATGACGCACCACCCATGGTTGGCGAGAGGGGAGTGATGTCGGCATTCGGTGCGGTCACATACACGTCAACGTTGTTCGCGTTGTACGACGCGTTGAAGGTACGCACGCGCGCCTTGTCCGAGAGAAGCGATTTGTTGTACGGATCATCGATGATCGACAGGCTGGTGGCCGTACCGGTGGCCGCGACGATCGCCAGTGCGGTATAGCGATGCCCATTGGCCGGCGAGAAGCTCGCCGTGGCCAGCGGCGCGGATGTGCCGGCACTCGCCACGGTCGCGACCGTCGGCACCGCGTCGATACCGAAATAGTTGCTGATGTTCTTGAAGCCGACGTTGGCAATCTTGACGGAGCCGTTCACGCCAAAGTCGACGTTCTGAATGAACGGGTTGGCATGCACCGTGCGGTACTGCGGCGAGCTGGTGCCGATGATCTGCCCGATGTCATCATCGCCACCGCCGCACGCCGCCAACGCGCCCAGTGCGCCCAATGCAAGCGCGGCGGCAATCTTCCTGATCTGATTCTTCATCATCTTCAACCTCGGAGGAGTATGTCTTGGAGCAGGCGGCAACCATGCAGCGCACCCGCGTGTGTGTTGTCCAATGCGACGCTCGCCTACCGAGCACGGCGCGTGCCCGCACCTGTTGAATCCACGCTCCAGCGAGATACCTGACGCAGCGTGCAAGCGCGTCTCGCTATACTTGCGCGATCCACACCGCCCTCGTACACGACGCGTTCCAGCATGTCCGAACCGCGCCCGGCAGACGCCGCGCCCCTTCCCGATAGAGCCACCCCCCAGGCGGATCTGCAAGCGCTCACGCAAGATCGCGAACGTGTGCAGGCGTGGCTCGACGCACGCGCAACAGGCGCGCGCGCGGTGGGTGCATCCACGCTGTCGCAATACCGCGTGGAAGCGGAGCGCGTGTGCTGGTATGCGCGCACATTCGGCAAGCCAATCGCCACCTGGCTGCGTGACGACGCCGTCGCGTATCTGCGCTTTTTACAAGAACCACCCACATGGGCAATCAGCGCGCGCGGCATCGAACGTGACGCCACCGACTGGACACCGCTGCGCGGCCCGCTCTCGGTGCGCTCCACGCGCCAGAGCAGTGTGATCGCCGCCAACCTGTGCGGCTGGCTGCAGCGCACCGGTTATCTGCGCACGAACCCGTTTCTCGACGACGACGCGATCGTCATCACCGTACCGGCACCGAGCAGCACATCCCCCGCATCCTCAGCACCGCAAACGGCGGCTGCGGAATCCGATGCCTCGCTGAGCGCCGCCGACATGGCACTGCTGGTGGATGCCGTGCGCGCACGCGTGGCGTTGGGTCGTGAAGCGCGCCTGCGTCAGGCACGCGACCGCTTCCTCGCTGAGCTTCTCGCGCATGCGGGCCTGCGCGTATCGGAACTCGTAGGCGCACGCATGGGCGATGTGGCCTTGCATGCCGTACCCGCTGCACAGGCGGCATCCGATGGCACGCTGCCAGCGTCGGTCTGGTTGCTGACAGTCGGCAGCGGACGCTCGCAGCGCTGGCTGCCATGCGATGCGTTGATGGTCACGCTGCGCGAGTACCGTGCGGCGTTTGGCCTATCGCCGCTGCCGCTGCCCGAAGAAGCCACGCCGCTGCTTCTGTCGATCCGCAAGCGCTCGCCACGGCGTGCCGACGGCAGCATCATCGATTCCCCCGCCCTGCGCCGCGATTTCGGTGAACGCAAGGGCATCGCCTCGCGCTCGCAGCTGCTGCAGATCGTCAAAGCCATGCTCGACGAAGCCGCAGACTATGCGCGCGCCGCCGGCCAGACCGATGCAGCAGCACGCCTGGCGAATGCGTCGCTGCGCGGCGTTCGTGGGGCACACCTGCGCGAGCGCCTCGCCGCCGGTGAGGCGGCTGCCGACGTTGCGCATGCGCTCGGCTTGGCAGCGTTACCCACTGCCGCTGCACGCGCACGCGAAGCCAATCTGGCCGCCAGCATTGCCGAGGCGGCACGCAAACTGGCCACGCCGTCGGCCTGACATTCCTCCACACATCACGCAGAAACGGGTACGCACCGTAGGTGTTTGCCGGGTTCGCCCCGATCGTTGAAACCGATTGTCGGCGCGATTCTCGCAACAGTCGTCACTCACATCGTCCGCAGAAATGGGTACGCCTGGCAGCGCAATCGTCTACAAGAGCACGCAGAAACGGGTACGCTCACGCCTAGAATCGCACGCAGAAATGGGTACGCTTTTGGTGTGCGGGCAAAAAAAAACGCGGACTCGAAGGTCCGCGTTGTTTGACTACCGCTGGCTGCACGGCGTGTTCAGTGTCCGCCCGAGAGATAGAAGAAGCGGAACAGGAATACCGCCGAGATGATCCACACGATGATCGGCACCTCGCGCATGCGGCCTGTGAACAGCTTCAGGCCCGAATACGTGATGAAGCCGAAAGCGACGCCGTTGGCGATCGAGTACGTGAACGGCATCATGAGTGCGGTCAGCACAGCCGGCACGGCTTCGGTAGTGTCTTCCCAGTTCAAGTCCACGAGCTCGCGCAGCATCAGGCAGGACACATACAGCAGCGCGGGGGCGGTCGCATAGGCGGGCACCACGCCAGCCAGCGGCGAGAAGAACAGGCACAGCAGGAACAGCACGGCCACCGTCAGCGCGGTCAGGCCCGTGCGGCCACCGGCCTGCACGCCCGAGGCGCTTTCAATGTACGCCGTGGTGGACGACGTACCCAGCAACGAACCGGCCATGATGGCCGTACTGTCGGCCAGCAGCGCCTTGTTCAGGCGGTCCATCTTGCCCTCCTTAAGCAGGCCTGCGCGGTTGGCCACGCCCATCAGCGTGCCGGTGGCATCAAACAGCTCCACCAGGAAGAACACCAGCACCACATTCAGGATGCCCACCGACAGTGCGCCCATGATGTCGAGCTGCATCAGCGTCGGCGCCAGCGACGGCGGCATCGACACCACGCCATGGAAGGTGTTGCCGGCAAAGAAAAAGCTGGCCGCCGTCACAGCCAGGATGCCGATCAGGATAGCGCCCTTCACACGCAGGTGGTCCAGCGCCACTATCAGGAAGAAACCGATTACCGCCAGGATGACCGAAGGCTGATGCACATCGCCCAACGTCACCAGCGTCGCCGGATGACCGACGATCAGCCCCGCGCTATGCAGCGACACGATGCCCAGAAACAGCCCGATACCCGCCGTGATCGCCACACGGATCGAATGAGGAATCCCGTTGACGATCATCTTGCGGATGCCAAACAGGCTCACCAGCATGAACAGGCAGCCCGAGATGAACACCGCGCCCAGCGCCGCCTGCCACGGAAAGCCCATGCCCTTGACCACAGCGTATGCAAAGTACGCGTTCAGGCCCATGCCCGGCGCCATGGCAATCGGGTAGTTGGCATACATCCCCATGATGATCGTGCCGATCGCCGCAGCGATGCAGGTGGCCACGAACACGGCGTCGTGCGGCATGCCCGCGTCGGCCAGGATGTTCGGGTTGACGAAGATGATGTACGCCATCGTAAGGAACGTCGTCAGACCAGCAAGCACTTCCGTGCGAACGTCGGTCTGGTGTTCCTCGAGCTTGAAGGTGCGTGCAAGCCAAGTCATGCGGGTTGTCTCCTCTTGTTGTGAAGTGTCATCGCTGGCCAGCCCAGGGTAGAGCCGGATCCCCCCGATGCACGCCCACCACGGGGCGAGGCCACTCTGAACAAGATTCCGACACGCCAAAGCTGGCCGGTCGAAATACTGTGCATTCAGACGGAATGATGGAAAACGCGCCGGCCAAGTGCTAGTTGGCGCGACGCGCGGGATGCGCATGATGCCCGAAACATTGACGGTCCGCACGTGCGCGTCCGCGCTTGTCCGCCTGCCCGAACACGGCCCGTCGCGTCGCACAAACCGTACCCATTTCTGCGAAACCGCGATGTCGTGCGATCCTGCTGGCGATTGGCGTACCTGTTTCTGCGTGCCGGTTCGCAGAAACAGGTACGCCTGGCGCTGAGAAAACGTCTCGTCTCGCGAAAACTGCCGTGATAGTGGGTGGGCGTACCTGTTTCTGCGTGACATCGAAAACCTCTGCGTACCCGTTTCTGCGGTCAAGCGTGTTCTCTGATACAGGCAATGCGAACCAGTTTCTGCGTAAACCTGAAAGGGAAGGCGTACCCGTTTCTGCGGGGATATGACGGAAGGGGCGTACCCGTTTCTGCGAGGAAGGGCATAGACCCGTGAGGAAGATGCGAACCCATTTCTGCGGATGGGTACGCAGAAATGGGTTCGCTTACGGTGCGGCTATACAAGACAAGCCGTTGGTGGATAAGGGTTTTTACCCGCAGAAACAGGTACGGCCATGCAGGATGACACCTGCTCAGCCGGCCTGCATCCGGGCGATGCGCCATCAAGTTTCAGCGATGAAAGTTCTGCTTCCCAGCGCCAACGACAATTCGGGAGGCCGCGCATCGGCACTACCGCTGCCCCGCGCTCCGCAGAAACAGGTACGCACGAATTCGACGTAGATGGTTTGAAGCGTGTGCTCGCTTTTTTGTAAATCCATTTGGGACCAGGCCCTCATGAAGACACGCTGTTCAACCACGCGCAGAATTGGGTACGCATAAGCGCGAACGATTTGTCGGCTAGAACGCAGAAACAGGTACGCTTTGAGCCAGCACACGCGAGATATGGCCGTTTCGGCCGCAGAAACGGGTACGCACCGCCTGAGGCACTTCGTTTTTTCGGCTGTCTCCGCCAGTTTTCTGTGGATAACACTGTGGACAACCCCATGTTGTCCCCGCAGAAACGGGAACGGGCTTTGCGCAGAAGCGGGTACGGTTTCACGCAGAAGCAGGTACGCGACCACGCAGAATCAGGTTCGGCCCTTCGCAGAATCGGGTACAAAATGCCCCCCTGAACCCAATGCTGACAAGGCTTTGCGGGGCGCGTATACGGTTTACCTGTAGTAAACGTAGAAGGTATAGATAACTTGTAGTGAGGAAAGGTCCCCCGTGGACAACCCTTCAGGTTGCCCACCGATGCCCTTCCCGCAACAACGAGTGAAAATCAGAGAACGTACCCAATTCTGCGTGACAAGCCGAAGGCGTTTTAGTACAAAGGCTCTGAACAAATCTCGCGCACCATGGTCACCAAACGCCTTACACCCAACGGGAAGCCGGACGACACTTCGCCCAGCCGCATCATCATCCCCTCGGGAGGGCAAGTCATTGCCGCACCGGAGAAATTTCAGCGCCTCTTCGATGAAGCCCAGGCGATGGAACGCGAAGACGCCTGGCAAAGCGGCGAAGTCGGGTTCCTCAGCCGTGCCAGCGTGCAAGTCACCCTTCCCTATCGGGCTCCCAAGGGCTCGCCGCCGGTCTGGACGCGCTCCAGCGGCAACATTTCGCTGATGATTCAGCCTGGGTACTTCACACAACAACGTTCGGAGCGGGCCACCAATGGCCGGCAACGCATCGTTTCGGAAACCGTCTCTTTCGGCTATCCCTATGGCTCATATCCACGGTTGATGCTGGCCTGGATCGGCAAGGAAATCATGGCCAAGAAGAAACGCGGCGAATTCCAGGGCACGGTGGAAGACCGGCGCATTTCGCTTGGCAACTCGTTGTCGGAGTTCATGTACAACCTGGGCATTCCGATGGCCACGGGGGGCAAGCGGGGCACCATGACGCTGGTACGCCAGCAAATGATCCGCCTGTTCTCGGCGACGATTGCCATCGTGCAGAACAAGTCCGCGCCCACCCAGAATCAGAACCAGGAACCGCTGTCGATCGACCGCATCGGCTATCTGCTCGCCGATCAACTGTCGACCTGGTGGGATCCGATGCAGCCAGGCCAGGGCTCAATGTTCGAGAGCTTTGTGGTGCTTTCTGAGCCGTTCTTCAACGAGCTCGTGAATCGCCCTGTGCCTGTGGATATGCGGGCGTTGAAAGCGCTCAAGCAATCGCCGTTTGCGCTCGACGTGTATTCGTGGCTCACCTATCGCTTCTTTACGATCCAGAAGCGCACGGAAATCCCGTGGGAAGCCCTGCAGATGCAGTTTGGTACCGAGACCGAGAGCGAGCGGAAATTCCGCGCCCTGTTCCGTAAGGCGTTAAAAGACGTGCTGGTCGTCTATCCGGATGCCAAGGTGGATGCAGATTCGTCGAAGGCGCTGATCCTGCAGCCGTCACGTACCAGCGTGCGAAAGCTGGCCTGAAGCAAAATTTGCTGCGGGCAAAAAGAAAGGGGAGCCGAGGCTCCCCTTTTTCATCTCAGGCGATCAGCCCGAAATGCTTATTCCGGCTTGATCGCCGAGGCTTGCAGACCCTTCGGGCCTTGCTTCACCTCAAACGAGACCTTCTGGCCGTCCTTCAGGGTCTTGAAGCCCGAACCCTGAATTTCGGAGAAGTGCGCGAACAGATCTGCGCCGCCGCCGTCCGGAGTGATGAAGCCGAAGCCTTTGGTTTCGTTAAACCATTTGACAGTACCCGAGGCCATGCAAAAATTCCTTTAAAAAAACAAAAAAACAAGTCATCCAGCCGATCCGGACATCGCACGAAGAGTCCGGCTGATTCCGAATCCTGCGTAGACAAAGTCTTCAGACGACTGTCTAAGCATCATAACCAGTTTGGGGCACAGTGTCGATGGTCGGGATTTCTTTGTAATGTCGCTTTTCTGCACACTGGTAAACACCTAGGAAGCACGCAGATACCGGGCTGAACGCGTGAGGTTATGCGCCAAAGACCGCATTTACATCTCAATTTAGGTGGATTGAAGGCCACTAGTGTTTGCTAAGGCTTATTTCATCATTTGTATAAATTGAATTTTATTGATCTTGTGTTTTCACGTTCTCTTCCCTAAGATGAGCGCTACTGACTTTCAGCGCTGAAAGTGGAGGACCAGTGAGCGCCAAGATCGTAACGGTATTCAATCAGAAGGGCGGGTGCGGCAAGACGACGGTCAGCATGCACATCGCCGGAACTCTCGGCTTGCGAGGCAATAAGACGCTGCTGGTCGACATGGATGAGCAAGGGACAGCGACCCGCTGGGCAGCGCAGGCCCCAGATGAGAAGCCGTTCCCCGCCTCCGTCATTGGGCTGGCGCCGTCAGGCGGCGCGATGCATCGGGAAGTTCGCAAGTTTGTAGGCGACTATGACTACATCGTGGTCGATTGTCCGCCCGCGGTACATTCCCCTTCTTCGTCGAGTGCGTTGCTGATTTCAGACATTGCCTTGATTCCAGTTGTGCCCTCGCCGCCTGATCTCTGGGCCGCAGTCGCAGCAAAGGCACTCGCCCAGCAAGCACAGGTGACCAACGAGACGCTACGGATTCGCGTGCTGGCCAACATGGTTCAGCGACGTGTATCCCTCGCCAAGCAAGCCATTGAGATTCTTGGTGATGATGGTGATATTCCGTTGATGGATTCCATGATCGGTTCGCGTTCGGCATTCCGAGAATGCCAGGCAATCGGCGCCACAGTGCACGGCGTACCGGGCGCGCGGGAAGCGGTCAATGAAGTCGACATCATGGTCGACGAGGTGTTGCAGTTGTTGCAGGAGGAACGTGTATGAGCGCGAAGCTGAAATCGCTCAAGGATGGGATGCTGGCGGGTATCGCAGCAGAAAAGACCAAAGCTGCCCCCGTCGACAGGTTTGCGTTGGCTGAACAGGCCATCACCTCGCACCCGAGGGGCTTGCTTGGGCAACCCGTGGCGCCCGTTTTCAGCGCTGAAAGTTCGACGCCTGCGAATACTTCTGAGCGCCGTGTCATCAAGGTTCCGCTGGAGCGCCTGCAGGAAAATCCGCTCAACGCACGGCGTATCTACGACCCGCAGATCGTGCAGGAACGGGCTGCCTCGATTGCCACGCACGGGCAGCAAACGCCTGGCTTAGCTGCCCCCGATCCCGCCAAGCCTGGTTGGTATGTCCTGATCGACGGTCACTACCGCAAGCGCGCCCTGGCCGCGGCGGGCAAGGCCGAGATGGACTGCTTCATCGAAGACGGACTGTCTGATATTGATTTCTATCGCTTGTCGTTCGTGCTGAACGAGCAGCGTTCGGGGCAGTCGGTGCTCGACAATGCGATTGCTTGGCGCCAGTTGCTGGACGAAGGAAAAGTAAAAAAAGAAGAAGATATTTGCGAAATTACCGGTGTGTCAGCCGGTACGGTCAATAAGACCCTGGCGCTGCTGAAACTGCCGGAAACCGTGCTGGACGTGATGAAAGAGCGCCCGGCTGGAATCGGGATTGCGACCGGCTACGAGCTGACGCTGTACTTCAAGAGCGCCGGAGAGGAGCGCACACGTGAACTGGTACATCGGGTGCTCGAAGAAGGTTTGTCGAGCCGTGATGTTGAACAGATTCGAAAAGTGGCCCAGGAGGGGCGTACCCGAAAGGTCAAGGAAGTCAGTCGCCAATACAAGATCCGTAGCAGTGAAGGTGATCTTCTCGGCACAATTAAGGAATGGGACTCCGGCCGCGTCATGCTGGATGTGAAGCTGCAAGATCGAGCTGCACGGGAATCCTTGGTAGAGGCGCTGAAAAGTCGCTTTGGCCTAGACATCGCATTGCTGTAACTGCCTCCTCAGATCATCGAAAGCGCCCCTTGGGGCGCTTTTTTTTTGCCCAATTCGCCAGGCTTCGGAGCTTACGAAGGGCAGAGCGTACCTATTTCTGCGTACGAAAACGCCGTCCACGCAGATGGCCAATCAAGGCCCTCTGTTTCCGCTGAAAGCGCTTCCTGACACGTGTTAGGAGGTGCCCATCGCTCATGTCCTGCGCGAAAACATCTCTGCAACTATATCAAACCTCTATAAAAATAATGATCTATGATATTGAGATATTGATGTTTTTAACCCTTTGTGTACACTATAGAGACATCAAAAACCTCCAACATGGCTAGACCTGGTCTGCATTTCTCTACCGAACAGCAGCAGCGAATCGTTGAAGCGGTTCAGCGGCTGGACGTCGCTTTTCCGCACGACAATGCGGTCTTCCTTGATGAGCTGATTGAGGCGGTCCATGTTGTGACGCGCCGCGTTTATGGCGCGCGCCGATATGCGGAGTGGTTGGCACAAGCCGGTGTGCAACGCCGGCCCAGCAATACGACGCTGCAGAAGGCGGTGGACCGAGCGCGCGGGCGGGGCGATGTGTCTGGCGGTCCCGCGGCGGATGCGGTGGAGCCTTGGCCGATCCCATGGGCGCTCGCAGAAACGGGTACGCTTTTGGCTCCAACCGGTCATCCGGCCCGCGAGGAGCGTGACCGGGTGGCATCACGTGCCATCGGCGCGCCGGGAGCGGGTGCCGAATGGATGGAGGCACGCATCCGTGCCGAAGTGGCAGAAAGGGCGTTGGAGCACGAAGCCGCACGCAACCGGCAACTGCAGGCGGCGATGGCCGATCTGGAGCGCCGCCTTGGGGAGGCGCTGGCCACGGCGCCCATCACTCCGCCCAAGCTGACGGATACAACGCTTGAGCGCTTGGAGCAGACTTTCGAGACCGTCACGCGCTTGGAAGGCGCCGCCAGTGCGCTGGCCGGCACCGAGCGTTTCCTGCGACTGCAGAACGATGCCGTGCGCCAGCAGACGCAGAGCGAGGCTGACCAACTGCGCCAGCGTATCCGCACGCTGGAAGCCGAGGTCACGCAACTGCGTACCCAGATCGACGCCTACCGTCGTACGCCCGAGCGCGCCGCGCCAGTCTCGCGTGGTTGGGTCAAGCCGTCTTCCTGACGCGCCGTTGGCGTGTACTGACTGGTCCACGATGCCTCGGGCGAGCGTCAAATCGTACGCAGAATTGGGTACGCTTTTCGACTTTCGGCGCTGAAAGTTGGCTGGGCGGACTTGCAATCGGTTGTAGGAAAGACCTGCCGGTGGGCAGTGCGAACACTGCCGCGCAGCGTCCATCCCGCACCATCAAAGGGTTGAGTCGCAGGCATATGACTTGCTCATGACGCTACGTCTCATCGATGGAGTTGTCATGAACGAGAAGATCACCAAGGCCGTGTTTCCCGTGGCGGGGCTCGGTACGCGTTTCCTGCCCGCCACCAAGGCCAGCCCGAAAGAGATGTTGCCGATCGTCGATAAGCCGCTGATCCAGTACGCGGTGGAAGAGGCAGCAGCTGCGGGCATTACGGAGATGATCTTCATCACCGGCCGCGCCAAGCGAGCGATTGAAGACCACTTTGACAAGGCGTATGAGCTGGAATCGGAGTTGGCGGCCAAGAACAAGCACGCGCTGCTGGAAATGGTGCAGTCGATTAAGCCGCCTGGCGTGGAGTGCTTCTACGTGCGCCAGCCCGAAACGCTGGGCTTGGGTCACGCAGTGTTGTGTGCGCAGAAATTGGTACGCGACGAACCCTTCGCCGTGATCCTGGCGGACGATCTGCTGGATCACCAGCCACCCGTCATGCAGCAGATGACGGAGCTTTACGATCACTACCGCTGCTCGATCGTCGGTGTCGAGACGATTGCGTCAGATGCTACGCGTTCGTACGGCGTGGTGGCCGGTCGCGAATGGGATGATCGTCTGATCAAGCTTGACGGCATTGTCGAGAAACCCGCGCCAAAGGATGCGCCGTCCAACCTGGGCGTGGTCGGCCGCTACATCCTGACGCCGCGCATCTTCGATCATCTACGCAACCTGAAGCCCGGTGCCGGCGGCGAGCTGCAGTTGACCGACGCCATCCAGAGTCTGCTGGCGGAAGAGCAGATCCTGGCCTATCGCTATCGTGGTCAGCGCTTCGATTGCGGCAGCAAATTTGGCTACTTGCAGGCCACGGTGGAATTCGCGCTGCGTCATCCAGAAGTGCGCGCTGACTTCGAGGCGTACCTCGCCAAGCGCATGGGTCTGCTACCCAAACAAGAGAGGGTGGACGAAGTGGACCCGCTGGTTCACGACACCATTCCGTTGGGCGTGGCTGCCTGACGTTTCTTGACGCTTGTCTCCTGGTCGACCGTGCGGGTTTTCGCACAGAACGCACGGCCGATTCTGGAAAACCGCACACTTCTTCAGCGTCTCCCTGATCAGGCGATCTCCCGCAAAGCTTTGTACCACCGGCATTTGCGGAGGGCTGCCGCGTTCGCGTTCTGCATGGAATGCTTCTTGAGTTAGAGCGACCACCCATAAACCGGCGGGCCGCTCGCATGTCGCGCACCTCGACAGGTGCCGACGTGTCACGGGCAAAGGCCGCCGCCAACGCTCCAAGGAGACACCATGACGCAGCCCCAGGCTGGCGCGGTCACGGGCGAATTCACGCCCACCCAAGCCCCCGCCAAAGACACCCCCGCAGACGTGCGTCGCCGTCTGCGTTCCATTTTCTCCGGCTCCGTCGGCAACCTGGTCGAGTGGTACGACTGGTACGTGTACTCGGCGTTTGCGCTGTACTTTGCCAAGTCGTTCTTCCCCAAGGGTGACCAGACAGCGCAGTTGCTGAACACGGCAGCGGTGTTTGCCGTCGGCTTCCTGGCACGCCCGGTGGGCGGCTGGCTGATGGGTATCTATGCCGACCGCTACGGCCGCAAGCGCGCGCTGTTCTTCTCGGTGGTGCTGATGTGCATGGGCTCGCTCATCATTGCGCTGACGCCGAGCTACGCGACCATCGGCGTTGCGGCACCGGTGCTGCTGGTGCTGGCGCGCCTGTTGCAGGGCCTGTCGGTCGGTGGGGAATACGGTACGTCCGCCACCTACCTGAGCGAGGTCGCCAACAAGGAAAACCGTGGCTTCTTCTCCAGCTTCCAATACGTTACGCTCATCGCCGGGCAACTGGTGGCGCTGGCGTTGCTGATTGTGCTACAGCAGTTCGTACTGACGCACGAGCAGCTGGAGGCATGGGGCTGGCGCATTCCGTTCTTCATCGGTGCGCTGTGTGCGCTGATTGCGATGCGCATGCGCTCGCACATGGAAGAGACGCAGTCCTTTACCGCCGCGAAGGAGAACAAGAAGCGCGGCACGCTGGCTGAACTCGCCAAGCATCCGCGTGCGGTGGCTACTGTCGTGGGCCTGACACTGGGCGGTACGGTCGCGTTCTACACGTACTCGATCTACATGCAGAAGTTCCTGGCCAATACGGTGGGCCTGTCGAAGGACCAGGCGACGCTGGTGTCCGGCGCAACGCTGCTGCTGTTTGCGATTCTGCAGCCGATCGTGGGCGGCTTGTCCGACCGCATTGGCCGTCGTCCGATCCTGATTGCGTTCGGCGTGCTGGGTACGCTGTTCACCGTGCCCATCATGACGGGCATCAGCCAGACGACCAACGTGTGGACGGCCTTCTTTCTGATCATGGCCGCGCTGGTAATCGTCTCGGGCTACACGTCGATCAACGCCGTGGTGAAGGCCGAGTTGTTCCCGGCAGAAGTGCGTGCGCTGGGCGTCGGCCTGCCGTATGCGCTCACGGTGTCGATCTTTGGCGGCACAGCTGAATACATTGCGCTGTGGCTCAAGCAGGCCGGCCATGAGTCGCTGTTCTACTGGTATGTGACGGGCTCGATCTTCTTGTCACTGTTGGTGTACGTGTTCATGCGCGATACTCGCGAGCATTCCCGTATCGAACACTGATTCATGCCTCCATCCGACGGCCACGCCGACCTTGCCCACCCCGCACGCGGACGTGGCTGGCGGCTGGCCGTTGCGCTGGCCATGGCGGCTTGCTGCGCGGCAGCAGGGTGGGGCGCTTACGCAGTTGCCCTGCAGCGCTACGTTGCCACGCGTGCTGAAGAGGCCGGCCAGCGCACCACCTTCTACGCGCAGAACCTGCGCAGCACGCTGGCGCGCTACGAATCATTGCCACGGCTGGCGGCGCTGGAACACGTGCTGCACGTTGCACTGCTGGAAGGCCCGCAGGCGGGGGACGCCACCATGCGTCGCGCCGCCAATGCCTATCTGAAAGAAGTGCAGGCCGCCACCGATCTGGCTGCCGCTCACCTGATCAATACGACCGGCCTCACGATCGCGGCCAGCAACTGGGATCTGCCGACCTCGTTCGTCGGTCAGAACTACGCCTTTCGCCCGTACTTTGCCGAAGCCATGCGCGAGGGTCTGGGCCGCTTCTACGGTGTAGGCAACACCACGGGCGAGACCGGCTATTTCGTGGCCGCGCCCGTGCGCGAAGGCAACAAGCCGATCGGCGTGGTCGTTGTGAAGGTCAACTTGGATGCCTTCGAGGCGTCGCTCTCGCGCAGCGGCGATACGGTGCTGTTGGTCGACGGCCATGGCGTGATCTTTCTGTCTTCCGTGCCTGAGTGGAAGTACCGCACGCTCGGCACGCTGAGCCCCGAACAGCAAACCGCGCTCGATGCGACGCGCCAATACGCGCCGCATACCCTCACGCCACTCGACACACAAGCCGGGGGCGTACCCTTTTCTGCGGACCGGCCGCCCCAGACCGTACGCGTGGCGCTGCCCGGAAAATCGGTGTCGACACTTCGTGTGCAGTACCGCCCGGTAGGCTTGCTCGGCTGGCAAGTCGCCGTGCTGATCGACCCGCGCGATGAGCAGCGCACCGCGCTGGTGGCCGGTGCCAGCGCGGCGTTTGCCATGGCGTTGATCTTTGCCGTGTTCGTCGCGCTGCGCCTGCGTACGCGCCGGCGTGAAGAACAGCGCCGTGCCCGCGCCGCATTGCGTGAAGTCCAGCGCGATCTGGAAGCGCGCATTGCGCAGCGCACCGCGGAACTCACCTCCGCCAACACCGCACTCGCTGGCAAGGTCGAGGCGCTCGACGCGGCGCAGCGCATCCTGCGCGAAACGCGCGACGCCGCCGTGCAGGCCGGCAAACTCGCGGTGCTGGGCCAGATGGCCGCCGGCATCACGCACGAACTCAATCAACCGCTCACCGCGCTGACCACGTTGTCCGACAACGCCAACCAGCTCGCCGAGCGCGGCCGCATCGACGAGGTGCGCGGCAACCTCACGCATATCAGCCAGCTTGCCGAGCGCATGGGCCGCATCGTCTCGCATATCAAGGCGTTCTCGCGCAAAGGTGATGCGGCACGTGCGGCGGTGTCGGTGGACGAGGCGATCCGCCAGGCGTTGATGCTGGTGGAGACACGTCGCCGCCAAGCCGGCGTCACGGTGATGGCGGAACCGGTGTCCGCCGACCTTGCCGTCTGGGCCAACGCCGTGCGGCTGGAGCAAGTGCTCGTCAACCTGATCCGCAACGCCATTGATGCGACTGCCGAGGCGCCGGAACGCGAATCCGCCACCGTGCATGTGAGCGTTGAACCCATCGAGAAATGGGTACGCATCACCGTGCGCGACTTCGGCCTGGGCATTCCGGCCGATGTGCTGCCGCGGCTGTTCGAGCCATTCTTCACCACCAAGGACGACGGTCAGGGTCTCGGGCTTGGCTTGGCAATCTCGCTGGCGATCATCGAAGATTTTGGTGGCCGGCTCGAAGGTCATAATGTTGACAATGAGGTCGGCGACGATGCAGGCGGCGCAGAATTCATCATCGAGCTGGAACGTGTTGGAACCCATGTCTGAACCTACTTCTTCTGACGCGTCTTCCCCCATCGATCACGCACCTGTCTTCCTGATCGAAGATGACGACGTGGTGCGCCTGGGCTGCGAGCAAGCGCTCACGCTGGCGGATGTGCCGGTGCAGTCCTTTGCCGATGCGGAAAGTGCGCTGGCCGCGCTCGCCACACAAACGCCCGCCGTGGTCGTGACCGACGTGCGCCTGCCCGGCCGCGACGGCCTGGCCGTACTGCGCGAGATGCTGCAGCACGACCGCCAGTTGCCCGTCATCCTCATCACCGGCCATGGCGACGTGACGATGGCCGTGGCTGCCATGCGCGCCGGTGCGTACGACTTCATGGAGAAGCCGTTCCACTCAGAGCGCCTGGTCGACGTGGTACGGCGTGCGCTGGAAAAGCGCAGGCTCACTTCCGAGAATCTGCGCCTGCGCGAGGCGTTGCAGGGCCGGCAGGCGTACCCGCTTATCGGCCAAAGCGCGGCCATGCAGAACGTGCGCCGGCTCGTTACCGCATTGGCGCCGACGGATGCCGACATCCTCGTCACCGGCGAGACCGGCTCGGGTAAGGAAGTGCTCGCACGCGCCATCCACGAGGGCAGCCGGCGGCGCGGGCCATTCGTGGCACTCAATTGCGCCGCGCTGCCCGAATCCGTGTTCGAGAGCGAGATGTTCGGCCACGAGTCCGGTGCGTTTACCGGTGCCAACCGCCGCCGCATCGGCAAGATGGAATACGCCAATGGCGGCACGCTGTTTCTCGACGAAATCGAATCGATGCCGCTGGCCTTGCAGGCCAAGCTGCTGCGCGCGCTGCAAGAGCGCAGCATCGAACGGCTGGGCAGCAACGCGAGCGTGCCGGTCGATTGCCGCGTGGTGGCGGCGGCCAAGGTGGACTTGAAGGAGGCGTCTGACCGCAACGTGTTTCGCGCGGACTTGTACTACCGCCTGAACGTCGTGTCGATTGCGCTGCCGCCCCTGCGCCAGCGCGCGGAAGACATCCCGCTGTTGATGGCTCACTTTCTGCAGCAGGCCGGCGTGCGCTACGACCGCACTGCGCCGGACTGGTCTGCGCAGGACATGATGCGCTGGCAGCACCACGACTGGCCCGGCAACGTACGCGAGCTGAAGAACGTGGCTGAACGCTTCTGCCTTGGCCTGGACGATGGTCTGGTCGCAACGGAGGCGAGCCAGCACTCACTGGCGGGCCGCATGATGGCGGTGGAGCGCACCACCATTGAAGAAGCGCTGCGCGCCACCGAGGGCAATGTCGCCCGCGCGGCCGATCTGCTGGCCGTGCCGCGCAAAACGCTATACGACAAGCTCAACCGGCACGGTATTGAGCCGGATCGCTTTCGAACCAACTGATTCCTACCGCAGCGACGATTCGCCCACTTTCTTGCCGCCCTGCGGCGGCCAGCACGTTGCTGCCAACAGCACGGCCACAACGGCGTAGACAGCCTCCGTCACCGCCAGCGGCAGCACGTGCACTTGGTACAGCGCGGCGGGCAGGTCGGCCAGCGCGTGCAGCAGGATCGCCAGCACAACAATCGCAAAGCGCCGCTGCCGCACTGCGTACCACACCACCAGCGTCAGGGTGAACTGGATCAGCATCGCTGCGATGCGTTCTACCGCGGCACCCGCAGCCAACCACGGCGAGAGCTGCGTGAGCATCGCGTGGATCGCGCCGGCCATGGCTTCGGCGCCGCCGGCCGCCAGGCGCGTATCCAGATCGCCCCGGTTGGCGGCAATGCCAAACATCACCATTTGCGCTTGCGATGCCGTGCCGATCAGCCAGGCTTCAACGCCTGCGTGGCCGAGTGCGTAGGCGACGGGGGTGCCCGCATCGCCGGGCTTGCGGGTGAGAAAGCGCAGGCCGAGCCAGCGGCCGACCTCTTCAAACAGCCCCGCCATCAGCGCGCCATAGATGACGAACAGCACGGGCGTGCGCAGCCATTGCGCCGTCACCGGATTGAACTGCAGCAGATAGACATGCAGCAGGCGCTCCAGCACCAGCGCAAACACGACAAATACCGCCGCACCCACGAAGATGTCGCGCCACGCCAGATCAAAACGCCGGCGCAGCCAGAGCCACGCGCCAATCGGCACACACGCGATCAGCACGGCGGCAAAGGCATGGGCAGCGAGGGCCAGAAACGGAACAGGCGGAACGGTTGGCATGTCGGATGGCGCAGATCAGGTTGCCCGCATGCTACCTGAGGGCCGTGGCCGTGCCCTCGTGCGTCTTCATCGGTCCCTCATGGCGCGATTGTTACAATGTACGCAGGCGGCAGCAGGTGCCGCGCTTCTTGGCAGGGCAGGGCTGACGGTCGTGAAACGCATGATGTGGCGGTGGATCTGGGTGTGTGGCGTGGGCATCGGTGCCATCGGCATGGCGGCGCCCGCTCGGGCGGCACGCTGGCACGAATATCTGACGACGACGTCGGTGGCGGCCTCGATTGACCGCAATTCCCTGCGCTCGAACCAAATCGGCCACAAGACCTTTCTTGCCCGTACCGTGCTCAAGCGCGGTGAACGCCGTGCCCGCGGCACACGCTATCGGCCAGGCACGATGATCCTCTCGCGCCAGGAGATCGACTGCCGTCGCCAGCGCATCCGTCTGGTCGACTACGTGGTACGCGATCCCGGTGGCGCCACGCTCGACACGGGCACAGCTGCCGGCGCGCACTGGATGCGCATCCGGCCGGGTACGCTGGCAGCGCGTTCGGCCGCCTATGTCTGCGCACGTCGCTAGACCGTTGCACGCGCGCGCCGCTGGCGCGCTGGCGACTCGACAGCGGCCCGCGGGCATAGCACTATGGTGAGCGCTTCCTATCACTGCTGGCCGGCTATCGTTCCTGTTCGATGAAACTCACTCTGAAGTCGCAGGCGGCCATCATGGCGACCGTCATCAGCGTGACGGCGGTGAGCTTGTTCGGCTGGTCGCAGCGCGAGCCGATCCGCCGCGAGGTGATGGCGCAGATCAAGGCGCAGCAGACCGCGCTGGTGCGTGAATCCGCCGACGATCTCAAGCAGCGGCTCGACACCTACCTGGGCGTGCTGGAACGCACCGCCCAGCAGATGCATACGGTGCGGTTCGATACGCCGGCGCAGCGTACCCATTTCTTCGAGAGCATCCTGCCCACCAGCGGCCTCTTCGACGGTGTGTTCCTAGCCTCGGCTGACGGCAAGGTGACCGCGACCTCGCCGTACCGTGAAGGCGTGATCGGCCTCGACATTACCGATCGGGATTACTTCAAGCAGGTCACGGTGGTCGACCAGCCGACCATCTCCGCGCCGCTGCGCAACCGCGTGGGCGGCGAGCCCATCATCATTCTGGCGGCGCCCGTGCATGACCAGGATGGCCGCCTTGTCGGGCTGATCGGCGCGTCGCTGTACCTGCTCAAGCCGAACTTCCTGGGTGACCTGCGCGACATGCGCGTCGGCCAGACCGGCCACGTGTACCTGATCGAGCGCGGGGAGCACCCCGCCTACATCGTGCACCCCGATGCGGACAAGACGCTCGCGCCGCTTGATGCCGATCCGGCCATTGCGGCGGCGTTCCGCAGTGATCCGTCTGTGTTGCCTGGGGTTGGCGGCGACGTCGTCACCACGCAGGACATCATCGCCACCGGCTGGACGCTGGGCGCCGTGTTGCCCGGTGCCGAGGCCAATCGGCAACTCTTCATCATGCGCCAGCACTTTCGCTGGTCACTCGTGTTGCTGGCGGCGTTGATCGGCATGTCGGTATGGGCGGCGATGCTGTGGCTGCTGCGCCCGCTGGGCCGCCTGCATGCCGCCATGACGCAGCTCTCCAGCACCGACTTGCGCGATGCGCAGCCGCTCGCGTTGCCCAGTGCCTCGGTGGAAATTGAAGCGGTGTCCACCGCGTTCCACAAGCTGATGGGGGAGGTGGTCCGCCAGCGCGCCGAGCTGGAAGCCGTGAACGACGCATCGCCGATGGGTCTGTTCCGTACCGATGCTGCCGGCCGCACGGTCTACGGCAACGAGGCGTACCGCCAACTGCTGGGTGCGACGCATGAAGAGGCGCTGGCCGACGTGTGGTTAGCCCGCCTGCACCCGCACGACCGGGAGGCCAGGCTGGCTGGCTGGCACGATGCCGTCGCGCACGGCATCGGTTACAGCGCCGAGCAGCGCGTGATCGTGCCGGGCGTTGGCGAGCGCCTGCTGGTGGTCAACACCGCGCCCGTACGTGTGGACGGTAAGGTGGTCGGCCATGTTGGTGCGATGGAAGACATCACCGTGCGCGCGCGCGCCGAGCAGGCCTCGCGCGTGCTGGCCAAGATTCTCGATTCCACCACCGACTTCGTCGCGCAGACCGACTTGCTCGGCAACGTCACCTATATCAATCCGGCCGGCCGGCGTTTTGCCGGTATCCCGCTGGAGGCTGACGTGCGCACCCTGACCGTCGGCGATTTTTATCCGCCGGAGACGATGGACTGGCTGCGCGAGGTGGCTGTACCCGCCGCAGCGCGCGACGGCGTGTGGATTGGCGAGACCACCGTGCGCGGCGTGGCCGGCGAGGTCGTGCCGGTCAACCATATGATCATCGCGCACCGCAATCCTGGCGGCAGGATGGAGCACTTCTCGTCCATCATGCGCGACATCACGCAGGACAAGGCTGCCAAGGAAGAGCTGCAACGCAGTCGCGAAACGCTGCAGACGGTGACGGATGCGCTGCCCGCGCTGGTGTCCTTTGTCGATACGGATGAGCGCTATCGCTTCCTGAACGCCGCCTACGAGAAAGCCTATGGACGGCCCGCCGCCGCCATGCTCGGGCAGACCGTACGCGACGTGGTGGGCGAGGATGGCTACCGCATCCTGCGTGACGCCCTGCGGCGTGCGCTGGCCGGCGAGACCGTCGTCTTCGAACGCGAGTACCGCGGCCGCGACCTGTACCGCTGCGAAGAGATCAGCTACCTGCCGCAGTTCGATGCGCAGGGGCACGTGGCTGGCGTGCACGCAGTCACTCTCGACATCACCGAGCGCAAGAAGCAGGAGCTGCGTTTGCGCGCGCTCACCACCACCGACCACCTGACTGGCCTGCTCAACCGCGCCGGCTTTGACGAGCGCCTGCTCGCCGCGCTGGACCAGGCGCGTGTGACCGATACCGTGGGCGCGTTGCTGCTGCTCGATCTCGACGGCTTCAAGGCTGTCAACGACACGCACGGTCACTCCGTGGGCGATGCGCTCCTGCGCGCCTTCGCACAGCGCCTGGCGCGCGCCGTGCGGCCATATGATGGTGTGGCGCGCTTTGGTGGCGATGAGTTTGCCGTCGTGCTGGAGCAGCTCTCGCAGCCGGAAGACGCCAAGATGGTTGCGCGCACTGTCCTCGCTGCTTGCAACAAGCCGTTTCGCCTGGGCGAGGTCACCGTGCAGATCGGCACCAGCATCGGCCTGGCCGGCTTCGACAGCCGGACGCTTGCGCAGAGCGTGGTCTTTGAGGCCGCCGATGAGGCGCTGTACGAAGCCAAATCGCGCGGCAAGGGCCTGTTCGTGAGTGCCGACGAGCTTTCTGCCGGCTGATTTCGCGGTGCCGCACTGCGGTGCGCACTTTACGCAGAAATGGGTACGCTCGATGGCGATTTGGTGCTGTTGCGCAGGCAATATTGCGCCGCAACATCCGCCCCCCAGGCCGGGCGGCGGACAATCCCCTATCGCACGGTCGTGCGCTTTCCGGTAAAGTCCCGCGACTGACTGCGCGCGCCGGCCACCCCGGCGCGTCGCACAAGCGCGCTGTACCCATGGCGCCTTCGCTTCACACTCCGACGCACTCCCGATGCGCGCATGCCCGATCCGGCATCGCTCGCACGGGCAAGTCTTCCGCCGTTTCGCCAACGTTGTCTTGTGGCGCGAAACCGAGGCAGGCACGCGGCCGGACGCGATGCAGGGCGCATGCGGGGGGAGCGACGGTGTTGGGCCAGCGCACTCTTCAAGACCAAAATCGCATTCGGCAACAAGCGACGGACAAAAAGGAGCAGGTTCGCATGCAAAAGACGATCAAACGGCTGCTGGTGACGGCGGCAGCTGCGGGGGCGGCAATCGCAACGGGCACGTCGTTCGCGGCCCAGGACATCAAGATCGGCGTGGCCGAAGCGCTGTCGGGCGGTGCAGCCCAGTACGGCGTGGCCATCCGCAACGGTTTCCAACTGGCGGCTGACGAGATCAATGCCGCCGGTGGCGTCAATGGCAGCAAGATCGCGCTGGTGATCGAAGACGAGCAGGGCAAGAAGGAAGAAGCCATCAACGTCTTCAAGAAGCTGATCTTCCAGGACAAGGTGGCGATGGTGTTCGGCCCCACGCTGTCCAACTCGGCCCAGGCGGCTGACCCGATCGCCCAGGCTGCCAAGACGGTGGCGTTTGGTACCTCCAACACGGCAGACGGCATCACCAGCATCGGCGACTACGTCTTCCGCAACTCTGTGACCGAAGCCGACGTGCTGCCGGCCACCATCCAGACCGTGGTGAAGAAGGCCGGCGTGAAGAAGGTAGCTGTGCTGTACGGCAACGACGACGTCTTCACCAAGAGCGGCTACGACAACTTCAAGAAGGCGCTCGAAGACCTGAAGATTCCGGTGACGACCACCGAAACCTTCGCCAAGGGCGACGTGGACTTCAAGGCGCAGCTCACCAAGATCAAGGCGACGAATCCGGATGCGATCGTGCTGTCGGCACTGATTGCCGAGGGCGGTCCGATCATGGTGCAGGCGCGCCAGCTCGGCCTGAACGTGCCGATCATCGGCGGCAACGGCATGAACTCGGTCAAGATCTTCGACCTGGCCAAGGACAAGTCTGACAACCTGTGGGTGGGCAGCCCGTGGTCGATCGAGAACCACACGGCCGAGAACAGCAAGTTCATCACCGCCTACACGTCCAAGTACAAGGCTGCGCCGGACCAGTTTGCAGCGCAGGCGTATGACGCGATGTACATCGCGGCTGCAGCACTGAAGACGGTCAAGTTCAGCGGCAACCTGGAAGGCGATCGCAAGGCTATCCGCGATGCGCTGCCGGCGGTCAAGCACACGGGTGCAACCGGTGCGTTTGCGTTCCGCCAGGTGACGGCACGCGGCAAGCCGGCCGGCTATGACGCTGTGCAGACGCCGATCGTGAGCGTGACCAAGTCGGGCAAGTACACGATCGAGAAGTAATCGTCGGTTCTCGTAGAGACCGAAACGCGGGGCGTAGCTAAACCTACGCCCCATCGCTTTTTTGTGGCCGCTTTGGTGACATTCGGCCGCACTTCACTCTGATTCATCATGCTGGAACAGCAACTCGTCAATGCGCTGTCGCTCGGCTGCGTGTATGCGTTGTTCGCCCTGGGATTCACGCTGGTTTTCGGCATCCTGGGCGTGATCAACCTGTCGCACGGCGCGGTCTTCATGCTGGGTGCCTATGCGGCGCTGCAAGTGGTTCTCCATTTCGAACTGCCGTTGTGGGCAGCACTGGCTGTCGGCTTTGTCGTCAGCGGCGTGGCCGGGCTCATCATCGATGTGCTGTTGCTGCGCCCCCTGCGCCGCCGCAACGCGCCTCACCTGATCCCGATGATCGGCACCATCGGTGCGGGCATCGCCATCAACAACGCCATGCAGGGCGCGTTCGGCGCGGAGAACATGCGCTTCCCGGCCGGGCTCGTGTCGGATGCCTCGCTGGACCTAGGCGGTATTCACCTCACGCCGCTGGAGCTGGGCATCATCGTGCTGTCGTTCGTGCTGATGGCGGCGCTCATGCTGCTGCTCAAGCGCACGCAGCTCGGCCGCGCGCTGCGCGCGATTGCCGAGTCGCCCAAGGCGGCGGCGCTGCTGGGCATCAACGTGGAAGGGCTGTTCCTGCTGACCTCGTTTGCCGCGGCGGCGCTCGGTGGGTTGTCCGGCGTGCTGATCGGCCTCTACTCCAACGCCGTGTTCCCGCTGATGGGCCAGCCGATGCTGCACAAGGGCATCGCGGTCATCATTCTGGGCGGCCTGGGCGATATTCGCGGCGCGATGCTGGGCGGGCTGTTCCTTGGTTTTGCCGAGGTGCTGTCGGTGGCCTACATCGGCTCGACCATGCGCGATGCGGTGGCGTTCGGTCTGCTGTTCCTGATCCTGCTGGTGCGGCCGCAAGGGCTGTTCGGCAAGGTGCTGGAACGCAAGGCATAAGGAGACCGACGACATGGAATGGTTCGACAATTTCTGGTCGGTCTACAGCAACCTGGTGCTCACGCTGGGCATCAATGCGTTGCTGGCGCTGTCCATCTATCTCACGCTGTCGTGCGGCTTGCTGGCGATGGCGAATGCGGCGTTCATGGGCATCGGCGCATACACGGCATCGTTGCTGACGATGAATGCCGAGATGCCGTTTTCGGTGGCGCTGCTGGGCGGCATGGTGGCGCCGGCCGTAGTGGCCGTGGTCATCGGGCGGCCGACGCTGCGCCTGTCCGGCGTGTACCTCGCCATGGCGACGCTGGGCTTTGGCGAAGTGGTGCGCGTGCTGATCCTGAACACCGAAGACTGGACCGGCGGCGCGCTGGGCTTGAACGGTATTCCGCAACTCACGCAGTGGTGGCACGTGGCGCTGGCCGTGTTGCTTACGCTGTTCGTGCTGGCACGCATGCGCCGCTCGAAGGTGGGCCGCGCGTTCGAGGCCATCAAGGAAGATGAGACGGCCGCTGGCCTGATGGGCATCAACGTGGCGGGCACCAAGCTGCTGGCGTTCACGCTGGGTGCCGCCATCGCGGGGTTGGCGGGCGCGCTCAACGCGCACCTGACCTTCTTCATCGGCCCGAACGAATTCGGCTTCGACCGCGGCGTGGAAATCCTCACGATGACGATTCTGGGCGGCACCAATGGCCTGACCGGCCCGGTGCTCGGCAGCCTGATCCTCTCGCTGCTGCCGGAACTGCTGCGCGCGTTCAAGGATTTCCGCCTGGTCGTCAACGGCGTGATCCTGATGGTGATCGTGCTGTTCCTGCCCAAGGGCATCTGGGACCCGGCGCGTTTCGCGCGCTGGTTCGGCATCAAGCGCGGCGGCACCATGCCGGGCGCGGCTGCCTCCAATGAATCGCGCTGAGGCCGCCATGCTGAAACTCGCATCGATTTCCAAAAGCTTTGGCGGCTTGTCGGTTTTGCAGGACGTCAATATCGAAGTGCCGCAGGGTTCGATCTTCGGTTTGATCGGCCCGAACGGCGCGGGCAAGACGACGGTGTTCAACCTGATCACCGGGCTGCTCGCGCCCACCGGTGGTTCGCTCACGTTCAACGGGGAAAACCTCGTCGGCAAGAAGCCGCACCAGATTACGCAGATGGGCATCGCCCGCACGTTCCAGAACATCCGCATCTTCAAGGAGATGACGCTGCTGGAGAACGTCGTGGTCGGCATGCACCGGCACCTGGACTACGGTGCACCGGGCCTGCTGCTGTCGCTGCCCAAGTACCGCGCCGCCGAGCGCCGCGCGCGCGACCGTGCGCTGGAGCTGCTCTCGTGGGTCAAGCTCGACCACAAGGCGCACGACATTGCCGACAACCTCTCGTACGGCGACCAGCGCAAGCTCGAACTCGCGCGCGCGCTGGCCACCGAGCCCAAGCTGTTGCTGCTCGACGAGCCCGTCGCCGGCATGAACACCGGCGAGAAGGTTGACCTGATGGCCGAGATCGAGAACATCAAGGCGCGCGGCTACACGATCTTCATGATCGAGCACGACATGCGTTTTGTGATGGGCCTGTGCGAACGCATTGCTGTGCTGAACTTCGGCCGCATCATCGCCGAAGGGCCGCCCGACGCGATCCGCAACAACCCGCAAGTCATCGAGGCTTATCTGGGCCGCGATGATGACGAAGCTGAAGAGGCCACGGCATGACCACGCTGCTGGAAGTCAAAGGGCTGGACGTGTCGTACGGGCACATCGCGGCCGTCAAGGGCATCGACTTTGCGCTCAAGACCGGCGAGATCACCTCGCTGGTGGGCGCCAATGGCGCGGGCAAGTCAACCACGCTGCTGGCACTGTCGGGGCTGATCCCGAAGTCGCAGGGCGAGGTACGCGGCCAGATCCTGTTCGAGGGCGAAGACGTCTCGCAGTGGTCGCCCCACAAGCGCGTACAGCGCGGCCTCGTGCAGGTGGCAGAGGGCCGCGCCACGCTCACCACCATGACGGTGCGCGAGAACCTAGAGCTGGGCGCCTATACGCGCAAGGACAGGGGCCAGATCGGCTCCGACCTGGAGCGTGTGTTCCACTTGTTTCCGCGCCTGAAAGAGCGCATCGACGGCCTGGCCGGCAATCTGTCGGGCGGCGAGCAGCAGATGCTCGCCATCGGCCGCGCGCTAATGGCCCGGCCGCGCGTGCTGCTGCTCGATGAGCCGTCGATGGGGCTGGCGCCGATCATCGTGCAGGAGATCTTCCGCATCCTGCGCATGATCAACGCCGAAGGGCTAACGATCTTCCTGGTCGAACAGAACGTGCGGCAGGCGCTGAAGATCGCGCAGCACGGCTATGTGCTGGAGACGGGCCAGATCGTGCTGGCTGACAGCGGCAAAAACCTGCTGGGCAATCCACGCGTGCTCGAAGCCTACCTGGGCGGCTGAGCGCGTTGCACGCAACCGGCGCCACCTCCTGGCGCCGGTTTTTTCCCAAAGCGTACCCATTTCTGCGTACGCCCCAGAAAAAGCGTACCCGTTTCTGCGTACGTTCAATGCCCCGCCAAAACGTGCCGTTGTGCGTCGAATAACGCGATCAGCGCATCGGCCACGGCCCGCACGCGCGGGGAGCGCCGCACGTCTGGATGGATCGCCAGCCAGATTTCCCGGTGTAGTGCGGGGTCATCGACTGGCAGTCGGCGCAAAAGCGTACCCATTTCTGCGGGCGCGCCCAGGAAGTGCGGAAGCGCTGCCACACCCAGTCCGGCCAGCGCTGCCTGGTGGATTGCCGCCAGATCGCTACAGCGCAGAACCACGCGGCGCTCGCCCGCGTACGCGTCCAGCCAACGCTGCTGTGGCACGTGGCGCAGGCGCTCGTCGTAGCCGATGAACTCCCATTCCGCTTCGGGTTGCGCGAGGACTTCCGGCGTTGCGTATAGGCCGTAGCCGAGATCGCCCAGCGGCCGTGTGGCCAGCGTGGACGCGGTTGGGCGAGACAGCCGGATGGCGAGATCAGCCTCGTGCGCCATCAGGTTGGCGTTGCGCGTCTCGCCCAGGAGGACCAGGCTGATGCCTGGCCACTGGCGGTGCAGCGCGGCCAGGTGCGGTGCGATGAAGTGGCTCGCGATGGTGGGCGGCGCTGAGATGCGTACCGTCCCGCGCAGGCTGCCTGCACCGGCCGCTGCGCGGGCGAAGCCGGCGGCCTCTTGCTCCATGCGCTCAGCGCGCTCAGCCAGTGCGGTGCCTTCGGTGGTCAGGCGCCAGCCGCGCGGCAGGCGGTCGAACAACCGCACGCCCAGCGATTGCTCCAGTGCATCGGCACGTCGCGCCACCGTGGTGTGCTCCACCGCCAACCGCCGCGCTGCGGCCGACAGGCTGCCCTCGCGTGCCAGCACAAGGAAGTAGCGCACGTCATCCCACTGCAAGGAAGAGGAAGGTTCGGCCACCACGGCACTTGCCAGTACACGCTTGGGCCGATCTGGGCTTTTTTGCACAGAAGATGGTCAGTTTTTATGAATTCCCGGGCGATTCTGAACGGAATACGCTTGTTTCACAACGTGACGGCAGCAATACCCACGGTCACAAAACTGAAAAGCGTACCCATTTCTGCGAGGACATTTGCCATGCACGCCAAGGTGATCCAACTCCGTGAACCCGCATCAGCACTGGGTTTACAGCCAGCCAGCCTGATGTTGCCGCCACCTGCCCCCAATGCGCTCACGGTGCGCCATACCGCCATCGGTGTGAACTTTGTCGACGTGTATCACCGTGCCGGGCTGTACCCGGTGCCGGCGTTTCCGGCGGTGCTCGGTGTGGAAGGCGTCGGGGTGGTGGAAGCACTGGGTACGGACGTGCGCGGTTTTGTGGTCGGCCAGCGTGTGGCCTGGGCAGGGCTGATGGACGGCGCGCCTGGCGGGTATGCAAGCCATCGCAACATCCCTGCCGATCGGGCGATTGCCTTGCCGGATGCCCTGGATGACGAGACCGTTGCGGCCACGCTGCTGCGTGGGATCACCGCACACATGCTGCTGACACGGGTACGCCAGGTACAGGCGGGTGACACGGTGCTCGTGCATGCGGCAGCCGGCGGTCTGGGTCTGCTGCTGGTGCAGTGGGCCAAGCGCCAGGGCGCGCGCGTGATTGGATCGGTCGGCAGCGAGGCCAAGGCGGCTACCGCGCTCGGCCACGGCGCAGACCACGTTGTTCTGTACCGCCAGCAAGACGTGCGTGAAGCCGTGCTGCAGCTCACCGGTGGGAAAGGCGTGGACTACGTCATCGATGGCGTTGGCGGAGCGATGCTGCAGGCGTCCATCGCGGTGACGCGGCCGTTCGGCATGGTGGCGAGCATCGGTCAGGCAAGCGATGTCGGCAATGCGCAAACGAACGTCATCGACCTGTCGGCGTTGGGCCCGTCACGTTCCATTGCGCTGGCGCGGCCCGGCGTGTTCCGCTACATGGCCGATCTGTCGTGCTACCGCGCCGGCGCACAGGCGGCGCTGCAACGCATGCTCGAAGGTGTGCGTGTGCCTGTGGGCGGCACCTACGCGCTGGAAGAAGCGGCGACCGCGCATGCGGCCTTGGAGGCCGGCCAAACCTCGGGCGCGTTGCTGTTGCGGCCGTGAGCGTACCCATTTCTGCGAGGCGTTTGCAGCGTCGCGGTGCCTCGCATCACGTGGTTTCACCCCACTTCACACATCGTTTGGAAGGAGCCGTCCCCATGCTGTACCTGATTCTTTTCACCTATCGCGCACCGCTGTCCGAGATGGACCGCGTGCTGCCGGCTCATCGCCAGCACCTCGATTCGCACTACGCGAGCGGGCACTTCTTGATGTCCGGGCCGTTCTTCCCGCGAGAGGGCGGCGGCATTCTGGCGCGCGCCGCCTCGCGCGAGGAGATCGATGCCATCGTGGCACGTGATCCGTTCGTGCTGGAGAGCCTCGTCGATGTGCACGTCATCACATGGGGCCCGAACCGGCGCGTGGCGGGCTTGCCCGAAGCGTGGTTTGTTGACGGGGCCGTGAGCGCATCGACGTAAGCCCCGCGCAGCGCGCCCGCTATCATGACGGTCTGCCGTTCACGGGGCTGTCATGACCCAACCACCGGATACACCGACACCACCGCCCACCCCGTCCCCGCGCCCTGCGTGGTGGCAGCGCGTGGCTGCGCGGTTGCCGTTCGGCAGTGAGCATCTGGTGTTTGTCTATGCAGCCGTGATCGGCTGCGCGGGCGCGTTGTCGACGATCCTGTTTCGCGAATGCCTGCGTCAACTGCAGTGGTGGCTCTCCGGCACCGACCAGGGGCTGGTGGCCACGGCGCGCGCGCTGCCGTGGTGGGCACGCCTCTTGGTCCCGGCCATCGGCGGTGTGCTGGCCGGGCTCACGCTGCAGGTCGGGTTGAAGTGGATTCCGCGCAAGGGCTCGGAAGACTATATGGAAGCCATCGCCGTGGGCGACGGTGTGCTGAGTGCGCGGCAGAGCTTGGTACGCAGTGCGTCGTCGCTGTGCTCAGTGGCCAGCGGCGCATCCATCGGGCGGGAAGGGCCGATGGTGCAACTGGCAGCGATGTGCGGCTCGTTGCTGGGCCGCGTGCTGCGGCATGTGACGCCGGTGTCGGTTGAGCAACTGCGCCTGCTGGTTGCCTGTGGCGCAGCGGCGGGTATCACCTCCGCTTACAACGCGCCCATCTCGGGCGCCGTGTTCGTGAGCGAGATCGTCTTTGGCGTCATCACCACGGCCACGCTTGGGCCGCTGTTGGTGTCGGCCGTGACTGCGGACATCGTGCTGCGCCAGTTCTTCGGGTACGGGGCAGTCTACGAGATGCCGCACTTCGATTTTGTGTCCGGCTGGGAAGTCCTGACGTACCTCGGGCTTGGCCTGGCGGCGGGCATGGCGGGGCCGCTGCTGCTCGGGTTGATTGACCGCGCACGCGATGCCTTTGCCCGTACCAAGCTGCCGTTGACGTTGCGGTTGGCGCTGGGTGGTTTGATCGTGGGCGGGTTGTCGACGCAGCTGCCGGAGGTCTGGGGCAACGGCTATAGCGTGGTGAACAGCTTTCTGCATCAGCCGTGGCTGTGGCAGACCGTGGCACTGGTGCTGATCTGCAAGGTGGTGGCCACGGCGGCCAGCGCGGGTTCGGGCGCGGTAGGCGGGGTGTTTACGCCCACGCTGTTCTGCGGAGCGGCGCTGGGGCTCCTGTACGGCACCGGCATGCACGCGTTGTTGCCGGGTGCGGCGCCGGTTCCCATCAGCTATGCGGTGGTCGGTATGGGCGCGCTGCTGGCAGCCACCACGCACGCGCCGCTCATGTCGATCCTGATGATCTTCGAGATGACGCTGTCCTATCAGGTGGTGCTGCCGCTCATGCTGGCGTGCATCACCGGCTATGTGACCGCGCATGCGGCGGGCGCGCCGTCGGTGTATTCGCGGGCGCTGGCGCAGAACAAAGAGGAGGCGCGTGAAGGTGCGGACAGCGCACAAATCCCCGCATCGTCGGCGCTCTCCTCGTCTGCGGGCGGTACGCAGAAATAGGTACGCTCAGCTCGTTACGCCGGGTGCCCGTGAGTTTGCGCCTGCATTGTTGGAGGCCATGCGGCGCTTGCAGCCATACGCTCGCATCATCACGAAGCTGAGCAGGAAGCCAATCCCGCCGACCAACAGCAACCCAGTCTCTCCAAGCGCCGGCAGCAGGTTGGTCAGGAAGCCCGTGACAACCCACGCCACCGCCATGACGGAGCCCGCGACGCCAAGCGCCCAGCCTTGGCGGTCTTCGGTCACGGCATCGGAGAAGGCGGTGTACATCGTGGTGTAGGCCACCATGTCAAAGCAGCCGACCAGCGCTGCCAGCGCCCAGAGCACGCCTTCGTACGGGCAGCACGCTCGACAGGATCTGGGCGATGCCGGCCACCAGCAGGCCGGTCTTGGCGATATCGATGACGCTCCACACCCGCAGCATCAGGCGCACGACGCACAGCAGCCCAAACACGAAGCACACGCCGATCGCCCCGCTGAACAGCCCCAACTGCGCGCTGCCGTAGTGAAAGCGGGTCTGGAGCAGCATCATGATCGTTTGCAGATAGAGCCCGTAGCCGATCTGCATCAGAAAGAAGACCACCGACAGATAGGCCACCGCCTTGTGTCGAACCGCTTCGTGCATGACGCGCAGCGCGTCATGCTGTTCGACCTGGACAACGCGATCCAGACGCTCAACCAGACCGACGCGGATGCCACCGCGCGCCGCACCCTGATCGGCGTGTATCACAACCTGATGCGGCAGTGGACTGAGACCTGATTCGGGATGTATGCGTCACACAATGAGAATGGTGCGACGCAAAAAAGCAAGCGGGCTTAGCGGCCCGAGCGGCGATACAGCTCGGCCATCATGCCGCAGCTTTCCACGTGCAGCGCGATGGCGCGCTTGGCTTCACGACGCAGGACTTGCCAGAAGCGGGCGAAGCGGGAGACGGGGGCGGCGTTGAGAGCGGCGGCTTCCATGACGATTCCTTTCTGAGCGATAACCTAGGGATTACCCTATGTTAGTCGTAATATTGCGTCGCAGCAATTCTTGCCTGTTTGTGTCGCCTCACCGCCACATTGATGTGATCACGCCGACACTCTGCTGATCGTGCCAGCGTTGCCGTCCACGCGGATCGTCTCGCCATCCTTCAACCGTGCGCGGATGCCCGGCACGTTCACCACGGCTGGAATACCGAATTCACGCGCCACGATGGCCCCGTGCGACAGGTAGCCGCCGGTTTCCATCACCAGTGCGCTGGCTTTCAGGAAGAGTGGCGTCCAGGCCGGGTCGGTGCTCGGGGCGACCAGCACGTCACCGGTTTGCAGCGCGGTGCCGACGGCGGCGTTGTCCACCAGCCGGGCTTGGCCCTGTGCCGTGCCCGCGCCGACAGCGGTGCCAGTCCAGTGATCACCGGTGGATGCGCTCGGTGCGATGGCTGTGGCAGGGGTTTCACCGTGTTCGGTGATGATGTCTGGCTCCTGCTCGGCCGCCCAATGCGCCAACTGTTGCTGGCGCTCGCGCGCACGCTGTGCAGCAAAGCGCAGCGGCAGCGTGCCGCTGCCCGCACGCACGCATTCGTCCAGTGTCAGGTTGAAGATGTCTTCCGGCGTATCAAGCCCTTCCGGGCCACCCAGCTTGCCCGCCAGTTTCAGCAGGCCAATACGCAGCGCTTCCAGATAGGCCACCAGCGCACTACGTGCGGCTTCACGCTGGTTGCTGTCGCGCACGGCGCTCTTGAGCATCGCCCGCACGACTGGCCGCAGCCAGAACGGCAGGCGTTGCCAAGCCTGCGCAGACGCCGCCTGCTGCCGTTGCCGCACCGCCTGCGCATCGCTGCCGATCAGGCCGACGACGAGGTCGAGCAGATAGTCGGGCTGCTCGCGCCAGCGCGGATGGCGGAAGTAGCTCTCTTCAATCGCGCGGTGGCCGTTGCGCTCCAGAAACGCCCTGAACTGCTGGCGGAACCGGCTATGCGCGGGTAGTTGCTGCGCCCATTGTGTGCCGATGCGTGTGGCGCTCCGTAGCCAGGTCAATGCCTCTGCATCGGTTGCGGCCGTCTGCGCTAGCGCCATCAGGTCATAGCTTTGCTGCGCGGTGACACTGGGTTCGGCGCCGGCCATGAGCGCGGCGGCAAGTGCGTGGCCCTCACCGGGGCGCTGTTTCTCGATGACGTCGACCAGCCCCGAGACCGAGCCGCCCGCTGATCCTTGCAAGAAGAACAGGCTATCCGCACGGCGCACCGTGGCGAAGCGCTCGCGCAGGCAGGTTGCCAGTTTGGCCGGGTCTTCGGGCCACGTAGCTTCGCGCCATTGCGCGGCTTGCTTGCGCGCGCGGTTGAGGTCGCTCTGTGCATGGCGGCGCGTGGCGCCGGCACTCAGTAGATAGCGCACCAGGCGTCCACCGCGTGCCAGGCGCTGTGACCATCTGATCGGCGGCACCGCAATCTCCGGCTGCGTGCCGCCCAGCATGCGGTTGATGGCATCCGGTGCGATGCCGAATGCATCGAACGCCTCCCACTGCATCAGCGAGACATCGAGGTACACGCGGCCCCGGAACAGCGCGGCGCGGTCCAGCCCCGGCACCAGCGGATAGTCGACCAGTGCGTACGTGAGCGTCAGCATGCGGTTGGCCGCGTGGCCGTAGAGCGTCCAGTCGATGGGCGACAGCGGCCCGGGAAACATCTCGCGTGTGTTGCCGCGCGTCCAGAAATTCGGCTGCGTTTGGAGTGCAGCGTAGGTGTAGCGGCCACGCGTGGTGATGGGGCGCGCCTGCACGATCCAGAAGCGCTGGCCGTCCCAGACCCATTCGATGTCATAGCGCGGCTGCGCAAAATCGAGCGCGCGTGCAGTGTCGCGCGCCAGTGCTGCCAGCGCGATGAGCTGCGCATCGTCCAGTACGGCGCGGCGTGCGTCGTCCGCAGCGGTATCGGCGAGTGCCGTGCCGCCTTCGGCCAACGCGCGCGTCATGCGGGTTTTCTTGCCGATCTGGCGTTCGAGCATATGCAGCGTGTCGTCTTGCGGCGAGACCTCCAGTCGGTACGTGTCGCCATCGGCCTGTCCGCCTACCAGCGCTTCGCCCAGGCCCCAGTGCGCGTTGATGACGATCTGGTCATCCCGCCCGCCCAGCGGATCGCACGTGAAGGCGATGCCCGCAGCCACAGCCGGCAGCATGGGCATGATGACCACGGCCATCGCCAGATCGACGGTGTCGATGTCGAAGCGCGCGCGGTAGGCCACGGCCTGTGGGGCGTATGCCGAATCCCACACGGCCTGCACTGCTTCAGCCAGCGCCAGTGCGCCGATCACATTGAGGCGCGTCTCATGGATGCCCGCGAACGAGCGTTGCGCAGAATCCTCCTGTGGCGCCGAGGAGCGCACCGCCAACGGCATGTTCTGCCAGCCACGCGCGGCCAGCGCATGCGAGATTGCGGCCAGCACGGCGTCCGGCACAGCCTCGCCCTGCGCGCGCCCGCGACTGGCTTCAGCCGTCAGCACCAAGCCGTCCGGCACGGGCACGCCCAGCATGGCCAGCCGGCCGAGTTGCCAGCCCTTGCCGCCCACCACCGCTGCACCCGCCGCCGCGGCGGCCTGCCAATCGAGCACCGGGGTGTCCATCACGCCTCCTTGCGGCCGATGCCGTTTAGAAACAGGTCGATGGCGGCCGAGAACCCCGCGTGCAGGTCCATCTCCGGGCGTGCAAGCCAGCGCATCAGCGTGCCCAGATAGAGGTATTCGAACAGCCCGGCCAGGTGTTCCGCGTCGAGCCGCGTGTCGAGTTCACCCGAGCGCTGGCCCGCGTCGATGAGCGCCATGAATACCGCCTCGAACCCGCTGCGCCTGTCGGTATCGCGGGCGCGTGCGGCCAGGTCTGCGCTGGCGAAGCGGTAGCGGAAGTAGGGCGCCAGGTACGGCCGGCGCACGTTGCACCAGTCGGCCGAGGCGGACAGCAGCACCGACAGGCGCGCAGCAAAACCCGTTTGTGCTTCGATGAGCGGTCGCAGTTGCGCGCCGCCTGCCGCCAGTTCGGCATGAAACTGATGCGCCAGCAGCGCCTCTTTGACCGGAAAGTGGTTGTACAGCGTGCCCTTGGACACATCGGCCTGCTCGGCAATCTGCTCCATCGTCACCGCTTCGTAACCGTGTTGCTCGAACAGGGCGAAGGCGGTGGCGGCCAGGTGATCGAGCGTCTGGTTGCGCTTGCGTTCACGGCGGCCGGCTTCGATGGGGATCGGGGTGGTCGACATGGTGGTTCGCTAATTTTTGACGATGAATAATTTTATACGTCGTTCAAAAATATGTGCAAGCAAGATCCCCTCTGTAGAATCGGCCTATTCAACTGGCCAACCGGCAACCTTTTCGACAGGACCGACCATGTCTGCACTGCGCACGCTGTATCCGCCCATCGAACCGTATGAAACCGGCATGCTCGATGTTGGCAATGGCCACACGATCTACTACGAGCGCGTCGGCACGCCCGGCGCCAAGCCGGCAGTGTTCCTGCACGGCGGGCCGGGCGGCGGCATTTCGGCTGACCACCGCCGTCTGTTCGACCCGGCGCGCTACGACGTGATGCTGTTCGACCAGCGCGGCTGCGGGCGCTCCACGCCCCATGCAGGGTTGGAGGCCAACACCACATGGCACCTTGTGGATGACATTGAGCGCCTGCGTGCCATTGCCGGCGCGGATCGCTGGCTCGTGTTCGGCGGCTCCTGGGGCTCGACGCTGGCGCTGGCCTATGCGCAGAAGCACCCCGAGCACGTGAGCGAACTGGTGCTGCGCGGTATCTACACCGTCACGCAGGCCGAGCTGCGCTGGTACTACCAATTCGGCGTGTCGGAGATGTTCCCCGAGAAATGGGCACGCTTTCAGGCGCCCATCCCCGAAGCGGAGCGTGACAACATGATTGCCGCCTACCGCAAGGTGCTCACCGGCGATGACGTTGCGAAGCAGATCGAAGCCGCCCGTGCCTGGAGCGTCTGGGAAGGCGAAACCATCACCCTGCTGCCCGACCCCGACAACAGCGCCAAGCACGCCGACGACCATTTCGCGCTGGCCTTCGCGCGGCTGGAGAACCACTACTTCACGCACCAGTGCTGGCTGGAAGAAGGGCAGTTGCTGCGTGAGGCGCACAAGCTGGCAGGCATTCCGGGTGTGATCGTGCACGGCCGCTACGACATGCCGTGCCCAGTGCGCTACGCGTATGCGTTGCACCAGGCGTGGTCCGACGCGGATTTCCACCTGATCGAAGGGGCGGGCCATGCATGGAGCGAACCCGGCATCCTCGACCAGCTCGTTGCGGCCACCGATCGCTTTGCCGGCAAGTAAGCCATGACCGACTCCGCCGATCTGCGCTTCCTGCTGGCCATCCAGGAGAACGGCAGCTTGGTCGCCACGGCGCGGGCGTTGGGCCTGACGCCATCGGCGGTGTCGCAGCGTTTGCAGCAGCTGGAAAAGAAGCTGGGCGCGCGGCTTGTTGACCGCACCGCGCGCAGCCTGCGCTTTACACAAGAGGGCGCATTGCTGTGCGAACGCGGCGCGGAGCTGATCCGGCAACTCGATACCCTGTCGGAAGACTTGCAGACGCGCCAGGGTGGCCTGGTCGGTACGCTCAAGATCAACGCGCCGCTGGGTTTTGGGCGGCGCTACATCGCGCCCGTCATCAGCGACTTCCAACAGGAACATCCCGACGTCGACATCGAACTGACGCTCTCCGATGCCCCGTTGACGGAAGCGGCGGAGCGCTTTGACGTGGTCATCCATATCGGCGCATTGCAGGTGTCCAACCTCGTTGGCTATGCGATTGCGCCGAACGCACGTTTGCTCTGCGCGTCGCCCGCGTTCATCAAGCGCCATGGCTTGCCCGAGACGCCCGACGATCTCGCCGCGCTGCCCTGCATCGTGCTGCGCGAGAACAAGGAGGATGTGTCGCTCTGGCATTTCAGCAAGGGCCGGATGAGCCGCAGTGTGCGCGTGCAAGCCAAGCTGATCTGCAACGACGGCGATGTGATCCGCCGCTGGGGGTGCGAGGGGCGTGGCGCGATCCTGCGCTCCGAATGGGATGTGGCGGAGGATCTGCGGGCCGGGCGGCTGGTGCGCTTGCTGCCAGGCTGGAAGGCGCCGGACGCCAATGTGATTGCGCTCACGCACAATCGTGCGGGGCTGCCGCAGCGCACGCGTCACTTCATGCAGTTTCTACAAGGCCGCTTCAAGCCGCAGCCGCCGTGGCGCGCATGATGTAGTCAAGCTGAATCTTTGAATCAAACTGGCTTCACCTAAAGGTGGTTCTCACTGCCTACAATCGGCTGCATCGATCAACGCCGATTCGCAGGTGACACGCGTGACTTCCTCTACGTCTTCCCCGGGCTATCCCAAGGCCATCCTGTTTGACCTGCTGACCGCGCTGCTGGATTCGTGGTCGCTGTGGGATCGTGCGGCAGGAACGCAGCAGGCGGGCCGTACGTGGCGCGCGGAGTATCTGCGCCTCACGTACGGTTGCGGCACGTATGTCCCCTATGAAGCGATGGTGCGGGAGGCGGCGCAGAACGTCGGCTTGCCTACCTCGGCACCTGATGCGTTGGAAGCCGGCTGGTTGCAGCTTGAACCCTGGAGCGGTGCTGCCGAAGCGCTGAAGCAGCTGCAGCCGCACTGCAAGCTGGCCGTCGTGACCAACTGCTCGGAGCGGCTGGGCCGGCAGGCGGCGGCGCGGTTGCCCGTTAACTGGGATGTCGTTATCACCGCCGAGCAGGCGGGCGTCTACAAGCCCGATCCCAAACCATATCGCATGGCGCTGGAGCAGCTTGGCGTGGAGGCGGCAGATGCCGCATTCGTTGCCGGTTCCAGCTACGACATGTTTGGTACGGCAGCGGTGGGTTTGCGCACGTACTGGCACAACCGTATCGGCCTCTCGCTGGTAGGCGGTGCGCCGCCGCCGGAAATCGAATCGCCAACCCTGGACGGCCTCGTGCCCTGGGCCAGTTGCTTTGCCGCATGGGGAACACAATCATGACCTCCAGTACCAGCACCCTTGATGCACTCGACACGCCCGCCGCGTTGATCGACCTGCCGCGCATGCAGCACAACATCGCGCGCATGCAGCAGCGCATGAACGCGCTGGGCGTGACATTCCGCCCGCATGTGAAGACCACCAAGTGCCTCGACGTGGTGCGCGCGCAGGTGGCGGCTGGCGCGCAGGGCATCACCGTATCGACGTTGAAAGAGGCTGAGGCGTTCTTTGCTGCCGGCATCACCGACATCCTGTACGCGGTGGGCATTGTCGCGTCCAAGCTGCCGCGTGCGATGGCACTGCGCGGCCGAGGCTGCGATCTCAAGCTCGTCGTCGACAACGTGGAGGCCGCAAACGCCGTGGTCGACCACTACCGCACACACAACGAACGCTGCGAGGTGTGGATCGAAGTCGACACCGACGGCCACCGTTCCGGCATCACGCCTGAGCAGGATGTGCTGCTGGAGGTCGGCCGCATTCTGCTGGACGGTGGCATCGAGGTGGGCGGTGTGATGACGCATGCAGGCTCCAGCTACGACTTGCATGCCCAGGCGGCCCTTGTCGCGCTGGCTGAGCAGGAACGTGCCGGTTGCGTGCGCGCTGCGCAGCGCCTGCGCGAAGCCGGCATTCCATGTGCGGCAGTGAGCGTTGGCTCTACACCGACTGCGCTGGCCACCGAACACCTGGAAGGCGTGACCGAAGTACGCGCGGGTGTCTACGTGTTCTTTGATCTGGTCATGCACAACGTGGGTGTGTGCAAGCTGGACGAGATTGCCCTGAGCGTGCTGACCACCGTGATCGGCCATCAGCCGGACAAGGGGTGGGTGATTGTCGATGCCGGCTGGATGGCGATGAGCCGCGATCGCGGCACCGCCAAGCAGTCGCACGACTTCGGCTACGGACAACCCTGCGCGCTCGACGGTACCCCGTTCGACGGGCTCACGCTGATCGGCGCGAACCAAGAGCACGGCATCCTGGCCGCGGGCGATGGCTCAGTTCGCGATGATCTTGCTACGCGCTTTCCTGTCGGAGCGAAGCTGCGCATCCTGCCGAACCACGCGTGCGCAACGGGTGCGCAGTTCCCCGAGTATCACGCAGTGTCGTCGCGTGGCGGGGTGGAGGTGTGGGGGCGATTTCACGGCTGGTGAGCCGCGCCAACGGTAGAAAGCAAAAGGCCCGCATTGCTGCGGGCCTCTGCCTAAATCAATGGTGCCATTCTGGCGCGCAAGCGTGCCGGAATGCGCTCCTTGCGCGGTTGAGGACGCAGAAGCCCAAGCCATCCACGACGATTCCGATAGGACCGGGGAGCGGCTCGGAATCGGCGCTGGCGACGACAAGGTGCCGGGATTGTAAGTGGCGATGCGGCTGCGGGCTGTAGCACATTTGTTCTACAGATTGCGCTTGCCAAAACGCCCCGGCTTATTGATGGCCGGGCACCGTCACGCTTGGGCGTTGCGCACGAGCGGAAGCCACAGCGTAAAGCGGGTGCCCTCCGGCCCCGATCCCCAATCCACGGTGCCGTCGAGTGCCTGCGCGCGGCGCTGCTGGTTGCGCAGGCCGTGCCCCTTGCCCGTACGTAAGGTGTGTTCCACATCAAAGCCATGTCCGTTGTCTTCGATGATGACGCGGATGCCGTCAGGCTCTGCCGCCGTGCCGACACGAATTTCGCTGGCGCGCGTGTGATGCAGGATGTTGGCAATGCTCTCCTGCACGATGCGCAGAATATGCAACGCGCTTGACGGATCGAGCCACGCGAGGGTCGGCAGCTTCTGCACCTCCCAGCGCAGCGCGATGCCCGTGCCCTCCAGGCGCGGTTCGATGCGAAAGCGCAGCGTTGCCAGCAACAGCAGCAGGTCGGCCTCGACGGGTTCCATCGAGTCGATCGTCAGTTTCAGGTCGTCCAGGCAGCCCTTGAGGATGTGCGAGATCTCGGTCTCGTCGACCGTGCCATGCTCGACCGAGCGGATCGCGTTGATGAGCGATGCGCCCAGGCCATCGTGCATGTCCTGCATCAAGCGTTGACGTTCCTTGCTGATTGTCTGTTGCCGCTCCGCTTCCAGCAGCCGCTGATGACTGCGTTCGAGTTCCGCCTCGCGCGCTTCAAGGCGTTGCGTGAGGTTGGCGTTCATCAGTTCGACTTCGTCAATCGCGTTGACATAGCGCCGGTACATCAGCGTGCCGAAGATGCCGAACGTGATGGCATTGGTGTACGCCCCGAAATACCAACCCTCCGGGCTGACGAAGTTGTTCTGCAGCAGCCAGTCCGACACGCCCAGCAAGGTACAGACAGCGACCCCGATCGCGACCAGGATCCCTTCGTTGGAACGGCGCCAGGCGTGGATGCCGCCCACCAACCCAACGGCAGCCCCCATGAGCGCCGCAAGCGGATAGAGCAGCGGCGTGACCTTGGGCGTGTTGGGCAGCACGGCCAACACCGGCAACGTCAGCACGCCAATCAGGCAGGTCGCCCCGATCAGCATGTGGGTGAACCATGCAAGCGGGCGGCCATGCAACTGGCACAGGAAGAAGTGCACCACGAGCACCAGCCACAACAGGGAGTTGACGGTCAGCCAGGCGAACCAGTCGTTGGTGACCGGCAGATCCACATAGAAGTGCAGGCCCCGCAGAAATGACGTGACGGCGAGGTTGAAGAACAGCAGATAGCTGGTTTCATGCCGCCGCCTGAGCCACACAAAGAGCGAAAAAATGCCGACGGCCAGGAACGCCGCGCTTAGGATGGTCGGTAGCTCCTGCTGCAGCCATTCGCGTATGTGGTAACGCCCCGCCAGTGCGGCAGCAGGTCCCAGCCAAAGCGAGGACATCGCCACCTGGGTGCCTTGCGAGTGCTCCAGGCGGACAAGGACCTCGTTCACCTGCGTGCTGTCGATATGCCTGTCCAGCACCACCCACAGCGGCGTTCGCGTGCTGTTCCACAGCGGACCGTGTTCCTGCGCCTGTTGCACCAGCCGGCCATTGACGTACACCGCAATCGTCCCGTCTGTCTTGATGCGGATGCCATACAACGCAAGCGGGCCGGAGAGCGCGGGTGACTGGGGTACGGAAAGCCGCAACCAGGTTGTGTGCACCACCGGGGGATTCGTCTTTGCGCCGGCCTGGCGCAGCAACGCAATGGGCGGCGCCAGGGGCAGCGTGGCGGGGCGCCACATGTTCGGCAGGGATGCGCTCTCCAGCACCGCAGGTGGTGCAGTGAAACCCGGTGCGTCGACCACCTGCCAGTCCGCTTGCGTCAGGTGCAAGCCGGCCGCCGGCGCCTGCGCACCCCCGGCTTTCGAATAGAAGATGCCCACCATGACCAGCAAGGCCACGGAGAAAACGAAGACCGCGTTGGCAAGAAGGGACGCAGGACGGTATCGCATGCAGTGCCGGTGTCGCAACGCTCAGTAAAGTGGACGGGCCAATATGAAATGCGTTTGAGCGCGACTTGGGAACCCCCGTCAAAGGGGGGAGGCAATAGGGCAATGTCTGGACTTGTCGGCCTGCTTCTGTGTGGAGTGCTGGTCATTCCACGGATGCCTGCACAGACAGGGCATCGCGTTGTCGTGGGCAAAAGAAACCTGTGAAGCGTGTCGCCACGCGGGTTTCTCTAAGTCCTTGAGCTGGCCAGGGCCGAGTCTTAAGGTCGGAAAGCGCGTCACGACGCGAGTACGCCAATGTTTCGAAATGATCTAAATCATGGGCGTTCGGATCGTGTGCCGTTGGGCGCCGGATGCCGCGCGATTGTGCGGGCGAAGGCCCACCCAAGGACGGTTCCATGGATGGACCCGTGCAAACTGCTTCACCTGCCATTCCGTGTGGTGGGGTGCGCTTAAGACCTGAAGAAACAATGCTGTACCGGAGTCTGTGGGCGGGATTGCGGCCGCCTTGGTCATCGGGAGCACCGGAGGCGCGTACGCATGGTTGGGCGCCATCGTCATTGCGCTGTTCGGGTCGGGTTTTCTGGCGATTCGCGCGCTGGTGCGCAAGGAGGGCTGGCGATGGCTCGGCATCGTGGCGTTGTTGCTGAACACGTTGCCGTCCGCAGGTCTGTTGATCGCCATGGTGGTCCAGCGGCAAAGCGCGTGAACGTCCACCGTTCATTTCGGTCATCAGCGCGAGGCCGCGCCGCTACCTCCACCAGGCTCAGGCGGCTCGCCTTGCAGCGTGCCCAATGCTGGCCACGGCCGCCCCGCAAGGGCGACATCCAGGCACGCTTGCGCTGCCGACGAGAGCGTGCGCCCCTTCAGCGTGGCGATATAAACGCCGTCGTGCAAAACAGGATTCACCAAGGGCCTGAAGATCAGCCATTGCGGGTCCAATGTCTGTGCCACGTGGGACGGACAGATTGCCAAACCGAGCCCGGCCTGAGCCAGACCAAGCGCCGTCCCCATGTAGGCGACCTCATACTCGGGCGTACAGGTCATGCCAGCGTTCATCAGCGACTGCAAGACGAACTGGCGAAATGCGCTTTCGCGGCTCAACAGAATCAATGCCTCTTGCGCCAACTGCGTCCATTCGACATGCGGCGTTTGGGCCAGCGCGTGCCGCGCGGGCATGACAACGCCAACCCGACTGCCCTCGACCAGCGTGAGGGAAACATCGTGATCGACGAGCCCGAAATTGCCGATGGCGAGATCGGCCTCGCCGGAGCGAAGGCTCTGGATATTGTCGATCGCCAACCTGTCTCGGATCACCACCCGCACACCCGGAAACTGTTTGCGCATCTCGGCGCAGAGGCTTGGCATGAAGCTGGTGGCCAGCATTGGCGTTACCGCAACCGTCACGCTGCCTTTGCGCTTCAGGTTCATATCCCGCACGGTCGCCAGTCCGGTGTCCAGATCGGCCAGCACACGCTCCGCTACCGGCAGGAAATCGCGCCCGACGGCGGTGATGTCCATGCTTCGTGTTGTGCGGTCGAAGAGTCGAGCTCCCACCTGCGCCTCCAGATCACGCAGGAGCGCACTGAGTGCGGATTGCGTCAGATGTAGCTGCCTGCCGGCAACCGTGAAGCTCCCTGCCCTTGCCAGTGCCACAAAGCCTCGCAACTGTCGCAGCGTGACATTGGCACGCGCTGATTCCGGAATCGTTGGATGGTCACTCATGATCAGAACGCGACGGCGGCGCGTAGGTTGAGCAATTGGCGGACAAGGCTGAATGCGGTGACCATGGATGTCTTAGGGTTCGTCAATGAAGGTTGGCCATCGATGCGAATCGAAATGCGGCCATTTTCTCCTTCCGCTTCAATCTCGTGGACATTGTGATGCGCTACGGGGTCTGCGATCAGCTCAACGCGCGTGCCTTCGAAGCCCAGGGTGGCCAACGCGATGGTGGCCGCAACGTTTGCATTCCTGGGGTACGCAAGCGCTGCCTCGCGGGCACTGCCGCTGAAGATGGCAGCGGCTTCGGTCAGCTCGCCCAGGTTCACGATCGTTTCCGCTGCGGTGTCGCGCCACGCTGCCGGGGGTTTTCGCGCACGGTATTGCACCCGGTGGAGCCCGGCGTATCTGGCAGCAGTAAGGATGTCGAGGCCTCCGATGGCGCCAGCCGCCAATCGCAACTGACTGCCACTGTCCGCCGCCGCGCGAGACAGACGCTCATAACGTTCGGCATCCGCAAGCGAGCCGACGGAGACAAGAAGCAGATCATGTCCCGCCCGGAGGATTTTCTCGCCGTAAGCGTCCACCGCCTGATGGCCCGCGCACTCAACAACGATGTCCGGCACGCTGTCCAACAACTGATCGAGCGAGGTGCACAAAGGCGGGCCTCCCGACGTGGGCTGCCCCGAGTTCGCGGTGGCCCTGCCGGCAGGCACGAGCGCACCACACACCTCGATCTCCAGCCGCCATAGTTGAAGCTGCCGGTACAACTCCGCTCCGATGGCGCCCAGACCGATCAAGGCGATCCGCAATGGGTAGCTGGAACCGGCGTGGTGCTTCACAGCGATACTGCTTGTCATATCGGCGTTGGGTATCCAGTCAATGAGGACTCCAATTAGATGCCCAATGCCGTACCCGCTACAAACGAGGAGTTTTACTGGATTGATGACTTGCCTTGCTGAATCGCCGGGCGAACGCCATGTCACTGGCTTTCGACTGCACCGGTCGAGAGGGTGAACCCCTCGTCCAACCATCCGGTCACACCGGCCGACGTGATTTTCACTGGGCGTCCAAGCCTCGCCAACCGAAGCGCGCCGCGCGCAGCAGCGCGACTGGAAGAAGCCAAGCATCTGTTGGAGCTGACTGCCCTTCCCATCGAAACCATTGCCCTTCAGGCAGGCTTTGGCAGCGTGCAGGTCCTGCGGGCGGAGTTCATCGCCACCGCTATCCGCTCGTCATTTGCGTCGTCGCCCCTTCTTCGGTTGCGCTGCGCAGAAGCTCCAGTTGTCGGTGCGCAATATCGTGCCGGTAGTGCCGCGAGGAAGGATTCATGAACCCATGGTGCGTGTCTTCAATGACGGAGCACGCCACGCCGGGGCCGGCAATCGACGCAGCAACAGATGCCGGAGAAAACGACGGTTCATGCTCTGCGAAGACGACCGTCGCCGGGCATCGAGGAATCAACCCGATGGCGTCGCGGATGCGGGAACCGTAGTACAGAAACGCCCGACTTTGCGCGTGGCATCGCTGGCTTGCGATGTAACGCCATAGGCTCGTCGCCCCCACACTGAATCCGATCAGAAGGGCGGGTTGGTCTTCAACAACATCCGCAATCTTTTGCTCATAGGAGCGCAGGCCATTCTTCGCGTGGAATGCATGAACGGCGTCTTGCTCGCTCGCAAATGGGCAACCGTCGCCAAGCCACGGCGATAGGATGACGGGATCACCAAGCGCGGCGAGCAACGATCGCAACGACGCGTTGATGCCATGAATGTCTGAGGCGACGACGATTTTCATATGGAGGGTGGAGCGACTCGAATGACGCGCAATTGTAAGCAGGCCATCCATGCGGAATCCGTCGCGGAACACATGGGAAAGTGGGCGGTTTTCCACCACTCGCCGTGAGGCCAAGTACCACCTTCTATCTTCGCGCAGGCCAAGCATGCGCGCAGCTCGGAGCGGTGCAGCGATATCACCAGATCAACGGCAGCGAGGCCGGTGAAATCATTCTGCTGAACTCCCGCGTCGGTGCCAGCAGCTAGACGGTAGGGTTCTTCACGGGGGAGGGGCGTTGCGGGCGGCGGGGACATTGATGTAGGCGAGGTTGATGCTCCCCAATTGCCTCACATCCATGCCTGGATGGAGGCGCCCCACCACGCCATTAACCAGCACAACAAAAAACCCGCGAGGCTTGTCGCCACGCGGGTTTCTGTCCGCCCTCAAACAACTGAGGACTGTGTTTGGTGCCCAGGAGAGGACTCGAACCTCCACGGAGTTACCCGCTAGTACCTGAAACTAGTGCGTCTACCAATTCCGCCACCTGGGCTAGGTGAGCGGCGCATTTTACAGACCCTCGCGAAATTTGCAAGCCTTTCTTGAGCGGAGGGAATTTCACCCTGCCAAGCGCGAGTGTTACAGCTGTTACGCGTGGGGTGGTCTACGGAATGGTTGCCCCGCTGGTACGCTGCCGCGCAGTTCTCCGTACCCCCCGCATGTCCCTTCAAGAGGTTGATTGATGATGAAATTCCGCCACGCCGCGACCGGCGCCCTGCTGACCGTGCTTGCCACCTTTGCCCATGCCGAGCGCACGATCTGCACGATCGTTGCCGATGCCGCCACCGGCAAGGTCGTTCTGCACGAAGGCCAGTGCGCCGAGCGTGTCACGCCTGCATCCACCTTCAAGCTGGCGCTGGCCGTCATGGGTTACGACCACGGTTTCCTGAAAGATGAGCACGCCCCCATCGAGCACATGAAGGCTGGCGACCCAGATTGGGGTGGCGAGGCCTGGCACCAGCCCATCGACCCCACGCTGTGGCTCAAGTACTCCGTGGTCTGGTATTCGCAGCGCATTACGCATGCGATGGGCGCGCAGACGTTGCAGGCATACCTGCGCAAGTTCGACTACGGCAACATGGACGCGAGCGGAGACCCGGGGAAGAACAACGGCCTGGACCGTTCGTGGATCACCTCGTCGCTGAAGATCTCGCCGGAGGAGCAGGTGAGCTTCATGCGCAAGATCGTCAATCGCCAGTTGCCGGTGTCTGCGCATACGTATGAGATGGTCGATCGCGTGGTGCAGACTTGGCCCGTGCCGGGTGGCTGGGCCGTGCAGGGCAAGACGGGCACTGCTGGGCCGGGGCCCGGCAACACATCGCCCGATGGCACGTGGGATCAGGCGCACGCTTACGGCTGGTTTGTCGGCTGGGCGAAGAAGGGCACGGGTGACGACAGTCGGACCTACGTGTTTGCAAACCTGATCCAGGACAACAAGGTTGAACCGACATCGGGAGGCTTGCGCTCGCGCGATGCGCTGCTGGCGCGCCTGCCGGAACTGCTGGCCTTCGCGGGCCACTGAACTGCGGGGTCACGCATGACGGTGCTCGGCCTGGCTGCGCACCGTCGCTTCATCCACGCCCAGGCGCTGGTGCAGCTCCTGCCAGCCCTTGGGGGTGACCAGCACCGCGCGCGAGTTGCGCGAACGCAGCATCCAGCCTGCGTCACACAGCCGATGCAGGAACTGCACGCCCAGCGGCCCGGCCAGGTGATGCGTGCGTTCGGTCCAATCCAGGCATTGCCGTGCCAGTCCACGCCGGGTTGGGCGAATGCCGCGCACGTCGAGTCCCATGTCGCCAAACCAGAGGATGCCAGCCGCGCTGATCTCGTACTGCTTGTCGGGCATCGGCAGCAGATAGCCGTGTGACTGCAGCGCTTGTGTGACGGCCACGCCAACCTGCCCGGCAAGGTGGTCATAGCAGCAACGGCAAAAGCCCAGTTCGCGTGTCTTGGGGCTGGGTGCCGTACGCCGCACGGCTGCCGCTGGCGTAATGGCGGCAAGGTGCTCCAGCGCCTGCGCTACGTGCCCACCGGCCAGCCGGAAGTATCGGTGCCGCCCCTCCGTTTCAACGGCCAGCAGGCCGCCGTCGAGCAGCTTGGCCAGGTGCGTGCTGGCCGTCTGCGCAGTAATGCCTGCGGCATGCGCCAACTCGCCCGCTGGTAGCGCGCGCCCATCGAGCAGTGCTGTGAGCATGGCGGCACGTGCCGGGTCGGCGATCAGGAAGGCCGTGCCGGAAAAGCTGTTCAGATGCGACATGTCGGACTCCTCGAGTTACGTCCATTTTAGGGACGCCCGTGCCGCGATGCTTCGACACGCGTCGAAACGTTGTGCGGGGTGCCGGCACTACGCTGGGGCCATCGTTTCCCTTGGATGGAGCCCGAAGATGGATGGCATGACGCTGCAGCACGTGCACCCGAACGCCGTGCAGCGCAAACGGCTGGTGCTGTGCGTGTTGTCGATGGCCGTGCTGGTCGCGCAGATCGACACCGCCGTGGTCAACCTGGCCGTGCGCCCGATCGGCCAGTTCTTTCATGCGGGCGTCGGCCCGCTGCAGTGGGTGATCGACGCCTACAACCTCGCCTACGCCACGCTGCTGCTCACCGGTGGCTTGCTGGCCGATCTGTATGGACGGCGGCGTGCGTTCGTATCGGGGGCGGTGGTGTTCTCGGTGGCTTCCGTGCTGTGCGCACTGGCGCCGTCGATTGGTTGGTTGATCGGTGCGCGGGCGTTGGCCGGGCTGGGGGCATCGCTGATGCTGCCGGCGTCATTGGCAATTCTGCGGGTGGTGTGGCGTGACCCGGTTGAGCGTGGGCACGCACTGGGTGTCTGGGCGGCGTGCAACGGCCTGGCCATGACGATTGGCCCCACGGTGGGCGGCTTGCTCGTTACGCATTTTGGCTGGAGCTCGGTGTTCTGGGTGGTGGTGCCGGTGAGCGTGGCAGCCATGGTGCTGGCCGTGCGTGTGGTGCCGGAATCGTCGGATGCCACGCAACGCCGTTTTGATGCGTTGGCGCAGGTGCTGGGTGCCATTGTGTTGGGCGGCCTGGCGTTTGCCGCCATTGAGGCGCATCGGGACTGGCGTCTGGCTGTGAGCGTGCTGGCGGCGGCCCTCGGTGCGCTGGTGTGGTTCATCCATGTTGAAGCGCGTCATGGCAGTGCCGCGCTGGTGCCGCTGGATCTCTTTCGCATCCGTGATTTCCGGGGCGCCGTGGTCGCCACTGCGGGCATGACCTTCGGCATGTACGGCGCGCTTTTCCTGCTGCCGCTGATGTGGCAAAGCACAGGGCGCTTGAGCGTGACCGGCGCAGGCATCGCACTGATGCCGATGGCGGTGGTGTTCATGGCGGTCTCGCCCACCTCGGGTGTGGTGGCGCGTCGCGTTGGCGCGCGGCTGGCGATGGCCGGTGGCGTGGGCATCATCGCGCTGGGTTTGCTGACGCTGGGCGAGTTTGCCGACGAGGCGTCCATCGTGCCGACGGCCATCGGGCTGGCGCTCACCGGGCTCGGCATGGGCTTTGCCACCGGGCCGTTGATGAACACTGCCGTGGGTGCGGTGGGGCCGGAGCGTTCAGGCACGGCCTCCGCGCTCGTCAACGTTGCGCGCATGAGTGGCGCGACGCTGGGTGTGGCGATTCTGGGTGCGGTGTACGCCGTGTGCGGTGGTGGTGTACAGGGCCTGCGCATGGCGATGCTGGGTGGGGGCATGGTGCAGCTTGTTTGCGCCGCCGTGGCCTGGTTGCACGGTGCCGCGCGCCGCTGAGCATTGCGCTGGCGCATGCAGGCTTTGCAGTGTCGCGCATTCTCGCGGCGCGGGCGTGGCTCTACAGTCGAGTGGACATCCGCACTCTGGAGCCACCCATGCCATTGCAACTCACCCTCGTCAGCCATCCGCTGTGCCCTTACGTGCAGCGCGCCGCCATCGTCCTGCGCGAGAAGGGCGTGCCGTTCACGCGCCGCGACATCGATCTCGCGAACAAGCCGGATTGGTTCCTGCGCGTCTCTCCGCTGGGCAAGACGCCGGTGCTGCTGGCGGGCGATGTCCCCATCTTCGAATCGGCCGTCATTTGCGAATACCTAGACGAGACCGAGGCACCACGCCTGCACCCGGACGCGCCGCTGGCCCGCGCGCAGCATCGCGCATGGATGGAGTTTGGCTCGGCGGTGCTGAATGGCATTGCCGCGTTCTACACCGCGCCAGATGACGCAGTGCTTGCTGCGCGTGCCCAAGACCTGCGCCGGCGCTTCATCCAACTGGAGGCCGCGCTGGCCGATCTGCCGGAAGGCCCGTACTTTGGCGGCGCGCGCTTCTGCATGGTCGATGCCGTGTTCGGGCCGGTGTTCCGCTACTTCGACGTGTTCGACACGATTGATGCGTTTGGCGTGTTGGATGACCTGCCGAAAGTCGGTGCATGGCGCAGCGCACTGGCGGCTCGACCTTCCGTGCGCGATGCCGTGAGTGCGGACTACGCCGCGCATCTGCGGACATTCCTACTGACACGAGGCTCCGCATTGTCGCGACGGACGGTCGCAGGTACGGTCAATTGAAGCCCGCAAAAAAAATACCCGGCGAGGGGAATGCCGGGCTAAGTGGGATAAAAAGCAAATCGGTGAAGTGACATTACAAGAATTTTTTATTGAGATTGAAAAGAATCTTAAAACAGAGTGGTTTTTGGAGGGATCACTCTAAGTAGGCGGGTACTTAGTTGAGTGCAATCGTTTGGGATTAGTCCTTTGTTGGTAAGGGTTTGCGAGAGGCGGCAAATGATTTGCGAAGAATGCAGCGACGGCTGCGCGCAACCTAGCCATCGCGTTCGAGCACAACTACGAGCAGCATCCCCAAAGCGCACTGAAATATCGCTCGTCGCGTGAGTTCAGGCGCAGGACGGAATCATCAACTCAAGTGTGAGGCGGTGTCCGGAGATACGGGGGCGAATCCACGGATGTGCGGGGTGCCCCAATCAATAGATGCACTCAACTAATCTCTCGAAGCAGGTTTGGTGGGCTGCACGATCAAGCGATATCCCTCACCATGAACAGCCTGAATTAGGCCATCACACTCTGTGTCCACCAGCGCCTTGCGCAGCTTGTGGATATAGACGTCCACTGTCCGCTCGCTAGCAAACGCGGTTCCGCCCCACACGTTTCGCAGCAGCTGCGCCCTTGAGTGGACTCGTCCTGGATTCGTGACCAGGAAATGCAGCAGCTGAAACTCCAGCGAACTCAGCTCGACCGTGTGGGTTCCGCGCCTTGTTTGGGCGGTTACGGTATGGGTGAGTAGATTCAACCGTAGCCCATTGACTGACCGCAGCACACTGGTCTGCACCGAGTCTTCGTGACTCAGTAATTGCTGGACGCGCGCAAGCAATTCCTCTACGGCATACGGTTTGACAATGCAATCGTTCGCACCCGCATCCAGTGCGGCACCCTCGGAGTGGTCTCCTGCGTAGCGAGACAATACGATGATTGGCAAGTACCGCATGCCTGCCTGGTGCCGCAGGGTTCGAAGCATTCCGACCGTTTCGTGCTCCGGTTCCGCCCATTCAACAATCAGCAAATCCGGCAAGGCATCCCTAATCGCTGCGGCCACTTCTAGCGGATCATCAATGTGTTGAATTTGAAAATCACTGTCGCGCAGCGAACATGGCAAGCGCTTTCCCGCTACCCGCTCGGGGGAGCACCACAGAACCCTAGTCTTCACTCGCAAAAACTCCTAGAAAAATAGCGAACACCTCACCCGGCGCACCGGTCAAGGAAACTGGAATCGTTCCGATACCTCATGGTCAGGTGGGGACCGCTGCGGCGTGGGAGGCGATATCTTGCGGATGTCGGGACCTGCTCCGTGCTCTGCCACGTAGAGATTGCCTGTTCCATCCACGGCAATGGCAACGGGCATCGAAAACAGCGCGTGCGAGTTCACCGATTTCGGCGCCATTGCCAAAGTGATCACGTTCGACTGAAACCGGCGATCAGCCGACCACGCACAGTAGGGCAAGTGCAGGCAGCAGTTGCGGTCGCGATTGGCGCCAATCTAGTTGGGATGCGCGATCAAACATGGCTTCCCGCCAGTTTGGTGGCAGCAGTTTGAGTACAGTTTTTTGGGTGACAGTACTTGGCGCAGTACGATGACCTGACGGGCGTTTATCGAATGGAAGGGACTTCCATTCGATAACCCTCATACAGGTCACTTCCTTCTCTTCGGCATACGCTGCTTCCTGTGAACCGCAGCACGGCCGAGTACTGTGCCGGCCATGCTGCATGTGGGTAACGCCAGTCTGCATGCTAAAGGGATCACTCGATCAAGAATGCACCCCGGCTTCCACCGCTTTGGAAAATCTCGCGGTAGCGCTCAGTACCGCAAGCACCGACGCGGTAATGATGTTCGGATGCTTTCCCACGCCGAAGCGCGAACCCGGCACACCAGGCCATACCGCTTCTACGATCGCCACTGCCAAAGCATCCGCACCCGTGCTGAGGCTGCGCTCCTCGTAGCTGTCGATCCGCAATGGCAGGCCAAGGGCAGCGACCGTTGCCGCGATGGGGCCATTGCCGACGCCTTGGCGCGTAAGCACAGTCCCCTCCGGTGACGTCAGTTCCAGTTCAATGCCCTGGCCCTCCGGCGTATCGAACAGACGATGATGTCGATAGGCATGACCTGCTTTGTCATCGCCGTGGACCAGATAAGTTTTTTCGAAGACGGCCCAGATCTGCTCGCTGGTCAGCTCGGTTTCGCTGGCATCGGCCAGTTCCTGAATGATGGCGCTGAATTCGATCTGCATGCGGCGCGGTATCACCACGCCGTAATCGCGTTGCAGGAGAAACGCAATGCCGCCTTTGCCCGACTGGCTGTTGACACGCACGATGCTGTCGTAGGTGCGTCCCAGGTCGTGCGGATCAAGCGGCAGATAAGGAACACGCCAGATCCCGTTGGGGTCCTGCGCGGCAAAACCTTTGGCAATGGCATCCTGATGCGAACCGGAAAAAGCGGTAAACACCAGATCGCCGACGTAGGGATGACGCGGATGAATAGGCAAGGCGGTGCATTCCTCGGCAATGCGCGCGACCGCGGCAATGTCGGAAAAATCCAGTCCCGGTGCGATGCCCTGCGTGTACAGGTTCAGTGCCAGCGTCACGACATCCAGGTTACCGCTGCGCTCGCCATTGCCGAACAGGCAGCCCTCGACCCGCTGCGCGCCCGCCAGCATCGCTTGCTCGGCGCATGCGATACCCGTCCCACGGTCGTTATGCGGATGCACAGACAGCACGATATGCTCACGCCGCTCCAACCGGCGATGCATCCATTCGATCTGGTCTGCAAAGACATTGGGCGTGGAAACTTCGACCGTCGTGGGGAGATTGACGATCATCGGCCGTTGCGGTCCGGCATCCCATGCCCGGATGGCGGCATTGCACACGGCGAGCGACACATCCAATTCCGCCATGCAGAAGGTCTCCGGAGAATACTGGAGCACCCATTCCGTTTGCGGATATTGCGCGATCAGCTTTCGGAACAACGCGATATGGTGCTCAACCATCCCGATGATCTGCGGCACGCTCATGCCGAAGACGATTTCGCGCCAGGCCGGAGCGATGGCATTGTAGAAATGCACAATCACCCGGCGCGCGCCCTGAACACTGCGTACGGTTTCCTCGATCAGGTCTTCGCGCAATTGCGTCATGACCATCGGGGTCACGTCATCCGGTATGAGACTAGCGTCGATCAGATGGCGGACGACCTCGAAGTCGGTTCTGGACGCAGCGGGGAAGCCCACCTCGATTTCCTTGAAACCGATACGTGCCAGTTCGTTGAACAGGCGTAACTTGCGCTCGCGATTCATTGGCTCGAACAGAGCCTGATTACCGTCCCGCAGATCGGTCGAAAGCCAGATGGGGGCCTGGGTCAATGTGCGTGATGGCCACTGCCGATCCGGCATGTCGATGACAGGAAACGCACGATACTTAGAGGAAGGATTTGCCAACATAAAAACCTCGAATAGGGAATCAAGAACGCCTGATTCCCCTGCTTGGAGGAAGCTGGTCGAGGTCGGGGTCAGGGGGAATCAGGATGGGTCATGACGCAGATGGATGCGTCCAGACCCCGACCGGATGTCAGACGTAGTAGCAGTCGCGAAAGAAACAGGAAAACCCACATGAGCTTGTCGTAAAAACATGATTTCCTGACGGGAATATAGGCTTGACCATGATGTCCATCTACAGAACAATGGACATATTCTTTATCAAAATGGACATTCAGGTCGAAATGGGATTTGCTTCGCCGTCAGAAGGTGTCAAGGCACTGGACCTCTACGATCACGAGTCTTCCGATTTGCCCGTTACAGGAGCGGTAGCCCGATACCCGGCGGGCCATGTCGTGCCTGAGCATTCACACCACCGGGGGCACCTGCTTTATGCCTCCGAAGGTGTCCTGTTGATCGAGGCTGCCACGGGACGCTGGCTGGTCCCCCCCACGGCTGCAGTCTGGTTGCGGCCTGGCATACCCCATCGACTGGTCATACCGGTGCCTGTAGAGGTCCATGGCATCTTGATCCACAAAGATTCAGCGAAGCACCTGCCGACGGAGGACAGCGTTCTCCATGTCTCCACCTTGTTGCGGGAGCTGATCGGCGCATTGACGTCCCTGGATCTCAAATCCACGCATTCAAAACGCGAAAAGCTTCTGGGAGAATTGTTCATCGAGGAATTGGGCCTACAGCGCCCCCTGCCATTTCATCTGCCATGGCCGTCCGATGCGCAAATTCGGCGGGTGTGCGACGTGCTGGTTAGCGATCCCGCCCATCCCGCCATGGCAGACGATTGGGCTGCGACGCTGGCCATGAGCACCAAGACATTCCATCGTCGCTTTCAGAAAAGCACGGGACTGACATTTGGACGGTGGCGCCAGCAGATGCGACTGATGTCCTCCATGACACTTCTTCTCGAAGGTGCGCCCATTACGCAGGTCGCGTTAAGCAGCGGGTATGAAAGTCATAGCGCCTATGCCGTCGCCTTCAAAAAGCACTTCGGGCTTCCACCGTCCGAGTTTTTCGTTTCGGTTCAACGTCCGGGATCGTAAGCGCGTCTTTAAGGCCATCCTTCAACGACGAAGATAGTTGCTCGGTGGAACACCAAAGGTCCGACCGAAGCGTTCCTGGACGCTGACATCCGTTGCCCAATCCGCAAGCTTGACGGCGCGTGACGGCTCCTGAATGACCTGCATGTAAAGTGATTCCAGGGCAGCACGATGAGGCATGGGCACATGGTTTAGTCGGCGCTCGAGCGGTACGGCAAAACATTGCGTATCGATGGCAAAGGCGCGCTGACGCTTGACGAGCCGGGCCTGATGCAGACGGCGGCGCTAGACGGACGGCCACGCCTCAAGCCGACGCGGCGACCGTAGTATCAAATCGCACGTGGACTGTCCCGTGCGACAATTCGCGGCCGCAGTCGCGGACCGACTGCGACTGAGCGCCTGTGCCTCAACGCGACACCTCCGGCCATCCAAGGCAAACCATCATGAACCGACAAGCACCGCGCTCATGCCCCGACTGGGTGCGGCGCGCCGAGCCGATAGAAGGCGTCGAGCGGATTGAGGCGTGGTTTCACGGCAAGGCGTATGCCATGCACCGCCATGACACCTATGCGATTGGTCGCACGCTCGCCGGTGTCCAGAGTTTCAGCTATCGGCGCAACTGGCGAAACAGCCTGCCCGGCAACACAATCGTGTTGCACCCCGACGAGGCTCACGATGGCCAGGCGGGCACCGACGAAGGGTTCCGGTACCGGATGATCTACGTTGAACCCGCGCTCTTTCAGGACGTGCTCGGCGGACGCGCGCTGCCGTTCCTCGAAGGCGGCGTGACGACCGATCCGCGCCTTGCTGCGGCAACCGCGACGTTGCTGCAGCACGTCGGCTCTACGCTCGAGCCGCTCGAACAGAGCGATGCACTCGCCGATCTGGCGCACGCGCTTGTTGCCGTTGCCGGCATGCCCGCACGACGCTCGAAAGGCGACTTCCTTGCGGCGCGGCGCGCACGCGACTATCTCCACACGAACTGCGCGCGCGTCGTCACGCTCGACGAACTCGAAATGGTGACGGGCCGCGATCGCTGGAGCCTGTCGCACGACTTTCGCTCGTTCTACGGCACGAGCCCATATCGCTATCTGACGATGCGGCGCCTCGATACGGTGCGCCGCATGCTGCTCGGTGGCACCTCGCTCGCTCACGCCGCTGCGGCCGCGGGCTTTGCCGATCAGAGCCACATGACGCGACATTTCGCGAGGACATTCGGGCTGACGCCGGGGCGCTGGCTTCAGATCGCGGGCGGCGTCAAGCGCTGCTGAGAACACCCACGATCGTTCAATACGGCCGCAACCAGCATGCGTATCGTCAAGGTTCCAACCCTTGAACGGAGAGAACGATGTCCCAATCCCTGAACCACACCGCCGTGCCGTCCGAGCGCGGCCAATGCCAGACCATCGACTTGACCGGCAAGATCGCTCTGATCGACGGTCACTGGCAACCGCGTGTCGTCGCGGAAATGAACGACTATCAGTTCAAGGTTGTGAAAGTCGAAGGCGAGTTTCAGTGGCACCGCCATGCCGATACCGACGAAACGTTCATCGTGCTCGAAGGCGAGTTGCGCATCGATCTTCGCGCGGGGCCTTCAGGCGACGGTTCTATTGTGCTGCGTGCAGGTCAGATGGCGGTGGTGCCGAAGGGCGTCGAACACAAGCCCTGTGCAAACGCCGAAGTCAAGCTGCTGCTGATCGAGCCGCGAGGTGTGGTGAACACGGGCGACGGCGCGGCGGGCGAGCGTACTGTCGAGAACGACCAGTGGATTTAAGGCGGCCCCCGGCATATGCCAGGTGAGGCGTCGGCGAAATGATGGTGCAACGGGCTTCTCTCCTGGCCGGTCAGCCGCCAGCGAACCGGCCGCTGTCACGGACTCAGCGCTCCATCGCTACAACCCCATTGCCCGGATCAAAAACGCTTTCACATCGACCTCTGACTTTTTCCCAGCGCGGGACTGGCGCCGGCTGAGACGCCTCGGCTAATGCAGCGCTTGTATTTGGCATCCATCGTTTGGACGCTGGGGTATTTCCGCCGCCCGGCAGGCGGTAATACTTGTCGTGCCGAACGTCGAGGAGAGCCTGGGGGCAATCGCGGAGCGTCGTGGCACCGGGAAAATACTTGAAGTCGACGCGCGTATTGTCGAAATCGTGATAAGCCCCGGGGGTAGACGTGCGCCGCTACCGGCTGTCCATCTCGCTTCATAGTGTCCGTGGCACTGAAGCACGGCTGCGCTGGAACTGGTGATGCGCGTGCGCTGACGCCGCCCGCAACACGCGCAGCATGAACACCCCCAGTCATGCCGGGGGGCTCTGCTGCAACGCCACAACCCAAACGGGGAGCCCCGGCCTATGCCGGCGGCTCCCCGTTTGCTTGGTGCCATGCGGTGCGATGGCCGGCTTGCGAATTTTTCTCACGCATTCATCGCTCTGGTGGTGAGACTGGAATTCGTGAAAACCCTAGGAAACCCGCACCAACCTTAGTGATTGGTTATTTCGCACGAAAAGCATACGCTTACTGCGTAGTACTACGTGTGGTGTGTGCGTACAGGTGCGGATGGTATTGCGGGGAAGGCGCGATCACAGTGCGCCGGATAACGAAAAGATGGAAAGCACATCCTCAGCATTCCGACCGGTCACGCGGCATGCGTGGCACCTCACTGGTTCACAACAACAACCGAAGTCCCTCGAGCATCAGGAGACAACCCATGAAGTTCTTGCTCGCATTGCCATTCATCGGCCTGCTGTGGGTGCCGTTCTATAACCAGGAAACGCCTGCGCTCTTCGGCTTTCCGTTCTTCTACTGGTACCAGTTCTTGTGGGTGCCGATCACCTCATTGCTGATCTGGATCGTTTTCAAGAACGGTCAGAGCAAAGGAGAAGAATGATGGACGGACAGGTCAACTGGACTGCGCTCGCAGTCTTCGTCTTCTTCTTCGCGCTGGTCACGGTGCTGGGCTTCATCGCCTCGCGCTGGCAGCGTGGGCAGTCCGACAAGGGCGCACACATTGATGAATGGGGCCTGGGCGGCCGCAACTTCGGCACCTGGATCACGTGGTTCCTGGTGGGCGGCGATTTCTACACCGCCTACACCGTGATCGCCGTGCCCGCACTCGTGTATGCGGTGGGCGCGTACGGCTTCTTCGCGCTGCCGTACACGATCCTGGTGTACCCGATCGTGTTCCTGATCATGCCCAAGCTGTGGAAGGTGGCACATGCCAACGGCCACGTCACGGCGGCTGATGCCGTGTATGGCCGCTACGGTTCACGCTCGCTGGAGTTTGCCGTGGCGCTGACGGGCGTGGTGGCGACGATGCCCTACATCGCGCTGCAGCTTATCGGCATGGAAGTCGTGATCAAGGCGCTCGGTCTGACGGGCGAGCTACCGCTGGCGGCCGCGTTCGTGATCCTGGCGCTGTACACGTACTCCGCCGGGCTGCGTGCACCGGCGCTCATCGCCTTCGTCAAAGACATCATGATCTACATCGTGGTGCTGGTGGCGGTGGTGCTGGTGCCCGCCAAGCTGGGCGGGTACGGTGCGGTGTTTGCCACGGCGCATGACGCGTTTGCCCTCAAGGGCGGCGCCACGGGCCTCACGCTCAAGTCTGCACAGTTCCTGCCGTTCGCCACGCTGGCCATTGGCTCGGCGCTGGCGGCGTTCATGTATCCGCACACGCTCACCGGCATCTTTGCGGCGCGCAGTGCAGACACCATCCGCAAGAACGCCGTGTTCCTGCCGGCTTACACCGTGCTGCTGGGCCTGATCGCGCTGCTGGGCTTCATGGCCTATGCGGCAGGCATCAAGGTCACCAACAACAACGACGTGGTGCCGGCGCTGTTCAACGCGCTGTTCCCGAGCTGGTTCACGGGCTTTGCGTTCTCGGCCATCGCCATCGGTGCGCTGGTGCCCGCGGCGGTCATGTCGATTGGCGCGGCCAACCTGTTCACGCGCAACTTCTGGAAGCCCTACGTGACCCCCGATCTGACGCCGGCCGGCGAAGAGAAGGTGGCCAAGGTGGTCTCGCTGATCGTCAAGGCGGGCGCGCTGGTGTTCATCCTGTTCCTGCCCACCAAGTTTGCGCTGGACCTGCAACTGCTGGGCGGCGTGTGGATCGTGCAGACCTTCCCGTCGGTGGTGTTCGGGCTGTTCAACCTGTCCAACCGCTTCCGCGCACCCGCGCTGCTGGCGGGTTGGGCGGCCGGCATGATCAGCGGCAGCTGGCTGGCGTTCTCCGACGGCATCAAGCCGGTGCATACCTTCATGATTGGCGGCGACAAGTACACCATCTACACGGGCCTCGCGGCACTGGTATTCAACATTGTCGTGGCCGTGGTGGTGCAGCTGATCTTCGGCAAGCGTGGGGAAGCGACGCACGCCGTGCGTCAGGCAAGCTGATTGATGCGCTGAAGCGTCTGCAACATAAGGAAAGGCCGGTGCCGAGGGGTACCGGCCTTTTTGTTTGGTGTGCTTCGCCGAGTTTCCGAAAGCTAAACGTCGCTTCGATCCGTTTCGGCTCTTCGACAGCATTGGGTTGAGCGCTCAGCTTGGCCTGTTGTCGCCAGTCTGATGCAAGACGGTAGTTCCAACGTACTGTCTGCCCGCCGTACTACTTTACGTTCTGAAGGGCTTTCTCCCATGCTGGGGCAGTATCGGCGAGTTCGCGATAGCAATCGTGATTCGCCAATTGTTGGCCACTTGAGATGTCGACGAGTACGCACGACATGTTGAAGTGCAACGATCCGGTCTGATAGGCAACCTGCTTTCCGTTTTCCCAGAACATCCATCGCCACACAAATGGATCCCCTTTGATTCGGCGGATAACATGCCTTCCCTGGGCGATCACGAGGGTCGTGGGGTAACTCTGACCGTCCGCAAACGGATCGCTCTCTGTCCAACTTTCAAGGCCGTTTGGCCCTGCCCGATGCGCTGATTCAATGGGCTTGTGTGCCCGTGATGCCTGAGCCGATGCGGCGCCTGCAAACAGGAGCATGCCAATCAAAGCCAGCCTTCTGCCCGTGCATTGCATGATGGATAGGAGCGTGTTCGGATAGCTCAGTCTAGTGCGAGATGGACGCAACCAAGGCCCCTTCGCCAGACAAAAAAACGCCAACCCTAGGGTTGGCGTCTTGCTTGGGGCAATACCAGGATCAGTGGAACTGATTCATGGTGTTGTCCTTACCTGCTGCCTTCAGCGCTGCTTCGCCGCTGAAGTATTCCTTGTGGTCGTCGCCGATGTCCGAGCCCGACATGTTCTGGTGCTTCACGCAGGCGATGCCTTGACGGATTTCCTTGCGCTGCACGCCAGCCACGTAGCCCAGCATGCCCTGCTCGCCGAAGTATTCCTTGGCCAGGTTGTCGGTCGACAGCGCGGCGGTGTGGTACGTCGGCAGCGTGATCAGGTGGTGGAAGATGCCGGCTTGACGCGATGCGTCGGCCTGGAACGTGCGGATCTTCTCGTCGGCCTGCTTTGCCAGTTCGGTGTCGTCGTATTCCGTGCTCATCAGCGCGGCGCGCTCGTAGGCCGACACATCCTTGCCGGCTTCCTTCATTGCGTCATACACCTGCTGACGGAAGTTCAGCGTCCAGTTGAACGACGGGCTGTTGTTGTACACCAGCTTGGCGTTCGGGATGACCTTGCGGATCTCACTCACCATGCCGCCGATCTGCGCGATGTGCGGTTTTTCGGTTTCGATCCACAGCAGGTCGGCGCCGTTCTGCAGCGAGGTGATGCAATCCAGCACGCAGCGTGCTTCGCCCGTGCCGGCGCGGAACTGGAACAGGTTGCTCGGCAGGCGTTTGGGGCGCAGCAGCTTGCCGTCGCGCTTGATGACCACGTCACCGTTGCCCAGTTGATCAGCCGACAGCTCTTCGCAATCCAGGAACGCGTTGTACTGGTCGCCCAGATCGCCCGGCTCGTTGGTCACGGCGATCTGCTTGGTCAGGCCGGCGCCCAGCGAGTCGGTACGCGCGACGATGATGCCGTCGTCCACACCCAGCTCCAGGAACGCGTAGCGGATCGCGCGGATCTTGGCCAGGAAGTCCTCATGCGGCACGGTGACCTTGCCATCCTGGTGGCCGCACTGCTTCTCGTCGGACACCTGGTTTTCGATCTGGATGCAGCATGCACCGGCTTCGATGAACTGCTTGGCCAGCAGGTAGGTTGCTTCAGCGTTGCCGAAACCAGCGTCGATGTCGGCAATGATGGGCACGACGTGGGTGACGTGGTTGTCGATCTTTGCCTGGATGGCGGCCTTGGCGGCAGCGTCCTTGGCAGCGTCCAGATCGCGGAACAGGCCGCCCAGTTCACGGGCATCAGCCTGGCGCAGGAAGGTGTACAGCTCGCGGATCAGCGCGCTGACCGACGTCTTTTCGTGCATCGACTGGTCCGGCAGCGGGCCGAACTCCGAGCGCAGCGCAGCGACCATCCAGCCCGACAGATACAGATAGCGGCGCTCGGTGCTGTTGAAGTGCTTCTTGATGGAGATCATCTTCTGCTGGCCGATGAAACCGTGCCAGCAACCCAGCGACTGCGTGTACTTGGCCGGATCCGCATCGTAGGCGGCCATGTCGGCGCGCATGATCTTGGCGGTGTACTTGGCGATGTCCAGACCCGTCTTGAACTTGTTCTGCGCGCGCATGCGGGCAGCGTACTCGGGGTTGATCGCGTTCCATGCGCTGCCGTGGGTTTCCTTCAAACCGGCAACTGCCTTGATGTCGTCTTGGTACTGGGCCATGTGTCTCTCCTAAGGGCAAAGCGTGTTTGAGTAACTGGTTGGTGTGTCGCCCCGTCTGTTGAATCTCGAAGCGAACCGCATGACCAAATTGTAGTGCCGCCTTGATGCGTCGCAACAAGGTCTTATATAAGACATAAGACTTTGTTTGTTGTTATTTTTCAATGGGTTACGTGATTTTTTCCGCAATGCGGAACGTGTTTTCGCGGGGCGAAAACGAGAGGTCGCGGAAATTCGGGGCAAATTTCGCAATGTGAAAAGCGCTTTCGGTGGACGGATGTGGCCACGCGCGGATGGCCTGCGCAATGACAGTTGATGGGTGTTTTTTTGACGGTCTCAAGCCGCGGTGTACACATTGACGCCGGTGGTGTCGGCGGTGCAACTGCCGTTGGCCCCGCGTAGGGGGGCCACGTCCGATTCCGGCGGTCGGCGGGGGATGGTAGGGGTTGCGCTTTGAGGAGAGGGAAAGACCGGTGCCTAACGGCGTCGGCCTTTCCTATATGTCTGCAGCCAGAGCCAAGTCACTCGAAACGCCGTTCGCTCTCGCTATGCGTAGTGGCTTCCACCATAGAGCGGGCTGGCGAAGGCCAGTCATAACGGCAAGACGCGTCCCCGGAGACGGGCCGGGGATACCAGTAAGCAACGCTCAGTGTTGCCTAGGAGCCATCGGGTTCGACTAGCTCAACAACGAATCATCATCCGAATAATCCCCACCGCCCAAGTCGCTGTCGTCAATCAGCCCAAGGCTGTCATCACGCGAGGCCGTGTTGTTGTTACCGCTGTCGCCGTCGTAGTAGTTGTTGATTACGGTTTCCGTGGAGCCGCCCATCAACGGTTGCTGACCAAAGAACCCGCCACCGCCACTGTTGTGGTGGAACATGTTCTCGATGCCCTGGAACAGGAGCGCGCCACCGGCCACGCCCGCTGCCGTGGTGGCGACGCTGCCGAGCGTGCTGCCCAGGCCGCCGCTAAAGAAGCCCGAGCGCACGGGTTGGGCCGGGGCCTGTTGGGGCGATTGGGCCTGCGGCGGCATCTGCATGGGGGCCGCCTGCTGCGGGGCGTATGCGGGGTTGGGCGCGGCACTGTTGGTGTGGCTGCCCCAGTTGTTGGCCGAATCCATGAACGACGCGCTGCGGCTGGCTTGCGCTGCCTGCAACTGGTTCTGTAGCGATGTGATCTGCGTCTGGGCCGATGTCAGTGCCTGATCGAGCAGCATGGCGCGCTGCACGAGCAGGTAAGCGGCATCCGGCTGGCGGGCGGCGGCTTCCAGAATGCGGGCTTCCGCCTGCGGGTCCTTTGCCCCGGCGCGTGCTTGCGTCAGTTGGGCCAGGAAGTTTTCCAGGGCTTGCAGTTCTTGCGGGGACATGGCGCGGTTTCCTATGAGGGTGGATGCGACGTGATCAAGTTAGGGGCCAAGTCTTAAACCACAATTAAGGCCGGGCAGGTTCTTGTGTAACGGCCTGTAACCCTACGCAGCGGGCCGGTACTGGCTGGGGTTGGCGCCGGACACCTTGCGCATCAGGCGCCGCAGTGCGGTGGCGTCTTCATAGCCCACGGCTTCGGCCACGCGGTCGATGGTCATGCGGCTCGATTCGATCAGCATGCGCGCGCGGTTCAGGCGCACGCTCTGCACCAGTGCCAGGGTGCTTCTGCCGGTGGCTTCCTGCACGTGCCGCGACAGCGTGCGTTGCGACATGGCGAACTCTTCCGCCAGCGCCTGCACGCTGGGCGGGTTGGGCAGGGCCGCTTCAATGCGCGCGACCAGCCGGGCGACGAGTGCGTTGCCGTTGGCCAGCATGGCGGGCACCACAAACGGCGCCTGCGCGTGGCGGCCATCGATTAGCAGCACGCGCCCGACGGCATCGGCCAGCGCCACGCCAAAGCGCGTGCGCAGCAGGTGCAGCATCAAGTCCGTCTGCGCGAAGGCGGCGCCGGCGGTGCTGACGGGGCCATCGGCACACACCATGCGGTCTGCGTCGACCGTGCATGCGGGTTCCAATTGCTGCAACGTGGCCGCTAGCCACCATGAGGTGGTCACCCGACGCTCCGGCAGCAGCCCCGCCGCCTGCAGCAGAAACACCGCCGAGCACGATGCCGCCACCTGGCCGCCTGCTGCGGCATGTGCGGCAAGGTGGCGTGCTGCCCGCTGCGCATCGTCACGCGTCAGGCGCGCGGCCAATGCGCCGGCATCGTCAATGCCAAGGCCGGGTACGACCCACGTGCTGCCATCGGGGCGGGGCCGTTTGGGCAAGGCGGCTGCGTCGGTCTGCATGCCACTGCTCAGCCGCACGGTGGGTGCGTCGGCAGACAACACGCGCCACGTCGGGCGGGCCGCCTTTGCGCGCGGCGCGAGTATCGATGCCGCCTGCAGCACATCCAGCGTGGCCGCCACGCTGGTGGCATACGCGCCGGAGAGTACGAGGATGGTGAAATCCGTCATGACCAAATTTGCCTGAAAGATGTCGAAATCGACACTCGAAGTGTAGTGGGCACAGGCGTTCAATGCAGGTATTCCAACAGCAAGCACGGTTGCCCGCATGCCCAACATCCTCATCAAGATTCCCGCAGACACCTTTGGCGGCGCCGCACGCGCGGAGCTTGCACGCCGCATCACCCACGCCGCTGTGCAGGCCGAGCAGATTGCGGATGACCCACGCAGCCGCGCGACCACCTGGGTGGTGATTGAAGACGTGCCCGCCGGTGCATGGTGGTGCGGCGGTGCCGATCTGTCAGCGCAGATCGTGCCGTGCATGGCCATCGCCCATGTGCCAGCGGGCGTGCTGGATGCGGGGGCGCGGGCGGTCTTCGTGCAGTGCATGCACGAGGCCTTTGCGCAGGCGCTGCCCGCCAGCGATGGCCGGCGCACGGTCACCTCCGTGATGTTGCATGACGTGGCCGATGGCACCTGGGGGGTGAATGGCGCGCTCTGGGGGCTGGCCGATTTCATTAGGGCGGCCGGTTATGCGCACCTTCAGCACCGCGTTGCACAAGCCTGATCACCCCGGCGGAGCCCACGCATGACACGCCACAACCAGCAGCAAGACGATCGCCTGGAAGACTTCACGCGCCGCCAGATCACCTTGGACGGCACCACCAAAACCGTGTACGTGGCGGGCACCGGCCCGGGCGTGATTGTCCTGGCCGAGATGCCGGGCATCAGCCCCCACGTGGCGCGGTTCGCGCGCTGGGTGCGCGATGCGGGGCTGACGGTCTACATGCCGTCTTTGTTCGGGCGCGACGGCGCGGTGCCCGAGGCGGATGCCGGTGCGGCGGTCTTCCGGCACGCGTGCGTGAGTGCGGAGTTCCGCGCGTTTGCGGCCAACCAGTCGAGCCCGGTCACGCAGTGGCTGCGCGCGCTGGCGCGGCTGGCCCATGCGGAGTGCGGCGGCCCCGGCGTGGGCGCCATCGGCATGTGCTTCACCGGCAATTTCGCACTGACGATGATGTTGGAGCCCGCCATGCTGGCGCCGGTGCTGTGTCAGCCGTCCTTACCCTTGAACGAGCCGGGCGGGATCGAGATTGCACCGGAAGACGTGGCCGCCGTGCGCCAGCGGCTGGAGCGTGAAGACCTGACCGTGCTGGCCTACCGCTTTGAGGGTGATCGCTTCTGTCGCGCGCAGCGCTTTGCCGCGTATGCCGAGGCGTTGGGAGATCGCTTTGTGGCGCGGGTGCTGCCCGACAGCGCCGCCCACCCGAACCCGCCGCCATTCTTCGCCCAGCATGTGCCTTGCCCGCACAGCGTGGTGACCGCCCACCTGATCGACGCCGCCGGACAACCCACGCTGGCGGCGCGCGACGAGATTCTGGCCTTCTTCCGGCAGCGCTTGGCCTGAGTGGGGACTCACATTGTGGTGTGCGCCCAGCGCCGCCCCGTTTGGTGTAAACCCAGGGCCGCCATCCGCGCAAATTACTTTACAACTAAACTATTCATGACTAATGTAATACCGCATCGAACGCGGAGCTGTCATGAAGATCGTCTGTATTGGTGGTGGGCCGGCTGGCCTGTACTTTGCCCTGCTGATGAAACTGCAGGACCCGTCACACGACATCACCGTCGTGGAGCGCAACCGGCCGTATGACACCTTCGGCTGGGGCGTGGTCTTCTCTGACCAGACGCTGGGCAACCTGCAGCGCGCCGATGCCAAGAGCGCCGCGCAGATCCTCGACGCCTTCAACCATTGGGACGACATTGAAGTCCACATCCGCGGCCAGGTGGTGCGCTCGGGCGGCCACGGCTTCTGCGGCATCGGGCGCAAGCGCCTGCTGAACATCCTGCAGGCGCGCTGCGAGGAAGAGGGCGTCAAGCTCGTCTTTGAAACCGATGTGCAAGATGACGCGGCCTATGCGGATGCCGATCTCATCATCGCCAGCGACGGCCTGAACAGCCGCATCCGCACCAAGTACGCCGCCACGTATCAACCCGATATCGATACGCGCCGCTGCCGCTTTGTCTGGCTGGGCACGCACAAGCTGTTCGAGGCCTTCACGTTTGCGTTTGAACAGACCGAGCACGGCTGGTTTCAGGCGCATGCATACCGCTTTGACGACGAGACCTCCACCTTCATCGTCGAGGCGCCGGAAGAGGTGTGGCGCGCCGCCGGGCTGGAGACGATGGAGAAGGAAGACGCCATTGCCTACTGCGAGCGCCTGTTCGCCAAGTACCTCGATGGCAACAAGCTGATCTCCAACGCCACGCACCTGCGGGGCTCGGCACAGTGGATTCGCTTTCCGCGCGTGGTGTGCAGGCATTGGGTGCATACCAATGAGCACAACACACCCGTCGTGCTGATGGGCGACGCCGCGCACACGGCGCACTTCTCGATCGGCTCGGGCACCAAGCTGGCGCTGGAAGATTCGATTGAACTCGCGCGCAGCATCGGCCAGTACCCGGGCGACCTGAAAGGCGCGCTTGAACATTACGAAGCCGTGCGCAGCGTGGAAGTGCTGCGCATCCAGAACGCGGCCCGTAACTCGACCGAGTGGTTTGAAAACGTCGACCGCTACGCCAACCTGCCGACCGAGCAGTTTGCGTATTCGCTGCTCACGCGCAGCCAACGCATCAGCCACGAAAACCTGCGCCAGCGCGACAGGCGGTATCTCGAACAGTTTGAAGACTGGATTGCCGAGCAGGCTGGCGCACCACGCTCGCCCGAGCACGGCCCGGTGCCGCCGATGTTCACGCCCTTTACCGTGCGCGGCGTCACGCTCAAGAACCGCGTGGTGGTGTCGCCCATGGCGCAGTACTCGTGCGAAGACGGCCAGCCCGCCGACTACCACCTCGTGCACCTGGGCGCGCGCGCCATGGGTGGCGCCGGGTTGGTGATGGCCGAGATGACCTGCGTGTCGCCCGATGCGCGCATCACCCCGGGCTGCCCGGGTTTGTGGAACACCGACCAGCGCGACGGCTGGGCGCGCATCGTGCAGTTCGTGCATGCCAACAGCGATGCGAAGCTGGGCATCCAGCTGGGCCACGCAGGCGCCAAAGGCTCGACGCGCGTGGCGTGGGAGGGCATCGACCTGCCGCTGGAAGAAGGCCAGAACTGGCCGCTGATCTCCGCATCCCCGCAGCAGTATCTGGATGGCGTGAGCCAGTGGTCGCACGCCATGACGCGCGACGACATGGATCGCGTGCGTGATGACTTCGTGCATTCGGCACGCTTGGCTGCAGAGGCCGGCTTCGATTGGCTGGAGCTGCACTGCGCGCACGGGTATCTGCTGTCGTCGTTCATCTCGCCGCTGACGAACCAGCGCAATGATGAGTACGGCGGCTCGCTGGAAAACCGCCTGCGCTTTCCGCTGGAAGTCTTCCATGCGGTGCGCGAGGTGTGGCCGAAGAACAAACCGATGTCGGTGCGCATTTCCGCGCACGACTGGGTGGAAGGCGGCATCACGCCGGACGATGCGGTGGCGATTGCACGCATCTTCAAGGCGGCGGGTGCGGACATGATCGACTGCTCGTCGGGCCAGGTCAGCAAGAAGGAGCAACCGGTGTTCGGCCGCATGTTCCAGACGCCGTTTGCCGACCGCGTGCGCAACGAAGCGGGCATCGCCACGATTGCCGTGGGCGCGATCTCCGAGGCGGACCACGTCAACAGCATCATCGCCGCCGGCCGTGCAGACCTGTGTGCCGTGGCGCGCCCGCACTTGGCCAACCCGGCCTGGACGCTGAACGAAGCCGCGCGCATCGGCTACCTCGACATCCCGTGGCCCAAGCAGTACCGCGCCGGCAAGCTGCAGCTGGAGCGCAATCTCGAACGTGAACGCGCGATGGCGGCGCAGGCGGCGGGGCTGTCGCCGCTGGAGCAGGCCAACCGCATGCAGGGGGTTTGAGATGGTGATGCTTGAAGGGCAACACGCCGTCGTGACCGGAGCAGGCCGGGGGATTGGCGCGGCCATCGCTGCGCAACTCGCCGCACAAGGCGCCACGCTCACGTTGATGGGCCGTAACGCAGCGGTGTTGGACGCGACGGCCAAGACGCTGCCCGACAGCGCCTGCGCGCAGGTCGTCACGTGCGACGTGACGGATGCGGCGAGTGTGTCGGCGGCGTTCGAGTCGGCACGCGCGGGGCTCGGCGCGATCTCCATCCTCGTCAACAACGCGGGGCAGGCCGAGAGCGCATCGTTTGCCAAGACCACGCTCGACCAGTGGCAGCGCATGCTGGCCGTCAACCTGACGGGCACGTTCCTCTGCACGCAGGCGGTGCTGGCGGATGTGCAGGCCAGTGGCCGAGGCCGCATCGTCAACATCGCCAGTACGGCGGGGCAGCGCGGTTATGCGTATGTGTCGGCGTATGTGGCGGCCAAGCATGGCGTGATCGGCCTCACGCGCTCGCTGGCGCTGGAGCTGGCGGCGCGCGGCGTCACCGTCAACGCGGTGTGCCCCGGCTATACCGAGACCGACATCGTGCGCGAAAGCATCGACCGCATCGTCGCCCGCACCGGCCGCAGCGCAGAAGAAGCCCGCGCCGAGCTGACCAAGGGCAACCCACAAGGCCGGCTGGTGACGCCCGATGAAGTGGCCAACGCCGTGGTGTGGCTGTGCTCCGAGGGCGCTTCGTCGATCACGGGGCAGGCCATCTCGGTGTCCGGCGGGGAGGTGATGTGAGCAAGCCCCGCAAGACTGCACTCGCTACGCGCACGTCCGGCTATCAAGGTCACCACAAGGTCGTGCAGGCCCTGGGCGACGAACGCATCGGCCTGGAAGCCCGCGCGCACGTGGACGACCACGTGGACGTGAAGATCTGGCTGCGCCTCTTGGCCTGCAGCACGCAGATCGAACAGCAGATCCGCCAGCGCCTGCGCACGCGCTTCAACACCACGTTGCCGCGCTTCGACTATCTGGCGCAGCTTGACCGCCACCCGGATGGGCTGCGCATGAGCGTGCTGTCGCGCTACCTGATGGTGACGGGCGGCAATGTCACCGGCCTGACGGATCAGCTGGAGAAGGAAGGGCTTGTCAAACGCGAAGCCGATCCGGATGATCGCCGCTCCTTTCGCGTGCTGCTCACCGACGCCGGCCGTCGCCACTTTGCCGAGATGGCGGCCGAACACGAACACTGGCTGATCGAAATGTTCGACGGCCTGGGCGTGGCCAACAAGGACGCGCTGTATGCGCAGCTCGGCCACCTGCGCGTGCACCTCGCGCAGCGCGAAGAAGAGCTGGACGCCCGCGACGATCAACTTTCCACGAACACGAACTCGACCAAACCATGACTGACCGTATTGATCCGGCCCTGCTGGCCGGCAACCGCCGCCCGCTGGCGGGCTATCAAGCGAAGCACTTCCTGTGGAGCGTGCAAGGCGGCGTTGCCACCATCACGCTCAACCGGCCCGAGCGCAAGAACCCGCTCACGTTCGATTCGTATGCCGAGCTGCGTGACCTGTTCCACCAGCTCAAGTGGGCGGACGACGTCAAAGCCGTCGTGCTGGTGGGCGCGGGCGACAACTTCTGCTCCGGCGGCGATGTGCACGAGATCATCGGCCCGCTGGTGCAACTGAAGGCGCCCGAGCTGCTGATGTTCACGCGCATGACGGGCGAGCTGGTGAAGACGATGCGGGCGTGTCCGCAACCGATCGTCGCGGCGATTGACGGCGTGTGCGCGGGCGCGGGCGCGATTCTGGCGATGGCATCGGACCTGCGCCTGGGCACCGTGCGCAGCAAGACGGCGTTCCTCTTCAACCGCGTCGGCCTGGCGGGCTGCGACATGGGCGCCTGCGCCATCCTGCCGCGCATCATCGGCCAGGGCCGCGCAAGCGAGTTGCTCTACACCGGCCGTTCGATGAGCGGCGAAGAGGGCGAGCGCTGGGGCTTCTTCAACCGCCTGTGCGAACCGGCGGAAGTGCTGGCGCAAGCGCAGGCGTTGGCGGCTGACTTGGCCGCCGGCCCGACCTTCGCCAATGGCATCACCAAGACGATGCTGCATCAGGAATGGACGATGACGATCGAGCAGGCAATCGAGGCCGAGGCCCAGGCGCAGGCCATCTGCATGCTGACCGAAGACTTCTCGCGGGCGTACCACGCGTTTGTCGCCAAGCAAAAACCGGTATTCGAGGGCAACTGACATGAGCGACAAGGACTACCTGCAGTGGCCGTTCTTTGACGACACGCACCGCCAACTTGAAGCCGAGCTGGATGCCTGGGCGACGAAACACATTCCGCACGATCACGGCCGCGATGTGGATGCCGAATGCCGCGCGCTGGTGAAGCTGCTCGGCCAGGGCGGCTGGCTGCGTCACGCGGTGGGCGGCACGGCCCACGGTGGCGCAGGCGAGACCATCGACACGCGCGCCATCTGTCTGATCCGCGAAACGCTGGCACGCCATTCCGGCCTGGCCGACTTTGCGTTTGCGATGCAGGGGCTGGGCTCGGGTGCGATCTCGCTGCACGGCACGCCGGAGCAACGCGAGCGCTATCTGACGAAGGTGGCACGTGGGGAGGCCATCTCCGCGTTTGCACTGTCCGAACCCGACGCCGGTTCCGACGTGGCCGCCATGGCCTGCGCCGCGCGCGAGGATGGCACCGACTACGTGCTCGACGGCGAGAAGACGTGGATTTCAAACGGCGGCATTGCGGATTTCTACGTGGTGTTCGCCCGCACGGGGGAAGCGCCGGGTTCGCGCGGCATCAGCGCGTTCATCGTCGAGGCCGGAACGCCGGGCTTCGAGATTGCCGAACGCATCGACGTGATTGCACCGCACCCGCTCGCACGCCTGCGCTTCACGAACTGCCGCATCCCGGCCAGCCAGCGCGTGGGTGCCGCGGGCGAGGGCTTCAAGGTGGCGATGCGCACGCTGGATGTGTTCCGCACCTCCGTGGCCGCCGCCGCGCTGGGCTTCGCGCGCCGCGCATTGGATGAAGCATTGACGCGCGCCACCACCCGCAAGATGTTCAGCGGCGTGCTGGCGGACTTCCAGCTCACGCAGGCCAAGCTCGCGCAGATGGCCACCGCCATCGACAGTGCGGCGCTCTTGACCTACCGCGCCGCGTGGCAGCGAGACCAGGGCCGCAACGTCACGCGCGAAGCCGCCATGGCCAAGATGACCGCCACCGAAAACGCGCAGCAGGTGATCGACGCCGCCGTGCAGATGTGGGGCGGCCTGGGCGTGGTGAGCGAGCAGCCGGTCGAGCGTCTGTACCGCGAGATTCGCGCGCTGCGTATCTACGAAGGTGCGACCGAAGTGCAGCAACTCATCATCGCGCGCGAACTGCTGCGCGCAGCGACACCTGCCAAGCCCTGAACACGCCCTACGCCAGAGACGGAGAGCTCGCCATGCCCAGCGCCCATATCGACACCTTCGCCCGCGACCGGCTGCCGCCGGTGGAGCTGCAACCGGTGTATCGCTTCGACTTGCCGGCATTGCAGTTTCCGGCGCAGCTCAATTGCGCGACCGAACTGCTCGACCGCCGTGTGGCGGCAGGCGAGGGCGACCGTCTCTGCATCCAGGCCCCCGGCATCCGCTGGACCTATGCGGATTTGCAGGAACATGCCAACCGCATCGCCAACGTGCTGGTGCACGAGATGGGCGTGGTGCCCGGCAACCGCGTGCTGCTGCGCTCGCCCAACAGCCCGATGCTGGCGGCATGCTGGTTTGCGGTGATGAAGGTGGGCGCGATTGCCGTGGCGACCATGCCGCTGCTGCGCGCCAAGGAGCTTGGGCAGATCATCGCCAAGGGTGAGATCGGCTTTGCGCTGTGCGATGCACGACTGATCGACGAGTTGAACGATGCTGTTGCGCAGGCTGCCAAGCCGGTGCAAGTGCGCCACTTCCACGACGACACGCCGGAAGGGCTGGAGGCCGCGATGGCGCGTCAGCCGGCCACGTTCACAAACGTCGATACGGCAGCCGATGACACCTGCCTGCTCGCCTTCACCTCCGGCACCACCGGCGTGCCGAAGGCGACGATGCACTTTCACCGCGACATCCTGGCCATCTGCGTGTGCTGGCCGCCGCATGTGCTGCAGCCGCGTGCCGACGACATCTTCATCGGTAGCCCACCGATGGCGTTTACGTTCGGGCTGGGTGGCCTGCTGTTGTTTCCGATGAGCGTGGGCGCGTCGACGGTGCTGCTGGAGAAGGCCTCGCCGAACGAGTTGGTGGAGGGCATCCGCACCTTTGGTGCCACCGTGCTGTTCACCGCGCCCACCACCTACCGCACCATCGCCGCGCGTGGTGAAGAACTGCGCGCCACCCCGCTGCGCCGGTGTGTATCCGCCGGCGAAGCGCTGCCTGTGGCGACACGCACGCTGTGGAAGAACGCCACGGGCATCGAGCTGATCGACGGCATTGGCGCGACGGAGATGCTGCACATCTTCATCTCTGCCGCCGATGAGAACGTGCGCGCAGGCGCCACCGGCAAGGCCGTCCCCGGCTATGTCGCACGCGTGGTGGACGATCAGGGCAACACCGTGCCGCCGGGTACTGTCGGCCGCCTCGCTGTGCAAGGCCCGACCGGCTGCCGCTACCTGGCCGATGACCGCCAGCGCGCCTACGTGCGCGACGGCTGGAACCTCACCGGCGACGCGTACGTGATGGACGAGGAGGGCTACTTCCACTACCACTCGCGTACTGACGACATGATCATTTCGTCGGGTTACAACATCGCCTCGCCCGAGGTGGAAGATGCGCTGATGCAGCACCCTGCCGTGGCTGAATGCGGCGTGATCGGCGTGCCGGATGAAGAGCGTGGTCAGATCGTCAAAGCCTTCGTGGTGCTGCACCCGGGCCACGAACCGGGGCCGGAGATGGTCAAGACGCTGCAGGATTTTGTGAAGCAGACGGTGGCGCCGTACAAGTATCCGCGCGCCATCGAATTCCGCTCGGCCCTGCCGCGCAGTGAAGTCGGCAAGCTGCTGCGCTACCGCCTGCGTGAGAACCCCAAACCATGACGTATCACTTCGAGCGCGCCGCGCGCATCCGCTTTGCCCATTGCGACCCGGCCGGCATCGTCTACTTTCCGCAATACCTCGTGCTGTTCAACGGGCTGGTCGAAGACTGGTTTACCGATGGCCTGGGCATCTCGTATGCCAACATGCTGGGCCCGCGCCGCATCGGCCTGCCCATCGTCAAGCTGGGCTGCGAGTTCAGCGCCATCAGCCGCATGGGCGACGACGTGCAGTTCAAGCTGAGGCTGGACCGGCTGGGCGGCAAATCGCTGTCGCTGTCGCTCGACTGCTGGGCAGGGGATGAACAGCGGGTGCGCTCCCAGCAGGTGCTGGTGTTTACCGATCTCAATACGCATCGCGCCATTGCGGTGCCGCCGGACGTGCGGCAGGCGCTGGGCGAATGCGTCCAACAATAAATAGGAACCCAATCATGCAAGTACTTCTTCCTCCCGGTTGGCCGCGGCCGAAGGGCTATGCCAATGGCGTGTCCGCGCGCGGTCGCATGGTGTTCGTCGCCGGCATGATCGGCTGGGACGCGCAGGGCGTGTTCCACACCGACGACCTTGGCGGCCAGGTGCGCCAGGCGCTGCAGAACATCGTCGAAGTGCTGGCCGAAGGCGGCGCCAAGCCTGAGCACATCGTGCGTATGACCTGGTACGTGACCGACAAGAAGGCCTACGTTGAGGCCTATCCGGAAATCGGCCGGGCCTTCCGCGAGTTGATCGGCAGTTTCAGCATTGCGATGACGGCAGTGGAGGTATCAGCGCTGGTGGAGGATCGGGCGAAGGTGGAGATTGAAGTCACGGCGGTCGTGCCGGACTAGGTGATGATCTTTTGTTAGCGGGAGACAAAAAAGTCTGTACCAGGTCCGCTGTTGAGACGTATAGAAACCGGTCTGCCCCGATTAAGCGGGGGACCGGTGTTTTTTTCGAATAGGTGTTGGCTAAGCGGAAGCAGGCGTCGCCGACGCCAAGCTCTTGCGCACGCTGCCGGAGCACATCGTCATCAATGACGATGTGCTCCGTACCGGATAAGTCAGGTCGTTCTTCTTGCGAGGCCTGATAGGCGGCTAGAGACTTATAGCCCAGTGCTGCAGCTACTAGTTGCTGCGCGTGGCCAAGAGCGACGGGTTTGGGGAGTGAGGCGCTTTGGATGCGAACGGTGTAGGCGAGCGCACGGATACCAACAATGGACATTGCGATTCTCCATAGTTGGCGCGGGCCATCGAGTGACTGCGTGCGCCGCACCTGCGAGACCATGCAAGGGTTGGTACGCGATGAATTAGGGGATGAAGCTATGTAGGTTTTGGGTCACTCGCAACTCAGGCTGACGCCGTGAGTTAGTTATGCTAGATACCCGGCCGGGTATGTGGCGAGTCCGGATTTCGTCCGCCTTCAGAAAAAGAGCGAGCGGGAGAGGTACAGCTTGAGGGCGGCGTCGAACGCGGATTCCGAGCTTGTTCTGCTCCCAACGGGGGTCCAGTCAGAGAGGGCGGTAGGGCTTTGGCGCCGGGCGCGCCGTAAATTGCCGGGTGGGCAGCTTCGCTTACTCGAATAGCTTCACGTCGACCTTAGAAACGTCGCGCACGAGCTCCAACACGCGCTTAGTCTGCGCACAGATGAAGGTCGAAATCTGATGCACTAGCGCGCGCTCATCACCCACGTAAACGTCGGAGGCAGCGAGCTCTGGCGCGGTGTCCAGGATGAGGTGGCCCATGGCACGAACTTCACGCTCGAGCTGCCTTGGGGGTGTGCGGGTGCGGTGAGCGAAATCCGCCAGCGCGTATGGCGTCAACTCTTCCGACAGAAAGACATCCCCGAAGGCCATGGCCAATTCGCCGTCGACGTTCTCTCCATACGCCTTGACCGACACGAGGTCGTACATTGGGGCCGGCTCCAGCCCCGCCGGCGTTACGTGGAACGAGATGTTCTTGCCGTGCGCATCACTGTTGCCCAGCAAGAGCTGCAGAATGGCCCAGCGGAGGAAAAAGATACGCGTGTGCGCCGGCGCCACCATCTTGTCCAGCAACGAAAAGAGCCTTTCGTAGCTGACCCCTTCTCGAATATTCCGAACATCGACGCCTGAGCCAAGATTCCGCTCGTACTTGAAGGTGGACGGCAAGTCGAGCGCTTGGCATGCATCAATGATGTGCGTGCGCAGGACCGCTCGCGCCAGGTTGGGAGAGGCCTCATCCCACTGCACGATGCGGTCAAACCGCTCGATAAGGAGAACCGGCTCCGGAATGCGTCGAATCGAAACAGTGGCGACCGGCAAATGCATGCGCGCTGCTTGGTTTAACCGGGCCGCCAGCGTCATGCAGAAATGCTCGTTGGCCACCATATGCGGCAGCTTCGCATTGCGGCTTTCCGGCTTGAGCAGGTGCGTCGAGCTCAGGGAGCCCTCCGCAAGCGAGAGCTGGTCTCCTTCGACGAGTACCTGCAGCTTGTCTTGGTAGCCGGCCAACGATAGACGGACCTTGCCGTCCCACACGGGAAAAGGCACCGCATCGCGCAGCCGAATGCGCTCGCTCAGCTCTTCATCGGTGATTGGCCGGCGGCCTGGTGCGCCAACTTGCTCGTGCGCGGCGCGAGCCGCCTCCTCCGATGTCGCATCCATCGCGAGAAAACTGAATGCCCCGACGGGTTCTGCGCCCAAGGCGTGAACCAAGGCAAAGATATTGTTCTTGGACACATGATTGTGGGCAGAAACAATATCGAGGGCTCTGCCCTCTGGCAGCAGGTTCTCCAAAAAGCGTTGGACCGACCCTGGGCTGTCCGGAGGACCGTTAAGCGGGATGGGGGGCGACAAGGAATAGGCCCCCCGACGGCTTTCCCACGAGCGGGCATACTCGAACCCGTAACGGTTCTCGTGCGCATCGAAACTCAGCGTGCCGACGGCCTCGCCCCCGGTGGAGACGTGTAGAACGTGGCTCATGATTCGTGCCCACCGGTTGAGTGGGATTCACCCGGCCGCAGATGCGGAGGAAGCAGCAACGATGGCGCGACGTCGAGCGCCTCGTTCTTGGTGGTGACCAGCATAATGAGGCCCAAGCCCGTCAGCACGCGCAGCAGGCGGTCGGAGCCGACGGCGCCACCGTTTTCCAACCGGGAGAACACGTTGGCCGCGACGCCGCACGCATGTGCAGCATCGTCGATACGCAACGCGAGTTCGAGCCGCCGGTGACGCACCAGCGCCCCTAGGCCTGGCAGGTCCTTAATGTATGGAGCAGGTCGGAGCCCCGGCTCTGGGAGAGTTCGAGCCATAAGTTTCTCGATTGGGAAATTATCATGCAATACCTTCCGATTGGAAGGTAATTTCTCTATAGAGAAACAATAGGCCAACCGGGGCTCGAAAGTCAATAAATTCTCTATTTAGAAACTATCAAGCGGACTCTTGCGAGCTGGCTCCAGTAGCCCGCAGCCTGATTGAGGTCGGCGACAGCACCTCGACAAAGCATCCGTGTCCCCTCAGACAGCGCCCGAAAGCGCTGCTGCAGTTCCTTGCCGCTGTAGATGCGGAGCGTCTTGTTGGTAGTGGCCGTCTGGTTGATGTTGCCCCAGATGCGCTGTATTTGGTCGCCGAAGAAAATCTCCAGGCGCTCGCCGCCGGCGCCAAGCAGCTCGTTGGCGGCCACGCCTACGTTAAAAAAGCCCTTATCTCGGTAACTGCGCTGCAGAGCAATCCCACGCCGGACGTGCGTGAGTTGCTGCGGAAAATCCGCGTCTGCAAGACGTCGCTAGGCGAGCACAGAGCGCTCGCATGTGGGGTACTGCGTATGCCATCAAGACGCAGCAGCGCCGTTCGATCCGTGCTGGGTGATGCACTAGATCGAGGCGGTTCGGTGATCCTTGGCGACCAGCATCTGCCGTAGCGCTGCGTTGGTCCGGTCGGGATGTTCTAGATGGGGCGCGTGGCCCGCATCGGGAATCGTCGTCAATCGCGCCGCGGGATGCAGCGCCAGCGTGGCGTGTGATACGGATGGTGCATAAAGACGGCTGCGCTGTCCGTACAGGTGGAATAGTGGCCAGCGTGCCCCTTGCAATAGCATGCGGAAATCCTGCTTGGCCATGTCTTCCCAGAGCGTAGCGAGGGTGTGCGGAACGCATTGCCGCATCAAGCGCATCACGTTTTGCGCCTGCTCGGGATTCGGCTGTACCCCTGTCGCCCATAGGCCTGCGGTTACAGGGGCGATCAGACTTTCCCAGCGTTGCTGAATCCGGGTGGTCATCTGCTTGGCCTGAGCCATGTCATAGTGGCCGTGCAGTCCATGCGGCCAATCCGGGCTGGTGACGAGCTTTGGTGTCATGTCGATGCTGCCGATCATGGTGATGGGCAAATCGGACTGGCTGCGCATTAACTCCCACGCCACCATCGCGCCCATCGACCAGCCGACGACCACCACATCTTCGAGTGCCAGATGGCGTATCAACGCAGCCACATCTTCGGCAAGCCCCGCGATGGTCGCACCGGACGGTCGCAGTGCGGTAGATAGACCGTGGCCCGCGTGGTCCGGTGCAATCACGCGGTAGCCCAGCGCTGCCAGCGCGCGCTGGCTCTCGAACGTCTCGCCTGATACGGACCACCCATGCAGCAATAGCACCGGTCGCCCGCTACCGGCTTCGCGCCAGCCGGGTAGGCCTGCGCGAGCGGTGTGCTCTACGAAGGCGGGCGGGGTGCCGCAAGCGCGCACCGAAGAAGAAACACTCACCGGCAGCTCCTCGGAGAAGAGAGAGGGTTCGGCATTGCCGTACGGGAAAGTCATCTATTGACATCCCGATTCGAGCGTTTATATCATGAAACATGAATCAGTCATCATGTTTTTGCGGGCGCAGCTTTGCTGTGTTGCCCGTGCAGCGAGGTAGGGATGTCCCAAGCAGAAACTGTCGTAACCCAGCCCAAGACCGCACGCGGTCAAAAGACGCGGGAAGCGCTATTGCGCGCCTCCGAAAAGGTGTTTGGAGAGAAGGGTTACTACACCGCGTCAATCTCCGAGATCACGCAGGAGGCTGACGTTGCCATGGGCACGTTCTACCTGTACTTCAAAGACAAGGAAGACGTCTTTCGCGCGCTGGTGGCGCACATGCTGCAACTGTTGCGTACGCACTTGCGCAAGCATGTCGCGGCGGCCACGTCGCAGATCGAAGCGGAGCAGCTTGGCCTGAAGGCGTTCTTGTCATTCGTCTCTCGTCACAAGAATCTGTACCGCATCGTGCTGGACTCGTATTCAGTGGATGAGAGCATTTACCGCGGCTATTTCCAGGTGTTTGCCGATCTGTACAGCCATCGCCTCGATGATGCCGTGGCACAAGGCGAACTTGCGCCGGGCGATGCGGAGGTCCGTGCCTGGTGCCTGATCGGTATCAGCAACTTCCTCGGCATGCGGTATGCGCTGTGGGAAAAGCCGGCATCGATGGACAAGGTGGTCGAGGTCGCGCACGACTTGATCACGCATGGGCTCGCGGTGCGATGACTGCGTAGACTAACGATGGGCCACCGTCACACAGAATGCAGCGGGGCCGAACCACCTAAGGAAGGAGACAACGATGCAACGCAACCGCACGGCCATCCGTGTACTGGCGCTCGCAGCCGGCCTGCTGGCCGCAGCTGGCGCACTGGCTAAAGGCATCAAGATCGCCCACGTCTATGACAAGACCGGCGCGCTGGAGGCTTACGCCAAGCAGACGCAGACCGGCCTGATGATGGGCCTGGACTACGCCACCGGCGGCACGATGACGGTGAACGGCAACAAGCTTGTGGTGATCGAGAAAGACACCCAGGGCAAGCCCGACGTGGCCAAGGCCCAGCTGGCCGCGGCGTACAGCGATGACCGCGCCGACATTGCCGTCGGCCCCACGTCTTCCGGCACCGCGCTGGCCATGCTGCCGGTCGCGGAGGAGTACAAGAAGATCCTGCTGGTGGAGCCGGCGGTGGCCGACTCGATTACCGGCGACAAGTGGAACCGCTACATCTTCCGCACGGGCCGCAACTCTTCGCAAGATGCGATTGCCAACGCGGTGGCGCTGGACAAGCCGGGCGTGCAGATCGCCACGCTTGCGCAGGACTACGCCTTCGGCCGCGACGGCGTGAAGGCATTCAAGGGCGCGCTGAAGAACGCCAAGGTCGTGCACGAGGAATACCTGCCGACCAACACCACCGACTTCACCGCCGGCGCACAGCGGCTGTTCGACTCACTCAAGGACAAGCCTGGCCGCAAGATCATCTTCATCATCTGGGCCGGTGCGGGCAATCCGTTCAAGATCGCCGACCTGGATCCGAAGCGCTACGGTATCGAGATCGCCAGCGGCGGCAACATCCTGCCGGCCATGGCGGCCTACAAGAATTTGCCGGGTATGGAGGGCGCGACGTACTACTACTTCGGCATCCCCAAGAACAAGGTCAACGAGTGGCTGGTGTCAACGCACTACGCCAAGTTCAAGACGCCGCCTGACTTCTTTACGGCAGGTGGCATGGCGGCCGGCATCGCGCTGGTGGAAGCGCTCAAGAAAACGGGCGGCGACACCGGCACCGAGAAGCTGATCACCACCATGGAGGGCATGTCGTTCGACGGCCCCAAGGGCAAGATGACCTTCCGTAAGGAAGACCACCAGGCCATGCAGTCGATGTACCACTTCAAGATCAAGGTGGACCCGGCGTTTGCCTGGGGCGTGCCGGAGCTGGTGCGGGAGATCAAGCCCGAAGAGATGAACGTGCCGATCCGCAATCACCGCTGATGAGCGCTAGCGCCAACCCCAATACCGCTCACGGTACGCCCGCGCTGGAAACGCGCGGGCTGACCATCCGCTTTGGCGGTCACGTGGCCGTCAACGCGGTGTCTTGCGCGTTCCGGCCAGGCGAGCTGACTTGCATCGTCGGGCCCAACGGCGCAGGCAAGACCACGTACTTCAATCTGATCTCGGGGCAACTGCCGCCCACCGCCGGACAGATCCTGCTGGGCGGGGAAGACGTGACGCGCCTGGCCATCTCGGCCAAGACGCGTCGCGGCATTGGCCGCGCATTCCAGCTCACCAGCCTGTTCCCGAACCTGCCGGTGCTGGAGAACGTGCGGCTGGCAGTGCAGGCGCGCGCCCATCGGGGGCTGGATCTGTTCTCGGTGTGGAGCAGCCATCGCGCCATCCGCGAAGAGGCGCTGGCCTGTCTGGAGCGCGTGGCCCTGACCGATCAGCGCAATCAGCCGGTGGCTTCGCTCTCGCATGGCAATCAGCGCAAGCTGGAGGTGGCAATCCTGCTGGCGCTGCAGCCGCGCATCTTCATGTTCGACGAACCGACCGCCGGCATGAGCGTGGACGAGGTACCCGTGATCCTCAACCTGATCCATGAGATCAAACAGGACAAGAGCAAGACCGTGCTGCTGGTCGAGCACAAGATGGACGTGGTGCGCTCGCTGGCCGACCGCATCATCGTGCTGCACAACGGTACGCTGATGGCCGACGGCGACCCGGCTGAGGTGATCGCCTCGCCCATCGTGCAGCAGGCGTATCTGGGCACGGCCGAACCGATGGCGGAGGCAGCGCATGGTGAGTGTTGAGGGACAAACCACGCCGCTGCTGCGCTTGACGGACGTGCAGACCCACATCGGGCCGTACCACATCCTGCACGGCGTGAGCTTCGAGGTGCCGCGTGGCGGCGTGACGATGCTGCTCGGGCGCAACGGTGCTGGCAAGACCACCACGCTGCGCACCATCATGGGTTTGTGGCAGGCGAGTGCGGGCAGGGTGGAGTTTGACGGCATCGACATCACGCGCCGTCATACGCCGGCCATTGCCCAACTCGGCGTCGCCTACGTGCCCGAGAACATGGGCGTGTTTGCCGACCTGACCGTGGCCGAAAACATGCGCCTGGCCGCGCGCGGCGGGCCGGTTGACGAGAAGCGGCTCGATTGGGTCTTCCGCATGTTTCCGGCGCTCAAGATCTTCTGGCACCAGCGCGCGGGCGTGTTGTCGGGCGGGCAGAAGCAGATGCTGTCGGTGGCGCGCGCCATCATCGAGCCGCGCAAGCTGTTGATCGTCGACGAACCGACCAAGGGGCTGGCACCGGCCATCATCCAGAACATGATCACGGTGTTTCGGGAGCTCAAGCAGACCGAAGTCTCCATCCTGCTGGTGGAGCAGAACTTCCACATGGCCAAGTCGGTGGGCGACACCGTGGCTGTGATGGACGACGGCAAGACCGTGCACACCGGCCGCATGGCCGGGCTGGCTGAAGACGAAGCGCTACAGCAGCGGCTGCTCGGCCTGTCGCTGGCGGCGCATCAATGAGGGAGCGCGCCATGCAACCGCAGCGCATACCCGGACCACGCGAACCGACACCCATGCCAACTTCGACTGCTTTGCCGGCCGCCGCCGCACCTGCCGACTTGCCCAAGGTCCGCCTCGACTGGACACCGCTGGTGCTCGCACCGCTGCTGATGCTCGTGGCGCTGCCGCTGGTCGGCAGCACATCGACGTGGCTCACGCTCACCATTGCCGGCCTGGCGATGGGCATGATCATCTTCGTGGTGTCGTCGGGCCTCACGTTGGTGTTCGGGTTGATGGACGTGCTCAATTTCGGGCATGGCGCCTTCATTGCGCTGGGCGCATATGTGGCGGCCTCGGTGCTGCTGCCGATGCAGGCGTGGGTGGAGGCAGATAGCCTCCTGCTCAACCTGGGCGTGTTTGCTCTCGCCATTGCCGCGGCCGTGGTTGCTGCGGGTGCCGTTGGCCTGTTTTTCGAGCGCGTGGTGGTTCGCCCGGTCTACGGTCAGCACCTCAAGCAGATCCTGATCACCATGGGCGGCATGATCGTCGCCGAGCAATTGATCAAGGCCATCTGGGGCCCGGAGACGATCGCGCTGCAAGCCCCAGCCACCTTTCGCGGTGCCGTGCTGCTGGGCGATGCGGCCATTGAGAAGTTCCGGCTCATCGCCGTGGTGCTGGGCCTTGTGATTTTTGTGGTGATGCTGCTGGTGCTCAACCGCACGCGCATTGGCCTGCTGATCCGCGCTGGCGTGGAAAACCGCGAGATGGTGGAGTCGCTTGGCTACCGCATCCGCCGGTTGTTCATCGGCGTATTTGTCGTGGGCGCGGCGCTGGCGGGGCTGGGTGGCGTGCTGTGGGGTCTGTACCAGCAGAACATCACGGCGGCGATTGGCGCGCAGGTCAACGTGCTGATCTTCATCGTCATCATCATCGGCGGGCTGGGGTCGACCACGGGGTGCTTCATCGGCGCGGTGCTGGTGGGGCTGATGGCCAACTACACAGGCTTCCTGTTTCCGAAGGTGGCGCTGTTCTCAAACATCCTGCTGATGATGCTGATCCTGCTGTGGCGGCCACAGGGGCTGTATCCGGTGGCCAAACGCTGAGCGGAGCCGCATGACCATGAAGACCATGATCCGAATGCTCTCCGGCGATCTGCCCCGTAGCCGCACGCTGACCGTGCTGCTGATCCTCATCCTGCTGGCGCTGCTGTGTGCGCCGTTCCTGTTTCCGGGCGCGCGCGCGCTCAACATGGCCGCGAAGATCTGCATCTTCGTCGTGCTGGTGGCGAGCTACGACCTGCTGCTCGGCTATACCGGCATCGTCTCGTTTGCACACACGATGTTCTTCGGCATCGGCGGCTATGGCGTGGCGATTGCCATGTCGAACATGACGCCAGGGTGGGGCGCGCTGCTGGTTGGTACGTTGGGCGCCGTGGTGGTGTCTGCGGTACTGGCCTTTGTAATCGGGCTGTTCTCGCTGCGCGTGCGGGCGATCTTCTTTGCCATGATCACGCTGGCGGTGGCCACGGCGTTTGCGACGCTGGTCTCGCAGCTCTCCGACTGGACCGGCGGTGAAGACGGCCTGACCTTCAAGGTGCCCGAAGTGTTGACCCCGGGTTTCTCGCTGGGCGATACCGAATGGTTTGGCGTGCTGCTCAACGGCAAGCTGCTGTCGTACTACTTCGTGCTGGTGTGCGCGGTGGTGTTGTTCCTGATGCTGCTGCGCCTGGTGAATTCGCCGTTCGGACGCGTGCTGCAGGCCATCCGCGAGAACGACTTCCGCGCCGAGGCCATCGGCTACCGCACTGTGGTCTATCGCACGGTATCGACCGTGCTCTCCGCCGTATTTGCCGCGCTGGCCGGCGTGCTGATGGCGATCTGGCTGCGCTACAACGGGCCCGATACCTCGCTGTCATTCGAGATCATGGTCGACATCCTGCTGATCGTCGTGATTGGCGGCATGGGCACGCTGTATGGCGCGGTGATCGGCACCACGTTGTTCCTGCTCGCACAGACGTATCTGCAGGATGTGATGAAGCTCGCCAGCGATGCCACCGCCGCCGTGCCGCTGCTGTCGAATCTGCTGCACCCGGACCGCTGGCTGCTTTGGCTCGGCCTGCTGTTCATCCTGAGCGTGTATTACTTCCCGCAGGGCGTGGTGGGGCGCCTGCGCGGGCGTCATGACACACACGAGATCGCGTCATAACGGAGCCCCCGATATGATCGTCGTCGATTGGTTGCACAAGAACGCCCAGCACACACCCGACAAGGTCGCGCTGGTGGACATCGACTCTGGCCGCCGCGTGACCTACCGCCAGTTCGACGAACGTGCGAGCCGTTTTGCCGAGGTGCTGACGCAGCAATTGAAGCTGACGCCTGGCGCGCGTGTGGCTGTGCTGGCACACAACAGCGCCGCGTATTTCGAAATGCTGTATGGCTGCGCGAAGGCCGGCATGGTGATGGTGTGCCTGAACTGGCGCTTGCCGGTGGCGGAGCTGCTGCCGATCCTGCAGGACTGCGTGCCGGACGTGCTGGTAGCGGGAGACGGCTTCGTCAGTGCCGCAGCAGACCTGCAACGCACGCGGCCCATGCGCGTGCTGTATCTGGCAGGGGATCGTTCTATTGATGCGCCCGCAGGCTGGATCGAATTCGAAGCCGCTTTGGTTGCGGCCTCCGGCAACGTCATCGAAATGCCGTGCCGCGACGAGCACGAAGTCTGGCACCTTCTCTACACCTCCGGCACCACGGGTCGCCCGAAGGGCGTGATCCAGACCTACGGCATGGTGTTCTTCAACGCCGTCAACGCCATGCTTGCCAACAAGATCACGCGTGACGACGTGTTCCTCAACGTGCTGCCGTTCTTCCATACGGGCGGGCTGAACCTGTACGCCAACCCGGTGCTGCACGCGGGCGGCACAGTCCACATCCTGCGGCAGTTCGATGCGCAGGTGACGCTCGACAAGCTCGACCGCCGCTCGGGCGAAGGCATCACGATGTTCTTTGCGGTGCCTTCGGTGTACTTGTTCCTGAGTCAGCATCCTGGCTTTGCGCGGGCGGATTTTTCAATCGTCCGCAGCATGGCCGCCGGTGGTTCACCCGTGCCGCAACCGCTGCTCCAGACATACCTGGACAAGGGTGTGACGATTTGCTTCGGCTTCGGCATGACAGAAACCGGCCCCACCGTGTTCGTCTGCGATGAAGCCACGGCACGCCGCAAGATCGGCACGATCGGCAAGCCCGTCGGCTCGATGCTCACGCGTGTGGTCGACCCGCAAGGCAATGACGTCGCCCCGGGTGAGCGAGGCGAGTTGCTCATCAAGGGCCCCGGCATTACGCCCGGTTACTGGAACCTGCCCGAAGCCACTGCCGCTGCCATCCAGGATGGCTGGCTGCATTCCGGCGACATCGCTTACATGGACAACGATGGCGATTACTACATCGTCGATCGTGCGAAAGACATGTTCATCTCTGGCGGCGAGAACGTGTACCCCGCCGAAGTGGAGAACGTGCTGTTCCAGCTCCCAGCGGTCGCCGAGGCCGCAGTCATCGGCGCCGCCGACACCCGCTGGGGTGAGGTCGGCGTGGCGGTGGTGGTGGTGCGCGCGGGCGCAGCGCTCGACGCCGACACGGTCATCACCCATTGCAAGGCACGCCTGGCCAGCTACAAGGTGCCACGCGACGTGCGTTTTATCGACGCGTTGCCGCGCACGCCGTCAGGCAAGGTGGAAAAGCACAAACTGCGTGCGCAGTTTGGGGCGCACTGAAGCCGCGCACCTTCAACGTATTCAGGAATGCCATCCATGCAGCCTTCCAGTCTGCACGTGCTTACTCAGGTGGATTTCAATCGCTTTGCCGCGCTCTCGCGCGACGACAACCCGATCCATTGCGATCCCGCGTTCGCCAAGACCACGCACTTTGGCGCAACTGTTGCGCACGGCATGTTCCTGTTCTCACTGTTGAGCGCGCAGATGACGCGTAGCTTTGCGCAGCCCGTGTTGCCCATCGCCCAGACCTTGATGTTTCCGCGCCCGACGTTCGTGGCCGATGGCGTGGCGGCGGTGCTGGCGCTGCAGCCTTCACCCGGCCCCGGAGCAATGACGCTCGATACCGAGATCCGGTGCCTGCAACGCAACGGTGAGGCGCTGAGCGATCCCGGTGCGCAGGTGACGGCGCTGGGGCGCGCCCATGTGCTGTTGGGTGCTAGTGCCGTTGGGCTCACAGAACAGCGTGCTTCCATGCCTACCGTTGATGCCGCGCAGCTGGCGGGCGATGCGGTGCTTTACCACTTGTTTGTTGGTCAGTCGGTTCAGGCGACCCGTTCCTTCACCACGGCTGACATCGACGAGTACGCGGCACTGTCGGGCGACGGCAATCCGTTCTACACCGACGCCGCGTTTGCACGCTCGCGCGGTTTCAGCGGCGAACTGGTGCCGCTGCCGCTGCTGGCTGGCATGTTCTCCGACCTGTTGGGCACGCGCTTGCCCGGGCGCGGCACGGGTTGGATGAAACAGGCACTGCATTTGCGCGCTGCGACAGGCGTGGGCGAGCCGCTCACCGCATCGGTGCGCATCGTGCGGCTGCGCGCCGACAAGGAACTGGTCAATCTTGCCACCGACGTGCGAGGCGTCGATGGCCGGATCGTGTTGCAAGGCGAGGCGCTGGTGCTGGTACGCAACCTGGAAGACAAGCGTGCTGAGGTCGCCGCATAGCTCGAATGTAGTGAGCAAACTCGTTGCAGTGGAAATCTTCGGATGAAACACCGATAACAGGGAGGCACTATGAGAACGATGCAAGGAAAGGGCAGTGGCCGCCGATTGTGCGGCACGCTGCTGACAGCGATGGTCGCGTCGGGCGCGATCGGTCTGGCAAGTTGCGGCGGCAGCAATGACAACAACCCCACACCGAGCAACGTCAAGCCGTCGTTTGTCGGCACGGTGACGATCACGCGTTTCGATGGCGTGAGCGACGATCTGTTGACGGCTGGTCTGGGTGCATCGGGGCTGGCATCGTCCACGGCACCCACGGTGGCCAACGCGACCGCCCCCACCGCAGCTGAGTTGCGGCGCCTGGCGATCTACAACAACTACCGCGCGCTGGTCGACACGAACGCGAAGGGCGGCTATGGCACGCTCTACGGCCCGAACGTCGACGCCAGCGGCAATGTCACGTCCGGCAGCGGCATGGTGCCCGGCGTGGAATACGTCGCCTATTCCGACGATGGCACCGGGCAGCAGAATGTCGTGCTGCTGGTGCAGATTCCGGACGCCTTCGATGCGGCCAACCCGTGCATCATCACGGCTACGTCGTCGGGCTCACGTGGCATCTATGGCGCCATCTCGACCGGTGAGTGGGGCCTCAAGCGCAAATGCGCCGTCGCCTATGCGGACAAGGGCACCGGCGCCGGCCCGCACGACCTGGCTACCGATACCGTACCGCTGCAGGACGGTACCCGCACTACGCGCGCAGCCGCCGGCAGCAAGGCGCAGTTTGCTGCGCCGCTCACTGATAGCCAGCTCGCCGCATTCAATCTGGCCACGCCGAACCGGCTCGCATTCAAGCATGCCCACTCGCAACGCAACCCTGAAAAGGATTGGGGCCGTTTCACACTGCAAGCAGTGCAGTTCGCCTTCTGGGCCATCAACGACAAGCTGAGCGGCTCGAGCGTGCTGAATGGCAGCGCACTGGCGGTGCGCCCCAACAACACCATCGTCATCGCCTCCAGTGTGTCCAACGGGGGCGGGGCGGCTATTGCGGCCGCCGAGCAAGACACCACCAACTTGATCGACGGCGTGGCCGTGGGCGAGCCCGGACTGAACCTGCCGGCATCGGCCAACGTGCAAGTGCAGCGTGGCGGCGTGACGCTGCCCGTGAGCGGCAAGCCGCTGTTCGACTATGTGAGCTACGCCAACGAGTTCCGCTTGTGTGCGGCGTTGTCGAGCAGTGTGTCGGCCGCGCCCACGCAGTCGTTCTTTGTCGGCAACGTCGGCTGGCCGGCTAGCGTGCAAGCCAACCGCTGCGCTGCCCTGCACGCCAATGGTCTGCTGTCTTCCGCCACCACGGCCACACAAGCAGATGAAGCGCTGCAGAAGATGCGCACTTACGGTTGGGAGCCCGAATCCGATCTCGTGCACGCCTCGATGGCGTATTTCGAGATTGATCCGTCGGTTGCCACTACCTTCGGCAACGCGTTGGCACGCGCCAGTGTGCTCGACAACCTGTGCAACTTCAGCTTTGCCGCCGTGGACGCATCTTTCCACCCGACCGCCGTCAATGCCACGACGTTGGCGCAACTGGCCGCCACCGGCAACGGTATCCCGCCCACCACCGGTGTGCAGTTGATCAACAACCTCGCACAGGGCGGTGCCACGCAGAGCAAGCAATCGGTCGATTCATCCGGTACGCAGGCGGCCAATCTGGACGGCGCCCGGTGCCTGCGTAACCTCCTGACCGGTGCAGATGCCGCTTCGCAGGCGCTGCAACTCGGCATTTCGCAGACATTGCGCACGGGCAACTTGGGTGGCAGGCCGGCACTGATCGTGCAGGGCCGCAACGATGCGCTGCTGCCGGTCAACCACGGCGCGCGGCCGTATCTGGGGCTCAATGCGCAGGTCGATACGGGCAGCAAGCTCTCGTATATCGAGGTGACCAATGCCCAACACTTCGATGGCTTCATTGACCTCGTGCCGGGTTACGACACGCTCTTTGTGCCGCTGGTGCTGTATGAACAACGCGCACTGGATGCGGTGTACGCCAACCTGAAGAGCGGCACGCCGCTGCCGCCGTCGCAAGTGGTGCGCACGACGCCGCGTGGAGGCACGGCGGGCTTGGCGCCCGCCATTGCGGCCACCAATGTGCCGAACTTCACGAACACGCCGGCGGCGGCCGACCGCATTTCGGTCAGCGTCTCGGGTGGTATGGCGACCGTGTCCGTGCCCAACTGATTCCCATCCGACGCAGGGTACTCCGCCACGGAGACCGCCCTGTGCTGCCCTGAGCGCTTGATACGTCCGCGCTCAGGGCGCTTCCCCCAGCACTTTTTTCAGTTCAGTTCTGATACATGCGGCATCTCGTGCGGTTACACGATGAAATATGAATCATGTCTCATATAAAAAAAACTCCACGGCAACGCGGTTGCGCAGTACCCGCCGTACGTTGGTTTTCGTTGCAGTGAAGGCAGCAAAGCAAGACCACCTCAATAGGAGAGAGACACCATGAAACACCCATTCGGATATCGATGGCAGTGGCTTTACGTGCTGGCTGTCGCACTGATGACCGCGCTGGCAACGTTTTCAGCGCACGCGGCGGTCACCGCCGGGCCCGGCGCGTGGAGCAGCCAACAAACCTGGGCTACAGATACGGCCAATGGCGGTAATTTGACCGGCTACTTTTATTGGCCAGCCAGTCAGCCGACCACGCCCAACGGCAAGCGCGCCCTGGTGCTGGTGCTGCATGGTTGCCTGCAAACCGCGTCCGGCGACGTGATCGACAACGCTAACGGTGCGGGCTTCAATTGGAAGACGATTGCCGAGCAATATGGCGCCGTCATCCTCGCACCCAATGCCACCGGCAACGTCTACAGCAACCACTGCTGGGACTACGCCAACACGTCGCCCAGCCGCACGAGCGGACACGTGGGCGTGCTGCTGGACCTCGTCAACCGCTTCGTCACCAACTCGCAATACGCCATCGACCCGAACCAGGTTTACGTGGCCGGCTTGTCTTCCGGTGGCGGCATGACCATGGTGCTGGGTTGTATCGCGCCGGACATCTTTGCGGGCATCGGCATCAACGCTGGCCCGCCGCCGGGAACCACCACCTCGCAGATCGGCTACGTACCTTCCGGCTACACCGCCACGACGGCGGCCAACAACTGCAAGGCGTGGGCAGGGTCGAACGCCAGCAGCTTCAACACGCAGATCGCCGGCGCCGTGTGGGGGACGTCGGACTACACCGTGGCGCAAGCGTATGGTCCGATGGACACTGCAGCCTTCCGCCAGATTTACGGCGGCACCTTCACGAAGGGTGCGACGGTTTCGATTTCGGGTGGCGGTACCAATACGCCCTATACCGATAGCAACGGCAAGCTTCGCACGCACGAGATTTCCGTCTCAGGTATGGCACACGCGTGGCCGGCCGGTACCGGCGGCGACAACACCAATTACGTCGATGCCACGCACATCAACTACCCGGCATTCGTCATGGACTACTGGGTGAAGAACAACCTGCGTGCCGGTAGTGGGCCGGTGCAGTCTGGCAGCACGCCCACCGGCCTGGCGGTGACGGGCACGACCACCACGAGCGTTTCGCTGTCGTGGAATGCGGTGACCAACGCGACCAGCTACAACGTCTACCGCAACGGCAGCAAGGTGGGGTCATCCACGTCCACGACGTACACCGACTCGGGCTTGATCGCGGGTACCACCTACAGCTACACGGTGACCGAGATCGACCCGACGGCGGGTGAAAGCGCGCAGTCGACCGCCGTGTCGGCCAAGACGCAATCGAGCTTTGCCTGCACGGCCACCACGGCTAGCAATTACGCCCACGTGCAGGCTGGGCGGGCGCACGACAGCGGCGGTGTGGCCTACGCCAACGGCTCCAACCAAAGCATGGGTCTGGACAACCTGTTCTATACGAGCACCTTGGCGCAGACGGCGGCCGGCTACTACATCGTCGGCAATTGCCCGTAAGCCAGCACCGACGTGGCCGTAGCGGCCGCTAAGCAGGCCGGTCCCAAGTGCGTTCAGCCATGGCTGAATGGAATTGGGGCCGGCGCCATTCCACTCTTGAGTCAGACCGTACAGACGCCGATGCCAACCTTCGACTATCAGACCCTCTTCCGGCGCGCTCCGGTGGGCATGGCGATGTCCCGGGAGCGCGTGGTGCTCGACGTGAACGAAGAGGCGGCTCGCATCTTCGGCCACGCATGCGGAGCCATCATCGGCCAGTCATTCGAGATGCTCTACCCAAGCCAGGGCGATTTCGAACGCATGGGCGCACGTATTGCACCCATCAACAACGTACGCGGCAGCTATTCGGACGAGCGCATCATGAAACGCGCCAACGGCGAGTTGTTCTGGTGCCATGTGACCGGTCGGGCATTCGATCGCGACCGACCGCTGGGCGAGGGCATCTGGACGTTCGAAGACCTATCGGCGCATCGGCCGATGGCGGTCGAGCTGACACCACGCGAGCGCGATGTGGCTGCGCAACTCATCGAAGGAAAAAGCAGCAAGCAGATCGGCAAGCAACTCGACATCAGTCCGCGCACGGTTGAAATATACCGCGCGCGGCTCATGAAGAAGTACGGCGCCAACACGGCGATCGAACTGGTCCGACGACTGATGGGCCACTAGGTGGTGCCGACCAATGCGCGGCTGCGACAAGTGGCGATGGGTCTTTCGCGCGAGCCACGCTCACGGTTGTCAGAGCGCGTCTTCGTTCGCAACCGCTCCATACAACAAGGAGGGGACACATGGATCGAAGACAGTTCATGCGAGGTGCTGCCACGCTGGCCGGCGGCGCAATGGTGGTGCCGATCGCTCGAGCGGCTGAGCCCGGCGTGCATACCGACAAGATCATCTTTGGGCAGTCCATCGGCTTCAACAGCATTTGGGATGGGGTGTACCGCAACTACACCAACGGACTGCTTGCCTACTTCAACCACGTGAACATGCTAGGAGGCGTGCACGGTCGCAAGCTGGAGCTGAAACACCTGGAAGACGAATACGTACCCGAGAAGACCACCGCGGCCAATATCCGCGCGTTTGTTGGTGATGACGTATTTGGCCTTGCTTGTCTTGGCGGTACAGGCAATACAGCCGCCGCATTGCCGCTGATCGAGCGATACCGTTTTCCGGTCGTCGGCACGCTGACCGGCGCGGAAGCCGTGCGAAAAGCGACTGCGCCCCTGTTCCATACTCGCGCGCCGTATTCGAGCGAAGTGGCCAGGATGATTCAGCAAGCAACGACCGTGGGGCTCAAGCGCGTTGCCGTGGTGCATCAGGACAACGCATTTGGCATGACTTGCGTGCAGGCCGCGCAGGGGGGGCGGCAACGTTCGGCGCCCACATCGTTACGACGATTCCGCACAGCGTTCAGGGCGACGACGTTGACGCCGACTTCTCCTGCGGACACGGCGGAACTCAACGGCAAGGCGTCATCAGCGAAAACATCATCACACCAAAGAAAAAGCGGCAGGATGAACCCGCCGCTTTCCAGTCTGGCCGATGCGGGATCAAGCAGTTTCGGCAGCCTCTTCGAGGGCTTCTTCGAGGGCTTCAAACGGACTCAAAAGCGCCCACTGCTGAGCAGGCGAGCCGTTGAACGGATAGCCCCAGATCGGCTGGCCATCCTTGATCACCCGGTCCTTCAGGTCGACCACCAAAGACTGATTGGCGAGGGACGTGATGTAACCCGGCCGCACAAAGAAGCTCCACTGCTGGGTGGGCGTGGGCGCACCGTTATAAGGCGACACGATCAGCGGTACCTCGCTTGCTGCGCGCTGGCCCTGGAAGTCGAGGGCAAGCCACCCTTGGGAAGAGTGCAGCAGGATCGCGTTCTTACTCCACTCAATTTCCCAGATCGTGGTCTGACCATCGCCGTTTTGCTTAAGCTTCGCGGGGGAGTATGCGATCTGATCTTGGACGCCAAGGAAAAACGTGGTGTTGGCGCGCAGTCTGATGACTCGCGGTTCAGTAGCCATATTACCTCCTGTGAGATTATGTTCCGCGTTGGGAACATGAGTAGGAATAGGATTATGTTTGCCGGCTGTCAAAATATTATACGAGGCGGGATCGCGTTTTTCACATTTTAATAATATAAAAGTCAGATCTAATGGTCTTTGTAATTTTGATCTGCGATTATTATTCTTGATAATTAATTTTCCAGTAAATCTGACATTAATTGATCTGCCTTTAGTGGCATGAAGATCGCTCAGCGCAACGTCAGGATTCTCCAAGCAGGCCGCGATGGGCGTGCATGCGCCAGCCCCGCTTGGAGTGGGTTGGTGGAGGGGCGTTGGGGGGGGGCAGTCTGCGACCTCATCCGTTCAATGACGGATCAGTGTCGGCTGCTGCAGAAAGAAAAACTGAACTCAGTATTCGGATTATTGGCAGCCCCAGATTATTGGTGGCTAGACTGAGTTAATCATCCGGATATGATTTAGGTACAGCCTTTTGTCTGTCGTTGGCGCTCCGTCATGAACAGAGCGCCAACGGCAGATGCGGCGTTTTCAGGCTGCGCTCACGGCTCGTGGCGTAGATACCCTTCCTTGCTCGGGTCGGGCATGAAGTACGTCACGATGAACGACACGGCGCACAGCGCGGTCACGTACCAGTAGAACGTCGACTCGCTGCCGGCCTGCTTGAACCACAGCGCAACGTATTCGGCCGAGCCGCCGAACACCGCGTTGGCAATGGCATATGACAGGCCCACGCCCATCGCACGCACCTCCGGCGGGAACATCTCGGCCTTGATCAAGCCGCTGATCGACGTGTAGAAGCTGACGATGGCCAGTGCCACCGTAATCAGGCTGAATGCGGCGACCGGGCTCGACACCGTGGCCAGTGCGTTCATCAGCGGCACCGTGCCGATAACCGACAGTGCTCCGAACAGCAGCATCGAATTGCGGCGGCCGATGCGATCGGACAGCGCGCCGAACGCCGGCTGCAGCAGCATGTACACGAACAGCGCCACCGTCATGACGTTGGAGGCGGTTTTCTTGTCCATGTGTGCCGTGTTGACGAGGTACTTCTGCATGTACGTCGTGAACGTGTAGAAGATCAGCGAGCCGCCGGCGGTAAAGCCGATCACGCGCAGGAACGCGCCTTTATGTTTCCACGCGCCGCGGATCGTGCCCGCGTCCTCGGCCTTGCGCGATGCGGTGGTCTGCGTTTCGTGCAGCGACTTGCGCAGGTATAGCGCAATCAACGCGGTGAGAGCCCCCACCACAAACGGAATGCGCCAGCCCCAGGCTTCCATTTCAGCGGTGCTCAGGAACTGCTGCAGGATCACCAGCACGAGCACCGCGCCCAACTGACCGCCGATCAGCGTCACGTATTGGAATGAGGCAAAAAAACCGCGCCGCCCGGCAAGTGCCACTTCACTCATGTAGGTGGCGCTGGTGCCGTATTCCCCGCCCACCGACAGGCCCTGGAACAGGCGCGCCACCAGCAGCAGGAACGGTGCGAGTGCGCCGATCTGTGCGTAGGTAGGCAAGACCGAGATCAGCAGCGAGCCGCCGCACATCATCAGCACCGAGATCATCATGGCCGTGCGCCGGCCGTGCCTGTCGGCAATGCGGCCGAACAGCCAGCCGCCAATCGGCCGCATGAGGAAGCCCGCTGCAAACACGCCGGCCGTGTTCAGCAACTGCGTTGTCGGATCCCCTTTGGGGAAGAACGCCGGCGCGAAGTACAGCGAACAGAATGCGTAGACGTAGAAGTCGAACCACTCGACCAGGTTGCCCGATGATGCGCCGACGATGGCGAGGATGCGGCGCCGGGTGTCATGTGGGTCGACGGCTTGCTGGTTGGCTGTGATGTCCATGGGAGCGTCTCGGGGTGAGTGTTCTTGTGGAATGGCGTGAAGCCGACCCACAGAATTGTAGCGACAAGTGACGGATTGCCGCGCCCCGGAATTGCCCCGATGAGCGAGATGGCGCGTTGCCGGAAGTGCGCGAAACAGGGCACTTCCGGCGGTTTGGGGTTACGCAGAAATGGGTACGCTCATTGCTGGCGTCATGCCAGTTTTGCCCATTCCATTCAACGGGCCCCCTGTCGCGCGTTGAATGCCACGCGCAATACCAGCGCCACGACCGACGCCACCGCGCAGAACGTCATCAGCCCCGACCAGCGCGCGCTGGTCCACGCCAGGCTGGCACCATACGCGCCCACCGACATGCCGATGAACAGCGCCGTCATGAACACTGCGTTGATGCGGCTGCGCGCTTCCGGCGCCAGCGCATAGATGATGGTCTGGTGCGAGACGAGCGCCGCCTGCACGCCCACGTCAAAGAGGAGCGTGCCGATCACGATGGCGATGAGCGAGTGTGGAAACAGCGTCATCGCAGCAAACGTCACTGCCATCAGCAGTGCACCGCCCACGACGATGTGGCCGGGTGCCACGCGGCCGGACAGGCGCCCGGCAATGCTCGCACCCAGCGCACCCGCCGCGCCTGCCAGCCCCAGCAGACCCGCCTGGCCCGTCGACAGTCCGAGCGAACTCGTCAGGTGTAGTGCCACAGTCGACCAGAACCCCGAAAACGCAATGCCGATGAACGCCTGCGTCAGCGCCGACGCCCGCAGCCGCGGATGCTGCATGAACAGCGTGCCCAGTGAGCGCAGCAGCGTGAAGTACGGCTGCCGCGTGGCGGGTGCCACGCCAAAGTGGGACGCGCGCACGGCAATCGCCAACCCGACGATCGCCACTGCTGATACACCAAATGCTGCACGCCAGCCGAAGTGGTCCGCCACGATGCCGCTGAACACGCGCGAGCTGACGATGCCGATCAGCAGCCCCGTCATCACCGTGCCGATGTTGCGGTTGCGATTCAGGTCTGTGCTGATGGCAGCGGCGCTGGGCACGAAGTCCTGCGCAATGGTGGCCGACAGCCCGATCACAAAGCCCGAGGCTGCCAGCAGCGGCAGGTTGGGCGCGAGGCAACTGCCGATGAGCGCGAGCGTGAGCAGTACCGCCTTCCACAGGATGACGAGGCGGCGGTCGTAACGGTCGCCCAGCGGGCCAAAGAAGAAGATGCCGCTGGCGTAGCCGGCGGCCGTGAGCGTGGGCAACACGCCCAGCGCATGCGGCGCGATGGCCAGGTCGCGGCTGATGAGCCCGAGCAGCGGATGGTTCAGGTAGATGCACGCCACGCTGATGCCGGCACCGGCCGTGAGCAGGCGGATCAGTCCTTGCCGATCGCTTTCATGGCGCGTGGCGGCGGATGTGGAGGGCGTTGCGGGTGTGGCGGGTGTGGGAGAAACAGGCGAGGCCGACATGGGAACCTCATGGGAAGATTGCTGCGTCGCAGCGAAGCGGCGATCCTAGCAACTTTCCTTTGAGGTTGCTGACGGCGGAATAACCCCGCTGTCGGTGATGTCGACCCTACCCAGTCAGGCGCGTTCGTTGGCCGGTGCGGGCGATGGTGGCGAAGCCTCTTCCACGTCTTCGCTGTGGCCGCCCTGCACGTCGTGACCGGCGTTGTCGATCCACAGGCGGGCACGGTCTTCGCCCACGCGCGAGAGTTCCATGCGGTACTCGTAGCGGTCGGGCCGGTACAGGCCCTGCAGCAGTTGCACCGGGCGCCCGCTCATCTCACGCACGATGCGCTGCACTGACAGCAGCGGCGCACCGACGGCCACGTCCAGATACTGTGCCGTCGCCACATCCGCCAGCCGCGCCGAGACCACCTGCGACGCGCGATCAATCCGCACGCCGGAGGCCTCGATCAACCGCAGCAGCGATTGGTTTGCCAGGCGCTCGAGCGTGAGCTTGCTGGTCACGTCCAGCGGCAGCCACGTGGTGATGAGCGCCATGGGCGTGTCTTCCAGATGGCGCACGCGCACGAGCTTCTTGATCGGCGTGCCGGGGGCCAGGTCCAGGCATTTGGCCTCGTCGGGCGGGGCCAGCACGTCTTCAAATTCGACGACAACGGCGGAGGTACGCTCGCCCACGTCGATGATGTTCTGCAGTAGCGTCTGCCCGCCGCCCATCACCAGCGGGTCATCGGGCTTGACCACGAAGGTGCCCATGCCGCGGTGGCGGCGCACCAACCCTTCCTTGACCAGGTAATCGAACACGCGCCGCATCGTGACGCGCGACGCGCCAAACTGACGGGCGAGTTCGATCTCGCCCGGCATCGGCCCATCCCCGAATTTGCCTTCGAGAATCTGCTGGCGCAGGACAACGTAGATCTGGTGGTAGAGCGGTACCACGGCATCGGGCATGGCGGTCGTGGGTCCGTGCGTGTGCGGCGAGGTCGAGATCGGAAAAGGTGGTCGTCAGGAGAGAGAGAACGACCAAGCGCGGGATGACTTTAGGAAAAGACGACAAAAAGCAGGGCGTACGCCCGTCCATCCGCGACGATAGGGGGTTTTGGCTAACGTGTAAAGTTGTGCGTTACCTGCTTGTTACCTGTCAGCCGCTGGCGTGCCGGCGTCATCCGCCGGCGGATGATTGCCATGGCTGTAACGCGGGTTCGGTTCGCGCATCGAGTTCTTGGGCGCCACCGGTTCGCCCAGCGCGTTGACCAGCGCCACGTGGATCGGCGTGCCGCTTTCGCGGTCGCGCAGCAGCATCGGGCCTTCGCCGTCGGGGGTGAGATAGCGGTCGCCCCATTGCATGAGCGCCACGATGGCGGGCAGCAGATCGACGCCCGCACGCGTCAGTCGGTACGCATCGCGCACACGGTCGCCGGGCTCCTGATATGGCACCCGGCGCAGGATGCCGTAGGCCACCAGTGCCTTGAGCCGCGACGACAGGATCGCCGTCGAGCACCCCGTGCGGCGCAGGAACTCGTCGAATCGCGTCACGCCCGAAAACGCCTCGCGCAGCACGAGCAGCGTCCACTTCTCGCCGACGATCGACACCGCCGCCGCGATCGAGCACGGCTGTTCCATTGACGCCACCAACTCGGACGCCGCAGGGACGGGGAAGGGTTCTGGGATTCTCATACCAAAATCATAGTCAATTCTGACTTTGCTTGCAAAAGTCAGGGTTTCTGCTAATCTAGGTTCAAATTGAAAAGTCAGGTGGCGATCCCGCTCTGACAATCACAAAACGATCCATCGCGTGAGGAGATCCCCATGCTTTACACCATCCACCGTTACCCCGCCGAATGGATCGACCGCTGGACCATGCACGACGGCTCCATCGCCACCGTGCGCCCGATTCTGCCGCAAGACGCTCCATTGGAGGCCGCCCTGGTCGAGGGGTTGTCGTCCGAGTCGCGCTATGCGCGCTTTCTGGTAGGCGGCGGCCGGCTGTCTGACGAGATGCTCGCCGCGTATACGCAGATCGACTACGTCAACCACATGGCGCTGATCGTGAGCGTGGCCCGCGCGGGTGGCACCGGCGAAGACCTGATCGCTGACGGCCGCTTTGTCATCGAAGACGGTGTTGCCGAGTTCGCCATGCTGGTGGCCGATGCCTGGCAGGGCAAGGGCGTGGGCCGGCGCCTGTTCGCTACGCTGGTGCGGGCCGCGCGTGTCTCCGGCGCCCGCGAAGTCTTTGGCGAAGTGCTCTCCACCAACCGCCGCATGATCGGCCTGGCCCGTGATGCGGGTTTCCACGTGGCCGGCGTGCCGGGCGACGCCACCGTGTGCACCGTGCGCCTGCCGCTGGCGCAGGTCGAAGCGGCCATCACGCCTTTCGTTTTCGCCTGATCTTTCCTCCTTCGCGCGCCTGCACCCCATGCAGGTGTGCTTACTGCGTGTCTCTTTCGCCGCCGTTGTGCGGCTTCTTTTTTGCCTGATTCATCGAAATTCATGGTGCTCAGTGCAAAAAAACATCGCTTTTGTGGATGAGTTGGTGCGCATAGACTCTTTCGCGTGGCCTGGTGCGTGGGTGGCCCCCCCCTCCTGCGTGCCGGCGCCGCCCGATTCCAACCATTCCTGTTCTGTGCCCCACACCATGAGCAACGTGACACCTGTGCTTGCCCCGTTCCACCTTGCCTTCCCCGTGCACGACATTGCCGCCGCGCGCGCGTTTTACGGCGACATTCTTGGTTGCCCCGAGGGCCGCAGCTCGCCAGACTGGGTCGACTTCAACTTCTACGGCCACCAGATCGTCGCCCACCTAGCGCCGGACGAAATCGGCCACCGCAAGACCAGCGCCGTCGACGGCGACAACGTGCCGGTGCGCCACTTTGGCGTGGTGCTCTCGATGGCTGAGTGGGAAGCCGCTGCCGACAAGCTGCGCGCCGCCGGCATCGACTTCATCATCGAGCCGCACATCCGCTTCAAGGGCGAAGTGGGCGAGCAGGCCACGATGTTCTTCCTCGACCCGTCGGGCAATGCGATGGAGATGAAGGCGTTTGCCAACATGGCATCGCTGTTTGCCAAGTAAGACGGCCGAAGTCAGTCAGCACGGCGCGCGTATCCTTGCGGTTCTCTCCTGATCTGCGCGCCTCATGCTTCGAGAACTCAAGACCTTCATTGCCGTTGCCCGGCACGGCACCTTTGCGGGCGCGGGCGAGCGCATTGGCCTGACGCAATCGGCGGTGAGTGCGCAGATCCAGCGGTTGGAGGAGTCGCTCGGCTTTCAGTTGTTCGATCGCACCGGCCGCTCGGCCACGCTCAACGCCGCCGGGCGCGATGCATTGGCGCTGGCCGAGCACATCGTCACGCTGTACGACCGCCTGGGCGATCAGGCCGGCGGCAACGAGCAGCGCGGCCTTGTTCGCGTGGGCGCGATTGCTTCAGTGCAGACGTCGTTCCTGGTGGATGCGCTGGTGCAGTTCCGGACCGAATTCCCGCATTGCCGCGCGCGCGTGTTGCCGGGCGTGTCGCTGGACCTGCTCGGCCTGGTGGATGCTGGTGAGATCGACCTGGCCGTGCTGATCCGCCCGCCGTTTGCCGTGCCGGCCGATCTTGAATGGCGCACGCTGGTGGCCGAACCTTTCGTACTGCTTGTGCCTGACAGCCTGCCAGGCGATGACTGGCGCGTCCTGCTGGAGCACCAGCCGTTCATCCGTTACGACCGCCGTTCGTTCGGTGGCCGCCGGGTTGACCAGTTCCTGCGCGACCAGCACATCACCACGCACGATGTGATCGAACTCGACGAGCTGCAAGGCATGACGCTGCTCGTGGCGCGCGGACAGGGCGTGGCGCTTGCCCCGCAGACCGCCGCACAGGGCGCATGGCCGCCCGGCGTGCGCGCCATCAGCCTGGGCGACGACACCTTCACCCGCGAGATCGGCCTGATCGAACGCCCGCGCCACAGTCGCCAGCCCATTGCCGGCCGCCTGGCCGACTGCATCGACGAAGCGGCGCGCGTCACCTGAGTCGAGCCATGACCATCGCGTGATACCCGGCATGAGCCGCGGCGCGTTGACCAGCCGTTATATCGGCTCGTATATTACGACGATCATTTCTCCATCCATCTGGGTCTCTCATGCAACGTTTCTCGCTTCGCACGCACGTGCGCGCCATTGGTCTGGTTGCTGCGCTGTCGCTGGGTCTGTCTGCACCGGCGCATGCCGCTGATCTGGTCGTCTCGGCAGCTGCCAGCCTGACCAACGCCTTCAAGACGATCGCCCAGCAGTACGAAGCGCAGCATCCGGATACCAAGGTCGTGCTCAACTTTGGCGCGTCGGATGTGCTGATGCAGCAGATCGTGCGCGGCGCCCCGGCTGATGTGTTTGCCTCCGCCGATCAGGAAGCGATGAACAAGGCCATGGACGAAAAGGTCATCAAGGCAGACACGCGTCATGACTTTGTTGCCAACCAGCTCGTGCTGATCGTGCCGACCACGGGCACGGTGCCCGTGCATGCGCTGACGGATCTGACCAAGCCCGAGGTGAAGCGCGTGGCGATCGGCAACCCGGCGTCGGTGCCGGTGGGCCGCTATGCCAAGCGTGCACTGGAAGCCGCCAAGCTGTGGGAGCCGGTTGAGGCTAAGGCGGTGCTGGCGCAGAACGTGCGCCAGGCGCTGGATTACGTGTCGCGCGGCGAGGTCGAGGCGGGCCTGGTGTTTTCCACCGATGCCGCCATTGCTGCCGACAAGGTGAAGGTGGCAAGCCCCGTGCCGCTGAACGTGCCGCTCACGTACCCGATCGCTGTGACATCCGGCACGAAGCAGCCGCAGCAGGCAGCCGACTTCGTGGCGTTTGTGATGTCGCCGGCTGGCCAGGCAGTGCTGGCCAAGTATGGTTTCCTGAAGCCCTGATTACGCGGTAGCCGGTTGACCCGCGCGCTCTGCATCCTGCTTGGGCGTGCGGTGGATGCGCAGCACCAGGAAGGCGCCTGCCACGCACAGCCCGCCCGAGATCATCGAGGCCAGCGTGTAGTTGCCTAGCGTGGAGCGCATCATGCCCGCGCCCAGCGTGGCAAACGCCGCGCCCAGCTGGTGCCCTGCGACGATCCAACCAAAGACGATGGGCGCCGCCGCCTTGCCGAACACGTCGTTGGTCAGGCGCACGGTCGGCGGTACGGTGGCGATCCAGTCCAGCCCATAGAACAGCGCGAACACCGGCAGGCCGAAGAACTCGAAGCCGAACGCATACGGCAGGTAGATCAGCGACAGCCCGCGCAGGCCGTAGTACCAGAACAGCAGCACGCGGCTGTTGTAGCGGTCGGACAGCCAGCCCGACAGCGTGGTCCCCACCAGGTCGAAAATCCCCATGACCGCCAGCAGGCTTGCGCCCTTGACCTCGGTCAGGCCGTGGTCTGCGCACATGGCGATGAAGTGCGTGCCGATATAGCCGTTGGTGCTGGCGCCGCAGATAAAGAAGCTGAAGAAGAGCAGCCAGAAATCGCGCTTGCGCATGGCCTGCACAAGCGTGTTCATGGCCAGAGTGATCGGATTGGCGCGTGGGCCTTGGTCAACCTCCGGCGCGTCGGCCGGCTCGCCGTAGGTGCGCAGGCCCACGCTCTTGGGCGACTCCGGCAGCAGCATCGCAACGATCGGCAGCAGCAGCGTCAGCGCGCCGGCCACGATCAGCACCACCGGGCGCCAGCCGTAGCGCTCGACCACCGCCGCCATCATCGGCAGGAAGACGAGTTGGCCGGTGGCAGAGCTGGCTGTCAGGATGCCCATTGCCAGCCCGCGGTGCGAGGTGAACCAGCGGTTGACCACCGTCGCGCCCAGGGTGATGGCCGCCACGCCCGTGCCACCGCCCACCATCACGCCCCACAGCAGCACCATTTGCCAGGGCTCGCGCATCATGGCCGAGAGCGCGGTGCCCGAGACCAGCACGGCCAGCGCGACCAGCACCGTCCGGCGGATACCGAAGTACTGCATCGACGCCGCCGCAAACGGCCCCGTCAGCCCATACAGCGCAATGCCGATCGAGATGGCCAGCGAGATCGTGCCGCGGCTCCAGCCGAACTCGTGCTCAAGCGGCAGCATCATCACGCTGGGCGTGGCGCGCGTGCCGGCCGCACACAACAGGATCAGGAACACCACGGCCAGGGCGAGCCAGCTGTAGTGGAAACGTGGGGCGATGAGGCGGGCAAGTCTCTGCATGGGGGCGTCCGATTCCGGCGTTCGATTCTTGTGGGCTCGACAATGTGCTATTCGTTACCGACCGGTAACAACGTGCTTGCGATGGTAGGTACCGCTCGGTAACATGTCAAGCAGCAATCGAATGTCACCGATGCGGCTGGGGGTTTGCCTCCGACCGCGTCTGCAGGAGTCGTTACATGGCAGCACGCGGTCCACGCGCCGTTTCTCCTTCCGTTGAGCAACCCAAGCCGACGCCCCGCCGCATCAGCGGTGAGGACGCGCACGCCAGCCTGCTCGAGGCCGCCCGTCAATTGTTTTACTACGAAGGCGTGCGGGCCGTGGGCATCGAAGCGGTGGTGGAGAAGGCGGGCGTCAACAAGATGAGCCTGTACCGCCAGTTCAAGTCGAAAGACGACCTCGTCCTCGCGTACCTGGAGCGCAGCGACGAGAACTTCTGGGGCTATTTCAACGCGAGCATGGCCAAGCACCCGGACGACGCGCGCGCGCAACTGCTGCAGTTCTTTATCGATGTCTCCGAGCGTGCCTCGCGTCCTGGTTATCGAGGGTGCCCGTTCGTGAACGTGGCGGCGGAGTTTCCGGATCTGTCGCATGCGGCGCGGCAGTTCGTCCAGCGCAACAAGGCGCTGCTGCTTTCGCGCCTGCGCGATCGCGCCGAAGCCGCCGGCGCCACCGACCCCGATGCGCTGGCCGACGATCTTGCCTTCCTGATCGAGGGGGCCTATACCGCCAGCCAGACCTTCGGCACCGACGCACCGCGGTTGATCAAGAGCCTGCCGCGCACGGCGCGCGTTCTGCTCGATGCCAATATCCCGGTGTGCAAACCGGACTGATGTTGTAGTCGCGTCACGAGCGCGCGGGTGCTGCACGATGCCGCTACACTCGCTGGCATTGTTGCTTCGGCTGCACCCGATTCGATGACGCCCAACCAAGTCCCGCTCTCTCCTGTTTCTTCTGTCCGGCCGACACACACCGCGCCCGTGCAGCCGCTGTCCTTGCCCGCGGCGCTGTCGCAGGCGCAACGTGCGCTCGACCGCATCGTGCTCGGCAAGCCGCTGCAGATCCGCCTCGCGCTGGCGTGCCTGCTGGCACGCGGGCATCTGCTGCTGGAAGACCTGCCCGGTGTGGGCAAGACCACGCTCGCGCACGCGCTGGCCCGCACGCTCGGGCTGCAATATCAACGCGTGCAGTTCACCAGCGATCTGCTGCCGACCGACCTGATCGGCGTGTCGATCTACGTGAAAGAGAAGGGCGCGTTTGAATTCCACCCCGGCCCGCTGTTCGCGCAGGTGGTGCTGGCCGACGAGATCAACCGCGCCACGCCCAAGGCGCAGAGCGCGCTGCTTGAAGCGATGGCCGAAGGGCAGGTGACGCACGACGGCGCCACGTATCCGCTGCCCGAGCCGTTCTTCGTGATTGCCACGCAAAACCCGCTCAACCAGATCGGCACGCACCCGCTGCCCGAATCGCAGTTGGATCGTTTCACGATGCGGCTGTCGCTTGGGTATCCCGATCAAAGTTCGGAGCGTGCGCTGTATCTGGGCGGCGGCGCGCCGCAGGACATCCAGCCTGTGCTGACCGCCGCGCAGGTTGTCGCGCTGCAAGTTGCCGCCGATGCCGTACACGTGGCACCCGCGTTGGTGGACTACGTGCTCGCGCTGGTGAATGCCACGCGCACCGATGCGCAGGTGCAGATGGGCTTGTCGCCGCGTGCCGGTCTGGCGTTGTTGGCGGCGGCCCGTGCCTGGGCGCTCATCGATGGCCGCGATGCCGTGCTGCCCGAAGATGTGCAGGCGGTGTTCAAGGCGGTGGCCGCGCACCGGCTGCTGCCGACGGGCGGTACGTTGTCGGCCACCGCGCTGGCGCAGCGGCTGCTCGATACGGTCGCCATTCCCTAAGCACACGGCGCCATGGCGCGTTTCACTTCACTGTTGCTTGCACCGTTGCGTGCGTTGTTTCGCACGCCGTTTCGCATCCTGTGTGCGGGCCTGGCAGCACTGCCCGGCATCCGCTTCGCGCGGGCGCGCGTGCAGCGCTTTCTGCAACGGCCGCGCAAACCGCGCGAAGGCCGCATCCGCCTGGATCGCAACCACGTCTACATCCTGCCCACGGCGGCCGGCGTGGGCTTTGCGCTGCTGCTCGTGGTCATGCTCATCACCTCGCTCAACTACAACGTGAGCCTGGGTTTTTTGCTGACGTTCGTGCTGGCCGGCGTGGCAGCGGCAGCCATGTGGCAGACACACCGCAACCTGGTCGACCTGGAAGTGCGCGGTGCGGCGGGCGAGGCCGTGTTTGCCGGGCATGCGCTCAACGTGAGCGTGGCGCTGGCCAACGTCACATCGTGGGCGCGCGTGGGTGTGGATGTGAGCGCGCGTGAGGCAGCACCGGTCGAGGCCGCGCTCGATGCGCAAGACGCCACGGTGGCCGCGCTGGCGTTTGCCGCCCAACCGCGTGGCTGGTTCAAGCTGCCGCGCCTGACGGTATCGACGCGCTTCCCGCTCGGCCTGTTTCGCGCGTGGAGCTATGCCGATGCGCCGCTTACGCTGCTGGTCTATCCCGAACCCGAGCCTGCCGTACCACCGTTGCCCGCCAGCTTCGCACCCGACCCGGGCGAGGAGGACAACCCGCGTGCTGCCCGCACCCAGGTCGAAGAGTCCGCCGACCAGCTGCGCACCTATCGCCCGGGCGACGCACTGCGCAGCATCGCTTGGAAGCACAGCGCGCGGCTCGACACGTGGATGAGCCGCACCGGCCAGCAGGTACGCCACGCGCAGTGTGTGCTCGCCTGGGATGCGCTGCCGCCCTCCATGCACGCGGAGCAACGCCTGTCGCGCCTGTGCGCCTGGGTGCTGGCCGCCGAACACGCGCCCGCCGGCGACGAACCCGAATACACGCTGATCTTGCCGGGTGTCTCGCTGGGACCTTCGCGGGGGGCTGCACATCGTGATGCGTGCCTGCGCGCGCTGGCCTTGTGGGGCAAGCCGGCCATGCCCGAGGATGCGGAGGCGGCAGCATGAGCACCGCCATCATCGGCACCGAAGCCGCGGCGTTCGGCGCCGCCCGTGCCCTCACGCACCGCGAGCACGGCTGGCTGATCGTGCAACTCGCCGTCGTGCTGGTGCCGCTGCTGCGCGCGCTGCCGTTGGTGACGTGTGCCGTGTTTGGCGTGCTGCTGCTCTGGCGCACACTGCTGTGGGTGCGTCGCGCGCCGTTGCCAGGCAAGTGGGTGCTGGGCTTCACAGGCGTGGTCACGTTGCTCGTGACGCTGGCGCTGTCCCTGCGTACCGGCGGCAACATTGGCCGTGATCTGTCGGTAGCGTTGCTGGGTGCGTTTCTCGTGCTCAAGCTGATGGAGTCGCACACCGTGCGCAACGGCATTCTGGCCACGCAACTGTGCTGCTTCCTGCTGCTCTCGCAAACGCTGTTTGACCAGCCGCCCTGGCTGGCCGTCACCTTGCTGGCGACGGCAGCGCTGCTGCTGCGCAACTGGCTGCTGCTGTTGCATCCGCAGGCACGCATGCGTGTGTCGCCGGTGCGCATGTTGATGCGATTGGTGGCGATGGGCCTGCCGTGTGCTGCCGTGTTGTTCCTGCTGTTTCCGCGTCTCGATCATCCGCTGTGGAGCCTGCCGCGTTCTGCTGAAACCGGCACGAGCGGCATCACGGACCGCATGGCACCTGGCTCGATCGGCCAGTTGATCCTGTCGGACGATCTCGCCTTCCGTGCCGACTTTGCCGGTATGCCGCCGCCGCTCGATACGCTCTACTGGCGCGGCATGGTGTTGTGGCGTTTTGATGGCGAGGCATGGACGGCAGCCGCTACGCGGCAACGTCCTCTGCCCGGGAGCGTACCCATTTCTGCGAGCGCAGTTGCAGGCCAATCGGGCGTGGTCGACTACAACATCACGCTGGAAACCACGCACCAGCGCTGGCTGTTTGCGCTCGATCGTGGCCTCTCGATCGAGGCGCGCGACGACATTGGCCGCAGCGTTGACGCGGAGTTCCTCAGCCGCCAGCCGATCGACCAACGCATGCGCTACCACGCGCGTTCACGCCTGCCTGATCTGTCGGGCGGCAATCGCGTGGATGACGCGCAACCGCTTGACTCAATCACGCTGCAGACGGCGTTGGCACTGCCACCCGGCAACAAGCAGGCGCGCGCGCTGGCTGCGCAATGGGCCGAATTGCCACCGGCTGACCGCGTATCGGCTGCGCTCAAGCTGTTCGGCAGTGCGCCGTTTGCGTACACGCTCCAACCCGAGCCGCTGCAGGGCCAGCAAATCGACGACTTCCTCTTCCGTACGCACCGCGGCTTCTGCGAGCACTACGCGGGCAGCTTCGTCTTCCTGATGCGCGCGGCGGGTGTGCCGGCGCGTGTGGTGGTGGGCTACCTCGGCGGCGAGGTGAATGCCGTGAGCGGCGACATCATCGTGCGCCAGTCCGATGCGCATGCCTGGGCCGAGGTGTGGCTGGCCGGGCGCGGTTGGGTGCGTGTGGACCCGACCGCTGCCGTCGCGCCGCAACGCGTGGAACGCGGCCTGGCAGCAGCCGTGCCCGCCAGCGAATTCCGTTCGCGTCGCGTGGAAGAGCCCGCGTGGCTGCGCAGTGCGCGCTGGGGGCTCGATGGCCTCATCAGTGGCTGGAACCGCTGGGTGCTCGGCTACGACCGCAACCGGCAGGCGCAGCTCTTTGCCTGGCTGGGGCTGGATGCGGCGGACCCGCGTGCGGTGCTGTGGGGCGTGTCGGCGATCTTTCTGCTGGCGGCGCTGCCGCTGCTGTGGCAGCAGCGCAAGCCCAAGCCTGATCCGGTACAGGCGCAATGGCAGCGCGTGTGCGACCAACTGGCAAAGCACGGCTGTCCGCGCAGCCTGACAGAAGGGCCCATGGCCTATGCCGAGCGTGCCGCTGCACAGTTTCCGCAGGCGGCCGACGCCTTGCGTCGCGTGGCCGCCGGTTACATCGCGCTGCGCTATGGCCGTGACGACGGCGATGCGCCAGCGCGCGCCCAGCGCCTCGCACGTTGGAAGGAAGACGTGGCCGCGCTGCGCGTGTCCGCATGACGAGAGAACACCGGTATGACGCAACCCATAGGCACGTGCTCGACAACCCCATCTGGTCATCGCTGGCAAGTGGCCACCTGCGTTTCCGGCAGGGCGGCCCGCTTGCCTGCCGCTACCGTGCCGATGTCGCGCCGTTTGCGGCCATTGCTGCCAGCCCTGACGCGATGCCCGCCGCCTGGCAGGCACTGCACGGGTTGCTGGAGCCGGGTGAGCAACTGTCACTGTTTGCGCGCTCGGCCATCGATGTTCCGCCGGAATTCGACGTTGAGCGGGCAGGCATCCTTCAGCAGATGATCGTGGTGCGCGACCCTGGCGGGCACATCGACACCACCGATATCGTCCGCCTGGGGCAGGCCGACGCGGCCGGCATGTTTGCTCTGACCGAGCGCAACAAGCCTGGCCCATTCCGCACCCGTACGCAGGAGACCGGGCAGTACATCGGCATTCGCGAAGGCGGCCGCCTGATCGCCATGGCCGGCGAGCGTATGCAACTGGATGACTACGTGGAGATCAGCGCCGTCTGCGTGGACGATGCGCACCGCGGCAAGGGTCTGGCCAACCGGCTCATCCGCGTTCTGCAGCACGACATCGCGCGGCGCGGGAAGACACCGATCCTCCATGTGTTCGAGCACAACCGCACGGCGATCGCGCTGTATGAGCGGTTGGGGTTTGCGGTCCGCCAATCGTTTCATCTGACCAAGGTGATGCGTCGGGAAGCATAGCCCGGCATTTTTCTCAAATCACCGCGCAACACGGTGATTTTGACGCCGCATTGCGTGGCTGCGTCGCATTACTCATATTGGGTAATTTAGAGTCAGCTTTCGAAACATAATCACGGTTCTCTTCCGTGGTTCGAGAACGTTTGCGCCATTGTCCTGCTTGACTTTGTGGAATGTCGATGGTGCGTGTTTGGCCTCCGGTAAGGCATTATCCACGTTTGACAATGTTTGCAATCGGACCGAGGTTGCTTCATAGACTCCATTTCAAGCCGATAAGCAGTTAATGGTTTTGATCATTTGAAAAATGAATGGGGCAGGGCGGATCGGCGCATTATCAAGCGTATTTTTAAAACGGGAGACTGACATGACGAGAATGCATCGCGGCGCACTGCTTTCGGCCACCCTGGCAGGGCTGCTGATACTGGGCGGCTGCGCCAGTTCGGGCTCGGGCGACATGAGCGGCACCAGCGGTGGCGGCACCTCCGCCAACAACGGTGGCGGCGGCTCGGGTGGCTCTGGCAGTTCGGGCGGCACGGGCGGGTCCACCACGACCGCCTCGACCACGCCCACGGGCGACGTCGCCACCAAGGGCGGCGGTGTGCTTACAGCCACGGGTGGTGCCATCAGCGGCCTGGGTGCGACGGTGGGCGGCTCCAATGCGCCCGGTGCGTCTGGGTTGAGCAAGGTGGTCGACAACGTCGGCAATACAGTCTCGGCGCTTGGCACGGGCGTGCAGTCCGGCCTGGGCAGCATGGGCACCAATCCGAATCCGGTCGGGACCACGGTGTCCAGCACGGGCAATGTGGTCACCCAGGTGGGCAATACCGTCAATGCCACGGGCGGTCTGGTGACCAGTCTGGGTACGGGCCCGCTGCAGCCGCTCGCACCGGTGACCACGCCGGTGGGCGGTGCGGTCTCGCAGGTGGGGCAGGCGGTGGCCAATGCCGGCGGCACGCTGGGTACGGCCCTGTCGACGGGGCCGGTGGAGCAGGTCACGCAACAGCTCAGCTCGACCGTGGTGCCGCTCACCTCGCAAGTCACCACCACCACGCAGACGCTGGGCAACGCCACAGGCCTGGGCGCACCCGCGACGAACCTGCTGCAGACCGTGGGTGGTACGGTGGCGAACGTCGGTACGTCGCTGACCGGCACCAATGCACCGGTGGTGTCCAACGTGGGCGGTGTGGTGACGGCCACGGGCAGCACGGTGGCAGCGCTGGGTGGTGCGGTTTCCACGCCGGGTGGCAGTCCCTCGGGCAGCCCGCTGGCGCCGATCACCAATGCGTTGGGTGGTGCCACGGGTGGCAGCAATCCGCTGGGTGCCGTGACCGGGGCCCTGGGCGGCGTCGCAGGTGGCGGCACGGGAAGTAATCCGCTGGCCCCGGTGACGAGCGCACTGGGTGGCGCAGCAAGTGGCGGTACCAACCCAGCCGCCGGCGTGACGGCGCCGGTTGGCGCGCTGCTGACGGGGGTGGGTTCATCGCTCACCTCAACCGGCGCGGCCACGCCGCTGGCCCCGGTGACGGGCGCTGTGGGTGGTGCAGTGGGTACGGTGGGCGGTGTGCTGGGGGGCTCGCCGCATCATTGATCCACGCTGTGCCAGCTGGCCGTCCATGCTTTTCGCTGGACGGCTTTTTTATTGCGTAGCCGCAGCGCTGGCCTCCGCCTCCAATGAGTTCCACACAAGGTGGATCAATGCACGCTTGACCTTGGATAATGCACACCGGTTTCCATTGCATTTTTCGTTTGAACGAGGGGTGACTGGCATGAGCGCAGGCGATCTGCTGTTCCGGATGTTCCGCTATCAGACATGGGCGAACGAAGAGATGATGCAGGCGATGCAAGGCTTGCACGCTGAGCAGCACGCCGAAGCGCGGCATACCGCGCTGCGCCTGATGAACCACTGCCTGGTGGTCAACAAGATCTTTGCCGCGCACCTGGCCGGCAAGCCACATGGCTTTGCTGCCGACAACACGCCCGAGACGCCCACCCTGGAGGCATTGCGCGCAGAGCTTGCGACGGTGGATCAGTGGTATCTCGATTACGTGCGCGCGGTCACGCCGGCCGCGCTGTCCGAATCCGTGCCCTTCACGTTCACGGATGGTGACCTGGGCTACATGATGCGCGAAGAGATGCTGATGCACGTCATCACCCATGGCGGCTATCACCGTGGCGAGGTGGGACGGGTGATGCGGCAGGTGGCGGCCAGCGCTGGGCCGGATTTCCAGATGCCGTGGGATACCTACGCAGTACATCTGCACAGGACGGAGCCCGCACGCAGATTGCAAGGCGCAGAGACACTGACCGTACCGTAATCGCCTGTGCCGCACGCAGCTCGCGCCGGTGCATTTGGGTTTGTAAAGTACAGGTGTCCGCGCAGACTCCGCTGGGCGGCATCAGGAGACCCAAGATGATCAAGTACGCGTTGTTCGCCCGGCTCATCGCCAAGCCGGGCAAGGAACAGGCCGTGGCCGACTTTCTCGCTGCCGGTCTGCAGATGGCCAATCAGGAAGCCACTACCCCGATCTGGTTTGCGCTGCGCATTGCACCCAACGTGTTCGGTATCTTTGATGCGTTTGCCACCGAGCAGGATCGCCAGGCGCACCTCGACGGCCCAATAGCCCAGGCGCTCATGGCCAATGCGGCCGAGTTGCTGGCGTCTGCGCCTGAGATTGCGCCGATTGAAGTGCTGGGCATGAAGAACACGCTGGCAGGCTGACGCCACCACCGCGCACACGCAGGGCCGCCTCGCCACCGGCCTCGCGCGTTGCGTGCATCGCACCCGCAACGTTGCTTCCATATCACGCGGCAGCACATCGGCCACATCTCAGTGGCATCTAAGTCTGCGTGCCTAGCCTGTCTACGTCATCACTTTGTAGCGCTCGCGAAGTTGACGGCGCAATTGACGGAGAAAGCAATGGACACACAATCGGCATGTGCGGTGCGCGGCCTGTTGAACAAGGTGCCCCAGGTGGCGCTGGGGTTCTGGGTCATCAAGATTCTTTCCACCACGGTGGGTGAGACGGGCGCGGACTATCTGACCGTCAGCGTTGGTTTGGGCACGGCCATCACCGATGGTGCGATGGCTGCGCTGCTTGCCATCGCACTCGCCGCGCAGGTACGCGCGCAGCGTTACGTGCCATGGCTGTACTGGCTGACGGTGGTGCTGGTGAGCATTGTCGGCACGCAGATCACCGACCTGCTGACCGACAAGCTGGGCGTGAGCCTGTATGTGAGCACCGCAGTCTTTAGCGTGATGCTGCTCGCGGTGTTTGCGATCTGGTATCGCGTGGAACACACGTTGTCGATTCAAGCAATCGACACGCGCCGCCGCGAGCTGTTCTATTGGGCCGCCATCCTGTGCACGTTTGCGCTGGGCACTGCGGCCGGTGACCTTGCCACGGAGGCGCTCGGCCTGGGCTTCCAGTGGGGCATCGTGGCGTTCGGCGCGCTCATCGCGCTGGCGGCAGCGGCTTATGCGCTGGGTGCGAACAAGGTGTGCGCGTTCTGGATCGCCTACATCCTGACGCGCCCGCTGGGTGCCGCGCTGGGGGATTTCCTGTCGCAGTCGCAAAGCTACGGCGGATGGGGTCTGGGCGCGATGATCACCAGCGCCGTCTTCCTCGTCGTTATCGTTGTGCTGGTGGGGTTTGCCCAACGCAACGCAGGTCGTGTCCCTCAGGCCGCCACGGCCGCCTGATTTCCGAATTCCGAAGCCTTTTCATCCCACCAAGGAGATGTCATGAAGCTCGTCAAACTGACGCCGTCGCTGGTTGCCGCTGGTCTTGTGCTGTTCATGGCCGCCGCGGGCCATATCGCGACCCTCGATCTCGGCACCATCAACACCGCGCATGCCGCTGCGCCCTCTGCGTTGGGCGATCTTGGCCCGTTCCGGGCGATTGCGGTGGACACTGCATCCATCGTCGACAAGGGCGATCTGGCCGGCGCGAAGACCCGCATCAAGGATCTGGAAGTCTCATGGGATAGCGCCGAGGCCGGCCTCAAGCCTCGCGCTGCATCGGACTGGCACCGCGTTGACAAGGCCATCGACCGCGCGCTCGAAGCCTTGAGGGCCAGCAAGCCCGATGCCGCCACCTGCAAGCAGATGCTGGCGGAGTTGATCCAGACCATGGACCAGGTCAGCGGCAAGCGTTGATCGCGCTGCGCTCCATGTTCTGATGTGCTGAGGCGAGAGCGCGTTTCATGCGGTCCCAAAACGAAAAGGGCAGACGTTCGGTGGATTGCACCGAGCGTCTGCCCTTTTCGATGTACGTTGTGTCCGCCCGCGTTTAGCCCGGCACGCGCACCCAGCCTTCCATCAGCACGCGCGCGCTGCGGCTCATGATGGCTTTGGTGACGGTCCATTCGCCGTCGACCAGCTTGGCCTCCGCGCCCACGCGCAGCGTGCCGGACGGATGCCCGAAGCGCACCGCATTGCGCCCGCCGCCGCCAGCCGCGAGGTTGACCAGCGTGCCCGGAATCGCCGCTGCCGTGCCGATGGCCACGGCAGCCGTCCCCATCATCGCGTGGTGCAGCTTGCCCATGGAGAGCGCGCGCACGAGCAGGTCCACATCGCCCGTGCTGACATTCTTGCCGCTGGAGGACACGTACGCCTTCGGCGGTGCCACAAAGGCCACCTTGGGCGTGTGCTGCCGCGTAGCCGCTTCGTCGATGCTCTTGATGAGCCCCATGCGCACCGCACCGTGCGCGCGGATGGTCTCGAACATCGCCAGCGCCTTCGCGTCGCCGTTGATGGCGTCCTGCAGCTCGGTGCCGGTGTAGCCGATGGCTTCGGCATTCACGAAGATCGTCGGGATGCCGGCGTTGATCATCGTCGCCTTGAGCGTGCCCACGCCGGGCACATCGAGGTCGTCGACGAGGTTGCCGGTGGGGAACATCGCGCCGCCGCCGTCACCGTCTTCTTCAGCCGCCGGGTCGAGAAATTCAAGCTGCACTTCCGCCGCCGGGAAGGTCACGCCGTCCAGCTCAAAGTCGCCCGTTTCCTGCACCGCGCCGTTGGTGATGGGCACGTGCGCAATGATGGTCTTGCCGATGTTGGCCTGCCAGATGCGCACGACGGCGGTGCCGTTTTGCGGCACGCGGCTCGCGTCCACCAGGCCATTGCTGATGGCGAACGGGCCGACAGCGGCGGAGAGGTTGCCGCAGTTGCCCGACCAATCCACAAACGGCTTGTCGATCGAGACCTGGCCGAACAGGTAGTCCACGTCATGGTCGGGGCGCGTGCTCTTGCTGAGGATCACCGTCTTGCTGGTGCTCGACGTGGCGCCGCCCATGCCGTCGATCTGCTTGCCGTATGGGTCGGGGCTGCCGATCACGCGCATGAGCAGCGCATCGCGCGCCGCGCCGGGTTCCTGTGCGGCCAGCGGCAGGTCTTGCAGGCGGAAGAACACGCCCTTGCTGGTGCCGCCACGGATGTACGTGGCGGGAATCTTCACCTGTGCGGGATGGCTCATGCTGCTTCCTTGTTCGATTCCAGGAAGTCCTGCGCAAAGCGCTGCAGCACGCCGCCTGCTTCGTAGATCGAGACTTCCTCGTCGCTGTCCAGGCGGCACGTGACGGGCACTTCCACACGCTCACCGTTCTTGCGATGGATGACGAGCGTGAGGTCAGCACGCGGTTGGCGCGCGCCGATCACGTCATAGGTTTCGGTGCCGTCGATGCCCAGCGTCAGGCGCGTGGTGCCCGGCTTGAACTCCAGCGGCAGCACGCCCATGCCGATCAGGTTGGTGCGGTGGATGCGCTCGAAGCCTTCGGCCACGATGGCCTCCACACCGGCCAGGCGCACGCCCTTGGCAGCCCAGTCCCGCGAGCTGCCCTGGCCGTAGTCGGCACCGGCAATCACGATCAGCGGCTGCTTGCGGTCCATGTAGGTCTCGATCGCTTCCCACATGCGCGTGACCTTGCCTTCGGGCTCGATGCGCGCAAGCGATCCCTTCTTCACCGCGCCATCCACCACGGCCATCTCGTTGATGAGCGTGGGGTTGGCGAACGTCGCGCGCTGTGCGGTCAGGTGGTCGCCGCGATGCGTGGCGTACGAGTTGAAGTCCTCTTCCGGCAGGCCCATCTTGGCGAGGTATTCGCCCGCGGCGCTGCTGGCCAGGATGGCGTTGGATGGCGAGAGGTGATCAGTCGTGATGTTGTCGCCCAGCACAGCCAGCGGGCGCAGACCCTTGAGCGTGCGCTCGCCCGCCAGCGCGCCTTCCCAATACGGCGGGCGGCGGATGTAGGTGCTCTGCGCGCGCCAGTCGTACAGCGGGCTCACGTTGGCAACGGATTCGCTGCGCTGCTCGAACATCGGGATGTACACCTGGCGGAACTGCTCCGGCTTGACCGAGGCACGCACGATGGCGTCGATCTCTTCGTCGGTCGGCCACAGGTCTTTCAGCAGAATCGGCTTGCCGTTGGCATCCGTGCCAAAGCTGTCGCGTTCGATGTCGAAGCGCACCGTGCCGGCAATCGCATAGGCCACCACCAGCGGCGGGGATGCGAGGAACGCCTGCTTGGCATACGGGTGGATGCGGCCGTCAAAGTTGCGGTTACCCGACAGAACGGCCGTGGCGTACAGATCGCGGTCGATGATCTCTTGCTGGATCTTCGGGTCCAGCGCGCCGCTCATGCCGTTGCACGTGGTGCAGGCAAACGCGACGATGCCGAAGCCGAGCTTTTCCAGCTCTGCCTTCAGTCCAGCGTCTTCCAGATACAACTCCACCGCCTTGGACCCTGGGGCGAGCGAGCTCTTCACCCACGGCTTGCGCGTCAGGCCCAGGCGGTTGGCATTGCGCGCCAGCAGCGCGGCGGCAATCACGTTGCGCGGGTTGCTGGTGTTCGTGCAGCTTGTAATGGCAGCGATGATGACCGCGCCGTCCGGCATCTGGCCCGGGGTTTCTTCCCACTTGGCGGCGATGCCCTTGGCGGCGAGGTCTGCCGTGGCCACACGTGCGTGCGGGTTCGACGGGCCGGCCATGTTGCGCACCACGCTCGACAGATCGAAGCGCAGCACGCGCTCGTATTCCGCGTGCTTGAGCGTGTCGGACCACAGGCCTGCGGTCTTGGCGTACGTCTCGACCAGCTTGACCTGCTCGTCGCTGCGGCCGGTCAGGCGCAGGTAGTCGAGCGTGTTCTCGTCGATGGAGAACATCGCTGCGGTGGCGCCGTACTCGGGGGCCATGTTGGAGATGGTGGCGCGGTCGCCCAGCGTCAGGCGGGATGCGCCTTCGCCGTAGAACTCCAGGTACGCGCCCACCACCTTCTGGCGGCGCAAAAATTCGGTCAGGGCCAGCACGATGTCGGTGGCGGTGATGCCGGGTTGGCGTTGGCCCGTCAGTTCCACGCCGACGATGTCCGGCAGGCGCATCCACGAGGCGCGGCCGAGCATCACGTTCTCGGCTTCCAGGCCGCCCACGCCGATGGCGATCACGCCCAGCGCATCGACGTGCGGCGTGTGGCTATCCGTGCCGACGCAGGTGTCGGGGTAGGCCACGCCGTCGTGGGCTTGAATGACCGGCGACATCTTCTCCAGATTGATCTGGTGCATGATGCCGTTGCCCGCCGGGATCACGTCGACGTTCTTGAACGCGAGCTTGGTCCAGTCGATGAAGTGGAAGCGGTCTTCGTTGCGGCGGTCTTCAATGGCACGGTTCTTGGCGAAGGCGTCGGGGTCGAAGCCGCCGCATTCCACGGCGAGGGAGTGGTCGACGATCAGCTGTACTGGGACAACCGGGTTGACTTTGGCGGGGTCGCCGCCTTGGTCGGCGATGGCATCGCGCAAGCCGGCGAGGTCGACCAGTGCGGTTTGGCCGAGGATGTCGTGGCAGACCACGCGGGCGGGGAACCACGGGAAGTCCAGGTCGCGCTTGCGTTCGATCAGTTGCTTGAGGGAATCGGTGAGCGTGGCCGGATCGCAGCGGCGAACCAGGTTTTCAGCCAGCACGCGCGAGGTGTAGGGGAGCTTGTCGTACGCGCCGGGGGCGATGGTCTCCACGGCTTCACGGGCGTCGAAATAATCCAGCGTTGTGCCGGGGAGGGGTTTGCGGTGTGCTGTGTTCATGGTGTGGGTGCATCCCTTGTTTCTCCCCCTGCCGGGGGCGACTCGCTTTCTTTGTCTTGCCAAAGAAAGTAAGCAAAGAAAGGCGCGCCCGAGATGGCGAAAGCCTCCTTGAATTTTCGTAACCGAGCGGAGACGGGGAAAACTCGCTTCGCTCAGACAGTTCCCCGTCTTTTTTCCGCTCGCTTACAAAAATTCAAGGCGCCATCTAGGGCAGGAACGTCAACGGCCAAACCGTCGGTGGGCTTGGGTTGACGCTCCGCTTACTTCCTACTGCTGATGCCCTATGCGCGCTTGCCGATCGGCACGAACTTCAGATCGTCCGGGCCGGTGTAGTTGGCGCTCGGGCGGATGATCTTGTTGTCGATGCGTTGCTCGATGATGTGTGCGGCCCAGCCAGACGTACGTGCAATCACGAACAGCGGGGTGAACATCGCCGTCGGCACGCCCATCATGTGGTACGACACGGCGCTGAACCAGTCCAGGTTCGGGAACATTTTCTTGATGTCCCACATGACGGTTTCCAGGCGTTCGGCAATGTCGAACATCTTGGTGTTGGACGCTTCCTTCGACAGCTTGCGCGCGACTTCCTTGATGACCTTGTTGCGCGGGTCGGACACGGTGTACACCGGGTGGCCGAAGCCGATCACGACTTCCTTGGCTTCCACGCGGCGGCGGATGTCGGCTTCGGCTTCGTCCGGGGTGTCGTAGCGCTTCTGGATTTCGAAGGCGACTTCATTGGCGCCGCCGTGCTTCGGGCCGCGCAGCGCGCCGATGGCGCCGGTGATGGCCGAGTAGATGTCCGAGCCCGTGCCGGCAATCACGCGGCCGGTGAACGTCGAGGCGTTGAACTCGTGTTCCGCATACAGGTTGAGCGATACGTGCATCGCATCCACCCACGACTTGGACGGCTCCACGCCATGCAGCAGGTGCAGGAAGTGGCCGCCGATGGAGTCGTCATCCGTTTCGACTTCGATGCGCTTGCCGTTGTGGCTGTAGTGGTACCAGTACAGCAGCATCGAGCCGAGCGAGGCCATCAGGCGATCAGCGATGTCGCGTGCGCCGGGGGTGTTGTGGTCGTCCTTCTCGGGCAGCACGGTGCCGAGCACCGACACGCCCGTGCGCATCACGTCCATCGGGTGAGCAGAAGCGGGCACCCATTCCAGTGCGGCCTTCACGTTGGCGGGCAGGCCGCGCAGGGCCTTCAGCTTGGCCTTGTAGGCGGTCAGTTCGGCCTTGTTGGGCAGCTTGCCGTGCACCAGCAGGTGGGCGACTTCTTCAAACTCGCACGCACCGGCCAGGTCGAGGATGTCATAGCCGCGGTAGTGCAGGTCGTTGCCGGTGCGGCCGACCGTACACAGTGCGGTGTTGCCGGCGGTCACGCCCGACAGGGCCACGGATTTCTTCGGCTTGAAGGCGCCGGCGTTCGGGGTGCTGTTGTCAGCTTCGCTCATGGGGAATCTCCTGTGTCGGTTCGTGTGTGGTGTTATTTCTGTGCGGCGAACAGTGCGTCGAGCTTGTCTTCGTACGCGTGGTAGCCGAGATACTGATACAGATCGGCGCGCGATTGCATGGTTTCCACGGCGGCCTTTTGGGTGCCGTCACGCATCACGGTTTGATAGAAGTTGAGCGCCGCAGCGTTCATCGCGCGATAGGCGCCGCAGCAGTAGAGCGCGATGTCGACATCGGCGCTGCGCAGTTCGTCGGTGGTGAAGAGCGGCGTGCTGCCGAACTCGGTCAGGTTGGCCAGGATGGGCACCTTTACAGCGGCCTTGAAGCGGCGGTAGTCGTCCAGCGTCTTCATCGCTTCGGGGAAGATCATGTCTGCACCCGCTTCTACGTAGGCCACGGCGCGCTCGATGGCTGCATCAACACCTTCCGAAGCGGCTGCATCCGTGCGGGCCATGATGACGAAGCCGTCATCGGTGCGGGCATCCACGGCGGCCTTCACGCGGTCGACCATTTCTTCGATGGGCACGACCTCCTTGCCCGGGCGATGGCCGCAGCGCTTCTGGCCGACCTGGTCTTCCATGTGCACGGCAGCCACGCCTGCCTTGATGAACGAGCGGACGGTGCGTGCGATGTTGAAGGCGCCGCCCCAGCCGGTGTCGATGTCGACCATCAGCGGGATCTGCACGGCGTCGGTAATGCGGCGGGCGTCGATCAGCACATCTTCCATCGTGCTGATGCCCAGGTCCGGTATGCCCAGCGAGTTGGCGGCCACGCCGCCGCCCGACAGGTACACCGCCTTGAAGCCGGTCTGCTCGGCCATCTTGGCGGCGTAGGCGGTAATGGCGCCCACCACCTGCAGCGGCTGGCGCATTGACTGTGATTCGGCAACGGCCGCGCGGAACTTGGCGCCGGCGCTGGTGAGGTGTCGTTGGGTTGTGCTCATGTGGGCTCCAGAAGGAATGGGCCCCTATTGCAGGAAGCGGGCCATCCCCGCCGCCCCGCGTAACCCGTTGATTTGTATGGAAGTGATCTTGCCGCCCGTGCGCACTTCATTTCAAAAATGAAATTTTCAATTTCAATGTGGAAATGCTGGGCGCATAATGACCCGACCGCCGTTTCTGCTGTTCGCACTGCGCCATGAGCCCCACCCCCGCCGATCAGGCTGGCCGCCCGCGCATCTGGGCCTGCGGCATCAGCCGCCTGAGCGACCTCTTCCTCGACATTGCCGCCGAGTACAACGATCGCGCCGAGCTGCGCGTCGTCACGCGCGGTTTTGAAGACATCGTGCGCGAGATCGATGCGGCGGGTCTTGAGCGCCCCGACGTGGTGGTCGCAGGCGGCTCCAATGGCGCGTATCTGAAGCCGCGTCTGTCGCTGCCCGTGGTCGTCATCAACCCGACCGGCTTTGACGTGATGCATGCGCTGGCCCGCGCCCGACGTACGTCACCCGGTGATGCAGAGTCAGTGGCACTTGTGACCCACGGCGACACGCCCGACGAAGTCCGCCGGTTTGTCGCCGCATACGGCATGGACGTGGTATTTGCCTCCTACACATCGCGCCAAGGTGCAGAGAGCTGCGTGCTGGACCTGCGCGATCGGGGCGTGGGCGTGGTGGTCGGCCCCGGTTTGGTGACGGACCTGGCCACGCAGGCCGGCATGAACGCGGTGTTCCTGTATTCGCGGGACTCTGTGCGCGCGGCTTTCGACACCGCGCTGGAAGTCGTACAGGCCACTCGCCGCGAAGCGCAGCGCCGCCAACGGCTCGATAACCTGTTGCAGCATCTGCGCGACGGTGTGGTCGCACTCGACGCGCAAGGCCGTGTGGAGGCGATCAACCAGCGTCTGGCCACGGCGCTGGGCATCGATGCCAAGCAGGCGGCCGGGCAGCCGCTGCTCAGCATCGCGCCCAACCTGCTGGGCCTGCTGCCGGATGCCGAGGGGGACACGCTGGGCACCGTGCACGGCGTGAACTACGTCATTCATCGTGGCCCGCTCACCAGCACGGGGGCCGGTGCTTCGGAGGGGACCGTGTTCACCTTCCAGGAGTCCCGCGCGGTGGAACGGCTGGACCGCACGCTGCGCTCACGCCAGCGCCCGCAGCAATTCAGCGCGCGTTACCGGCTGGATGATCTGGTGGGCGAATCGGCCCCCATCGAGCGTGTGCGTACGCTGGTGCGGCGTTATGCAAAGTCGGATGCCACCGTGCTCGTGCTGGGCGAATCCGGTACCGGCAAGGAGATGGTGGCGCAGGGCATGCATCAGCTCAGCGCGCGGCGCGATTTTCCGTTTGTCGCCATCAACTGCGGCGCTTTTCCTGAAGCGCTGCTGGAGAGCGAGCTGTTCGGCTACGAAGAAGGCGCGTTCACCGGCGCACGCAAGGGCGGCAAGACCGGGCTGATTGAAGCTGCACACCGCGGCACGCTGTTCCTCGACGAGATTGGCGAGATGCCGCTGCCGCTGCAAAGCCGCCTGCTGCGTGTGCTGCAAGAGCGCGAAGTGGTGCGGCTGGGTTCCACGGAGCCCACGCGTGTGGACATCCGCGTGGTGGCTGCCACGCACCGCGCGCTGACCGATGCGGTGGAGGCCGGCACCTTTCGCGCAGACCTCTACTACCGTCTCAATATCCTCAGCATCGCATTGCCGCCGCTGCGTGAGCGGCCCGATGACGTGATGCCCTTGGCCGCCGAGTTGCTGGTGCAGGCTGCACGCCGAGAGCCGCGCCTGCTGCTGCGCATTCCCGATACCGACGTTGCCGCCCACGTTCTGGCTCATGTTGCTGACCCGCTTCGGCACTACCGCTGGGCCGGCAACGTGCGTGAGCTGCAGAGCGTGGTCGAGCGGATTGCCGTGGAACTGGCGCACGCCGATGACGCCGATGCAGGCACCATCACGCAAGACGTGCTGCGCCTGATTGCGCCGGAAGTGTTTGCCAACGGCACGCACGGCAGGGCGCCGGCATTGACGTTGCGCGAGCGCAGCCGAGGGGTGGAAGCCGAAGAGATACGCGCCGCACTCGCGGCGCACGATGGCGACCGCGACGCTGTGTGCGCCGCGCTGGGCATCAGCAAGACGACGTTGTGGAGGCGGTTGCAGGCGGGCTAACCGGGCGCCCGTCAGGATCGGATCGTTGCATCAATCCAGTAACCGCAAGGCATCTGCCAGCGAAAGCACCGTCGTGCGCGACTCAAACGCCGTCGCAAACAGATGATCGTGCACGACCTGATCCGGGTCGTAGCAGCAATCCTTGACGGTGAACAGGTGGAAGTCCGCATCGCTCGCATGCGCAATGGACGACAGCATCACACCCGTTGATGCCACGCCCACCATGAGCAAGGTATTGATGCCTTGCGCGGAAAGCCGCACCTGCAGATCGGTGCCAAAGAACACGCTGGCTCGGTGCGCAATGATGAGCGGTTCATCGTCCTGCTGACCGAGTTCCGGGGAGATCTGGTCGTGGACGAACAGCCCGAGCTGCTTGACGCCTTGCCCGTTCTTGTTCAGCGGACTGACTTCCGGATAGCCGGGGCTGAAGTGGAACTTGGCGAAATAGACGCGGATGCCCTTGGCCCGTGCGGCGTCACACAGCGTGCGTGTATTGGAGAGCAACGTGGGCGCGACTGATGGAAACAACCCCATGATGTCGGTCTGATAGTGCATGACCAACAGCGCAGTTTGCGACGGCACAAGGGTCGGAGTTTGCATGGTCTCGATGCGCAGGTTGGCGGTGGAGCGTGATGGGCGACTCTATCACGGCATCCTTGGCTCACATTTCAGGCAGCCAGGCACGGTGGTTTTGCGTCGATTCGGCCGATAGCCGCCATCTGGGCGCGATGTCGTGTCCTATGGTACGGTTGAAAAGATATTGCCCATGAACACGCACAGACGGCGGGTGCACGGGCAGCATGAAAGTGCTGTTGAGGAGAGTGAAGCACCGTGAGTGATGCGAAACACGACGCGCGACGCACGCTGCAAACGGACAAGGCCGCCGTCAGCAGGGCATTACGTCTGAGCGTGCCGCCAGAAGCCAGGCCTGCGCCAGTGAGCCGGAAAGACTGGCTGCGGCAAAGGAAAGAGCAACTGCAGGCGGCCCGGCTTGCTGCCAAGCAACGGCGTGATCAACTCAAGGCCGAAATCCTGTCGGCCGCGCAGGATGTTGCCCGGGAAGAGCGCGTGGCAGCCAAGCTGGAAGCGGACCGCCTGAAGGCAGAAGCCAAGGCCGCAAGCATTCACGCAAAGGAAGATGCGCGCGCCGCTGCCAAGTTCGAGCGCAGCAAGCCCGCCCGTCCTACCTCCAAATCCAAACGAAAAACGCTGGGGCCGGGAAAACGCAAACTGGTCTCGTACGCTGATCTGCTGCGCATGCGCGGGTGATCGATCGGCGGGGCGATCATCAGCGGAACCATCACGCCCCGTGTTGCAGTTTGAAAGCCCAGACGCTAGATTCACGCCAGTCGAAAAAGGCAGACTTGGTGTGGTCCAGCCCAAGTCCTTTCCTGAGAAGCCTTCAGCGGAAGCTCTGTCCATGCCTCGTGCATGAGTCCCACGACGAACACCGACGCCATCCAGGCGTTGTTTGCTGTTCGTCCGTGCGGTTCTCAAGAGATCGAACTGCTCCGGTCGAACGACCATCACGGAGTCGCTCATGCACGATTTACCCCTCTACGACGTTGTCATTGCCGGCGCAGGCCCAGTTGGTTTGTTCCTCGCCTGCGAGCTGCGCCTCGCCCACCTCTCGGTGCTGGTGCTGGAGCAAGCGGAAGATCCACATTCGTCCTTGAAGCAGCTCCCGTTCGGGATGCGCGGGCTGTCTTCGCCCACGCTTGAGGCCTTTGACCGTCGCGGTCTGCTGGATGACATCACCGCTCCGCAACGCGCGACAGTGCCGCACGCGCACTGGTCACAACAGCCCCACCGTCGCGGCGGCGCGGGTGGCCATTTCGCGGGCATCCAGTTTTTCCATGACAGGATCGACACGACAACGTGGCCGTATCGCTTGCCCAGTCCGGCTGGCACCAACGTGGCATGCGAGCTGGCGCATATCGAATCCGTCCTGGCTGCGCGAGCGGGTGTACTGGGCGTGCAGATCCTGCGAGGCCTCGGTGTGGATGGCGTCGAGCAAGCGGCCGAAGACGTGGCCGTGCGCGCCGGCAGCCAGACCTTTCGCGGGCGTTGGCTGGTCGGTTGCGATGGCGGACGCAGCACCGTACGCAAGGCGGTTGGTTTTGAATTCGCCGGCACCGAACCGGAGTTCACCGGCTATTCGGTTGAGGTGGAGCTGGCAGAGCCGCACACGCTTTCCCCAGGGCGTCACTACACGCCCACAGGGATGTTCACGTACCAACCGCCGGGCACCATTGCCATGGTGGATTTTGATGGCGGCGCGTTCCACCGTACCCAGCCGATCACGCTGGAGCATGTACAGCGGGTGCTGCGCCATGTGGCTGGCACCGGTGTCACCGTCACGGCGCTCAAGTTGGCGACGACATGGACGGACCGCGCCTTCCAGGCGACGGCGTATCGCAACGGGCGTGTGCTGCTGGCCGGAGATGCCGCGCACGTTCACTCGCCGCTGGGCGGTCAGGGGTTGAACCTCGGACTGGGCGACGCCATGAATCTTGGATGGAAGCTCGCCGCAGCCATTCGCGGCGATGCGCCGGACGGTCTGCTCGACAGCTATGGCGCGGAGCGGCACCCGGTGGGCGCGCAGATACTGGACTGGTCACGCGCGCAGGTGGCGCTCATGCGGCCGAGCCGCAGCACGCGGGCGCTCGAAGCCATCCTGCGCGATCTCATCGATACGCGCGATGGTGCGACCTACTTTGCGGATCATGTCTGGGGCCTGTCGCTGCGCTACGAGATGGCCGGCGGCTGCAACCACCCGCTGGTCGGCCGCAGCGCCCCTGACTTCGCACTCACCGACGGCACTCGGCTTGGCGAACGCCTGCGCAACGGCAAAGGCCTCTTGCTGGACTTCGACGCTTGCGCACCGCTGCAGGCACTGGCGGGCCGCTGGCCAGAGCGCATCACCTATATCGCAAGCGATGCCAAAGACAGGCTTGGCCTGACCGCTGTGCTGGTACGTCCTGACGGCATCGTCGCCTGGGCGGGAGAGGGTGCAGCCGACCAGCAGGTGCTGACGCAAGCCGCATTGCGATGGTTTGGTGCGGTTTGAGCGATTCAGGCCATCGCGATTGATGCCGCAGTTCGGGGCGATTCGGGGCGATTCGGGGCGCAATGGCCCCGAACTGCGGGCCCACAGCTTCCTTACGGAACGCCCATACCGGGCGCATTTTTAAGTTTTCCTTAACGAACGGAGTGTTACGCTTTATTACGGGGTGGGCTCTGGAGCGCTGACATAGCGATTTCCAAGGGCGAACAAATCAAAAACAGGTCGGATCCCCACGTGGGCTGACCGTGCCGCCGCAATGTAAAGCGCGCCAGAGTGATCGCGACAGCATTCGGATTTTGGGGGAGAGGCGTCATGCGATTGCTGGTGGTCGAGGACGATCCGATGATCGGAGAGGACCTCGAAGAGGGGTTGCGCCAAGAGAATTATGCGGTGGACTGGGTGCGCGACGGCGATGCCGCAGCGCTTGCCCTGCGCCAGCAGGTCTATGACCTGCTGCTGCTGGATCTGGGCCTGCCGGGTCGTTCCGGGAGCGAAGTCCTGAAAGCCTATCGCGATCAGGGCGGCGACATTCCGGCACTGATCATCTCGGCACGGGACACGCCTGCCGACCGCGTGATGACACTGGATGCCGGTGCCGACGACTACCTGATCAAGCCCTTCGATTTTGGCGAGCTCATGGCGCGCATACGTGCCTTGCTCCGCCGGCGCTCGGGCCGCCGCTCCGTCACGATCGTGTATGGCAGCCTCAGCCTGAACCCCGGTACGCACGAGGTTCATCTTCGCGACCAACCGCTCAACCTTTCCAAGCGGGAGTTCGCCCTGCTGCTCGTGCTGATGGACGCGCGCGGCGAGGTCGTGTCGCGCGAGCTCTTGAAAGAGAAGCTCTACGACTGGGATGCCGACGTCGAGAGCAATACCGTCGAGGTCTACATCCACGCGTTGCGCCGCAAACTCGGGCGCGACTTCATCAAGAACGTACGGGGTGTCGGCTACAAGCTGACACAGACGCCATGAAGACGATCCGGGGGTACCTCCTGGCCTGGCTGATCGGCGGCATGCTCCTCTGCACATTCGTCGCAGGCGTCCTGTTGTACAACGTTGTGCGGGCAGAGAACCGCCAGCTGTTCAACAACCAGCTCAGGCACATCGCAGGGTCGTTGCTGATCCACTTGCCGCCGCTGGCCACCGAGCCCGGCAAGCCCGACGCCGACGAGGGCGACTACCCGGACGACGGCATCGTCGTGCAGGTCTGGGACGCCAGTGGCAAGCTGAGCTACTCGTCGCGTCCGGCAATCACCTTGCCCCGCTACCCCGACGACGGACTGAAGACCGTACCGTTTCGTGGCGAGCGCTGGCGGGTGTATGGCGAGGCCCGCTCGGGACAATTCGTTCAGGTTGCGCAGCCGATCGTTGTTCGCAAGGCCCTGGGCCTGCGGCTGATCTGGCTGGCGCTGGCACCGTTTCTTGTGCTGGTCCCGATGCTGGCCGCCATCATCTGGTTTGCCGTGCATCGCGGCCTGGCGCCGTTGCGCCGCACGGCGGAATCCATCGAGCAACGCGGGCCCAGTGCGCTGGAGCCGGTGGAGATGCGCGCGCTGCCGCGCGAAATGGGCCCGATCGTCGATGCGTTGAACAACCTGATGAAGCGCCTGGATCGCGAGCTGACCTGGCGGCAGGCGTTCACGGCAGAAGTCGCGCACGAACTGCGCTCACCGTTGACCACGCTGAAGCTGCAACTGCAGTTGGCCGAGCGCGTGCAAACCGACGAGCAGCGTGTGAAAGCCTTCGCCAAGCTGCATGCCCGTCTTGACCGCGCGACCCATCTGGTTCTGCAGCTGTTGACCTTGGCGCGTCACGAGCGCGGCTTGCAAGACGCAGACATGCGCCCCGTCGACCTGACAAAGCTCGCGCACCAGGTGGTGGCCGATCTTGTCCCGCTGGCAGAGAGCAAAGACATTACGCTGACGCTGGATGCAATGGCAGAGGCCCCCTCCCGGGTTCAAGGGGACGAAGACGGCCTGCGCACGCTGCTCAGCAATGTTGTCGATAACGCCGTGCGCTATACGGCGCCGGGCGGCCGCGTGGACGTCGTCGCGCTGTGGATCGACGATGCGCCGGCATGGCGCGTGGTGGATACTGGCCCCGGCATTCCGTGGCAGGAGCGCCAGCGCGTGTTCGACCGCTTCTATCGATTGGTCGACGCCACGACGGTCGGTAGCGGTCTGGGCCTCGCCATCGTCAAGAATATTGCGGAGCGCCACCGGGCCACCGTTGTGTTGAGCGACAATCCGGCGGGCCATGGTCTTGTCGTCACCGTTGCGTTTCCACCGGTAGATCGGAAAACCGCGGAATCGCTGTCCGCGGACACGGCCGCACGGCGGCACGTTCAGGACGCAGCCGAGATACTGTCTCGGTAGCTGCACGCGCGCTAGGGACACCTACAGACAGGGGGCATGCCACACGCGCGGCATCGCATTTCATTCATTTACGTCGATCAGTCAATGCAAGCCACATCTTCTTCCGCACCGATACTCCCTACACCGGTGCCAACCGTTCTGCGGTCGCTGATCGACCAGACCATCAATTCGATTCTGGAAGAGGCCGCGTCCAGTTCCGGACTCGAAGCGGGGCCGATCGGGCGATGCGGTGACTACGCAATCGTTGGCGCGCGGGTGCTGACATTGCTGACCGGTCACACCTATGTGGCCGTTGCCGGTGGCGAGTTGATCGACTGCGGCAGCGGCCGCTATGTGGTGCTGAACCCTTCCAGGGCGGCGCGGCGCACGGTGCGCAAACTGTCGGAGCTCAAGGAATACCACTGCTGGATTCAAGCCCTGCACGCCAATGCACCAAATTGCGCGCCAAACCGGTCCCGCGTGGAGATCGTCGACTTTACGGCCAGACATGACGAGCAGGTCGCGAATCTGCTCGGTGTGCCGTTCACCCGCACAGCCGCGCCCAGCTACCTGTGGGAATGGGAAGACGCCCTGGGTGACGTGCCGGACGACGCGCGCGCACACATGAACACGACGCGCAAGAAGCTGGGCTGGCTGTGGGAAGACCCCAGTTGCACGCGTCTGCTGCACAAATACGAGAAGGACTACGACGCACTCTTCGGGCGGCTGACCGCGCTTGCCATCCTGCGCCTGGCCGACAGTTTTGAGACGGCGCTTGCGGCACCCAAAACGGCCACGCTTTCCGAGACGGGTATCGGATAGGCGATCATGTGGTCTCCGCCTGCGCACGCTGAACAACCATGACCGCCCCCAAGCCCGACAACCTGCAACCGACGCTGGTTGGCGCCAACGTCGAACTCCGTCCCCTGCTGACAGACCATGCATCGGCACTCGTCATGGCAGCGGCGGATGGCGAACTTTGGAACTTGAAGGTGACGGTGGTTCCGGGGCCGGAGACGGTGGATGGCTACGTTGCGACGGCACTGCAAGGGCGCCAGGCCGGCACCGTCATGCCGTTTGTGATCCTCCGGCGTGCGTCCAACCAGATCATCGGCAGCACGCGCTTCTGGAAGATCGACCGCACCAACCGGAAGCTCGAAATCGGGCACACGTGGCTGAGCCAGTCGGCCCAGCGGTCGAGCATCAACACGGAGGCCAAGCTGCTGCTCCTGACGTTCGCGTTTGAAGTCATGCAGTGCGTGCGCGTGCAGTTCACCACCGACGAGTTGAACGAAAAATCCCGGGCGGCGATTCTGCGCATCGGCGCCAAGCAAGAGGGCATCGTCCGCCATGAGCGCATCATGCCCGATGGCCGAAAGCGCAACTCGGTGCGCTTCAGCATCATCGATACCGAGTGGCCGGAGGTGAAGGCCATGCTGGAGGCACGGCTCGCGCGATAGCCGGTGGGGAGCGGCCGGCGCGCTACGCCAGGCAGGGTGCCAACACCTCCGCCACCCACTCACCAAACGCCTGCATGCGCCGAGACAGATGGCGCCGGTGCGGGTACACCAGTTGCACCGGCATCGAAGGCACAGGCCACGCCTGCAGCACCTCCACCAGCTCACCTGCCGCCAGGTGTTCTTGCACGTCAAACGCGGGAATCTGAATCATCCCCAGCCCGGCCAGACAGCAGGCGATGTAGGTCTCTGCATTGTTGACGGCGACCAGACCTTCCATCTGCGTGGTCTGCAGCGTGCCGTCTTTCAGCCACTCCCACGGCGCAATGCGACCGCTGGTGGGCGAGGCGTAATTCACTGCATGATGCCGGCCCAAGTCTTCCGGCGATTGCGGCAGGCCGTGCTGCGCGAGATAGGCAGGGCTCGCGCAGTGGATCATCCGCAGCACCCCCAAGGGCCGTGCAACCAGGCTGCTGGACGACAGCTCGCCCACGCGCAGCGCGCAGTCGATGCCTTCGTGCACCAGATCGATGGCGCGATCGCTGGAGCCCAGCTCTACCGTCACGTCGGGGTGGCGCGCAAAGAACGTCGGCAGGGCAGGGGCGACGAGGCGACACGCAATGCGGCTGGGCATGTCCACACGCAAGCGTCCGCTGAGCGTCGCGCCCTGCGGGCGGAACTGCTGTTCGAGTTCTTCACTGTCGGCCACCAGGGCGATGGCGCGGTCGAGCAGGGCTTCGCCGTCTTGCGTCAGGCTCACGCGCCGCGTGGTGCGGTTGAACACCCGCACGCCCAGACGCGATTCCAGTTGCTGGATGGCCAGCGACACCGTGGGCCGAGGCACCCCCAGCTGATCGGCCGCCAGGGTGAAGCCGCCGCTATGTGCCACGCGGATGAAGATGCGCAGTTGGTCGATCCGGTCCATGGGTGTGATTGGTAGTGAATCATGGATAGTTCATCTCAATCTGCTTAGTTTATCCATCCAAACTGGCTGATTACAGTGCTTGGCAACCCCCTTACCCTGACCTGGAGGTCTGACATGTCCAAGCACAGCATTGAAGGCAAAGTGGTTCTGATTGCCGGTGGCGCCAAGAACCTGGGCGGGCTTATCGCCCGAGATCTGGCCGCTCACGGCGCCAAGGCGGTGGCCATCCACTACAACAGCGCCGCCACCAAGGCCGACGCCGATGCCACCGTGGCCGCCGTCGAACAGGCCGGCGCCAAGGCCGTCGCCCTGCAAGCCAACCTGACCACGGCCGGCGCAGTAGAAAAGCTCTTCGCCGACGCGGTGGCCGCCGTGGGCCGGCCCGACATTGCCATCAACACCGTGGGCAAGGTGCTCAAGAAACCGTTCGTGGAGATCTCGGAAGCCGAGTACGACGAGATGACGGCGGTCAACAGCAAGTCCGCCTTCTTCTTCCTCAAAGAGGCGGGCAAGCATGTGAACGACAACGGCAAGATCGTGACGCTGGTCACCTCGCTGCTGGGTGCCTTCACGCCGTTCTATGCGGCGTATGCGGGTACCAAGGCGCCGGTCGAGCACTTCACCCGTGCGGCGGCCAAGGAGTATGGCGCACGCGGCATCTCGGTCACGGCTGTGGGCCCGGGCCCGATGGATACGCCGTTCTTCTATCCGGCCGAAGGTGCGGATGCAGTGGCCTATCACCAGAGCGCGGCGGCGCTATCGCCGTTCAGCAAGACGGGTTTGACCGACATTCAAGACGTCGTGCCCTTTATCCGCCATCTGGTGAGTGATGGCTGGTGGATCACCGGTCAGACGCTGCTGATCAACGGTGGGTACACCACCAAGTAAGCCGAGCGGCAATCGGCCACCGCGCTGCAAAGACTGCAGGCCTCCACTCGCCTCAGTGTGTGCCGCTTCAGGCTAAGCAATCGGCGGTCTGCGTGGCCGTCTCGTCGGTCTTGCGCAATACGGGAAGGGTGACGACAAACGTCGTCCCCTGCCCGGGGTGGGTGATCACCTCAATGCGGCCGCCATGGCGTTTCACAATGCCGTGAGAGACCGAGAGCCCCAACCCCGTGCCCTGGCCAACGGGCTTGGTGGTGAAAAACGGATCAAAGATCCGGCTGACCACCTCGGGCGGCATCCCGATGCCGTCATCCGCAATCTCGACCGATACCCAGCCGTTGCCGCTGCGTGAGCCAATGGTGATCACACCATGCTCCGGAATGGCCTGGGCGGCGTTCAGCAGCAGGTTCATGAAGACCTGATTGAGCTGCGATGGGATGCACTCCACACTCGGCAACTCGCCATACGCCCGCACCACCGTTGCCTTGTACTTGATCTCGTTGTGGATCACGTTCAGCGTGCTCTCAAGACCGGCATGCAGGTCTGAGAGCTCCCATGCCTCACTTCCCGGCCGCGAGAAATCCCGCAGATCCTGAACGATGCGGCGTACGCGCATGGAGCCTTCCAGCGAGTCGTCAATCAGCGGGAGGATGTCGTCGCTCACGTAGTCGAGATCTGCGCGCTGCCGACTTGCGGCCAGGCTGGATTGCGCGTCTTCGTCCAGTTGGCCACGCACCTGGTCGTAGGCGGAAATGACCTGGAGCAGGCCCTGCACCCATCGCTTCAGGGTGTTGAGATTGGCATGCACAAAGCCGATCGGATTATTGATCTCATGCGCCACGCCTGCCGCAAGCTGACCAATGGAGGCCAGCTTTTCCGACTGCAGCAGTTGCACGTGCGCCTCCTCAAGCTGGTGGATCAGTTTTCGCTGTTCTTCTTTCTCTTGCTCCAGGCGCGCCTGTGCCTGCTTGCGCTCCTCGATTTCCTGCGCCATCTTGCGGCGCATGCGTTCGAGCATATGGGTGGTGCGCTCGTACTCCCGCAGCATGGCTTCCAGTTTGCGGGTGCGGTCCTGCACCTGTTCCTCCAGCGTGACGGCCATGCCTTGCAGCAGGGTGGTGCGAGCATCAAAGCGCGACACCATCAACGTGACGGTGAGGATGCCGAGCGTGAACATTGCAATGGTGGTCGCCAGCCACTGTGTGTTGATGCCATGGGCTGCACCGCAGATGGCACCAGGGGCGAAATGGGCGGCCGCCATGCCCGTGTAGTGCATCCCGGTGATGGCCCCGCCCATGATGATGGCGGCCACGATCCGTTTGATGATCAGATGCCGGCGTTCAACCGCGCGGAGCGCGTGCGCGATGCTCAGCGCAGCGGCCGCCGCCACGATGGCAACCAGAACCGACGCGGCAAACAACGCCGGATCGTATTGGATGCCAGGCTGCATGTGCATGGCGGCCATGCCCGTGTAATGCATGCCGGCAATGCCCAAGCCCATCAGCACCCCGCCGGCGGCCAGGCGAGCCAGCGTCAGCTTGGTCAGCGTGACGACGCGCAGCGCGAAGTACGAGACGAGAATGGCGATGACGAGAGAAGCCAGGGTGATTCTGAAGTCGTACCCGAGCGGAACGGGCAGCGAAAACGCCAGCATGCCCACGAAGTGCATCGACCAGATGCCGATGCCCATGGCCGTGGCACCCGCAACCAGCCACATGTGCCGGAGCTTGGGTTTTTCCATCAGCGAGATGAGGCTGGCAAGTTCGAGCGCCGTATAGGACGCCAACGTCGCAATCACCAGCGACAGTGAAACGAGCAAGACGTTGTACGTGCCATGCATGGTTGGCTCCTGTTGCAGGGCCGGCAAGCTGAGGATCGGGCGATCCGGGTGTGCAGGCGAGGATGCCGGACGTGTCGTCCACCTCTGGGAAAGCCGTGCATTGCGGTTGCATCAGGCCACGCATGTGCCTCCCGATTCCCATCCCATCCGCCTTATTGCCAATATCGTCTGCAGGACCTCGATTCTGCATGGGGATAAATGCTTAGATTCATTTGACGAAGGGGTGTAGGTGGTTATGTGCAGTGTCATTCATTCGGTGGTCACCATTTTCCGGGCAGCTCCGGTGCGACCAAGCCAGTGTTGGCATGCAGGCTGGTTTTCTACGGCTTCGCAGATTTTGAAAACCCTTTCCAGCGAACAACAGATGCGCTCCTCCCACAAAATATTCTGGCACTAGGGGGGGATACGTATGATGCTTTGTAAAAGACCGTCGTTAATGACGTTATCAGCGCGTGATTCCCAGGCATAAGGCAGAGTTCAATCCACATCACCTCTCCGCTGCTCATGACGCACATCACCGAAACGGAACTGTCCGAAGCGATCGTTGATCTCGTCAACTGCGGGGTGTTTTCGGTCGATCGCGACATGCGCGTTCTGAGCTGGAACCGCTTCATGCAAATGCACAGCGGCCGCGCCGGCGAAGAGGTTATCGGGCAGAGTCTGTTCAGCCTGTTTCCGGAGCTGCCCGAAAAGTGGCTGCGCAAGAAAATCGAGGCTGTGTTTATCGAGGGCGTCACCACCTATACCTCCTGGGAGCACCGTCCGTACGTATTTCGCTTCAGCCCGACTCCGCCGATGACGGACGTCATCGATTCGATGCGGCAGAACTGCAGTTTCATTCCCATTGACGATGGCAACGGTACCGTGATTGCCGTGGGTGTGACGTTGATTGATGCGACCGATATCAGCCTCGCCGTCGGCGAGTTGCGCAAACGCGAGAAAATCGCCACCGATGCGCTGGCAGAACTGACCCTGCGCAATCTGCAGCTGTCGGCCCTGAATGAGCAGCTCGCACAAGCGCATCAACAACTGCTGCAATCTGAAAAATTGGCCGCCATTGGTCAATTGGCCGCGGGGATCGCGCACGAGATCAATAATCCCGTTGGGTTTGTGCTGTCGAACCTGAACGCGCTGGAGCGCTATCTCCAAACGCTGATTACCTATGCGCGCGATGTGCAGAAGCTGGCGGTCGAGGCACACCCCACACTCGACACCCAACTGGTAGACCTGGCACAAGCGGCAGACTTTGATTACCTCGTCATGGATACGCCGGTGCTGCTGACCGAATCGAGGGAAGGCCTGCAGCGGGTTCGGGAGATCGTGGTCGATTTGCGCGATTTCTCCCGCGCCGATAGTGCACACCAGTGGGAGCAGGCAGACCTCCACCGCTGCATTGAATCCACGCTCAACATCGCCCAGAACGAAGTCAAATATCAGGCCGAGCTGATCCGTGAATTTGGCGACGTACCGCCACTGCACTGCATTCCCTCGCAGATCAGTCAGGTGGTGCTCAACCTGGTGGTCAATGCCGCGCAGTCGTACAAGCACCGCCGCAGGAACGGGGACGAGCGAGGCACCATCACCATTCGTACCGGCTTCAATGGCGGCGATGCTGGCCAGATCTGGTTTGAAGTGATCGACGCCGGCTGCGGCATCCCACCGGAAAACCTCAAGCGCATCTTCGATCCGTTCTTCACCACCAAGCCGATCGGGCAGGGGACCGGCCTGGGCCTATCGGTGACTTACGGGATCGTCAGCGCGCACGGTGGCCACATCGATGTGAGCAGCACGCCAGGCCGTGGCACGACCTTTCGGGTCACGTTGCCGCAGCGTCGGGCTGCCACCGACAGCGTCGCCCAACAACACGCGACGAGCACGATGCTCGCCGCCCCGAACAACGCACCCTAGCGAGGTCAGCATGGCACGCCCAGTGCGGCGGCCCGACCCGGTCATCCCCAAGATGGGGCGTGCGCTTGAGCCGTGCCTGCAGGCACTGTGAAGCTGCATCAGCAGAAGGAGGTTCGATATGGCTGTCTATGAAACAGAAGCGTCGCACCCCGATACGGTTGGGGATGAACATACGGGCACGCCGGAGGTGCCACAACCCCAATCCGACCAAGCCGCCCAGGCCGATCAGCAAGCTGCACCGTGCCCTCCTGCCGCGCGCCCCGCGCTGGCGCCGATGGTGCTCCTCGTTGATGACGAACCGGGTGTTCTGTCGGCGCTGCGGCGCCTGCTGCGTCCTACCGGCTACCGGGTATTGACCGCGGAAAGCGGCACCGCCGGTCTCGAACTGCTGGCAGTGAATCCGGTCGATCTCATCATCTCGGACATGCGCATGCCCAACATGAACGGGGCCGAGTTTCTGTCCAAGGCGCGTGCAGCGTATCCGGACACGGTGCGCATCCTGCTCACGGGCTATTCCGAGATCGACTCCGCAGTGCGGGCCATCAATGAAGGCGGCGTCTACCGCTACCTCAACAAGCCCTGGGACGACCAAGACCTGCTGATGACGCTTCAGCAGGCCCTTGAGCAGCGCACGTTGACCCGCGAGACCGCTAGGCTCACCACCCTCACGCAGCAGCAGAACGAGCGGTTGCAGCAGATGAACGCAGGGCTGGAAACCGAGGTGGTGGCACGTACCGAAGAGATTCGCCAGACGCTGATGTTTCTGGAGGATGCGCAACGCGACCTCAAGCGCAACTTCACCAACATGGTCCAGGTGTGCGCCAGCATGATCGAGTTGCGTTGCGGCGCCGTGGGCGGGCAATCGATGCGGGTGGGCGACATAGCACGCCGCGTCGCCCAAGCCTATGGGCTGACGGGGCTGCAGGTGCAGGACATCTTCTACGCCGGGCTGCTGCATGGCATTGGCAAGCTTTCGCTACCGGACAATCTGCTCAACCGGTCGCTCGATCGGTTGAGCCCCGAAGAGAGCAAGCTGTATCACCAGCACCCCTTGCGCGCGCAGATGGTGCTGACGGCGGTGCCGCAGCTTGCACAGGTGGCGCAGATCATCCGGCACCAGTACGAGCGCTACAACGGGCGCGGCACGCCGGACCGGCTGGTGGGCGAGGGCATTTCCATCGGCTCGCGCATCGTTGCACTCGCACGGGACTACGTTGACCTGCTGATGGGTAGCATCGTCAGGCAGCGCGTCAGTGCCGAACAAGCGGCAGAGATGATCAAGGCCCAATCCGGCTTGCGTTACGACCCACTCGTCGTCGTACGCTTTGCCGCGGTTCTCAAGGAGTTGGAAGACATGCCGCCGGTGCAGCAAGTCCGCTCGATTGACCTGCGTGAAGGGATGCGCCTGGCCGACGATCTGCTGACCCGCCGGGGCGTGTTGCTGATTGGCCGCGACAGCGTCATCAACGCGCACCAGATCGAGCAGATTCGGCGCTTTGAATCGCACGAGGACATGCCCTTCGCCATCGTGATCTATCACGATGCCTGAGATTGGCTGGCTGAACGCGCCAGCCCGTGCTCAGTTTGCGCCGCCCGTGACTGGCGCTGCCGGTGCAGATGCGGGTGCTGATGCCGGTGCCGTGACTGCCGGTGCAGAAGCGGGCGCGGGTTCAGCATGCGCTTTGGGCTCCGGTGCAGGCGGCGTGGCAACCGGCGCGGAGGCCGGTGCAGGTGTGGCAGCCGGCGTTGCGGCCGGAGCCGATGCGGGTGCAGCCACCGGCACAGGCGGGGCGGGCGGCGTCGGCACCACGGGCGTGGTCATCTTCATCGGCTCGCCCTGCGCCGTGGGGGCAGGTTCGGGCAGCGGGGCCACGTGTTCTTTCGCTGCCGCCTCCGCCACCTTCACTGCCGCGCGGTCACGGTGTACCGGGTCGATCTTCAGGAAGTGGTCGACCAGGTTGAAGTAGCGCTCGTAAAACACACCGGCCGGAATCGTCTCGCTGGCCACCTTCACCATCGAATCGTCGCCCGAGCCGATCGGCAGCGACACCGAGCCCAGGATGCTCAACCCCACGCTGGCCGATGTGCTCGTCTTCTTGAGCGAGTAGCGGTCTTGCACCGCGTTCACATATGCCGTGCTGGACGTGCCGTCGGCATTGGCATCCGCACACACCACGTGGAAGGCAATCACCACGTGCGAGTCATTGCTCGGCTGGAAATTCTTGCTGCCGTCGATGGTGTCTGCGCGCGGCGAGCTCGACACATACCCCTGGCTCAGCAGCGCGCGGCGCGCGGCCTCACACGTGGCATCCGCCTTGGCGTGGAACGTGCGCGCGTAAGGGCTGGCCGCCGCATCGAACTGCTCTTGCTGATAGAGCGGCGTGGGCGCGGAGCTGCATGCCGACAACAGGGCGGCAACTGCACACGAGGCGGACAACAGGCGGAAGCGGTAGGGCATGGTGTGGGTCAAAAGGGCAAGGCCTGGCGATGTGCGGTGCTGTGCCATCGCGGGTGCGGCGCAAGTTTTGTGCGCGACGCTGGCTGGCGGCCACGTGGGTTTGGGTGGCCGGGCGTCATTATAAGTTTGTTGGGTGACCGGGGGCGTGGCTATCAGGTCACCTTGGGGCGATGGCGGTGCCTCTAGAGCTTGGCCAGCCACGTGTCAACGATCGTCCTACCGCGCAATTCCACCAGCCAGCGTTCAGGAATGCCTACCTCTCCATACAGCAACCCAGCCAGACCACCAGCAATGCAGGCGGTCGTGTCTGTGTCGTTGCCGAGCGCAACCGCACGTTTCACGCAGTCTTCATAGCGATACGTTGACAGCAGGCAATGGATGGCAGACCAGAAGCTGTCGACTACATATCCAGACCCCTGCGGTGCATCGAAGCGTCCGTCCAGCACGATCTTCAGTTCGGCCTCATCAGCGGTACCGGCATGGCGTTCCAGCAACTCGTCTTCTGCCGTTCGCACCGCGTCGGCTGCGGGCTGACCTTCCAGAATGCCCATCGCCGTCAGGCAATAGAGCGCACAACAGAGCTGGGAGCGTACGTGCCCATGCGTGACCAGACTCTGCTTGCGGGCAAGGTGAATCGCCTCGTCTCGGGAGGTTGCCACCATGGTCACGGGCAGGCATCGCATTAATGATCCGTTGCCGTTGTCGCGCTCACCACTCGGGCCGGCAACTGACGGGTTGGCGCCATTGCCAAGCGCGTAGAACGCTTGCCGCGTTTGCAAACCGATATCGAAAACCTCGCCGTCAGGCGTGAATGCGCCGCGCTGGAACCAGTTCAGCAGACTGGTTGCGAAGGTGTCGAGATTCAGTGAGGGATCGCGCAGCAAGGCATCAAGCAACGCGAGCGCTTGTGCACCATCATCGCTCCACGTGCCGGACGGTACGCCTGCGTGAGCGCGCTCGAAGCCGGGCGGAGGCGTCATCTCAATCTCGGTTGGAGCGGGAATCGATGCTGCGCCGTGAAACTCGTACGGAACACCCAGGGCGTCTCCAACGAGCAGGCCGAGCAAGGCCCCGCGCAGGCGGGTTTGGCGGGATAGATTTGTCATGTGCGGACGCTTGTTAGGGTGGAGTCAGCCTGCAGAGGAGGCGTTTGGCAGATAGGGGGCTTCCACCGGCACGATCAGCCCTTGAAAATCCCCCATGGCTTTCTCTCGTTGCTCAGCAACAAACGGTGTGATGTCTTCCACCGACAACAGCATTTCACGCCCAAACCGTTCCAGCGTGCGGCCGCGCAGGCCGAGCTGGATGGCACGACGCTCGATTGGGCGCCCGGTCGGATCGTGGTCTGGGTCCCATTGAAGGCGGACATCGGAGTGCGTGACTTGCGCACGCCACGCCTCTTCTGTTGCGCAGTCGGATGCGGCAAACGATGATGCCACCGCAGTGCGCAGCAACTCGTCGAAGAATGTTCTCGGCAATCGAATGGCGAGGATGCGCTCCTGGCCTTCCTTGGTTGCCCAGCCGGCGCGGAACATCATCCAGAGGAAGTTCGGCTTGATCCAGCTCATGCGGCTAAAGCTGAAGTCGCCGCCAAATGCTTGGTGTGCGACGGCGTACTCGGCAATCGATGGTTTGTAGGCTTGGTAGACGTAGATCGAATCTGCGTCGTACTGCGCCATGATGTGTTGGCCCGTGTTGGGCCAGTGTTGGAGTTGTTCCAGATACGATTGATATTGCATAGGTTCTTCAGTTGGGCATGGGAGTGTGCCCCGTCAGGTCGGTGTATCCACCTCATCCCAATCCGCATTCTCGAACCGCACCAACCAATTGAGCGCGTAATGCCGTTCGAGGATGGCGCCTGGCACCAGGCCATCGGGCAACGCTTGCCGGCCCAGTTCCGCTTCTCGTTTGATCCAGTGCAGGCGGTAGTGCAAGTCCAGCGCGTCGAGGATCTCTGCAGCCGGGCGCAACTGCGCCTTGGCCGGCCAATCTTCTGAGGCGATGTCCAGCACATTCCGCGCGACCTGCGGCACGTCGCAAATACCGGTGGGAAACGGTAGCTCCGGCAGAAGGCCAAGCGCCCATTCGAGCAACGCCAGGCTTTCGTAACGCCAGACCATCTGGATGGTGGCTTTTTCTTCAGGTGCGTCATCCTGCAGGTATGCCTGCTCACGTGGCGAGAGATAGGAGAACGCGGGGGCCAGCCGTTGCCGGAGTGCGTCAATCGTGAGCGGCTTGCTGTTGGGATCATTCAGGCTTTCCGCCCGCGCCGCCACGGCCAGTAGTGCCATGACACGGCCGGCTACCTCGGCCGCCGGACGCAACTGCAATTCGGGCTCACTCACCAGCGGCGGCAGGCTGCTCGCCACACGAATGCCATGCTCGGCCAGCAGTGCTTCGCTGCGCGCTTTGCGTTGCCATGCTGACTGCGGATAGGGCACCTGTGCCTCCGCGTCCTGCTGCCCGGCACCGTTGAGCAGAATCCGGCCCTGTGGGTCGCGCACGCTGCCATCCTCCATGAACGCCACTGCGTTCGCCTGTTCTGCCCAGCGCGAGAACGCTGCATGGTCTGCTGCCGAGATCGACAGGCTCAGGTGCTGCTGCACGCGCTGCAGGTGCCGCATCAGGTGATAGCGCGTGCGGGTCATCTGGCCGTCGCCACGGCTGAGCACGTAGCCAATGAAGCCATCCAGATGCGGCTTGAGTTCCGGATCGCCAAGGTCTCGCTGGCCTTGCACGTGGTGCGGGAAGTCGATCGCGGGCAGCGTGGTCAGGGTGCTGTAGGCGTTGACCAGGAGTACATCAGCGGGCGCGGGTTTGGCGCCGCCAAGCAGGGTTTTGAGTCGGTTGAGCATGCGGTTTCCTGCGCCGGTGGATTGATGGTTACTCAAACGTCACACCATGAATCACAAGCTCGATCTGGCTATACGGATTCTGCTCAGAGAGCTGCATTTCCGTTTGATAGTCCGCTAGCCACACGTTATGAAGCTCCGTGACTACACCTTTGGATGATGTTTGCTTGCAATGCAGGTCGATAGCGGAACCTGTCAGCTTCTCGAAAACTGTTGATGCGGGCCGCTCACGCCCTACGATACAGATACGCTCCTTAGCCCCCTTGTAATCAGGCTGCGGCAGCGGGATGCGCAGCGTTGTGCCTTCTTTGAACGACTGATTGGCGGCGATCAAGGCCGCTGCATCCTGCAGGTTGGCCTGTGTCTCACGGAGGGCAGGCTGTACGAAGTGCAGGCGTAGCGTTGCGATGCCATAGAGCAGAGCGAAGCTGGTCCAGGTGCCATCCCTTGACGGATCTGCGGGCCTCGTGATTTCGGCAATGACACCGTTGTTACGTCGATTGATGAACGTGGTGATCATCCGCTGCGGATTTGCCCGCGCACCCTTGCTAGTCCATTCCAGATCGAATACTGCACGCTTGAATGGAAGCGGCCGACTGCCATCTGCCGGCAGGCTGTTGCGAATAAATTGAGGCAACTGACGCTCGTCGAATGCTTCGTTCAAGTACGTTTCGGGGTTGCTCAAGACCGAAGCCACTGCAGACGGTTGGCGCTCCGTCCGGCGAAGCAGGGCAAGCGAGGCTTGACTCCGCAGGGGCTCCGGCGCAGAGACCACTTGATCAACAAGTAGGCGAATTTGTTCACAGAGTTCGAGTGGTGAGTCGAATGAGTCGACTTCACTAGACTTTGCTGCCGCGCTTAGGAGCTTGTCGGCCTCAAGCATTTCAGCAATCGTGCTGCGTTCCCCTGTCTCGTCATCAGATGGTTTGTGCAGGGCTGCGATTCTCGAGGCTTCCAACAAGCTTTGCATCGCCACAGGCGACATCAGCGGCAGATACTGAAAGACATTTCCTTCCCGCGCGCGTAGGAACACTTTGCAGTCTCGAGGTGTCGCAGTCACCATCGTCTTCATCAACTGCAGTGAACGCAGCCGCTCCGTGGGCGACAGCTTCGCGCTCCATAGTGGCAACTCGCTTTTCTCCGAACCACATAGCCGTTTGCGTAACGTCGGGTCGTTAAATACCTTCTTGGAAAGCCGCAGCGCCTCTTCTCCTTGCGGTGAGTCAGGAACGAAACCTGCTGCCAGCAATGTTTCGCGGAGTGCTGCATCGCTTGGGGGTTGGCACGGGAAATCCCCTTTCTTCGTCGCCGAGTTGGCAGGTGCAGGGTTCATGGTCGACGGGACGGTGTCGACGGCATAGGCCGCTGCCGAGAAGAAGCAAAGCAACGCGAGGATAGATTTTCTGTAGATCCGCATGCGGGTTCTAAACGCTTTTGTATGTTATGCAATGCGCGGTGCGCGGAGGTCTTTCTTTCCGACACACGCAGTACGGTAGGGCTGCACCAGCAGTGTGAGGATTGCAGGCGAGTGCAGGTCTCCCTAAGTTTTCATCCAGCCTGTGCGTAACGCCACAGCCCAGTCTGGCCGCCCACGCTGCTCTGCAAGCACCGCCGCGTCATCCCACGCATATTCAATCGCGCGAAACTCGGCAGCCCACTCATCGCCGTGCCCGGTCACGATGGCGTAACGCGCATGCGGGCTGCCAACCTCAATGGAGTGCGCGAAAGGATGCGTGTCGCTGTACGCCTGCAGCCCAACGCTGCCAGGGTTGACGATAAAGCGGCCGTCCGTCAGCTTCATTGCACGTGGCACATGGGTATGGCCGCACAGCACGAGCTTGGCGTCGGCATCAACAGCGCGGGAGAGCACCTCATCGTGCGTGGCCGCGCGGCAGCCCTTTTCCCAAAGCGTTTCCAGAAAGTAGGTCACGTCGCTCTCAGCAGAGCCGTGAACGAGCAGCACATCGTCTTCGATGTACTGCAGCTCCGGCAGGCTGGCAAACCACGCGAGCTGGTCTGGCCGCAACTCCGCAAACGCGTACTGATCTGACGCGCCCATGCGGGATGGATCGCCCGCAAGCAACTGCCTTTCATGATTGCCGCGAATGGTCGGCAGGTTCAGTGCCATCAACCGGTCGACCGTCTCGCTCGGCTGCAGCGGGCCGGACGCAATATCGCCAAGGTTCACGATCAGATCGACCCCCTGGCCTTGAATGTCTTCTAGCACTGCGTCCAGCGCGGCCAGATTGCCGTGAATATCGGAGAGGGCGGCGATTCTCATGGGGATGCTTGGGGAGTGGGGTTTGCTTCGGCCTTATCCGAGAAGCCGAGGCACGAGATGCGAGCGGAATTGCGCATAGTCCTCCGCGCTGGAAAAGCAGCGCTTTGGAATGATGCTGAGGTTGTAGTCGGATCGATACAGCAGGACCATCGCCTCGTTCTCTTTTGCTTTCGCGAGGTCGGCCCAGCGCAGATTCTCGTTGTAGTCCTGTGAGCGGATGTGGAGGACTTGGTCATCCCACGAAAGCTCAAATTCAGAGCGCAGGTTCTTCTGCTGCTGGTACAGCCGCTTGGCGCGATTCGGAACAACCAGATAGCGAATTGCAGCTTGTGCAATGGCAAGACCTGCCGCGCCGCCTGCCAAGGTGGCCGCGTAGGCGTTCTTCGCTGCGATATAGGCCACGACACCTAGCGCAAACGCGCCGATGGTCCATACCGCCTTCGCCCGGCTCATCGTGTAATGAAGCTGGAACGCGGCAACCATGTCCTGCTCTGTTGTGAGAAATGTACGCGCCATGGCGATGTGCGGATTAGGTGACGCATCGTACCCGAGAGTTTTTGCACAAGTAAGCGCCTGCGCGATCGCGGTTTTATTAACGTATCGTCATAAACCCCTACTGCAGAGGGCTTCCTAACTCCAAATCTCGGGTTATTCTGTTCCCCAACAAAATCCGAGTGCGATTACCTTATTCGGATTATAAAAAATCGCCTAATCCAAAATATCTAAAAGGCGATTCCCGAAAGAGAAAATCTTCAAGGGTCAGTCAATGGGGCGTAGGAGAAAGAAACAACCCTCCACGAGCGACGTGCTGCTGGCACTGCCGTGGTGGATGCTGGCGATTGGCTCTGCGGCCAGTTATCTGATCTTCCACAACATCCTCCCGGCGACGTTTGCGGCCAACCCGTTTCTGGGCATCGTCGTGATGATGATTCGCGGGCTGGCGTGGGTGCCCGCGTTGCTGCTCGCCTTCTTTGCGGTGCTGTCGTACCTGCGAGAGCGCCGCCAGCAGGCCGATGCCCGGCTCGACCCCGTACGCAACGAACCGGCCATGCGGCTTCGACCGGCGAAAGCGCCGTCTCAGCCCGCACGCAAAGCGATGGGCGGCGATGCACCCAACGCAACGCGGGACGCCACCACTCCCCAACAAGCACCCACGCAGGCACAAGCCACCGCACCCCAAAGCTGGACCTTGGAGGCCATCAAGTCGCTTGAGTGGAAGCGGTTCGAGCTGCTGTGCGTGCAGTACTACGAACAGATGGGGTTCACGGTCAAGACGGTGCCGCACGGCCCCGACGGCGGCATCGACGCCACGCTGTACAAGGCCGGCCTAGACGCGCCCGTGGCGGTGGTCCAGTGCAAGGCGTGGGCCAAGCCCGTCAAGGTGGAACAGGTGCGGGCGTTGGGCGGCTCAATGCTGGCACACAAGGTCAAGCGAGGCGTGTTCTGGTCTTTGTCCGGCTATGTCGGGAACCCGGTGCAGGAGTTTTCAGAGAGCGCCGGTATCCAGCTATTGGATGGGCCGGCGATTCTTGAGCGCATTCGTGCGCTCGATCCGGCTAAGCAGGCTGCGTTGCTGGCGAAGGTGTTTGAGGGGGATTACCGGACGCCGTCGTGTCCGGCTTGTGGGGTGAAGCTGGTGGTACGGCAGGGAAAGGGGACACCGGTTTGGAGGTGTACTAACTCTTCGGCGGGGTGTCGGTATACGTTGCGGATGGCGCGCGCGGCTTAGTCGTTGTTGCCATCAATCGAGCGGCAACTGCACACGAGACGGATAACAGGCGGAAGCGGTAGGGCATGGCGTTGGTCAAAAGAGCTTGGCCGGGCGATGTGCGGTGCCTTGCTATCCGCAGGTGCGGCGCAAGTTTTGTGCGCGACGCTGGCTGGCGGCCATGTGGGTTTGCATGGCCGGGCGTCATTGTAAGTTTGTCGGGTGACCGGCAGTTGCTGGGATGGTGGGCGTGGTTCTCGTGCGGACGAAGCCCCCTCGAACTTGTAGTCGTGGCGACAGTCCACTGCCGCCGCGACAAAACAATGCAGCGGAGGGCTGCAGTGGTTCCCTCTACCGAACTCGTTGTTTCAAGATTGGGGTACGAACAATCTGACGCCATGCTTTCGCGAAAGGCGATGGCTTTGGATCCGATGTCATTTCCTCTTCTTCTGTTTCTTCTTCTTCTTCTTCTTCTTCTTCTTCTTCTTCTTCTTCTAGCTCCCCAAAGTACAGTAGCGTGAAGCCAAAGCTCTTAAATTTATCGAGATCAGCACAGACAGCGTGCAAATCCATATCCAACTTCGGTAGCTCGCCGATTGACCAAAGTCCCCATTCGCCTAAATCCTCTTCAAGATCCATTCTGTTCCACAAGCTACGTGGAACATTCCCAGGTTTAACCAACTCCGCAATATCCGATTTTTTAACCAGAATACGTCGCCCAACAACATTTAGGGCGCCAAAAAAACCTCTTGCACTGCTCAGATAGCCGCCATCACCTAACGAGCCGCGCAAAAAACTCGTTCTGCTTACTTTTGTTTGAGTGACTTCATCTACGGCGACATAAAAATTTGCCCAATCGCAGATATGCCGAGAATTGAAGGATCCACGTCCGGCAGAAAAGCTGACGGCATCAACTAGGAGGCAGTCAATTTTCGCCTCTCTAAGAATGTCAGCATCACTTGGAATAACACCTTCCTTCGAAATTACAAGATAAGCTGGGTTCGTTGACCTGTACGAGCTGCTCAATCCAGTTATGTTAGGGTCTATCGTAGCTTGAATGTTGTCAGGGGTAATTCCGGGTTCAATATGCTCAAATCGATTAAGGAGTTTGTCAACAATATACTCAGAGACGTCGGATGCTAATTCTGTCTCAAATCCAGTAATTCCAGTGACTATTTCGTCGCGTTGCAAGTTAATTGGAAATCGACCGTCGGAATCAAAGATCAAAATGCTCGGTGTTGAGGCAGAAATTATTCCGAGTTCGTTGGAGATATGTGGCTGCAATTTGAAGCTGTATGTTGTGATGTAAATGCCATTACATATTACGATAGGTGTTGGAATGCCTCCCCGTTCAAGGGCTTCATAACTCCAGATAATGTCATCATACTGATCGCAAGAAATTCGCCTCCACTTTGTCGAGTCGAGGGGTGCATCGCATTCCGGAACTGTGTATTCCTGCTTGAGTGTAACTTCCCTGTTTGAGATCACGGTTCTCTTTACACTAGGGGAGGACAGACAGAACCAATCCCAGTCATGAGGGCGATGGATAAGAGGTCTCAGCGTTGATTCGGACAGCTCAATTTCTATCTTCGTGCCATGGTGAAAATCACACGGAACAACCTCAATTGCTTCTTCGCCTTGTTGGCAGGAGAACTGGATGCCGTTACTTTGGTCATCAAAAATTGATCTTGTGGTTACCTTTATTTCAGGTCCAAGAAGGAAGGCCGCTAGTAGACCAATTCCGAAGCGTCCGGTTCTATGAACAGTAGAGTGCCCTTTTGATTCATGATTTTTTCTCCAAGCATCACTATTTCTGAAGGAAGCGCCAATGTTCAAGAAATACTGGTTAACGACGTCCGGTGTCATTCCGACGCCAAAGTCTTCGATAACGAATTTTGAACAGCCGTCAGATGTGTCGATGAGAGTAACAATAACGTCTTCGGTTTCGCTGTCTCTTGTAATCAAGCCTTTGGAAATAAGGTCTTCTCGCTCTAGACAAGCATCGACAGAGTTTTGAACTAATTCGCGAATACCTATCTCCGGCTTATCGCCGTAAAGAGGGGAAACTAGGAGATCCATAAGTTCCGCGCTTGCTGTTCTAAATTTGAACTCTCTTGGGAGATACGGTGGGCGACGTGTTTCTGAAAAAAGCTTCGGGTTATCTATGTTAGATTTTATTCTTCTTATTGTTATGCCGAGTTTATCTAATGGATGAAATCGGCCATAGATCTCTCCCAGTACCGCCCAGCTATTATCTAACTCTTGCTGAATATCACGAAGAAGTCGCTGCATGGCGAGAAAAGTTCCCGCGCTTTCTGGCTCGCAGTCAACAAAAATTGCTTCAGGATCGTCGTGCGCCTGATTTATTTCTCGAACTGAAAGGTGTTTCCGCCACTCATTTCTAGATATCGGGCTTGCTAGTGATTTTAAGCGTAGTAACTGTCCGGGTGCTCTCGATGAATGAATTTGTAGGTAGTCCGCTATGCGCAGTACAGCCATAACAAATGGAACTCTTGCATTGTGATGAATGCGCCTCTGCGTTAATTCCAATGCATCCACTGCCGATCGTAGTGAAAGATTATGACTTCTTGCTACGTATCCACTCAAGTCCATTAAGGCAGGTAAGTTAAATTCGTCCAGTATAAGAGGATTATCTGGGCCAGGGATTCCGGACAATGCTATCTCGTGCGCGAGTCGGGCGTGATGTCTGCGTAGAAATTCACCTATTAATAGGCGATGTCGAAATGTAAGGTCTAACTTATTCTTGGGTAAGCTGTGAACAGGTTCTGTGTTTCCAAAAAGAGAAAATAGCTTTCTTTGATCAAAACGGCGAGCTTCAGCGAAAAATTGATCCCACAGCGTGGGCCAATCAGTTTCGTTCGTTACATAGCGAGACGGGCGAGCCTTGTAGGTCCCGTTAATAAGAGAATAGAATCCGTCTTCAGAGATGTGAAGTGCGCAATCATGCATTAGAACGGACAGCACAATTAGTGCGCCATCCTCAGCGGTAAGTTGAGGCCAGGACTCATCGGACATAATGCTTTCTGCGGTAAGTAGTACCTCAGAAAGATGTTTGAGGCTATGATCAGTGTATTCATGGAAGAATACAGTTTTGTTGTCCAGTGTCCATGGCTCTATGATGGATAGTGATTTTAGTACTGTAGAGTTTATTGAGTGATCTCGTTTGATGAGATCATTTAGGCGTGATGGGATATCCATGATTTATTATTTTGTCTGCTATTGGTTGATTGGGAATCGATTGTGGGTATTATTACCATTTTTTCAAAAAAATGGGAGTTCCCCCTTCCGAGGGGCGCAATTATCTTTGACCTAGCGAAGAGCCGGTCAACTTGTTCGCCCCTTGTTGACCAGCTAAACTCCCCTCGCTGCGCAAACAACCGCAGCCGAGACTGCAATCTCGCACGTCACTACCCGGAAGAAACTCAAGTTTCTTCCGCTGTCGTCGTTCGCCCCTACGGGCGGGCCCGACAGGGAGGGCTTCGGCCCTGCCGTCTTGGTAGTACGTCGGTATTGCAGACCTTGTCGTGTGCCCGCCCACCCTCCCCGGTGGGTGGCTCCCCACTCAATCAGCAGAGGGCAAGACAATGGATCAACCGACCCAAGCCGTACCCATCCCACGCGGGCATCGCCCCGCACGTTCTCTTCTCACTCGCATTGCGCAACACCCTCCCTCCGGAGGCGCCCGATGAGCCTTGAAACCAAGCGCGACTATTTGCAAGGCGCCCTGAGTGGCCGAGATTTTCTGCGCCGCACGCAGGCGGGCCTGAAGCTGCATCGCCAGTTCGAGCCCAAGACGCTGCGCTGGGAATACCAGCTCCACATCCAAGACAAGCCCGCCGAATATCAGGCCGGGTTTCTGGATGCGATTGGCGCGTACATGCTGACCACGCTGGAGGGCGTGCTGGTCGACCTATACCGGTGGGAAATCCTGCGCGTGCTGGAACGCGCAAATCAGCAGAAATAAAACAACAGCAGTGAACGCGACCCCGAGACGGGCGGGGGCGCTTGATGTCAGAAACGCTTTCTCAACACGGCACCCGGCCAGTCACACCCTGACCCGACACCGTGCACCAACGTTGCACCGGTTGCGACTGTGGTTGCGGCGGAGGCGTTGCCCCACCCACCGGGTGAAGCGTCTTGCCTACGAACTCAGACTGCTTCCTCCGCTCTTGTTCAAGCGCGGCTTTCTGCGCGTCTTCGATTTGCTGGGTCATGGCAACCAGCCGCGCATATTTCGGATCGCGCGCATCCTGGAAGGGCGGCAGCGGCGGCGCAACGGGCAGAAGCAGTGGCTCCCCAACGTATGCCGGAATCGACATCTTCGTTTTCTTCCCCCAGGTTGCCGCCTCACCGATATCCCACGTCGCCACCCGCATGTCGAGCGTGTGTTCATAGTCGCGATTGACGTCGGCCACCGTGGGCGTGCCCGATGGCGCGGGAAGCGGCTGCAGAGATGGCGGCAGCGTTTGCAGCGTCGGATAGACAACGCGCACGTAACTGAGGGTCGCCAGGGAGTATTCATACAGCACACCCTGATACGCCTGCAGGATCTGGGCGCGGCTATCGGCCTTGGCGTTCGAGACAAAGAGGATGAACGAGGTCAGCGTTTTGGCGTAGCGGGCGTTGGCGTCTTTCTGCGCTTGCACAACTTCCGGTTGAGCGCGGACTGGCGCAGGTCGCACCGGAGCGCACCCAGAAAGTGCACTGACGACGGACACGAGCACCGCCACTGTTTGAAATGCCATCCGAATTTGACGCGACATTGCAGCCCCTAGCTGAACGCAAGATAAAACCGAATCAACGCGAGTGATTTTTGTCTGTCCGAGCCACACCCGGAGGGTTCACATCAGGGCTCGGGAAGATCGTGAAGCGCAAGCCCGATTGGGCTGCGGAAAATGATATAGATCGGTCTCGTTTTGTGTCAACGGCGTTCAGATAACGCCAAATTGGGTGGCCTTGTGATGTGGCCGAACTGCCTTGGGGCATGGGTTTCCGGCGCCCCAGCGCCCTACCACGCAGCTTTCCTCAGCACACAGCAAGGATGCCGCCCGCTATACAGGCAGAGGCGCGTAACCTTGCGCCGCCAATGCATCCATCGCGTCAGGTCCATTCGGTTATCAAACGGTAATGGAGGCGACAACGTTATTGCCCCGAGGGTGGGGTTCTCCATATCCCGGCGCTGGATTTTAATTTGGCCCGATCAAAACCATCAGGGGGGATCCGATGGCTACCGGGTGCCTGTGGCCCGGCAGATTGATCCATAAACATCAGAAAAAACGTTATCAACAACTGAGCCTAGGAGCATGTGGTGCTAAATCGTATTCACCAAGCGTTTTCAATGACGGCAGTGGTTTCGGCAGCCGTGATGCTGACCGCGTGTGGCGGCGGTGGCGACGGCGGTAATCCTGACATGACGGTCAGCTACGGTACGTCCTCCCTGACGGCAAAGGCGTTTCAGGGCCAGCAGTTGGGCGTGAATGCATTTCAGGATCCGATGGTCACCGTGCAGGCCACGGTGTTCGGCTCGGCCAGTGGCACGGTCTACGCGCGGGTGCTCGACTCCGGCCAAGGCTTTGGTGGCAGCCCGCTGAGCGTGTCCGCGCAGGGCTCCGGCCGCTACAGCGCCAACCTCAAGGCCAATGCGGCCCTGGTTCCCGGCACCTACACGGGTACCCTGACACTGCAGCTTTGCAAGGATGCCGGCTGCTCAAGCCAATACACCACCGCGGGTGCGGCGCTGCCCTATACCGTCACGATCACGCCCCGGCTGTCGGTGGATGTCTACGTCAATGGCATGTTCTTCGGTACAACGACGTCTGGCCCGGGCCTGACGGTGCCGGCGGCGGTGCCGAACAACAGCAACGTGGAGTTCCGCAGCAATATTCCGGTGCAGTGGCGGTACTCGTCTGGCCCGGGCTTTATCGGCGTAACGGTCAACCAGTCTTCAACGAGCACGGATTGGAAAGCCACGCTGGTGCGGCCGGCCAACGCGTCGACCGACTTCATTGGCCTGAGCGCCGTCACGCAAGACTCCAGCCAGTTCATCCAGCGATCCGCTGATGTGTCGGTCCGAGTCTTGCCGTAACGGGTAGATGACCGGGGGCCCAGCCCCCGCGTTCTGAATGACCGGCCAATGATGTGACGGAAGTGGAGGGGGCGCCGTTTCTCAACGCCTTCTCCCACTTCCTAGCGCGCCATCTTCGTCAGCGCGTAGTAGTGATGCCGCCCACTGCGGTCGGCAATATCGAAGAGATAGCCTCCCTCCGGAACCACCATCGTCGCGAACGAAGGCGGCGCGGTGCCGGAATTCACCGGGTCCGGGTTGGCATGGTATGCGTAGCCAAACAGCTGAACGCGCACGGTCGATCTCTCGCGCGTCCAACACGACGCGCGGTTAGCCCCGGTACTTGCCCACAAAGTGCTCGCACTTGCCAACCCGCCTCAAGTTGGCTGCCCATTGATACAGCGCTTCAACAAGGCTCTTGTTCACCGTCACCGGCTGATCATCCACGCGGCCAAGCAGTGCAGCTTGATCCGGGTAGGGCTTCTCAAGCAGGAGCCGAATTTCGCCGCCACCACTCAACGTCAGGTAGATCGCTTCCCGAGGTTCGAACTGCGGCGAGAACGTGGCGTTGCGCAAGCTGGCGCCGTCAACGGCCTGCGCGAGCTTGGCAATGAGCGCCGCGTCTTCGGTGGTGTATTCACAGCCGGTTTGCTTCAGGCGTTCTTCGTCCATGGTCCTGAGCGGCAACAGGGCGGGGTCGGTCAGGTACAGCGTGGCGGCGGTCGCTTTGTGCATCCGCGCGCTCAGGCCGTCGAGTGCCCAGTAGTCGTGGTTGGCCTTGACGGCAGGCTCCGTGCTGGCCAACTCGGTGGTGGCCTGCCCGAATGCGGTTTGGCTCATGGCGCAAGCGCAGGCCAAGACCAGAGAGATGATCTTTTGCATCAGGTTTCGCCCCCCGAAACGTGCAATGTTGTAGTGCGGTGAATGTTAGACCGGCGGCGTGATGGATTGGGTTACGAACTCACAATTTCCCAATCTGCAACCACTGCACGGATGGGTGTTCTCCGGGCACCGTCTCTGGGAGCACGGTGTGCGCCAGTCTCAAACCGCGTGCGGAATTGGCAAGCCACACCACCGCATCCCGAGTCGCACGGTTGCCGACCACGTAAGCGCGAAACCCGGGGCTGTGCCCCCAATGGAAGAAGCACTGCTGCGCGGGCTCCAACCCCCAGCCGAGGCCCCAGGCAACATGGGGGTCGGGCGGATTGGTGCCAAGCAAGTCCTCGGCGTTGTCGCCCTGGCGCACCTGCACCGCGGGCGCAAACCACTGCGCGTGAGAACGGCTGGAGAGTCCCTCCGCATCCAGCACGGCGCGAACAAAGCGCAGGTAGTCCGATGCGGTGGTCAGAAGCGACCACGATGCCTGCGCCGCTTCCACGCGGCGCTTGGGCACGGGTTCGCCCTCCCACTCGTGCCCTTGCGCGTGATTGGCGGCAAAGCGGTCCTGCCACTCCAGGCTTGAGTGCGCCATGCTAAGCGGCGCGAAAACCCGGTTCCGGGCCAGTGCTTCCAGCGGGCGATTTGCGACGGTCTGCATGGCGCGCTGCAGCCAGGCGAATGCGCTGCTGCCATAGCTGAAACGTTCACCCGGCGCGAAATAGGTTTGCAAGGGCGCGGCTTCCCGCACGATGTTGGGCAGTCCGCTGGTGTGCGTCAGCACGTGCCGGCTCGTGATGTGGCGGGCCCGGGTGTCGTTGGGCACGTACTCACCGCAGAGGTCAAGCAGCGGTACGTCCAGGTCCAGCAGGCCTTCGTCGACAAGCTGCAAGGCGATGAAGGACACCAGCGGCTTGGTGAGTGAGGCGGCCTCAAACACCGTCTGCGCGTCGACCGGGCTCGGGTCGTGCGCGCCCCGAATCCCAACGTAGCGCTCGGTGATCACGCTGCCCGATTGCAGCGCGGCCAGCGACACGCCGGGGATCACACCCGCGGCCGTCATGCCGGTGAGCCATGGGTCCAGTGTCGTCATCGTTGCGCTGAGTGCGTGGAGGTTGGGCGAGGCATCCGCTACGACATCAAATGCCGGGCAAAGAACATCGACAAGCGGGCATCCCGCACCATCGTCGCTTCGGCGGACAACATGTGGCCTTCGCCGGGAAAGATCAGGTGTTCGGCAACGCGGCCACCCGTGGCATATCGGTCTGCAAGGCGCTGGGCCATGGCGGAAGACCATGTCGCGTCATTGTCGCCAGCGCTGATCAACAACGGGCCTGCGTACTGGTGAATCGCAATGGGCTGCGTGGGCAGCAGCGTTTCCGATGTGCCGTTCCATGTCCAGGCCCGTCGGGCCGGGTCCCACGCCTGCCAGCCGGGGTCGCCGGGGTCACGCCATTCCCTGGCATCGAACGCCCCGCAAATGACGTCGGGCGGGGCATGTACTGCAACGGCATCAGGTGCGTGCATGGTGTCGTCTGCCGTCATGAGCACAGCCAGCAGCAGCGCGTGTTCCGCACCACGCGAAACGCCGTAGACCCCGGCCCTGCCGGTCGACCTTGGGCGGTGTCTCAGCGTGTCGAGCGCCACGGCAGTTCGATCGATGGGCACGTTCTCGATCTGGCCCGCGTTCCAGAGGTTGCCGCCCGTGCTGTACCCGAACGGCAGCGCAGCGATTCCCCTTGCTGCAAAGCTGGCTGCCTGCAGGTGGGCGAAGCCGGACCACGCACCTTCCGACCCGTGCAGCACCAGCACGTGGGGAACCGGCTCACCTCCAGTGGGTTCATAGAGGCGGCCAAGGCCTGGCACGTCCACTATCATGAACGGCGCCGTCGCTGCGGGATTGCTGGTGCTGTTGGGCGATTGCAAGTAGGCCTCCCATCTATCCGATTCAGAAAATCGCGACCGATACGTGCGCGCGATTGTGCTGCCAGCCCATGCCGATGTCACGTCTTGCTTGAGCCCAACCATGCACCCACCCTATCCCGGCACCTGCCTGTGCGGCAGCGTCAAATTCCAGCTCACCGCCGATCCGCTCACGTTCTACGTCTGCCATTGCACGCTGTGCCAGCGCCGTACCGGCGGCGCGGCGCTCCCCGTGATGTGGGTTCGGCGCACGGATCTGGAGATTCTGGAAGGCCACGCACCGCTTGCTGAGTTCGACCTCGGTAACGGCCACACCCGGCGCGCCCGCATCTGCCCGCGTTGCGACACGCGTCTGTGGGCTGAGCCGCTGGATAAACCGGATATCGCGCTGCTCAGGCCCGGCACGCTGGAGCATCAGCAGGCCTTCGAGCCCATCGCGCATGTGTACACGCGCAGCAAGCAGCCGTGGTTTCTCATCCCGCCCGGTGTGGCGCAGTTTGAGACGTATCCGGCAGAGCAGGGGGAGTTGGTGCGGTTGTGGCGGGTGGCTAGGGGCGGGGCTCCGGACTGATGCGCTGCTATAAGTGTTTGGGTTGGCGAGAAGTGCCCACAAGCACAGCGCTATTCCTATCTAACTGAACACCCTGAAATGAACGCGATTCGAGTGCTCGCTCTGCTGTTGCTGGTGTTTCCCGTGCCGTCCTTCTCAGATGCGTTGAGCGATTGTGTTGACCGCTCGCTCAAGGACGGGTCTGTTCACGGTGATGCGTATTGCTACGCGCAAGAGTCAGATCGATTGGAGAAGGAATTGGAGTCTTTGTTCTCCGAGAAGCTTCGTCAGCTCGAAGGGTTGCCGCAGGCGCTGGAAGTCTCAAAAGAACTGCGGGCTGAGGCTCGTCGGAATTTTACGGAGGCCCAGACACACTGGATGGCCTACGAGCAGGCAGCCTGCCGGTTCCAGGCGGATTCCACACTTGGTACGGGAAGGCCTCGAGCGTATTCCATTTGTAAGATCACACTCGTCAAAAGACGGATCTCTGATTTGGAGGCCTCTGGGTTCTAGCGCGGGGCCATCAACACGCGAGTCCTGGCGATCATCAGTGAGCGTCCATTGGGACAAGGCCTACCCCCAGGCCACCGTTCCAGCCCATGTACACGTATCCGGAATCCGTCAGCAGCACGCTCCCGACATTGCTGGATGGCGGTCGAAACCGGTCAGTCAGTACGAACTGGCCGGCCGGCCTGGAACGCAGTACCGCGACATCCGTCCCAAACACCGCGGTCGTGATGCCGGTATTTGCGTTCACGTGAAATGCCATTGCGACGCCTTCATAGGAGGTTTTCCGCTCCAGGCCATCGGCCACGCGCAATTTCGTGATGCCATCGGAGCGGACGAAAATCGTCCTGCTGACTGTCCCGGTCATTGGGCCACCAAAATCCGCTGCCCGAGCCTCTGTCAATTTCCTAGGTGCGCAGGGGGCGGTGACATCGAACATGAGCAGCGCTCTGCTGCTGTCATGGATCACGAGCACGGGCTCGTCAGAAAATGACGCGAATGCGTACGCGAAAACCGGGCCGCGGTACTTGATCTCGCCAAATGGGTTGCGACATTGCATGGTTGCCGGACCGTTCCCCACGTTGTACACGAGCAATCCTCGGGAGAAATCGGGATTCAAGGATCGCTCCTGCAGGTAAAGCCGGCGCGCGTCCGGTGACAGGTGCATCGTCATGAAGTCCCCCGCAATGCGTTCTTTGACGCTTGGTTTTTCGGGGTTTGTGATGTCGAGGACGGCGATGCCAAAGCGTTTGTCGAGAGGGGATTGCTGATTGCCCGTCTCCATGATGTATGCGCGTTTGCCATCTGGACTCAGGGCGAAGTCATCTACACGTGTTCCCACGAACTTCGCGATCACCTCTGGGCGATCAGGTTGGGTGAGCGAGATGAGATAGAGGCCATGGCTTTCGCCCAGGGTATTCGTATCCCAGGGAAGCACCGCCGCCACGAGCAAGTCTGGGCGCCCAGGTGCAGTCACCAGTTTGGAAACGTAGCCGTTGATGGCAAGACTGCCCAGAAGCCCGTGCTCACGCACGGCAGGGTCCTTGTCGGACGTGTATTTGGGCGCCCCGAGTTCCAACCCCAACGACTTCAGGTAGCGCGCGTTGTCTTTGTTGCTTCCCAGCGCGGCATAGTCCAGCGCGTTGTAACCGAGGTCGTCCGCCGCATCCAGGCGTGCCCCGGCCTGGAGCAGCAGCTTGATCATCTCGACGTCGCCGTGCTGGGCTGCGTGCATCAACGGGGTACGCCGTGTATGCCGCAAATTGGGATACACGCACTCGTCATCGCCCGGGCGAAGTTCTTTGGCTGACTTGTAGGCCTGATTGACGTCGGCACCTGCCTGCAACAGCATCCCGGCGGTGTCGTGGTTGTTCGCGTCAATCGCGTAGAAGAGCGCTGTTTTGCCAAAATCATTGGCCGCATTCACCGGGGCGCCCTTGCCGAGCAGGTATGCGAGGTTCTGCGTGTCCTTGACGGCAAATGAGAGCAGGGGTTCGTTGCCTTTCCCCAGACGTTGCAGTGCTTCCGGTGGCAGCCTGTCGACCAGCGGTGCAACGATCTGCACCGACCGGTTGTTCAGCAGAGCGGTCGCAAGCGCTCGATAGACCTCGGTATCCGGTTGAGCATCGGGATCGTCTTTCCCACTCGACAATGCCTGCGCAATCTCCGCGGGCGATGTGCGGCTGTTGCGTACAAGGTCCAGCAGCGTGGACTGCGGTTGCAGATCGCTTTTCATGAAGCTGCCGGTGGCACGCAGCAGAACCAGCCACATCGCGCTGCTGGCGGCAGCCTGCGCCGCCTTCCGCGGCAGGCCGAGCTTTCGTTCGTAGTGCGCGATCAGTATCGGCAGTGTCCGGTCAAACTCGGCGGTGAACGCGTTGTAGAGGGCAAGATTGCTCGGGCTCTGTTCTGCCCATTGCTTGAAGTAAGGGATGACGTCGGCATTCCGTTCATCTCGTTTCGCCCGGGCAAACGACGCCCAGTTCGCGACGGGAGGTGAGGCCAGGCCATGCCGTGCAAGCGTCTGCGGAGAGAAGCCGGCTTCGGCCAGGGAGAAGTTGTAGTAGCGCCAATGCGCCTTGATGATCGTCCCGGTGCAAACCTGAGGGCCGTCCTCTGCGCGAATCTGCTCGGCCAGGGCCAGCAACTTCTGCATGAACTTCTGCCCGGCGAGGCTCTCTGGGCACCCGTAGTCAACATCGATGGGGGAGCCGGACCCCGAGCCCAGGTCAACGTCACCCGTAAACACGCGTGCCGGGTGTGTTCGCATGTCTTGGCAGGTGAGCTGGCCGTCCTTTGCCCAGACCAGGCCGGACAGGGTCATCAATGCAACGGCGAGAACCCGCTTCATTCGCGTACCTGGGGGAGTCGGAGAGATGGCGGAACCTTAGCACCGGGCGGCAGCTTTGCCGACTCGCTTGAAGGGGGGTAAGGCCGTCGTGGGTCGCCCACGCGTACACGCGCAGCAAGCTGTGGCGGGAGGCCAGGGGGCGGGACTAGGCACGACTGCTTTGATCCGTGCCGATGCGTTGTGAATCCAACGCACCGGGGGATGACGCTGGGCGCGCGCCCGTGCTAAAAGCGTTGCCATTTCTCACACCGTGTTCCGCACAGGATCAACAAACAGGATGAAGTCAGTCAGCGCATTACTCGTGGTCGTATTGCTGGCCGGATGCGCCTCCGCTGTCGAGGAGCGCGTATCGAACAACTACATGGTGCAAGGGGCAGCAGCTCAAGCGCGTGGTGACTGGGATACCGCACGCCGGGCCTATGCACGTGCAACCGTCAATGCCGATCTGGCTAGGTTGCCTACCGGCCGCAGAGCGATCCTGCACTACGAGTACGGACGCTCACTGGGTGTGACGTGCTTCTTCGATCAGTCTGAGCACGAACTCAATGCCGCCTATGAACTCGACAAACAGGCAGGTCAACCGCTGCATCTGTCCTTGGTCGAGCTGGCCAGGTTGAACCTTGATCAGAAGAAGTTTGCGCAGTCTGTTGAGTACTTTGAGCGCGCGTTGCCTGAACTCGACAAGTTCGGGGCTGCCTCCAGAGCCCCAGCTGGCTACGCCGATGTTCTGGATGAATACGCCAAAGCCCTGGAGGGTGCAGGAAACGCCGTCGAATCGAAGATTCAGGTGAATCGCGCAGCAATGCTCCGGGTAGAGAAACAGAGCAAGCGATCCATTACAGATCGCACGCCGTACGGCAAGTTCTGCACACCGGCGTAAGCCGATGATTGAAGCCATGCAACAAGAGAAACACCCATGCAGCGTCACACCACAGTCCGGATTGCCATCTACGCGCTGACCCTGTCGGCGGCGCTTTCCCTGGTTTCGATTGCGACCTACCTCATCGGGTACTGGGGCGAATGGGAGCAGGTGTTTGCCGCCTATCCGGCCAAGCAGCGTTGGTTGTGGGCGGTGGCATTGCTATGGTCGCTTGCCACGTTGGTTGCCGGCGCTGCGTTGCTGCGCAGGCTTGCGTGGGGGCGCACGCTCTATGTATCGGCAGCCGTTGTTGCCCTGATCGCGTACTTCGTGCTCCAGCCCTGGGTGCTGGCACTGAGCGCTGTGCCCGTGCTCGCGTTGACAAGTGCAATCTTGCTGAGTCGCCTTGGTACCCACTATCTGATGGACGCACCGGATGGGTTTGCGATGCCTCCCAAGCGGACCCTCCTTGCCATCGCCATCCTGGCGGTATCCGCCATCGTGTTCACCATTAGCTATCAGGGCGTCACGCTGCGGCTCGGGTGGATGCTTACGGTGTTCCACCGCCCGGGGGTGTCGTTTCTTGGCGCGCTGCTCGGGCTAGTGGTGGGGGCGATCCTGATGCCAAAGGGCAAACGGGCCTGGGCCTTCGGCATAGGGTTGATGGTGTCGGTGGTGGTCATGGCGGCCACTGTGCTGGGGTACCTGCCGTATGCGTCGCCGTTGGCCCGCCTCCTCGGGCCGGGCTATCGCGAGTACGTCATCGACCTCAAGTTGATCAACACGATGCAGGTTCTGTTCGGCCTGCTTGGTGTGTGCATGCTGAACAAGGATCGGGGCATCGAGCCGAAACAACCGAAGCCGCCGAAGCCGCTTTCCTGGCCTGACTACCGCTGAGCGCAGCACGCGTGTGCTTGCGACATCGTCCATCTGCGGATCACGAACTGAATCTATGCTGAAGCCCCGTTCTTCCTTCATTGCGTCCGGCACAGGCGTGGTTGCCGCAGCTGTGCTGTGCGGGTTGGCCCTGTCCGCCAACGCCGATATGAAAAGCGCCGAGCAGGCGATGCGGCAACAACGCTATGGCGAAGCCGTGGCGGAACTCAAACCGCTTGCCGAGCATGGCGACGCGTACGCCCAGGCAAGTCTGGGCACGCTGATGATGTACGGCGTTGGCATGCCGCGAGACGACAAGGCCGCGCTGGAGACGTTCACCAGGCTGGCGAAAACGAACCCCGTGCTGGGCGACAACGGGCTCGCCGGGTTCTACGTCATGCGCCAACCCGGCCCCGAGGGTTACGCCAAGGCGCTTGCGTTGTACCGTAAGCATGCGCAGGAAGGCGATGCACAGGCGCAATACGGTCTCGGCACCATGTATTTGTACGGCTATGGCGTGCCGGCGGATTACGTGCAGGCTTTGCATTGGTACCAGTTGTCTGCCGATCAACACAACCTCTGTGCACTGAACGCGCTCGCTTACCTGTATGACATTGGCCTGGGGGTGCCGCGCGATGGGGGCAGAGCCTTGCGCCTGTACCAGCAGGCTGCCGATGGCGGGCTGGCTTACGCCACATACAACTTGGGGGCACTCTACGAGACCGGCCGTCACGTGCCCGTCGACCTGCGGCGCGCATTTGTGCTGTATCAGAAGGCTGCCGAGCAGGGTGTTGTGTACGCGCAGACCCGCTTGGGCACCATCTACGGAGAAGGACTCGGCGGCGTCAAGGTGGATGGTGCGAAAGCGTTCGAGCTGCTGCGTAAGGCTGGCGATCTTGGTGACCCAGCTGCGTACGCTGAACTCGGCTATCTGACCTACAAGGGCATTGACGGCAAGCCGGATTTCCAGGCGTCAATGCAGTGGTACACCAAGGCAGCGGAAGCCGGCGCACCGGCCGGTGAAGCCGGTATCGGGTTCCTGTATGCAGAAGGTAAAGGGGTTGAGAAAGATGACGCCAAGGCTTTCGCGTGGCACAAGAAGGCGGCCGAACATGGCGACGCACAAGGGCAGCGGGAGCTGGGGCTGTACTACCTGACCGGGCGTGGCGTTGAGAAGGACAGTGCCACCGGCATGCGCTGGCTGCTGAGCGCAGCGGAGCAGGGTGACCTTGATGCGCGGGCAGCGGCCGGTGGTGTGTACCTCGGGGGCAAGTACGCACCGGCCGATTATGTGGCCGCTATCAAATGGCTGCGTTTGGCGGCGATTGCCGGCCACGCCAAGGCGCAGTACAGCCTTGGTTCAGCGTACTACGACGGCAAAGGCGTCAGGCGCGATCCGTTCCGTGGCTTCTTATGGCAGGCCATCTCGGCTGAACGCGGGTACGAGTTCGCCAAGCAGCATTACCTGGATGGTGAGCTCGGCCTCTCGTACGACCAGCGTATGCGCGTCAGCCACATCACACGGACATGGCAGGTGGGGCAGGACCTGCCGGTCGAGGCAGAACCGACGGGCTATGTCGGGCTGGGTGTCTTCAATCTGAATGCCCCATTTACGCCGGGCAAGTAAAGCCGGTTTCGCAGCATCCATTGCCACCCAATGGTGGTATCGATTTGAAGAACTGACTGAACAAGGAAAAAAATGACTCCACAGCAAGTGGTTGGGATGGCGGTGCGATTGTTCGCCATTTGGCTCGTCGTGATTGCTTTTCAACTTTACGGTTTGGCGCGAGCCGCCGTATACATGGCGCCGGACAAGACAAGCGCTTCGATGCTTTACGGTGGGGTTGTCATGGCGCTGATTCTGGCGGTTGTGTTGTGGCTGTTTCCAATGCTGGTTGCCCACAAAATCGTTCCGCGTACGCACCACACCAATACGTTGCGTATGCCAGCACGTGAGGCAACCGCCGCAGCCTCGGCCATCCTTGGTCTATGGGTGTTGATCGGGGCGTTGCCCCAGGTGATGGGAATTTCCGGAATCTCAATTGTGGGAGGCGGATCACATGCTGTGATTGCGTACTTCTCACAAGAGCCAGGGCGTCTGGCGCAGTTCACTGCATCCGGCTTCCAATGTGTCCTGGGCTTGCTTCTGTTACTGAAGCCGTGGTGGGTGGCGAGTAAGGTGTTTCCTCCATCTGCCACGGAACAGGAGGGCACCTGATTCGGGTTGGCGCCGCGCTCGCCCGAGTGTGATCGCCAGTTTGCCGGAGCCGTGCAATCGGCTCCGACTTACACCGCCACCACCCCCCGCCCCAACTGCGCCGGCACAGGCACCACCACCACCCGGTTGCCCCCATCCCCCTTGGCCATCAGCAGCGCGCTCTCTGCCACCTTGGTCAGCGTTTGCGGCAGCACGCCTTCCTGCGCCCATCCGCTCGCAACCCCCACGCTCACGGTCAAGTGGTCTGCCACGCTGGAGCTCGCGTGCGGAATGGCCAGCGCGGCCACGGCGTCGCACAGGCGCTGTGCGGTCTTCGCTGCGGTTGCCATGTCGATGTTCGGCAGCAGCACGGCAAACGCATCGCCGTTGTAGCGGGAGGCGAGGTCGGCCTCGCGCTGCATCTGTTTGGCCAGGCATTGCGCAACGGCGGTCAGGCATTTGTCGCCCAGGATCGGGCCGTACCACTCGTTGTAGTCTTTGAAGGCGTCGATATCGATGGTCAACAGCGACAGCGGTGCCTCCCAATGCGCACCGTGCCGCCAGGCATCGTTCAGCGCGGCTTCGAACGCGCGGCGGTTGGGGATGCCGGTGAGCGGGTCGGTGGCGGCCAGGCGTTTGAGTTCTGCGCGGGCGGCGGCCAGGCGCGAATGCAGGACGCTGTTCTCGATCAGCAGCAGCAACAGGACGAAGCTCGCGCCCAGCAACCCGAACGCGCGTCCGACGTAGAAGCCGAGGTCATAGCGCCCGGCGTTGAATACGGCACTGAGCGCGACATCGCATATCCATACGCACAGCACCACCATCAGCCAGACGTCGATGGTCAGGTGCGGCTTGCTACGCCACAGCACGATCAGGGCCACCATGCAGCACAGCCATGTGGTGCCCGCCACCGCCATTTGTGCGGGTCCATAACGATTGCCGACCATGAAGGCGGGCAGAAGGTGTTCGCCAGCGGTAGCCAGCGCCACGCACGCGGCAGATGCCGCCAGCACGGCGGCGATGATGAGCAGCACCGTGCCGCGTGCGAGCTGGCTTTCGGCAAAGCGATCGGGCTCCCGGTCTTCACGTACTTTGAGCACGGCATACACCATGACGAACAACGGAAAGCCCGCGTGCCAGAACATGTAGATCCAGGCGGTGCTTTGCGGCCCCGCGCCCAGCAGCCCGCCGTGTGAAAACAGCCCCGGGAATGACAGCAGGTGTCCGACGGCGGTGGTTGCCGTAAACAGGTAGCCGCACGCCAGCGCCAGCATGGCGCGTGAACGCGTGATGGCAAATTGCCCGAACAGCAGGACGGCCGTGATCAGGTCATTGAGAATGAGTGCTGATTCGTACGTGGGGATGAACGAGGGAAGCTGTGCCAGTTGCACCTTGGCAAATGGCAGTGCCGAGATGAAAACCACCAGTGACAGCAAGGCCACCGCCTGTGCCGTCAGATAGGTCCTGCGCCCCGGAGACAGGCTCAGCAACAAGCCCGGCTGCACTTCAAGCTGTCCCGATCTCAAAATGGCCCCCTTGCAGCGGTGACTGCGTCACTCGTTTTGTTGCATCGCACGGCGGTCGGTGTACGGGGTGTTTCTGTCCCCCAAGAGCCTTGCGTGCCATCGATTCCCACTCATCGTTGATAGTCACGAGGGGGGCCGATGTCAAAGCCCAACGTTGCGCACGCGCACGCTGCATGGGGGTGGGGGTAAGATGCGTCGCACCCCCGCCACACATGCCCAGCCCGCTCCCGGAGCCGACCACCTTGAGCCGTGCCCAACACCCCCTGCAGGGAATCGCCTTTCTGATTGCGGCGGTCGCGTTTTTTGCCGCCTTCGACACGCTGACCAAATACGTCAGCACCGCAGTGCCGGTGGCTATGGCGCTCTGGTTCCGCTACCTGTTCCAGACGGTCACGACGGGCGCCACGCTGCTGCCCAGCCGGGGGCGTGCATTGTTGCGTACGCGCAGGCCTGGGCTGCAGGTGTTGCGCGGGGTGTTGCTGCTGTCGGTTAGCCTGTTTGCGTTTCTGAGCCTGCGGCAGATGCCGGTGGGTGAGGTGACGGCCATCGTGATGCTGACCCCGCTGGTGATCACCCTGGTGGCAGCCTTGCTGCTGGGCGAGCAGGTTTCTGCCGTGCGCTGGGTGTTCATGGCGGGTGGGTTTCTGGGCGCCATGATGGTGCTCCGGCCCGGCGGCGGCGCCTTTGGCTGGAACATGCTGCTGCCGCTGGGGCTGGTGGCCGCCAATACCGGCTTCCAGGTCGTCACCAGCCGGCTGGCCAATGTGGACGAGGCGGGCACGACCCACTTCTATACCGGCGCTGTCGGCACGCTGCTGCTGACCTTTGCGCTGCCGTTCGGCTGGCAGGCGCTGGGGTGGACGTGGTGGCTGCTGCTGGTCCTGATGGGTATCGTCAGTTCGGCAGGCCATGCCTTGCTCATCCTGGCGTACACCCGTGCGCCGGTGGCGATGCTCACGCCTTACCTCTACATGCAGATCGGCTTTGCCATGGTTGGCGGCTGGCTGGTCTTCTCGCACGTGCCGGACGGTTGGTCGGTGGCGGGCATCGTGGCCATTGCGATATGTGGGGCGGCGGGCACGTGGGTCGCGGCGCGCGAGCGGCGCATGGCAATGGTGCTGTCATCCGCTTCGTCAGGCGGCTAGCGCCGCGCGCATATGCGAACGGCGCATATGCACATGTCCGGCCGCGGGATGCTCATATAGCCAATCGATCGTTCGCGCCTGTGGGGCACGTGACTATCCTTGCCGCTTTCGTCAAGGATCACCATGTCGTCTACCGCATTTCAGAGCGTTCCGCGCGCGCTTGCCGCGCTGCTGCTGCCACTGTCGATTGCAGTTGCCACGCCGGCGCTGGCCCAGAGCCCAACGCCCATCCTCGACCAGATTCGCCAGTCCGGCACCATCACCCTGGGTTATCGCGAAGGCGCGGTGCCCTTCTCGTTCTCTGATGCCAAGGGCCAGCCCGCCGGCTACGCGGTGGACCTGTGCCTGCGCGTGGCCGAAGCCGCGCAGCGCCGGCTCAATCTGCCAGAGCTGAAGGTGCGCTGGTTGCCGCTGACTGCGCAGAGCCGCGTGCCGGCAGTGGTCAATGGCCTGGTCGCCCTGGATTGCGCGCCCAACACCATCACGGCAGAACGCAAGAAGCAGGTGGATTTCAGCCTGGCCTACTACGTCTCGGCGGTGCGCATGCTGGTGCGCACGGATTCGGGCATCCACTCGTTTGACGACATGCGCGGCAAGACCGTGGTGACCAGTGCGGGCTCCACGAGCGACCGGCATGTGCGCCGCCTCAAGGATCAGTACGGCTATCGCGAGGTCTACGCCAAGGACCACGTTGAATCGTTCCTGCTGCTCGACACGGCGCGCGCACAGGCGTTCGTGCTCGACGATGTGGTGCTCTACGGCCTGCGCGCCAACGCAAAGACGCCCGAGCAGTACGAGGTGGTCGGCCCCACGCTGTCGGTGGAGCGGAACGCGCTGATGCTGTCCAAGGCCGATGCGCAATGGAAGGCCTTGGTCGATCAGACACTGACCGCGCTGTTCGCCAGCCCGGACGTGCTTGCGCTGCAGAAGCGCTGGTTCCAGCAGCCGATTGGCGCCCGCGGCATCGTCCTGGGCTTGACGCCGTCGCCGGAAGTGCTGGCCGCCTGGAAGCATCCGTCGGACGAGGCCGTTGAGTGACGGCGATTGCAGTGGCAGCCCCCGTGCTGCCGGATTGGAGCGACGTGGAAGCGGCCAGCGCACGCCTGGCCGGCCACGCGCTGCGCACACCGGTGCTGCGCTCCCCCGAGATGGATGCCTGGGTGGGGGCGCAGGTGTATTTCAAGTGCGAGAACCTGCAGCGCACCGGGGCGTTCAAGTTTCGGGGCGCGTTCAACGCGCTGGCGCGCTTTGGCGCCGGGCAGCGCAAGCGCGGTGCGGTGGCGTTTTCAGGTGGCAACCATGCGTTGGGCATGGCGCTGGCCGGGCAGATGCTTGGCATTCCCGTCACCGTGGTGATGCCGCACGATGCCCAGGCCAGCAAGGTGGATGCCGCACGGCGTTGCGGTGCGCACATCGTCTTCTACGACCGGCGTACCGACGACCGGGAAGCCATCACGCGCGAACTGTCTGAAGCGCATGGCCTGACGCTCATCCCGCCCTATGACCATGCCGACGTCATTGCCGGCCAGGCGACCGTCACGCGCGAGCTGATCGAGGAGGTCGGTCCACTGGATGCGATTTTTGCGAGCCAGGGCGGCGGCGGGCTGCTCGGCGGCGCAACGTTGGTCACAGCGGCGCTGGCACCGGCCTGCAAGGTGTACGGGGCGGAGCCCGTGACGGGCAACCATGGCCGGCAGTCGCTGCAGGCCGGTCACATTGTGCATATCGACCCGCCGGAGACGATTGCAGACGGTGCGCGCGCGCAGCATCTGGGCGCGCTCACGTTCGCGCTGTTGCAGCGCGGTGTGACGGAGATCGTTTCCGTGGAAGACGCGGCGCTGGTGGCGTGCATGCGCCGCTTTGCGCAGGCCATGAAGCTGGTGGTGGAGCCGACAGCCTGCCTTGGCCTGGCCGCGGCCCGCTATGGCGGTTTGCCCATCAAGGGGGCGCGCATCGGCGTGATCGTGACGGGCGGCAACATTGATCTGCCGCGCTACCTTGGGCTGCTTCAGGAAGACGCATAGGCGCCGCACCCGATGCCCGGTACGGCGGCGTCAGACCACGCAGGACAGCCGCTCCCGCATGGCCTGCAGGATGTTCCGCCAATGTGAGTAGATCAAAAAGTGGCCCCCATCCTCCACCTCGTGTAACTGCGCACCCGGAATACGCCGGACCAGCCCGCGCGCCGCGTTGATGGACACATGCCAATCCAGCGCGCCGTGAAAGAACTCAACCGGCATGGCAAAGCGGTGGCTGTCGATGTGCCAGCCGTGCACATTCAACAGCGTCTCGACCACGAAATGCTGGCCACCGTGTTTGACGCCGGCCAGCAGCTCCTGCGCGTAGTTCTCGCGAAACGCGGCCTGCCGGAAGACTTGCTGGTCCACGTCCGGCATGGATTTCAAGATGGATTCGATGTAGCGGTAGACATCCTTGCGGATGCTGCGCACCACGACATGCAGCAGCGGCGGCAACAGGTTCGGCATGTAGCGCGCCACCATGAGCGCCATGCGGAAGTGCGCGGAATAGGCCTTGATGTCGTCCACGCGTTCGATCGGGGGCGTGGCCGCCACGATAAAGACGGCGCTCACGCGCTCGGGCAGTGCCTGCGCGGTGGCAAAGGCATAGGGCATGCCGGCTGAGTACCCCAGCACCGCAAAGCGATCGAGCTTGAGATGGTCGGCCAGCGCCTGCACGTCGGCAGGCCAGTCGGCCACCTTGCGCCCGGGCATCGGGTCGGAGTCACCCGTCCCCGGGCGCTCGGGAATGATGAGGCGGATCGACGCCTCGCGCAGCAGTGCATCGTCCGGATGCCGCAAGTGCCGCGAGCATGACAGGCCGTGCATCTGGATCACGGGCAGCCCATCCGGATCCCCGCTGTCTGACCACGCCAGCGCGCGGCCATCGGGCAGGACCATGCGGCCGTCTCCTGCCGATGCGCGCGCCGCCGGCGTGGGGGTGGCGGGCTTCCCCAGCCGAAGGTGGTTGAGGTGGCCGCCACCCTGGTCGAGCCACAGCGGCGTTGACCAGATGGCCTGCACCAGCTCCGGCTGGCGGCGTACACCCACTTTGGCAAAGATAGCCTTCAACTGCGTCTTGGCGGTGTTCGTGGTGGTGCCTAAATCCTGCGCCGATTCCTCCAGGGTCAGCCCGCGCACCAGCCGCTGGGCAAGTCGTGCTTCTGCTGCGGTCAGGCCAAACAGTTCACGCAGCCCGCTTTCCGGCACCAGCGGCACATCGGCGCTCGCGACCCAGAGCATCGCCAGCGGGGCGGACTGATTGGTTGGCTGCAACTTGCTGACGAGCACGGAGAGCGGCCCGGCGGCCTGCTCCAGGCGGAATGCGGTGCGGGTGCCCACGTGTGCGGCAGCCGAAGCCACTTCGCGCAGCGCGTCCTCCAGCAGCTTTCTCGGGCGGGATTCCATGCGCCCGGCAACGCGCACCAGGCCGTCGTTGTTGTCCAGGATCAGCCGCAGTGCGCGGTTCATGCTGACCACGGCGCCGGTATCTTCCACCAGCGCCACGCCAACCGGCAGACGGTCCAGCACGGAGTCACTGATCTGGCGATGCGTTTCTGCGTCGGTCTGGGTCTGGCGCATGTCCCACGCGCGCACGAAATGCGGCGCGAGCAGCTGGAATACCTGCTGCTCTGCCGCGCTGGCGGTGCTCGGCAGTGGGTTGCTGGCGTCGCCAAACCAGCTGGTGACGATGGCATCGGTCTCTGCAGTGGAGACGGGTCGCGCATCCTGCGTGCCGGTCTGCATCAGGAAGTCGGCCATCGCCTGCAGCAGGCTGGGCCACAGGTCGTCGTCGCTGGCGGCGCCGTAGATCAGGCCAATGAGTCTGGAGAGCGTTTCCGCCGGAATATCCACTGTCTCGCCCATCGACCCCTCCCGCGTGGCATGACCAACACCCAGCAATACCCGTACTGAGCGCCGATCATGACACGGCCCTGGCAAGTAACGCATACCCCGATCGGGTGATGCATCTTTGTGGTGCACCGTCCACCATGAGCCTCAGCGCAATGCACAACGGAACGCACGACAGGGTCTGGGGAGGCCACATGACGGATCTGCATCTGCTGGCGGGCGGTGCCACGCCCGGCACTCACGCGCCGCCGCGCAATGGTTGGCCGATGCCCGCGTGGGCCGATCCGCCCGTCACGCACATGCTCCGCCTGCTGGAAGATGCATTTTCTGCCATGGATGAGGCGGTGCTGCTGTTGTCGGGCGGCGGGGTGATCGTGCACGCATCGGCGCTGGCGCGGTCGTTGCTCGACAACCGGTGCGGGCTGCGGGTCCGGCACGACAGGCTCTGGCACCCGAGTCAGACGGTGCTGGATCACCTGGCCCGTGTGATGGCGACAACATTGCACACCGGATGTCGCTCAAAGATGACCGTCTCGCTCGCCTGGGGCGAGACTTTGAGCCTGGACATGGCCCCCGCCAATCCGCAGATGTTTCCGTCGGGCGCACCGCTCGTCTTCGTGCGGATGCGCCGCAACAGCGCGCTCAAGCAAGCCGATGCCGACAACCTGATCACCGCGTTCGAGATCACGAAAACCGAGGCGAAGGTGCTGGCAGGGCTGGTGGCGGGGCTGGCACCGTCCGCGCTTGCCGCGCAGAACGGCGTGTCGGAACACACCGTGCGGTCGCACATCACCAGCATGAAAGGGAAGATGCACTGCAACCGGATCGTGGATCTGGTGAAGCTGGCGGTGCTGGCGTAGGGCGTACTGCCGGTGCTTTAAAGCCCTGCCTCTGCCAGCAGTTCCGACGGCTTGCAATCGAGTGCCTGCGCAATCCGCAGCACATTCAGCAGCGTCACATTGCGCTCGCCGCGCTCGATCTTGCCCATATGTGAGCGATCAATCTCTGCGCGGTCGGCAAGCGCTTCCTGCGACAGCAGGGCCACCTTGCGCCGCGCACGCACAGCCGCACCGAGCAGCGCGAGCTGACCGTCTTTATCCGTTTTGAATGACACCCTTGGCATGCCGCAATCGTCACGTTATGATTGCTTTACAGCCACGGTATTTATGACCCATTTTTGTTGGGGAAGTGCCGTTATCCGGCGTTGTTCCAACCACCACACACTCTCTTTATCTGTTGCCGATCCCTATGAAAACAGCCCTGGCGCATAAGAAGACGCGTTTCCTGACCTTTCCCGGTGCACTGGCCGTCTCCGCAGCACTTGCCCTGACGGCATGCGGTGGCGGAGGGGACGGCAGCACCTCCACGGCGGGCAGCGGCACGACGCCCGCTGCGCCTGCCCCCCAGGATGCTGTCAGCCAGTCATCCGCCGCACTCGTTGCGCAGACGGGCGCCACTGCCGTGCCGGGCACGACGGCCAGCGCGCAGGCTTTCGATCTCACGGCGGACATTGGCGACACCTGGCGACTGGTGCTGAACCAGAACGGCACGTTCACGATCAAGGTGCTGTCCACCCAGTACAACCTGACGGACACTTCTGGCACGTTCACGCAGTCGACCAGCGGCAACATCGTGACGTTCATCGGCGCGAACGGCAGCTTCACGCTCAAGCTCGACACCCGCACCCAGACCATTTCCGGCACCGTCATGCTGGGTTCGCGCACGTCTGGCGTGGCGGGTTCGGGCTACACCGTGCCGGCGGATACCACCAAGCTTGCGGGCGATTACTTCTACATTGGTGCCACGCGCAACGCGAGCAATGGCGGCTCCCCGTCGTTTGTGGGCGGTACGTTCCGCATTGCGGCCAACGGCACCGACATGACGCTGTGCGACAGTGGGCTGGTCAACGCGTCGGGCGCGTGCGACGCTGTGGCGGGCAGCAACTCACCTGGCCAGTTCGCTCTCAAGCTGGTGAAGAACACGTCAGATGGCCTGACGCATGTCCAGCTTGCGGGTTCGGATTTCGGTCTGTTGAGCTTCCAGGCTGGCGATCGCGGGCCGGTTCTGGTCATCGACCGCTTCGGCTACAACCAGGCGACGCCGCCGGTGCTGCGCACGGGGGCGGTGTATGCGGCAAAACAGCGGGTGCTTGCCGGAACGGAGGCCAACGGTTCGTGGGAGTGCACGGATCATGGCACGTTGATCGGCACCGTCACGTTTAACGGTACGACGGTGCAGACCGCGGACACCAGCGGTCAGCCGACGGCAGAAACCCTGTACTACAACAGCATCAGCACCAACACCGGGCTGGTGCCAGTCAACGGTGCGGCGGCGTCGGTGGTGAATGGCCAGGCCGCCAGCGCCGGGGTGATTGTCCTACCGCTCTCGTCCAGTCTGCTTGTGGTGGAGCGCGACGCCGCGCAATCGGTGGCGGTCTGCCACCCGAAGGGCTGACAGACTGAGTCGCCACTGTCGGCGGTAAGCCGGAGCGCCCACGGCATCGCAAGTGCCGTGGGCGTTTTTCGTTTTGGTTCGGCGTTGCGCAGCAACTGATTTCAATCCCGCAGGTAGCGCGCATAGGCTGCCTGAGCTCCCGGGCTCGCGGCAAGAATGGCATCGCAGAGGCCAGGAAACTGTTCAAGCAACGCCAATAGCGGATAGCGGTCGGCCTCGGCGAAGAAGCCTTCCTGCCGACAGTCGACGACAAGCTGGGCAGGGCCATCCCAGATCAGGATCTGCGGGTACACCAGCGCAATGAAGACCGTGCCGATATCGGCATTGCTGTCGTCTTTGAACGGCTTGGGGATGGCATCCTGAAAGAACCGCAGCGGCGTTTTCCGAGTGGCAGTCACGATAGCGGCGAACCTGCGGTTGTCATGGAGAGGGGAAAGAAACTGCGCTCACTTGGCCGGGAGAAACCGGTGCCGCTGTGGCGGCAGGGCCGGTCTCTCCAGGGCCGCGTCTTACTGTGCGGCCAGCACGTTGCCTTGCTTGTCGACCAGGGCAACCTTGACGATCTCCGCAGTGACGATCTTCTGTGCGGTATCGGCACTCTGGAAGTAGCCATACACCGCGAGCTTGACTGCATCGAAGCGGGCACGCTGGGCTTCGATGGCGCGTGCGGTGGCTTCGTTGTCGACCTTCAGATAGTGGAATGCGTCGCCATTGCTGAAGCCGAGCTTGTATTCGCCGTTGTCGAAGAAGTAGCGATAGGCCCCCGCTTCCCAGAGCGAGTTGTCCAGAGGGAAGCCCTTCCGGTCGAAGCTGTATTTGCTGATGGGGTTCGGGACCGTCATCTTGAAGTAGCGGCGCGACTTGGCTGCTGCGACGTCGGCGTCGATCTTGGGCGTGAGCGCGGCCAGCAGGTCGTGCTTGCGGAACTCATCCGTTGCACGTGCGTAGTCCTTGGAGACGCTGGTGGCGACTTGCGGATAGTCCGGCGGCATGCCTGTGAGTGCCAGATAGGCGTACATGAGCTGGTTGCCGCTGTCGAGCGTGACGTAGCTGCTGTTGGGCGTGGTCTTGTCGGCCTTTGGCAAGGCCTCGTGCGCGGCGGCGGCCTGTGCGTCGCGCACGGCTTGCGGCGACGTGGCCTGGGCCAGGTTGGGCGTTGCCAGGGCGGTGGTCTGGGCCTTGGTGGCATCGGTTGCCTTGTCGCCGCAGGCGGCCAGGTTCAAGGTGCCAGAAAGTGCGAACAGCAGTGCGCAGGCGCGAGCGATCTGGCGGACGGAACGGGTGGTCAGCATGATGAATTCCAGGCGTCGGTGGCAGGGGTGAGCAGAATGTCTGGCCAGGTTCAGCCGCGCTTGGCGAGGAACTTCAGCACGCCGGCGGCCGCGAAATACAGGCTGACCGCGCAGCCGAGATAACCGCCCGCACCAATCGAGAAGGCGCGCATTGCTTCGCGTGTCATGGCGCCGACCATGTCGGCGGCACCGTTGCCGCCAAATGCCAGGGCCGCGCTTTGCGCCACGAGTTGTCTGCCGCGGTTCTTGACTGCTGCCATGGCTTCGTCGGCTTTTTCGCGGGCGAGCTGTGCGTCTGGTACGGCGAACAGCGCGGTGAGCGTGCCGGTCTCGTCAAACTGCGCATCGACGGTCATGTTCACGGCAGGAGCCTCACTTGAGCGCCAGATGCCTTCGAGCGTGAAGGCATGCTGGCGACCGTCGACGATGATCAGACCGGTGCCGCTATGCGTGTCGCGCAAGATTTTTCCGCGTTGTTGCATGGTGAGTTTCTCCTGTTCGATGTTGTCGTGAAGGTGTGCTTCCGCTGATGCCGTGCATGGCGCGGCTGCACTGCGGATACCCCCTATTCGCGGCGACGGTGTCGAACCGGAAGAAAATTTTTCTACGCGGTTGTGCGGGCAGCAGCCGTCCGCCCGCACAACCCTTGGCGGGTGGCGGAGCGGGGTGCCGGCAATGTATGGAGGGAGAGGGTTGACGCTGCCGTTAGTTGCCCGGCCGGGCGGCGCGGGTGGCGGAGTTGAACATTTCCATGAGCGATTGGGGCGTGACTTGCCCCGATTCCGTCTGTACCTGGAAGAGATTGAGCTTTGCGGGCATGTAGCCCTGTGCCGCCGCTGCCTCGAAGTAGCGGCGCGCCTGTGCCACATCGCGTGTGGTCCCATGCCCGAGGTAGAGCATTTCGCCCAACTCGTTGAGCGCATAGGGCATGTCTTGCGCGGCTGCCAACCGGAACCAGCGCATGGCGACGGTGTTGCTGCGCGTGACCTGCGTACCCGCGCCAAAACCGTTGCGGTAGGCCGTGCCGAGTACCGATGAGGCCATCACGTTGCCGCCGCGTGCCTGGCGTTCCAGGCGGGGCAGGTCATCGCGGTTGACGCCCTTGGCCTCGCGCTCGATCTGTTGAGCCATCGCCATCTGTTCTTCCTGCCCGGCGGTCTGGAACCACTGCGGCAGGGGTTTGCCGTCGGCCGTGCTGACGGGGGCTGCTTCTACTGACGACGGTGCCGCACCACGTGCAGGTGTGCCGTCTACATTGCGCCCTGGGCGCGCGAGCATCAGGCGTGCTTGGGCATTGGTGGCTGGCACGAGTGCAAAGTCACCGATCAGCGAGGTGGCGATCCACGGCCGTTGCTCATCGTGCGTGCTGGCGCGTACGTCGGTCATCACGTGCTTCATGACGTCTTCGATGGGCATGCCGGGGCGCGTGAGCCAGTTCGACAGGGCTTGTGCAAACGGGCCGTTGGCACCGCGTCCGTCCAGTGCACGCTCGCCGGGTTGCGTGGCGTAGGCCACCAGCATGCCGTTGGCGGGTTTTTGTGCAACGAAGCCGGCCGGCGCGCCTGCGCCACGGTAGGCACCACTGAAGCCGCCTTCTTCAGGATCGTTGCGGCAGGCGTCGAGCATCACCAGCGACAGATGCGCGCCGCTGTCTTTGAACCGGCTGATCAGGTAGTCGACCGGCATGGCTGTTTGCGACAGCGCGTCGGGGCGGTCCAGCGGCGCATCGACGGGAATCAGGTAGTTGCGCCCCCGGATCTGCATACCGTGGCCGGCGTAGTAGAACGCGGCCGCGCCGCCGGATTTCATGGCTTCCGCAAGACGGCCAAGTGCCTGATACAGCGTGCCGCGGTCGGTGTTGATGAGCAGCTCGGTGGCATAGCCCGCTTGCTTGAGCCGCGCGGCGACCAGGCGTGCGTCATTCTCGGCGTTATGCAGCGCATACCGGCCCGGGTAGCGCGTATTGCCGATCACCACGGCAAACTTGGGCGCGCTGCGGTAGTCGATCGATTCGGGCTGCGTGGATGCAGAGGTGGCGGGCGCCGGCGTGCCGGCTGTCGCGGGCCCGGCGCCGGAGCACAGGAGCCATGCTGCGACGGCCATGCTCGCAAGGTGCAGGCCGTTGGAAGCGCGCGTCCGGTGTCTGCTCATGGCCGGGGCTTGACGATGCGTGCATCGAGCACAATGCCCGTTGCCTTGAGCCGGTCCAGCGCCTGCTGTACTTCGCCTTCGCGCACGGTGATCCATATCAGGCCCTGCTCGTCGGGGCCGCGGACGATCTTAAGATTGAGCCCGGCGAGCGTCTTGCGCAGTTCGCCCAGCGTGACGCCATCGGCAAACACGGCCTGGATGATCGGGCCGGCAGTGGCCGAGCCGCCCTCCGAGCCGCGGAAGACCGGCGCATTGGCATCGTTGCTCAACTGCTCCAGGCGCATGGTCTGCACACCGGCCACCAGCGCCAGCGCCGCGATGGATGCGAATGCCCAGGCACCTGCCGCCGGCCGTTGCCACCACGCGGCCAGGTGCCGCCACCAGGCCTGCTGTGCTGAGCTGTTCGGCCGACGGTTGGCGGCTGGCGCCTTGGGCAACGCCTCGAACGGCACCAGCGGTGCAGTGTGCGCGGCTGCGCGGGCATGCACGGCCGCACGGGCCTGGTCAACGAGTGCGCGATCGGCCAGAGCGGTCTCGGCAAGCTCGGGATGCTCGGCAATCATGCGTGCCATCCAGGCGTGCTCCGCGGCGTCGAGCTTGCCGCAGGCGAACAGGAACGATTGCGCCTCGAAGCGCGCCAGGTCTTCACTGTTCATTTGGTCTTCTCCTTGCCCATGCCCAGTTTGCGGCCCAGGCATGCGCGCATCCGGTTTGCCGCCTCGCGGACCCAGCCGCGCACCTGTTCGCTGTTGAGCAGCTTGCCCTCGGGCATGTGGGCCTGCAGCACCGTTTTCATGTGTTCGTAGGTCAGGTCTTCGTCGAGCGCGAGCTCCATTGCCAGCCGGTAGTTCGGGCTGCGGCCAGCGGGCAGTTTTTCCAGGCAATCCTTGGCGGCTGCGATGACTTGGTGCTGATAGGCCGCGTCACCGGTGCTGTCGTGAGGCAACACCGGACATGTCAGGCCGTTGAGCAAGTCACCTTGAATGTCTTCGTTGGCCGTGTCGTCGTCAGCGTCGGTGGGATGACTGCTGCTGGTGCGCAAGGCATCACGAACGCGCACCTCTTTGTAATGCTTGCGCAGTTCGGTGAGCGTGCAGTACTGGGTGATGCGTTGCACCCAGGTTTTGACCGAGCTGCGTTCCGGGTCGTACTTGGGCGCGGCGTTCAGGATCTGCAGCCACGTCTCTTGTACGGCCACGACAGCAATTTCCCGGTTGAACTTTGCCGTTTGCAGGGCGCACAGGTCGATGGTCTTGTACATCCGGTGGTAGAACTCGCGCTGCGCCTGTTCAGCGGCACGGCCATTGGCACCTGGCTGGCCAAACTTGCGCAGCAGGTGCGTCAACTCTTGGTTTTCGACGTCGTCGCGATTCATTCCCGAGGTTCCTGCGTGATGTCCGGCCAGGCTGAGCCTGCCGGTAAAGGCGCGGGCCAAGCGGGCGCACCCGATTTTATGTGAAGGCGCATGCAGCCTGTGCTCAGTTGAGGGGAGTACCTGCCTGGTCGTCTGCACGCGGGTCTTGCATGGCATCGCCAAACATCATGACCGCACGCGCAATCGCCCGAACTGCGCGAGACAAGTGGCGTTCCCACGCACACTGGTCATCAAACAGCAACTCGACGGTAAACCACACCGCACCGGCCTGCGTATGCGCCTTGACCAGCTTCATGCGGCGGTTGACCTGATCGAGTGCCGCCAACGCCTGCCGCAGTTCCGGCTCGGAATCGATGCGCCAGACGTTGGGCAGGATCAGTTTTGCGAAATCGGGGTCATCTTCATCAAAGCACAGCGCATAGGTCATCCCTTCGCGTTTGAAGCGAATGTCACCGTCGTCGTCGCGCTCGGCCGGATAGCCATCGGCGAGCAGGTGATCGAGCAGGTGTTTGACGTGGTCGTGCATGGTTTCCTCCAGGGTGAACGAACGGGTGCCGGGTGCCGTGATGCGGTCGGCTTGCCACGGCACGGGCAGACACCCTTTATTCGTTGCGATGGGGGGAAACCGGAAGAAAATTTTCTGACTCCTCAGGCTTGAGTGGTGGCGTATCCGCGTGGCACTAGCGCAGGCGCACCGCCTGCCGGACTTGCGCGCAGAAAAGATCGGCGCGGCCGTCGATGATGGCCCCGCTCGGCAACCGGTTGGTGCGGGCATGTGCGCGGCCGATGGCGTTTGCCAATGCGGCATCGCCATCCACGGCATAGGCAAAGACTGACAGTCCGGTGGCGGCGGCATCGTCCAACAGTGTCGGGTTGGCATCCATTGTCTTGGCATCCACGTGAACGCCGGCAGGCTTGCCCAGTTCTGCCACCAGGTCAAGCATCCACGCGCGTGTCAGACTGGGCGAGCTTGCGTGCTGCGCGATCAGATGTGTCCAGCGGTTGGAGGCTGCAGCCTCGGCGTTGCGTCCGTCAAAGACGATCAGGCCGAGATAACCCTGGCGGTCGGCGCCGCGTGCGCAGCGCAGCGGTGTGCGCAGCCCCGATGTCAGAAACCAGTTGCCGTGCGGGATGGCCTGTTGCAACTGCGCGACCAGGGCTTGCACCGGCTGGCAGTTGCCGACCACCTCCTTGATCTCGGCGTTGAAGGTCTTGTCCGGATGGGCAGCGGCAATGGCCGCGGCGTCGGCAAGGAAGGGTGGCGCCTCATCGGTTGCTCGGCCGTGCAGGGTCATGCGTGCGCGCTGCCAGTCGGCGGGCATCAGTTGGGCCACCGGCAACTTGCTGCCGGTCATGACGGCCCGGCCGGTGGTCAGGTCATGGTGCAACACCCACGTGCCGTCGGCCAGTTGCTGCATGTCGATTTCCACGCCGTCCCAGTCGCCGGCGTAAGCGCTGCGCAGAGCGCTGGCGGAGTTCTCCGGCGCATCCGCAGAACCCCGGTGGGCATGGATCTTCATTCCAAGGCATTCGGCCAGCGCGGGTGCTGCCGATAGTGCGCATGCAAGGGCGGTACCCAGTGCAGCACACGCGTGTGCGAAGTCAGGAACCCGCGGGGTGATAGCCATATGACAAACCTTGCAAGACACGGGTGCGGATGGATTCGTTGATCGGATAGCCGTAGCCTTGCCCCACCGCCACCACGTGGGCAATGTTGGCGAGCACGTTGCGGCCCGCACTTCCTGATGCGCCGTCTGCGCCGCGCGCCCACTGCAGCATCTGCGTGAACAGGGGGCTGCGCGTGACGGCGTTGTCGGTATAGGACAGCGATACCCATACGCCGCACAACGTGGTCAGCAGCACGCCGGTGGCAATCAACGCCGCGCCGCGCGTGAGCCGGCCATCTGCCGGTGCGCGCAGCAGCAGCAACGTCTTTGCAAGCAGGTAGAGCAGCTTGGAGAAGTGCCCGATGGCGCCCAGCAGCGAGAAGAACAGCGCAATGGCCGGCACAACGGCGGCACGCGTGGCGTCGATCCCGGCCTGCTCATACTTGCCACCACTGGCGAAGTCACTGGCCGACGCCTCGTACTTGACCAGCTCCTGACGCACCTGGCCATCGACGAAGGCGTCGTACGCCAGTGTGAATTCGGCGGGCGAACCGTAGGAGGTTGCAACGCGGATCTGCGCCGGCAGCTTGAGCGTCTGACGCAGTTCCTGCTGCACGCCAGGGCGGGCAACGAAGGCTTCGTACGAGAGGCCGGGCGGGATGTGGTCATTGCCAATCTTTACGCTGCGGGCGCTGGCCGACATCTGCTGGCGGTAGCGCTGTTCCACCGCCGCGCGGAACGAGGCTTCGTCTGCCGGGTCCCAGTTGGCGGGCACCGGCACGCTGCGCCGCACGTGCTTGACGACCCCGCCGCGCGCCCGAGCCGGTACCGTGGAGGGTTGCCACCCGCGCCGCGCAAGCTGGTTGCGGTAATCGTTCCAGGCGCGATCCTGCTGGTTGCGCAACCCTTCGTCGGATGCGGTCGGAATGCGGGCGTACTGGTGCCATTTGTCGCTCAACGCCTTCATCGCATCCTGGTAATCCTTGTAGTAGGCCTGCGTCGGCTTGGAACGGCGCAAGGCTGTGCGAATGAGCGCTTCTTTCACGGTGCGGGTCTTCTCGTCGAGCCGGTCCACCGACACCGCCAGAAAGGGAAACAGCGCGAGGAATGCCTTGCCTTCAGGGCGCGCAAACAACGCCTCCTCTTCCACCAGCCCGTCGAGCTTCAATCGGCCCTGCACCAAGGACCGCTGCAGCAGCACGGAGTTAACCGCAATGCGCCGGAACTCCGCATCGCGTGTGTAGACGACGACGTCCACCAGCGTCTTGATGGCGAAGTAGACCACCAGTACGGTCACCGCAAACCACACCGCGATGGCCTTGTAGCTCGGCTTGCCGGTGCCTTTCTTGGCACGGTGCGTCAGCATGAGCTGGAGCACCACCAGCGCAGCAGCGATACCCGACAGGGTGCGCCCGAAGATCTCGATATGGTGAACATCGTCGATGGTCGTATCACCGCCGACCACGTCGAGCAGGCGCGCATTGAACCCCAACTCGAACGTCAGGTAAACCAACGTCAGGCAGATCAGGAAGAGGCCTTGTTTGAGCAGGACGGATCGCGTGGAGGGTCGGTCGGCGGCGTCAGCGGCCGCCTGTTGAGAAGCGGACAGCGATGTCATTTGAGCAGATCCACTCGCACTGGTTTGATTTCCTCGGCGGGGAAGGACATGGGTGCCGGACCGCGTGCGATGGGCGGCGTGCCACCACTCGTGCCGGTATTGGGGCCGCCGCGCTTGCGATGGGTGGTGCTGGCGGTACCGGTACTGGCAGGACTGGCGGTCGGACTGGTCGGCGTGCTGGTGGTCGGGGCGCCGGTGCCGGCGGTCGTCTGCGGGAGCCCGGGCACATAACGGTTGTCATCGCCAGCGGGGGCGTTGCCGGCGCTACCCTCCGGCGCGCGCAGCGCCGCATCGGCAAACGGCTTGGCATTCAGGTCCGTGCCCGGTGCCACCGGCACGGTGGACTGCAGCATGCGGTTGTCGGCGTAGGTGTAGCGCACCAGGCGGCCATAGCCAGGCATGTCGAAGGTCAGCGCATTGTTCCTGGTGTCGAGGTTGGCGCGCGGGCGGTCCTTGCAATTGCCGAATTCCCAGTGCAGCACGTCGCTGCCCTGCACGGCCAGCAGCACGTACTTGTACGGGCAGTTGCGCTCCTGCGTCTCGATGGTCAGCACGGTGCGGTCACCAATGCTGTCCACGCGTGCCACCTTGGCGGTGAGGGCGTTCTGCAGCGGGATCACGCGCATGTAGCGCGCCAGCTTGAGCGAGTATCCGCCGCTGTCCTTGCGCAGCGTGCCGTCCGAACCATCTTGCAGTTTGAACGTGTCCACCACCGTGCCGAACAGCTCGGTGGTATCCATGCCAAACTGCACGCCGCCGCGGCCGTTCGGGTTGACGGCGCAACCGGCCAGCAATGCCGTTACGCCAAGCGTCATGCACAGTTGACGCACAGAGGGGCGGGGGCCGGTGGGAAAAAGGGCACCCATCTTGGTGCTGTCTGGAGCGGTTGTCTTATTCATGCGACGGACATCAGGGGGGCTGAATCGTGCAGATGTTGTTCGGGTGTACGTCGGGTGTTGTTGCATTAGCCAATACGGGTGAGTAGCTTCGTAAGCTGTCGAAGAAGGGGCTGCGCGGGCATGGAAGCGAAGCCTTGACAGAGGTGAATCACGGTCGGTCACCCGCTTCAGCCCTTCGCGCTCACGGTATCGAGGACTTGCTTCCAGCCAGCAGGCAACCAATTCATCACGGCGATGTTAGGTTCATACGAGGCCGCCTGATCCCGGCAGTATTTTTCGACAATGGGTGCAAGCCGCGCCGTGGGCGCCTGGCGCTTGGCTTCCATCCCCTCATAGATCAAGCGAAATGCTTCGTTGAGCCCTGGTATGCCTTCAGACAGATGGCCGACAAGGATCGGGTTGTACTTGATCGCATAGATGTTCGAGCGCAGGGCAAACGCATCATTGGCCATCAACCGGCCGACGCACTTATCCGGAGCCGCCTCTGCCCGGCCCCTGTCAACCATGTCCTGGGACTCCTGGACTTCCTTCCGAGTCCTCTCGTATTCTTTTTGCGCGTGGGCGATATCTTCCGGCGTGCTGCAGACGCTTTTCAGAAAGCGCTTCTCGATATCCGACAGGACATGCGCCTTGTCATCACGGCTGCCCGTTGGCGCATCCGGTTGGCGAGGTTCGATTCGCACGACTGAGCTCATGACTTGCGCGCAATCTCCCGTGCGGCGCTCCAGCAGTTCCGGGTGTTGAAGCAGGACCTCCACGACCCGGCTTTTGTTGTCACGCAGGGCGCGCTGCGCGCGCCCGGTGTCCCACGGCATCCCGCCGTCCATGAACAGGCCCACGGTCTCCGCATCATTGTGGTCGATGGCATGCAGAAAATCGTTGTCGGTCCACATCACCCCACGGTTAGCCAGTTCCTTGCGCGGGTTTGTGCTGGTTTCCTTTTTGACCGTATCCAGTTTCCTGTTGAGCTGGTCGACGCCTTCCGAAATCTGGTGCGTATCCACCAGCAAGCGCTGGATTTGTGCAGCAAGCGGGGACGCCGAGGCGATCAGGCCGCCCGCATCTGCATGCCTGGCGCTGGCGATGGCTCCCACACTGAACGCCGTCGCGCACACCCCTGAGCAGACCACTAGGCTGGAATGCAACTGGGCGCCTTTCGGAAGGCCCAACAGTTTCATGGCCAGTAGCACCAGGAACAGCATCACCACTGCAACAGCCACGTAGCTGATGTAAGGAAAGTAGGGCCGCAGGAAATCCAGCACCGGGAGGAGCGTTGCCGTGGAGATCGTGATGACCGCATTGATCGGGCCAATATGGTCTGTGACCCACTTGCCGACTTCAACGTATTTTTCGGTTTTCATATTGGCCAGTCAGTGGGCTTTTGCCAAGCCACTCAAGAAACGATGTCTCTTGCCTCGCTTGGCGATCAGCGTTCCCAGGAAGCCAGGCGATGCCGCTGTGGAGAGCGTCGCTCCTTATTGCTCGTTCACGACCTGGCGCATGATTTCCATCCAGCGTGCATGTTCTTTTTGCGGCATGACGATGCGCCACTTCGGACGGTCGATGTCGCGCACGGTGATGAACAGGCCGCTGCGTGCCGCCGCCGCGCTATTGGCGCCGATGTTGGCAACGGCACCCTGCAATCCGCCGCCGATGACCTGCCCGGCCGTTTCGTGAATCGTCTGCCACTCGCGAATGTCGTCAAAGCTGTATGCCTTCCGCGCGCCCGCTTCGATCAGGGCGATCTTGCGCGTTGCCGGGTTGAGTGCAATGCCGCATGCCGATTCCACACCCGAAGCAAACAGGTAACCCGTGCCTTCAGTCAGACCGATCATCTCGCGCAGGTGCTTCTCCGCCGATGCTTGGTGGCTTTTGCTCCAGCGCCACACCAGAAAGACCGGAACGGCCGCGACGATCAGGACAAGCAATCCGATCCCGGGGCTTTTGGCTGCCAACAAGGTGATCAAACCGATGAGACCGAAAAAGAAAGCCCAAAGTCCCGACAGAACCCACATCAACTTCATCAGGGCACGCATGTCATTTCCTCAATTTTCTGGGGTAGTTAAAAGGGGTTGGTCTTATACAGCGCGAATACCACACCAAGGCGACGTAACGCCGCCTTGGTGCGTGCAGACTTATTGCAACCAGGCGCCGACATAACCGCGGTTGGTGTTGCCGGTAAAGACACCGTGCTCGACCACCGCAAATTGCGTACGGCCTTCCGAGACAAAGCGATAGGCCTGGAACCACGTGTTGCCTGGCAAGCCAACTGCAGCGGCAGGTGCGCCAGACAGCAGCGTCGTCAGCTTGTCCGCCGTCAGCGTGACGGGGGACTGCCCTGCAATGCTGATGGTGGCGTTGCCCGAGGCGTCGACCGCAATGCTCGAATGCACGGGGGCTGGCGACGCGGCAGGTGCACCGTCGCGGCGGCAGTCTTCCCAGTATTGAGAGAAGGTGACGCCCGCAAGATCGGTGGCCGATGTCACCTTGGATGCGGTCTGTGCGACCAGCACGTCGGTCGATTTGAGCCCGTCGGTGCCGTCGCCTGCGTTGGCGGCCATGCAGACCATTGAAGCGGCCGGCAGGTTTGGATCGCTGGCCAGGCTGGAGAAGTTCATGCCGTAGCGGACGGGGCTGCCCCACAGGAAGCCGCCATCCGGCTGCGGTGTCACCGTAATGGCCTGCGAGCCGAGGGCCAAGGTTCCTGCCACACCCACGCCGTTGTCGACGATCGTGGCAACGCCAGGCGTCGTGCCCTGCGCGTTGTAGCGATAGTCTGCGTACCCCACCGTGCCCTGCGGAATGACCGGAGTCGAAGTGGTGGCTGCGCAGGCCGGAGCGGGGCTCAAACGCGTGGCCGTCCAGTTGCCGCCAACCGACATGGTGGGCGCGTCCTTGTAGGTGCCCGACGCCGTATTCGTATCGGTGAATGCGCCGACGAGGGCATCGTTGTTGTAGGTGACGCCGCCGGGCATCGACGGGATCGGGACTTGTTGCCCGGAGTTCGCCCCGATTGTCCATTGCCCCGTACCCGGAACGTAGATCACCGCGCCGCTCAGGAAGGCCTGGGTACCATCGTTGCGTGTGACGGTTCCCGTAATGCTGCCGTCCGCTTCGCTGATGGTTGCCACATAGGTGTCATGGCTGCGGTCTGCGCTGCTGAATTGCCACTGGCCCGCAAACAGGCACATGCTCTGGCTTTGCAAATGCGCCTGCGCCACCGCGGGCGATACCAGAGTCTTCTGCGGAGAAGCTGCCCGGATGGCGGAAGCGACGGTCGGGTCAGCTGCGAATGCGGCGGGCGTTTGCGCAAAGTTCAACTGCGTATTGGTCAGTGCGGCAATGGAAGCGGCCGAGATCTGAATGCTGTTGGCAGGGTTGCCACCCGCGTCGAGCGACTGGAGAAACGCGCCGATATTGGTGACGGTGTCGTTGGTCACACCAGTGGCCCCAGGCACGAGTGCAAGCGGTGTCACAACGGCTTGGCCGGCAGCAGAGCCGATGGTCACGCCGCCAACGGAGAAGGTCACCATCTGGCCCGGCACGTAGTTGAAGTGGCCCGCGGCATCCGTTGTGCCGCTCAGGTTGCCCGACACGTAATGCAGGCCGGCGACCGGCGCATCCACAAAGACACCTTGAGCGGTTTGCGGCGTGCCGGGGCTGTTGCCATTGGCGTTGGTGGAGCTGTCATTCCCGCCGCCGCAAGCGGCAAGGGCGGCGCAGAACGCCAGGCAGGTGAAACGCATGTTGTGGGTTGTTTTCATCGCGGATCGGGCCCCGTGCAGAGCACGGGAACAAGTGATTGATACGGCAACTGAATGGCTGGGAGCACCCTTCTTTGGTAGGGAGGGCGCCTGCTTCATAGAGGGGTCGGTGAGTGCACCGGCCGATCGATTTGGCTTAACCAGTTCGGTTGAGACGAATGTCGCGGTGCAGTGGCTGGTGATGGCGCATGAGTTCCTCCAGGTGGAACGGCTGCCTGCCGCATCGGGGTGGCGCATTGCCACGCCATTGCCGGGCCGTTAACCCCTATTCGCTACTACGCGCCAAAGACGGAAGACTTTTTTGGGGGGGACTTTGAAAGTTGGCCGCAACCTGTACTGCTAGAATTCTGCGGTCCTGACGCAGACCAAAAAAGCAATCGAGCGCAGGCCGGGATAGCCGCATTTTCTGCGGCCAACACCAGTGATCAATCACTCCGGGGGGAGTCATGGAAGAGCAGGTTCAGGCCGGACGTTCGGCTCCAGCGGCGGCCGACGATAAGTCGACCCTGCGCAGTGTTCTGCAGATGTCGTCCGATTGGATTTCACCCGTCAACGCAACGGTGGCCGGATCGACAGTCGTTCTGGATCTGTTCGCTCCGCTCTTCGGCCATACCGCAGGCCGGCTTGCAGCCATCGCGGGTGGGGCCTGTGTTCTGGTGCTGCTCTATTCGCTCGTAAAGCTGGAGCAGCGGCGCAAACGCATGCAGCCCATCCTGAGTCCGGGCGCGTTCTATGGCCGTTCTCGCAAACTGTGGTTTGTGACGGTGGCTTGCCTCGGCGGTTTGGGTATGGCGTCCGGGACGATCTCCCATGCCGATCAACCCAATCCCAGTGCGTTGGGTTCTGCGTTCCCGCAAATCGCACAGATTCAACAGACACTGGCTTCGCTGGACTCGAAGGTTGGTGTGCTGTCCGATCAGACGAAAGCTATCCAAGACAACACGGCAGCCATCCGCGATGCAGTTGCACCGCAGGACGCACGCGGCAAGCTGTCGCGTCTGGGCTACGGCATCGATGACGAATCGAAAGCACGCGCCGTTGAAAGCTGCGATATCGACGCCCTGACGCTCTATGCCGCGCTCCATGAAACGATGCCGCTGGCACTGCCGATCTTCGGCAAGCGCGGAGGCTCGACGCTGGAAGCCCCCATCCTGTCGAAGAACCCGCATTTTGCTGAGGCACTGAACGTGCTGTCGTCTCAGCCCCAGTTCGACAAGCGGGCGGTCTCGACGCCGTACCTGCTGACCTTCACGCAGGCCCAGACGACCACAATTCCAGCGTTCGATGGCCTGCTCGCCAAGGCACGCCAGCACGGTGTGCAGACCACTGGTTTGCTCGCGCCGATGGTCAAGGCCAGCCCGCTGGCGGTTGCGGTCTGGTTTGGCAACAACGACGCAGTGGCTGCGCTGCTCAAGGCCGGTGCGGATGCCGATGCGCCGGCCGTTGAATTGATGGCGCCCGTGAATGACCACGGCAACGTGACCATGAAGAGCATTCCTGTCTCGACCGCGCGGGAAGAAGCTCGCCGCTTGAAGTTGTCTCTGCCGGCCCTCGGGTAAGAGACTCGCATGACCACCCGAGCCGTATCGGTCTGATACGGCTCGAAGACCATCTCGACGCTACGGATACCAAATCACACACATGATTGCCTTCATCCTGCTTGCACTGTTGACGTTGCCCGTGGCGCGGTTGATTGGGACAAGAGAGAACGTTGCCAAGCGATGGCTTTGGTTCTTGATTGCCGCGATACAGGTGTATGTGGTGGTGGCGATCGGCTTGAGGGATGCCGGCGGCTTGCTGCGAGAGTGGGCGCTGTTTGGCTCGGCGTCCAGTGGGAGCGGGCTTGGCTGGTTGCTGGCCCTGAGCATGAGCGTGGTGACGATCGCCATGTTGCAGATGCGCCGCCGCGCGACGCATCCGTTCTCCGCCGCGGTCCTGTGCTTACAACTGGCTGTGAGCGCACTGGCGTTCTATCAGGCCACGGCGCTTGCCGGTATTCAGGCGTTCTGGGTGGCGCCTCTACTGGTCTTCATCCTGCGCAAAATGGACTTCGGACGCCGCTGGCGGGATCTCACCGGCAAGGTGGATGAAACGCACTACGCGTCGTCGTTTCTTGAGTTGTCGTATACGCCAGGCAGCGATACGTTCGACATCGTGTTCAAGCAGGGCAGGCGAGGGCCGCTTGCAAGCGGCGTGAAATTGCTCTCGCTACCGTCAAGCGAGCAGGGTGTGTGGAAGGACGCCTACCTGGATGAAGAGCGTGCCAAGCTTCAGAACGAGCATGCCCAGCCGGTCAAGCTGCCGTTTGCCGCGCAAGGTCTGCCGCTGGTGCACGAGCTGTGGAGCGCATATATGGGCGATGCCAATTCCTGCTTTGGCGACCCATGCCTGAATCTTCTGATCCGGTCAAAGGAAGAGGAGACGCTCTACACGCCCACTTCCACCCAGACAACGTATGTTCCCGGCTCAACCGCGACCGGATGGACGAATAACGGGCAAATGATCAACGTCGACATACCGGGCAAGACCATCACCACCCAGGTCCAATCCGGCCCGGCAACGTGGGCGCCCTCGGGCTACTGCACTGTCACGATCGAGGCCAATCTCAACGACGTTTGCTACAGCTACACCATGACTGCCGTTCCGAAGAAAGAGGCGAACCTCATCGTGTCGGTTGGGCAAGCCATCAACAAGAAGGCGTGGGCCACGATCCACGCGATGCAGCGCGCGGAAAAGGCGCAGCACGAGGCAGCCGCGCAAAAGCGGCGCGCTGCGGAACAGGCAGCCGTGGAGGCCGCATCGACGAAGGCAGCCGAGTCTGTCCGGCAGGTGTTGGAAGCTGCCGGGTTTCACGCGTCGGGCGAAGGTGTTTTCTCATGGCATCGCCACGACCCGAGCGGTGTCCTGGTGGAGTTGATCGCGGCGGACCGGAACGGCCGGGCGTTTGTGGTGGCAGGGCAAGGCGCAGACCGTTGGCAAGGCCTCTGGCAGGGCGCCGAAGCCAAGTTGGAAGGCAATGCACTTCAGCTCAAGGTGGTGGATGAAGCGTACCGCGCGCAACACCTGGCCGAGCGCCGATTCAGCTTGATGACCAACGTCGGGCTCAACGAACAGCAGGCTTGGTGCGATCGCGTCAACTTGCTCGGCGCAGCGAAGGCCTAGCGCCACCATGCAATGGCGCGTCTGCCGTGTGAACGTGGTCGACGCGCTTTTCGCTTTCCCTGTCGTTGGTGAGTGAACTGCCTTAGACCGAGACGGCAACCGGCATGTCCGGAACGCCATGCCCAACCGGCAACCACGCCTTCGCCAACTCCAGCGAGTGCGTCACCCCGGTCACCAGAATCTCGTCGTTATAGTCGTCAGGGTTGTTTGGATCTGAGGTCTGGCTGGCATGCTTCTCGCCTCAGACGGTGCTACCGCGCCCGCAGCACCGACGGCGGCATGCCCAGCAAGCGCTGAAAGCTGCGGCGCATCCGTTCCGTATCGCCAAATCCGCATTCGTTCGCCACGCGCTGCATGGACGTCGCGCCGCTCTCCAGCGCGGCGCGGGCGGCTTCCACACGCAGCTTCTCGACGGCCTTGGCTGGGGTGAGGCCGGTTTCAGCCTGGAAGGCGCGCGCGAAGTGGCGCGGGCTCATGCAGGCGTGTTCGGCCAGGTCACCCACGCGGTGGGGCGCGCCCAGGTTGCGGCGCACGTGATCCAGCAGCGGTTTGAAGCGGCCACGGGCAGAGTCCATCTCGTTGAGCGCCGAGAACTGCGATTGCCCGCCGGGGCGCCGGTAATAGACGACGAGCTGCCGTGCCACCGCACGCGCTACGCGCTCGCCCAGGTCTTCGGCAATCACGGCGAGTGCGAGGTCGATACCGGCGCTGATGCCCGCGCTGGTCCAGATGGGGCCGTCGTTCACGTAGATGTGGTCGGCCTCCAGCTGCACCTGTGGGAAGTCGCGCGCGAATTGCTCGCTGCGGCACCAGTGTGTGGTGGCGCGCCGGCCATCCAGCACACCTGTGGATGCCAGTAGCAGGCTGCCCGAGCACACGCTGGTGACACGCGCGCCGCGTGCCGCGCAGCGCTGTACGAAGCGGCGCGTGCGTGCGTCCAGCATGGCGGCATCCACGCCATCACCGCCGGCCACGAGCAGGGTATCGACCTGACTTACGGGCGGCAGCGCCTCGGCCGCCAAGAGTGCGCCCGACGAGCTGCGCACCAGGCCGGGCTGTGCGGCCACGATCCGCAGGGCGTAGTGGTCATCCCGGTAGCGGCTGGCCACCTCGAATGCCGCCACCGGCCCGGCGGCGTCGAGCACCTGGAAGTCAGGAAACACAAGAACGGCAATGCGATGGGACATGGCAGTGGGCAGGCGCGGATGGCAGTAAATGAGGGAAGCATGACATTGCTGCCAACACGATAGAGCGCGATGCTGTGCATCGTCAACTCGCGTCAACCCACCAACCAGGAGATTCGTGCCATGAGTGCTTCCCCCTTCATCGTTGTGTTTGCGTTGTTCGATCGTGTCACCCATCTCGATTTCACCGGCCCGGACGAGGTGTTCTGGCGTCTGCCCGGCGCGCAATGCGTGATGGCATCGGCCCGTGGCGGAGAGATCCGTGCGGATGGCGGCCTCACCATCACGAACGTGCAGCGTCTGGCTGACATTCCGCATGCGGACCTCATCTGCGTGCCCGGCGGTTTTGGCGTGATCGAAGCCATGGCCGATGCCGACTTCGTGCGTGAGGTGCGCCGGCTGGCAGACGGCGCCCGCTATGTCACCTCGGTGTGCAGCGGCTCGCTCGTGCTGGGCGCTGCCGGTTTGCTGAAAGGCAAGCGCGCGGCGTGCCATTGGGCGTGGCGTGATCTGCTGCCGCCCTTCGGCGCCATCGTGGACGAGAGCCGCGTGGCGCGTGACGGCAACCTCATCACCGGCGGTGGTGTGACGGCTGGCATCGACATGGCGCTCACGGTCATGGCTGATATTGCCGGCGCGGACTATGCGCAGTCGGTGCAGCTTGGCATCGAGTACGCACCGGCGCCGCCGTTCGAATGCGGGCGCCCAGAACTGGCTGCGCCGCAGATCCTCACCGCCGTGAAGGCACGCCTGGAGAACCTGCGCGCGGATCGCCACGCGGCGGTGCAGAAGGCAGCGCAACTGCTGTGAATGTGTGAGGCGTGCGTGCAGATTGCGGCGACAATGGCGTCCTTTCCCGATGTCATTGCCGCCTGGATCGGCGCGCCGCACCGCACATGAACACACCGTCCCCCAACCTGAACGCCAACGGCCCCGGTCGCCCCATTGGCATCGTGGCCGCGCTGCATGAAGAGATCAACGAGCTGCTGACGCTGCTGTCCGGTGCGCGCGCCGTGCATGTCGGCAGCCGGGATTTCTGGACGGGCGAGCTGGATGGCCAGGCGGTTGTTGTGGTGCTGTCGCGCGTCGGCAAGGTGGCAGCCGCCTCCACGGCAACCCTGCTGGTTGCGCAGTTTGGCGTGCGGGCGGTGGTGTTTGCTGGCGTGGCCGGTGCGCTGGCGCCAGGGGTGGCGGTGGGCGATGTGGTGGTGTCGACCGAGCTGCTGCAGCATGACGTCGATGCCTCGCCGCTGTTCCCGCGCTGGGAGATTCCGCTGACGGGCGTGGCGCGCTTTCAGGCAGATGCCGCGTTGTCCCAAGGGCTGCTCGAAAGCGCCCAGGCTGTGCTGGCCGATCCGCTTGGGTTGCTGGGGCAGCCGGTCATGGAGGCGTTCGGTATCGCCTCGCCGCAGGCATACGCCGGTCTCATCATCAGCGGAGACCGCTTTGTTGCCACCTCGGCGGAAAGTGCGGCCTTGCGTTCGGTATTGCCCGACGCGCTGGCCGTTGAAATGGAAGGCGCCGCAGTCGCGCAGGTCTGCCATGAATGGGGCGTGCCGTTTGCCGCCATCCGCACGATCTCCGACCGCGCAGATGATGCGGCCAGCGTGGACTTTGCACAGTTCATTGCGCAAGTGGATTCGCGCTACAGCGTAGCCATCCTGCGCCAATGGCTGGCTACTGCGCCTTCGCGATAGCCAGATATTTGTCGAGCGCGTTGGCGCGCTCGCTCAGGCGGAATACCTCGCTCTCAAGCCGCTGCAGATCGTCCGCCACCGCCTTGCCGTAGACCGTGTCCTCAAAGGTGCCGGTCTTCTCGTGGAAGTTCAGCCACGCCTGCTCTGAACCCACCAACGCGTCTTTCGCCTTGCCATTGAGCTTGCCGAGCAGCGCCTTGTACGTGCTGTCCAGCCGGTCGTCCTGCGCTGTCTTCTCGGCCGACAGACATGCCGCGATCGCGCTGGTGCCGCCACTGGCATCGGCCTTGTCGACGCATGCATAGAGCTTGGTTGTGATGCCCTGGGGCGCGCGGCGTTTGATGCCCTGGCCCAGTGTCTCCGCCGCAAGCGCCCCGGCACCGTAGCCAAGCAGGGTGAGGGAGACGGCAAGTGCCTTCAGTGTCGCTTGCGTGTTCAAGGTGTCACTCCTGATCGTTATGCCAGACCGAACTCCTGCGCATGGATCTTGGACATCGGAATGGCGCACTCCATGACGATCGTGGCTGCGGCCCCGGGGTTGATGGCGGATTTGGCCATCGCCATGGCTTCCTGTATGGCGAGCCCATAGGCGATATGCCACGTGGTGGGCGTCATGCAGAACTTGCTGACCCTCGGTTGGAGGTGCGGCCAGAACACCTGGAGCAGGCGCACGGGCAAATCATTGGATCGCCCTTCGCCGGGGTAGCGCGGCACGCCGAAGCCTTCGGTCCCACAGGTTTTTGAGACGTGGGTGAAGGTTTCGCCCAGGTCGGGCAGCGACGCGGCGCCCAGGTTTTGGGCCTGACCGGCCACCAGTGACCAGACCGAGTACTGCGTTTCGGCCAGCGGAGCGTTCAGGATATCGCCGAAGAAGAACACATGACCATCCACCCCCTGGATGACGACAAACGGCGGTGTCTCCGAGCGTGCGGCGTATTCCGCGCGCAAGCCCATCTGGCAGGCAAAGCCCGCCAACGCACCCAGTGCTGTGAACAGTGTCTCGACATGCACGCCGCGCTCGTTCTGCAGCGCTTTCATCGTCGAGTGATAGATCTCTTTGGACGCAATCTTGGCGCCGACGAGCGGGTCTTCAGGGAGCTTGTCGGCAATCGTCCGGAGCATGGCCGCGATGGCGGGGTGCTCGGCTTCGGCCGGCTGTGCATCTGGCGTGGCGGCTGAAGGGGCCGCTGTTGCTTCGGGTTGAGCCGCTCGGGCAGGCTCGCCCGTTGCTGGTTTCTTGCCGAACAGGTTTCGAAACATGGCGCGATCCTCGCTGGCACAGGGCCTTGAACGATGACCGCGCGATCTTAGCGGAAACCGCAATCAGCCCGGCAGGTAGGGTTGCAAATTCTTCAAGGCGTTTTCCACGTACGCCTCTTTCTCACCCACGGGGGCCACGTAGTGCAATGCTGCGGTGGCCGCTTCCAGGCCTTCCGTGCGCGCAATGACCCACGCCGCCAGGTACGGTGAGGCAAAACACCCGCCAGCCGTTGCCACATTGCCATTCGCATAGAACGGCTGGTTCAGCACTTCCACCCCCGCTTCCTGCACCCACGGTTTGGTCGTCAGGTCCGTGCATGCCGGTATGCTGCCGACCAACCCCAGCTTGGCGAGGACCAACGTGCCGGAGCACTGCGCGCCAATCAACTGACGTGACGGGTCGAGCGCCAGCCGCGCCATCAACCCCGCATCGGCAACAACCTCGCGCGTGCGCATGCCGCTACCGACAAGGATGGCGTCCGCCGTGCGCGCCTCTTCCAGCAGCGACTGCGCATGCACCGTCACACCGTTCATCGACGTGACTTGCGCCTGCGGGCAGCACAACGTCACGCGCCAGTCGGGCTTCTTGATGCGGTTGAGCACGCCCAGGGCGATGAGCGAGTCCAGTTCGTTGAATCCGTCGAAGGTGAGGATGGCGATGTGCATGGCAGTCGTGGAAGTTCTGGCCGGGGCCCGGTCGGGTGGGGTGTGGGGCATGCTAGGCCGCGGTGGCAATACAATCAAAAAATTGTCCTTAGTACATCCGGGGCCGCCTGCCATGACCCAAGCCCGCTATCAGCCGTTGGTCGATGAACTGGCTGCGCAGATCCGCTCTGGCGATCTGCCGCCCGGCACGCGCTTGCCGACGCACCGTCGGCTGGCCGAGCGCCACGGCATTGCGCTGGTCACGGCCACGCGCGTGTATGCCGAACTCGAAGCGATGGGCCTGGTGAGTGGCGAGGTAGGGCGCGGCACCTTCGTGCGTGAGGCCGTGCTGACGCGCGGCCTGGGCGTCGATCAGCAAGCCGTGGCGGCGGGGGTGGTGGACCTGAACTTCAACTACCCGGCGCTGCCGGGTCAAGCCCAGATGTTGAGTCGCGCGTTGCGGCAGCTCGCCACCCAGGGCGACCTTGAAGCGCTGTTGCGCTATGCCCCCCACGGCGGCCGGACGCACGAGCGTGCCTGCGTTGCACGGCACCTGGCACTCAGGGGCCTGGCGGTCGAGCCGGACAACGTGCTGGTTGTGGACGGCGCGCAGCATGGGCTAGCGGTCACGGTAGCGGCGCTGCTGAAACCGGGCGACGTGGTGGCGGTGGACGCGCTCACCTATCCCGGCTTCAAGGTGCTGGCCGAGTTGCTGCATCTGGAGTTGGCGCCGGTGTCCGCAGCGGGGCAGGGGATGGATCTCGATGCGCTGGAGCGCCTGTGCGCACGCCGCCGAGTGCGTGCTGTGTATGTCATGCCCACCCTGCACAATCCGCTGGGCTGGGTCAGCGGTATTGGCTGGCGGCGCCGGTTGGCCGCCATCGTGCGCCAACACGGATTGCTGGCGATTGAGGATGCCGCCTACGCCTTCCTCGCACGCGAGGCACCCACGCCGTTGGCCGCGCTTGCACCGGAAGCCACGGTCTATGTGTCGGGCCTGTCGAAGAGCGTGGCCACGGGTTTGCGTTTCGGCTTCGTTGCAGCGCCGACGGTTTGGGTGAGCAAACTCGAACGTGCCATTCGCGCGACCACCTGGAACACGCCCGCCATCGTCACCGCCCTGGCGTGCGCGTGGCTCGACGACGGCACCGTCGATCGCCTCGAAGCTGAGAAGCGGCGTGATGCGATGGAGCGCCAAGCCATCGCGCGCAAAGCCTTGGCTGGGCTGACACGCATCGGTCACCCGGCGTCGTACTTCGTCTGGCTCGTGTTGCCGACGGAAGTGCGTGCCGACCATGTGGTGGCGGTGTTGCAGGCAGACGGCATTTCCGTAGCGACGGCAGAACCCTTTGCCGCATCGAAGCAGGTGCCGCACGCATTGCGTCTGGCACTGGGCTCCGTCGCGCTCGACCGGTTGTATGCCGTGCTGCAGACCGTCCGGCAGCGCGTTGAGGAACAGGTTGGCCGATGAGGGTAGCCAACCCCACGCCTGTCACCTTGAATACACTCACACCCCAACATCAACATTCGATGGCTTTGCCGATGGGAGAACGCATGAAACACTGGCTTTTGACGATGACGACGTGGGTGGCCTGCGCCTGCGCAACCTTGAGCGGTGTGGTGCATGCCGCCGACTCCGCAACATTGACCATTGCCGTTGGCGCCCAGCAGCGTACATTGGCACGCGAGGCGCTGCTGCATGATCCGCGTCTGGCCGATGTCACCGTGGAAGACGAAAACCTCAAGCGCCGCCTGACCTTCAAGGCGATTCCCGTGACTGAGCTTTTCAAGGGCCAGTCGACCAATCCGGATGCGAGCGCCACCACTGCCGCCAGCGATGGTTACGTGTCGCACTTGCCGATGCGCTTGCTGCTGGCAGATCGCCCTGATGGGCCGCGCGCCTGGCTTGCGGTAGAAGACCCGGCTGCGCCGTGGCCGACGCTCAAGGGCCAGGACATCGGGCCGTTCCGCCTGATCTGGACGGCGCCGTCGGCCAAGGCCTCCGTGGTGAACGAAAGTCTGTGGACCTACAACATCGTGCGCATTGACGTGGCGGCGCAGCCTGAGGAACGCTTCGCAGCCATCCGCCCCGCTGCTGGGCAGCCTGCGGATGGCACGGTCATGCGCGGCTTCGCCACCTTCCAGCGCGTCTGTTTCTCCTGTCACACACTCAATCGCGCGGGCGATGCCAATCTGGGCCCAGACCTGAACGTGCCCTACAGCCCGGTGGAATACCTCGGCGATGAGAAGCTGCGCCACCTCATCCGTGATCCGCAATCGCTGCGCTGGTGGCCGAACGCACGCATGTCGTCCATTGACGAGAAGACGCTGTCCGAAGCCCAGCTCAATGATCTGTTGGCGTACTTTCACCATATGGCGCACCACAAGGCGGCTGCCGCACATTGAGGCGCGTTGGCTTCAGTGCCCGAACTGGGCCTGATATTGCGACGGCGTGAGATCAAACCGGCGCCGGAACGCCTTGGCCAGATGCGCCTCCGAGCCGAAGCCGGCATCGCGCGCGGCGCGCTTGACGGAGTCGCCCGCCTCCAGATGCGCGCGGGCTGCCTGCAGCCGTAGCGTTTCCAGAAAGGCGCGCGGCGTCATGCCGGTTTCGCGCGTGAAGCGGCGGTGGAAGGTGCGGGGCGCCTCGCCGGCCACCGCGGCCATCTGCTCGACGTCGGTCGGTTCGCGCAGACGGGTGCGCAGCCAGTCGACCAGTGTTGCGTACTGCCCGGACTGGGTTTCCAGCGCCAGCGAGTACTGCGACTGATTGCCCATCCGCCGCACGGCCAGAATCAACTGCTTGGCCACCCGCGCTGCCACCCAGCGGCCGAGATCCTGCTCGACCATCGACAGGCACATGTCGATGCCCGCCGTGACACCGCCTGACGTCCATGCCTTGCCGTCCTGCACGTACAGCGCATCGGGTTCGACCGCAACCTTCGCAAAATGCTGCGCGAGCAGTTGTGCCGATGCCCAGTGTGTGGTGGCCCGGTGCGCGTCGAGCAAGCCCCAATGCGCCAGCACGAACGCACCGGTGCAGACCGACCCGAACCGCCGCGCCGAGGCGCACACCTCGCGCGCCCACTGCGCCAGCGCAGTATCGGTGCCCGTCGCCAGCAGACCTTCGCGTTCGCCACCTGCAACGATCAGCGTGTCGATGGCGGTCGATGCCAGTGAGGCGGTCGACTCCGTATCGATGGCGATGCCGTTCGAGGCACGCACCAGCCCGCCTTGCGAGGAGACAGGCACGACACGGTAGGCCGGTTCAACGTTGAAGGCATTCGCCATGGCAAAGACATCAGCGGGGCCGGCCACGTCGAGCATCTGCACCGCCGGATAGGCGACCAGCGCGACCACGCGCTGGTCTGTCGAGCGGCGGCTTGCATTGGACTTGGCGGCAGTAGGAGCGCGTGGCATGGGTGGAACTGCATTGGCAGAAATCGACAAATTATTGTCATTGCTGCCAATGAGGGCGTCAAGCTACGCTGGGTTTCCGAGATGCCACTTGCCCGACCATGCGCTTGACCCTGCCGCCGCCCCGTCTCAACCTGATCTGCCTGCTGTTTGCAGGCTTGGCCGTTTGGCTGGCATTGCAGGTGCACCAGGACCCTGGAGGTGTGCCGGCTGCCGCGAGCCACGCGGATGCATCGACTGCGCAGTCGGAGATTCCTGCCAACCATGCGCACCCGTGGCGCGCACGCCCCCTTGTGGCCGTGGTCGGGCACAACGCCAATACGGAATTGACCGACTTCGTGGTCCCCTACGGTGTGCTCAAACAGGCAGACGTGGCGGACGTGATTGCCCTTGGCACACAGCCGGGGCCGATTCAGATGTTTCCTGCCTTCCGTGTGGAACCCGACGCCACCATCGATGCATTCGACGGGCGCTTTCCCGAGGGCGCGGACTACGTCGTGGTGCCCGCCGTGCACGAGGATGACGATCCGCGCCTGCTGGCCTGGGTACAGCAGCAATGGGCCAAGGGCGCGACGGTCATCGGCGTATGCGACGGTGCATGGGTGCTTGCGCGCGCCGGGCTGCTGACGGGCCGCCGCGCGACCTCCCACTGGTATGCGCGCGATGCGCTTACCAGGCAGTTTCCGCAGACGCAGTGGGTGGCCGGCCACCGCTACGTGGCCGATGGCCGCGTGGTGACGACGACGGGCGTGACCGCCTCGGTGCCCGTTGCATTGGCGTTGGTTCAGACGATGGGCGGGGCAGAGCGCGCTCGCGCGGTGGCCGATGCCATTGGCGCGCCCGACTGGTCAGCCGACCATGCGAGCGCGGGCTTCAGGCTGAGCCCCCGGCATCTGTACACGGCGGCCAGCAACATGGTGTCGCTGTGGCGGAGCGAAACACGCAGTGTTGTCCTGCAACCCGGCGGCGATGACGTTGCGCTGGCACTGGTGGCGGACGCACATGCCCGCACCTATTTCACGCGCGTGCTGGCAACCGCTGAAACCTCGGGCGGTGTGCGTATGGGTAGCGGCCTGGTGTTTCTTCCCGACCGGGTGGGTGCGGCAGCGCACGCGATACTGCCGCTATCCGACACGCCGCAACTGCCGCGTGCGGTGGCTGCTCTGGATCAGGCGCTAGAGGACATCGCGCAGCGCCATGGTGATGACACCGCAGCGTTTGTTGCGTTGCAGATGGAATATCCGATGCGCCGGGCGTTGACATCAGAGCCCCCCAAGCGAGGGGCAGCAATCCCCCGGTCGACCGACTAGAACGGAGCAAACCAAAACCGCCCGGGGGGGGAGTCATGCAACGATGTGCAATGAACCTGATGCTCGGTTGTGCTTTGCTGGCTGGGTGGCCCGTATGGGCGGCGGAGATCGAATGGAAAGTCCTCGATCGGTTTCCGCTGTTCAGTGACTACAAGACGTTTGAGAAGATTGCTGAGCATTGGCCCGCAGGTTCTTCTGCGGCCGCGTTCGTTGATCAACCCGGGTTTGCTTCAACGGTGGCGACACTGCTGCCTGTCGGAGACAAGGAAACGGTCTGGCGCCCTGAGACGGGCACGTATGACAAGACCAAGCTCTTCTCGTCGACGCATTGGATCCAGGCGCGGTTGACCGAGGTGCCGGGCGACATGGAGTGCACCTGGACCGTGGATGGGGTCGCGAAAGGCAACTCGCGCTGTGCACAAAGCCCTGCGCTTGAGGTCCCGGCGGGAGCACCATTTACCGTGATCGCGCATGCTGCCAACGGGGTGAGTGGCACGCGGCATGTCTCGAAGATTGCAGAGCACCTCATCGTCGCGCTGGGCGATTCCTTTGCGTCCGGCGAGGGTAATCCAGACCATCCTGCCAAGCTGGCTGCCATTACCGCTCATCAGGGCTGGTTCACGAATAACAACGTGAAGAAGTTTGTCGTTGCCGGAGCGCAATGGTGGGACGAGGCATGTCATCGTTCGCTGCTCTCGTGGCCAGCGCTAGCTGCGCTGAAGCGGGCCATCGAGAACCCGCACGAGGTCGTGCAGTTTGCATCGTTTGCGTGCTCGGGGGCGGAAGTCTACGACGGCATGCTCAGGGCTCAAGCGGATCCGCCCGGCGTTCACGCGCCATACCTTGTGGAACGTGATTGGTGGGGGCGTGATGGGGGTGCCGGTTATCAGCTCACGCAGGGCACATGGAATGCCGATCCGTCATCGATTCCGCCGCCGCCGCAAGACTACAAGAATCGGCTGAAGTTGTCGCAACAACATGCTCTCGCGCTGCTCCTGTGCGATGAGCGCACGATACGGCGCAACACGGTGACAACGCGGCCCGTCATGCCTGGGTTGTCCAAAGACCAAACCTACTTTGGGGAAGTCGACCTCTACACCTGCAAGACACCGGACCGGCGGCCCGAGCAGGTGCTGATGTCGATCGGCGGGAACGACGTCGGCTTCGGTCCAGTGGTCAAGTGGCTCCTCTTCCCGCCGAATGCCGGTGGCAATTCGGTCACGCACCTCTTTCGGCAGTTTGGTCTCGATGTCGAGAAGCAAGTCGGCCACGTTGTGGCGGCCGACGATGCGCGGCGCAAGATCGAGACGGTGCTTCCGTCGTTGTACAAGGATCTGGCTGGCGTACTGACGGGGCTGCATATTGCTCCCGAGTCGGTCACGCTGTTGGAATACCCAGACCCGACGCTGGGTTCACCCTCCGACCTCAAACAATGCAACGCCCGCACTCGGGATGGCAACTCTCCTTTCCAGTTGGTGGTGCAGCAGAAAACGCACAATTCGCATCACCTTTTTGGCATCAACACACAGTTCTACGAGGAGATCCGCGAGACTTTCATTAAGAGGCTGCAAGATGCCCAGACGGCTGCCGTGCAGGACGCACACTGGCAGCAGCCTTTGAACAGTCAGCCAGCGTTTCAGCGCGGAGAGGTTTCTGCGGACTATTGCGCGGTGTCCACTGCTTGTACGAAGGTGGGGTGCGATACAGGTGATCGTGTGCGGTGGTGGAAGAGTCCGGCGTATTCCGATACCCAGCCGTTCGCCAATCTGTCCGAGTTCGATGCCTATGACGCGACCCGCCTTCGCGGCATGCGCTACGGCGTCGATGCGCTTCTCGCGGGAATCGGCATTCACTCCTCGGGCCAGCCAAAGGTCGATTGGATTTTCGGTTCAGCGCATCCAACCGCCAACGTGCACGCGCGCATCGCAGATCGTGTTCCGTCCGCACGAGACAACCCGGTACAGGCGCTGACCTCTCGCGAAACGCAGTAGCGCAGGCACGTGCGCGGCATTACTCCGTCGCCCACGCCACCAGCGTGGCGACGGTGTTCATATTGCGTGCGGTCCCGGTCTTGGCAGCGGGAATCTTCAGCTTGGAATGCGCCATGCCAACGCCGTAGTACACGTAGATCTCACGTGCGCCGAGGGCGACTTTTTCTTCCTGCCGGCCGCTCAGGGTCGCCAACGTATCGGCAGGTGGCGGCGTATCGAGAAAGATGGCGACCGTCCGATTGGCTGCCTGGGCTTTGAACGGGTTGCCATCCAGTACCGCCGCCAGTTCTGCGCCTGTGCGCACGAGTACACCCACGGGCTTGCCGGCGTAGTCCTCCAGGCAGCGTTCCAGCTTGGCCTTGACCGAGGCTTCAGACAACCGGCTCTGAAAGACCACATTGCCGCTTGCAATGTAGGTGCGCACATGGGTCAGGCCAATGGATTCGCACATCGCCCGAAGGTCGGCCATGGGCAGCTTGCCGGTGCCGCCAACATTCACGGCCCGCAGGAAGGCGACATAGGTCGGCATGACGGAAGGGTCTCCTGAGTCTGTCTGTCAACTTAGCAACGCATGGGTTGCGTACATTTTGTTACTCGTGTGACGGGAATGTATAACCCGACGCCCCGCACGCCCGGTATTCTGCGCCGCGAATCCATTGAACCAGGAGCGGCCCGCCAACGGGGGTGTGGCGCATCCTGCATCCCGCACTTGCGAATAAGGAGAACCCAGCATGTGGAAAAAAGTTGCCCCGACATTGATCGTTGCCGCGCTCGCCGGTCTGACGACCTTGCCGGCAGCCGCCGATGATTTGCGCAATGCGCTCGGTGGCGCACTGGGCGGCGCAGGTGGCGCTGCCGTGGGCGGCGCAATCGGCGGCCAGACGGGTTCGGTGATTGGCGGCGCGATTGGCGGCGGCGCCGGGGGCGCACTGACGGCCAACGGCCGCGAGCGCAAGGGCGCCATCGTCGGCGGCGCACTGGGCGGTGGCGTGGGCGCGGCTGCAGGCAATGCCATGGGCGGCCGCACCGGCGGCATCGTTGGTGCGGGCCTGGGCGGCGGCGCAGGTGCGGCGCTGGGCGGCAACGTGCAGCGCAACTCGTACTCCGATCACGATGATCGTGGCCGCCGTCGCCACGGCAAGCATCACCATCACCACTGATCGGGCATTGACCGGGAGTGCATGCGCTCCCGGTTGCCTCGATCTTCCCGCCTTCAATCAGCCGATCTGGCTGATGGCGCACGCGCGCTCCCTCCCCAAGACACATTCCTGAAGCCGGTTCGCTGTTGCCTGGCTAGCGGTCTACCATACCGTGGCAATCGACGCCGCCACGCAGGAGACCGCCATGACGCAACGCTTCGACGCCATCATCATCGGTACCGGACAAGCTGGTCCGGCGTTGGCCGCGCGGTTGTCCGGCGCGGGCATGAAGGTTGCCATCATCGAGCGCGGGCACTTTGGTGGCACGTGCGTCAACACCGGCTGCATTCCCACCAAGACGCTGGTGGCCAGCGCCTATGCGGCGCGTCTTGCGCAACGGGCCGCCGAGTACGGCGTGATGATCGACGGGCCGGTCACGGTCGACATGGCGCGTGTGAAGGCACGCAAGGATGAGATTTCCGGGCGCTCCAGCCGGGGCGTGGAACAGTGGGTGCGCGGCCTTGAGCACTGCACCGTCTTCCAGGGCCATGCACGCTTTGAAAGCGCGCACACGGTGCGCGTCGGTAGCGATCTGCTGGAAGCTGAGCGCATCTTCATCAACGTTGGCGGCCGCGCGTTGATTCCTGCGATGCCGGGGCTGGACCAGGTGCCCTATCTCACCAACGCAACCATGATGGATGTGGATTTTCTGCCCGAGCACCTGATCGTGATTGGCGGCAGCTACGTGGGGCTGGAGTTCGGCCAGATGTACCGGCGGTTCGGCTCGCGGGTGACGATCGTGGAGAAGGGCTCGCGACTCATCGCCCGTGAGGATGAAGACGTGTCGCAGGCGGTGCGCGACATTCTGGAAGCCGAGGGCATCGATGTGCAACTGGCCGCCACTTGCTTGAGCGTGCGCGGCGAGGCCGGCAATGTCGTGGTCGGGCTGGATTGCACGGGCGGCGCGCGTGAAGTGTCGGGCTCGCACCTGCTACTGGCCGTCGGGCGTGTGCCCAACACCGATGATCTAGGCCTGGACATGGCCGGCGTCGAAACCGACGCGCGCGGCAACATCCGCGTCGACGAGCAACTGCGTACCAACGTCTCCGGCATCTGGGCCCTGGGCGATTGCAACGGCCGGGGCGCCTTCACACACACGTCGTACAACGACTACGAGATCGTCGCGGCCAACCTGCTGGATGACGACCCGCGTAAGGTGTCGGACCGTATCCAGGCCTACGCCATGTACATTGACCCGCCGCTCGGCCGCGTTGGCATGACGCTGGCGGAAGCCAAACAGTCTGGCCGCAAGCTGCTGGTCGGCAACCGCCCGATGACGCGCGTCGGGCGTGCCGTGGAGAAGGGCGAGAGCCAAGGCTTCATGCGGGTGGTGGTCGACGCGCAGAGCCACGAGATTCTTGGCGCCGCGATCCTGGGCGTGACCGGCGATGAGGTCGTGCATTCGCTGCTCGACGTGATGTACGCCAAGGCGCCGTACACCACCATCAGCCGTGCCATGCACATCCACCCGACCGTGTCAGAACTGGTGCCGACGCTGCTGCAGGAGATGCAGCCGGTGCCGTAGCAGCCGAGCCGAAAGCCGGCAGAGCACGCCTGTCACACCCCCAGGTGAATCGACGGAAGCACCGTGCTCAGCCGTGCCACCACCAGCGTGTCGACCTGAAAGAGCATGGCCACGGCCGTCACCACGACCGCCGCGCCGAACACCTGCTGCAAGCGCTGCGCATATCGAGACACCTTACGGACCTGCGCGGTCACATAGCGGCCGCCATACGCGATGGCAAGCAACGGAATCGCGGCACCCGCAGAGAACAGCGCAAGCAGCACGCCGGCACGCCCCAGGTCCTGCGCCTTGGCCACCAGCGCCAGGATGGCCGCCAGCGTGGGGCCGGCACACGGCGTCCACACCACGCCCAGCGTCATGCCCAGTACGAAGCCGCCCGCCAGGCCGGTGCCAGTACGAGATGCCACCCCTGCAAAGCGATCGATGACGCCGCCAAAGGGGGCCACCAGCCGCTCGAACACGCTGGGCCACAGGCGGGCCAGCCCCGACAGCAGCAGGATCACAATCGCCACGGTGCGCACGGCATCCTGCGCCCAGGCAAACGAACTGGAAAGCGCGCCAAATGCCACGCCCAGCGCAGAAAATGCCAGCACGAAGCCCAGGGCAATCGCCACCGGGCGCAGCGCGCTGGCCTCGTCGCTGGAGGCGCTCAGCACCATGGGCAGCACCGGCAGCACGCACGGCGAAGCAATCGTCAGTACGCCGGCCAGCGCAGCAAGAATGAGGTCGATCATCGGGGGTCTCCTGGTTGGTTGAGCCGATGACCGCATTAGGCGTCGCCCACGTATCGCGGCTGTTTCTGCAAGCAGGCGCAAGTGCAATGTTTCTTGTTCGGCAGCCTGCCAGATACAGAGCGATACAAAAGGCCCCCACAGGGGCCCCCAGCCGCCGCACAATGCGCTCATCGCCTGCCGTCGGTGTTGCGGTGCGACTGCTGAAAGGATGCCTGCCATGAAGGATCTGCTGCTACTTGCCACCATGACGTTTTCCGCGTTGACCTGCGAGCTGGGCGGCGCGGGCGTCTGCCGCTGGACGGCGCCCGGGCCCGCCAATAGCGCTGATACGCGGCGCACGACGTCCAACCGGCGCCGGCAGACCAACCCGTTGTTCACCCAACTCTCCACCCCCATCGAGCGCAAACCATGAGCCAGCCCGACCACATCCTCATCGTTGATGACGACCGCGAGATCCGCGAGCTGGTGGGCACCTACCTTGAGCGCAACGAGATGCGCGTGACGCTGGCCGCCAACGGACGCGAGATGCGCGCTGCGCTCGACAAGGGCTCGGTCGACCTGATCGTGCTCGACCTCATGCTGCCCGGCGAAGACGGCCTGGCCCTGTGCCGCGACCTGCGTGCCGGCCCGCGCAAGAACCTGCCCATCCTGATGCTGACCGCCCGCAACGAAGAGGCCGACCGCATTCTCGGCCTGGAGATGGGCGCCGACGACTACCTCGTGAAGCCGTTTGCGGCGCGCGAACTGCTGGCACGCGTGCGCTCCGTGCTGCGCCGCACGCGCATGCTGCCACCCAACCTGCAGATCACCGAGGCGGCCACTGTGCTGGCCTTTGGCGACTGGCGGCTCGATACCACGGCGCGGCACCTGCTGGATGATCAGGACGTGGTGGTCGCCCTGAGCGGCGCGGAGTACAAGCTGCTGCGCGTGTTTCTCGACCACCCGCAGCGCGTGCTCAGCCGTGACCAACTGCTCAACCTCACGCAAGGCCGCGATGCGGAGCTGTTCGAGCGCTCCATCGACCTGATGGTGAGCCGCCTGCGGCAACGCTTGGGCGACGACGCGCGGGAGCCGAAGTACATCAAGACTGTGCGCAATGGCGGATACGTGTTCGCCTCGGCCGTGGAGATTCGCGAGGAGCGCGCATGATTGCCTTGCGCACCCTGCGTCTATGGCCACGCACGTTGTTTGCGCGCCTGATGGTCATCCTGCTGGTGGGGTTGGCACTGGCGCAGGGGCTGGCGTTCAGCCTCGTGGCGCATGAACGTTCCGACGCAGCGGATCGGCTGATGCTCGGCAACCTTGAAACCGATGTGGCCAGTTCGGTCGCCATGCTGGACATGCTGCCCCCGGCCAAGCGTGAGGTCTGGGCGAACCGGCTGAGCCGGCGCACGTACCGTTACCAGCTCGACGCCGGCATCCGCAGTGATGCGCCACCGCGCGACGCGCTGTCTCGCGAGGCGGCCGCCACCATCGACCGCGCGCTGGAGGGCCGGTACAACGTCACCGCCAATGCCGTGCCCGGCGGCGGCAATCAGTATCAGGTACACCTGCGTCTGAGCGATGGCAGCCCGCTCACCATCGACGTACATCCTGCACCGGCGGCCATGGCGAGTTGGCTGCCGCTGCTGCTGGGTGTACAGCTTGTGCTGCTGGGCGGATGCGCGTGGTTGGCCGTGCGCCTGGTCACGCGCCCGCTCAAGCAGTTGGCGACTGCCGCAGAAAGCCTCGGCCCCGATCTCAAGAGCGACGTGATTCCCGAGCATGGGCCGGTGGAAGTCGCGCATGCGGCGGCGGCCTTCAATGCCATGCAGCAGCGCATTGCCGGCTATCTGGCCGAGCGCGTGCAGATCCTGGCGGCGATCTCGCATGATTTGCAGACGCCCATCACCCGCATGCGTCTGCGGCTGGATCTGATGGACCCGTCTGAAACGCAGGAGCGGTTGGTGCAAGACCTGCGCGCGATGGAGCATCTCGTGCGCGAAGGCGTGACCTATGCACGGACGCTGCACGGCAGTGCGGAAGCCCCCGCGCGAGTGGACATCGACGCGCTGCTCGACAGCCTGAGCTACGACTACCGGGATGGCGGTACACCCATCGTGGTGGAGGGCAAGGCCGGTGCGCCGGTTGAGACCCGGCCACAGGCGCTGCGGCGCATCCTCACTAACCTGATCGACAACGCCATCAAGTTTGGCGGCGACGCCGAGGTGACGGTGTCGCGCGAGTCCAGCGGCAACCTGATCATTGCCGTGCTGGATCAGGGCCCCGGTATTCCCGAGGCGGAATTGGAGCGGGTGATGCAGCCGTTCTACCGGCTGGAGACGTCACGCAACCGGGGCACGGGCGGTACGGGTCTGGGGTTGGCGATTGCGCAGCAGTTGGCGCAGGCCATGGGTGGACGTCTGGTGCTGGCCAATCGTCAAGGTGGTGGGCTGCAGGCAACACTGACGTTGCCTGCGTGAGTGATGATCGTGCCGCTGTCAGGGCACGATCGAGAGGAACAGGTAGGCCGCAAAGATCGCGAGGTGAACCACGCCTTGCAGGATCGTCGTGCGGCCCTTGCCCAGCGTGAGCGCTGACACGATCAGGGTCAGGAACAGCAAGACCATCTCTTTCGGCCCCAGGCCCAGTTCCAGCGGCCGGCCAATCCAGATGAACACGGCGGCCACCGTGGGGATGGTCAGCCCGATGCTGGCCAGTGCCGAGCCCAGCGCGAGGTTCAGGCTGGTCTGGATGCGGTCGGCGTTGGCGGCGCGTGCGGCAGCCAGCCCCTCGGGCAGCAGCACCAGCGCGGCAATGACGATCCCCACCGTTGCTGCCGGTGCGCCCGCGTTCAGAATGGCCGCTTCCACGAAGGGGGACAGCACCTTGGCCAAGCCCACCACCGCCACCAGGGACACCATCAGCAGTACGGCGCTGGCCACGGCCACGCGGGCCGGCGGCGGTGGGGCGTGCACGTCTTCGTCTGAGCTGTCGACCAGGAAGTAATCGCGGTGGCGGATGGTCTGCACGATCACGAAGCAGCCGTACAGCACCAGCGAGGTCACACCGGCAAAGCCGAGTTGCGAGGACGTCAGGATCGGGCCGGGTGTGGAGCTCGTGTAGTTGGGCAGCACCATGGTCAACGTGACCAGCGCGGCCAGCACGGCCAGCGCAGCGTTGGCGCCCGGCGCCTGGAAGGCCTGCTCGCGGTGGCGCAGGCCGCCCACGAACAGGCACAGGCCCACGATGCCGTTACAGATGATCATGACTGCGGCGAAGACCGTATCGCGTGCCAGCCCGGCTTTCTCGGGCCCGGACGACAGCATGACCGACACGATCAGCGCCACCTCGATCACGGTCACGGCAATGGCCAGCACCAGCGTGCCGAACGGTTCGCCCACCTTGTGCGCGACCACCTCGGCATGATGCACGGCGGCAAAGACGGCGCCAGCCAGCGCCAGCGCCATCAGCGCGATCAACCAGCCGGGGGGTGTCATGAGCGTGCCGGCCACCAGCACCACCCACGCGAGTAGCGGGGCGGCGACTGTCCAGTGGGGCAGCTTGTTGGAGGTGACGGCCATGGAGGGTTCCTTGTTGTTGTCTCAACGCCGGCGGGTGGCGAAGGGCGCGGATTCGGAGTGGCCCAAATATAGCGCATGCGCCGCTACAGACCTGTCATGGCCTGTCACGGCCTGTGACTGCCTCCTCCCGCGTGCTGGCCGTCAAAGCGTGCGCCGGAGGGGCCAGCCCAGACGCGCCCAGCATGACTGCCGAGCGCGTCAACCTGCCAGGATCACTTTGCAGCGGCCGCAGCCGAGACTTCTTGGCTCCAATAGCTTGGCAGTGCGCCATACGGGTTCGGCAGCGTCTTGGACGTGAAATACACGCTGCCCACGTTCTTGGCCGACGCGCCGAGCATGAAGGTCTGCATTTGCGTGGCCGACGTGGCGTACACGATATGGGCGAACCGGCTGCTCGGGTAGTTGGCCTGCCATGCGAGCGGCGCGTACTTGGCGTAGTTGCGCGCGCTGTCTTCGAACGTGACGATCTGGTCTGCCACCGGCAGGCTGGCGTAGATCTCCGGCACGTTGGTGCCCGGGTTGCCCGTCACCGTGTAGGTGGGCGACAGGCCCTTGATGTAGTTGTAGACCGATTGGTAGAACTGCACGTGCGCGGTCACGCTGTCGGCGGTCATCTCGTCGATGAAGAAGCCGTCGACCTGATATAGCGCCTGATAGGTGTTGATATCCTGCACCACCGCCGACAACGCCCGGTTTGCGTACGAAGTCGAGACGTAGCCGATCACCTTGCCGCCTGCGGCGTGCACCTTGGCTACCGCGGCGACGTAGTTCGGGTCTTGCGTGGTGCCCGGGCCGCTGTTGGGGTTGAGGATGACGGTGGTCGGTACCGACTGCGCCGTGGTGGCGAGCGTGTTCCACTGCGTTGCGCCGCTACCGGATGGGTAGATGTAGGCCGGCACCAGCAGGCCTTCGGCCCTGGCGTGCGACGCGCCTGCCAGTGCGCATGCCGCAAAGGCAACGGCCGATCCGATGATCCGCGCCGAACGTGCCACGATGTACGTGGCGAATGCGGGCGTGCGCCCCCCCGTGACTGTCTTTTTCATTATGTGCCTCCTAACGGCGCAGAGATCTGCGTCCGTCAATTGGCCCGCCGCCATTGCGGGTCAGCGGGCAACTGGCTGACTTCTTGGCGGTTCCCCGTTCGGAAGTCCCTATAGCTTTGCGTCGCCGGATCGCTCCGGTTTTGCCAAAGTTCTGGGCACTTGCCCATTGGCCGAAAACTCTACCGGGGCGTCGTGCTGCCGGCAAACACAGATTGTGCAAATGCGCAGGATTGCCGCAGAGCGTTGTCGGAAACCGACGCAGCGCGCGCTTACGCGAAAGAGAGCATTGACGCCGTACGCGGATTCCTCAATTTCGCGCACCGGTGAACATGAGCAATCCGCAGCCACGTAGCGGCACGTGTCAGGCGTGCCGTGCGGATGCCTCGCGTCTTCTGGTGGACAGGTCAACGGGGCAAGGCGAATGGTGGGTGTTCCCGCAGGGTGATGTTGCGGCCGCAGTGGTATCCAGATGGCGGGCGGGATTGCCCTGATTGCCTGCGGCAGCGTCCCCGGCACCCGCCTGCAAAGCCAGCAAGCATTCGTTTGCGTGACGTCAGCGCGCGTTCTGGCCACGGGGCCGCGTCGGAACGATGTCCGTAGACGGCGCACGGGTTTCATTTTTCTTGCCGGGTCCGGGTGCTAGTCTGGGCGCGCACCTATTCGACGGTGGCCTCACCCCCGACAAGGCTTGATGAAGGGAACGGCAATGCAGTTTGCCGCATGACGATAGAAGCGCGCCGCAGGTATTGCACCGCGGGCGAGCGCGCTCCCGGAGACCACGTCCACATGCAGACCGACGAGATTCACCTGCGCCAGGCTTCGCTTGACGATTGGAGCGCCGTTGCCGCACTCCTTCAGCGCTGCGGGTTGCCCGCAGACGGCACCCAGGACAGCATTGACGCCTTTCACGTGGCGCTGGATAAAGACCGCATCATCGGCTGCGTGGCGGGGGAGCAGGGCGGGCGCTCCATCGTGGTCCGCTCGGCCGCGGTCGACCCCGTCTACCGGGATCGTGGCATTGCCAGCCGGCTGATCGAAACGCTGCTGCTGCGCGCACGCGGTACCGGCGCCCGTGAAGCGTATCTCCTGTCGACGACCGCACCGTCTTACTTCGCACGCTGGGGTTTCTCACTGTTTCCGGCGGAGAAGGTGCCGGCGGAAGTACGCGCGTCGATGGTCTTCCGCAGCGCGGAGCGCACCTCGGCGCTGTGCATGCGGTGTGACTTGCGATAGGGCGGGACCGGGTGGCTAGCAGAAATGCCACGCCACGCTGGTCACCAACGCTGTCACATACAACCCCAGGCCGAACACCGCGTGCGTCACCACGCTGTGCAGCCGCGCCGCCGCAGGGCGCGGTGTGCGGCTGGCGGCAATGCCGGCACCCATGGCTGGCTGCATCACGAAGAAAGGCGCCGCCACGCTGCCGATGCCGATGATGAGCGCGGGGCCGATCGTCGGGTGGCACGCCCAATCGAGCCCCCAACCCGCCAGCAACACGCCTGCGAAGGCGATGCCGATCAGGTAATGGGCTGTCCAGCCGATCAACCGTTCGCCCGCGATGGGCGCTGAACCGCTGATGGGGGCATGCCGCACACGCCCCCGGAGCAGATGGCCAAACCAGCGCCCGACCATGCCGTAGTCCAATGGCGGTACGCCAAGCAGACGCTGCCGGACGATGGCCCAGATGTCGATGATGACCGTGGCGCCAGCGCCGATCAGCAGCGCACAGAGCAGTGTGCGTGTGGTCTCAGACATGGGCGGGTTCCATTCGTGTGGCACGCGCATGGGCAATCCAGCATGCGGCGGTGAAACGCACTTCCGTACCCTGCACATAGGGCTCGAACGCCGCGCGCATCGCATCGACAGCGCGCGCACGCGTCTGCGCGTCAACCTCTTGCAGCGCCAGCCCGACGGGGCCGAGCCGGCTGAGGTACGGCACGAGCTCCCGCTCGGGCAGGACGCATTCAAAGTCCATCGGTTGGATGTCGATGTCGGTCCAGCCGCTGGCGGCCAGGGTGCAGGTCACCCGGCTGCGGTCTGCAAAGGCGAATTGCCCGGGCGCACCGGGTTTGCGCGGTGGCAGGTTCGGCAGCAGCGGCACCGCTGCGCGTTCCGCGGTGGTCATGAACGGGTTGTCGGCGGGGCCGCGCCATGCGATGAACCAGAGCGCTGCGCTATCACGCGCGGCACGCCGCAGGTTGGTGAAGGCCGCGACCGGATCGTCGAAGAACATCACGCCCAGGCGCGAAACGATCATGTCGAAGGCCGCGGGTTCGAAGGCGTAGGTTTGTGCATCGGCACAAACGAAGCGTGCGGGTGTCGCTTCGCGTTGGGCGCGCTCGCGGGCGGTCTGCAGCATCGGTGCTGAGATGTCGATACCGAGGCAGCTACCGTTGTCGCCAAGCTGGCGCGTGACGGCGAGCGTCGTGCTACCGGTGCCGCAGCCGACATCGAGCACGTGCTGCGCCCGATGGGCACTCACCGCTTCAAGAAGCTGGTTTTCAAGAGGCTGGAACATCTGGTCGAGCGCTGTCTGGGTGGCAACCCAGGCGTGTCCTGCGTGGCCGTTCCAGAGGGCGGCCTGGGTGCCGTCAGTTGGGGGCATCGTCTTCATGATTGCTGTCCTGTGCGCGCCATCTGGGCGCGGGCACTACACTGTGCAGGTTCAAGTCAACTTGAGGTCAAGCAGTGAGCACGCTGGACATTGCCGAAGTGACGCAGCAGGCGGGTGTGCCTGCATCAACGCTGCGGTATTACGAAGAGAAGGGACTGATTACCTCGACCGGACGGCGCGGGCTGCGTCGCCAGTTTCATGCCGATGTGCTGGAGCGGCTGGCGTTGATTGCGCTGGGGCGTGCGGCGGGCTTCTCGCTCGACGAGATCGCCCACATGTTCGCGCCAGAAGGGCAACTGCATGTTGACCGCCAGATGCTTGCCGCCAAGGCGGACGAGCTGGACCGGACGATCCGCCGCCTGAGCGCCATGCGCGACGGCCTACGGCACGCAGCGGTCTGCCCCGCGCCGAGCCACATGGAATGCCCGACGTTCCAGCGGATTGTGCGGGCAGCGGCATCGGGCGCAATCGCGCCGGCCGACACCACCGCGCAGCCGCGTGCCCGACGCCAGCAGGCGCGCTAGCGGCGTGCGACAATTTCGCCCCCAAGCTGCATATCACCAACCGGGAGACCTCGATGACCGCATCTGCTGCTGTATTCGCCATTCTCGTTGCATTGCTGCTCGGGGCCATGATCCCGGGGCCGAGCTTTGTGCTGGTTGCACGTAACGCCATCGGACTGTCGCGTCGCGACGGCCTGGCCACTGCACTGGGGATGGGCGCGGGCGCGCTCTTCTTTGGCGGTCTGGCGCTGGCGGGGCTCTATACGCTGCTGCAGGCCGTCGAGTGGCTCTACATCGGCCTGAAGATGGCCGGCGGCGCCTACCTGACCTATGTCGCATGGAAGATCTGGCGCGGCGCCAAGCACCCCATCGCCATGGACGAGCGCGTCGCACCGCAGGCTGGCAGCACGCGCAAGTCGTTCTGGACGGGCATCACCACGCAGATGAGCAACCCGAAGACGGCCATCTGGTACGGCAGTATCTTTGCCGCGCTGCTGCCGCAGCATCCGCCGGTGTGGTGCTATTTCGTGCTGCCGCCGCTGGTGTTCCTGGTGGAATTCGGCTGGTACACGATCGTTGCGCTGTGCTTCTCGAGTCGTGTACCGCGCGAGATGTATCTGCATGCCAAGGCTTGGGTGGACCGCGTGGCCGCCGTTGCAATTGCCGCACTCGGGCTGCGCCTGATCCTGACCGCGCCCAAGGCTGGGCTGTAACAACGGGTCTTATCCATCGGTATCGGAAGCAGGGCGGGTTCACACCGCCCTCACACCACGGGCTGCGCGCCGTGTTCGTCGGGGTGCGCAGCCCTGTTCATTTTTCTCCCATCTTTTCCTTTGCACGCATGACGTCCCACGCCTTTTTCACAGGCCTGTTCAACCTGCTGCTCGGTATGGGCCTGGGCGTGGCGGGCGGGCTGCTGGGTATCGGTGGCGGGCTGATCGCCATTCCCGTTCTCGGCTACCTGTACGGCATGGACCAACACCTGGCACAGGGCACCGCGCTGGTGATGATTGCGCCCAACGTGCTGATCGGCTTTCTGCGGTATCACCAGCGGCATCCGGTGCATTTGCGCTCCGTGGCGTTGATCTGCGTGTTCTCGATGGCGGCGACGTACATGGCGGCGCGCTTTGCGGCGGGGCTGGATGCGCATCATCTGCACACGGCATTTGCGGTGTTCCTGATCGTGCTGGCGGTGTACTTTGCTTCGCAGCTCAAAGACAAATCGGACGCGGTCAAAGATGCCGGGCACGCTGCGCCGCACGCCATGCCTGCTGCCGCCATGCCGTTGATGGGGATCGCCAGTGGCGCGATGTCGGGCGTCTTCACCGTGGGTGGCGGGCTGGTGGTCGTGCCGGCGCTGGTGACCTTCTTCGGCATGCCGCAGACGCGCGCGCAAGGCATGGCGCTGGCACTGGTGGTGCCAGGTACGCTGATCGCGCTGGCCACGTATGCCCACGCCGGGCATGTGAACTGGGGCACGGGCATTCCGCTGGCAATGGGCGGCATTGTCAGCGTGTCGTGGGGCGTGACGCTTGCGCATCGGTTCTCGCCGTTGCGCTTGCGGCTGGCGTTCTGCGCGGTGCTGCTGGGTACCGCGTTGATGATGTTGCTGGTCAAGCCGGTCTGATCGGCTCGACACAGGTGTTCAAAACGGAGGACGGATCGTGGCAGAACAGGACAAGGAAGCCGGACGTGCACGCCGCGCACAGGTGATGGGCGAGGCGTTTGTGGAGCGGGCGATGAGCGGTCTCGATGCCTTCTCAGCGCCGCTGCAGGATTGGCTCAACGAGCACGCCTGGGGCAGTACGTGGCTGCGTGATGTGCCGGGGGGCATCGACCTCAAGACGCGCAGCCTGTGCACCTGCGCAATGCTGGCCGCGCTGGGTCGCAGCACTGAGCTCAAGGGCCACGTGCGCGGCGCCATCAACAACGGCGCAACGGCAGTGGAGATTCGCGAAGTGCTGCTGCACAGCGCCATCTACGCGGGTGCGCCAGCGGCCATTGAGGCATTCCGCTCCGCACGCGAGGTACTCAACGAACTGGGCGTGAGCCTCGAAGACGGCCGCTAGTGTTAACGCGCTTAACACAACTTGCGTGACGAGAGTGGCGTCCCTATGCTCGCGGAGTTCTGCTGGCGACATGCAGCACCGGTTGCCGGCCCAACTACGCTCGCACCCTCGAAAATCCCATGTCTCAAGACCTCAAGACCCGTCTGGGCGGCTTGCTTGTACTCGCCGTTGGCGCGGTGATCGGTTGGTTCTTCATCCTCGGTCCGCTGCATCAGGCGCAGGCTGGGGCATCCACAGTGCGCTACTCGCTCAAGGCCATGGTGCTTGTGCCGGGCTGTCTGGTCTTCGGCCTGGGCTATCTGCTCGGCGGCGATAGGCTCGCGTACCACGACGCGCAGCGCAGGCGCCCCACACCCGCCGGCTGGGCGCTCATTGCGGCGTTTCTAGTGCTGGCGGCATTGTTCTACTGGTGGTTCAAGCAGCAATTTGCGGCGCTGGGATATGGCGGCTGACAAGGAGGCCGATGTGGACATCTCCGATGATGACCTGACGCGTTTTGCTGCGCAGGGTGCAGTGCTTTTGCCGGCAGTCGCAGCGCAAGGGCATGTGGAACACGACAATGCCCACATCTGGTACGCGACGTTTGGTGTGGGCACACCGGTGATCCTGCTGCATGGCGGGCTCGGCCATGCTGGTAATTGGGGCCATCAGGTGCCGGCGCTGGTGGCTGCGGGCTATCGTGTCATCGCTGTCGACAGCCGTGGACACGGCCGCAGCACGCGCGACGCCCGGCCTTATACGTACGAGCGCATGGCGTCGGATGTGCGCGCCGTCATGGATGTACTGGGCATTGCGCGTGCCGCTTTCATCGGCTGGAGTGACGGCGCCTGCATCGCACTCACCCTCGCCATGCAAGCGCCCGAGTGCGTGGCGGGCGTGTTCTTCTTCGGCTGCAACATGGACCCAAGCGGCGCCAAGCCTTTCCAGCCCACGCCCGTGATCGACCGTTGCTTCAGCCGCCACCGGCAGGACTACGCCACGCTGTCCGCCACCCCTGGCGATTTCGACGCGTTCGTCGCTGCTGTCACCGAAATGATGCAGACGCAGCCGAACGCCACGGCTGGGGAACTGGCTGCGATTCGCGTGCCCGTGACCATTGCGCAGAGCGAGCATGACGAATTTATCCAGCCCGAACACGCGCAGTACCTCGCGCGGACGATTCCTGGCGCGCAGTTCGTACTGCTGCCGGGCGTGAGCCATTTCGCGCCGTTGCAGCGGCCAGGGGTGTTCAATGAAGCGGTGTTGGCTTTCCTCGCGTCGCTTTCCCAATGACAGATCTAGAACCGTATGACGACTGCCCTGATCGTGATTGACGTGCAGACCGGGTTGTTTACGCCCCCGCCAGCTGAGGCCGAGAGCGTGCTGGCTGCCATCAACCAACTGATTGCCCGCGCGCGTGAAGAGAGCGTGCCGGTGATCTTCGTGCAGCATGAGACGGAGGGCGATGAGCTGCCCCACGGCACACCCGCGTGGGGCCTCGTCGAGACCTTGCAGGCGCTTCCCACCGATCCGGTCGTGCGCAAGACGACGCCGAATTCGTTCCTACGCACACAGTTGGCGGAATTGCTTGCGGGTCTCGGTATCGAACATCTGGTCGTCTGCGGATACGCCACCGAGTTCTGTGTGGACACCACGGTTCGCCAGGCGGCCGCGCTGGGCTACACCATGACGCTGGTGGCTGATGCCCACACGACGCACGACAAGCCGCACGCCAGCGGCGAGATGATCCGGCGCCATCACAATGCGACGCTGTCGTCGATTTCCAGCTTCGGGAAGCGGATTCTGACGCCATCTGCCGAGACGATCGTGTCGGCGGGGTTGGCACGCGGCTGAGCGTATTTGCGCAAGCCCGGCCGGGCGCCGGGTGTTATCCACAGAAACAGTGGGTAAGCCTGTGGATAACGATGGGAGTGCCCGGCGCCATGCGGTTTGCAGTGCATTGCTGACTGCGTAGGCAGACAGGGGGGCGTCGATGCTGTCTTAGCTGACCACGTCTGACGTACCCGGCGTGCCGTAGGCGGCCTTGATTGCCTTGTGCCGTGCTTCCATTTCCTGACGCAACGCGCGGCGCTGCTGAGCGGCTTCGAAGCGTTCTTTTTCTTCCGCATTGACGGGCGTGAGCGGTGGCACATCTGCCGGCTTGCCGTCGTCGTCCACCGCCACCATCGTGAAGTAGCAGCTGTTGGTATGGCGCACGACTTGGTTGCGGATGTTCTCCGTCACCACCTTGATGCCGATCTCCATGGACGTGCGGCCCGTGTAGTTGACCGACGCGAGGAACGTCACCAGCTCGCCCACGTGGATCGGTTGGCGAAACACGACCTGATCGACCGAGAGCGTGACAACGTAGCGGCCGGCGTAGCGGCTGGCGCACGCATAAGCCACCTGGTCGAGCAGCTTGAGGATGTTGCCGCCGTGCACGTTGCCGGAGAAGTTGGCCATATCGGGCGTCATCAGCACGGTCATGCTGAGCTGGTGGGATTGCGTATTCATGGGGCGTTGAAACCGGAAGGATGGGGAAAAGCGGTGCGCAGAAATGGGTACGCAGTGGCGTGCCATTGTGCCGCGCTCGGGCCATTTTGTGCGGCATCGGGCGAAAATTGATGGTGTCGCGCTACAACATGCGCTTCCATGACCGCAATTTCCACTGCTGTGCCGCGCGTGCTGTCCATCACTCCAATTGCTTCGCGGTACCCGTGGGCGCCGCAGATCAACGATAGGCTTGATACACCGATGATTGACCATCGGCGCTGATCAGCAGCACATCGTAGGGCATGCGGCGGCCTCCGTAGGCGGGCCCGTCCATGCCCGGCGAGCCAAGCGGCATGCTCGGCACGGCCAGGCCAACGGCCTTTGGCCGCTCGCGCAGCAGGCGGTTGATCTCGCGTGCCGGTACATGGCCTTCCAGGGCATAGCCCTGCACCATGCCGGTGTGGCAGGAGGCGTAGCGCTCGGGCATTCGCGCCGCCTTTCTGGCCTCGACGGTGTCTTCAACGTCATGCGATACCACGTCGAAACCGTTGTCCCGCAGGTGTGTGAGCCAATCTTTGCAGCAGCCGCAGGTGGGGGTTTTCCAAACCTCGACGACGGGTTTGGATGCCGCTTTCTGCGCGATTGCCATGGCAGGCAGAAGCGCCAGGCCGAGGGCGAAGGCGCGCCGGGTTCGAGACAGCGGTTGGGTTGGCAATGTCGTGGGCATGGTGTTGTCGAGCAAGAGCAAGAGGGTGTGTCAGGTTCCGGGGGGTGAAAGTACGCCCAGCCAAGACACCAGGGCGAGGACCCCCAAGGCTAGGCTGGCTTCGGTCGTCAGACTGCGGCGCAGTGCTGTAACGGCCGCGGCGTGATCGCCGTTTTGCAGTGCGAGCGCAAGGCGTGGGCTCAATTGATACCGGTTGGCTGCAGCCAGCACCAGCATCCCCGCAAATAGCACCAGCTTCGCGACCAACAGGCGGCCGTAGGCTGTGGTCAGCAAGCCTTCCACGGTGGGGCCGACGATCAGCCCGTAGTTGACCAGCCCGGTCACGACCAGCGTCACGACGATCACCGTACCGATGCGCGCAAAGCCATCGGCTGCGCGGCCAAGTTGTGCAGCGCGTGCGGTAGCTTCTTCGGGCGACGACCCTTGCGCTTGCGTTGAAAGAACGGCGAACGCAAACAACGCACCCACCCATGCACCGGCGGCCAGCAGGTGGGCGATGTCAGACGCGAGATGCAGTACGCCGAGTGCACCGTCGTTGATCGCTCCGTGCCCCGTCCAGGCGAGCGTTGCCAACGCAATGGCGCCCAGGATGGACAGCGTGCCAAAGCGCGGCGCGGGGCGTGTGCGCAGCAAGGCCAAGACAACGGTGGCAAGCAAGGCCGCCACGCGTACCGTCCAAGACAGTCCGACCGGGGTGGCGGTCAGGATCATGTCGAAGACGTGGGCTGTCAGCTCGGCATACGTGTCGACACCCGCCATCGCCTTGGCCATCACAACCATGCTCACCAGCGACAGCCCAATGCCGAGAGCGGTGGCAAAGCCGATCACGCGAACGTACTGCCGTGCCACCGTGGCGTTGCGATCGTCTGGCTGCATGGAATGGATGCCCGCATTGACGCAAAAGAGCGCCACACCAAACAAGACCATCAAGGCGACGTACAGACCAAGCCGTAGCGCTACAACGAGCCAGTCATCCGGCACCGCTTACCTCACCTGAAACGAAATGGCGCCCTTCACGTTGTGGGTATCCGCCGATACGGCACGCCAATCCACGCGGTAGGTGCCAGCGGGCAGCGGCTGCGCTGGCGTGATGACCATGGTTTTGTCGTCGTCGCCCCGCGATACTCTTGTCTCGACCTTCATCGGCGGGTGATCTGCCATGCCGGGCATACTGGTCATCAGCAGATTCGCGCCCGAGAACTGCGGCATGAGGGTCTCTGAGAAATGCAGTTCGATCTTGGCGGGTGCGGCAACTTCCGCGTTGTCTGCCGGCGTTGAGGAGAGCAGCTTCGGATGCGCAACTGCGGCCGAAGCCATGAAGACGAAAGCGGTGCCAATGATGGCGCGGCTAGCGAAACGAGACGTGAACATTGGGGGCACTCACAAGGTGGGTAGATAAAAACGTTAGAACCAGAACCGAACACCCGCAACAACGCGGGTTTCGCCACGGCGGCCGCCGGCGGCTTCAATCATGTTGGCCGTCGCGCCAAACGACTGGCTGCGCTCGATACCGATGTACGGGGCGAACTGCCGGCTGAACTCGTAACGCAGCCGCAGGCCTGCTGTCGCGTTGGACAGCCCGGCGCCGATCGCCAGGTCTGGATCACGTTTGCCATGGAAGTTGGCTTCAAGGCGTGGCTGCAGGATCCAGCGCTGCGTCAGCAGTAACTCGTATTCGCTGGACAAGCGCAATGCCGTGCGGCCGTTGGTGCCCACATAGGCGGTCGCTTCCACATCAAACCAGTACGGCGCCAGGCCCTGCACCCCGAACGCCACCCAGTTGCGCGCTGGGCGTCCAAAGCCGGCATCGTTTCGAACCCCGAGCTGCGTATCCCAGAACGTCGATACGGCATGGCTCCAGAGTAGCTCGGTGCGTGCCTCTTCAAAGCGCCCCTTTTCGATGCCGCCCTCTGCCTTGAGCACCGCCTTGTCGTACGCCGTGCCATAGCGCGCTTGCATCTCATAGGCCGCTGCGTTGGCGCTATTGCCGTGTACCCACTCCAGCCTGTCCACGAGCACAGAACCAAACAGGTGTTGGTCCGCCATCTCCATCATGTGGTGGCTATCGGCGAGTGCGTACTTGCCAACACCGACGCGGTATCCGCCTGAATACGCATCAGGATCGCGGGCGTCGGGCGGTGCGGAACCACCTTGCATCTTCATGCTGCCATGGTCCATTCCCTGCGCGGTGCCGTGGTCCATGCCTTCCATGGCACCGTGGTCCATCCCCTGCATCGAGCTATGGTCCATGCCCTGCATTGCGCCGTGGTCCATCCCTTGCATCGAGCTGTGATCCATCTCTTGCGTTGGGGCACGGCTTGATGAGGACGCCGGGGCTGGCTCCGCGCTCATCGGCTGATATTCCTGGGCCGAGGCCGCGCCGATGCCGGCGGCGGCCAGTGCCACCGTCAGAAGTGTTCGTGCGTGCTTGCGCATGTTGGATCCGCTGTGAAAGTCGAGCATCAGGCCACCACCACTTCGCGGAACATGCCCGCGTCCATGTGCAACATCAGGTGGCAGTGCCATGCCCAGCGGCCCAGCGCGTCCGCGGTGACAAGAAAGCTGATCCGTTGCGCCGGCTGAACCGGGAGCGTGTGCCGGCGTGCCAGGAACGTGCCGTCGGGGGCTTCGAGATCGCTCCACATCCCGTGCAGGTGCATGGGGTGCGTCATCATCGTGTCGTTGTGGAGGATGACCCGCAGCCGTTCGCCATAGCGGAAATGCACGGGCGTTGACTTGCCGAACTCCACGCCGTCGATCGACCACGTGTAGCGCTCCATGTTGCCCGTGAGGTGCAACTCGACTTCGCGCTCCGGGTCACGCTTGTCGATCGGGCCACCGACGGTGTGCATGTCGGCAAGTACCAGCACGCGCCGTCCGTTGTTGCGCAGCCCGATGCCTGGGTCGTCCAAATTGGTGCGCGCCATGTCGACGCGCATGTCGGTGCTCGGACCATATTCCGTGCGCGCGTGGCGCGCGGTTTTGCTTGGCACTTTCAAGTCGCCGTGCATGCCGCTGTGCGCGGCATGCTGGCTATGGTCCATGCCCGGCATGCTGCCGTGCTCCATACCACCGTGACCCATGCTGCCCATGTCGCCCATCATGTCCGACATGGAAAGCCACTCCACCTTGTCGAGCGCCGGCACCGCAGCCTGCAACCCTTGGCGCACCGCCAGCGTGCCGCGCGCATAGCCGGACCGGTCCATCGACTGCGAGAAGATCGTGTAGGCATCGTCCTTGGGCGAGACCAGTACATCGCAGGTCTCACCGGGGCCGAAGCGGAACTCGTCCACCGTCACCGGCTCGATGTTCTGGCCATCCACCTGAACGACCCTGAGCCTGAGCCCTGGGATGCGGACGTCGTAAAACGTATTGCCCGACCCGTTGATGAAGCGCAGCCGCACCGTCTCGCCCGGCGAGAACAGGCCCGTCCAATTGCCGGCGGGCGTGACGCCATTGGTCAGATAGGTGAGCGTGGCACCGGAGACGTCCGCCAGATCGGTCGGGCTCATGCGCATCTCGTTCCACATCTTGCGTTTGCGCATCGCGGCCTGCCAGCCATCGTTGGAGACATCGCGGAAGAAATCCACCACCGTGGGCTGGTGGTAGTTGTAGTAGTCGCCCTGTGTCTTGAGCTTGGCGATCACCCGCATCGGGTCTTCATCCGTCCAGTCCGACAGCAGGACGGTGTGATCGCGGTCCGCACGGATCGGGTCGCCACCGGCGGCGTCAATGATGAGCCCGCCATAGACGCCCGTCATCTCCTGAAAGCCCGAGTGCGAGTGGTACCAATAGCTGCCGCTTTGCTGCACCTTGAAGCGGTAGGTAAAGGTCTCGCCGGGTGGGATGCCGTTGAAGCTGATGCCCGGTACGCCGTCCATCTGGAACGGCAGGATGATGCCGTGCCAGTGGATCGACGTGTGCTCGCGCAGGCGATTGGTCACGCGCACGGTGACCGTGTCGCCCTCGCGCCAGCGCAGCGTCGGGCCCGGCAGCATGCCGTTGATGGTGGTGGCCATCATCGGGCGGCCGGTGTAGTTCACGGGCGTCTCGTCGATGACCAGATCGAACTCGGTGCCGCGCAGCACCGGTGCCGCCCCCAGCGCGGTGGAGGCCGCGGACGCCGCCAGTGACGAGGTGAAGCCACCCAGCCCCAGTCCGGTGATCACCCCACCGGCGGCCAGGCCTTGCACGAATCGCCGGCGCGGCAGGTTCGGTAGCACGATGCCTGATGGACCGGATTGACGGTGACTGCGCATGATCGGGTTGTCCTTTTGTAATGTCCGGTGCAGGTTACTGAGCCGCGGGCTACCCCGACCTGACCAAGACATTACAAAACGGTCATGTTCGCGTCAGGTTGCCGGCGACGCGGTACTCTACCGCCCATAGATAAGCCACAGCGCGTGGCATGTAACTTGGGTGCGACATGAAACTGCTAGTCGTCGAAGACGAAGCCAAAACCGGCGAATACCTCCAGCAAGGCCTGACTGAAGCCGGCTTCGTGGTGGATCTCGCCCGCAATGGCATCGATGGCCGGCACCTGGCCCTGACCGGTGATTACGACCTGCTGATCCTGGATGTGATGCTGCCCGATCTGGATGGCTGGCAGATCGTCCAATCGGTGCGGGCAAGGGAGCTCGCCGTGCCGGTGCTGTTTCTCACGGCGCGCGACAGCGTGGCTGACCGGGTCAAGGGGCTCGAACTCGGTGCGGATGACTACCTCGTCAAGCCGTTTGCCTTTGTCGAGTTGCTGGCGCGCGTGCGTACGCTGCTGCGCCGGGGGACCAGCGCCGTGACGGCTGATCGCATCCAGGTGGCCGATCTCGTCCTGGACCTCGCCCGTCGGCGTGCATCGCGTGCGGGTCAGAAGATTGCGCTGACGAGCAAGGAGTTCTCCCTGCTGGAACTGCTCGCCAGACGCAGCGGTGAGGTCCTGCCGCGTTCGCTGATTGCCTCGCAGGTCTGGGACATGAACTTCGACAGCGACACCAACGTCATCGACGTCGCCATCCGCCGCCTGCGCGCCAAGATCGACGACAACTTTGAGCCCAAGCTGATCCACACCGTGCGCGGCATGGGCTATGTGCTCGAAGACCCTGAGGATGCGGCGTGATGGAACCACTGCGGGGGCAGCTTTCCCTGACGACGCGGCTGACCGCGTATTTCGCGCTGTGCTCGACCGCCGTCCTGCTGGGCCTGGGCGTGGTGATTGCGTTGGCCATGGACCATCACTTTGCGGTGGAGGACTACACCGCATTGCGCGAGAACGTCAGCGTCATCCAGAAGATCGCTGAGTCGAATCCCGCATCGCAGGTGCCGGAGCGCATCCGCGAAGCGCTCGTGCATCGCACCGACCTCGTCGCGCGCGTCCAGGGGCCGGACGGCAACATCCTGTATGTGACCAAGGACTTCGATTTCCAGGCCGCAACGCAGGCGTTGATGGCGCCACGGCACAACAACGACGCGCTGGTCTGGGAGCAAGCTGGCCAGCAGTACCGGGGCATGCACGCAAGCATCCCGGTGCGCGGTGGATCGTCTGGCGCGCTGGATCTCCTGCTGGGCATCAATACCGACATTCACGCGCACTTCCTGCACACGTTCCGGGGCACGTTGGCGTTCTACATTGCCGTGGCGGCGCTGGCGACCGGCCTGTTCGGATGGTGGGCCGCGCGCCGGGGGCTGGCGCCGCTGCGCACCATGGCCTCGCGCGCGCACACGGTGACGGCCGACAAGCTCGACGAGCGCATGCCGGTTGCGTCCGTGCCGGTTGAGGTTGCGGATCTGGCCGTCACCCTGAACGCCATGCTTGAGCGGCTGCAGAGCGATTTCCGCCGGCTGTCGGACTTCTCCACCGATATCGCGCACGAACTGCGCACCCCCATCACCAACCTGCTCACGCAGACCGAGGTCGTGCTCGCCCAGCCGCGCGCGAGCACCCAGTACCGCGACGTGCTGACCTCAAACGCGGAGGAGCTGCAACGTCTGGCGCGCATGGTCTCCGACATGCTCTACCTCGCCAAGATGGAGCACAGCCTGACGCTGCCGAGTGCCGAGGCCATCCACATCGACGAAGAGATCCGCGCGCTGTTCGAGTTCTATGACGCCCTGGCCGAAGACAAGGCTGTCCAGCTCGATTTGCACGGCGATGGCCGCGTGATGGGCGACCGGCTCATGCTGCGTCGCGCGCTGAGCAATCTGTTGTCCAACGCGATCCGGCATACCCCGCGCAGCGGCCGGGTGGTCGTTTCTGTGAGCGATGCGCGCGAGGGCGTGACGATTGCCGTGGACAACGACGGCAACGAAATTGCGCCCCAGTTCCTGCCGTTCATCTTTGAGCGCTTCTTTCGCGCAGACAGGTCACGCGCGCGGCCTGAGTCGGAAAGCGCGGGCCTGGGCCTGGCTATCACCAAAGCGATTGTCGTGGCGCACGGCGGCACCATTACCGTGGCGCGTGTTGACGGCCGCACGCGCTTCTCAATGTATTTGCCGCATCCGAGTGCGGCGGCTGATGTGGTTGTCTAGCGTCGGTTGAGGCTTCCAGCACGAACGACGCCGCACGCGCACGGCAATCGGCAACACGTGGGTGAACGGGTTTGACCCCGCACAGGCCTGGGCCAGCCTGACCTCGTCCCAAGGGGGGCGGTCTGCCGGCCCTGCAAGCGGGTGCACGGGCGAGCATTGCTCATGTGATTGGCGCAGCCTGTGACGGCCGGGAAGTGTGACGCCATGACAACGATTAGTTGACCGTGGACAGGCCCGGCGCCGAAGTCGGCGACTTCACACTAAGAAACAGAATGCGCCGCAAGCGACTTACGGTAGAGTGAGGCCCGCCGCAGATGCGGGTGGCGACCGAGGGGTCGAAGTTGCTGCCTTTGGGGGAAGTGCGATCGACAGCACAGGGCGTCGGTGGAATCCAAAAAGCGTACCATACGCCACTATAATCCCGTGTGGACGGGCGGCTTTCCGCTCGAATAACAACGTCCTTGCATCACCTCCTTTGAGGAAGCATGTCGAAGCGCGCCATCCTCGGGATTCATTTTCGCGACATCTTGTTTGATTCATGCCTCATTTCAAATATCGCCTGAGCCGGGTCTCTGCAAGAAAGTTCTGGTACTACTTTTCGAATGCATCAAGCCATTTTCTGGCTCGAACAACCAAGCACGGGAGAGCCGAGGCATTCCTAAAGGGAAAAGGCCATCACGGCAGCCGTCAGGATGTACTGGATCGCCTGAATTACTACAACTCGATTTCGGAAACGTTTGGCCCAAGTGGAAACGCGATCGAGTATTCAAACTTCCTGTTGAAATCCCCAACCAGCACCATTCAGAGCAAAGATCGTAATATCGGCAGCACCTATTTTTATGATCTGGTTGACCTGATGGACTATTTTGGTCCGGGTTACAACTTTGACTATGACTGCGGAGATGTGACCACCGAGCCGACATCTCCTGCTTTCGTAAAAAGCCGCCCCATTAAGGATGCTTCGCACAACGGAATTCTTTTGAAGCTGGATGCAATCCGGCATTTTTCCTTTGCGCGCGACAACATTGATTTTGCTCATAAGAAATCAATGGCAGTTTTCAGGGGGCCTTGCCACCAGGAGCATCGCCAGGCATTTGTCGAGCGGTGCCATGACCTGCCGAACGTTGATATCGGCGATATTCGAAAGTCCGTACAGGGGAAGGCGATTCACAAAGCGCCCATGACGATTGGCGAGCAGCTGCAGTACAAGTACATCGTCAGCGTTGAAGGGAATGACGTTGCAACCAATCTGAAATGGATCATGTCGTCCAATTCGCTGTGCTTCATGCGACGGCCCCGGTATGAGACGTGGTTCATGGAGGGGAGGTTGGTTCCCGACGTGCACTATGTCCTGCTGAAGGACGATTTCTCCGATCTCCAGGAGAAAATGGAGCATTACCAGAAATTCCCGGGAGATGCGCTGGCGATCATTCGCAACGCCAATCAGTGGGTGGCGCAATTCCTGAACCGCGATCAGGAGCGCTTGCTCGGTTTGATGGTGATCGCAAAGTATTTTCGCCTGTCGGGCCAGCAGGCCTTCTGGTAAATCGCAGTCAGGGCGACCTGCACAACGTTTGATCCAGGGCAGGGCGGCGTGCGGGTCTGTCAGCGGGTCGCGCGCCGGCGCGCTACACTCTTCATCTTTCGCCGTCTTCGTACGATTCTCCCGCCATGACCGCGTCTGTCGACACGCGCACCCCTGCGCCTACCTCCGCGCACCCGCTTTCCACCGAGCAACAGGCTTTTTTCAATGAGCACGGCTACCTCGTCCTGCGGGGTCTGGCCAGTCAGCATGAGTGCGCCACCTTGCTGGCGGCCGCTCAGGATGCGCTGGAGCGCGCAATCCCGCCCGTAGAGCTGGAAACCGACGTCGGCTACGCCGGGGCACCCTCCTCGCGCGAGGCGGAGGGCGGTCACACCGTGCGTCGCTTGCTCGATGCGGATTCGCGCGGTACCCCTTACACAGAATGGGCACGCGATGCGCGTGTTGCCGGGCCGATCGCACAACTGATCGGCAGCCCGGTGCACCTCTCGCTTGCGCACCACAACTGCGTGATGACCAAGCACCCGGCCTTCGGCACGGCTACGCATTGGCATCGCGACAGCCGTTACTGGTCGTTCGCGCGCAATGCACTGGTGTCGTCATGGCTGGCGCTGGTGGAAGAGACGGTCGACAACGGCTGCCTGTGGGTCATCCCCGGCAGCCACAAGATCGAACTGCCCGCTGATCGTTTCGACGCTAAGCTCTTTCTGCGCCAGGACCTGCCTGAAAACCGCGAGCTGATCGACACTGCCCGCCCGGTACCACTGCTGCCTGGCGACGTGCTGCTCTTCCACTGCAACACTTTCCACGCGGCACGAGCCAACCAGACCGGCGTGGTCAAGTTCTCCGCCGTCTTTACGTACTACGGCCCTGACAATCACCCGCTGCCGGGCACGCGGTCGTCTGCGCGACCTGATCCGCTGGTCGGCTGAGGAGACGTGGGGGAGCGTTCAACGTTTGCCTTCCCCCATTTGTAGGTGCATGGCGGACAGATTCGTGTCACGCGTCTTTGCTAAGGTGAACTCCCAACGACGATGAACGGGGGAACACCATGCCGATTCAGGAAGTGACACACGGCGCGCACGTGATCTTTGTGGATTCGCTGCAGCGCGACGACCGTCGATGGACGGCGCGTTTCCAGGTCTGCCGCGCGGGCCACGTCGTGTGTGACTGGGAGGACGTTGAGATGCCGGAGGGATTCATCTCTGCCCAGCTTGCCGTAAGCGCCAGCGTATTGCTGGCCGAGCACCGCCTCTCCAGCCTGTCGTCGCATTAAAGAACGCCCGCCACGCAGCGGGCGTTTTTCTGTGCGGGTGCCCGCGTTTTTTGGGTGGTACCCGATCCTTGGCGTGACCCGTTCATCGCATGCAAGCGACCGTTTGCACCCCACAGCCTGCCTTTCGTCGCACCGTGGGCGACGTCTCCAAAGCACCTGCCTAGACTGCCTCCTGACCGCCGGAGCCCCAGCCGGCCACGCCAACTCAGGAGACTCCCATGACTGCAGTGTTCTCGACGCCGCTGATGTCCCGCGCGGGCGCCGCATTGGTGTTGATGCTGGCTGCGGCCAGCGCATCCGCCGCCACGCTCACCGTTGTCGTTGAAGGCACGCGGGGCCGCCAGGGTGCGGTGCGCGCCGCGATGTTCCGTGATGCCACCAGCTGGCTCAAGCCCGATGCGGCCGTGCGAGCAGACATCGCTGCGCTCGACAGCGTGTCAGGCAACAGCGTCACCTTTGTCTATCCGGACCTGCCGGCGGGGCGTTATGCGCTGTCGGTCTTTCATGACGTCAACAGCGACGGCCAGCTCGGTACCAACCCGGCCGGTATTCCCGTTGAGCCCTACGGCTTCAGCCGCGATGCAAAAGGCCGCTTTGGCGCGCCGTCCTTCGACGATGCGGCGATCGACGTGCAAGCCGATCAACACGTGACCATCCATCTGCACTGACATTGACTTGGGGGCCTGCCATGCAACGCCGATCCTTCCTTGCGGCATTGGGTGCCGCACCGTTTAGCCTGACATTGCAAGACGTGATGGCGGCCAGCGTGGACCCGTGGGCCGCCGGGTTTGCTGCCGCCCGCACGCAGTACCCGTGGCTGGCGGGTTATCAGGGCGCCAGTGCGGACATGCCAACCCGTGCGCTCAAGATGGAGGGCACGTTCCCGCCCGCACTTCGCGGCGCGTTCTACCGCAACGGCCCCGCGCGGCATGAGATTGGCGGCATGCGCTACCACCACCTGTTCGACGGCGACGGCATGATCCAGCGCTACGACATCAGCGAACAGGGTGTCACGCACCGCGGCGTATTCGTGCGCACCGACAAGTTCGTCGCCGACACCGCCGCCGGCAAACCGCTGCGTGCGATCTTCGGCACCGCCAACCCCGACATGGAGCCGGTCAGCACGCCCGACAGCATCAACGTGGCCAACACCAGCCTCGTGATGCATGGCAACGAGATGCTCGCGCTGTGGGAGGGGGGCTCGGCCATGCGCGTTGATCCGGACTCGCTGCGCACGCTGGGCGCGCAGACCTGGCGCGACGACTACAAGGGCATGCCGTTCTCCGCCCACCCCAAGGTGGAGCCCGATGGCAGGCTGTGGAATTTCGGCGTGAGCAGCGCGGCGGGTCTGCTGACGGTGTACTGCGTGGGCGCAGATGGCGCACTCAAGCGTGTGCAGTCGGTCAAGGTGCCCGATGTGGCGATGGTGCATGACTTTGCCGTGACGCAGCACCACCTGGTGTTCCTGCTGCCGTCGTTCATCTATGACGTGGAGCGATCGCGTGCTGGCATGTCGTTCCTCGATGCGCATGTGTGGCGGCCCGAGCTGGGGATGCGGGTGCTGGTGCTCGACAAGAATGACGTCACGCGCATGCGCTGGCTGCAGTTGCCGGCTGGCTTTGTATTCCATCTCGGCAATGCGTGGTCGTCACCAGACGGGCAGGAAGTCCACCTCGACTACGTCCGCTCGGACGACGCCACCATCGTCACCACCACCCTGCGTGAGCTGATGCGCGGACAGATCCGCCCGGCACCCGGCGCGCGCCTGACGCAACTGCATTTGAACCTGCGCACAGGGCGTGCCGATCAGGTCGTCACGGAGCACGTGGCGGAGTTTCCGAAGATCGACACACGCCGCACGGCTTTGCGCCATCGTGCGTTGTTTACCGTGGCCCACACGGCGCCATCGGGTAACGCACAGGCGCTGCACGGGTTCGACACGGTCATGCGTTTCGATCCGGATTCGGGGCAGGTGCAGCAGTACCGCTTTGGGCACCGCGTGCTGGTGGAGGAACACCTGTTCGTGCCGGCCTCGGCCACTGCCCGCGAAGGCGAGGGCTGGCTGGTCGGTACGGTGTTCGATGTGGATGCCGGCTGCACCAAGTTGACGGCGTTCGATGCGCGCAACCTGTCGGCAGGGCCGGTGGCCGTGGCGAGCCTGAACGGCGTGGCGCCGCTCGGCTTGCACGGGCTGTTTCGCGCGGCCTAGCGCGCGTTCCTGGTCATCAGAGCGGGTGGGTCAGCAAGCTGTAGATCGTGCGCACGCCGCTCACGTAGTTGCCCATCCGTAGATTCTCGTTGGCGGCATGTTGGTTGTTGTCGGCATTCACCAACGGAATGATTGCAAACGGCACCTGCAGCACCCCCACGATTTCTGCAGTGGGCACGGTCCCACCCATCATGCGGATACGCACCGGCGCGGGGCTGGTGCCAAAGCTGTCGGTCAGCGACTGGTAGGCCCATTTGCCCACTGCCGAGTCGATCGGTGAGCCCGCGGCGTCTGCACCTTTGCTCTGGTATGAAAAACTGGCGAGCTTGTCGTAGCGGCTGCGTTCTTCGTCGGTCGGCGTGTCCTTCACGAGGTGATAGCCCTGTCGAACGATGTACTGCTCGATCTGTTTGCCGAGGTAGGCCGCGCTGGAGTCCGGCGTGGTTCGTAGATCCATCTCGGCGACAGCCTTGTCGGGCACGATGTTCGCCACCTTGTCGCCGATGGCAGCGGACGCCATGCCGCGCACGTTCAATGATGGGTACTGCATCGCCTCCTGGTAATTGGCGCCGACCTTGTCGGCGTGTGCAATGCCCAGGCGCTTGTTGAGCGCAGCCTCATCGTCAGGCACGGCCGCCATGATCTTGCGGTCGGCCTCGCTGATCTGCACGTGATCGTAGTAGCCCGGCACGGTCACGCGGCCCTGATCGTTCTTCATCGATGCCAGCAGGCTGGCCAGCTGCTGCGCCGGGTTGCGGGCGTAGTTGCCGTAGTGCCCGCTGTGCAACGGCACCTTGCCGCCATAGACGGTGAGCCTGGCCTCGGCGACGCCGCGGTTGCCGAAGATCAGCGTCGGCAGATTGCTCGCGTGCATGGGACCATCGTGGATCACGATGGCGTCGGTGCGCAGCAGTTCGCGGTTTGCCTGCATCACCTTGCCGATGGAGGGCGAGCCCTTTTCTTCCTCACTGTCGAGGATGACCTTGACGTTGACAGCCGGCTGGCTGCCGCCGGCCTTCAGCGCGTCGATGGCGGCCAGCATCATCATGATCGGGCCCTTGTCGTCAGCCGACGAGCGGCCGAACACGCGCCATTCCGGGTCCAGCGGGCCGCTGAAAAGCGGGGCCGAGTCGATTTCTTCCCAGCTGCCCTGCGCCGTCTTGCGTTTGAGCACGGGTGTCCACGGGCTCTTTTGCGCCCACTGCGTGGGGATCACCGGCTGGCCGTCGAGGTGCATATAGAACAGCACCGTCTTGCGCGCGGCATCCGGCGCAGTGTTGTTGGATGGCAGTTCGGCATACAGCATCGGTTTGCCGTTGTTGGCCAACTGCTTTGTCGTGAAGCCACGCTTGCGGAACGCCTGCTCCAGCCAATCGACGTTCTTGCGGACGTCTTCCGGCACGATGGCGTCATTGGGCAGCGACAGCAGCTCGAAGTACTCGCGATAGGTGGCCTGGGCATGACGTTCGGCGTCTGTGGCGGAGAGTTCAGCGGCGCCGGCCAGGCCGGCTGCCCCGAGCATCAGCGCGGGTACCAGTGCCACCAGCAGGCGTTGCGCTGCACGGGGTGCGAAAGTTTGGCGGTCTGCGAACTGGCGGGGCATATGAGCACTCGGCTGGTCGAACGGTGCATAGCAGTCTGAGCACATGTGACCTTTTTGACCATTAGAATTTTCTTGGGATATCTTTGCATTTTCTGCAAAGCAAAAAGGCCTCTCGCTTACCTCGCCCATGTCGTCCCATCGCCTGCAGGAAACGTCGCTACGCTATTTTCTTGAGGTTGTTCGCAGCGGCTCGCTGACGGAAGCTGCTGCGCGTTTGCACGTCAGCGCGTCGGCCATCAGCCGGCAGGTCGCGATGCTTGAAGCGTTGCTAGGTGTGCCATTGTTCGAGCGCCAGCCGCGCGGCATGACGCCCAGTGCGGCGGGCGAGCTGCTCGCTGCGCACGCGTTGCGCGGGGCGCTGGAGGCCGAGCGCGTGGTCTCCGATATTCAGGGCTTGCAGGGGCTGCAACGCGGGCGGGTGCGCATTGCGTGCTCCGATGGCTTTGCGATTGAGTTCGTGCCGCGCGTCATCGTGGCGTTTCGGGAGCAGCACCCGGGCATTCAGTTCGACCTCCGGGCCGAAGAACCCATGCGCGTAACCGAGGCAGTACTGCGCGGTGACGTAGACATCGGCCTGACCTACAGCCGCGCCGCGGTCCAGGGCATCCGCGTGGAGTACCAGCAGCGTGCATCGGTGTTCGCGATCATGCGGCCCGACCACGCGCTGGCGACACTCCAAAGCGTGACACTGGCGCAGATGCACCCGTTTCCGATTGCGCTCTCGGGGCCCGACAACACGGTACGCCAGCTGTTCGACATGAGCTGCAGCCATCGCGGGCTCGTGTTCGAGCCGGCGCTGGTCAGCAACCGCTTCGATGGACTCTTGAGCTTCGTTCTGCATGGCGGCGGGCTGGCCATCGCGGGGGAGATCACGGTGCGCGATCGCGTGCTGCGCGGCGAGCTGCATGCCGCGGAGATTCGCGAGCGCGGCATGCGTGGGCGTGCGGTTGAACTGCAGACGTTGGCCGGTCGCACCTTGCCCGAGGCGGTGCGGGTCTTTCTGGACTTTCTGCGTCAGGCGCTACCGGCGTCGAAGTAGCGCCAGGGCTCAACGGAAGGCGGGTTCGTCAAAGCTACGCAGCTTGCGCGAGTGCAGCGCCTCAACGCCGTTCTCGCGCAGCAGGCGCACGGTTTCCATGCCAATCGCCAAATGCTGGCTCACGCGCTGGCGATAGAACAGGTTGGCCATGCCGCGCAGCTTCAGCTCGCCGTGCAGCGGCTTGTCCGACACGCACAGCAGGGTGCCGTAGGGCACGCGCAGGCGGAAGCCGTTGGCGGCAATCGTGGCGCTTTCCATGTCGATGGCAATCGCGCGCGACTGGTTGAAGCGGCTGTACAGCGCCTGGTACTTCAGCTCCCAGTTGCGGTCATCGGTGGACACCACGGTACCGGTGCGCATGCGCGATTTCATGTCGGCGCCGGACAACCCAGTAATGCGTGCCACGGATTCCTGCAGCGCCACCTGAATTTCCGCGATGGGCGGCACAGGCACCCACGGCGGCAGGTCCTGATCGAGCACGTGGTCATCACGCACATAGGCGTGGGCGAGCACGTAGTCGCCCAGTTGCTGCGAGCGGCGCAGGCCGCCACAGTGGCCGATCATCATCCAGCAATGCGGGCGCAGCACGGCCAGGTGGTCAGTGATGGTCTTGGCGTTGGACGGGCCCACGCCAATGTTGACCAGCGTCACACCCAGGCGGTCTTCGCGCACCAGGTGGTAAGCGGGCATCTGCGGCAGGCCCTTGATGCGGTGCGCATCGTCGGGCGCCGGGGTGCCCAGTTCGTGCACCGTGTCGCCGGGTTCGACAAAGCGGACGTAGCCCTCGTCGTTGCCGTCTTCCATGAGCTTGCGGCCGAGCGCGGCAAACTCGTCAACGTAACGTTGATAGTTGGTGAACAGCACGAAGCGCTGGAAGTGCTTCGGGTGCGTGGCGGTGTAGTGGTACAGGCGCTGCAGGGCGAGGTCGACCCGCTCGGCAGTGAACATCGACAGCGGCTGCGGCTCGTCGCCCTCGGGGCGGTAGGTGCCGTTGGCGATGGAATCGTCGATCTGCGCGAGGTCGGGCAGCGTGAACGCGCCACCCAGCGCACGTGCCTGCTCGGGCGTGATGTCCACTGTGGACGCTTCCACCACGAACGGCAGCGGAATCGGCCGGTTGCTCACGCCCACCACCACCGGGCTGTTGTGATAGTGCAGCAGGCGCTCGATCTGCACGCGGTAGTACTCGCGGAAGAGATCCGGCCGCGTGAGCGTGGTGCCATACACCCCCGGATACGCCACCGTGCCCCAGGCCGGCCGCGCATCGCTCACCAGCGTTTTCGGGTCGACGGTGATACCAAGGTACGGGTAGCAGGCGGAGCCGTCTTCGCTGCAGTCTTCACCGCGCGCGAAGGCGAGGAAGCGGTCGCGAATCGTCTGCGCGGAGCGCTCGTAGATGGCGGTGATGCGCTCGACGGCGGTGTTGGCGTCGGTGCAGATCGCCAGGTCGTGCGCGGGATAGAGATGGGCGGTGGCGCGGGTATCGGTCATGTACCGATGATACCGACGTTTTGTGAACGCAAGATAGCCGCGTCGTTACGTCACTACGTTACGTCACCGCATCCACAATGGGGCGTGCACGCCAGCGCAGGAAGCGCTTCCAGGTCGACATTTCCACCCGCTGCGTGGAGCCTGCACGCAACCAGTTCGGCAGCGCCTCGATCCCGCTGCATAGCAGGAAGTACAGCACGGCAACCGCGCCAAACACTTCCGCCGGATACGCCACTGTGCGGCTGTTGACCTGGCTTGCGGCGGTGGATAGCTCCACCACGCCCACGATGTACGCCAGCGACGTGTCCTTGACCGTCGACACCCACTGATTGGCCAGTGACGGCAGCATGATGCGCCAGGCCTGCCGCAGCACGATCGTCAGCAGCGCCTGCGTGGGCTGCATGCCCAGCGCCAGCGCCGCATTGCGCTGCCCGGCGCCCACCGCGCGCAGGCCGGCTTCCATGCTTTGCGCGATGTAGGCGGCACCCACGGCCGCCAGCGCGGCGACCACCGTAGCCGTTTCCGGCACGGCCACGCCCAACGCCATCGGGATCAGGAAGTACGCCCAGAACATCAGCATCAATACTGGGATGGCGCGCAACGTTGCCAGCACGCCGCGCAATGTGTGTGTCAGCCAGCGCAGACCGGGCGCCGCATCCAGCCGATCCAGCAGCACGGCGAAACCGACACCCGCCAGCGTGGCGGCCAAGCAAGCCAGCAGCGCCATCCACACGGTGAGCACCGCGCCTGACAGCGGCCCGTTCGGATACGGACCCACCAGCAGATACCGTAGATGCAGGAGGAGGGCCTCTGCCGTCATGCCGCGGCTCCAGCCAGCCCAGCGGCTGAGGTGGATATCCAGCCGAACCGCCGCAGCACCAGCGGCGCCGCCCACTGCAGCAGCAGGATCACCACCGCATACAGCACGGTTGCCACGGCAAAGGCCTGGAAGGCGAGCAGCGTGTCGGTTTCCACCTGCCGCGCGCTGTAGGAGAGTTCTGCCAGCCCAATGCCCATGGCCAGCGAGGTGTTCTTGATGGTGTTGGCGCATTGCCCCAGCAGCGGTAGCGCCGACACGCGCAGCGCCTGCGGCAGCACCACGCGCAGAAAAGCCGCACGCGGCGTGAAGCCGAGCGACAAGGCAGCCTCACGCTGGCCGCGAGGCACCGCGCGGATGCCGGCACGCAACTCTTCCGAGAAGAACGCGCCGGCATACAGCGCAATGCCAAACGCGGCCGCCAGGAATTCAAACGACGGTGCCGGCAGCCGCCAGCCCCCCAGCGTGATGCCGTTCCAGCCCGTAATGGCGCCGACCACGTTTTCGCCCAGCAACTGCGCAGCCCCGAAATACCAGAAGAACAGCTGCACCAGCAGCGGCGTCTTGCGCAGGAAGGCAACCAGCCCGCGCGCCGGCAGGGTCAGCCACGGCTGGTTGCTGGCGCGCAGTGCCGTCAACAGTAGGCCAATCGCCAAGCCACTGGCGATAGCCGCCGCCGACACCAGCAGTGTCATCCCGAAGCCCTCCAGCATCCAGCCGAGGTAACGCGGCGGCAGGGGCTGGAGGAAAGCGGGCAGGCTCAAGCTCACTTGGTGCTGCCGATCACGAAGTCACGCGGCAGCGGTGCAGTGCTCTTCGGGCCGAACCAGCGGTCATAGATGCGAGCGGCGGTACCGTCTTTCTCCAGACCTTGCAGGATCTGGTCGACGGTGCTCGTCAGTTGCGTCTCGCCTTTGGGTACGCCCACGCCCATGTATTCGCGCGTCAGCACGAACGGCGAGATCTCCAGCTCGCTGCGATTGGGCAGCGTGGCCAGCAGCGCGCCGAGCTTGGCGCCGTCCTGCGCGAACGCCTGGATTGCACCGCTGCGCAGGGCCGTGAGCGCCAGCGGGGAGTCGTCATAGGCGATCACACGGGCGTTGGGGTAGCCCTCGCGCAAGGTGGTCTCCTGCGTGGTGCCCTTGTCCACGCCCAGGCGAATGCCATCCTTCTTCAGATCATCCGGCTGCTTGAGGAAACCCTTCTTGGCAATGAACTGCAGGCCGCTCGCAAAGTACGGCGTGCTGAAGTCGATCTGCTTCTTGCGCTCATCGGTAATCGTGAAGTTGGCGGCAATCAGGTCGACCTTGCCCGAGGTCAGCAGCGGCACACGGTTGGCCGGGTTGGTGGCGCGCAGCTCCAGCTTGACGCCCAGCTTCTTGGCGATTTCCTGTGCGTAGTCGACATCCAGGCCGACCGGCTGGCCGGTCTTGGCATCGGCATAGCCGAACGGCGGGTTGGCGTCGAACACGCCCACGCGCAACACGCCCGCCTTCTTGATGTCGTCCAGGCGGTCAGCCCGGGCGGCCGGTGCGTGCAGCACGGCCAGCGCCAGCGCCGCCCCAACGACCACACCCACCGCCTGGCGCGACGATTTTGCCAAGCCCCGTGCTGCCCCTCGCAACGAGAAACGCCCCGAGAATTCTGCTTGCATGACGACCCCCTGAAGATTTTGAGGGGCTCAGCGTAAAGTGGATGCTGCACCGCGCAAACGAATTCATTGGCAGATCGATATGCGTGCTGCCCGATTCTGGTGCGCGTAACCTTGCGCGGTGCTTCAGTTTTTACAGTTGCCGCCGATAGGGCTTGACAGGTGTTCGAGCGTGCACCACGCGTTTACCCATCGCAGCGATGTAGCCGATACACTGGCCAAAAAGAAAAAACAGGCACAAACAGACGGGGGAGTACAACGTGGACCAACTGGTTGGCGATCACCTCCGCCAGCATTCTCTCGGGCATCGGGAGCGTGGATCGTGCTGATCGCTGCGCTGGCCTGTGCCAGCCTCGTTTCCATTGCGCTGATTGGCCTGTCATGGCCGCGTCGTGACGATGCGGAAGTCTCCGCCTTCATGCTGCTGGCGCTGGGCACTGCATTGTGGAGCGGTGCGCGGCTCATGGAGGTCGTCACCTTCGACATGCCCGTGCGTGTGGGCTGGGCCAAGGTGGCCTACCTCGGGATCATGATGGTGCCGGCCGCGTGGCTGCGCCTGGTGCTCGGCCTCACGCGGCCCGAGCTAAACGCGCTGCCACTCGTGCGTGCGGGCTGGGTGCTCGCACTGCTGGTGGCCGCGGCCTTCCTGGGGCTGGTTGCCACCAATGCGTTGCATCACCTTGTCTGGCTCGACGCGCGCTTTGTCGTCATTGACGGCGTGCAGCGGGCGGTCTTTGCCCATGGGCCGGTGTTCTGGGTTGGCACTGCTTACAACTACGTATTGCTGGCGATGAGCCTGGTGTTGCTGACGCTGCCTACCAGCGACGCTGTCAACGTGCTGTATGCCCACGCCGCCACGCGCACGCAGGTGCGGCTGGCGCTTGTGGGCGGGCAATTGTTGCCGCTGGTGGCGCATCTGGCTTATCTACAGCACTGGACCACGGCCCTGGGTGGCGACCTCACACCCGCTACCTTCGCGATCAGTACCGCGCTGCTTGGCTGGGTTGTGCTGCGCCCGCGCCTGCGCGATACCGCCGCCTACGCGCGCGGCAAGATCATCGAAGCCATGCGCGATGGCTGCATCGTCCTGGCGCGCGATGGCACCGTCGCCAGCATCAACGCGGCAGCGCGCTACCTGCTGCCGACCGCACGGCTGCACGCATTGCCGCCCGACGTGCTGAGCGTGCCGAGCATCCTGCGCGAGTTTGAACGCACGCGCCTGCCCAATCGCCACCAGGTCTGGCTGCACGACACCGGTCGCACACTGGAGATCACGCTCGAAGGGCTGATTGACGCGCGTGGCCGGCACACCGGTGTGTTCCTGCTGTTGCGCGACGTGACGGTCGAACAGTTGCAGCGTGCCGGCATGGCCAGCGCGCAAGATGCACTGCGTGGCGAGCTGCAACGTACGCAGGCCAAGCTCAGCCTGCTCGAGAACGACGTCAACCGTGACGCGCTCACGCGCCTGTTCAACCGCCGCTTTTTCGAGACGCAGGCACCGCGCCTGCTGGACCATGCGCGCCGCGACAATCGCCCTGTCACGCTCGCGCTGTTCGACATCGATTGTTTCAAGCAATACAACGATACCTACGGCCACCTGCAGGGCGACGACTGCCTGCGCATGGTGGCCGACACGCTGGGCATGGCTTGCCGCCACCCTGATGATTTCATCGCCCGCGTGGGTGGCGAGGAATTCATCGCCATGCTGTTCGACCTGAGCCTGGACGATGCACGCAGTGTCGTGGCACATGTGGTGGCCACGGTGGCCGAGCGGGCGCGCCCGCATGCGGCTTCTACCGTGGCGCAATACGTGACGCTGTCAGCCGGCGTGGTGACGGTCACGCCCGATGGCGAGCGCCTGGACGTGCTGTTCGAGCATGCGGATACGGCGCTCTATGAAGCCAAGCGCAACGGGCGGAACACGTTGCGTTTTCATCATGCTGCGCCGGGGTTGCGCAGCGTCTCAGGCGGGGAATGAGTCTGCAGTCGTGATCAGCTTGGCAGTGGTTTAGGAAACCACATCAAAAACAGCGTGTACTCCCCCACCACGGATTCGCACTGAATGCTGCCGTCGAATGCTTGCATCACGCGTCGGCAGAAGGTCAGCCCGACGCCCGAGCCCTTGCCATGATGCTTGGTGGAGAAGAAGGGGTCGAAGATGCGGCGCTGGATGGTGGGCGGGATGCCCGTCGCGCTGTCGCGTACCTCCAGCACGTAGCGCTCCTCCGTTTGCCGGCACGCAATCTCGATATGCCCTTTGTGCGCGATCTGAATGGCATGCAGGGCGTTCTTCAGAAGGTTGAACAGCACATAGACGAGCAGCGTGTCGGAGCCGATGAAACGCCAGTCGGTGTCGAAGTCGCGGAGCGCAATGCGTTCTCGTTCACCGGATTGGAAAGGGTACTGCGCCAGCGCTGTGTTCACGCATTCGCGCAACGAGTGGGTGGCGAAGGTGCGGCGATCCAGTCGTTCCAGCGTGACCGAAGCTAGCGTCATGTCAATCACACCATGTGCCGAAGCAACTTCGGACGAGATGGTTCCCGCCAGCTTGGATACGCGCTCCAGCATGCCGGGCTGCGAAGGCGGTTGGCATAGACCGTGTTCGACCGCCAGTCGGTATCCATGGAAGAGTTCGGGCCATGCACGTGCGATTTCAGCGGCCTGCAGGCGGATGGTCGTCAGCGGTGTACGGACTTCGTGCGCGACGGTGGCCGCGAGCGCGTAGGGGCGCATCAGGTCAAACATGATGATGCCGACAGCGATCGTGCCGGGGGCAATGGCAAGCGGCAAGACACCGGGCGGGTAGATCGCAACGCCATAGTTCGTTGCGTAGTCCACCGCAGACAGCGAAATCAACCCGACACCAAACAGGCACGTCCGCAGCCGTTTGCGTTTCTCAGCCGTAGCGTTTTGCTGGCCCACATACAACAGCCACATGCTGCGCGACACCAGCGCAACGGTCTGGACGATATGCAAGGCTTCCAACGGACCGGCTTTCGGATAGAAACCAAAGTGGAAATGCCGCACGCCGGCGATGATCAGCTCGCTACCCAGCAACAGGGCGATGAGCACGACGTCCAGTGCGTACGCTGCAATTAGCCAGCGTTGCTCCTCCGGGCGTTCCGCCACCTCCGTTGCGAAGTGGTAAAGCGTGGTGGGCAGCACGAGAATCGCCACCCAGCCCGCTTTGGCCAGCATGCGCGCTGTGTTGATGTCACTCGTCTGAAATAGAAATGCCCACAGCCCCTGCCACACGCCGATGAGAACGGTCAGGCAGAAAAACACGCGGCCCGCTCGTGTTCGCCATCGCGTTGTAAGCACATGGATACCGCAGAGCAAGAAGAGAGACGAAACAAAAATCGGTAACAGCGCGTACATGGAATTGGAGGCCGGTTAAAAGGCGATATTCACGACGCAAAGTGTCGATGGTTCTCAAAAGTAGCAGTAATTGCGGGGTATGCGAGCGTATCGATCTCGTGTGTTTTGTTGAGATCCCGCTTGGACTGCCTTGAGCCGCCGCCGCGTGCGGCGTTGTACCTCGAAACAGAAATAGAGCGTATCGCGTGGGGTAATCAATTTGCCTGTTACAAAGCTTAACGAGCATCGCAAAAATGGATGCATGCGTGGGGTTTCCCATGCATGCGTGGCTGCCGCTTGCAGCCATTCCATTGACGGAGCACACAATGCCGACAGGCCAATCCATTGACGCAGTTGTCGATCAGTACCTGCGCAACGCAGAGCTTTCCGCCCCATTTTCGGCACGCCAGACTTTCCATCACGCTTTCGATGTGTATTTGAAAGACTCCAACGCTTTCGCCAACACCTATTTCTCTCGCTATTTCGAATGGCAGGGTGTTGCGCGTGAGCGATGGTTTTACGAGTGCGTCGATGCAAACCTAGTGGGCGGCAACGTGATTTTCATCACAAAGCGGGCACATCAGGAGTTTGTGGAAGAGACCTTTCCCTTCCAGCGGGTCGATTGCTATCTGAATACGTTCCGTATTCGGTCCTGCTCGGCTTATCTGTTGTTTCGCTTCATGTCCGGCGGGAGGCTGGTATCACTTGGCTACCAGCAGATCGTGATTGCCGGCAGTGACCGCAGTATCCAGCGGCTACCCGAGCACGTTATGCAGCGTGCGAAGGACTACGAGTTGCTGGAGACGGAGGTGCCGTTGGCAACTGCGTAACGCTTTGCTGAATCGTTGAGGTTTGGGGAAACCGCATGGAGAACAGCGTGTATTCCCCAACTACGGACTCACATTGAATACGGCCACCAAAAGCCTGCATGACACGGCGACAGAACATCAGACCAACGCCTGCGCCCTTGCCGTGATGCTTGGTGGAAAAGAACGGATCGAAGATGCGGCGAAGTACCTCGGGTGAAATGCCGGTCGCATCGTCTCGTACCTCAAGCACATGCACATCGCCGTCGCGTCGGGCAGAAATTTCGATCTGGCCTTTCCTGGCGATCTGGATGGCGTGCAGGGCGTTCTTGATGAGGTTGAACAGGACATACATCAGCAGCGTGTCGGACCCAACGAAGTGCCAGCCAGGGTCAAATTCGCGGACACGAACCCGCTCACGTTCGCCCGGTTGGAAGGGATACTGCGACATCGTCATGGCAACACAGCCGTGCAGCGAGTGCGCGCTGAACGTGCGCTTGTCCAGGCGTTCCAGCGTGACCGAGGCAAGCGCCATTTCAATGATGCTGTGTGCGCTGGCAACTTCTGCGTTGATGGCGCCAGCCAGTTTGGAAACGCGCTCGAGAACAGCAGGCGACAGTGGTTCGCGATCGTTGCACAGGCCATTGTCGACGGCCAACTGGTAGCCGCGAAACAGGTCGGGCCACGCGCGTGCGATTTCGCCAGCTTGCAGCCGGATGGTCGCCAGTGGCGTGCGGACTTCGTGCGCCACCGTGGCAGCCAATGCATACGGATGCATCAGGTCGAACTTCACGACGCCCACCGCGATGATGCCCAGGCTGGCGGCAATGAAAATCACGCCAGGCGGATAGAGTGCAACGCCATAGTTGACTGCGTAGTCCGTGGCGGAAAGCGTATAGAGCCCGAGACCGAACAGACAGACCCACAGGCGTTTGCGTTTTTCCGCCGTGGCGTGTTGTTGTGCGGCATACAGCAGCCACGCGCTGCGCAGCGCCAACGCGACCGTCTGGACAATATGAACGGCTTCCAGCGGGCCAGCCTTTGGATAGAACCCAAACGGAAAATGCCAGACGCCGGCGATCACCCAATGGCTGCCCAGCAGTAACGCGATCAACACGGCATCCAGCGTGTACGAGGCGAGAATCCAGCGGCGCTCTTCCACCCGCTCCGAGATCTCTGCCATGAAGTGATAGAACGCCGTCGGGACAATCAGGATGGCGACCCAGCCGAGCTTCGCCAGGAGGTGTGCAACGCTGGCATCACTGGTCTGAAACAGGAATGCCCACAGCCCCTGCCAGAGGCTGGTGAGGACGGTCATGCTGAAGAACGCCAAGCTTGCACGTGTCCGACCGCGTGTGCTCAGCACATAAACGCCGTAGAACAGGAACAGCGACGAGACGAAGGCGGGGAAAAGGGCGTACATGAGGGTCGGAAGCCGGCGCATCGCACCGGGGTACCACTACCGACACGGGCTGTCGGCGACCCTCAAGAGTACTGGCTTTCTCCGCCTTCGCGCACGGGTTCCGATGTCACATCTTTTTCATTCTGGCTTAAACGAAAGCCCAAAAAGGGCACCCGGCAAGGCCCCCCTCCAACGGATGGAACAAAACGGACTAAACCGCTTCGATCATCATCGCGTCGATAGCAAACGAATGGTCGAGTGCCACGGCAAAGTACTGGCGTGCCTCATCGGCCGCGCGGTCGAACAGGTCGCGAATGGCATCGGCGCGCACCTGCGGCGTGCGGATGCGGGCAATCCACGAATCAAAGGACATCGTTAGCTTCCAGGTGCGCGGCGTGCCCGGTTGGAAGCCGGCCTCGGCCAGCATGGCCTGCCATTCGGACACGCGATAGTCGCGCACGTGTGACGCATCGCGCAGCACCTCGGCGGTTTGCAGCAGCGTGTCGAGCAGCGGCGTTTCCGGCGCAACGATGTCAACGATGACGAGCTTGCCGCCGGGCTTGAGCACGCGGCGCGCCTCGGCCAGCCCGGCGCGTACGTCGTACCAGTGGTGGGCGGAGAAACGGGTGGCGACGATGTCGAACGCGCCGTCATCGAAAGGCAGGCTTTCCGCGCGGGCGGCCTGCGTATGCAGTTGCTTGATGCCGCGCTTGGCAGCTTCAGCGGCCACCACGGCCAGCATGTCTTCCGACAGATCGGCCGCCACCAAGGCCGTCACATGCGGTGCCATGGCAAAGCTCACGTGCCCGCCGCCGCAGCCGAGATCGAGCACCTTGGCATGCGGCATCGATTGCGCCAGCGCAGCCAGCGTCTCCAGGTCAGCGCCCTGGGCGTGTACGGCGCTGGTCAGATAGGCCTGGGCCACCTGGCCGAACTGCTGGTCGACGAGTCGATGCTGCTGCATGGCTGCTCCTTTGTTCTTGTGGGGACGGGGAGCGGCCAGTGTAGGAGCGTGGTCGGTGCAGCGAAATTCGTGATTGGCGAAATGGGGTATCGCGCCAACGCTCTGAGGCTATGGCGCCGGCTGCTTAGACGAAGCGGAACAGGTGCGCAGGTGTATCGACCAGGACCTGCTTGCGGTCGGCTGCGTTGGGCAGCAGCAGGTCAAGGAAGGCCCACGTCTTGTCGTAGCTGATCTGCGATTCGAACTGCGTGTGCGGCCAGTCGCTACCCCAGACGAGGCGGTCCATGCCGAGCGAATCCTTCAGGCGCGGTAGGGCGGCTTGCGCGATGGCTTCACCGCGCCCGTCGCTTCCGTTTCGGTAAGCGCCAGAAATCTTGACCCACACACGGCGCGTGCGGCCGGCAGTGAGCAATGCACCAAAGCCGGGGTCGTCCACACCCAGTTCGGGGTTGGGGCGGCCGAAGTGGTCGACCACGACGTTGACCTGCGCTTCCAGAAGCGGCTGTAGCAGTGCGGGCAGGCGACGTGCCTCCACGTGCAGCTCCACATGCCAGCCAAGCGCATGCAGGTGTGCCAACGCGGCTTGCCACACGGGCGACTTCAACTGTGGGTCTGGTGCGCCGATCAGGTTCAGGCGGATGCCGACGATGCCCTCGGTGTTCATCTGCGCGAGCAGGCTCTCGGGTGCGGCCGGATCAATGACGGCGACACCACGCAGGCGCTGCGGCGCTTGCTTGAGTGCGGCCAGCAGGTAGCTGTTGTCGACACCCAGAAAGCTTGGCTGGATCAGCACGCCGTTCGACAGGCCATGCGCGTCGAGCTGCGCGAGGTAGGCCGACAGCGGCGCGTCGTAATCCGGCGCATAACGGCGCGCATTGGCCAGCGGCAGGCCGCGCTCGAACACGTGTGCGTGAGTATCGATGCCGGTGATGCGTGATGTGCCCGATGTGGAAACGTCGCGCGCGCCGTTGGTCGCGCATCCGGCAAGGGCAGTGGAACCTAGCATGGCAAGCAACCCGGTGTTGAAGGCGCGGCGAGTGGGCATGGGGTCTCCTGTTGGCGACGGATGAAGAGCGTCGTCATGATCTTGTGATGGGGGTTCAGGCCGTGACGGCGGCGAGGTCGCGGCCACGTGTTTCGGGCAGCATCAGCACGGCCAGCGCGACGATCGAATATGCGATGGCCGCATCGATGCCGATGGCGGTGCCGAGCGACATCGACGCGCTCATCTTGCCCACCAGCACCGGAAACGCGGCAGACACCACGCGGCCGAAGTTGTAGCAAAAGCCCACGCCCGTGCCGCGCACGCCATGCGGATACAGCTCGTTGAACAACGCCCCCATGCTGGCCGGAATACCGGCGGCAAAGAATCCCAGCGGAAAGCCCAGCACCAGCATCGCGCCGTCAGACAACGGCACCAGCAGGTACACCAGCACGGTGACCACACAGCAGCACGAGAACAGTAGGATGTTGCCGCGCCGGCCGATCACGTCCAGCAGCCACGCGCTGGCCACGCAGCCGCACCAGAACGCGAAGATGATCACCGCCAGATAGCCGCCCGTGCCGAGCACCGACAGGTGGCGCTCCGTCTTCAGATACGTTGGCAGCCACGTCATCAGCGCGTAGTAGCCACCGTGCGCACCCACGCCCAGCAGCCCGCCGATCAGCGTCATGCGCAGCACCTGCGGGCGGAAGATGTCGAGCAGCGGAAAGCGCGACACCGGCATCGCATCTGCCTTCACTTCCGTTTTGGCAACGACGGGTTCCTGCACGCCCCGGCGGATGTAGATGATGAGCAGCGCCGGCAGCAGACCCGCGGCAAACATCACGCGCCAGGCGAGGTCCGGTTCGATGAGGGAATACGTGAGCGCATACAGCAGCACTGCAGCGCCCCAGCCCACGGCCCATGCGCTTTGCACGGTGCCCATGGCCTTGCCTCGGTGGCTGGCGCGAATGCTCTCGGCCATCAGCACGGCGCCCGCGGCCCATTCACCGCCAAAGCCGAAGCCCTGAATGGCCTTGAGCACCAGGAACTGCTCGAAGTTCTGCGCAAAGGCCGAGGCGAACGTGGCGATCGAGAACCACAGCACCGTGATCTGTAGTGTGCGCACGCGGCCGAAGCGGTCGGTCAACGCGCCGGCAATCCAGCCGCCCAGCGCGGATGCCACCAGCGTGATGCCCGACACCAGCCCAGCCTCGGTCTTGTCGATGTGCCACGCCGCGATGATGGTGGGAATGACGAGGCTGAACATCTGCACGTCGAGCGCGTCGAGTGCCCAGCCGCCAAAGCACGCCCAGAAGGTGCGCTTCTCCCCTTTTGAAATCTCTTTGAACCAGCCGAACATGCGGTCTCCTCCGGGTGACGTGGGCAATGCTCGGAAAGCACATTGCTCTAGTCATCTATATGAATAGAGGAATTCTAGGGCCAGCATCAAGGCGACGCAGTTGGTGTTAACCCGTGCGGAAGCCCTAGGCGATGTCGGTGCGGGCGCGCGCCAGCGCCGCTAGGCGGGCCTGCGCAGCGGGATCATCCAGCACCGTGTCTGCAGGCCCGGGTAGCCGGCGGCGCCAGTTGGGATGTGTGTGGATGGTGCTGGGCAGGTTCGGTTGCTCCGGCAGGCCGAGCAGGTCTTCCATCGGCACGATGATGAGCGGCAGCGGTGCAGCGGCGGTGTACGCCGTGGCCGCGGTCGCGAAATCGTCAGCCGTGGCGGTGAGGATGGCATCTGCGTCAGCGGCGTTTGCCGTGCTTGCCGCCTCCAGCGCTGTCAGCAAGGTGGCGGTGGCGAGGTTCTGGCGTGTGAAGGCCTCGACCAGCGCATGCCGATCCGCCATGCGCAGCACGTGTGCCTGTGCTTCATCCACGCCGGCGGGCAGTAGCCCGAGTTTGCCTTGCCAGTGCAGATCGCGGCCGACCCACCACCCTGCCAGCGTGGAGAGATCGTGCGTGCTGGTCATTGCCACCGAGGTGCGTGCCCAGTCTTGCGGTGGGCGGAATGGGTGATGGGCCACCTCTTCCTCGCGCTCGAACCAGAGGATGCGCATGCCGAGCAGGCCGGTGTCGGCCAGTTGCCCGCGCAGCCCGCCTGGCACGGTGCCAAGGTCTTCACCGATGACGATGCAATGGTTGCGCCATGACTCCAGCGCAATCAGCCGCAGCAGGTCCTGCAGCGGGTAGCGCAGGTACACGCCATCCAGCGCCGATGCCCCCTCCGGAATCACCCACAGCCGCATCAGCCCGAGCACATGGTCGATGCGTACGCCGCCAGGCGTGGACATCACCGCGCGCAGCATCTCAATGAAGGCGCGCAAGCCTTCCCCCATGCCCTGCGAACGCATGGCACGCGGGCTGAACGTGGTGAGGCCCCAGTTCTGCCCCTGCGTGTTGAAGAGGTCGGGCGGCGCGCCCACCGTCATGCCAATCAGCACGTCCTGCTGCCGGCTCCACACATGGCTGCCTGCGCTGTCAGTGCCAATGGCCAGATCGGCAATCAGGCCGATGGCCATGCCGGCGTCTTCCGCGCTGCGCTGCGCGGCCGCCAATTGGCGTGCGGCCGCCCATTGCAGGAACAGGTGGAAGTTGACGGTGTCCGCATGGTCGCGGGCAAATGCGTGCACGGCCGGGCTGGATGGCGATTGATACGCTGCGGGCCATTGCTTCCAATGCCATGTCTGCGGATCGCGCGCACGTATGTCGGCGTCGAGCGCTTCGCAATGGGCGTGGTCGAGTAGGCCTTGGCCACGCGCGGCGCAGAACGTTTGGAAATCTTCGTGTAGCTGCCGGGCGGTTTCATCGCCTGCGGCAACCTGTTGCTGCATCTGCTGATGCAATGCGCGCAGCACTGTCAGTCGAGCCGTGGCACTGACTGGCCAGTCGATCAGCTGTGCGGTTTCCAGCCGCGCGTAGATGTCGGTCAGGCCGCAGTCGGCTACCACTTGTCGCATGGCGTGCTCGCCGAACAGCGCGACAGGGTCGATCATCGTCGCGTTGAGGAACAGCCGGCTCGACGGCGAATACGGCGAATAGCGATGCGGGTCTGCACTGAACATGGCGTGCACCGGGCTCAAAGCCAGCGCATCGGCGCCGTGTTGCGCGAGGCTGCGCGCCAGCGCGCCTGCGTTTGCGTAGCTGCCCAGCCCGGCGGAGAGCGACGCCAGCTCGCTGGCGGAACGCAGTCCATAGAGCTGCGCTGAACTGCCCCACAAGCGTGCGCCCGGCAAGCGCCCGCGTGCTTTCAACGCATCGGCCACGGCATAGCAGCGCGGCGGTGCAACGGCGAGTGTGGCCTCGATGCTGCTGCCTGCTCCCGTGTCGATGCGCAACTGGTGATAGCCGGCCCTCGGTATGGGCGCCAGTCGCAGCATGGCGCGGTTGAGGTCGGCCCCGACGGTACCTTCGACGGTGCCGTCGCCATGTTCGTAGTCGACTCGATATGGCCGGCCCGCCAGCACAGCCAGTTGGCGCGACGCGGTCTCCAGCGCGATGGGTTGGCCAACCACGCCGGTGACGAGCGCGGGCACGGTCAGGTTGTCGGCTTCGGCATGCAGGCGCGCGAGGCTGTCCGCGGCCTCCGCAGCGGTGGCGGCAGGCAGGCCCAGGCAGCCCAGCACGGTGCGCAGTACGTCGTCGCTCACGGACATGGTGTTGCCGGCAGCGTCTTTCCACTCGACTTGCAGACCCGCCTGCGCAGCCAGCCCATGCAGTGCATCGTTGGATGTGTGGGGCACGTGGTTCATGGCGTGGGCTCAGTCCGAGGGCTGCGTCAGCAGGGCGATGCAGGCGTGTGCCGGCACTTGATGCGTGGCCAGTGTGGCGGCAGCGCCGTCGCGCGATTCATAGAGCAGGTCGGATGGGTTGCCGGCCAATGCCGTCGGCAGCGATACCGGCTGCGCCCCCAGGTTGACGGCGAGTGTCAGCACGCTGCCGTCGCCCAGCCGCCAGCGCCCCACCGCACCTGTGATGCCGAGCGGCACGGCATCCAACGCGCGCGCGCCCACCAGGCGCGGCACGATCTGCGCGTGGCGAAGCGCCAGCAACCGGTGCGTGCGGTTGAGCCAGGCGAGGTGCTCGGGGTTGGTGAGTTCGGCCTCGCCGGGCCAGGACGCCTGGTAGGTGCGCTCGTCGTTCGGGTCGGGAATGCGCTCGCGCTTGAGCGGGTCCGAGAACGCCGAGAACCGCCCGAACTCACGCCGCCGGCCTTCTCGCACCGCATCCGCCAGCGCGCCATGGTGGCTGGTGAAGTAATAGAACGGCCGCAGGCTGCCCCACTCCTCGCCCATGAACAGCAGGGGGATCTGCGGACACAGCAGCAGCAATGCCTGTGCGGCGTGCAAGGCTTCTGGGTGCGCGAGGCGGGTGAGCCGTTCACCGAGCGGCCGGTTGCCGATCTGATCGTGGTTCTGCAGATACAGCACGAAGGCCGTGGGCGGCAGCGCGCCGCTGGGTTCGCCGCGCGGGGCGCCGTTGTGCAGCGCAGACGGCTCGCCCTGGTAACAGAAGCCTTCTTGCAGCACGCGTGCGAGGCGCTTGGCCGGCGCATCGGCGTAGGCAGCGTAATAGGCTTCGTGCTCGCCCGTAAGCAAGGCATGCAGCGCGTGGTGGCCGTCGTCGTTCCACTGCGCTTCGAATGAGCCCGTCGTGTCAGCTGGGCGGCTATCCTGAGCAGCAGGCAACGTTGTCGCACCACGCAGCAGCGATGCGGCGTTGTTCTCGTTCTCCAGCACAAGGTGCACGTAGCGCCCAGGTTCGACTGCCTGGCGTACGCGTGCAGCCAGCTCGCCCAGCCAGTCGCGTTCACCAATGGCCTGCACGGCGTCCAGGCGCAGGCCGTCGAAGCGATACTCCATCAGCCACATCAGCGCGTTCTGGATGAAGAATTCGCGCACGACAGGCTGGCGGAAATCGAACGCGGCACCCCACGGCGTGTGCGTGCCCTCATGGAAGAAGCGGCGCGCATAGTGATACAGGTAGTTGCCGTCGGGCCCGAAGTGGTTGTAGACCACATCCAGGAAGACCATCAGCCCGAGACCATGCGCGGTGTCGATCAGCGCCTTGAGTTCGTCGGGCGAGCCGTAGCTGGCGTCCGGTGCGAACGGGAGCACGCCGTCGTAGCCCCAATTGCGTGCACCCGGAAACTCCGCCAGCGGCATCAGCTCGATGGCGGTGACCCCCAGCCGCGCCAGCTCGGGCAGCCGCGCACGGACGCCGTTGAAGCCACCCATGGCGCCGACGTGCAGCTCGTACAGCACGGTCTCCTGCCAGGGCCGGCCTTGCCAGTCGGCGTGGCGCCACAGGTAGCGCGCCGGGTCGACCACCAGGCTGGGGCCATAGAGATCTTGCCACTGCGCGCGGGCTGCCGGATCGGGCACGGTAAGGGTGACACCATTGCGGTCGGTCACGCGGTATCGGTAGCCCAAGCCGGCGCCGATTGGCGCAACGGCCGCGTACCAGCCGTCGGGTTCCGCCTCCATGCGGATGGCGTTGGCGTCGCTACGGCCGCTGCGGTCGTAGCCGGCGTCGATTTCGATCCACGCCTCGGTGGCGTCCGGTGCCCACAGGCGGAAGCGCGTGCGATCCGGCCCGAGGCAGGTAGCGCCAAACGGCAGGTCATGCGTGAAGCGCGCGCGGGGTACGGGTTGCGACATGGGTACTGCAGCAGTCATAGCGTGGGTTCCGGGCTATCGTCGATAGGGCCGATGGGGGTGAGCGTGGTGGTGGCGTTTTTCGCAGGCTCAGGTTCCACACCAAGCAGGCGCCGTGCCGCACGCACAAGGCCGGCCAGCGGAACCGGCAGCCAGGCCGGCCGGCTGGCGGTGTCCGCATCAAGGTGGCGGGCCGCGTCTTCCAGTAGGAACAGGTTGAGCAGTTCCGGGTGGATCGGGCATCCGCCGGCATCCGCATAGGTCTGCAGGAAGTGCTCCGCAGCCGCCGCACGGAAGCGTTCGAGCAGTTGATCGCGACGCTCCTGCACCGGCCCCGTCACATGCTCGGGGCCTTGCCGCATGGCCTCGGTCACATCGTCCAGCGAATGCAACAGGCTGGCGACGTCGCGCAGCGGGCTGTCCTTGCGCCGGCGCACCTCAACCGGCAATGCCGGGTCGCCGCCAAAGTTGACCAGGAATGCGTCGCCTTGCGAGACGAGCACTTCATCGAGATGGAAATCCCCATGCAGGCGCGACAGCGTGGCACCGAGCCCGGCCTGCGCCGATGCGCTGATGGCAGCCGGCAGCGCATCACGTTGCAACAGCAGCCATTCGGCAGGTTCGTGCGGAGCGTGTGCGTCTTGCCACGCCTCCACATGGTTCAGCGCCTGTGTGACCTGCCCGCGCACGCGTGCCGACCAGTTGCGCACATCGTCTGCATCTGCGGGGCGTGTGCCGAAGCGCGGGTCGTCGCTCGGTTGGGCCAACAAAGCATGCAACTCGCCCAGGCGCGTGCCGATGGCGCCGATCTGCGCCAGGTAGCTCGCCAGCGCTTCGTTGGTGTCGGTGCGCGATTCCGATGCCGCCGTGGGCGCGATCTCGCCGTCGCCCAAAGACACGGCTTCGGCCTGCACGGCCAACTCGTCGATGGTGCGGCGCAGGTAGTCGAGCACCCAGTTCCAGGCATTGCCCTGGTTGGGCACGTAGCGTTGCAAAACCACTAACGTGGCGGGTTCGCCCACCGGGCCGGCGTGCGTGATCTCGCCGATGAGCGCGGCGGTGTTGGCATAGCCGGCGCGCGTGAGGTGACGCGTCATCTCCGCCTCTGGGTGCGTGCCCGGGCAGACCCGCCGCATCAGCTTGACCATCACCACGTCGTCGATCACCAGCGTGCTGTAAGACTGCTCCGGTGCCAGCCATTGCACGTGCGCGTCGGGCGCCAGCGGCAAGCGGGCCTCGGGGGCGGCGGCTCTGGCAGCGTCGGCAATACCGGGTTCCGGCAGGAAACGCACCGTGCCGTCGCTGGCCTGCAGCGTGGCGCCGCGCACGAGGTTGGCAAGCAGCGCACGGGCGAAGGTTTCGGTGGTGAAGGCGTCGGTCAGATAGCCGACGTGGCGGCCGCGGCGCACGCGGGCGAGCGCCAGTTGCACAGGCAGCGCGGGCAGGGTGGTGGACTCCCACGCAATCGACAGGGGTAGCAGATAACGCTCGATGCGCTCCACGCCATCTGCATCGCTCAGCGTGACAACGACTTCGTTGAAGAACACCTCAGGCCGTGTTGCGCCCGCCAACGGCCGGTTGGTGGATGAGGCATCCACCGGCACTGCTGCGCCCCAGGCAAAGCGCGCACTGCGCAGCACATCCGTGTTATGCAGCACGTCACCGTCGTGCGGCGCGTTCTCGTGGCCAGCAAACCAGCGACGCATTGGTAGGTAGGTCGGCAGGACCTCGTGCTCGATCGATTGGCGGTGGGCCTCGCGCTGGCGCGTGTCGGACAGCGTATCCAGCCCCGAGCGCAAGACCAGCGTCATGAACTCCGGCAACTGCTCGGCGGCCGGTTGCGCCCAGCTTGGGCCGGGCTCGTTCTCACGCAACTCCAGCCAGAAGAAGGCATAGGGCTGCAGCGTCAGCAGATACGGCAGTTGCCCGACGGGCGGGAACGCTGTGCCGCCAACCAGCTCGATCGGCACGCGCTGCGCATAGTTCGACAGATCCAGCTCCACTGCCTGCGAAGCGCGGGACAGATTCGCCACGCACAGCATTGGCGGTTCATCTTCCAGCGCGCGAATGTAGGCCAGTACCTTGCGGTTGGACGGCTGCAGAAAGTGGATGCTGCCGCGCCCGAACACGCGGTGCTGCCTGCGTGTCGCCAACAGGCGCCGCGTCCAGTTCAGCAGCGAATGCGCGTCACGGCTCTGCGCTTCCACGTTCACCGATTCATAGCCGTACAGCGAGCCCATGATGGCCGGCAGCACGAGCTGCTCCGGGTCGGCGCGCGAGAAGCCGCCGTTGCGGTCGGGCGACCACTGCATGGGCGTGCGCACGCCGTCGCGGTCGCCCAGGTGGATGTTGTCGCCCATGCCGATCTCGTCGCCGTAGTACATGACGGGCGTGCCGGGCATCGAGAACAGCAGGCTGTTCATCAGCTCAACGCGGCGCCGGTCGCGCTCCAGCAGCGGTGCCAGGCGGCGGCGGATGCCGAGGTTCAGGCGCGCGCGTCGGTCGCTGGCATAGACCTCCCACAGGTAGTCGCGCTCGGCGTCGGTCACCATCTCCAGCGTCAGCTCGTCGTGGTTGCGCAGGAAGATCGCCCACTGGCAGGTGTTGGGCACTTCCGGTGTCTGCCGCATGATGTCGGTGATCGGGAAGCGGTCTTCACGCGCGATCGCCATGTACATGCGTGGCATCAGTGGAAAGTGGAATGCCATGTGGCATTCGTCGCCGGCGCCGAAGTATTCCTGCGTGTCTTCGGGCCACTGGTTGGCCTCGGCCAGCAGCAGGCGGTTCTTGAACTCGGCGTCCATGGCCGCGCGCAGCTTGCGCAGTACGGCGTGCGTCTCGGGCAGGTTTTCGTTGGAGGTGCCTTCGCGCTCCACCAGATAGGGCACCGCGTCCAGCCGCAGGCCGTCCACGCCCAGGTTCAGCCAGAACTTCATCACCCCGATCACGGCCTTGAGCACGCGCGGGTTGTCGAAGTTGAGATCCGGCTGGTGGGAATAGAAGCGGTGCCAGTAGTAGGCCTTGGCCACCGGGTCCCACGTCCAGTTGGAGGGCTCGCTGTCGATGAAGATGATGCGCGTGCCGGCGTATTTCTTGTCGTGGTCGGACCACACGTAGAAGTCGCGCAGTGCAGAACCCGGCTTGGCCCGCCGGGCGCGCTGGAACCACGGGTGCTGATCCGACGTGTGGTTGATGACCAACTCGGTAATGACGCGCAGGCCGCGCGCATGCGCCTCGGTAATGAAGCGGCGCACGTCGGCCATGGTGCCGTAGTCGGGGTGAACTCCGCGGTACTCGGCGATGTCGTAGCCGTCATCGCGCCGAGGCGACGGGTAGAACGGCAGCAGCCAGATGACGTCCACGCCCAGCTCGGCAATGTAGTCGAGCTTGGAGATCAGGCCTGGGAAGTCACCGATGCCGTCGTTGTCCGAATCGCAGAACGACTTGACGTGCAACTGGTAGATGACGGCGTCCTTGTACCAGAGCGGGTCATCCACCAGCAGCGCGGTCGGGTTGCGCGTCATGACAGGAGATCCTCCATGAGCCGGCGCTGCACCAGACGGCGAACGTGCGTTCGACCAGAGAGCGTGATGCGGTCGGCGCGCGGCGGGTTGGCGAATTCACGGTCTGTGCAAATGCCATGCCTGAGGGGCCGCAACCCACGCGTGACCTGGGAAGCCAGCCAATCTCACGGGTGGCGACGCGTGTGGTGGCATGACCCTGGGGTGCGTCGTGCGCAGCTTGCGCACGGGTTTGTAATTTTGGGCCGGCTTGGGTCTGGGCGAGGCGCGGGAAGCTGGCCCAGCAAGCTGTCACCGCATCGGTGTATAATAGTATTTAGTAATCAAATCGATCGTATCAATCAATTTGTACAATATGACGGGTCACGATACGATCACTCCCGTCGTCAACCCAACCAACCCAACCACTATGTCGCTGATCAATACTCAAGTTCAACCGTTCAAGGCCGAAGCTTTCCACAACGGCAAGTTCATCACCGTTACGGAAGAGTCGCTCAAGGGCAAGTGGTCCGTGCTGATCTTCATGCCGGCCGCGTTCACGTTCAACTGCCCGACCGAAGTGGAAGACGCTGCTGACAACTACGCAGAATTCCAGAAGGCTGGTGCCGAGGTCTACATCGTCACGACCGACACGCACTTCTCGCACAAGGTGTGGCACGAAACGTCGCCGGCTGTGGGCAAGGCCCAGTTCCCGCTGGTGGGTGACCCGACCCACGCCCTGACCAACGCCTTCGGCGTGCACATTCCGGAAGAAGGCCTGGCCCTGCGCGGCACGTTTGTGATCGATCCGCAAGGCACGATCAAGACGCTGGAAGTGCACGACAACGCCATCGCCCGTGACGTGAAGGAAACCCTGCGCAAGCTCAAGGCTGCCCAGTTCGTCGCCAACAACCCGGGCAACGTGTGCCCGGCCAAGTGGAACGAAGGCGCCAAGACCATCAAGCCGTCGCTGGACCTGGTCGGCAAGATCTAAGTTTCAAGGCTGTTTGCTGCCTCAGGGCAGCATGAAAAACGGCCGGCTCTGCCGGCCGTTTGCTTAAGGGCGGCGGCATGTGTCGCGCCCTGTTACAGACGCAAAACGAATAAAGGAAGTCGTCATGCTGGATGCTGATGTCAAGGCCCAACTGAAGGCCTACCTCGAACGCCTCGTGCAGCCCATTGAGCTGGTCGCCAACGTCGATGACAGCGAGGGCTCCCGCGACATGATGGACCTGCTGCGTGATGTGGCCGAGCAGTCCAGCATGATTGTGCTGACCGAACAACGCGACGCGGCAGAGCGTGCGCCGTCGTTCCTGATCCGCCGCACCGGCGCCGATGTGAGCGTGCGTTTTGCCGCGATCCCGACCGGCCACGAGTTCACCTCGCTGGTGCTGGCGCTGCTGCAAGTGGGCGGCTATGCCCCCAAGCTTGAAGCCGACGTCATCGAACAGATTCGCAACATCGAAGGGGATTTCCGCTTCGAGACCTACATGTCGCTCACGTGCCAGAACTGCCCGGACGTGGTCCAGGCGCTGAACGTGATGTCCGTGATCAACCCGCGCATCCAGCACGTCGCCATTGACGGCGGCATGTACCAGGACGAAATCGAGCAACGCAAGATCATGGCGGTGCCGACAGTGTTCCTGAACGGCGAAACGTTTGGGTCGGGCCGCATGGGCGTGGAAGAAATCCTCGCCAAGATCGACACCGGTGCAGCAGCGCGTGACGCTGAAAAGCTCGCCGCCAAGGAGCCGTATGAAGTGCTGATCGTCGGCGGTGGCCCCGCTGGTGCGGCTGCGGCTGTGTACGCGGCACGCAAGGGCGTGCGCACCGGCGTGGTGGCCGAGCGCTTTGGTGGTCAGGTGCTGGACACGCTGGCCATCGAGAACTTCATCTCCGTATCGGAAACCGAAGGGCCGAAGTTTGCCGCCGCGCTCGAGCAGCACGTGCGCCAGTACGAGGTCGACATCATGAACGCGCAGCGCGCGGTCAAGCTCACGCCGGCCGATGCACCGGGCGGTTTTGCCGAGGTGACGCTGGCCAACGGTGCGGTGCTCAAGGGCCGCTCGATCATCCTGTCGACCGGTGCACGCTGGCGCAATGTGAACGTGCCCGGCGAGCAGGAATACAAGAACAAGGGCGTGGCGTACTGCCCGCACTGCGATGGCCCGCTGTTCAAGGGCAAGCGTGTGGCCGTGATCGGCGGCGGCAACTCGGGCGTGGAAGCGGCCATCGACCTGGCCGGCCTGGTGAGCCACGTCACGCTGCTGGAGTTCGGCGATCAACTCCGCGCTGACGCGGTGCTGGTACGCAAGCTGCAAAGCCTGCGGAACGCGACCATCGTCACCAACGCGCAGACCACCGAGATCACCGGCAACGGCGAGAAGGTTAACGGCCTGCGCTATACGGACCGCACGAACGGCACGCAACATGAAGTCGCGCTGGAAGGCGTGTTCGTGCAGATCGGCCTGGTGCCCAACACCGAGTGGCTGGATGGCGCAGTGGAGCGCAACCGCTTTGGCGAGATCGTTGTCGACGCGCGCGGTCAGACCAGCGCGGAAGGCGTGTTTGCCGCAGGCGATGCGACCACCACGCCGTACAAGCAGATCATCATTGCTACTGGCGATGGTGCCAAGGCTGCGCTGTCGGCGTTTGACCACCTGATCCGGGTGCCGCTGGCCGAAGCTGCCTGAAGCTGAACGGAGCCGTACCAAGCCGGACTTTGCGATAAGCGGGTCCGGTTTTTTCTTTTCTAGCGACGATTTTCCTGGCCGCTGTGCATCTGCGGATTCACCACGCTTCGGCTCTTGCCATCCACTTCCCGCACAGGCAGCGTGGCGACATCCAAGCCGTCAATGCAGCATGCGTTGACGCTGAGCAACGCGGGATTGCTGCGGCGCTGGTGATAGACGTAGATGCCGCATGTCCCGCAAAAGTAGTGCTGGGCCACGCCGGTGTTCCAGCGGTACGAGCGCAATGCGTCCTGACCACGCGTAACGTGGAACCGCTCGCGCGGCACGCTTGCCATCAGCGCATTGCGCTTGCTGCACAGTGAGCAGTTGCAACGGATCAGTTCATCGAGTTCTGCATCGAACGTGAAGGCGACGGCTTGGCAATGGCATGTGCCCGTGTATTGCATCGTGGTCTCTCCGCGATGTGTGGGGTCAAGCAGGATACGCCCCGGTTTGCAGCGCTGTCGCCCGCTCGCTGCACATCTCCACAAGACGGTCGCGCAGCACGCGGCCCGCGCTGTCGAGGTCCGGCCGCGCAAAGAGCGCCAACTCCAACCCGCCAATCTCAGGAAAGCCATCGGCAGCGCCAAGGACGCGATGCCCCGGCTGCATGGTGCTGGCCGGCAGAAGGCTTACGCCCAGCCCCGCGCTGACGGCCGCGCACAGGCTTGCCAGGCTCGGGCTTGAATAGGTGATGCGCCACGCCTGGCCGAGCGATTCCAGCGCGTGCAGCATTTCCTGCCGATACAGCGCGCCCACCGGAAACACCACCAGCGGCAGCGCGGGCTGCGTTGGCCCGAGCGGCAGCGTGTGTGGCCGTTCCGCACTGTCGATCCAGCAAACCGGTTCTGCCCAGCGTGCATGGCAGTCGCTATCGGTGCCCCATTGCTTGACCAGCAACATATCCAGATCGCCATTGCGGTACAGCCGCAAGAGGTGGTGAGAGAGGCCGCTTTCCACCTCCAGCCGCAACCGCGGGCGCTCGCGCGCAAAGCTGGCGATGAGCGGCATCAGTGCGCCGCTGCCGAGGTCTTCCGGCACGCCCAGGCGCAGTACGCCCTCGGTGTGTTGCGGGCTGAGCGCCTCGCTGGCCTCGCCGGCCAGGCGCAGCAGGCGGCGTGCGTAGCCGAGCAGCCGGTCGCCTTCTTCGGTGGGCAGCACCTGCCGCTGGCTGCGGTCGAGCAGGCGGCAGTTCAGTTGTTGCTCCAGCCGCAGGATCTGCTGGCTCACCGTCGATTGCGTGAGGTGCAGATGCTCCGCCGCCCGTGTGAAGTTGCCGGTGTCGACCACCGTGACGAAGCTGCGCAGCAAGATCAGATCAATCATTTGATAACCCACTGATGTGCATTCAATCATTTAATTTGAACATACATCAGCGCGCAACCATAATCGGCCAGTTATTCCGATTGCCAGGAGGAAGCCGAGATGGCGTTGCGTGTCTGGAAGCGCTGGATGGTGACGATGTGTGCCGCTGGTGTCACAGCAGGTGCCACAACGGGTTGCGTTGCGGCCGGTGAACCGGCGTGGCTGCTCAATGCAGCAGCCAAGGGCGAGACAGCAAAGGTGGCCGAGCAACTCAAGCAGGGCGTATCGGTGGATGTGCGTGACGGCGGCAACAGCACGCCACTGCTGCTTGCTACGCAGGGCAATCACGTCGACACCGCCCGTGTGCTCATTGATGCCGGCGCAGACGTCAACGCCCAGAACAAGCGCCTGGACAGCGCCTATCTGCTGGCCGGTGCCGAAGGGCACCTGGACATCCTGCGCATGACGCTCAGCCACGGCGCCAACCTCAAAAGCACCAACCGCTACGGCGGCACCGCGCTGATTCCGGCTTGCGAGCGCGGCCATGTGGAGGTCGTCAAGACGCTGCTCGAAGCCGGCGTTGACCCCGATCACATCAACAACCTTGGCTGGACGGGCTTGCTTGAAGCCATCCTGCTCAGTGACGGCGGGCCGCGCCATCAGCAGATCGTCCGCCTGCTGATCGACCACGGTGCCAACGTCAACCTGGCCGACAACAAGGGCGTGACGCCGCTGCAGCATGCCCGAGAACGCGGCCAGAAGGCGATTGCCGACATGCTCGTTGCAGCCGGCGCCCGCTAAGCACCTTTCAGGATTCAGGAGATCACGATGTCCGATGAACAATACATGCGCGAGGCTGTGGAACTGGCCCGCGCCAACATCAACGCTGGCGGCGCGCCGTTCGGCGCCGTGCTGGTGCGCGACGGCAAAATCGTCGCCCGCGCCGTCAACGAGGTGCACACCACCAACGACCCGACCGCCCATGCCGAGATGCAGGCCATCCGCCAGGCCAGCCATCTGCTGGCCACGCCGGATATGAGCGGCGCCGTCATGTACGCCAGCGGCCATCCGTGCCCGATGTGCTTTGCGGCCATGCACCGCTGCGGCATCCGCGCGGCGTGCTTCGCTTATTCGAACGAGGACGGCGAGCCGTTCGGCATGTCCACCGCAGCCATCTATGACGAGCTGAAGCGAGAGCCGCAGGCGCGTGCGCTGCAGATGCGTTCACTGCGCCCCGCCGGCGAGCAGGGCCTGTACGAAACATGGAAGGCGCATCAATCGTGACCGAGGCGACTGCACAGCAGGTCGCGCCGGCCGCGTCCGCTGCATCGCCCGCGCGCGCCGATGCCGGCTGGATCGGCGTGCTGGTGGTGATTGTGCTTGGCCTGAACCTGCGCCCCATTCTCACGACCATCGGCCCGCTGCTGGCGGAGATTCGCGCGGGCACGGGGCTCAGCTTGCAAGGTGCGTCCCTGCTGACGGTGATTCCGGTGCTGTGCATGGGCAGCATCGCGCTGTTCCTGCCTTGGCTGGCGCGCTGGGTGAACGAGCATCGCGGCGTGACGTGCAGCCTGTTGGCGATTGCCGGTGCATGCCTGTGGCGGCTGTGGGCCGGTAGCGGCATCGCGTTGATCGCCAGTGCCGCGCTGGCTGGTACTGGCGTGGCCATCATCCAGGGACTGGTGCCGGGCATCATCAAGCGCTGGTTTCCGCAGCGCGTGCCGGTCACGCTGGGTTTGTATTCCGCTTCGCTCATGGCGGGCGGCGGCATGGCGGCCACGCTCAGCCCGCGCATTGCGCACGTGGCCGACTGGCACGTGGGCCTTGGCATCTGGGTGTTGCCGGCGCTGGCCGCACTGGTGTTGTGGGTGACTGCCCGCCCGCGCGAGGCGCTGCCAACCACGCAGCACGGGCCAGTGCTGAATTTCTTCGGCAATCGGCGCGCATGGCTGCTGGCCGTCTACTTTGGCGGCGCCAACGGCGGCTACACCAGCATGATTGCGTGGCTGCCAATGTTCTATCGCCAGCTCGGCTGGAGTGCGCAGGATGCCGGCGGCCTGATCGGCGTCATGACGATCTTCCAGGTGGCCGGCGCGTTTGGGGCGCCGTTGCTGGCGCGTCGCTGGAGCGATCGGCGCCCGTGGCTGCTGGCGGCGTTGTTCTCGCAACTGGTGGGGATGGCCGGCCTGCTGCTCGCACCGCAAGCCGGAACGGCGCTGTGGATCGCGCTGATCGGCTGCGGCCTGGGGTCGATGTTCTCGCTCTGCCTGACGCTCACGCTCGACCATCTGCCTGATGCGCGCGCTGCGGGTCATCTCGCGGCGTTCGTGCAAGGCATCGGCTTCATCATCACGGGGATCATTCCCTACGCAGTGGGCTGGCTGCGCGAATTGACGGGCGGCTTTCAGGTGCCGTGGCTGCTGCTTATTGCCATCGTGATCGCCGCCATGGTCGCAACGCTGCGCTTTGCGCCGGCCGGCTACGCCAGTGCCATGGGGCGTATCTAACGCGCCTCCTTTAACGCGCCTCCCGACCCCATCCCCACAAGGGCTTTCGGCGGTTTGCAAAAAAGTCTTGTAATGCGAATCATTCGCATTTATAGTTTGTCCATCGACAGTGTTGCAGCCGATGGACAAACCGCCAAGCGCAACCTGTCGAACCGAATTCCGCTGTGAGTGCGCTCGCCTGTCAGTGCAGGGCGCCCCAGCAACCGGTCTTTTGTGGGGACCGCTCTGACACACAGAGCGTTTGGCAGTAGCAAGCCGCCCGACAGTCGGGAAAGCACTCAGACCCCGCTTTCCCGACTGCGACTTTCCCGGGCCGCCAGCCATGCCGTCTTTTTTCGGAACCCCCGTCTGCACGATTGCGACGCCGCTTCCGGCCCTGCTGCGCTGTCTACGCTGTACTCCTAGCCTTACGCCCCCGAACGCCATGCCAAATTCGACCGACCTGCGCCGTGCTGGGCTCAAAGCCACGTCACCGCGCGTCAAGATTCTGGAAATTCTTGCTGCCGGCACGGACCACGGCCGTCACCTGAGTGCGGAAGACGTTTATCGCCAGTTGCTGACGTCGGATCTCGACATCGGTATCTCGACGGTCTACCGCGTGCTCAACCAACTGGTGGATGCCAGTGTGCTGCTGCGTCATACGTTCGAGGCCGGCCATGCGGTGTATGAGATCAACGAGGGTGCGCATCACGATCACCTGATCTGCATGTCGTGCGGCCGCGTGGAAGAGTTTCATGACGACGCCATTGAGGCGCGGCAGGAGCACGTGGCAAGTGAGCGTGGCTTTGTGCTGCGCGATCACGCGCTGGCGCTGTACGGTGTGTGCCCGGCGTGTCAGGCCAGTGCCGGTGCGCGGGACGCGGTTGGGCTGAATGCCTAGGGTGCACTTCACATGGATGTGACCCGCGCGTTTGGCCCAGTTACGCCCTGAAACATCATCGGCGAGATCGTGGCGAAACTCATCCGCTGCCGTGGGTTCCAACACATCGTGTTACCCAGGAGATGCCGATGCAACGCCGTCTGAAGTCCGAAGATGAACTCAAGACCCTGCTGGCCCGCTGCGTTCAGCAACATCCGGAATGCGCCAATTGCGAGTTGCGCACCATGTGCATTCACCGGCCCGATCACACCGGTTGCAACTGGAGTGCCGAATTCGATTTTCCAAGCGATGACGATGCCGCCGCCATTCGCGGCCTGTCGGTCGCCAAGCGTCTGCTGACGCGGGCGCGCACGCAATACAACGTGGTGGCGTAATGCTTGGGCGCTAGCCCTTCGCTAGCCCTTCGCTTGCCGGGCGATACGCTCGAGCAGTGCGCGGGCGCTTTCGCCGTGCCCTTGCTGTGCCAGCAGGCGCGCATTCAGCACGAGATTTTCCAGCACGAGTTTGGCAATGCTTGCCGTCAGCGAGACGATCACCTCGTCCTGGCTGAAGTGGGCATCTTCCATTTGCGTCAGCTGGCGCGAGACCAGCTTGCAGACCAGGTCGCGCAGCATCTGCTCGTCAAAGGGCAGGTTGGCGAAATCCACCGGGTCTTCCTTCTCGACTTCCGCAATCAACTGAACCAGCAGTTCTTCGGTCATGATGCGTCCCCCGTTCAGGTTAGGACCAGTCTACGCCTGCACCCCGCAAAAATAAAACGGGCCCGCATGGTGCGAGCCCGTAGGTGTTGTGACGTTGCGTCGGCGGCTATTTACGGCGCATGAAGTGGATTGGCTGTTCAACCGCAGCAGACGATGACGATTCGCCCGAAGAGCAACCGCTGCAGCCACTGCCGCATGCACTGCCTGAGAGCGGATCGGAGTGGCACGACGGCGACTCGCCCGGCGTGAGCAGACGCTGCCCGAAGGCGCGCATCCAGCTCGGCCGGGAGGGGCGATCACACCAGCCAGCCACACGCGCCATCGTGCGGGCGCGCGTGGCGGGCGCATAACGGCCCGTCAGCGACAACGCGCTCAGCGCCACGACCGTGGCGACGACGCCGGTTTCGACAATGTGATACACGCTCATGTCAGCACCCGTGCGATCTGGTAGGTGGCGAAAGCGGCCAGGTAGGCCAGCGCGAAGAGATAACCGGCCGTGCCTGCCATCACCTTCCACGAATTGGTCTCGCGGCGGATGGTGGCCAGCGTCGAGATGCATTGCGGCGCGTACACGTACCACGCCAGGAAGGCCAGTGCCGTCGCCAGCGACCATTGCTGCGCGATGATTGGCGCCAGTTGCGCAGCCGCATCCTCATGCGTGGCCGACAGCGAGTACACCGTTGCCAGCGCACCCACGGCCACTTCACGGGCGGCCATGCCCGGAATCAGCGCAATGCACATCTGCCACGTGAAGCCGATCGGTGCGAACACGACTTCCAGTGCGCGGCCGATCATGCCGGCAAAGCTGTAGTCGATGGCGGGCAAGGTGGCGTTGGCGGGCGGCGACGGGAATGTCGACAGGAACCACAGCACCACCATCATCTTCAGGATGACCGTGCCGATGCGGCGCAGGAAGATGCGCGCACGCTCGATCAAGCCGACGATCAGGTTGCGCACGCTGGGCAGGCGATACGACGGCAGCTCCAGGATGAGCGGGTGCTCGTTGCGATCGCGCTTGAGGTACTTGAGCACGTACGCCACGATCAACGCCGAGACGATGCCGGCCATGTACAGCCCGAACAGCACCAGCCCCTGCAGGTTGAACACGCCCCACACCTGTCGCACCGGAATGAACGCACCAATCAGCAGCGCATACACCGGCAGCCGCGCCGAACACGTCATCAGCGGTGCCACGAGAATCGTCACCAGCCGGTCGCGCGGGTCCTGGATCGTGCGCGTGGCCATCACGCCGGGGATCGCACAGGCAAAGCTGGAGAGCAGCGGAATGAACGAGCGCCCCGACAGCCCGGCACCCGCCATCAACCGGTCGAGCAGGAAAGCAGCGCGCGGCAGATAGCCGGATTCTTCCAGCGACAGGATGAAGAGGAACAGAATCAGGATCTGCGGCAGGAACACCAATACGCTGCCCGTGCCCGCGATGATGCCGTTGACCAGCAAGCTCTTGAGCATGCCGTCGGGCATGACCGTGCCGACCCACACGCCCACGGCTTCCACTGCGCCTTGAATGCCGTCCATGAGCGGTTGCGCCCAGGAGAACACTGCCTGGAACATGAAGAACATCAGCACGGACAGCAACAGCAGGCCCAGCACCGGATGCAGCACGATGCGGTCGAGCCGGTCGTCCAGCTCGGCGGTGCTGCGCGGCATGCTGACGGCAGCGTCCAGCAGGCGCTTGACCTCGACATGCGGGTCGGCACCGGCCGGCAGCCCTGCCGGCACGGCCGGCAATTGTTCATGATCGATATGCGTGACGAGGTCGGCTGCGCCATTGCGCTTGATGGCCACGGTCTGCACCACTGGCACACCCAGCGCGGCTTCCAGCTTGGCGCGGTCGATGCGGATGCCGCGCCGTTCGGCCGCATCCACCATGTTCAGTGCCAGCACCATCGGCAGGCCCAGGCGTTGCAGCTCAAGCACGAAGCGCAGGTGCAGGCGTAGGTTGGTGGCATCCACCACGCAGATCAACATGTCGGGGCGCGGCTCGCCACGGAACGTGCCCAGGCAGATATCGCGCGTGATGGCTTCGTCGGGGCTGGTGGCGACCAGGCTGTAGGCGCCGGGCAGGTCGAGAATCTGCACGTGCCGGCCCGACGGTGCGGTGAAGCGGCCTTCCTTGCGCTCGACCGTCACGCCCGCATAGTTGGCCACCTTCTGGCGGCTGCCGGTCAGCAGGTTGAACAGCGCGGTCTTGCCGCAATTGGGATTGCCGACCAGGGCAACGCGCAATGCCGGCGAGGAAGAGGAGGCGGGAGAAGCGTGCATCTGCATGAAGACCGGATAAGCGGGGCCGGAAAGTGTCGGCGGCGGGCTACGCCGCCTCGCGCACCTGCGCGGGCGGGGCCGTCTCGGTGGCCGTTGTTGTGACATTCGCAGCCGGAGCGGCGGGTTGCGTGGCTGCTTCAGCGCGTACGCGAACGCGCGCGGCCTCTTGGCGGCGTAACGCAAAGCGCGTGAAGCCGACCTGCACGACCAGCGGGTCACCGCCGAACGGGCCCACGGCCACCACGCGCACCACTTCGCCCGTGACGAACCCGAGTTCGCGCAGGCGTTGGCTGATGGGATCGGCGGGCTCACGGTCTTCAACGTGATCCACCACCGCCGTCGCCCGGCGGGAAAGCTCGGAAAGCCGCATCGTGCCTAGTCGTTAGCTTGATATTGCGTAAATGCGAATCGTTTTCATTATATCGCAACATCACGTGTGAAGGGCTGCGGCACGGGGTCGCCGGGATGGTTATTTCGGACGAGGGATTAACGCGGAGGAAGGGGCGTTGCGTTGAAGGCACAAAAAAAGCCGGGGTGCGCGCAAAACCGCTGCTGGGACCGGGTTTTTGCCAAATTACCCTATCCTGGGTATTGGCCGGATGGGGGTCATTGCCTATGCTTCAAGTGCGCTGAACTTCCCCGTTCAAAGCGTATTCTTGAAGCCACCGGATACCGCTATCCGGTGGTTTTTTCTTTGGTACGTGTCAAATGCAGGGTGACTCAGTCGCTGGCAATCGTGCCGCGGCCTTCGCTCTTGGCGCGGTAGCAGGCGGCATCTGCGCGCGCCAGGAAGGCACCGACATCCACGTCATCTGCCTGCAATTCCACCACACCCTGTGAGAGCGCAATCTCTGCCCGCGCCCCGGCAGCCAGCAGCGGCTGCCGTGCCAGTGCCGCGCGGATGCGGTCGGCAAACGTGACGGCAGCCTGCATGTCGCAATTGGGCAGGATGATCGCGAACTCGTCGCCGCCCAAGCGGGCCACATAGTCCTGCGTGCGCGTGTTCTGCACGACCAGCTCCGCTACGCCGCGCAGCACGTCGTCGCCGGCGGGATGGCCGTAGCGGTCGTTGATGATCTTGAAACCGTCCAGGTCGATCATGATGAGCGCCAGTGGGGCACGCGTGACGGGGTTGCCGCCACGGTGGGCTTCGACCTGCGCGCGCAGGGTCGCATCAAAGCCGCGGCGGTTTAGCAGGCCGGTCAGCACATCGTGCGTGGCGTCCCAGGAGATGCGCTGCACGGTCTCGCGCGTGGCCGACACATCGCGCAGCACCAGTACGCCGCTGCCCGACGTGCCCGGCAGCGGGCCCCATGACAGCTCCACATCGTGCTGGCGCCCATCGTGGCGCTCCAGCCGCAGGCTGCCCGAGAGCGTACCGCCCGAGCGCAGCAGTTGTGTGGGGATGACGCGCCTGCCGCTGTCGTGCTCCATCAGGTGTAGCAGGCGGTTGATCGATTGGCCGACTGCGCGCGCAGGGTGCGTGCCGACAAGCGTTTCAATGGCACGGCTGGCGTGGGTGACGATGCCGTCGCCGTCGATCGTGAGCAGCGGCTCCTGAATGGCGTCGAGCACCAGCAGCGCGGCGCGTACCTCTTGTTCGAGCGCTTCCTTGGCGCGTTGCTCGCGCGTGCTATCGACCACGGCGACGATCCACCCGGCCAGCGGTGCACCCGCCCCGCCGATGGGGCGTGCCGTCAGCAGCACCGCGCCAATACCTGCACCTTGCCCCGTGGTGATCACCACCGGCTGATCCGCCAGCACCAGCGGCGCGCGTGGCAGATGGGCAAGCGCGGTGGCCACGGCCTGCGCCGCGGGCGAAACCGGGTCCCCTGCCTTGGCCTGCAACGCCAGGCTGATGGCCTGTGCGCTCGTGCCCAGCAACCGTTCGAAACGCACGTTGGCAAACGGCACCGACAGCGCGCGATCCAGAAACGCCAGCCCGACCGGGGCCTGCTCGGCCAACCCGCGGAAGAATGCGACGTCCTGCTCGCTGACCTCCAGCGCCTGGTCCCAATACCTGGCGAGGTGGCCGACACGCACGGCTAGCGCGCCTACCTCGGTGGCCGGGTCGAACGTGGAGACCTTTGCGTCCGCCAATTCGCCCAGGCGCGTGAGCGGGCCGGGCGAGTGGGCATCGTGCAAGGGGGGGCGGCCGGAGGCGGGCGCAACCGGATGGATTGGCAAGCCGCCTTCCACCTCGTGGCGCAGCCGCTCCAGCGGGCTGACCGCGCGCTCGATCCAGAACCAGGCGAACAGCAGGCAGACGGCCCCAAAGGCGATGCCGGCGGCGATGAGCGTACGCGTCGTACGTGCCGCGCCAGCGTAGGCCTCCTGCGCTGGCCACCAGACACCCACGCTCCAGGGCACGGCATTCAGCCGGCGATAGCCGACGATGACGGGTGCGTGCCCCGGCGGGGTGAATTCAGCGCCCTGGCTCCAGCCCTGCGCGAGCGAACGCGCAGAAGTGGGCAGGGCGGCCAGATCCGGCGCTTGCTGCAGCAGGCGCGAGCGATCCGGCGCGACAATATATTTGCCTCCTTCCGACACCACCACCAGACGCCCGGTGCGCCCCATCCGGACGGCTTCCAGATCGGCGAGCATCGGATTGCGCGACAGCTCGATTGAGCCGATCACCAGCCCCGCAAAGTTACTGCCGTTGCCATGCAGCGGTACCGCAAACGAGGCCACCGGGCGCTTGCCCGCCGGCGCCAGGAACGGCTCGGGCATGTAGAGCCGGTGTGTGTCTCGCACGGTCTTGAAGATGGGGTGGTCGGCCATGTTGTCGCCGCGTCGTTCTGGCAGCGCTGGCGCGTCGGCCAGGATGGTGCCGTCGGCGCCGACCACCAGGACGTTGTCAAACGCGCCGCGCAGGTCGGGGTGGGTGTCGAGCCAGGCCTGGCCGTCGGCTGGCTTGCGCAGGTCGCTGACGCCCTCGGCGGCGGCAGAGAGGCGGTCGATGATGCCGGCCAGCCGCGCGTCGATCGGGCGGGCCGCTTGCGACATCGCCTGGTCCAGGCGGTTGTCGATCTCCTGTCGTGTGTCGTCGTAAACCGTGGAGACGGTCACCCCAATCAACCCCGCAAACGGCACCAGCGCGGCGAACACCACGCCCGGCAGTAGGCGGAACAACAGGCGGCGTGGGGCGGTAGGCGGGGGTGTGTTTGGCATGTGCCCGGATTTTAGAGCGAGTTGGCGCCGTGGAAACCCCGAAACGTCAATAAAACCGCCTAGATTGCAACAGTTGCGTACACACTTTCCACAAGTTGCGTGCGATAGGAATTGCAAGCAAAATGCTTGCGCACTGCGTCAGCCGTCAGCCGGCACGATGCCGCAACTGCATCGTGTGCCTTGGCGTACGGCCTCTGAGCCGCATGTCGTGTAGTCACTGAGGTGCAGCCGCAGAGTGCATCCGCTCTCCACACCAAGGCTCTACCGGTCATTCAAGTGCCGAAGCACGCTTTTTTTCCCTCCACGCTGCGCGGCCGTTTGCTTGCACTGGCTGCGGTGGCCGCCTTGCCGGCCATCATCGTGGCGATTGCCGGCGTGGCGCTCTACCGTGACCGGCTCAACGACCATCTTGCCCAGCGCCTGACCCACGAAACCGAGTCCGCCGCCGCGCGTGTCGGGATGGTGCTGTCCAATGCCAACGAACTGCTCTCCGTGCTGGTGGCCGACGATTCGGCGCTGCGCATGGACCAGCAGGAATGCAGCCGCTTCGTCAACCGCGTCTTCCATAACCAGAGCGAGCTTTCCAACCTTGGCGTGATCGACGCGCATGGCAAGCTGGTGTGCACGCCCGATCCGGCCAATCTCGGGATCGATGTGTCGGATCGTGAATATGTGCACGAGATCCTGGCGACTGGCCAGCCGGCGCTATCGACATTCGTCATCGGGAAGGCGTCCAACCAGGCCGTGATCGTTTCGGCGCGGCCGATGGTGGCCAGCGATGGCGCCATCCGGGGTGTGGCCTATGCTGCCGTGCGGCAGAGTGCCCTGATTTCAGCAGCCTCCGGTGGTATGCCGGAGGCGCCGGTCTACCTGATCGACGCGTCCGGCAACGTGCTGTCGATCAACGCCACGATGACGCCTGGGCAGGCCCCCACGATTGCAAAGGGAACGCTCGTGGCCATGGCTGGCCAGCAGCCGGGCGACTCCGTACTGGTAGACGACGCCGACGGCGTGCGCCGCGCCTATGCAGCCATGGTGGTGCCGCATGCCGCCGCCGGGCGCCTGCGCATCGTGCGAGGGGTGGACGCGACCGACATTATTCGCCAGCAGCGTGATATCGCCCTGGCCGGCGGCGGCGCCATCCTGTTGATGATCGTGCTGCTGCTGGCGTTGATCCAGATGGCGATGCGGCGGCTGGTGCTGCCGCGCGTCGATGCGTTGGTGAATGCGGCGCGTCACTACGCAGCGGGCGACTTCTCCGCCCGGGTGGCCGAGCAGGGCACCACGCGCGATGAGCTGTCGTTACTCGAGCGCACCTTCAACGAAATGCGCGCCGCCATCCAGCGCCACGATGCCACCGTGCATCGCCTGACCGAACGTTTCCAGCGTGTGGCACGTGCCACCAACGACTGGATTTTCGACTGGGACATCGCTACCGGAGAGTCCTGGGCCAACGCCAGTCTGCACCGGCTGCTGGGCAGCGACGCGCTGCTCGGCCCGGGCGAGGACGACGGCATGGGCGGCGGCACCTCGCGCACGCTGACCTTCCACCAATTTGTGCATCCGGACGATGTGGACGCGTTCGGCCAGCAACTGCGTGCAGTACTGCATTCGGATCAGGACAGCTGGCACCGCGTTTGCCGCGTGATTGACGCCAACCGCGCCACGCGCACCGTGGAGATCCGCGCCAGCATCTATCGCGGCAAGGATGGCCGTGCCGTGCGCATGGTGGGCGGCGTGAGCGATATCTCGCAGCGCTCGGCCATGGAGCAGGAGCTGCGAGCGAGCGAGGCCAACCTGAGCGTGGCCGAGCAGATCGCGCAACTCGGCAGCTGGCGCTGGGACGTGCTGCGGGATTCCACTACGTGGTCTTCCGGCATGTACGTGTTGACCGGCGTGCCGGCGGGGGTGCCGCCCACCTTTGCGCAGCAATCGCAGTTCTTTACCGCCGACAGCTTCAACCGCCTGCGCGAAGCCGCCAGCCATGCGGTGACCGAAGGCGAACCGTATTCGCTGGAGCTGGAGATGATCCGCCGTGACGGCGAGCACCGCTGGGTGCTCTCACGCGGCAACATCGAGCGCAATGAACGCGACGAGGTCGTGGCGCTCTTCGGCACCATGCAAGACATCACCGAGCGCCGCGACTCCGACGAGCAGCTGCGCCTGCTGCGCCGCGTGGTCGAATCGGTGCCCTCGGGTATTGCCGTGGCGGACGCACAGCAACCGGACATGCCGCTGGTCTACGTGAACCCCGGTTTCGAGCGCATGACCGGCTACCGCGCCGAAGAGGTGCTTGGCCGCAACTGCCGCTTCCTGCATTCGTCCGAGCCGGGGCAGCCGGCGTTGAACGAGGTGCGCACCGCCCTGCGGGATGCCAGCGAGATTCGCGTGCTGTTGCGCAACTTCCGCAAGGATGGCCACGCGTTCCTGAACAACTTCCTGCTCTCGCCCGTGCGTGATGCCAAGGGCGCGGTCACGCACTACGTTGGCATTCAGGACGACGTGACCGAGCAGGAGATGACGCGCGCGCGCCTGGCGCAGCACGCCACGGTCGACCCGCTCACGGGCCTGCCCAACCGCACGCTGCTGGCCGACCGCGTGCAGCAGTCGGTAGAGATGGCCGCGCGCCAGCGCAGCCGCTTCTATGTGGCGCTGGTCAATATCGACCGCTTCAAGGTCATCAACGACAGCCTGGGTCATCTGCTGGGCGACGAGGTGCTGCGCCGCGTGGCCGAGCGCCTGCGCGATGCAGCCGACACGGTCGACACCGTGGCGCGCTTTGGCGGTGACGTGTTTGCGCTGGTGGTCTCGCATGCGGGCTCGCGCGGTGTGGATTTCGGCTTCGACCTGTTTGCCGAACCGATTCGTGTCGAAGGGCACGAGGTGTTCGTGACGGCGAGCATTGGCGTGGCGGAGTACCCCACGCACGGCACGGATGCCGACACCCTCATCCGCCATGCCGAGATGGCGATGTACTACGCCAAGCAGAACGGCCGCAACCGGTTGGAGTTTTTCGCACCCGAGATGGACATCGGTGTGTCGTACCGCTTGAATCTGGAACACCAGATCCGGGCTGCGCTGGAGCAGGGCCAGTTCCGCCTGCTGTATCAGCCGCAGATCGACACCAAGACCGGCCGCGTGTGCGGGCTGGAAGCGCTGATCCGCTGGATTCACCCGACGCGCGGGCTGCTGCCGCCGGCGGCGTTTATTCCGGTGGCCGAAGAGAGCGGTCTGATCGTCGACATCGGCAATTGGGTGCTGGCCGAGGCTGCACACCAGCGCGCTGAATGGCATGCACGTGGCCTGGCCGATGATCTGACGATTGCCGTGAACGTGTCGCCGCTGCAGTTCAAGCGCGGCACCGTGCTGCCGACGCTGCTCAAGCTGCAGCGCCAGTATGGTCTGGGCTCGGGCTTTCTGGAGCTGGAGGTGACCGAGTCGATGCTGATGGAAGGCACCGAGCGCACCATTGAAGACCTGACGGCCATCCGCCAGCTTGGCGTGCGCATCGCCATCGATGATTTCGGTACTGGATATTCGAGCCTGGCGTATCTGAAGCGTTTGCCGATCGACCTGATCAAGATCGACCGCGCTTTCGTCAAGGACATCGACCGCGATTCCAACGACGCCGCCATCTGCACGACTGTGGTGGTGCTTGCCCACAATCTGGGTGTGAAGGTGTGTGCGGAAGGTGTGGAAGACCCCGCGCAGGCTGCCTTCCTGACGTCGCACCAGTGCGACGTGCTGCAGGGCTACTATTTCAGCGAGCCACTGCTGCCGGATGCGGTGGCAGCGCTGCTGGAGCGCGATACGCGCTTCACGGTCTAGCCGGGCAGGGCGCACGCAAGGTGCGCCCGCACTGCCATCACGCGCGGAATACCGCCACCGCGTGCTTCAGATCTTCCGATTGCCGTGCCAGCACCGAGGTGGCTGCCGCGGCTTCTTCCACCAGCGTGGCGTTCTGCTGCGTCACCCCATCAAGCTGTGAGACCGAGTCGTTGATCTGCGCAATGCCGCTGCTTTGCTCGCGCGAGCTGGCCGAGATTTCCGACATGAGCTGCGTGACGGTTTGCACCGATTGCACGATCTGCGTCATGGTGGCGCCGGCCTGGTGCACCAGTGCCACGCCATCGCGCACGGACTGATCCGACGCGCGAATAATCTCCTTGCTCTGTGCGGCGGCCTGCGCACTGCGTTGCGCGAGGCTGCGCACCTCGCCGGCCACCACGGCAAAGCCGCGGCCTTCTTCACCCGCGCGGGCGGCTTCCACTGCGGCATTGAGCGCGAGGATGTTGGTCTGGAAGGCGATGCTCTCAATGGTGGCGATGATCTCGGTCACGCGCTGGCTGTCAGCGCGGATGGCGTCCATGGTCTGCACGACGCGCTGCACGACTTGCCCCCCGTCGGCGGCGATGTGAGACGCCTGTTCAGCCAGCGCGCTGGCTTCGCGCGCGTGATCGGCATTCTGCGCAACCATGGACGTGAGCTCTTCCATGCTTGACGCGGTTTCTTCCAGCGCGGCGGCCTGCTGCTCGGTGCGGGCCGACAGGTCATGGTTGCCGGCGGAAATCTGCAGCGTGCTGTGGGCGACGTTGGTGGCGCCGTCCTGGATGTCGCGCACGATGGACGACAGGCTCGCGCGCATGGTGCCCATGGCGCGCATGACCTCGCCCAACTCATCGTTGGAGCGGACTTCTACCGTGGTGGTCAGGTCGCCCGCGGCCAGGCGCGTGGCCAGCGTGGCCGCTTCTTCCAGCGGGCGGATGAGCGTGCGCGCGAGCAACACGCCCGACATGGTCGCCAGCCCCGCGCAGCCCACACCGGTGAGCCACAGCCAGTCACGGCTGAGTACCAGCCATGTGGCGTTGTGCAGGTCCGCCGCTTCCAGCGCAATGTGCGCCCATAGCGTGCCGATCAGGATGGCCACGGCAATCAGGCTTTGCAGCCCGATGACCTTGAAGCGCAGGCTGTCGCGCTGGAACAGATTGACGGCACGTCGCCAGCCCGTGCGCAGGATGCGTCCGGCGCGCACGGTGTACGACGTGTCGCCTTCGTTGATGGCCGCGTAGGCACGCTGCGCGCGCGCAATCTGCGAGGGCGTGGCCATCGAGCGCACGGACGTATAGCCGACGACGTTGCTGCCCTGGAACACGGGCGTGACGTTGGCGAGCACCCAGTAGAAGCCGCCGTCCTTACGTCGGTTCTTGACGAAGCCGCGCCACGGCTTGCCGGCTTGCAGCGTGGTCCACAAGTCCGCAAAGGCGGCCTCGGGCATGTCGGGGTGCCGCACGAGGTTGTGCGGCGCGCCCACCAGCTCTTCCTGTGTGTAGCCGCTCACGCGCACGAACGCCGGATTGGCGAAGACGATGCGGCCTTTGAGGTCGGTGCGGGAGATGAGGTAGTCGGTGGGGGCGAGTGCGGTTTCGGCTTGGGTGACCGGGAGGTTCTTGCGCATGATGTGCCGCGCCTGATGGGCGCGCAGGTAGGCGGAAATCGGCTGAAATTGGCGGGAGTCCTCCTTTGCAACGGCACGCCTGGCGCGAGGCTAAAGGCCGAAATGTGACGCGGATTGATCCAGATCAAATGGGCGGGTGGTACCTCACGCCGCCAAGAGCGGGCCTTGGCGGGCATAGCCATTGCTAAATTGAGGGCGACGCGGGCGCAACCGTTGGAGACGGAGGAGCAAGGTGGTCAAGATCTGTGGAGACGTGGAGATCGTCCCTCGGGTGATCCCGGCGGGCGAGCGCGGCTGGGAGGCCCGGATCGATGTGGTCTTTCGCAGCGCGGAGGGGCCGTCACTGACAGGCTCGCAGCCCGTGCTGCCGGGGTGCACGTTCGGCTCACCGCGTGAGGCAATGGATGCCGCGCTGTTGTATGGGCAGCGCGTGCTGGGTGACTGGGTGCGCGGCGCGGCTTGACCGCACCGGCCCGAACGTCAGATGGGTTTAGAGGCGCTCTTGCGCCTTGCGCTGCTCGCGCGTGAGTCCGGCTGTCCAGTAGCCTTTGGCATCGATGGCGTCGCGCGGCACCGCCCAGGTGCCTTCGAGCAACGTGCGCACCTGCCTGAGTAGCGACGCCTCACCTGCCAGGAAGACTTGCGGCGTGCCTGTCGGCAGCTGTTGCGCACTCAGCGCACCCACCACCATGGCGCCGGCGTGTGCCGTATCAGCTTCGACCCAGTGGATGTCATGGCTGCGCGGGTGGCCGGCAAATGCACCTTCAAGCGGCAAGCGTGCACGGGCATCGCTGATGGCGATAAAGGCATGGACGGGCGTGCGCTCGGGCAGGCTCTCCAGAATGGCGAAAATGGCCGGCAGCGCCGTTTCATCGCCCACCAGCAACGTCCACGGTGCAGTGGGATTCACCTGGAAGCCGCGCTTGGGGCCGGCAAATTCCACTTCATCGCCGGGGGCGGCGTGCTCCAGCCAGCGGGCGGCGGGGCCGTGCTGTGCCGCGGGCGTCTCGTCGTGCACGACAAAATCGACTTCCAGTTCAGCGCGCTCGGCGTGGTAGCGGCGGATGGTATAGGCGCGGCCCAGCATGCGATCGGCTGCTCCGTTCGCGTTGAGCGGAAACATCAGTTTGATCGCGGCGCCTGGCGACATGTCGGCCAGATCAGTCAGGTCGGTCGGCGAGACACCGGTAAAGACCACACGGCGCATGCGGGGCGACAACGTATGGATGGCGTGCACGCGCACACGGCGCGTGGCGGGTTTGAGGGGGCTAAGCAGCTGCGACATGAGACCTTGTGTGCGGTAGAAGGCAAACATAGTTGGGCTGCGGAAAAGAGGGTGATGGGCTGCACGGGCGCAACTCAGGTGGCGACAGGCCACCCGGACCGCGCCGCGCGGTTCAGCGCTCTCCGGTGATTTCCTTGAGGGCGCGCAGCAGGATGTCTGCCACGCGTTGTTGCTCTTCGCGCGAGGCGAAGCGTTTTTCCATGATGGCGAACTTCAGGCGCCAGCGTGCGGTGCGCAGCGGGTCGTTGCCGGTGTCGGCCCATTCGGCCGAGCCGTCGGTTTCGCGGTCGAACGCCATGGCTTCATTCATGCGCTTGACGCGTTCCCCCATGGCGCGCAGTTGCGCGAGGATGGCGTCTGCACTGTGCTGGCGCTCGGCCAGCCAGGCAACGCCCTCGGGCGTGATGCCGTAGCGCTTCTTGTTGCCCTCGGCCGTTACGGAGGCGAAGCCGTGGTCTTCCAGGTACGACAGCGCCGGGTACACCATGCCGGGGCTCGGCGTATAGAAGCCCAGCGAGTGCTCTTCCACCGCCTTGATCAGTTCATAGCCGTGGCGTGGGGCACTCTTGAGCAACGCCAGCAGCACGAGCTGCAAATCGGCCGAGCTCAGCCGGCGTCCGCGCCAGGGGCTGCTGCCGCCTTCGTCGTCGCCCTCACCGTAGCCGCCGGGGCCGCCGAAACCACCCATGCCGCCCATTCCACGGCCAAAACCACCGCGGCCGTGGTCGTGACGGCCCATCACCATGAAATGCTTTTCCATCCACATTTTGTGGTGGCGTCCAAACCATCCGTGCATCGTCACTCTCCTGCAAAACATCATTCGATATATCTTAAGATACATCGAATGATAGTGGCGACCGTCCTGAAGTCAAGGACGAGGGCGAAAAAAGTTTGAGGAGCAGGGCGTTCAGGTTGCGGCTTTGTCGCTGCCCACCATGGCCGCGTGCACCAGCCAGCGCCGTACGACCTGTTCTTCTTCGGGCGTGAAGCCTTCGAGCAGCTCCCGTTCAATGCCGCCGGAGCGCTTTCGGCAGGCGGCCAGCACGGCTGAGCCTTCCGGCGTCACGTCGATGTGCTGGATGCGGCCGTGCACGGCATGCGGCCGGCGCGTGATGGCGCCGCTGCGTTCCAGGTTGGCGACGATCACACTCACGGTTTGCGGGGTCAGCATGGCCAGTCGGGCGAGGTCGGCATTCGAGACGCCGGGGTAGGCGCGGATCATGGTCAGCACCAGGAACTGCGGCAGCGTGACACCAACGTCGGTCATGGCGCGTTCCATGCGCAGGCGGTGCGCGGCGCTGGCCTGGCGCAGCAGGTAGCCCAGATAGCCTTCTTCACCGCGTTTGCCCTGACCGGGCTCGGGAATGAGGGGGGTGTCCAACTCGTTGCCCACGTTTGTGGCAGGGGCGCGCTTGCTCATGATGTCAGAGTTCGAATATGATGTTCGAGCACTGATATTAACACTCTTACAACGTCGTCCCTCAAAACAGGAGTTGGACATGCACGATCTCTCGCCTCGCATGGAGTACTCGGAATTTGTCGAAACCGCCGGCGGTGTGTCGGCTGCATTGCAGGCGCTTGGCAAGGCGGTGGACGCCTCCGGGTTGGAAAAGCCGCTGACCGAGCTCATCAAGGTGCGTGCCTCCCAAATCAATGGCTGCGCGTTCTGCGTGCAGTTCCACCTGAATCTGTCGCGCAAGCTGGGGGTGGCGTCGTCCAAGCTGGATCTGGTTGCCGTGTGGCGCGATACGCCGGCGGTGTTCACCCCGCGCGAGCGCGCCGCGCTGGCCTGGACAGAAGCACTGACCTCGCTGGCACGGGCAACCGACCACGGTGTGGAAGACCACGCGTATGACGCCGTGTGTGAACAGTTCTCCAAGACCGAGGTGGCCTTCCTCACGGCCGCCATCGCCAATATCCAGGCGTGGAACCGCATTGCCGTGTCGTTGCGCTTTGCGCCGCCGGTGCCCGCAACCGCCCCGGTTGCATCGCAGGAGGCATGACCATGGACACCATCCGCCCCGTTGAAGACGAAGCCGCGCTGCGTGCGTGCTTTCCCGTCATGCATCAGTTGCGGCCGCATCTGGCCGACGTCGATGAACTGGTCACACGCTGGCGCCGGCAGATCGAGCACGGCTATCGCCTCATCGCTGTCTGGCGCGACGGCACGCCCGTCGCGTTGGCCGGGTACCGGGTGCAGGAGAACCTGGTCTATGGACCGTTCCTGTACGTTGACGATCTGGTGACCAATGCCAACCTGCGCAGCAGTGGCCTGGGCAACCTGCTGATGGACTATCTGAAGGACGCGGCGCAGCGCCTGGGCTGCGTACGGCTGGTACTGGACACACCGTTGTCCAACGTGCTCGGCCACCGCTTCTACTACCGCAATGGGCTGCTGGCCGGTGCGCTGCGTTTCGGGTTCAACATACCGGCCGGGGGTGCCGCATGACGACATTGCTGCATGTGGCCGTGAGCCCGAGAGAAGGTCGATCGCACAGCCGGCGCGCAGCGCATCTGGTACTCGCGCAACTGGCCGAGGCCACCTCGGGCCTGCGCATCATCGAGCGCGATCTTACTGCAACGCCGCTGCCACATCCCGATGCCGCCTTCGTCGAGGCCAGCCTGATGCCCGATGCAGATCGCACGAACGCACATCATGCCGAACTGGCGTTGTCCGAGACGCTGATCGGTGAACTGGAGGCGGCGGATGCCGTGCTGATCTCCACGCCAGTGCACAACTACACGGTGCCGTCGTCGCTGAAGGCGTGGATTGACCTGGTGGTGCGGCCCGAGCGCACGTTCCGCCGGACGCCAAAAGGGAAGGTCGGCGTGCTGGCGGATCGCTCGGTGCTGGTGGTGTCGGCATCGGGCGGCAACTTTGACGGCGACCATGCGCAGACGGATTTCCTCATGCCGTACTTGCGCTACGTGTTTGCCACGGTGGGCATCCAGCAGGTGGATGGCATCCGGTTGCAGAACACGGCGCGCGGCGCAGAGTCTGCTGCACAGGCGTTCGATGGATTCCGCCGGGAGCTGGCTGAGCGCATGCTGCTGATGCCGCTCGTGGCCTGAGTCGTTCTCAAAAAAAGGCCGGCGCATGGCCGGCCCGTCGTTGCATCAGCACCTGCGGCCCGGGGGGCAGTTGTGGATGCGGTTCTTGTTGCGGTCCCAGCCGCCTTGTCGCATCTCCCAGCCGTGGCGGCCGTGCACCCAATGCGGCGCCCGCCAATGTTGGCCAGGACGCCCGCGCATCTGATGGCCAGGACGCCAGACATAGCGGTTGCCGTGCCATTGCCAGTAACCCGGCGCCCATACGTAGCCTGGCGGCATTCTTGGAATCCGCTCGTGGCGCGGTGGTGGCGGTGGGCCGACTCGCACGTGCACGGACACCTGCGCCTGTGCAGGTAACGTGATCGAACCAAGCGCGCCCGCGACTGCCAGGCAGATGCCGAGCATCCATGCACTCTTCTTCATGTGGGGATCCTCGCGAAGTGATGTTGGCTCGGATCGTAGCATCGGGCGTGGCGTCTGCCCTAGTGCACCGCACCACCACTGACCTTCAGATCGGCGCTGGTGGCGAGCGCAACGCGGATCGCCGTGCGTATCCCCTTGACCTGCGTCTCCAGCGACAGGCTTGGCCGGCCCGCATGCTGCGCTGCCAGCTCGGGCGTGGTCGGCACGTGGATGAAGCCACCGCGCACCTGCGGCGCGCGCGTGGCGATGTGATGCATCAGACCGTAGAACAGGTGGTTGCAGTTGTAGGTGCCGGCGCTTTGCGACACCGCTGCAGGCACACCCGCTTCGCGCAGCGCCTGCACGATCGCCTTGATCGGCAGCGTGGAGAAATACGCCGTCGGCCCGTCTGACACCACCGGCGTATCGACTGGCTGGTTACCCGCGTTGTCGGGAATGCGCGCATCGATGACGTTGATCGCTACGCGCTCCACCGAGATCTCTGCACGCCCGCTCGCCAGCCCGAGCGCGAACACCAGCGTGGGCGACGTCTCTTCAATTGCCGCCACCAACTGTTCATTGGCCACGCCGAACACGCATGGCAACTGCCGTGCCACGATGGTCGCGCCGTCGACTTGTGTGCCATCGAGCGCTTGCGCGATGTCCCACGACGGGTTGGTGGGGTCGGATTCAAACGGTTCGATGCCGGTGACGAGTACGGTGGTCATGCATGGGCTCCTTATAAACATCCGTAGGTATGCAACTATATTTCGGAAAAAAAGGCGGCAGGTGCCGCCTGGGTGTTTGCTACGTGTTCAGCGCGTTGCGCACTTCACGGATGGCCTCGACCGTGTCGTCAAACGCGCTGGGGCCCACGTGCTCGCGCAGACGCCGCGCCACCTTGGCGCTGGCCGCTTGCAACGCGGTTTCCATTGCACGCGCGGCATCGGTGGGGAACAGGTTCCATTCGCGGCCATCTTCTGCCGAGGGTTGGCGCTCCACCAGTCCTTTGGCGATCAAACCGTCGACAAGCCGGGTGCCGGTCGGCCGCGCAATGCCCAGCACCTCGGCCAATTCGCGGTTGAGCACACCGGGCCGCTTGAGCACCACGCGCAACACGAACCCCTGCGGTGGCGTCAGGCTGAATGGTGCGTACGCGGCAGTCCATTCACGCTCGACGGTACGTGCGAGGGCGGTGGTGTTGAAGTACAGGCAGTGATCGAACATGCGCGGCAGTCTAGCGACAGATCGTTAGGGATGCAACGAATATTTCCGTCGATCCATGATCGACAGATTCAGGGCGCAGCCTCGGTTGCTTGCGCGAGTTGCTTGAGCGCCTGTACGAAATAGGCGCGGTCGTGCGGGGCGAGGTCTTGCGTGGCTTCCGACAGCCGCTCCATCGCGGTGCGCGCGGTGGCATGCTCTCCATCTGCATTAGAAAACCATGCCAACTCCAGCAGCAGGCCGCTGACTTGCACGTGGCCGTAGCGATGGCGGCCGCTGTCGTGCTCGCGCAGGCGCAGTGCTGCCACGTCGGCCCAGCGTTGCGGCCAGTAGCGTGCATCGAAGGCTTCAGCAAACGGGCCGGCCTGTGCGCGGAGATCCGCCAGGGTGAGTGGGGCGCGTGGTGCATCGGCACGCGCAACGCGCATCAGGGCGATGGCATTCCACGCCGATTGCAGCGGCCCGCCGTTGCGCAGCGCTTGCCACTCGCTCATGGCCAGCCAGCGCACGGCATCGACGGTGCCGTCTGTTGGTGTCGCGTTTCCGGGTGTCGCCTTGCTGAGCGCATCCCGCAGCAGCCAGCACGTCATGCCGAGGTTGGCGGCCACCTGCTGCACGGCATCGGAGGCCTGGCTTTCCAGCGCGGCGGCCAGTGCGGTTTCGAACTGGGCGACGATGCGTTGCGCCGTTTGCACCCGCACTTCCGGCACAACGTCGGCTGCGTCGGCGTAGAGCAGTCGCGCCCGTTCAATCAGTGCGCTGAGGTTGTTCCACTCAAACCGGATCTGCGGGTGATAGCGCAGCAGGCTGCGGCCGGGTTCGGTATCAGCCATGCGTGCGAGCAGGCCGGCGGCGAGGTCAAGGTCGCGTCGGTCATACGCGCACCAGGCGGTGACGACACGCTCCATGGCGGCGAGGTAGTCATTGCCCAGCACGTGCCGCTGGCGACGGTGTGCCCGCAGTTGTGAGAGCAAGGCGCTGGCGCGCGTGGAGTCGCCCAGCCGGCGTGCGGCCATCGCCTCGCCCAGGGTGACGAGGGCGCGCTGGAAGTCGTTGTCGGCGGCATCCCCCGCGTGGCGCAGGGCGAGCAGTGCGCCGCCACGCTCGGCGTCGGATGCGCTGCCGGTGTGCGTGCCGGCGCCCAGCGCATGCAGCAGGCGCCCTTCGCGCATGGCATGGCGCGCCGTCAGGAAGGCGTGCCAGAACGCGGGGTTGGGTGTGCCGCAGGCTGGGCCGGATAGCGCGCTGGCGGCGACATCGGCAGCGTTGTCTGTGGCGCCTTCCGTTGCCGCAATGCCGAGAAAGGCGCGCACATCCGTGTCGTCGGCAATGCGCCCTTCAACCAGGCACACGACGCGCCCGGCGTCTTCAGGTGTAAGCCAGAAAGGGCCCTGGCTGCGTTTGTCGGCGTTGAGGAAGCGGGGCTCGCGGTCGCGCTGTTCGCCCCAGCCGGCTTGCACCCCCCAGTTCTGCCAATCGCGAAACGCGCGGCTGATCATCATGCGCTGCGTGCTGGCATCCGACACCGCACCGCGCAGATCCGCCAGTCGCACGAAGGGCTGTTCGGGCGAGAGGCGATGCGCATAGGCCAGCCGCACCAGCAGCCACAGGCTCTGGAACGGTGCGCGCCGGCCGTCGACGGTTTGCGGCGTGGTCAGTTCCAGGTGGAGGGCGGGCAAGTTCGGTGGCTGCATACGGAAACAGCGGCAGAGGCTGTGAGGCAAGACGAGAAACGTTGCCGTCATTGTGCGCCAAGCCGTTTGTTACAGGCGTTACGCGCGTGACGTGCAGCACGCCTTGCGCGCTGGAAAGGGTGCGCTGCGCTCCCTACGATGCGCAGCGCCGGTGCCTGCCGGTAGCCAACTGCAACGTTCAAGGAGTTCCTATGTTTTCTCGCTGGTCAAAGACCTTGGCGCTGGCCATCACGGCCGGAGCCTTCGTGATGGGCGCCACCCAAGCACGCGCCGAGCTGGTCGTGCGCGATGACCTCAAGCGCGTGTTCGACGAGGCTGGTGTTACCGGCACCTTCGTGCTGATGGACATCAGCGATGACCGCACCTACGTGGTCGACCCGGCGCGCGCGGCGCGGCGCATCCACCCGGCATCGACCTTCAAGATTCCCAACAGCCTGATCGCTCTCGATACGGGTGCCGTGCGTGACGATCACGAGGTGCTTCCATATGGCGGCAAGCCGCAGCCCTACAAGCAATGGGAGAAGGACATGGCATTGCCGGAGGCGATCCGCGTGTCCAACGTGCCGATCTACCAGGAGGTCGCTCGCCGTATCGGCCCCGCGCGCATGCAAGCCTATGTGGATGCCTTCGACTATGGCAACCGCCAGATCGGTAGCGAGATTGATCAGTTCTGGCTGCGTGGTCCGCTGGAAATTTCCGCGTTTGAGGAAGCGCGCTTCACCAGCCGTCTGGCGCTCAAGCAACTGCCGGTGAAGCCGCGTACGTGGGATCTGGTCCACCGCATGTTGCTGATCGAGAAACAGGGCGATGCTGCGTTGTATGCCAAGACGGGTGTCGCTGGCGGGTACCAGCCCGAAATTGGCTGGTGGGTCGGCTGGGTCGAGCGCGAAGGGAAGGTCTATGCGTTCGCCTTGAACATCGACATGCCGCTGGAGGCCGATATGGCCAAGCGTATCCCGTTGGGCAAGCGGCTGATGCAGGCACTGGCGGTTTGGCCGACACCGTAAAACATTAAAAATGCGGTATTTCCGATTCTTATATTCAATCGGGAATACCCGTGGTTAAGGATAAGAACTTGGTTGTGGGACGATTTTGTCTGTCAATAATTGTTGAATTAGACCGTTACAAAATGGTCATTAAGAACATGTCATGTCTGGTCGTCCGTAAACGACTGAACAGAGAGCGTCGCCCGAGGGTCGGGTATTGGGGGTTGTTATGCGCAAGTGCTATACGAGAGGGGCCGCCGCGTTGACGGTGGCGATTGCGGTGATTGGGGCGGCAGGAGCGCAGGCCGCCGATGGCCAGCGCGGCGGCACGATCCGTTTCACCGGAGCTGTCGTTGCAACCGGGTACAGCGTACAGGCAGGGCCGCGTGTTGCTGGCGGGGCCGATGGGCTGCAGGCGCGTACAGCTGCAACCGGCAATCAGGTGGTGGTGGACTTCAACACACCCGCAGTTAAGCCAGTGCCGGCCGAGGTGTCGGTGGTGGCGCGCAGCAAGTCGTCAAGCGTGTGGCAGCGCGTTGGCCAGGCTGTTGGTGAGGCCGTTGTGCGCGCTCGGTATGACGGTTTCAAGGCCAATGTGCTGACGGGCAACAGCGGCAAACTCACGCTCTCGCGCCCGCCCGGCGCAGAACCAGCCCTGGCCGTGGTGACGGTCGCATACAAATAAGGCGGGAATTCTCCCGCCTTTTTTTATTCGCCTGCGTCAGCGCTTACGACGCCACCGGTCCCACCGGAGATTGGAACGGGTGGTATTGATACAGCCACGTCTCCGACAGCGGCTTGCCATCCACGCGCAGGAACAAGCGCATGTCCACCGGCTCCTTGCCGTCGACCGTCAGATCGAACTGCGCACGCCAGTGGCCCGGCACGCCATTGGGCACGGCTTCGGTAAACACATACGAGAACGTGCCGCGTGAGCTGCTCAGCACCGCTTCGGGCTTCACGCCAAAGGGCAGTTTCTCCAGTGGGCCGCCCTTGAACTCCACCATGAACTTGCGCACGCCGTGCGGACGCGGCTGGCCCGGCTGACCACCATTGCCCATGCGCGTGGCCACACAGCGCGCCAGTTGCGTCGGATACGGTTCATCGGCCAGCCAGTGCAGGCGATAGCGCAGGCGGTACTGGCTGCCCGCGCGCGCCGGCGCTTTCGGCACCCACATGGCGACGATGTTGTCGTGGATCTCGTCGTCGGTCGGGATCTCGATGAGCTGCACGGCGCCTTCGCCCCAGCCTTCCAGCGGCTCGACCCACAGGCTCGGGCGGCGCTCGTAGTGCACGCCGTCCTGATAGTTGTTGAAATCGCGGTCGCGCTGCAGCAGGCCGAAGCCGCGCGGGTTGTTGTCGCCAAAGGCGGAAGCCATCGTGCGCGGCGGATCGTTCAGCGGGCGCCAGATGCGCTCGCCGTTGCCTGTCCACAGGGCCAGGCCGTCGGAGTCGTGCACCTCGGGGCGCCAGTCGGTGGCCGTGCCCTTGGCGGTTTCCGAGAACCAGTACATCGACGTGGCCGGCGCGATGCCGAAGCGGTCAATGTCCTTACGCAAAAAGATCGCCGTGTCGATGTCCATCACCACGCCCTTCGTGCGGTGCATGACGAAGCGGTAGGCGCCCGTGATGCTCGGGCCGTCGAGCAGCGTGTAGATCGTCACGGAATCGGCGCGATTGTCTGCCGGTGTGTCGAACCACACGTGCGTGAAGTTGGGAAACTCTTCCGGCTTGCCGGCCTGCGCCACATCCAGCGCAATGCCGCGTGCGGAGAGGCCGTACTGATACAGCTCGCCAATCGCACGGAAGTACGACGCGCCCAGGAAGGCGACCCAATCATTCTTTTTCCAATCGAGCTTCTTCTGATCGCCCAGGCGGCTTTCCTGGAAGCGGAAGCCAGCGAAGCCGCTGCCACGCGGCAGCTTGCGTGCGGGGCTGTCGGCGGGCATGTCGAAGTACGACTCGTCGTAGACGACCTCGCGCGCGGCGCCTTTCTCGACCACGTGCATGCGCACCGGCGCGCGGAAGAACGTGCCCAGGTGGAAGAACGTTACCGGAAACTGGCCGGGGCCGTCCGCAAACAGCGCGTGGGCGGTGTCGAACTTGATCTTGCCGTGGGCTTCGTAGTCGATCTTGGCGAGGATGTCGGCCGGTGCCGTGGCGGGCGGCGTGTACGGCTGGCCAGCCATCGCGCGGGCGCGCTCGATCAGCGCATCGAAAGAAAACGGCGCAGCATCGCCCAGTTTGACGCGGCTGGCGGCCAGTGCTTCCGGCGTGATGCCGAGCGCTGCCAGCGTGGCGGTAACGGAGGCTGAGGCAAGAAGGGTTCGACGTGTGACCATAGGTGCCTGTAACGTAACTTTGGAATCAGATTAATCCGACATGGTAACGCGGGCAGGGGTTCCGGACAGGGACTTGGCGTCGCACTTGGTGGGGTCGATTGATATGCGACTTATACTTCGCCCATTGTGTTTTCAGAACAAGAACAATATGCCGGTTGATTGGAAAGCCCGCCCCGCGCGCGGTCGTTTTGTCCTCGGCTGCATCGCCCTTGTCGTGATCGGGGCGGGCAGCAGCTATCTCGGTTATCAGGATGGTGAACAGCTGACGGCAGCGTGGTCGCGCCTGAGCGTCGGCACAGCCGTTGCGGCAATTGGCCTGCTCGGCTTTCTGCTGCTTGCTTTCGGCTCCGCTGCACGCCGTGAGCGCATGCTGTTTTCGAGCGTGGCGGTGCGTTCGCGCCGCATGCGCATCTCCGGCTGGGTGGCCTCGCTGGTGATCGGGGCGTTCATCTTTGCTTACGTCTACGCATCAACAGGCGTGTAACCGTCAGACCGCTTCCGCTGACATTCACACCGCTGGATCCACTGTTCGTCGCACGCCGCTTGGTTGAGGCCAAACGGTTGGTGATACTGCCTGCCACCGATCCAATGTGGGGGCTTCATGGCGCAACGACATTACAGTCTTGGCTGGTTAGCCCGCGCGGGTGTCGCGCTCGGCCTAGCCGTGTGCACGTATGCAGCGATCGCTGCGCCACAGTGCGATGCGCCAGCCCAGTTGAATGACGGCTGGCAGATTGACGCGAGCCCTACCGCTGCCGGCTTCGATGCTGATCGCCTCTGCCGCGTCCTACGTAACCTCGCAGACGGCGATATCAACTTCCACAGCTTGCTCGTCGTGCGCAACGGCCGTCTGGTGGCCGAGGTCTATCGGCCCGGCAAGGACGAGCGCATCAAAGACCTATTCCGCACCACGCGAACATTCGGTCCAACGACCGTGCACGACGTCCGGTCGATCAGCAAATCGGTGACGAGCCTGCTATGGGGGATTGCGCAGGTGCAAGGCAAGACGCCGTCGCTCGACACGCCCGCGTTGTCATTGTTTTCGGATCTGACCGACCTCAATGGGCAAGGGCGCGAGGTGATCACGCTGGCGCAGATGCTCTCGATGTCGAGCGGTCTGGCCTGGAACGAATGGAACGCGACCGGCCTCCTGGATAACGACGAGTTCGGCCTGATCTGGCGCGGCGCGCAGGCGCACTACGTATTCGACCGGCCAATGGCGGCGCCGGCTGGCACGCAGTTCAACTACAACGGCGGCAACACCGCAGTGCTGGCACAACTGCTGGTGGAGCGCGTGGGCATGTCGCTGCCCGAGTACGCACGCAAGCAACTCTTTGAACCGCTAGGTATCACCGATTGGGAGTGGGTCGACGATTTTCGCGGCCGCCCGATGGCGCACGCCGGCTTGCGGCTGCGGTCGCGCGATCTCGCCCGCATCGGGCAACTGGTGCTGCAGCACGGCCAATGGCAGGGTCGCCAGATCGTACCTGCCGAGTGGATTGCGGAATCGACGCGCCCACGCATCGACACCGGCATCGAGCCTGGGCTGCAGTACGGGTATCAATGGTGGCTCGGCAAGGTTGAGGCGGGTGGCGCGCAGCAGGACTGGGTCGGCGGCATCGGCAATGGCGGCCAGCGCCTGTGGATCATTCCCGCGCTCGGCATGGTGGTCGTCACCACGGCGGGCGACTACAACCAGCGCGCGATCTGGAAGCAGGCCGAGACATTGCTCAGCCAGGTGATGGCGACGGTGCAGCCTGCGTCGTCACCCGCGTCAGTCACTAGGTGACGGCCGTTCAGCTCAGAGGAAACGGTCGAGGATCTTGCGGCTGGGCTTGTCCAGCGCAAAGTGATCGCGGATCAGGTAGTGGATGCCGTGGCTGTCCGAGATCAGCAGCGTGCTGCCAGTCAGGCGGCGGATGTCTTCCTCGCCGCGCAGTACGAGGTCGGTTTGACCGCGATCGGTCTGCACGGTCCACGTGCTGGGCGTTGCGTAGGTCGATACGCCGATGATCTTGCGAATCTCGGGCATGAACTCGCGTGTGGCCAGTTCGTCTGCGATCAGCGTGCGCGTGGGTTCGGGCAGTGCATCCAGCCGCGTGATCCAGACCAGCTCGCGGCCATCGGTGCTCATCAGGCTGAAGCCGTCGCCCGCAGCGGAAATCGGAAACGCACGCACGGGCACTACGCCTTCATGCGAGGTGCCGTCGGCCAGGGTTATGACCAGCTTGCCGAGGTTGTTGCGGCTCAGGGTGAAATCGGGCGTCTGCATTGCCGTGCTATTCCAGAAACGTGATTGCGCGCTTACTGCGCGTACGCGGGCTCGGCAGCGTCCACACGCTCACCGTCGCTCGTCATGTCAGTGTCGGCATCGACATTGCGGGCCTGTGCCTGATAGAGCTTGTAGTACGCCCCTTCGCGCGCGAGCAGCTCGTCGTGGTTGCCCACTTCGACGATCTGGCCGCGGTCCATGACGACCAGGCGATCCGCCTTGCGTAGCGTCGACAAGCGGTGCGCGATGGCGATGGTCGTCCGGCCCTGCACGAGGTTGTCGAGCGCCTTCTGGATTTCCTTCTCGGTGGTCGTGTCCACGGACGACGTGGCCTCATCCATGATCAGGATGCGCGGGTTGATGAGCAGCGCGCGCGCAATCGAAATGCGCTGGCGCTCACCGCCCGACAGTGCCTGGCCACGTTCCCCCACCAGCGAGTCATAGCCATGCGGCAGGCGCAGGATGAACTCGTGCGCATGCGCGGCGCGCGCGGCGGCAACGATCTCCTCGCGCGTGGCGTCGGGCTTGCCGTAGGCGATGTTGTCGGCAATCGTGCCGAAGAACAGGAACGGCTCCTGCAGCACCAGACCGATGTTGCGGCGGAATTCCGAGACGGGCAGCGAGCGGATGTCGACGCCGTCCACGCGGATCGCGCCTTCCGACACATCGTAGAAGCGGCAGATCAGGTTCACCAGCGTGCTCTTGCCCGAGCCGCTATGCCCCACCAGGCCAATCATCTCGCCCGGCTGGATCGACAGGTTCAGGCCGCGGATCACCGCCCGGTTGCCGTAGCGGAAGCCCAGGTCGCGCAGTTCGATCGCGCCATCAACCTTGTCGAGGTGCATGGGCTTTGTCGGCTCCGGCACGCTCGACACGTGGTCGAGGATGTCGAAGATCCGCTTGGCGCCGGCCGCCGCCTTCTGCGTGACGGACACAATGCGGCTCATCGAGTCCAGGCGCGTGTAGAAGCGGCTGATATACGTCAGGAACGCTACGAGCACGCCCACGCTGATGGCGTCGTGGCTGATCTGCCAGATCCCGAAGATCCACACCACCAGCAGGCCCACCTCCGTCAGCATGGTCACGGTGGGGGTGAACAGCGACCAGACGGCGTTCACCCGGTCATTGATGGCCAGGTTGTGCTTGTTGGCCTCGGCAAAGCGCGTGACTTCGCGCTTTTCCTGGGCGAAGGCCTTGACTACGCGGATGCCCGGGATCGTGTCGGCCAGCACGTTGGTGATTTCCGACCAGATCCGGTCGATCTTCTCGAAACCGTGGCGCAGGCGGTCGCGCACCAGGTGGATCATCCACGCGATGAACGGCAGCGGCATCAGCGTGACGAGCGCCAGCCACGGGTCGATCGAGACCAGGATCACTGCTGTCATCGCGATCATCAGCACGTCGGTGGCGAAGTCGAGCAGGTGCAGCGACAGGAACACGCTGATCCGGTCGCTTTCGGAGCCGATCCGGGCCATCAGGTCGCCCGTGCGCTTGCCGCCGAAATACTCCAGCGACAGCTTGAGCAGGTGCTCGTACGTCGTGGTGCGCAAGTCGGCGCTGATGCGCTCGGACACGCGCGCCAGCAGGTAGGTGCGCGCCCAGCCCAGCGACCACGCCACCAGCGCCGCGCCAAAGAGGCCGGACAGGTAAAGCGTGACCAGGCCGTAGTCGATCGGGGTGCCGTTCTGGTACGGGATCAGCACCTTGTCCATCAAGGGCATCGTCAGGTACGGCGGGACCAGGGTGGCGCCGGTGCCGAGCAACAGCAGGGCGAAACCGGCCAGCAACTGCCACCGATACGGCCGGGCAAAGCGCCACAGGCGCAGCAGCGCCCAGGTGGAAGGCGGCTGTTCCAGCTCGCGGCTGCATTGCGGGCAGGTGTCTTCACCCGGCGGCAGCGGCGCCTTGCAGGTCGGGCAGACGTCTGCGTCGGCCGGGGCGGGCTCCGCGCCTGCGGTCAGGGCGTTGCGGCGCGCGTCGAACACGTCGGCGAGCCGCAAGGCGTCGGCGTTGTGGCCCAGCGTGTACCGCCAGCTCGCCAGGCGTTGCTGACCGTCGGCCAGCTCCAGTGTGCCCACGCCGGCGTGGTCGGTATGCGAAAGCGTCATGCCGGGCGCGATGTCCCAGCTTTGCAAGTCCTTTCCGCCGGGTGCCCGCCCGATCAGGCGGCGATGCGTAACAACCAGCCACCCTTGGGTAAAATGCAGCCTTGCGTCCAAATCGAGCTGCAGCCCAGCCAGGACGGTTTCCTCTGGAGCGAGGCTTGAGCCGAGCTCGACACTCCAGGGGTCCTGAGCGCGGGCAAGGTTGGGGGTGGATGTTGGGGAGGACTGGGTCATGAGCGGCGCAAAGAATTCAAAAAGCGCGTCCCAATGGCCCAAAAAACAGCCCAAAACGGGTAAAGGACGAACATAAATCGGAGCAATGGTGCGGCCATCGCGCGCGTTGAGCGCCCGGCGGCCCGCAAATTTTGCTCGCAAGTATACATAGGGGAGCGAGCCAGGAATTTGGTGCGGTGCACAACGCACTCCTGGCTCAAGCGGTCAACGCCGAAGCCGTTGTAACGTTATTGAAAGGTAACGCTTCATTTTCTCGGGCATTTCGCCCACTGCTTTCCAAGCTAATTCGATGAAGAAGAAGGACATTGAGATTCTCGATGTCATGTCGCTGCGCGGCCCGAATATGTGGACATATCGGCCAGTGCTGGAGGCATGGGTCGACATTGGTGAATTGGAAGATTTCCCTTCCAACACGATTCCGGGGTTCTATGAGCGCCTGTCGACGTGGCTGCCAACGCTGATCGAGCACCGCTGCAGCCCCGGCGTGCGCGGCGGCTTCCTGATGCGCCTGAAGGAAGGCACCTGGCCGGGTCACATCCTGGAACACGTCACACTTGAGCTGCAGAACCTGGCCGGCATGCCGGGCGGTTTCGGCAAAGCACGCGAGACCCCGATCCGCGGCGTCTACAAGGTGATCGTGCGTGCCTGGCACGAAGACGTGACCCGCGCAGCACTGTTTGCCGCGCGCGACTTGGTCATGGCCGCCATTGAAGACCGCCCGTTCGACGTGGACGCGGCAGTCGAAACGCTGCGCGATCTGGTGGACGACCACTGCCTCGGCCCCAGCACGGCTTGCATCGTGGATGCTGCTGACGACCGGGGCATTCCGTCCATTCGCCTGTCGGACGGCAACCTCGTGCAATTGGGCCACGGCGCACGCCAGCGCCGCATCTGGACGGCCGAGACGGACCGCACCAGCGCCATTGCCGAATCGATCTCGCGCGACAAGGACCTTACGAAAAGCTTATTGCAGTCGTGCGGCGTGCCGGTGCCGGAAGGCCGCATGGTCGACAGCGCCGAAGACGCCTGGGACGCCGCTGAAGACATTGGCGTGCCCGTGGTGGTCAAGCCGTACGACGGCAATCACGGCCGCGGCGTCTTCACAAACCTGATGACGCGCGAAGAGGTGGAAACCGCCTACGCCGTGGCCATCGAGGAAGGCAACGGCGTGATCGTCGAGCGCTTCGTCTCCGGCAACGAGCACCGCCTGCTGGTGGTGGGCGGCCGTGTGGCGGCAGCGGCCATGGGCGAGACCGCATCGATTGTCGGCGATGGCACCTCCACCATTGAGGAATTGATCGAATCGCAGATCAACGCCGACCCGCGCCGTGGCCCCACCGAAGAGCACCCGCTGAACCCCGTGCGCCTGGATTCCGCCGCGCGCCTGGAGCTCAAGCGCCAGGGTTATGCCGATGGCACCGCCGTGCCGCCTGCAGGCCGCACCGTGCTGATCCAGCGCAACGGCAACGTCGCCTTTGACGTGACCGACCGTGTGCACCCGAGCGTGGCGGCCCATGTGTCGCTGGCCGCGCGGGTAGTTGGTCTGGACATTGCCGGCGTGGATCTGGTGGCTGAAGACATCTCGCGCCCGCTGGACGAACAGCGCGGCGCCGTCGTCGAAGTGAACGCCGGGCCGGGTTTGCTGATGCATATCCGCCCCGCCCAAGGGGAACCGCGCCCGGTGGGCCGCGCGATTGTCGACCACCTGTTCGCCGACAAGAACGGCGTGCAGGACGACGGCCGCATTCCCATCGTCGGCATCACGGGCACCAACGGCAAGACCGTCGTGGCCAAGCTGGTGGCGCAGTTGCTGCAGCTTTCCGGCAAGCACACGGGGCTGGGTTGCAGCGATGGCCTGTACCTGGACCGCCGCCAGGTGGAAGCCGGTGCACGCGGCGACCGCGCCGCCTGGGACGCCTGCCACCGCATCCTGATGAACCGCGCGGTGGAAGCCGCCGTGTTCGAGAACGACAGCGGCATGATCCTGTCGCAAGGGCTGCCGTATGACCGCTGCCAGGTCGGCGTGGTCACCAACTTCGGCCAGCCCGATCACCTGGGCGATTTCTACGTCGAAGACGAAGACCGCATGTACAGCGTCCTGCGTACGCAGATTGACGTGGTGCTGAAAACCGGCGTGGGCGTGCTCAATGCCGCTGACGCACGCTTGGTCGAGATGGCCGAGTTGTGCGACGGCGAGGTGATCTTCTTCGCCCTCTCGGGTGATCTGCCGGCCATTGCCGCGCACCGTGCCGAGGGCAAGCGGGCGGTGTTCGTGCGCGACGGCAAGGTGGTGCTCGCCACCGGCCAGACCGAGGTGGCGTTGGCCGATGTGTCGGCCATTCCGCTGGCCTACGCAGGCCGGGTGCCGTTCCAGGTCGAGAACGTGCTGGCCGCTGTGGCCACCGGCTGGGCGCTGGGCATCTCGCATGAGCTGATCCGCGCCGGCATCGTTACGTTTGACGTTGGCCAGGTGGATGTGCCGGGCCGCTTCACGCTGTTCCAGCACAACGGCGCCACGATCGTGGTGGACGACGCGCACAACGCGTCGGCACTGCAAGCTCTGGCCGGCGCGCTGGACAACTTCCCGGCAGAACGCCGGACGCTGGTGTTTGGTGCTGGCCTGCAACGCCGCAATGAAGACCTCGTGGCACAGGGCACGGTTATCGGCCAAACATTCGACCGCGTGCTGCTGTGCGAAGACGCAAGCGTCAAGCGCGCTGACGCCCAATTCGAGCCCCAGGCGCGTGCGCTGCTCAAGCAAGGACTGCAGCAAGGCGGCCGCGTGGCCGAGGTCGTCGTCGACGGGGGCAAACGCCAGGATGCCGTGGAAGCGGCACTGTCGCAGCTCGCGCCTGGTGACCTGCTGGTCCTGCAATGCGACGAATGCGCGATTGATGCCACCGTCGAGCAGGTACACCAGTGGATGGGCCGCACGGAACACCGGGCCTGACCAAAAGCAGCCCACAGCACAACGGAAAGCCGACTGTATGGAAGTCTCTCGTATCCGGGCCTTGCGCGGCCCGAATCTCTGGTGTCGTCACACGGCCATCGAGGCCATCGTGGCCTGCTCGGACCAATCGCTCCTGTTGACCGAGCTGCCGGGCTTTGAAGACCGCCTGCGGGCACGCTTCCCGGCCATCGGCCCACTGCGGCCGGATGACGAAGCCGACGCGCCGTCGATGGCGCACGCGCTGGAAGCCGCTGCGCTGGGCCTGCAGGCCGCTGCGGGCTGCCCGGTTACCTTCAGCCACACCGAGCCGACGCTCGAACCCGGCACCTACCAAGTCGTTGTCGAATACAGCGAAGAGGAAGTCGGGCGACTGGCGTTCGAGCTGGCAGGCCAACTCTGTCTGGCGGCGCGTGATGACCAGCCGTTCGATCTGGACGACGCACTGCACCGCCTGCGCGACCTGGACGAAGACGTGCGCCTGGGCCCGAGCACCGGTTCCATCGTCTACGCCGCCGTGGCGCGCGGCATTCCGTATCGCCGCCTGACACAGGGCTCGATGGTGCAGTTTGGCTGGGGCAGCAAGCAGCGCCGCATTCAAGCTGCTGAGACCGACATGACCAGCGCAGTGGCCGAGTCCATCGCGCAGGACAAGGACCTGACCAAGACCCTGCTGCATGCGGCCGGTGTGCCGGTGCCGCTGGGCCGCTCGGTGCGCAGCGCCGAAGAAGCCTGGGAAGCCGCACAGGAAATCAACGGCCCGGTCGTGGTCAAGCCGCGCGACGGCAACCAGGGCAAGGGCGTGGCCGTGCGCATCCGCACGCGGGAAGAGGTGATGACCGCCTACGAAGTGGCGGCCGACATCTCGTCGGACGTGATCGTCGAGCGCTACATCCCCGGCCATGATTTCCGTCTGCTCGTGGTGGGCAAGCATCTGGTGGCCGCTGCGCGCCGCGACCCGCCGCAGGTCATCGGCGACGGCAAGCATACGGTGCGCGAGCTGGTCGATGAGGTGAACCGCGACCCGCGCCGTGGTGAAGGGCATGCCACGTCGCTCACGAAAATCCGCTTTGACGATATTGCACTGGCCACGCTCGCCAAGCAGGGCCTGAATGCCGACGCCGTGCCGCCGAAGGGCACGCGCGTGGTGCTGCGTAACAACGCCAACCTTTCTACAGGTGGTGCTGCGACCGACGTGACCGACGACGTCCATCCGGCCATCGCGGCACGCGCCGTGGCCGCCGCGCAGATGGTCGGGCTCGACATCTGTGGCGTGGACGCTGTGTGCGAAACGATGCTCAAGCCGTTTGAAGACCAGGCTGGTGGCATCGTTGAAGTCAACGCCGCGCCGGGCTTGCGCATGCACTTGCAGCCGTCGTACGGCAAGGGCCGTGCCGTGGGCGAGGCCATCGTCTCGACGATGTTTGCCGATGGCGATGACGGCCGCATCCCCGTGGTGGCGGTCTCCGGCACCAACGGCAAGACCACCACGGTACGCCTGATCACCCACCTGTTGGCCTCCAGCGGTCTGCGCATGGGCATGACCGGCACCGACGGCGTGTACATCCAAGGCCAGCGCATCGATACGGGCGACTGCAGTGGCCCGCGCAGCGCCCGCAACGTGCTGCTGCACCCCGACGTGGATGCCGCCGTGTTCGAAACCGCGCGCGGCGGCCTGCTGCGCGAAGGCCTGGCCTTCGACCGCTGCGATGTGGCCGTGGTGACCAACGTGGGCGAGGGCGACCACCTGGGCCTGAACTACATCAGCACCGTCGAAGACCTGGCCGTGCTCAAGAGCGTGATCGTGCAGAACGTGGCGCCCAACGGCATGGCCGTGCTCAACGCCGCTGACCCGATGGTCGCGCGCATGGCCGATGCCTGCCCCGGCTCGATCACGTTCTTTGCGCAGGACGTTGGCTTGCCGACCATGGCGCTGCATCGTGCCCAGGGCAAGCGTGTGGTGTTTGTCGAGGGGGCCGAGATCATAGCCACCGAAGGCGCCAGCGAAACGCGCATCGCGCTGGCCGACATTCCGCTCACGCGCAACGGCACGATCGGCTTCCAGGTCGAGAACGCAATGTCGTCGATTGCCGCTGCATGGGCGCTTGGCATCGACTGGGCGATCATCCGCCGCGGGCTGGCGACGTTTGTGAACGACGCCGCTACGGCGCCGGGGCGCTTCAACCTGTTCGACTACAAGGGCGCCACGCTCATTGCCGACTACGGCCACAACCCCGATGCCATCCAGGCGCTGTGCAACGCCGTGGCAACGATGCCGGCCACGCGCCGCTCGGTGGTGATCAGCGGGGCGGGTGACCGCCGTGACGAGGACATCCGCAAGCAGACGCAGATCCTCGGCGGGGTGTTCGACGATGTCCTGCTGTACGAAGACCAATGCCAGCGCGGCCGTGAAGACGGCGAAGTGCTGGCGCTGCTGCGTGAAGGGTTGCAGGGCGCTGAGCGCACCAGCCGCATCGACGAGATCCGCGGTGAGTTCCTGGCGATCGATACAGCGCTGGGGCGGTTACAGCCCGGTGATCTTTGCCTGATCTTGATTGATCAGGTGGAGGAGGCGCTGGAGCATATTGCCAAGCGCGTCGCTGAGTAAATCGGAACCCCGGTTGAGTGATCGCCGGGGTTTTGTTTTTGTGGTCAGACTTCCGAACGTTCCACGACCACCTCACTGATTTGCAGCACGGGTTGTATATCCGTGTAATTGGCGATGTCGGCCTTGATCTCCTGCGCGTGCGGGCCGCGGGCCGCCAGGAAAGCTTCGACAGACGTGCAGACGAAATCGCACTTGGCCACGTACACAGGGGCAGTGCCTGGAGCACCACCTGTGATGCCCTTGTCCACCGTGTAGTACAGACATGCCGCGCCGAGCAGCTGTTTCATCATGGGCATATGCCGCTCGCGGTAGTAGGCATGATCGAATCGCGCGCCTGCGGTGTACGGGTACATGACACTGACTTTGATCATCGGGTTCTCTCCTGTTGCTGCACGGTAATCAAGGCGCCGCTGCTTGCGAGGACGACATCGACGTCGCCGATACAGGGCGTGGCCAAGGCGTCTTCCAGAATCGGCGTACGCATTTTTTCAATTGTAAGCACCTGATGCCCCTGCCGTGCCAGTTGGATGGCGAGCCTGCCCCGGCAGGGGGCTGAAACAAGGGATGCATCAACACCAGAAAAACAAGACCAACACCGCCACCAGCGCATCCAACAACGTTGGCCTATGATGGCGCCTCCCGCAAGTCGCGCCTCACCACCATGTCCGATCCCATCACGCTAGCTCCGGTAGAGCTGGCGAAGTCCTACCGCCTCCTGAACCACGGCCCGACCACGCTGGTCAGCAGCGCCCACAACGGCGTGCGCAACGTCATGGCCGCCGCTTGGGCGATGCCACTCGATTTTGACCCGCCCAAGGTACTGGTCGTCGTCGACAGCCGCACACTCACGCGCGAGTTGATCGAAGCCTCCGGCGTGTTCGCACTCAACATCCCCACTCGCGCGATCGCCGAGACCACACTGACCGTCGGCACACTCTCTGGCCGCGACGGCGACAAGTTCGAAGCGCTCGGCCTCGCCACCATGCCCGCCCGCACCATCGACGTGCCGCTGGTGGCCGGCTGCGCGGCGTGGCTGGAATGCCGCGTCATTCCCGAGCCGCACAACGAGAAACGCTACGACCTCTTCATCGCAGAAGTGACCGCCGCCTGGGCAGACCCCGCGCTGTTCAGCAACGGCCGCTGGCATTTCACCGATGCCGGCAGCAAGACCGTGCACTATCTTGCAGGCGGTGCCTTCTTTGAAACGGGCGAGGCTTTCAACGTGGAGGCCAAGCAGCCATGACCGATATCGCCATCCGCCCGTTGATCGCTGACGATGCTGAAGCCTTCAAGGCGCTGCGTTTGAAGGCCATCCACGACGCACCGACCGCCATCTGGCCGACGCACGAGGAAGAGTCGGGGCGCACGCTGGAGGAAACGCGTAACCGCATTCGCACGACCGATCATCAAGTCGTGTTCGGCGCGTTTGCTGGGCCTGAACTGATCGGCATTGCGGGCCTGCGCCGCGAACCGCTTGCGCAAGTCGCGCACAAGGCCGTGCTGTGGGGCGTGTTTGTAGACCCGGCACACCGGCGGGGCGGGATTGCAGGTCGTCTGCTGGACGCCGCCATCGCGCATGCGCGCGCCGCTCGCGTGCTGCAGATCCAACTCTGCGTTAACGCCGAAAACCCACGTGCGCAACAGCTGTATCGCAACGCGGGTTTCGAAACCTTTGGCGTCGAGCGCCGCGCCATGCGTGTCGGTGATCGCTTCTACGACGAAGAGCACATGGCGTTGCGGCTCGACGCCTAGCTGATCGATCGATAGTCCGTCGGTCGCATGCCTGTCCACTTGCGGAAGGCTCGGTGAAATGCGCTCGGCTCTGCAAAGCCCACCGCCACCGCAATGTCGGTAATCGTCCGACGCGTGTCCTGCAATTGCCCGATGGCAATGTCGCGCCTCAAATCATCCTTGATCGACTGATACGTGTGGCCTTCCAGCTTGAGGCGCCGGCGCATAGTGGCCTCGGCCACGTTCAGCTTGAGCGCCATCGCGTCTGATGCAGGCCAACTGGCCACCGGCAGGTTGCGCAGCGTCTTGCGCACGCGTGCCGCGAAGGAATCCGGGTTGCGGTACTTGACGATGAAGCTGCCCGGCGCATCGCGCAGAAAGGTCTTGATGGACGCGGCGGTCTGGATGACCGGCAGGTCAAGAAAGGCGGGCGAGAGATCGACGTAGGACGCATCGTGCTTGAACGCCATGTCATCGCAGAACATCAGGCGATATTCCTGCACGTCTTGCGGCTCTGCGCAGCGGAAGCGGGCGGCAATGAGCGGAATGCGACGGCCCACCAGCCAGCAGACCAAGCCGTAGACCATGATGAACCACGTGGCGTAGGTGAACATGGGTGGCACGCGCGTACCCTTACGGTGCAGGAAGACCAGGCGCACGTGCTGCGCATCCTCTTCGATCTGCACGTGCAGATCATCCAGCACGAGCCGCAGGAAGCCGGTCGCGCGCTGTAGCGCCTGCCGGCCGGTGCGCGCGGTAAGCGCCGCCTGCGTCATCGCCACGAAGCTGCCCCAGCGCATGGGGTGCGCATCCTGCCCGAAGAACTCGTCGTCCATGGCCTGTGCAATGCCGGCCCACAGCGTGCCGTACTGCGTGGACGACACGCGGCTGCGCGGCGAGGTGAGCATCTGCTGCGTAATACCTGCCGCCGCCATGATCGGCTGCATATCGACACCGTGCGCGCGTGCGCGTGTCACGGCCTCATTGACGAGGCTGACTGAGACGGTCCCTTTTTCGTTGTTCTTCATCGTCGTAGCGAACGTTGCGGCAGCGCGGTATGGCAAATCCGCTCACGCAAGTTGAGCGTGACGGGCATCGAAGCCCGCGCGCCGCGTGCCTACACTTTTTCCCCATCGAGTACACGCGCCGCGGGCTGCACAGTGTAAGGCGCCCAAGCACGCAGCGTCACGCGGTCGGCAAGCAGAGAGCAAGTGATGGACGATTTCTATACGGAAGAGCAGCGGATGATCCACGACGCTGCGCGTGACTTTGCCACCGAGCGCCTCGCGCCCAACGCGGCGCAATGGGACCGTGATGGTGCACTGCCAGATGACGTAGTGCGCGAGATGGGCGATCTGGGGCTGTTGGGCATGATCGTGCCGCCAGAGTGGGGCGGCGCCTACACCGACTACGTGGCCTATGCGCTCGCGCTGGAAGAAGTGGCCGCCGGCTGCGCCGCCTGCGCCACGATGATGAGCGTGCACAACTCGGTCGGCTGCGGCCCGATCCTCAAGTTTGGCACCGAGGCACAGAAGGCGCGCTATCTGCCGGACCTGGCCACCGGCCGCGCGATTGGCGCGTTTTGCCTGACCGAGCCGCACGCCGGTTCCGAAGCCAACAACCTGCGCACACGCGCCGTGCTTCGCGACGGCAAGTGGGTGCTCAACGGCAACAAGCAGTTCGTCACCAACGGCGCGCGGGCCGACATCGCCATCGTGTTTGCCGTGACCGACCCCGAAGCGGGCAAGCGCGGTATCTCCGCCTTTATCGTGCCGACGGACACGCCGGGCTTTCATGTCGGGCGGCCGGAGCACAAGCTCGGTATTCGCGCGTCGGACACCTGCCCGATCACGCTGGAAGACTGCGCCGTGCCGGAAGAGAACCTGCTGGGCGAACGCGGCGAGGGCTTGAAGATCGCACTATCCAACCTGGAAGGCGGGCGCATCGGCATTGCCGCGCAGGCCGTGGGCATTGCGCGCGCCGCGTTCGATGCCGCACGCCACTACGCGAATGAGCGCATCCAGTTCGGCAAGGCGCTGCGCGAGCACCAGACCATCGCCAACATGCTGGCCGACATGGCCACGCGCCTGAACGCAGCACGTTTGTTGGTTCACCACGCCGCGCGTCTGCGCAGTGCCGACAAGCCCTGCCTATCCGAAGCCTCGCAGGCCAAGCTCTATGCGTCTGAACTGGCCGAGGAGATCTGCTCCAACGCCATCCAGATCCACGGCGGCTATGGCTACCTGGCCGACTACGCCGTCGAGCGCCACTACCGCGACGCGCGCATCACCCAGATATACGAAGGCACCAGCGAAGTCCAGCGGATGGTGATTGCGCGGCACGTGTAGTACGCCCTGCGCCGCATCGACCGAGTAAGAAACAGCGATGAAAGAGCGCAGACGCGCCGACCAGGAGACGACGATGAGCGAAGTGGCATTTGCAGCAAAGGGTTTTGTGGAGGCGCGCGATTTCCTGCTGCGCCATCGCACCGACTACGACCACGCGTACCGCGAGTTTGCATGGCCGAAGCTGGACACGTTCAACTGGGCGCTCGATTACTTCGATGTGATGGCGCGTGGCAACGACAAGCCGGCGCTGTGGATCGTCGATGACCTGCAAGGCGAAGGGTTGAAGCTCTCGTTCGCGCAGATGTCCGAGCGTTCGTCGCGCATGGCGAACTTCCTGCGCGGGCTAGGCATCGTGCGCGGCGACCGTCTGCTGCTGATGCTGCCTAACCGCGTGGAACTGTGGGACGTGATGCTGGCCGCGATGAAGCTGGGCGCGATCGTGCTGCCGGCCACCACGCAGCTTTCGCCCGACGACGTGCGCGACCGCGTGGAACTTGGCGGCGCGAATTGCGTGGTCGTTGATGCAGCAGAGCTGCACAAGTTCGATGCCGTGGATGCTGGCGTCAAGCGCATCGCCGTGGGGGCGCAGCGTGAGGGCTGGGTCGATCTGGCCGGTGCCTACAGTGCACCTGCCGATTTCGTTCCCGATGGTCTCACGAAGGCCACCGATCCACTGCTGCTGTACTTCACCTCGGGTACCACGTCCAAGCCCAAGCTGGTCGAGCATACGCACCAGAGCTACCCCGTCGGCCACCTGTCGACCATGTACTGGATCGGCCTGCAGCCGGGCGACATCCACTGGAACATCAGCTCGCCGGGCTGGGCCAAGCACGCGTGGAGCTGCTTCTTTGCGCCGTGGAATGCGCAGGCCTGTGTGTTCGTCTACAACTACGCGCGCTTCGTGCCGAAGGACACACTGGACGTTCTGGTGCGCTGTGGCGTGACCACGCTATGCGCGCCGCCCACCGTCTGGCGCATGCTGGTGCAGGAGCCGCTGGCGTCGTACCCGGTCAAGCTGCGAGAGATCGTTGGTGCAGGCGAGCCGTTGAACCCCGAGATCATCGAGCGCGTGCGCAGCGCGTGGGGCGTGACCATTCGCGATGGCTTTGGCCAGACCGAGACCACTTGCCAGATTGGCAACACGCCAGGCCAGCCGGTGGTGCCGGGCTCGGTGGGTCGCCCGCTGCCGGGCTACCGCGTGGAACTGGTCGACCACGATGACCAGCCCGCCAGCGAAGGCGAGATCGTATTGCCGCTTTCGCACCGCCCGCTGGGCCTGATGCAGGGCTACGCCAACAACGCCAAGGCCACCGCCGAAGCCATGCGCAACGGCTACTACCACACCTCCGACGTGGCCATGCGCCGCGACGACGGCTATTTCGTCTACGTGGGCCGCACGGATGACGTGTTCAAGTCATCCGACTACCGCCTGAGTCCCTTCGAGCTGGAGAGTGTGCTGATCGAACACGAGGCCATTGCCGAAGCTGCCGTGGTGCCGAGTTCCGACCCACTGCGTTTGTCCGTGCCCAAGGCGTTCGTGACAGTACGCCAGGGCTACGAAGCTGGCCCCGAACTCGCACGCGCCGTGTTCCTCTTCTCGCGCGAAAAGCTCGCACCGTACAAGCGCATCCGCCGCCTGCAGTTCAGCGAGCTGCCCAAGACCATCTCCGGAAAGATCCGCCGCGTTGAGCTGCGCCGGCTTGAACTGGAGCGCACGCCCCAGCCCGATCGCTTGCCCGGCGAGTACTGGGAAGAAGACTTCGCCTGATCCAATTGATCCCCACTGAACCCCGCCATCGATTTGCTTAGGAGACCCCCAATGAGCGCCGTTGCCTCTCTCGCTTCCGCCAAGCCTGCCGCCAATCAGGACACCCCGCCCACCGTCAAGCTGCTGATCGGCGGTGAGTTTGTCGAGTCCAAGTCGAAGGAGTGGCGCGACATCGTGAACCCTGCCACGCAAGAAGTGCTGGCGCGCGTGCCGTTTGCTACGGCAGCCGAGGTGGATGCGGCCATCCAATCCGCACACGCGGCCTTCGCCACGTGGAAAAACACGCCAGTGGGCGCACGCATGCGCATCATGCTCAAGTTCCAGGCGCTGATTCGCGAGCACATGCCGCGCATTGCCCGCACGCTCACGGCGGAGCAGGGCAAGACGCTGCCCGATGCCGAGGGCGACATCTTCCGCGGGTTGGAGGTGGTGGAGCACGCGTGCTCGATCGGCTCGCTGCAGCAGGGCGAGTTTCTGGAGAACGTGGCCGGCGCGGTGGACACCTACACGCTGCGCCAGCCGATTGGCGTATGCGCCGGCATCACGCCGTTCAACTTCCCGGCCATGATCCCGCTGTGGATGTTCCCGATGGCCATCGTGTGCGGCAACACGTTCGTGCTCAAGCCGTCGGAGCAGGACCCGCTGTCGACCATGCTGCTGGTGGAACTGGCGCTGGACGCCGGTATCCCGCCGGGTGTGCTGAACGTCGTGCACGGCGGCAAGGATGTGGTCGATGCGCTCTGCACGCACGAGCACATCAAGGCGATTTCGTTTGTGGGTTCCACCGCAGTCGGCACGCACGTGTACCGACTGGGCAGCGAACACGGCAAGCGTGTGCAATCGATGATGGGTGCGAAGAACCACGCCGTGGTGCTGCCCGATGCCAACCGCGAGCAGACGCTCAATGCGCTGGCCGGTGCGGCCTTTGGCGCGGCGGGGCAGCGCTGCATGGCGACGTCTGTCGTGGTGCTGGTGGGCGCGGCCCAGCAGTGGGTGCCCGAGCTTGTGGAGAAGGCCAAGACACTCAAGGTGAACGCTGGCGTGGAACCGGGCACGGACGTCGGCCCCGTCGTCTCTCGCGCCGCCAAGCAACGCATTCTTGGTCTGATCGAATCGGGTGTACAGCAAGGTGCCACGCTCGCACTGGACGGCCGCAACGTGCAGGTGAAGGGCTATGAAGAAGGCAACTTCGTCGGCCCAACCATCTTCACCGATGTGACGACTGACATGGACATCTACACCAACGAGATCTTCGGGCCGGTGATGGTTGTGCTGACGGCACCGACGCTGGATGACGCCATTGCGCTGGTCAATGCCAACCCGTTTGGCAACGGCGTGGGCCTGTTCACGCAGAGCGGCGCGTCGGCACGCAAGTTCCAGAGCGAGATCGATGTCGGCCAAGTCGGCATCAACATCCCGATTCCGGTACCGGTGCCGTACTTCAGCTTTACGGGTTCGCGTGGCTCCAAGCTGGGCGATCTGGGCCCGTACGGCAAGCAGGTCGTGCAGTTCTATACGCAGACGAAGACCGTTACCGCCCGCTGGTTTGACGATGCGGTGGATGCCGGCGGCGTGAACACCACCATCAGCCTGCGCTGAGCGGCCAAGGAGCGTTGTCATGAAGATCGCATTCATCGGCCTGGGCAACATGGGCGCCCCGATGGCGCGCAACCTGCTCAAGGCGGGCCACGCGCTCAGCGTGTTCGACCTGAACACGCAGGCAGTGGGGGCGCTGGTGGAAGCCGGCGCCGTGGCCGCCGCTTCGCCCAAGGAAGCGGTGACGGGCGCAGAGACCGTCATCACCATGCTGCCCGCCGCCGCGCACGTACGCAGCGTGCTGACGGTGGAGGATGGCGTGCTGGCTGGCATTGCCAAGGGCGTGCCCATTATCGATTCGAGCACCATCGACCCCGCGAGCGTGAAGACGTTTGCAGCGCTGGCGGCCGAGCATGGCAACACCTTCGTCGACGCACCGGTCTCCGGTGGCACAGGCGGCGCGGCAGCCGGCACGCTCACCTTCATGGTGGGCGGCAGCGCAGCGGCATTCGAACAGGTCCGCACGGTGTTGTCCGCCATGGGCAAGAACCTCGTGCATTGCGGTGATACGGGTGCTGGCCAGGGAGCGAAGATCTGCAACAACCTCGTGCTCGGCATCACCATGGCGGGCGTGGCCGAGGCCATGTCGCTGGGCGAGGCGCTGGGCATCGACCCGAAGGTGCTGGGCGGCATCATCAACACGTCCACCGGCCGCTGCTGGAGTTCGGACACGTATAACCCGTTCCCCGGCGTGATCGAGACCGCGCCGTCGTCGCGGGGCTACACCGGCGGCTTCGGCACCGACCTGATGCTCAAGGATCTGGGCCTGGCGGGTGATGCGGCCAAGTCCGTTCGTCAGCCGGTCTATCTGGGCGCGCTGGCACAACAGCTCTACCAGACCGTGAGCGCAAAGGGCGACGGCAAGCTCGACTTCTCCGCCGTCATCAAGCTCTATCGCAAGGACGGAGACGCGTGATGATCGAACTCGACTTCCTCCACGACAACACGGTCGCGCTGCTGACGCTCAAGCGCCCGCCCGCCAACGCGTTTACGCCGGAAGGTTTGCTGCAACTGCAGTCCACCGTGGAGCGCCTGAACGCGGATGCCCGCGTGCGCGCCATCGTCATCACCGGCGACGGCCCGAAGTTCTTCAGCGCCGGCGCTGATCTCAACACCTTTGCCGATGGCGACCGCGATGTGGCACGCGAGGCCGCTGCACGTTTCGGCGCTGCATTTGAGGCGTTGCAGAATGCGCGCCCGGTGGTGATTGCCGCCATCAACGGCTTTGCAATGGGCGGCGGGCTGGAGTGCGCACTGGCCTGCGATATCCGCATCGCCGAGGCCCACGCCAAACTGGCTGTGCCCGAAACCGCCGTCGGCCTGCTGTGCTGCGGTTGCGGCACGCAGACGCTGCCGTGGCTCGTGGGTGAAGGCTGGGCCAAACGCATGATCCTGACCGGCGAGCGCGTTGATGCGCAGACCGCCCTGCGTATCGGCTTGGTGGAAGAGGTCGTGGAGACTGGTGCCGCACGCGAGGCCGCCATCGCCATGGCGCTGCGGGTGACGACGCTCAGCCCGCAGGCCGTGACCTTCAGCAAGCAGTTGATCCACCAAGCGCGCAACGGCGTGCCGCGCAGCGCGGCGCTGGCTGTGGAGCGCGAGCGCTTTGTCGACCTGTTCGATCACCCCGACCAGCGCGAAGGCGTGAACGCCTTCCTTGAGAAACGCGCGCCGCGCTGGCACAGCACACACGAATCGGAGACGCTGCAATGAGTGCCGTCCAGATGCAGGTGCAGCCCGATACGGCCGTCACCGAACCCGAAGTGCTGATGCGCGTGGTGAACCGCGTCGCGATCATCACGCTCAATCGGCCGTCTGCGTTGAACGCGCTGTCGCACGGCATGGTGAGGCAACTGGCGGTGCTGCTAGAGCAATGCCGCCATGACGATGGCATCGTCGCACTCGTGCTGCGCGGTGCGGGCCAGAAGGGCTTCTGCGCTGGAGGTGATGTACGCTCGCTCTACCAGCTTGCTAAGCAGGGCCGCCGGGACGGCGATGACGGCTGGCTGCAATTCTTCATCGACGAATACCGGCTCGACTACGCGCTGCACCAGTTCCCGAAGCCCGTCGTCGCGCTGATGGATGGCATCACCATGGGCGGCGGCATGGGCCTTGGGCAGGCTGCGCGCCTGCGCGTGGTGACCGAACGCACGAAGATGGCCATGCCCGAGACGCGCATCGGTTTCTTGCCTGATGTTGGGGCGACGCGTTTCCTGAGCGTGATGTCGCCCGAGCTGGAGCTGTATGTCGGGCTGACGGGTGTGACGCTCACGGGTGCCGACGCGCTGCACTGCCATCTGGCGGACCTGTGCGTACCGGCGGAATGGCTGGCTACGTTTGAAGACCGCCTGCAGCGCATGCCGCACGACGGTGATCTGTTGCAGGCCCTGCGCCGCGTGTTCGAGCCGCCGTGCAACATCGTTCCGCACGCGCCGCTGGCGCAGGCCATGCCGTGGGTGCTGCGCTATTTCGATCGGCGTTCAACGGTCGATCGCATCGTTGCCACGCTGCGTGAGAGCCTGGAGCGCGAAGCTGCACGCGAACCACGCCAATGGTTACAGGCCACGCTGGACGCAATGACCACGCATTCGCCGACCATGCTGCATGTCACGCGCGAGGCGTTGCTGCGTGGGCGGCAACTGTCGCTGGCCGAATGCTTCCAGATGGAGCTGGGCATCGTGGCGCGTGGGATTGAAGACGGAGATTTCTGCGAAGGCGTGCGCGCACATCTGGTCGACAAGGACCATCGCCCGGGTTGGGCGCCGTCTACGCTGGCGGCCGTGCGGCCGGAGCGGGTGCAGCATTTCCTGTCGTCGCCGTGGCGGGCGAGTGAGCATCCGTTGGCAGGGCTTGGAAATTAAATGACCAGAAAAGTGATGGAGATGCCGCAAATGCGGTCTGATGTGCACGCAAAGCCTTTGCCGGCGCCCCATAAGCCGATTTCGTGACAAATTTTTGTCATAACTTGCGTGTAACTTACGCAGGCGAGGAGAGGTCTCCCTCACGTTCTCATCGTACGCAGCGGCTTCCGCTGCGTTTTTTTTGCCCGCCGGAAAGCGCGACGGTATCCACGTGTGCGTGATTCTTGCAGACCGGATTGAAGCGCCGTTGAACTCATCGCCCGTCAACCCGCATGGCGCCTGAAAAATACGCCGTTTGCGTCAGAGGATTGTCACGATCGCGGTGCTATAAAAACTGGATGCTTTGCCACCCCAGGAGACCCCCATGGCGACATCCGTCGATTCATTCCAGGTGAAGGTGTATCAGGGCGACAGCGCGGTGCTGTTTGCCTTTGACGTGGCCGATGCAGACCGCGCCGATCTGGCCGGTTTTGCCATCCAGTGCACGCCGCAGGGCGGGGCGCCTTACTGGGTGCCCAACCGCCTGACGTTCGACGCGCCCATCCACGCGGATGCTCCCCTGCAGGCCGGCAAGTACGCCGACTCCATCGACGCGCCATTCCAGTCGTTCCACTGGGTCCACTTTCCGCCGCACGCGGCGGGGCAGTACGCCTACACCGTGCACGCGCGCTACTTTGCGTCGACCAACCCCGTACAGCTTGAAACGCGCGCCACGCGCAACGTGAACGTGACGCTGCATCAGCCGATGAGCGACTGGGCCACGGTGGGCATGGTGCGCGGCTATGTGTCATCGCAGGCGTTCATTGACCACTACGGTGGCAACACGGCGTTGGCGCCGGACAAGCGCGCACAGACCAAATCGCCGCTGTTGTACGACACGCAGCCGTACCAGAACAAATACGCCTACCTGGGCGCCACTGGCCGCCGCCTCATCATCGATCTGCTCAACCAGTGCCAGGCATCCGAGGGCTATGGCATCGACGTGCTGGCCTATGACCTGGACGAGCCAGACATCATCCGCGCCTTTGCGTGGCTCGCGCAGAACGGCCGCAAGGTACGCGTGATCCAGGACAACTACGTCGGCGCCGGCGCGCACCCGAGCGGCCACGGCACGCCCGATGCGTTTGAGACGCAGGCTACGGATTACTTCAAGCAGGCCGGCGCGGACGTCCGCCGCACGCATCTCGCACGCTTCCAGCACCACAAGGCGATCCTGCTACGCGATGCGGCGGGCAAGCCGGTACGCGTGCTGGCGGGCTCGGCCAATTTCTCGCTGCGCGGGCTGTACGTGCAGGCCAACAGCGTGTTGGTGTTCGAGCAGGAGCCCGCGCAGCTCTATGCGCAGGTGTTCGAGCACATCTGGGGTTTGATCGGCCAATACGGTGAGGACGCCGCCGGCAGCCGCAAGGTGGCCGCCGCCTTCCGCACCGATGCGCTGGCGGGCAACTGGCAAGCCGTGCCACAGGGCAGCACGCCGCGTGCACGCTTCGGCTTCTCGCCGCACCAGACCGACGCGCTGCTCTCCGAGGCGGCTGACCGCGTGAAGGGCGCACTGTCGTCCGTACTGTTTGCGGTGATGGCGACCGACGGCGGTGGCGAGATGCTCGATACGCTCGAACACGTCGTGCCGCAAAAGACGGGGCTGCTTTCGCTGGGCGTGATCGACAAGCAGGGCGGGGTGGATGCCTTCGCACCGGGCCGCGACGTGCCATCGCAGACCGTGTCGTTCGCCTACCTGAAGGACGAAGCCCCTGCGCCGTTCAAGCAAGAGGTGGATGCCGGCACCGGCCAGCACATCCACCACAAGTTTGTCGTGTGCGATTTCAACGGCGACGAGCCGGTGGTGTTCTGCGGCTCATCCAACCTGTCAAAGGGCGGTGAGGAGCAGAACGGCGACAGCCTGATCGCCATCTACGAACCGGCCATCGTCACGGCGTATGCGATCGAAGCCATCCGGCTGTTCGATCACTACCGCTTCCGTGCGAGCGAGTCAAAGGCCACGGCCGCCAACCCGCTGGTGCTGAAGACGACTGGCGCGTGGGCCGACCCGTACTACGATCCGCAGAACATCAAGTTCACGGAGCGCACGCTGTTTGCCAAGTCTGGCGCCACGCAAGCCCCGGCGATTGCCTGACGGGCTGCGCCGGCAGCGGTGCATCTGATCGCAATCAGACGCGCCGCTGCCGGTCGCCCCACCATGCATCGCGCAGGCGGCGCTTGGCAATCTTGCCGTTGTCGTCGCGCGGCAGGGCTGGAGTGAACTCGATCTGGCGCGGGATCTTGAAGCCGGCAATCTGGCCACGCAGCCAGTCGATCACGGCCTCGGCCTGCAGCCCTTCGCGTTCGGTCTGCACCACGGCGACGAGTCGCTCGCCGTATTCATCGCACGGCACGCCAAAGACGGCGCAGTCCACCACATCAGGGTGGCGCAGCAATGCATGCTCGATCTCGGCCGGGTAGATGTTGACACCACCGGAGATGACCATGTCCGATGCGCGATCGCACACGTACAGGTAGCCGTCTGCGTCGAGGTAGCCCATGTCGCCCAGCGTGACCAGACCGTCGCGCTCGATCTTGCTGCGCGCTTCGTCATTGCCGCGGTAGGTGAAGTCGGGATACGCGGGTTGGCGGCTGTAGATCAGGCCGACCTCGCCGGTGGGGCAGGGCGTGCCGTCTTCGCGCAGGATGCGCACCTCGGCATCGCACACCGGACGGCCGGCGCTGCCCGGGCGGGCAGCGGCATCGCGCGGGTCCATCACGGTGATCATGCCGGTCTCGCTGGAGGCATAGGTCTCATAGATGACAGGACCGAGCCAGTCGATCATCTTGCGCTTGATCTCGGGCGCGCACGGTGCGCCGGTGGAGGCCACGAAGCGCAGTGAGGAGAGGTCGTATCGGTTGCGCTCTTCTTCCGTCAGCTTGAGCATGCGCACGTACATGATCGGCACGAGGTAGACGGTGTCGATGCGGTAGCGCTCGATCTGCTCCAGCACGCGCAGCGGATCGAAGCGCGGATGCAGCACCAGCACTTCCGCCATCTGCGCGGCCTGCTGGGCGAAGAGGCTGGGGGCGCTGTGATACAGCGGTGCCGGCAGCAGCGCGCGACAGCCCGGCACGATGCCGAAGGTGGCGGCCACCACGGCGCGTGCCTGCTGCAGATGCGTATCGAGCTGGTCCAGCGGCACAGCTTGGCGCACCACGCCCTTGGGCCGGCCCGTGGTGCCCGACGTATAGGCCATGTGCCCGCGCGGCGACACCAGCGGCCCATCGTACGGTGTCTGCAGCGCAAGCCAGTTGGCGTAGCCGTCGGCGCGGTCGGTGCCTTCGGCGTCCACGCGCAGCAATTGCACGTGCGGCGGCAGCAGCGGCTCCACCGCATCGACCAGATCGCGATGACCGATCAGCACCTTGGCGCCCGAATCGCGCATGAGGAACTCCACCTCCGCCGGCGTGAAGTGCCAGTTGATCGGGCAGAAGTGGCAGCCCGCAATGCGGCACGCATGCATTACGTCAATGTAGGCCGGCGCATTGCGCATCAGCACACCGATCACATCGCCCTCCTGCACGCCCATGCGGCGTAATCCACCGGCAAGGGCGGAGCCGCGCGCGAGCAGGGTGTCGGCATCGACGGGGCGGTCTTCAAAGATGAGGCTGGCGGTCATGCGTGTCTCCTTGGGGGCGAGGTCTCGTTATTGGGTTGGACCTCCGCTTTGTCTGCGCAGCATGCCGGATTGAATCGTACTGAACAATCCGCTTAGTATTGCGCACACTGGTGAATGCCATTGAACAACACTGCCCGTCGATCTCGCTTCTCAGCTGAGCCTTCCAGCTTCCATCATGGACCTCAACCTCATCCACCTGTTTGTCGAGATTGTGGAAGCGCGCAGCTTTACCGCGGCCGCGCAGAAGCTGGGCATGACGCGCTCCAACCTGAGCAACCGCCTGAAGGTGCTGGAGCGCGAGACCGGTGCGCAACTGCTGCGGCGCTCCACGCGCAGCCTGGAGCTGACGCAGGCCGGGGAGACCCTCTTCGAGCACGGCCGCCGCATGCTGCAGGAGGTAGAGACGGCGCGTGCCTCCATCGACGGTCTGGGCCAGACCGTGCGCGGCCACGTGCGGGTGAGCGTGCCAACGGGCCTGGGCCGCTTCTTCCTGGGCGACATGCTGCTCGAATTCGCGCGCGAGCACCCGAACGTGACGCTGCGCGTGACGTTCAACAACCGCGTCAATGACCTGATTGCCTCGGAGATTGACGTGGCGTTCAAGATCACCTCAGCGCCGCCGCAGGACACCATCGCGCGCGAGGTCTGCCCGATCGGCTGGAGCCTCTTCGCCACCAAGGCTTATTTGAAGACGCATGGGCCGGTGGCAACGCCTGAGGGGTTGGCCGGGCAGGCCATCGTCTGCCCGCCCATGCCGGGGCGGCGCCTGACGCTGGCGCTCTCGCGCACCGTGCGCGGCAAGACCACGCAGCATAGCGTGACGGTGGAGCCGCGCATGCAGTCGGAGGATTTTCCGTTCCTGGCCGATGCGGTGGCGCGCGGCATGGCTATCGGCTTGCTGCCCAACTACGTAACGCATGCCCTTGCCACATCGACGGCCGCGCCATTCGAGCGCGTGCTGCCCGGCTACGCGGTTGGTGGGCTGGGCGCGCACCTGTTCATTCTCACGCTGCCCAATCGCTATGCGTCGCCCGCCATGCGTGCACTGATCGATTTTGTGCGCTCGCGCGTGAGCCTGCAGGCCGCGGACTGGCGATAAACGTAGCCTGCATGGCAGCCCACGCATGCTGCATACGCACAAAACAGTGCCAAGGCAGATAACGTCCGCCAAATAAACGATATTCGGCATCGCGCCTTGTCTTGGATCAAGGCGGATACCAAAATCGCAAGAGGCGGAGCCGCTTGGGCATATCCGCACCCAGGCTCCCCATCCCTCCCCACGCCACCCTCTGAACTCGGGTGCGCCGTTGCATTCCTTCGAGGAAGAAGTTCATGCCGCTTACCCATCCGTCGCGCCGCGCTTTCCTGAAAGCGACTGTCGTGGCCGGCGTCTCGGTGTATATCGCACCGCTGGGCGGCCGCGCATTCGCGGCCCTGTTTGAAGAAAAGATCCTCACCCCGGTCCAGTGGGACCCAAAGACCGGTACCCCCAAATTCCGCATTGATGGCATCGCCAAGGTCACGGGCGACAAGGTGTTCGCGCGTGATATCCGCTCGCGCGACATGCCACACTGGCCGCAGCAGCAATCGCACGCATTCATCCTGCGCACCACGCTGGCCGATCGCACGTACGAAGGCTTTGACCTGAGCCTGCTGGGCGACGAGCTCAAGCCCGATCGCGTGGTGACCGCTGAAGACCTGGCGCGCGATGGCGTTGCCTTCCCCGCCTTCTATGGCGACGACATGCTGCTGCCGACGGGCAAGACGCCCGCGTATCACGGCCACGCGGTTGCCATCCTGATCTATCACGACTTCGCGCGCTTCCGCTTTGCGAAGGACAAGCTCAAGTTCCAGGACAAGATCATCCGCTACGGTGCGGTGACCGGCCCGCTGGAGCGCGACCCGTGGGGCACCTTCCGCTTCGTGCGCGTGGGCGGCGCGGGGCCGTTTGACGACGACGTGTTCTCCAGCCTGAAGAACGCGCCGATCTTCCCGAGCATGATGCGCAAGCACGAGCCCGTGTGGCCAGATGGCGTGGACCATGGCAAGCTGGGCGAGCAGGGCATCTTCTACGCCAACCAGATCGCTGCGGAGCTGGAGAAGCCGCCTGAGGACTGGCTGGTGCTCGAGCGCGAGTACAACACGCAATCCATCGACACCGCCGCGCTGGAAGCCGACAACGCCAACTGCTGGTACGACAGCACCACGCAGACGCTGCACATGGTGGTGCCTACGCAAAGTCCGGTGGAAGTGGGCGAGAGCACTGCCGAGATGCTGGCCAAGGCCAAGGGTGCCTTCCCCGTGAAGCAGGTGATCGTGCACCCGTGCTACACGGTCGGCTACGGCTCGAAAGACCACTACAACTTCCCGTTCTACGGCCTGGTGACGGCGCTGTATGCCGAAGGCAAGCCGGTGCGCCTGGCCAACGACCGCTACGAGCAGTTCCAGACCTCCATCAAGCGCCACGCGTTCAAGATGCGCTACCGCATCGCCGTGGACAAGAAGACGGGCCTGTTCCAATCGTTCCAGGGCCACTTCGAGGCCAACGGCGGCGGGCGCGCGAACTTCTCGCCTTCTGTGGCGATGGTGGGCGCGACGGCTGCACAGTCGATCTACTACTTCCCGAAGAACGACCTGACCGCCGTGGCAATCGCTTCGCGCGCCATCGACGCGGGCTCGGCGCGCGGCTACGGCACGCTGCAGAGCATGGCCGCCACCGAAGTGATGGTCGATGAGTTTGCCGAGCAGCTGAAGCTCGACCCGATCGAGTTCCGCCTGAAGAACGCACTGCGCTCAGGCATGAAGAACACGCAGGGTGCGATTCCTGCCGGCGCCATCCGCGTGGATGAAGTGCTGCAGGCTGCCAAGGTGCACCCGCTGTGGGTGAACCGCGCCAAGAAGAAGGCTGAGTTTGAAGTCGCCCACCCGGGCAAGCGCTACGGCGTGGGCTTTGCGTGCGTGCAGAAGGATTTCGGCACCGGCGCCGAGGCCTCGTTCGCCAAGGTGGAAATCCGCGCCGATGGGCAGATCGCGCTGCATCACGTCGGGGCGGAAATCGGCACCGGCATGTCGACCTCGCAGGCGATTGCGGTGGCGCGCTGGCTGGGCCGTCCCGCATCGGAAGTGCGCGTGGCGGTGACGGACTGGGCAGACCTGCCGGTCGTCACCAGCGGTGATCCGTACATCATGAGCCAGGCCGATCAGGACAAGCTGGCGGCCAACCCGCGCTGGTCTCCGGCGTATGCATCGCCGGCCAGCGCGACCAACTCGGCGTACTACTTCACGCACAGCACGCGTGAGGCGGCGCGCATCGTCTTCATGCACGGTCTATGGCCTGCTGCCATGGCGATCTGGAGCCAAGGCATCGGCGGCGGCCAGGCGGCATCCCTCGTGGTGCGCGTGGAAGACGCGCGCTGGGTGGACGGCAAGCTCACGGCCGGCGGCCTGGAGGCGCTGCCCTACGAGCAGATCGCCAAGAAGGCACACGACCTGGGCCTGGTGACGGGTGCCGTGGTGCACGTGTTCAACCGCTGGCAGTGGACCGAGGCCGACTTTGACGTCAACGGCACCGCCACGCGCGTGCCGATCGATGGCCTGTCCGTGCGCTACGGCGAAGGCGCCGATGCCGCGCACAAGGCCAAGATGGCGACGGCCGGCGGCTACCACGTGCTTGATCGCAAGAAGGTCTACATCGCGCCCACGCAGCGTAATAACGCGTCGGTCACGTACTACAGCGCGGTCGGCACGTTGGTCGAACTGTCGGTGCAGGAGGCCAGCGGCAAGGTGGAACTGCTGTCGCACCACTCGATCATGGAGTGCGGCTCGCAACTCTCGCCGCAGCTCGTGTCGGGGCAATTGCAGGGTGGTCTGGCGATGGGTATCGGCCACGCGCTGCATGAATCCCTGCCGCTGTATGAAGACGGCCCTGGCAACGGCACCTGGAACTTCAACCGCTACCACCTGCCGCGCGCCAAGGACGTGGCCGTGTGGACGCAGACCGGGACGGTGCTGCCGCCCCTGTCGGAAACCGATCCGCCCAAGGGCATCGCCGAGGTGGTGATGATCCCGGTGGTGGGCGCCATTGTGAACGGCATCGCGCATGCCATCGGACACCGCTTCACCAGCCTGCCAGTGACCGCGGAAAAGATTCAGGAGGTATTGGCATGAGCGCCGGCATGAACATCACCACCCAACCGATCACCTTGCACTTGAACGGCAAGGACGTGGGCCCCGTGCAAGTGCCCGAGGGCCTGATGATGATCGACTTCCTGCACGAATACGCCGGCCTGACGGGCTCGCGCCTGGGCTGCGGGCAGGGCGTGTGCCGCGCGTGCACGGTCATCCTCGACAAGCCGGACGGCACCAGCGAAGAAGTCCGCACCTGCATTACGGGCGCGCATTTCTTCCAGGGCAAGAAGGTACGCACGGTGGAAGGTCATGCCACGCGCAATGAGCGCGGCGAGGTGGTATCGCTCTCGCTCGTGCAGCAGAAATTTCTGGAGCACTTCAGCTTCCAGTGCGGCTACTGCACGCCGGGCTTCGTCAACGGCGCCACGGTGCTGGTGGAGCGCCTCAAGCGCCAGCCGGTCGCGCGTGAAAAACTGGACGAGACCATCACCGAAGCGCTGAACGACCACATCTGCCGCTGCACCGGCTACGTGCGCTACTTCGAGGCCGTCAAGGACGTTGTCCTGAGCACGCCCGGACTCGTCAAGGACGGCAAGTGATGACGATGACCATGGCTCAACCCAACCATCGCAACCTGCTTCGCCTGGCTCGCCTGGCTCGCCTGGCTGTGCTGCCGCTGCTGGCGGCTGCCACGCTGGCAGCCTGCGGTGACCGCTCCACCGACATCCCGGCCGCTGCCGATCAACCGTCGCCCACCAAGCTGACCGGTGCAGACCTGATCAACCGCGGCCGCTACCTCGTGCGCGCGGCTGACTGCGCGGCCTGCCATACAGCCAAGGACGGTGCGCCGTTCGCGGGCGGCGTGCCACTGGCCTCGCCGTTCGGCACGTTCTACGGCACCAACATCACGCCTGACAAGGAACACGGCATCGGCAAGTGGAGCGCCGATGAGTTCTACAAGGCGCTGCACGATGGCGTGACGCCGGACAAGCACCTGTATCCGGCGATGCCGTACACGTCGTACCGGGGCCTGTCGCGCGGCGATACCGATGCGATGTACGCGTATCTGACGCAGCAGGTGAAGCCGGTGGCAGTTGCCAACCGCGAGCATGCGTTGCGCTTCCCGTACAACATCCGCATGGCCATGGCGGGCTGGAACCTGTTCTTCCTGAAGGACACGCTGCCGGATGCCTCAACCGGCAATTCGACGTCGTGGCAGCGCGGGCGGTATCTGTCCAATGCGCTCGGCCACTGCGCGGAGTGTCATACCTCGCGCGGCTTTGCGGGCCAGTTGAGCGCCAGCAAGCCGCTGGGCGGTGCGGATCTCGGCCGCGTGGTCGCACCGGACATCTCGCCCGCAGGCCTGGCCGCACGTGGGTGGACGCCGGCGGATCTGCAAGCGTTTTTCAGCACCGGCATCGCGCAGCAAGGTTCGGCCTTTGGTGAGATGTACCCGGTCGTGCACCTGAGCTCCCAGTACCTGAATCAGGCGGACATTGGTGCGGTGGCAACCTACTTGCTTGGCGACAAGCCGCCTGCGCCGCAACCGCTCAAGCCGGTGGCCGCCACGGCCGACAACGCTGACCAGCTCAAGGCTGGCCGCGCGAGCTACCTGGCCGTTTGCGCCGGCTGTCATGGCCGCGATGGCGAAGGCAAGCCGCACGTGGCCGTGCCGATGCTGGGCAACTCCACCGTGCGCAATGCCGACGTGCATAACTTGCTCGTTGCCATGCTCGACGGCATTGAAGAGCAGCGCTTCCCGGGCACGGAAGCCATGCAGGAGATGCCGGGCTTCGCGCAGATGAGCGACACGGAACTGGCCGCACTTGCGAACTACCTGCGCACGAACTTTGGCGGCCAGCCCGCTGATATCACCGCAGACAAGGTGAAGGGTTTGCGGCAGTAAACGGCCTCTTTGAAGTGACAAAAGCCCGCCCCGGTGTCATGTCTGGGCGGGCTTTTCTTTTGGTGCGCGGGCGGTTGTGCCGGGTCGTGACCGTGGCCACCTTCCGGCACTGTCTCGAGCTTTGTGGAGATGGCGTGCCTCCCTTAACCGCGGGTCAGCGAATAACGAAACCGGCTGATTTCAGGCCACACCGGCATCTATCACGCGCCGCGCATCGGCCACGCGAAACGCCCGTCCGAACCCGCGCGAACGCGCTCTGCCCTGACCGGGTGCGGGTGCTGGCGGCTCCAATCAGCGGCCGTAGATTCGCTCGCACAGCATCGCACTTGCACCGAGCTTGCGCGACAGGTCGGACGCCGCCTGCAACTGCATCGCAACGACGTCACCGGAGGTGCGCGCCGCTTCGAGCCGGGAGGCCGCGCCAGATAGGGTCAGCGCCGCCATGAACTTGTCGCCGGAGCCGAAGACGGGCGTAGCAAACGCCGCCGTGTGCTGGTCGCGCGCGCCCGAGGTGAACAGCGGCAGCGCGGGCGCTTCGTCATACAGCGCTTCGCCCAGGCCCCAGTAGCGGAGCACGTGGCTGATGGCCGTGTCGTCCAACGGCAGCGAGGTACCGGGCAGGCGCGTCTCGCGCAGGCCCTCCGATGGCTCCGCGCGGAACAGGCACAGCCGCCGGCCGTGATCGATGACGTAGTACGATGCGCTCTCCCGTGTGGCCGCCGCCAGCGCGTGCAGCACCGGTTCCACCACGGAAGACAGGTGGAAGGACTGCTCATAGAGCTTGCCCAGATACAGCAGGCGAGGCCCGAGCGAATACGCGCCAGACTCCGAGCGAATGACGTAGCTCATGCGCTCCAGCGAGTTCATCAGCCGGTACACCGTGGTCTTGTGCATGCCCGAGGCTTGCGCCAGGGCCGCCAGTGTTAGCGCTTCTGCCCCCGGCTTGAAGCAGTCCAGCAAGGCCAACGCCTTTTCTACCGCGGCAACGCCGTCATTCCCCATTCCCAACTCCCCAAGCTGATGGACGGCATGATTGTACTGTGTACAACTTGGTTGTACATGGCGGACGGGTAAACGCTAGTGGATCGTCTCGCTTGCCGTGGCTATAGTGATTTCACTGAGTACACCATGGTTGTACATTGTACAACGCTAAAAACAGAGGCAGGCTTTCCATGAGTACCCCTTCGCATACCACTTCCACCATCGTTCGCGACATCGAGCGCGTTTCCCCCCACCTCGTCGAGGCTGCTGCCCACTTCCAGGCCGCCATCCTGGCCGACGTGGCCGGCCGCCGCGGCACGCTGAACGGCCGCGTCAAACCGCTCGCACCGACGATGAAGGTGGCCGGGCCGGCCGTGACGGTCGAGGTCCGCCCCGGCGACAACCTTGCCATCCATGCCGCCCTGGCCGTCGCTCAGCCCGGCGATGTGATCGTGGTGGACGGCAAAGGCGACCAGAGCTGCGCGCTCATCGGCGAGATCATGGCCACGCAGGCGCATGCCACCGGCATCGCCGGGTTTGTGATCGACGGGGCGGTGCGCGATTCGCACGAGTTGGCGCACGGCACGTTCCCGGTCTTTTCTGCCGGCCTGAATCCATGCGGACCCACCAAGAGCGTGGCGGGGCGCGTGAACCTGCCGGTGTCTGTTGCCGGCGCAACGGTGCACCCGGGTGACCTGGTGGTGGGCGATGCAGATGGCGTGGTCGTCATCCCGCGTGAAGACGTCGAGCGCATCCTGGTGCTCGCGCAGAAGAAGGTGGATGCGGAAGCCGCCCGCATCGCAGCCATTCGCAAGGGCGACACGCGCGCGAGTTGGCTGGAGAAAGAACTGCGTGCCGTCGGCATGCTGGCCGAAGGCGAGGCACTCTGATGAGCGTGTCTGCACACAAGCCCGTCGTGCTGGTGACGGCGGCTGACTTGGCGCCGCAGGCGCTGGACATGCTGGGCGACTTCGAAGTTGTGTTCGCTGGCAAGCAGCCCACGGAAGACGACATCGTCGCGCTCTGCGCGCGCCACAAGCCGGTGGCGATCATCGTCCGCTACGGCAAGGTCAACGCTCGCATCATGGATGCGGCTGTCAACCTGCAGGTAATTTCCAAGCATGGCAGCGGCATCGATGTCATCGATCAGGAAGCCGCTGCGGCACGCGGCATTGCGGTGCGTGCTGCCGTGGGTGCCAATGCGGCGGCTGTCGCCGAGCATGCGTGGGCGCTGATCCTGGCGTGTGCCAAGGCCGTCCCACAACTCGACGCGCGCATGCGCGCAGGGCATTGGGATAAGGCGACGCACAAATCGGTCGAGCTGGATGGCCGCACGCTGGGTCTGGTCGGCCTGGGCGCGATCGGGCGTCGGGCGGCCGCCATCGGGGTGGCGTTCGGCATGAACGTCATCGCGTTTGACCCATATGCCAAAGAGGCACCGGCTGGTGTGAAGCTGGTCAGCCTGGGTGAGCTGTACGCACAGTCAGACGTGGTCTCGCTGCACTGCCCCCTGACTGCCGAGAACCGCAAGATGCTGAACCGTGATGCGTTCAGTTGTTTCAAGCCGGGGGCGATCCTCGTCAACACGGCACGCGGTGGGCTCATTGACGAGCCCGCATTGGCCGAAGCACTCGCCAGCGGCCGGTTGCGCGCGGCCGGGCTCGACAGCTTTGACGTGGAGCCGATGACCACGCCGCATCCGTTCCAGGGCATGGCCAATGTCATCCTGTCGCCGCACATCGGCGGCGTGAGCGACGCGGCTTACGTGAACATGGGCAAGGGCGCTGCCGCCAACGTGCTCGCGGTGATTGAGGAACGCGCGCGCACCGCGGCGTGATGCCTATGTTCCTGCTATCGCCACCCGTCGTGCGTGAAGCGGAAGTCTTCACGCGCATGCCGGCCAAGTTTCGCAAGCCGGATGTCCAGACGGACTGGGCACGCGCCAATCGCGGCGGCCAGGCCACCGATTCCTTCCTCGAAGGGCCGGTGTGGAGCCCGGATGGTCGCGGACACGGCCATCTGTACGTGACAGATATTCCGCATGGCCGCATCTTTCACATCTCGGCTGCGGGCGACTGGGAACTGGTGGCCGAGTACGACGGTGAGCCCAACGGCATGAAGCTGGTCGACGATGCGCATCTGCTCATCACCGACTACCGCAACGGGCTGATGCTGCTCGACATCCAGCGTGGGGAAGTCACGCCCTACCTGGAGCGCCGCAACTCGGAGCGTTTCAGGGGCGTGAACGACCTGACGTTCGACTCGCGCGGCAATCTGTATTTCACGGATCAGGGGCAGACGGGCCTGCACGACCCGACGGGGCGTGTCTATCGCCTGTCGGTGGACGGCAAGCTTGACATGCTGCTCGGCAATTGCCCCAGCCCGAACGGTCTGGTGCTGTCACCCGACGAAAAGGTGCTCTACGTGGCCATGACGCGCGGCAACTGCGTGTGGCGTGTGCCGCTGCAGGCAGATGGCTCCGTCAGCAAGGTCGGCCAGTTCTTCACCTCGTACGGCCCGAGCGGCCCCGATGGTTTGACGATCGACACGGCGGGGCGGCTGTTTGTGGCCAACCCCGGACTCGGCCGCGCATGGGTGCTGAACCACCGCGCGGAGCCGGACGTGGTCCTGACCAGCCCCGAAGGTGCGTCGCTCACGAACCTGTGCTTTGGCGGCGCTGAAATGAAAACGCTCTTCATGACGGAGTCGGTGTCCGGCACCGTGCTGAAAGCCGAGATGGATATCGCCGGCCCGCTGCCGCATCGGGCAAAGCCCACGCACCAGCACTAGATCATCGATACGCAACCCCGAGCGCTCATAGAAGCGCGATGGAGGAGACCATGCAAATGTCACACACCTTAGGCACGGTGAATGCCACCACGCCACCGCATCGCGCGGATGTGCGCGCCGCGCCCACGTTGCCCGATGCGGATTACCAGGCGAGCGAACGTACGCTGTCCAAGGCCTTCCGCCGCATCCTGCCGTTCATCTTCGCCTGCTATGTGATCAGCTATCTCGATCGCACCAACGTGGGTTTTGCGGCGCTCACCATGAACAAGGACCTTGGCCTGACCGCCGAGCAGTTCGGGTTTGGAGCGGGGCTGTTCTTCATCGGCTACTTCCTGTTCGAGATTCCGAGCAACCTGATCATGCAGAAGGTAGGTGCGCGCATCTGGATCGCGCGGATCATGATCACGTGGGGCATCTTCTCGATGGCCACGGCGTTTGTGGTCGGGCCCAAGAGTTTTTCGGCCGCGCGCTTCCTGCTGGGGCTGGCCGAGGCGGGGTTCACGCCGGGCATCTACCTGTATTTCACGCATTGGTTTCCGGGCAAGTGGCGCGCCAAGGTGACGGCTGCATTTCTGGTGGGCATTCCGGTGGCAAACATGATCGGCTCGCCGATTTCCGGTGCGCTGCTTGAACTCGGCGGGCTGCATGGCTTGCGCAGCTGGCAGTGGCTGCTGCTGATCGAGGGGCTGCCTGCCGTGGTGCTTGGTATCGCGTGCCTGTTTGTGCTGGCGGACCGTCCCGAGAAGGCCAAGTGGCTGACGGACGACGAGAAAGCCGTGCTCGCGCGCCGCCTTGCGATGGAGCAACGCGACATCGCCAGCAAGCACGGCGCGAGCCTGCGTGACGCAATGACCAACTGGCGCGTGTTCGTGCTGGCGTTCATCAACTTCTGCGGCATCGTCGGCTCGATCGGCGTGGGTCTGTGGATGCCGCAGATCATCAAGCAGTTTGGTGTCGAGCATGCGGTGGTCGGCTGGCTCACGGCCATTCCGTACGCGATGGGCGCGGTCGTCATGCTGTGGTGGGCGCGTATGGCGAACCGCGCGCAGAGCTGCATCCCGTATGTGGCGGGCGCGCTGCTGGTGGCGGCGGTCGCTCTGGCGGCCAGCACGGCGCTGGATGCGCCCGCGCTCAAACTGGCGGCGCTGTGCCTGACGGTGAGCGGCATCCTCGCATTCCAGGCGACGTACTGGGCGATTCCCTCCAACTTCCTGACCGGCCGTGCAGCGGCCGGCGGCTTGGCGCTGATCGTTTCCGTGGGCAACCTGGGCGGCTTTGTCGGCCCGTCGATGATCGGTGCCATCAAGCAGTTTTCGCATGGCTTCACGGCGCCGCTGCTGGCGGTGTCGGCTGTGCTGCTCGTCGGTGCGCTGGCCATCGCCTGGTTGGGCGACCCGGGCGCTGATGCCGGCGAAGCGGTCGCCCATTGACGGCCTGATCGCAGTACCTTGATTCCTAGACATCCAATAGCGCCGCGAAACCCACGACGGCGCCAGGAGACACACATGCAAGTGACGGGCAGTCCTGGTGTGACCGATATCGAGCAGCGGACCCTGCGCAAGGTGGTCTGGCGGCTCGTGCCATTCCTCATGGTCTGCTACCTGCTGGCCTTCATTGACCGGGGCAACGTGGGCATGGCCTCGCTGCAGATGAACCATGACCTCGGGCTGACAGCCAGCGTGTTCGGGTTCGGCAGCAGCCTGTTCTTTGTGTCGTACTTCTTCTTCGAGGTGCCGAGCAACCTCGCGCTGCAGCGCTACGGCGCGCGCATCTGGATCGCGCGGATCATGATCACGTGGGGGTTGGTCTCGGCCGCCACGGCGCTGGTGCGCGGCCCGGCCTCGTTCTACACCCTGCGCTTCCTGCTGGGTGCGGCAGAGGCGGGGTTCTTTCCGGGCGTGCTGCTATATCTCTCGTACTGGATTCCGGCAACGCACCGTGCGCGCATCGTGGCAACGTTCATGGTGGCGATTCCGGCCGCGAGCTTCATCGGCTCGCCCATCTCGGCCGCGCTGCTGCAGATGGATGGCTTTGCCGGGCTGCGTGGCTGGCATTGGTTGTTCCTCCTCGAAGGTATTCCGACGGTGCTGCTGGGCATCGCCTGCCTGCGCCTGCTGACCAATCGGCCGGAAGACGCCAAGTGGCTGTCGACCGAAGAGCGCAATTGGCTCACGAACACGCTGGCCGGTGAAGCGCGCGGGCCCAAGAAGGTCGCGCAGATGTCGCTGGCCAAGCTGTTCTGCAACCGCTACGTGCTGTGCCTGGCGCTGGTGGATGTGTGCGCGTCGGCCGCCGGCAGCACGCTGTCGGTGTGGCAGCCGCAGTTGCTCAAATCGTTCGGGTTGACCGTCATGCAGACGGGGCTGCTCAACTCGGTGCCGTATGCGGTGGCATCGGTGCTGATGGTCTACTGGGGCCGCCGCTCGGATCGCCTGAAGGAGCGCCGCTGGCACACCGCCATCCCCATGCTGCTGATCGGGCTGGGCCTGTTTGGCACATCGCTCAGCGGGTCGTTGATGCCGACCATGGTGATGCTGTGTGCGGTGCTGGTGGGCGCGTATTCGTTCAAGGGGCCGTTCTGGGCGCTGGCGTCGGGCATGCTCTCCAATAGCGCGGCAGCGGCGGGGCTGGCCACCATCAACGCGATCGCCAACCTCATCGGCGGCGGCCTGATGGTGAACGTGTACGGCTGGGTGAAGCAGGCGACGGGCAGCTATGCGCTCGCATTGATGCCGCTGGCCGTGCTGACGCTGGTAAGCGTGGCGACGCTGCTGCTGTTGAGCCGGGCGAAGCCCGAAGGGCAGATGCTGAACAAGACGGAGACGGCCTGACCATGGCCGCACTCAACAGAAGGCAGTTCCTGCAGCTGGCAGGCGCGGGTACGGTGGCGGCCGCTATTCCCGCATTGGCCGGGGCAGAAGAGGTGTGGTCTAGTGGCAGCGCGAAGCCGACGTTCAAGCTGCCTGTGGGCGCGGTGGATTGCCACATGCACATCTACGATGACCGTTTTCCGAGCGCGCCGGGCACCACGCTCCGGCCGCCCAACGCGAGTATCGAGCAGTACCGCAAGGTGCAGGCGCGCCTGGGCGTGCAGCGCAACGTGGTGGTTACCCCGTCGACGTACGGCACCGACAACCGTTGCACGCTGGATGCCCTCAAACGCTTCGGCCCCAACGCGCGCGGTGTTGCGGTGGTCGACACGTCGGTCACCGACGCGCAGCTTACGGAGATGCACGCAGCGGGCGTGCGCGCCATCCGCTTCAACCTCAGCTATCCGGGGGCCACCACTGTTGACATGCTCGCGCCGCTGGCCTCGCGCATCGGTGCACTCGGCTGGCATATCGAACTGGTGGTGCAGGGCGCAAAATTGCCGGAACTGGAGCCCCATCTGCGCGCGCTGCCGTGCCCGCTCGTCATCGACCACATCGCGCACGTGCCGCAGCCGGGCGGCATGCAGTCCGACGCCATGCGGACTGCGCAGCGCTTGGTCGACAAGGGCAACACGTGGATCACGCTCTCCGGCCCCTACGTCGACAGCAAGACCGGCGCCCCCGCCTATGCCGACGTCGAGCCGGTGGCCAAGGCCTTCATCGGCATGGCACCCGAGCGGATGCTGTGGGGCACCGACTGGCCGCATCCGACCGAGAAGGCGCACAAGCCTGACGATGCTGCACTGGTCGACGCGATGGCCGCATGGACCGGGCGGGCCGATTGGCAGGAGATGGTCTTCGTTGCCAATCCGGTCAAGCTCTACGGGTTTGTTTGAGCTTCATCGATCGGCGCGTTCTATCGGGACATTGCGACACGATAGTCCGTGACCCGCATGCGAGGTCAGGGCTGATACGCAACAGCCTCGATCTCGATCTTGGTGCCGACCACGTTTGTCCCCTGCAACGTTGACCGTGCGGGCTTGTGATCGCCGAAGACCGCTCCGTAGACACGATTGAATGCCTCGAAGTCGCGCGCGTCTTCCAGCCATACGGTCACCTTCACGACGTCCTGCAGCGTACAGCCCGCGAGGGCGAGCACGTGCGCAACGTTCTCCAGCGTCTGGCGCGTCTGCTCTTCGATCCCGCCCGTGAGGATGCTGCCGTCTTCGTTTCTGGCGATCTGGCCGGACACAAACACAAAATCCCCTGCCTTGGTTGCCAGCGAGCGGGGCAGGCTCCGCGTGCCGGGGTTGTTTTCTGCAAAGAACGCAATCGCCATTTGGGTTACCTCCGCAGGAGTTCGCAAGTCGCCTCCTCAGAATAGGCCGTTGGAAGGTAAATCTCCGCCTCTGTGGGCGTTTCGATGTTTGCGTAGGCGACCTCTGTGGGGTGAGTTGCCGCATATCGTTGACTTCAATACCGCCACCTACAACGCTAGCTCCACGGCAACAGGCATGTGCTTCTGAGCGCCGTACGGCGTATCGCAAACGGGCCACTGTCGACTCTCACTTGACAGTGTGTTTCGCCCGCCGGGGCTGTTCGCGGCGGATCGCATCGCTACCATGTGCTCCAAATAGGTGCAGCCACGGGCATGCACACAGAACAGAACACATCAGGAGACACACATGCACGCACGCCGCGCCACGGCTGCGGTGGCTTTGGCCATCGCCTCCTTTTTCGCTCACGCACAGGTTTCCGACGACAAGGTCAAGATCGGCTTCATCACCGACATGTCCGGCGTTTATGCCGATCTGGACGGCCCCGGCGGCCTGGAAGCCATTCGCATGGCGGTGGCGGACTTCGGTGGCAAAGTGCTCGGCAAGTCCATCGAGATCGTCTCGGCCGACCACCAGAACAAGGCCGACGTAGCGGCTTCCAAAGCACGTGAGTGGATCGACCGGGACGGTGTGGACGTGCTCTTTGCGGGCCCGAACTCGGCGGCGGGCCTGGCGATGAACCGCATCGCGGCAGAGAAGAAGCGCGTGTACATCAACCTCGGCGGCGGCACCCCGCGCCTGACCAACGAGGAGTGCACGCCCTATACCGTGCACTATGCCTACGACACCAACGCTCACGTACGCGGCACCATCGGTGCGCTGCGCAAGCAGGGCGTGAATTCGTGGTACCTGCTGTCGGTGGACTACGCCTTCGGCAAGGACATGGATGCCGAATCGCGCCGCGTCATTACAGCCGGCGGCGGCAAGGTGGTGGGCGGCACCAAACACCCGCTCGGCGCGCCGGACTTCTCGTCGTATCTGCTGCAGGCGCAGGGTTCGGGTGCGCAGGCCGTGGCGCTGGCCAACGCGGGCGGCGACACGATCAACGCCATCAAGGCCGCCAAGGATTTTGGCCTGGACAAGAAGATGCGTGTGGTCGGCCTGGTCATGACCATCGACGAGATTCACGCACTCGGCCTGCAGACCGCTCAGGGCATGCAACTGATCGACCCGTGGTACTGGAATTCCAGCGATGCCGCGCGTCAGTTTGGCGAACGTTTCTACGCCAAGTACAAGAAGATGCCGAGCGCCCTGCAAGCAGCGGACTACTCCGCTACGCTCACGTACCTGAAGGCCGTGCAGGCTGCCGGCACGGATGATTCCGATCGCGTGATGGCCAAGCTCAAGTCGATGAAGATCGACGACATGTACACCAAGGGCGGGTATGTGCGCGGCGACGGCATGATGATCCACGACATCTACCTGTTCGAAGTCAAGAAGCCGTCGGAATCGACACGCCCGTGGGACTACTACAAGCTCGCGCAGACGATTCCGGGTGAGCAGGCGTTCAATACGCTGGCGGAATCGGCTTGTCCGTTGGTGAAGAAGTAAGCGTGAGCGTGGTGGATCCACCGGCGGCATACCGTCCTGGTGTGATGCCGAAGGTTGCGCGAAACCGGGCAATGAACGCGCTGACGTTGTCATAGCCGAGATCGAGTGCCACCGTCGTTACCGGCGCGCCGGCCGCGAGCTGTTCTAGCGCACACATCATGCGCAACCGGTGGCGCCAGGTTTCAAATGCATAGCCTGTCTCGCAGGCAAATCGCCGGGTGAGCGTGCGCGGGGCAACGGCGGCCCAATCCGCCCAATCCTGCAGGCGCCGAGTGTCGGATGGGTCGGCAATCAACGCATGGGCGATCTTACGCAGGCGCGCATCGACGGGCATCGGCAAGGCCGTGGGTGCTGGCGTGAGCGTGCGGATTTCATCGGCGATCACGGCGGCGATGCGCTGCTGCGCCGGGTCAAGCACGTCGTCAGCCCACGTTGCCGCACGGGAAATTGCGGCACGCAGCAGCGCAGACATCGAAAGCGTGCATGGCACATCCGGCAAATCTACGCATGCATCGGCCGCGAGGTAGGCGGCCCAGCCTACGAATGGTCCGTGCGTCTCGGCACCGTGTTCTACGCCGGGCGGAATCCATATCGCTTGTCCTGCAGGTATGACGCTGCGGCCTTCCGCAGTCTGCACGGTCAGCACGCCTGCATCCGTTCCGAACAACTGCCCACGTGCGTGGCTGTGTGGTGCGGTGGTGCGTGGCGATTGGCTGGTCTGATCGACCGCGTAAAGCCACCGACCACCGGCCGATTGCACACGCTGGGTAGGAAGCAAGGGTTGGGATGGCATGGCCTGAAAAGCGTATCGAATGGCCTATATGGCTGAGTTAGGCCAATTTATCGGCTCTACAGTGGTGCGGTCAATCACCCCTGGAGCACACCATGCGACCCGAAGATGTTTTGCCTGACGCCAACAGCTATGCCGACTTTGATGGACTGACGATCCGTAAGGGCACGGTGGCGGCCTTCCTGGCCAACGCGCAGGCGTGGCTTGACCCCAAGACTGATACTGCTGAACGTGCTGAGGTGGAGCGCCTGTTGCTTGAGGCTGTGCCGGCGCTGCAGAAGCTTGGGGTGTTTGCCGTGCTGGAGATTCGGGATGTGGGGCTGCGCAGGCTGGTGGAAGGTGTACCTGGGTAGGCCGCTGGCTATTGTTCGGGGCCGACACCGGACCGCTGCCGCTATCGCCACTTTCCTGCCGGCGTTGTCATGGTCGACAGCGGAGAAAGGCCCTTGGCTAGTGCTATCAGGCTTACGAACCGTCGACGCATGCAGCGATGAAGCTCAATACAATGCCGCTGAACGAACCATCCGAGGTGACTGTTGAGAATCGAGTGCGCTCCACCTTCCGGCTACCCAGGCATCGCGCTTCGGCAACTTGAGCGCGCCGACATCGATGCTTGGTATGCGTATCTGAAGCTCCCCCAGGTTTTCGAGCACACAAGCTGGAACCTGTCGTCTCCAGCCGACCTCAACGCGCAGTTCGACGGCTATGCGTCCACAGCGCCCGAATCGATCCGCCGCATGGCTGTTGTGGATGAGCGCTCGGGAGCGTTGATCGGCACGATCGGGTTTCACAGCATTTCCGACGTGAACCGGACGGCAGAGATTGCCTACGATCTTTGCCCGTCGTACTGGGGCAGGGGCATTGCGCATGCAATCTGCACATCGGTCACCGCGTGGGCGTTCGTCCACTACGGCTTTCTTCGCGTGCAGGCGACGGTCTTGACCAGCAATGCGCGATCGGCACGCGTACTGGTGGCGTGCGGGTATCAATACGAGGGGCTGTTGCGCTCCTATCGCATGGTTCGGGGAACGCCGGGAGACTTCTCGCTCTACGCAAGACTCGCCACCGACTAGGACAGTTGTCCTGCCGGCTGCGTAGGGAGCACAACGCCGCGCAAGCTGCCCATGCGGCTGCGGCATAAGCAAAGACAAAAACGATCGTTTGTGCGCCGCAGGGCTGCCCATATGCTCGCCGGATCAACCCTCCGGAGACGCCACGATGACGCAGCCCACCACGCCCAACTGGAAACTCGACACCCTGGCCGTCCACGGCGGCTACAGCGCCGACCCGACCACGCGGGCGGTGGCCGTGCCGATCTACCAGACCGTCGCCTTTGCCTTTGACGACACGCAGCATGGCGCTGACCTGTTCGACCTGAAGGTCCAGGGCAACATCTATTCGCGCATCATGAACCCAACCAACGACGTGCTGGAGAAGCGCGTCGCGGCGTTGGAGGGCGGTATCGGCGCACTGGCGTTGGCGTCCGGGCAGGCAGCGGTGACGTACGCGATCCAGACCATTGCCGAAGCGGGTGACAACATCGTCTCGGCCAGCACGTTGTACGGCGGCACCTACAACCTCTTCGCACACACGCTGCCGCTGTCGGGCATCACCACGCGCTTTGCAGACCCGCGCGATCCGGCTTCGTTCGAGGCGCTGATCGACGATCGCACGAAGGCCATCTTTGCCGAGACCGTCGGCAACCCGCTGGGCAACATCACCGACATTGCTGCGCTGGCGGAGATTGCGCACCGGCATGGCGTGCCGCTCATCGTCGACAACACGGTGCCGACGCCGTACCTGGTGCGGCCGATCGAGCATGGCGCCGACATCGTCGTGCATTCGCTGACCAAGTACCTGGGCGGGCACGGCACCAGCCTGGGCGGGGCGATTGTCGATTCGGGCAAGTTCCCGTGGGCAAAGCATAAGGCGCGCTTCAAGCGCCTGAATGAACCGGACGTGAGTTACCACGGCGTGGTCTATACGGAAGCGCTGGGCGAGGCGGCCTACATCGGCCGGGCGCGCGTGGTGCCGCTGCGCAATACCGGCGCGGCACTCTCGCCGTTCAATGCGTTCCTGATCCTGCAGGGCATCGAGACGCTGGGCCTGCGCATCGACCGCATCACGCAAAACGCCGCACGCATCGCGCGCCATCTGCAGGGGCATGCCAAGGTGGAGTGGGTCAACCATGCCAGCCTGGACGATCACCCCGACTACGCGCTGGCACGCAAATACCTCGACGGCAAGGCACCGGGGCTGCTGACGTTTGGCGTGAAGGGCGGGTTTGCGGCAGGCGCGCGCTTTCAGGATGCGCTGCAGTTGTTCACGCGGCTGGTGAACATTGGGGATGCGAAATCGCTCGCCACGCATCCGGCGTCGACCACGCACCGGCAGCTTTCAGAGGCGGAGCTGGCCAAAGCCGGCGTTCGGCAGGAAACCATCCGGCTGTCGATCGGCATCGAGCATATCGACGATCTGCTGGCGGATCTGGATCAGGCGTTGGCGCAGGCCTGAGCTTGGCGCGCGGTCAGGCGTTCACTGCCGGCCGCGCACCCAGCGAAACACCACCGCCATCACCACCAGAAACGGCACCCCCACCACCAGCGTCATCCGGAAATCTGCCATCCATGCCGTGCTGACGATGATGACCGCCATGGCGATGGCGCCAATGAGGGTCAGCACGGGGTAGCCCCACATGCGGAACCGCAGCGTGCGCCCTTCACGCTCCACTGCCCGACGGAAACGCAGGTGCGTGACGAAGATGACGAGCCAGGTGAACAGCGCCCCGAACATCGCCAGCGACATCATCAGCAGGAACGAGTGACCGGGCAGCACGACGCTCAGCACCGCCGCCAGCGCCGCACCGGAGCTGGACACCGCCAGCGCGCGCAGCGGCACACCGCGTTCGCTCACCACACCCAGCGCACCGGGCGCCTGCCCGCCGCGCGCGAGGCTGAACAGCATGCGCGTGGACACATACAACTGTGCGTTCATCGACGACAGCGCGGCGGTGAGCACCACGAAGTTCATCACGCCCGCACCGCCTGCAATGCCAAGAATCTCCATCACCCGCACGAACGGGCTCTTGCCGGTGCCGGCCTGCTGCCAGGGCACCACGGCCAGCATCAGCGCCAGCGTGCAGAGGTAGAAGAACACCAGCCGGAACAGGGTAGAGCGGAATGCGCTCGTGGCAGCGGCCTCAGGCTCACGTGCCTCGCCGGCGGCCACGGCAATCAGCTCGATGCCGAAGAAGCTGAAGATGCTGACCACCGCGCCAAACCACACGCCCGACCAGCCGTGCGGCAGGAAGCCGCCCGCATCCACGTAGTTGTGAAAGCCGATCGGCCCGCCATCCGGTGCGCGATAGATGGCATAGCTCGCCACGGCCAGAAACGCGACGATGGCCACCACCTTGATCATCGAGCACCAGTACTCCGCCACGCCAAACACGTCGACGCTGCTCGCGTTGATCCACACCAGCACCGCCGAGAACCCGACGATCCACACCCACGCCGGCACGCCCGGAAACCAGTACGCCATGTACACCGCCACCGCCGTTACCTCCGCGCCGATCACGAAGACGACCGCCGCCCAGTACGCGTAACGCACCAGGAAGCCGGCGAGCGGGCTGACGTAGTGCTCGGCATAGGCGCCGAACGAGCCGGTGGTGGGGTGCGCGACGACCATCTCGGCCAGGCAGCCCATCAGCAGCAGGGCGATGACCGCGCCGATGGCGTAGCTGGCAATCACGCCGGGGCCGGCCAGTTGGATGGCTGCACCACTGCCCAGGAACAGGCCGGTGCCGATCGCGCTGCCGATGGCGATCATGGTGAGTTGTGCGGAAGAGAGGCGGTGCTGCAAGCCGCCTTCGCGTGCGGCGAGTGCTTCAAAGCTGCCGGAGGCCTTGGTCATGGTGCGAGGCTCTGGAAAAGGTCCGGATGATACGCCTTCATGCAAAACGCCCCGCTTGGGGCGGGGCGTTTGCTCAACGACATGCCAATCGGGCGGATCAGCGCGCCACGGGTTTGGCGTACTGCACCGGCACATCCACCCGCGCTTGCGGCAGCAGCTTCTTGATCAGCGCACGTGCGTCCACCGCGTCCTGAAACGACGCAAAGCGCAGCGTGCTGATGTTCATGTGGCCGTAGTACTCCGCTGATACGGGCGTGACTGCCAGCCCCGCCACTGCCTGGCGCACGCTGTCGACCGCCACCTGCGAGACGACGACCTCGTTGCGGCTCTCACCGACCACGCCACGCTCGTTCGCCACTTGCGTGACGGACGCAGACGTGGCGCCTGCCGACTTGGTGCGCGTGCCGCTGGAGAGCACCTTGAACGACTGCGATTCGATCTGCACCACCGGTGCGCTTGCATATTGCGCCAGCTCCTGCGTCGTCAGGTGCTTGCCGACCACCAGGTCTGCCGCCTGGCATGCCGCACCCATCGAAAGGAGCGCCGCCAGCGCCACGGTTTTCATAACAGTAGGATTGATCATGTTGAAAGGTCTCCGAACGGGCTTACTTGGCGGCAATCACGCGATACTCCACGGCCAGCGGCGTGGCCAGGGTCACGGTGCGCGTACCACCCTGGGGCTGATATGTGGAACACGCGTTGGTCGGCACACCGCTCACGGCATAGACCTCCCACGTGCCGGTCGCGTTCTCGCCATAGAAGGCATAGCTGCCCAGGCCGTACTTGTTCACGGCACTGACGCCGCTGTTGTAGTAGCCGTTGTATGGCAGTGACAACGCCGACACCGTACCCGATGGTGATTTCACGAAGAAGCCGACACTGCCCACGCACACCGAGCCCGACACGCGCAGTTGCAGCGCATCGACCTTGTCGCTGCCCGACACGTTGAACTGGCCCAGCTTCTGCACCGAGCCGTAGTTCAGTTGATTGACGTTGCCAAAGGCCGCCGCAAAATCCGGTACCGCGAGGGCGGCAGGTTTGTAGGTGGCGTATGTCTTGGCCATCTTGACGGCTGCCGAAGCGTCCGCCAGGCCGAAGCCGTACCAGGTGGAGTAGGCATAGCCGGCCCCATTGGTCTGCCAGCCGTAGTCCAAACGCGCCGTGGCCGCGCCATCGACCAGTGTGGTGCTGGTGTCGGCCGTCAGGGTGCCACTGGTCAGATCCACCTTGGCGTTGCGGTTGTCGCGACTGCCATAGTCAACGTCGATCTTGCGAGCCGTGGCGCGCAGGATTTCACGCACATCGCGCCACGTCAGGTTCGGGTTGGCGGCCAGCATCAAGGCCACGATGCCCGACAGCGTGGGCGTGGCCGCCGACGTGCCATTCATGCTGGAGTAGTCGCACTTTGCGTTGTCCTTGGTGTTGGTCGCGGTGCCGCCAATCGCAAAGTCGTTGGTGTTGGCGATGCTGTTGCGGCTGTAGCCGCGCGCGCAGCCCGACAGGTCGGTCGAAAAGATGATTGGTCCCGTGCCGGTTTCACCGTACTTGCCGCTCTCGCCGAATTCACCGCCCAGGCCGGTTACCCAGTTGACCGCACCCGCGTTCGAGTAGCTGGACTTGATGCCCTTGGCATTGGCCGCACCCACCACGATCACGCCGGGTTCCAGTGCTTCGGGATCATTGGCGGGGTTCTCGCAGCTGATCATGCCGGTACCGCCACCGACCGCCGGGCAAGTGCGGGGCGGGACGTTATCGCCGTCGTTGATGCTTTCGTATTCGTTGCCGGAGGCCTTCAGCATGACCAGGCCACGCCCATTGCGCAGGTTCGGGAATGCACGGACCGCGGCCTGCGTGGACACCGCGGTGTCGTACTCCAAAGGAGCCGTCGGGTTCGCACCATACGACGCATTGATGATGTGGCCGTTCTTTGACCATGCAGCACCGCCATAGGCCGCAGTGATGTTCGGGTTGGCCGCACCGAGAAACCGTGCGCCGCCCAGCGTTGCACGCGGTGCGATGCCCATCACGCCCTTGCCGTTCTGCGCGGCGGCAATGATGCCCGCCACGTTCGTGCCATGCGCCTCGCCCACGTTGGCTGGAATATCCGCAGGCGTCGGGTCGTTCGAGCCATCGTCGAAGTTGTACGTCATGTCCGAGTTGGCATTGGCGTACAGGTCTTCGTTGTGCACGTCGATGCCATCGTCCAGCACCAGCACGTTCACGCCCTGGCCTTTGACGCCCGCCCGGTGCGCATCTTCCACGTTGATGTCGGTCGTGCCGTTGGCGACCAGGCCAAATACCGCAAAGAAGCTCGTTGCCTGCTTGAGTGCCCATTGGTAGGCATACAGCGGCTCTGTACTGCCGGTCTGGCAAGCGTATTTGGCGTCCACACCCGTTTCAGCGCAGGTGGATGCCGGTGGCGTATTGCCCCCGTTGTTGTTGCCGCCATTGTTTGCCGTGCTGTTTCCCGAATCCCCACCGCCACACGCGGCCAAGGCCACAGTGGCGAACAGCGTCAAGGCAAGCGTCTTTCCCGTTATGTCTTTCACGAGACCCTCGTTTTGTCGTTGTGTGTTGTGCAAAGCGCAGATGCTTGCGCCGCTCTGACCTGTTCGACGAAGAGAGAGCACGCGGGCCGTGTTTGCCGTAAGCGCGCAGGCGCCAATCAGGTCGGGCCGGATGCTCGCACGCACGCTGGCTGCGATTCAATGAAGAGCGCCGTGCCAGAAGCGAACTGGTACGACTGTCGCGGGAACCTGTCAGCGCGTCTCAGGGCGAGCGCGCTTCAAGTCTTGTGAGGAGAGGGCGGGGATGTGCCGGGTGGGCAATTGCGCGTGTTTCAGCGCATCTGCATGACCCAGCTTCGCCAGTCCTTGTGCTGCACGAACGGCAGCGCGGCGGCACGGCCTTCCAGCGCCAGCATGCGTGTCTCTCGCGGTGACATGCCCGACGCCCGGCGGTACGCGCGCGCAAAGTTGGATGCGTCAGAAAAGCCGTAGGTCTGCGCGATCTCCGCCACCGAACGATGTGTCTGCGAGCGGTTCGCGAGGATCGCATGACATTGCCGCAGGCGCTGCAGGCGCACGTAGTTGAAGAAGCCGCCTTCGCGTTCGAGCAGCCGGTACAGCGTGGCGCGCGAAACGCCGAAGTGCGCCGCGACGCCCTCTGGCGTGAGCGTGAGGTCTGCCAGATTGTGCTGTATGTGCCGGCAGATCGATGCGAACAAGCTCTCCTTCACGGCCGCGGCATTGGCTTGCGTCACCTCACAGTTGATGGCCGCAGCCGCCAGCTGCAGCGTGCCCGGAATGACCGCCTGCGCCTGTGCGGCGTTCAATTGCCCGGCGGTTCGATACAGCGCGCACAGGTGGTCGCGCAGCAGGCCGACCATGGGTGCATCGCCGCGCAACAGGCGCATGCTCAGTTCATCTGGTGAGCGCAGTTCCGGAGCCAGCAGGCGTCGCGGCACGACCAGGCTCAGGAAGCGGCTGTCGCTGGTGCTGGTGGCCAGTGGCTGCGCGGCATCGACGATGAACAGGTCTCCGGGCCGGGTGGCGGTGCCGCTGGCACCGTCACGCTGTCCGCAACTGCCTTCGAGGTAGTACTGGAGCACGTAGACGTCCATGCCGTCGCGCCCGAGCTTGGAGCGCGAGCGGTCATAGTGCTGCGCCTGTGCGCTGATCATGCCCAGACCCGCCTCGCCGCACAGATAGGCATCCACGCTGGCGCGAAAGCCGTGCGATTGGGGCGCAGCCGAGCGGGTGTCGAACAACACGTTGATGGCGTCTCGCCATGCGGCGAACTGATGTTCGCGCGGGAGCGCACTCGTATCGAAATGGGAATGCGGGGGTTTGCTCACGGCGGGGTCCTCGGAGCCGCCATTGTGCAAAGCCTTGCGTGATGGTGGCATGCCCCCGAAGTGGGGGTGCCATACGGTACTGGCATCGACGCTTGCTGCGCAAGCCGCGATGCCTACACCACCGCCAGCTTGGGCCGCTCCTGCCGTGGGATGACCGTGTTGCGCCCGGCGGCCTTGGCCTCGTACAACCGTCCGTCAGCAAGCCGGAGCAGGTCTTCGGGCGTGTCATCAGCCATGACGACACCCGAATGCACTGCCACGCCGATGCTTACGGTTAGCTTGCCGTGCGCGCTGCCCGCGTTGGGTTCGTCGGCAGCCAGCACCGCAGCGCGGATGTTCTCGGCCACGCGCACCGCGCCGGCCACGTCGGTGCCGGGCAGGATGGCGCAGAACTCCTCCCCGCCGTAGCGGCCGGCAAAATCGCCGGGGCGTTTGATGTTGTCGTTCACGCAGCGCGCCACGGTGCGCAAGGCGGTGTCACCGGCAGCGTGGCCGTAGTGGTCGTTGAAGCGCTTGAACTCGTCCACGTCAATCATCAGCACGGCCAGCGGTATGCGGTTGCGGTTGGCGCGGCGCCATTCCACGTCCAGCGCGGCGTCCAGTGCGCGGCGTGTGCCCAGCCCCGTCAGGCCGTCGGTATTGGCCAGCCATTGCAACTGCTGCTCCATTTCCAGCCGCTTGCGCAGTTGCCCGGCAAACAGGATCGACAGCGTCATGAACACCGCGTCGAGCATCAGCACGATGCCGCCAATTACCCACGCACGCTGCCACCACTCGGCATAGATGTCTTCGGTGGCCAGGCCCACCGCCACGATCAGCGGGTGCTCGCCGATATGGCGGAAGCTGAACAGGCGCTCAATGCCGTCCAGCGCGGCCAATTCCACATAGGAGCCCTCGGAGGCCAGCAGGCGCTTCTGGAAGGCGGGGCTGTCGGCGAGGCTGCGGCCGATGAGTTTTTCGTCATAGGGGCGGCGCATGAGCAGCGTGCCGTCGGTGCGCACCAGCGTTACGGCGGCGCGCGGCCCTAGGTTGAGACCGTCAAAGAGCCGTCGGAAGTAGTTCAGCCGCAGTGTGCCGACCACGATGCCCTTGAATTCGCCATGCGGCCCGTTCAGGCGACGGCTCAGTCCGAGTGATACATCGACGCCGTTGATGCGCGGCTTGAAAGGCTCGCTGATATAGAGGCCGACATCGGGTGAGCCCTGGTGTACCTGAAAATAATCGCGGTCGCTGATGTGGATGCGCCGCGGTGGCACCGAGCGCGAATCGATGATGACCTCGCCTGCCGGGTTGGCCACCAGCAGCGAGCCCAGGTCCTGCGCGTTGGTCGAGCGGTCGAACAGCACGAGCTGGCGGATGTCCGGGGGCAGGGCAACGATCTTCGGGTCCTGCATGCCGTCGATCACGGCCTGCATCGACAGGTCGTACACCTCGATATTGCGGGCGATGTCGCGCTGCAGGATCAGCGAGAGGTTGTCAGCGGCGTCGCGCGCACGTGCCAGCGCATCGATGCGCATCTCCCACAGCGACAGGGCCGTCAGTGCGGCCAGCAGCAGCGAGAGTGCCGAAGCACCGATGATCAGCAGGGGAGGGTGTCGCAAAAAGGCGCCGATGGTGCGCTGGAGAGGCATGCGCGTGGAGTGCGAAAGTTAAATGTGAAGCGATTGAAAACGTCGTCTGGATTGTGTACCGGACTCCACCTGGCTACGCAATACCGCCTAGAGCGTTTGTCGAGAACGCAATCGTTTGCGCTTTGCGGCGGAGCAAGGGCTGTCGCATTGCTGCCGCGCTCGGGTCCGCCGCTTGCTGAGCGTCTCCTGAGTATCGTGCACGTCGCGCCCGTGTGTGAGCGGCGCGCGGACACGTGCCCGTGCCACGCTGCATGGCCTGCCTGCACGTTGCCGGTTGCCGATTGCCGATTGCCGATTGCCGGTTGCCGGTTGCCGATTGCCGATTGCCGATTGCCGATTGCCGATTGCCGATTGCCGATTGCCGATTGCCGATTGCCCGGATTGTCTATGCTGGGTATGCCTTCTTGGAGAACGTCATGCCAGACGAACGCGTCTCGTCCGCTCCTGTGCCCGCCAACCCGCATCCACCTGTGCCCGACTCGCATGAGGAGACCCTGCTGGACGAGGGCCTGGAGGAGACTTTTCCGGCCAGCGACCCGGTTTCCATCGACACCGGCAAGCCGGATGTGACACCGAAAGCGCCGGGGAGCGCGCCCGCGCCGTAAAATGTGTGCTTGCGTGTCAACGGAACGGTGGCTTTGCCCGTGTTACGTGACATCAGAAACAATCGTGCGAATTCAGCACACGCGCAATGCGGAGCAATCGGTGCGCCGGTCGGACGCGGTTCCGGCCCGGACGACAACAAGCCAGCACCGGCAAGTCGGGGTCAATGCATGATGTCGATGCCGCACATGCGGCAGCCGGGCGCTGTGCTCGCTGCCGTCTCCCGCCTGCGCGCCGCGGAATTCGCCAATGGCACACCGCCGGCGCTCGTACTCCGTTCACCAGGTTCGGATCGGGCGCGTAACCAACGCCAGCGGGATTTCGTTTTCCACCATGCCTGACGCCGCGTCCCACGACGCCAGCTCCAAACCTCACCGATCGCCGGTCAAGCAAGCGGCGCCCGCGCCTGCTGAACCTGCGGCTGCTTCTCGTCCTGACTCTCGCCCTGACGCTGATGCCGGTCGCGGCTTTGGCCTGGGCAGCTGGGCCGTGATCGGCATTGTGCTGATCCTCGGCGCGCTGGTGTTCGACAGCCTGTATGCGCTGCTCGACCACGTGCATTACGCCGACATGGTCGCCGCGATGCAGGCCACGCCGCGCACGCATGTGTGGCTGGCTATTCTGGCCACCGCGGCGAGCTATGTGGCCCTCACCGGCTACGACGCCTCCGGCCTGCGCTATGCCGGCGCGCAGATGGCGCCCGGTACGGTCGCCACCACGTCCTTCATCGCCTATGCGCTGGGCAACACTGTCGGCCTGGGTTCCTTAACGGCCGGGTCGGTGCGCACGCGCCTGTACACGGCAGCCGGCCTGGATGCGGCGCGCGTGACCGAAGCCGTCGCTTTTGATGCGAGCGCGCTGGGTGTGTCCACCACGGCTTTCGGCGCGGTGGGGTTGCTGTGGGGCGCTTCCCACGTTGCCGGCATCACGCACCTGCCGGCGGCGCTGCTGGAGGCCGTTGCGCTGCTGGTGCTGGCTGGCGTGTTCGTGCTGCTGGCGCTGTGTATGCGGCAGCGCCACGTCACGCTGTTTGGGCGGTGGGAGATCCGCCCGCCGCCGCCGGCGCTGGCGGCACGTCAGTTTGTGATTTCAGCGGCGGACCTGGCGGCGGCCGCAGCAGCGCTCTGGGTGCTGATGCCGACGGGCGCGGTTGACCTGCCGACGTTTGTCGCGTTTTACGCGCTGGCCGTCACGCTGGGTGTGCTGAGCCAGAGCCCGGGCGGCCTGGGCGTGTTCGAGGCGGTCATCCTGCTGGGCTGCAGCGGTCAGGCGCCGCCCGCCGAGGTGCTGGCCGCATTGCTCTTCTACCGCGCCATCTATTTCCTGCTGCCGCTGGTGGTGGCTGCCGCCATGCTGGGGGTGTTCGAGCTGCGCTCGGGCGCGGGGGCGCCCTTTGCTGCCCCATTCGGTCGCGCGGCGGTCAAGCTGTCGCCCGGCCTGCTGGCCGCACTGACCATGGTGGCGGGCGTGATGCTGCTCGTCTCCGGCGTGACCCCGGCCACGGATGAAGCCGAAGACCTGCTGCGCATGCACGTGCCGCTGTTCGTGGTGGAAGCGTCGCACATGATCGGCAGCGTGGCGGGGCTCATCATGCTGTTTGTCGCGCGTGGCCTGCTGCACCGGCTGGATGCTGCGTGGTGGGCGGCACTGGTGCTGTCGCTGCTCACAGGCGTGCTGGCGTTGCCCAAGGGCATTGCAGTGTCGGAGATGGTGGTGCTGGTCACGCTGGCAGTGCTGCTGATCATCTCGCGCCGGCAGTTTGATCGGCCGTCGTCGCTCTTCTCGCAGCGGCTGGAGATGGGCTGGCTGGTTGCCATGGCGTGCGTGTTCGTCGCCTGCGTGTGGATTCTCTTCTTTGCCTACCGCGAAGTGGCTTATGCCAACCAGCTCTGGTGGCAGTTCACCTTTGATGGCGATGCGCCGCGTTCCATCCGCGCGCTGATGGCGGTGGCGGTGACGGGCCTGGGCTTCGGCATGTGGCAGCTCTTCCGTCGCGAGCCGGGCGAGACCACTTGCCCGAGCACGGAAGAGCTGACCCGCGCCGCAGAGATCATCCGCAAGCAACCCGCCGCAGACGCCGCGCTTGCGTTGATGGGGGACAAGAGCCTGCTGTTCTCGCCGTCGGGCAACGCTTTCATCATGTATGCCAAGCAGGGACGCTCGTGGGTGGCGCTGGCCGACCCGGTGGGCGCACAGCAGGAATGGCCTGAACTGATCTGGCGCTTTATCGAGATGGCCGATGCGCATGGTGGCCGTGCGGCGTTTTACAAGACGCGCCCGCAAACGCTGCCGCTGTACCTCGATGCCGGTTTGCGCGCCTACAAGTTGGGCGAAGAGGCTTACGTGTCGCTGCCCGAGTTCAGCCTCAAGGGCTCGCGCCGCGCCAACCTGCGTCATGGCGTCACGCGCGGCGAGCGCGAAGGGCTGTCGTTCGAGATCGTGCCAGCGGCAGGCGTACCGGCTGTGCTGGATGAATTGCGCACCATTTCCGATGAATGGCTGCACAACCAGAACGCGCGTGAAAAGGGTTTCTCGCTCGGCGCGTTTGATGATCGTTATGTGCTCAGCCAACCGGTGGCCATCGTGCGGCGCGAGGGCGCCATCCTCGCGTTTGCCACGCTGATGTGCCCGGATGTGCTGCGCATTGAAGCGAGCGTCGACCTGATGCGCCAGCGCGGCACCGTGCCGCCGGGCACCATGGACTTCCTCTTCGGCAAGCTGATCCTGCACTTCCAGGCTGAGGGCTATCAGCGTTTTGGCCTAGGGATGGCGCCGATGTCGGGCATGGTTGAGCATGAGCTTGCGCCGCGCTGGCACCGCTTCGGACGGATGATGTTCCGCCACGGCGCGCGCTTCTACAATTTCCGTGGACTGCGCAGTTTCAAGGACAAATTCGAGCCGGTGTGGGAGCCCCGCTACCTGCTCGCACGCGGCGGGTTGGCGCCGCTATTCACATTGACGGACGTTGCCGCGCTGATCGGCGGCGGGTTGAAGGGAGTGATCTCCAAATGAGTTGGCACGCACCGCGCACGCAAGAGGCGCGGCATAGGGGAGTGCGACGTATCGGACAGCACGTGGTGGCAGTGGCCGCCACGGCAGTCGTGTGCTGGTTGACGACATCGCCAGCTGCGGCAGCAGATGCGCCTGCGGCAGCTTCGGCACCCAAGCCCACGCTGGTGCAAGGGCCGGTGCTGGTGCCGACGGTGGGCATGACCGGCGCCAGCGGCGTGACGGCCGTGCCGCCGCAAGGTGACATGCCGCCGCGCCTGCAGATGAGCGCCGCCGCCGTGACCGCCAACAAGGCCGCCAACGGTGGTGTGCTGTCGCTGCCCGTGGTGGCGCCGGCCACGCTGGCGGTCGCGCCGGGCGCCGTCGAGTTCGTCACGCATGGCCGTTTTCGTGATGTGCCGGTTTACAAGCCCAAGGGCGAGATCCGCTCCGTCGTGCTGATGCTCTCAGGTGATCAGGGCTGGACGCCTGCCACCTCGCGCATGGCGCAAAGCCTTGCGGAGCAGGGCGCGCTGGTGGCTGGTTTATCCACGCCGGCCCTGTTTGCAAGCCTTGAAGCGGACCTGGGCGATTGCGCCTTCCCCGATGGTGATCTGGAAAACTTCAGCCGCTTCCTGCAGGCCTACGAGAAGGTGCCGGGCTACTACCCTCCCATCCTCGTTGGTGACAACGAAGGCGGTGCACTGGCCTACGCGATGATTGCGCAGGCACGCCCGAACATCTTTGCCGCGGCCATGTCGATGGAGTTCTGCCCGGTGCTGGAGCTGCGCAAGCCGCTGTGCAAGGGCGAGGGCGTGCACTTCAGCCGCCGCCAGAGTGAGAGTCGCACCACGGCTAAGCGCACACGGCCGCCCGAGAATGCGGGGGTCGTGCTGCTGCCGGCCACGAAGCTGTCGGCACCGTGGGTGGCGCTGCAATCGAGCACGCTCACGCCGTTCGCGCGCCGCTCCGGCCCGTTGTGCGAGGGGCGTGCCACGCAAACCTTCATCGACACGATTTCGGGTGCGCAGTCGGTGGCGCTGCCCGTCTTGCAGCCCACCGCGCCGGGTGCCGCCAACGTGCCGCCGGTGACGGCAAGCGAGCCGTTCAAGGCCGCTTTCGCCAAGCTCAACGCGCAGCGCAAGCCGCCGCCCCCGCCACCGCCCGCGGCCGTGTCGGACCTGCCCATCATTGAAGTGGCGGCGCAGCCGGGCACGTCGTCGGAGCTGTTTGCGATCCTGTTGTCGGGGGACGGCGGCTGGGCTGGGCTCGATAAGGAAGTGGCGGCCGCGCTGTCCAAGTCGGGCGTGCCGGTGGTCGGCATCGATTCGCTACGTTACTTCTGGACCCCACGCACGCCGGCCTCCGCCGCGGCCGACATGGACCGGCTGGTGCGCTTCTATGCGTCGCGCTGGAAGAAGAGCAAGGCGTTGCTGATCGGCTATTCGCAGGGTGCAGACGTGCTGCCCTTCATCGTCAACCGCCTGCCAACCGCCTCGCGTGAGCACGTGGCGCTGGCGGTGATGATGGGCCTGGGCAAGCGTGCCGACTTTGAATTCCACATGACCAATTGGGTGTCGAGCAGCGCATCAGGTCTGCTGATCCTGCCCGAGGTGCAGAAGCTGCCGGCGGGCCTGGGCATGTGCATTTACGGCAAGGAAGAAAAAGACACCAACTGCCCGGGCCTGGACCCGAAGCAGGTCCAGTTGGTGAAGTTGCCGGGCGGCCATCACTTTGATGGCGATTACGCCAAGCTGGCGCGCATCATTCTCGACGGTGCACGCGCACCTGGTGCGGCCGCGCGCTAGGCCATCGTTTCCGGAGCCACGTTGCGCCGCGCGGCCCCGGGCGTCACCCTATTGAATCGCTTGAACGCCCGGCTGAATGCTGCCTCTGACTGGTAGCCCAGCCGGCTGGCGGCCTCGGCCAGCGGCAGGCGTTCTTCCTGCAGCCAGCCCAGTGCAATCTGCATGCGCCAGCGCGCAACGTACTGCATGGCCGGCTCGCCCACCAGCCGCGTAAAGCGTGCGGCAAATGCCGAGCGGGACATTGCGGCGGCTTCGGCCAGTGCACCGAGCGTCCACTCCCGTGCAGGCTCGCGATGGATCAACGCCATCGCTCGGCCGATCTGTTTATCCTGCAACGCCCCCACCCAACCACTGCGTGCGGCCGGATCGCGCTCAATCCAATCGCGAATGGCGAGGATGACGAGAATGTCCGCCAGCCGCGTCACCATGGTCTCGCCGCCGGGCTGGGGCGTGCGCGCCTCGGCGGCCATGAAGCGCAGGGTCTGGTCGATCCATTGCGCGTGTGGTGACTGCCGGCTGTCGATGCACAGCGCCGCCGGCAGCAATGCCGCCAGCCGTTGCGCAGCCGGGTGGCCGAAGCGCACGGCGGCACAGATCATCTGCGCGGGCTCGCCGTTGCCGCCGTGGCGCAGCACTTCATAGCGCTCGCTCATCAGCTCGCGCGGCAGGTCGAACAGACCGGCGCAGGCCACACCCGGCTGGCTGGTCAGGCGATGTCCGGTACCACGCGGCACGATGGCCAGATCGCCGGGACCGAGCGGGCATGCCGGTTCATCATCCACCTCCAGCCAGGCGCGGCCACTGGCCACCACGTGCAGCATCATGCAGTCGGACATGGGCGGCAGCGCCAAGCCCCAGGGTGCGGAGAACTCTGAACGGCAATAGAACACGCCGCTCATGCGCAGAAAGTGCAGCGCTTCGCCCAGCGGGTCGATGTGGGTCCAGGGGGGCGGCGTGTTTGTCGAAGTCATGGCGACATCCTGAGCAACAACGCGCCCATTGTGCGCTGATCTGGACGATCGAGCATCAACCGTGGACGCCTGATCACATCGGAGATAGGCCAGCTTTCCATACTGGAGGCGTCTTCTACCACAACGCTTCCAGGAGTTTCACCATGCAGATCGTCCAAGCTTTCCCCGTGTCTTCCGTCCTCGTTCTTGGCGCTACCGGCAAGACCGGTGCGCGCGTCGCGCAGGGCTTGCGTGCTCACGGTGTGACCGTGCGCGAAGGTTCGCGCAACGCCATCCCGGCCTTTGACTGGGAAGACCAGACCACCTGGCCGGCAGCGCTGGCCGGCATGGACGGGGTCTACATCACCTACCAACCCGATCTGGCCGCGCCGGGCGCCGAGGCTGCCATTGGTGCGTTTGTCGAGGCAGCCAAGTCAGCAGGCGTACGCCATCTCGTGCTGCTCTCCGGCCGTGGTGAGCCCGCCGCCCAGCGCAGCGAAGCCATCGTGCAGAACAGCGCCCTTGCCTGGACGTTGCTGCGCGCCAGCTGGTTCAACCAGAACTTCAGTGAAGGCCATCTGCTGGAGCCCGTGCTGGCAGGCGTGATTGCACTGCCCGGCGGCAACGTCGCCGAGCCGTTTGTCGATGCGGGGGATCTGGCCGACGCTGCCGTTGCCGCCTTTACCGACGCACGCCACATTGGCCAGCTGTACGAAATGACTGGCCCGCGCGCGCTGACCTTTGCCGAAGTGGCCGAAATCCTGAGCGACGCGCTCGGCCGCGACATCCACTATCAGCCGATGGAGACGAACGCATATGTGGAGATGCTCTCCGACTACGTGCCGCGCGCGTTTGCGGAATTCCTTGGTGGGTTGTTTGCCGAGGTGCTTGATGGCCGCAACGTGCACGTGGCGGATGGCGTGCAACGTGCCCTGGGCCGCGCACCGCGGGATTTTGCGGACTATGTGCGGGAGGTGGTGAAGACGGGTGTGTGGGACGTGGCGGAAGTGTTGCGCTAAGTGCGGACTGTTATCGGCACATAACGCTTGCGATTGCAGGGGCGCGGCATAATGGCCGCGCCTACAACACGATCGGGGGGATCGGATGGCAGTCGTGGGGTCGTTCTTCGGGCTGTTCGTTGCCGGGATCGCCATCCTGGTCCTGCGGGCAATGTTCAACAGCGCCAGGCGCAAGCGGCGCGAAACCTACATCCAGAACTACGCTTGGCCTCCCGGCTTGCTGGAGCGCTTTGCCGAGAAACATCCCGCGTTGTCTCCCATCCAGCGCGAACAGGTTGTGCGCGGCCTGCGGCAGTTCTTCATCGTCCATCTGCGTAGCGATTGCGACTACGTCTCCATGCCCTCGCGCGTGGTCGACGACCTGTGGCACGAGTTCATTCTCTACACGCGCGAGTACCGAGACTTTTGCCGTCAGGCGTTCGGCAAGTTTCTGGATCACCTGCCGTCGGCGGCGTTGTCGCCGTTGCGCAAGCAATCCAACATCGGTTTGCGGCGCACGTGGTGGTGGGCCTGCAAGGATGAAGCGATCAACCCGCGCAAGCCCAAGGGCTTGCCGCTGCTGTTTGCGATCGATCACCAGCTCGCCATTCCCAACGGTTTTTACTACGTGCCGGATTGCGCCACGATCCTGCCCGGCGGCGAGGTCAGACAGTGCGGCGCAGATTTCGCCAACCGCCGCATTGACGGCAGCATCGAGGGTTTCGGTACCTCGACCCGCCGCCGCAGCAGCAGCGGTGGCGGTGGCGGTGGCGGTGATGGCTGCAGCAGTTGTTCCAGTTGCAGCAGCTGCAGTGGTTGCAGCGGCAGTAGCAGCAGCGACTAAGCCGTCAGGCTTTGGGCTGTGCGCTGTCCGCCAACGACTGCACACACTCATCCACGCTCAACTCATGCAGCATCTCGGGCCGCAGCGTTTCATCCGAGGCACGTTGCAGTACCGACAGCGCACGCGGCTTGAGTCGCACGAACATCAACTGCAAACCGCGTGCCGCACATTCCGCGGCAAAGATGCGCAATGCCTCGATGGCTGAGCCGTCCACGTCAGGTGTTTCTTCCAGGCTCAGCATGACGGCGCGCAGCGGCGCTTGCTGCGGGGCTTGCAACAGCGTGCGCACCTTGCCCAGCACACGTTCGGTGTTGGCGAAGAACAGCGGCACTTCCGGTCGCACGATCAGCACGCCGGGCAGCGGCTTGGCATCCGGGTGCAAGGACACGTCGACAAAGTCGTGACTATCACGCAGGCGACCCAGCAGGCTGACGGTCGGCTCGGAGAGTTTGCGCAGCGTCAGCAACAGGCTCACGCCAATCGCAGCCAGCAGCCCGTGCAGCACGCCCAGCACCAGCACGGCGAGCAGGGCTGCAATCACCACGAGCCGATCCCGGTGCCAGGACCAGTACGGTTTGAACACGCTCGGGTGCAGCGAGTGGCTGACTGCAAAGATCACGATGGCCGCCAGCACCGGCTCGGGAATGCGTGCCAGTTGCGGCAGGAACAACCAGACGATCAGCGCCACCACAACCGCCGCGCACAGCCCCGCCAGACGTGACTGCGCACCCGCAGCCTCGTTGGCGGACGTGGCCGAATACCCGGCTCCCACGGGCATGCCGTGCAGCAGGCCCGAGAGCAGGTTGGCACAGCCTAGCGCGACAAGATCCCGGTTGGCGTTGATGGTATCGCCGTGCTTGAGCGCAAAGTTGCGGATCGAACCATACGACTCCGCATAGAGGATGAGCATGAGCGCGAAGCCGAGTTCGATGCTCTGCATCCACTCTGCGCGGCTCAGGTCCGGCAAGCCGAAGGTGATGTTCTGCAGGTCGATATGGCCGACCACGGCAATGCCGTACGCGTGCCAGTCGAGCCAGTAACCGGCTCCGATGGCCAGCACGATGACGACGAGCGTAGCCGGAATGCGGCCTCCCCAACGCCCCAGGCCAAACAGCAAGGCCAGTGCCACTGCGCCCAACGCCGTGCTGTACGGGTTGGCGCTCGCTGCGCTGCTGAGCAGATCGAGCGCAATGCGCGGCGTGTCGCTGTGGTGCACGGTCACGTCAAGGATCTTCGGCAACTGCTTGACCGCAATCGTCAGCGCCAGCCCGAAGGTGAAGCCGCGCAGCACCGGCCGTGCGATGAAATCCGACATGCCGCCCAGCCGCCCCACGCCCGCCAGGATGAACAGCAGCCCCGTGGCAATGATGAGCGCCGCCGCCAGCGTGAGCGCTGTGCCTGCATTGCCGGGCTCGGAGAGCACCGTCGCAAACAGCACGGCAGCCGACGACGACGTGGCCGACACAATCGCAAAGCGGCTCGACCCGACCAGTGCATACACCACCAGCCCCGACAGCAGTGCGATCAACCCGGCCTGCGGCGGCAGGCTGGCGATGCCGGCATACGCAACGGCTTCCGGCAGCAGCAGACCCGCGATCGAGAACCCGGCAATCACGTCACGCAGCACGCGTTGCTGTGCTGGCATGGGCGGTGCATCTAGCGGTGCGTAGTGCTCTGGATGCTGGAGGGCAGTGGCGGGATGTTCGTAGCGGGGAGGCATGCGACGCGGCGGTCAGGCGGTGAGACGGAAAAGGAATACGCCGCGACCCGGGTGGGCCGCGGCGTGCGGGTTGCGCCGATCGTACTTCAGGCGCGACGGATGCTGCTTACTTGGTACAGGCCTTGCCGTGGCTTGCGCGCATGCCTGCTGCCTTGGCATCGGCTTCGGTCATGTACTCGCCTTGCTTGGTCTTGCCATAGTAGCGGTCACCCGGGCAGTGGTAGACCTTGGTGCTGGAGTTGGCCCAGACCTTGTCCGGGCCGCCACCGGGGGCTGCGGCGGTGGATGCTGCCCCCGGCTTGGCAGGCATGGTTGCTGCCGGCTTGGCCGGCGCTGCGGCAGGTGCCGCTGGTGCTGCAGCAGCGGGGGCGGTTGCGGCCGGAGCGGCAGGTGCAGCAGCGGGTGCTGCCGGCGCACTGGCAGCGCTGGCCTTCTTGTCAACGCCACCGTGACCATGGCAGGCGCCCTTGAGCGTTGCGCCGCTGTACGGTGTGCCGTCCTTGCAGACCGCATGGACAGCAGCGGGGGTGGCCGCCGGTGCGGTAGCCGGCGCGGCCGTGCCCTGCGCAAACGCCGAGCCCATCACCAGCGCGCCCATCGAAAACATCAACGCAGACAGTTTCATAACGAGACCCTCAACGAGGCACGGAGATACGTGCGTGACCGATTAACGTTGGCCGACCATGCGCGTTGACCAAACCGAGGGTTTGTCTGAGGACAAACGCTGCAACGTTGACCATTCCGCAACAGTTGGCGCCTTGTGGTGCTTCTAGTCATGCGCTGGCGGACCCTGTATTGCCCATGCGGCGCCAGCGTCATCCCAGCATAGGCAAGATCACACGGCTTGGTGAAGTTTCAGGCGAACGCGTCGACGCCTTGCACCAGACGCTTGGCCAGCCTTGGCTGGCGTAGCTGCTCAAGCCACCACTGGAGCGCGCGGCCTTCGCCATCGGCGTTGCTGCGCCAGCCGACGTAGAGCAGGTTGGGCTCGCGCGGGTCGGTGGTGCGTTTTTCCACCAGCTCGCCGCGTGCGAGCAGTGACGCCACGCGATGCCGTGGCAGCCAGCCCACGCCCAGACCGTCGCGCTGGGCGAGCGTCTTGGCGCGCATGCTCGGCACGGCCAGCGTGGGTTGCCCGCTCAGCATGCCGTAGGCGCGGCCCGCGGTTGTTCGTGCGGAATCGGCCACCACCACGCCACGGTGCCGGGCAATTTCCTCGCGTGTGAGCGGCGCCTGGATGGCCGCCAGCGGGTGGCGCGGCGACACCGCAAACACCCACTCCACCACGCCCAGCTCGAACCACCCCAGGTTGGGGATGGAAGGCGGCTCGTTGGTTGCCCCGATGACGAGATCGGCACGCCCGTCGCGCAGTGCTTCCCATGTGCCAGCCAGTACTTCGTGCGTCACGCGCAGGGCGACGCCCGATTGCAATGCATCAAATGCATGCATGACCGGCATGAGCGATTCGAACTCCAGCAGTTCATCCGTCACGATCCACAGCCGGTCTTCCCAACCGTTGGCCACCTGTCGCACGCGCTGCGTGATGCGCGACACGTCCTGCGCCAGTCGCGCCGCTTCTTCGGTGAGGAGCAGCCCAGCCCGCGTGAGCTGCAGCCGATAGCGGCGCCGGTCAAACAGCAGGGCGTCGAAACGCTGCTCCAGTTGTCGCGCCGCATATGACACGGTCGACGGCGCCTTGCCCAATTGCGCCGCCGCACGCGACAGGCTGCCCGTCTGGCGGATGGCCTCCAGCAGGGCCAATTCTTCGTCCGTCAACATGTGCAATTCCTTCGAACGTGTTCGTCGGTTGGATCGTATGGCAAACCGCTTGCCCGCGTCCACACTGCAGTCACGCGATTGTTCAAGTTCAATTTATCCCATGGAGGACATCATGAATCGCTTCGAAGGCAAGACCGTTCTGGTCACTGGCGGCAACAGCGGTATTGGCCTGGCAGCCGCCCAGGCATTTGCAAAGGAAGGCGCCCGCGTGGTCATCACCGGCCGTGACGCGGCAGCGTTGGAAACGGCGCGCGCCACGCTTGGCGGCAACGCTATCGCCATCCGCAATGAAACCGGCACCGTGGCTGCAGCGCGCGAGCTGACCCGCCAACTACAGGAAGCGGGCGTGCGTCTGGACGCCGTATTCATCAACGCCGGCATGGCCAAGTTTGCGGCCGTGGCAGACGTGGAGGAAGCCATGTGGGACGCCACCTTCAACGCCAACGTGAAGGGTGCGTTCTTCCAGATTCAGGCGTTGCTGCCCATCCTGAATCCGGGCACCTCGATCGTGCTGAACGGCTCGATCAATGCCCGTATCGGCATGCCGAATTCGTCGGTGTATGCGGCGAGCAAGGCGGCGCTGATCTCGCTGGCGAAGACGCTGTCGGGTGAGTTGCTCGCCTCAGGTATCCGCGTGAATGTGGTGAGCCCCGGCCCGGTCAGCACGCCCATCTACGGCAAGCTCGGCCTGGATGCCGACACCCTGTCGGCCACCGCAGCGCAGATCCAGAGCCAGATCCCGCTGGGTCGCTTCGGCCAGCCGGCGGAGATTGCCGCCACGGTGCTGCACCTGTCTGCGCCCGAATCGGCTTTCATCGTCGGCACGGAAATCATTGCCGATGGCGGCATGAGCCAGCTCTAACCCCCATCCCTTGCTCTGCGGGTCGCCTGTACGTCGTGTGCGGCCCGCGCTGGAGACCATCATGAAGATTCTTCCCAACCTGGCACGCCATTTGGGTGCCGCATTGATCGGCCTGGCAGCGCTGCAGGCGCATGCCGCACCCACGGTGCAAGACCGCATCGTCGATGCCGCTGGTTTGCAGATCCACACGCTGCAAGCCGGCAGCGGTCCCGAAACCCCCGTCGTGCTGCTGCACGGCTATACCGAGACCAGCCACATGTGGCTGCCGCTGATCCCGCGCTTGGCTGACCGCCGCGTGGTGCTGGCGCCGGACTTGCCGGGCGCGGGCACGTCGTCGATTCCCGCCTCGGGTTTCGACAAGAAGACGCTGGCGCAGGACATTCACGCCATGGTGCAGGCCATGGGGTATCGCAAAGTCAAGCTGGTCGGCCATGACATCGGCCTGATGGTGGCGTACGCCTATGCAGCGCAGTACCCCGATGAAGTGGAAAGCATCACGCTCATGGACGCCTTCCTCCCGGGCGTGGGCGACTGGCAGAAGGTCTGGCTGCTGCGCGACCTGTGGCACTTTCACTTCTACGGCGACACGCCGCTCAAGCTGGTGCAAGGCCGCGAGCGCATCTATTTCGAGCACTTCTGGAACGACTTTGCGGCGGATCGCAACCACTCGTTGCCCGAAGCGGATCGCCAGTTCTACGCGCGCACCTACGGTCAGCCGGGCCGTATGGCCGCCGGGTTCGAATACTTCCACGCCTTTCCGCAGGATGCGGAAGACTTTGCCGGCTTTGCCAAGACGCCGCTCAAGATGCCAATGCTGGTGCTGGCCGGTGAGCGGGCTTCCGGCGCGTTCCTGATCGAACAGGCCAAGCTGGTGGCGACCAATGTCAACAGTGTGACCATGAAGGGCTCCGGCCACTGGCTGATGGAAGAAGCGCCTGAGCCCACCATGACGGAGTTGGTGCGCTTCATCAACGCCCCCGCCTAGTGAGTCCAAAGCATGATATTGACGAAATGTCAGCAATTGACGTATTGTCAATATCATGACACTAGCTGAAGAAAACCACCTTCTGCTGCGCGAAGGCCGCAAGATCGTCGAGGCGCTGGGTAAGACACTCGCGCCGCTGGTCGAGGTCGTGCTGCACGACCTGACCGATCCCGATCATTCCGTCGTCGCCATCGCCAACAACCTCTCGGGCCGCCAAGTCGGCGATGCCGTGACTGAGCTGGGTTTGGCGCGCCTGGCCGACCCGGATTTCCCCGAAGTCATCGAGAACTACGCCAACCGGTTCCCCGATGGCCGCCCCGCCAAGAGCACCTCGATTGGCCTGAAGAACAGCCGTGGCGAGTACGTTGCCGCTATTTGCCTGAACATGGACGTCTCCATGTTGAGCGCCGTGACGACTGGCCTCACACAACTGATGCGCGTTGATGTGGCCGCGCCACCGGTGCCCGAATCGCTCGGTTCCCGCCGCGTGGAAGATGTGCGCGTCGCCCTCGAACGCTTTGCTGCCGCACGCAATACCACGCCCATGGCCTTGACGCTGGACCAGCGCCGCGAAGCCATGCGCGAACTGGCCGCCAGCGGCTTGCTCAACCTGCGCCGCGCGCTGACTGAAGTCGCGCAAACGCTGGGCGTGGCGCGCTCCACTGTCTACACCTACCTTCCCGAACATAACGAGGACATCGCATGAGCTTGCCCATCTCCTACGACGACGTTGTTGCGGCCCATGCCCGCCTGCAAGGCGTGGCCCACAAGACGCCCGTGCTGACGTCGAGCACCGCCAACGCCATGACCGGCGCCGAGCTGTTCTTCAAGGCCGAGAACTTCCAGCGCATGGGTGCGTTCAAGTTTCGCGGGGCGTACAACGCGCTGTCGCAGTTCACGCCGGCGCAGCGCAAGGCGGGCGTGATCACGTTCTCGTCGGGCAACCATGCGCAGGGGATTGCGCTGTCGGCCAAGCTGCTCGGCATGCGCGCCGTCATCGTCATGCCCAAGGACGCGCCTGCCCTCAAGGTGGAAGCCACGCGCGGCTACGGTGGCGAGGTGGTGTTCTACGACCGCTACACCGAAGACCGTGAAGCCATCGGCCGCAAGCTGGCCGAAGAGCACGGCCTCACGCTGATCCCGCCGTACGACCATCCGCACGTGATGGCTGGGCAGGGTACGGCGGCCAAGGAATTGATCGAAGAGGTCGGCCAGCTCGACGTGGTACTCGCACCGCTGGGTGGTGGCGGGCTGCTTTCGGGTACCGCCACGACGGTGCGCGCGCTGAATCCGGCATGCAAGATCATCGGCGTGGAGCCCGAGGCCGGCAACGACGGCCAGCAGAGCTTCCGCAAGGGCGAGATCGTCCACATCGACACGCCCAAGACACTGGCCGACGGCGCGCAGATTCAGCACCTGGGCAATTACACGTTTGCCGTGATCCGCGAGCTGGTCGACGACATCGTCACCGTGAGTGATGCGGAGCTGGTAAGCATGATGCAGTTTTTCGCCGGCCGCATGAAGGCGGTGGTTGAGCCCACCGGTTGCCTGGCTGCCGCTGCCGCGTTCACCGGCAAGGTGGATGTACGTGGCAAGCGCGTCGGGGTGATCATTTCGGGCGGCAATGTGGACTTGCCGCTTTTCGCCAAGCTGGTCTTGGGGGCCACATGACCGACGCGCGCTACCTGAACGCGCTGGACCTGCGTCCGCCGGCGGGGCATTACTCACACGCTGTCTGCGCCAATGGTTTCGTGTTCGTGGCGGGGCAGATTCCGGTCACGCCTACGGGCGAAAAGCTCGTCGATGCGCCGTTCGAGACGCAGGTGCGGCAGGTGCTCGCCAACCTGGATGCGGTGCTCGCTGCCGCCGGTACCGACCGTTCGCGCCTCGTGCAGGTGCGCGTGTACGTGACGGACATGGAAACGCACTGGCCCGCCTTCGACGCGCTGTATCGCGCGTGGATCGGCGAACTGCGCCCGGCGCGTGCCGTGGTGCCGGTGCCGACGCTGCACTACGGTCTGGCCGTCGAGATCGAGGCGACCGCGCTGGCGGAGTGACGCAAACGCTTGGCGTTGATGTGAGTCAGGCAAAGCGCAACGTGCGGCAGTTGATCTCCGTGCATATACCGGCCATTGTTGCAAAATGGTCGGCATATCTGCCAAGGCACGAGCCTTGGCAAGACCCTGACGAACACGCCCCCAACGCCAGCTATGACCCAGCCTACGCGGCAACTCACGCAGGAAGACGTACCCGTCGGCCAGCCACTGCCCTTTGCACTCGTGGATGGAGCCAACCGGCTTTTGCTGCCCGCGGGCGTGGTTGTGCCCGATGCGGAGGCCGTGCGCTTGCTGTTTCTGCATGGCGCGGTGATGGCAGCGGCGCCTGCGGAGGATGCGCCTGCTGTGGCGCCGGCGGTTGACGCCGCAGAAGGCAAGCCACGCCTGGGTACGACGGGCCTGTCGATCGGCACCGTTCTGCAAGTGCAGGAGAAAGCCGCCCCGTTGCGCGGTCCGCTGCCATGCCGCCTGATCGGCTACATCGAGGGCGAGGCCATCTTCATCACACAACCCGCCGATGGCAAACGCACGCTGCGCCCCGAGGTGCGTGATGTGCTGTTGCTGCGGGGCTTCTCGGGCCGCGAGGTGGTGAGCATGATGGGCAGCGTGGTGGCAGCGGGGCAGTTCCCTTCGCCGTATCTGGTGCTGTCGATGCCTGCCAAGGTGCACAAGGTGCCGTTGCGCAGCGCCAAGCGCGTGCAGGTGCGTATCGGGGCGACGCTGCGTGCGGACGGGCAGGCGACCTCGCCTGCGGACCGGGTGGCCGTGCTGCGCGACATCTGCCTGAACGGCGCGCTCGTGCAGAGTGCCGGCGCGGCATTCGCACCGGGTGAGCGGCTCGCACTGGATTTCAGCGCCTACGTTGACGGGCAGCAGGAAGACTTTTCCATCGCTGGCCACGTGGCCGGCACCGCGCCCCTGCAGGATGGCCCGGCGGGTTTTCCGTCGTTTGGCGTGGAGTTCTCGCTCTCGAAAGAGCAGACGGCACAGCTGTCGCGCCTGATCATCGAGCGGCTGGACGAGTAAGCCCCGCCTACGCAGTTCCGGCCAGCATCGTCTCGAGCAGCCACGCACCGGCCTGGCCGAGCGTGCGCTTGCGTGACCAGACCACGTCGACCGGCACATGGCGGGGCCAGCCGCGCGCGTGCACTTCATGCAGGCGATCCGCGGCGAAATGGTCGACCAGCCAGCGCGGCAGTTCCGTCCAACCGAAGCCCAGCATCGCCATTTCCAGCAGCATCAGATAGCTCGGCGCCGACCACCGGCGCAGGCTGCGCACGGGCGTGGTTTCAGCGCGGGGTCCGATCGGGTCGACAAAGGTGTTCAGGCGCAGCTCGCGCGCCTCGCGCAGCACCGCATGCGGCACTTCCTTGTCGCCGTATTGTGCGAACGGATGCTGCCGCCCGACGAACAGGCCGATCTCCGATTGCTCGGCGATGGTGGCCGCACCAATGTCAGGCGGATACGCCGGCTGCGTGGCCACCAGCCCCAATTGCGCACGGCCCTGCTGGATGATGTCGAGCACGTCTTCGTACTCGGCAATCAGGCATTCGAGTTCCAGCTCGGGAAAGCGCTGCTCGAGCGCGGCAAGCGTCTGCTCGTAGCGATCGGATTGATACGTGTCGGACACCACCAGTGTCAGGCGCGCTTCAAGCCCGCCGGCCATCTGCGCGGCCAGGCGGTCCATCTGCTCGCCGGCTTCGAGCACGCGGCGCACCTGCGTGAGCATGGCGTGGCCCGCCTCGGTTAGCGTTGGCTGGCGCGTGCTGCGGTCGAACAGCGTCAGGCCCAGGTCGATCTCCAGATTGCCAATCGCCTCGCTCACGGTCGATTGCCGCTTACCGAGCTTGCGCGCCGCCGCCGAGAATGAACCAAGCGTGGCGGCCTCCGCAAAGGCCAGCAGGGCTTCAGGGGAGTGACGCATGGGTGGCTCCAGATGGCGGGATTTGCTCAATATATCGGAAAAACCGATGATATCGAACTGGATAAACTTGCTTCCGCCGATGAAAATCACGCCCATTCATCGGAGTCCTTCATGCAAGTCCCAGCCAAAACCCCCGTCGAGCGCGTGTTCCATGCGCTCTCCTTCGAGCTCCTCGCCACCATCATCTGTGCGCCGCTGTTCAGCTGGCTGATGGGCGTGTCGCTTGCGCACATGGGGGCGCTCACGCTCATGTTTGCCGGCGTGGCGATGGTGTGGAACATGATCTTCAACGCGCTCTTCGAGCGCGTGGAGCATCGCTACAAGCTCTCGCGCACCCTGGCCGTGCGCGTGGTGCACGCCTGCCTGTTCGAGGGCGGCCTGGTCGTGATGCTGGTGCCGCTGGGCGCGTGGTGGCTTAACGTGAGCCTGTGGGAAGCCTTCGTGATCGACATCGGCATCATGCTGTTCTTCCTGCCATACACATTCTTCTTCAACCTTGCATACGACCACCTGCGCGCACGCTGGATGGCGCGTCGTGCGCTGGCCTGAGATTCCGGCCTAGGGCAAACGACGCAGCGCGCCGTCGGGCGCGCTTTCTATAATGAAATTCTTTTCCGCAGAGGGGCTATCGGGGCGCATCGGCCGCGAGTGCCAGTGCCTGTCTTGCCCGTATTCATCCATGCCGCGTTTTGCCGCCATGCCCTCCCATGCCTCGGCAACCGTGCTGCGCCGCTGTTACGAAGCGGCGTGCGCGGGGGACGCCGTGGGCATCATGAACGTGCTGCGTGATGTCTGCAGCGCGGATCATGCTGCGGCAATGGTCCGCTGGCGGGTGGACGGCCGCCTGCATTGGGCGGCCTCGCACGGTGCGCACACGGCGGATCTGCTGCTGCATGCGGCACGTTGCGACGGCGTGGATGCCTGGCCGCTGGCGGATGCGGAAGTGCGCGGGGCGGTGTGGCTGGATTATCGCGTGCGCGGCGTGCCGCTCTTGGCCACGCGTTCCCTGCCGCGCGATCTGCTGCCGCATCTTGCGCAGGCACTGCCGCTTTGCTGGCAGCGCGTTGCCGCCCGCGCGGGCATTGCGCCGCCGCAATCCCCCAGCCTGTGGATCACCGACGTGTTCCGCCTCACCCCGCGTGAGGCCGATGTGGCTGGTCTCCTCGCGCGCGGGGCGGATCCGGCATGCATCGCACGTACGCTGGGCATTTCGCTCGACACGGTGCGCACGCACCTCAAGCATGTCTACCGCAAGACCAACACGCACAGCCAGTGCGATGTGGTGCGGCTGATGTTGGCGTCGTCAGCGCGCCGTTAGCACCGGCGTTCTCCGCCTCAAAAACATTTCACCATTTGGTTGACAGTCCTGTGCTTGGGTACTAAATTCAACCATATGGTTAAATATTCTTCCGATCAGCTCGACGCCGTTTTCCATGCGATGGCCGATCCGACCCGGCGTGCCATGCTGCATAGCCTGGCGGAGCAGCCGCGCACCGTGGGCGACCTTGCCGCGCCGTTCGACATTTCACTGGCCGCAGCATCCAAGCACATCAAGGTGTTGGAGAAGGCCGGCCTCGTGCGGCGCAGCGTGCAGGGTCGCACGCACGTCTGCAGCCTCGACGCCATGCCCATGCACGCCGGCATGGAGTGGATGCGCCACTACGAACAGTTCTGGGGCAGCCGGCTCGATGCCCTGGAAGCCGCGCTGCGCGCCGAGGTGGTGGCAGAGCAGGCGCCACCCAAGCGCCGTCCCCGAGCCCCCAAGCCATGACGCGCCGGCAAGCCATCTGACTTGCACCGCCTGCGTTTCACCAAGGAGAGAACGATGAATGACTACGGCACCCTCATTGCATCCGACACCGTGCGCCTGGAGCGCGTGCTGCCAGGTCCTATCGAGCGCGTATGGAGCTATCTGGTGGACTCCGACAAGCGCGGCCAATGGCTGGCCCATGGCGAGATCGAACCGCGCGTGGGTGGCCGCGTTGAGCACCGTTTCCACAACAGCAAGCTGACGGGGCACGACGATCCGCCGCCGCCCGAGTTTGCGAAGTACGACGGCGAACACCTGATGACCGCGCGCGTGCTGGCCTATGAGCCGCCGCATCTGCTCGCCTATACGTGGCCCGGCAGCGGTGAGGTGCCGTCGGAGGTACGTTTCGAGCTTGCGGAGGATGGCGATGACGTGCGCCTTACGGTCACGCATTCGCGCCTGCCCAATCGCGACGACATGGTCAACGTGTCCGGTGGCTGGCATACGCACCTGGGCGTATTGGCTGATCGATTGGCCGAGCGCAGCCCTGTCAGCTTTTGGCCGACGTTTGCGCGGCTGCACAGCGAGTACCAGCGTCGTATTCCGCGCAGCTAAGGAGACAGCGGAGCTACACCACCGTCATGCGGTTGCCATTGGCGGCCGCTCGGTGGTGGGTGTGCCGTCCTTGAAGAGGGTTTGCAGTTGCGCGCGCAGCTCGGGTGAGTCCGTGTGCTTGTGCACGGACACAGCATGCTGCACCGCCGCCTCCAGCAACTCGGCATCGCTGTCGGCGCTGATGGCGACCGAGCAGTTGTTCTCACTGGGGAAGGCGCGGCAATCGATATAGCGGCGGCCCATGGCGGTACTCCTGAAATGACGATGGCGCGATGCCTAGAGATACCGGTCGCGCGTATCCCTGTTATAGGTCCGCCCAGGGTCGTACATCGTCCCCCGCATGGGGTAGAGTCGCTGCCTTCTGTGGCGCTGCGTCAGTCGATCAGTCGAGGAAGACGTATTGCGCCAAGTAGGGGCTGCGGCCCTCCTGGCCTTCTTCCGTGCAGGGCTGTGCCGGCGCGATGCCACCATGGGTCTGCAGCCGCTGTACATAGCGTGCGCCGCTCAACAGGCCTGCACCGCCGACACTGGTCGCCTGCAACAGCAACATCGGAATGGCGCCGGCCTCAGTGCTGTTGGCCACTTGCTGCACAACCTTGCCCGTGATCTTGCTGCCGTCAGCGGCTTCCCAAGTCGGGCCTGCACCGTGCTTGACGGTGAGTTTTCCGGCGGCATCGTAGAGATCGGCCTGCGGTGCCTTGAAGGCCCACGCCAGCGGCTTGTTGCCGTCACGCGAGCAGACGTAGATCTGTACACCTGTTGCCGATAGCGTGGCGATGGCGTGGTGTGCATCGGCAGGTTGGAGTAAAGCGGGGGCGGTCTGCGCAGTGGCCGTCTGCGCGGCAGTCAATGCCAGTGCAAGCAGGAAAGCGGATGCGATGGAGCGTCGGAACGTGCGAGGCAGGTTGGGCATGGGTCTTCCTTGTACGAGTGCGGAGCATGCGTGATGCGTGATGCGCTATGGGACCACCTTCGCCCCACGTTCCTTCAACAGCTCGCGCAGCACGGAGCGGTGGCAGTGCGCCTCGTCTTCGCAATAGCAGCCGACCGAGAGATTGGTCTGGTGCGACAGCGCAGCCAGCATGTCGAGCAGGCGCGCGGCATCGCCATCGCGCATCTCGGCGCGAAAGTGACGCACGAAGGTTTGCCAGCCTTTCTCGTCATGCGCCACCTGTGCGGCCTGGGCCTGCTTGACAAGTTCGGGCGTGGGGGAGAGTAGCGGCATCCAGATGTCGTAGAAATCGCGGCTGGCGAATTCTTCCTTGGGTACGCCGCGCGGCGGGCGCCGCACGGTGCCGATACGCAGGCCTTCATCGGGTTCGCGCGGCCCGCCGAGCCGGACGATACGTAGGGTCATGGATGTCTCCGTGCGGATGCCGCGCTTTGCCGTAGGTGGGCTTACGAACCCTGCCGGTTCTGCACCGTCGGGAAGAAGACATCCTTCCACGATGCCGGCTTGTTCTTGAGCGTGCCCACGCGCTGCATGAACTCGGCGTAGTGTGCCACGCCCACCGGGGTGGTCGTGAAGCGCGAATCCGGATCGTCGAGGATCTTCTTCACCTCGTCCGGCGAGCTCTTTACCTTCGATTGCGCAATGTAGATCTGCGCGGCCTTCGTCTTGTCCTTGGCGATGAGCGCGTTGGCCTCATCCAGGGCCGCCACGAAGGCCGCCGACAGCTTCGGGTTGGCCTCGTAGAACTTCTTGCTGGTGTAGGTCATGTCCAGCGTGATGTTGCCGAGCACGTCCACGGTGTTGAATACGCGGTGCAGGCCGGGCGCGGCGGCCTCGGTGTACGAGAACGGCGGCGAGGCCATGTGGCTGTTGATCTGGCTGCCGCCAGCCAGCATCACGGCGGTGGCGTCCGGGTGCGGCAGCGGCACGGTGATCGGGTCGAGCTTGTTGAACTGCTTGTCGCCAAAGGTCTTGGCAGCGGCCATCTGCAGCACCACGGCGGGCAGCGAGGTCTTGATGCCGGGCACGGCAATGCGGTCCTTCTCCGAGAAGTCCGTCAAGGTCTTCACGTTCGGGTTGCGCGTCATCAGGTACATCGACGACGAGCTGAGCGATGACAGACCGCGCACTTCCATCGCGCTGCCGCGGGTCTTGTCCCACAGCGTAAGGAAGCCCGGTACGCCCAGCGAGGCGATGTCGAGCGCGCCCGAGAGCATGGCGTCGTTGATGACGTTGCCGCCGTCGAGGATGCGGTAGCTGACCTTCACGTCGCCGAGGCCTGCTGCCTTGGCTTGCTTCTCGAGCAGGTGTTCGCTGGCCATCACCATGATCGGCAGGTAGAGGATGCCGTAGCCGTGGGAGATGCGGACTTCGCTGGCTTCTGCGTGGGCGTTGCTGATGGCGCCGCCGAAGAGAGAGGTGGCTAGCGTGGCAGCCATGGTGAGGCGAAGGATGTTGCGGCGGGTTTGCTGCATGGGTTGTCTCCTTGTTGTTTGTTGGTGGTGCATTCTGGGTTTCGTCCCCTGCCGGGGCCGACTCACTTTCTCTGTCTTGCCAGAGAAAGTAAGCAAAGAGAGGCGCGCCCGAGATGGCGACCCATCCCTTGAATTTCTGTCGCAGAGAGGGGAAGGGGAAAACTCGCTTCGCTCAGACAGTTCCCCTTCCTTTTTCCTCTCTGCAACAGAAATTCAAGGCGCCATCTAGGGCAGGAACGTCAAAGGCCAAACCATCGGGGCGCTTGTGTGGGCGCCAATGCTTAGTTCTGCATGCCCCAGCGTTTGATGGTGCGTGCTTCCAGCGTGCGGAACACCAGGTTCTCCACGAGCAGGCCGATGATGATGACGGTCAGCAGGCCCGCAAACACTTCCGGAATCTGGAGCTGGTTCTTGTTCTCGTAGATGTACCAGCCGAGGCCGCCCTGGCCGGAGCTGACACCAAACACCAGTTCCGATGCGATCAGTGTGCGCCATGCAAATGCCCAGCCGATCTTCAAGCCGGTGAGGATGGACGGGAACGCTGCGGGAATCAGGATCTTGGTCAGATACCCCATGCCCGAGAGCCCGTAGTTGCGGCCCACCATGCGCAGCGTGTTCGACACTGACAGGAAGCCTGCGTGCGTGTTGAGCGACACCGCCCACACCACCGAGTGCACGATCACGAAGATCAGGCTGCCGTTGCCCAGGCCAAACCACACCAGTGCGATCGGCAGCAGCGCAATGGCGGGTAGCGGGTTGAACATGGCGGTGAGCGTTTCCAGGAAGTCCTGGCCCAGCCGGTTGCTGATGCCCAGCACCACCAGCGCACACGACAGTGCCAAGCCGAGCGCATAGCCTGCGAGCAGCGTCTCCATGGACGTGCCGATGCGAGCAAACAGCGTGCCGCTGGCAAGGCCGGCCCACAGCGCTTGTGCCGTATCCGAGAAGGTGGGCAGCAGCAGCGGATTGTCGAGCCAGCGCGCACCACCTTCCCAGACGAGCGCCAGTACGACGAGGATCACCAGCTTGCGCAGCCACACCTGCTCATACAGGCGCTCGGCAATCGACAGCGGTTTTTCGACCACGCCAATACGCTCGAACGCCACGGGTGTGCGGTACACCGGTTCGCGATCGCTGACGTTGGTGGTGGGAATGGAAAGGGTTTCAGTCTGCATGGGTTTCCTCCACCGCGCGGTCGAACAGCATGTTGTGGATTTCCGCTTCGAGTGCCTTGAAGCGCTCGGGGTCGTCATCGCCGCGCGCAAGGCTTGGCAGTTCTGCGCGGACCTGGCCCGGATGCGGCGAGAGGATCAGGATGCGGCTGCCGCAGCGGATCGCTTCCGGAATCGAGTGCGTGACGAACAGCACGGTGAAGTGCGTCTCGTCCCACAGTTGCAGCAGCTCGTCCTGCATCTTGCGGCGGGTGAGCGCATCGAGCGCGGCGAAGGGCTCGTCCATCAGCAGCACGTCGGGTTCCATCGCCATGCCGCGCGCAATCGCCACGCGTTGCTTCATCCCGCCTGAGAGCATGTGCGGGTGGTGGTCCGCAAACTTGCTGAGGTTGACCTTGTGGATGTAGTGCAGGGCGCGTTCTTCGGCTTCACGCGCGCCCAGCTTGCCGGTGGAGAGCAGCGGGAACAGTACGTTCTCCTTCACCGTCTTCCACGGCAGGAGCTGGTCGAACTCCTGGAACACCATCATGCGATCCGGGCCCGGCTTGGTCACCGGTTGGCCCTTCAGGCGGATCTCGCCTTCGGTGGGCGTGAGGTAGCCGCCAATCGCCTTGAGCAGCGTCGACTTACCGCAACCCGACGGGCCCAGCAGGATGTAGCGCTCGCCGGGGTAGACCTGGAAGTCGACGCGGTAGGTGGCTGTAACCAGATGCTGGCGTGTCTTGTACTGCAGCGTGACGCCGCGTACGTCCAGCAATGGCGGTGAGGTCGCCTGCATGGTGTTGTCTCCTGTTTGTGCTTTGTCGGTATGGGTGTGTCGCGTGCGGTGGTGGCGCTACCGGATATCGACGTGATACCGGAAGTGCGCCGCCGCACCGCGTGAGCGCCGCCATTCGAGTGGCACGCGGTCATAGCCGCGCGCCACGCGCTCGATCACCATGACCGGATCACCGGTCTGGATGCGCAGCAGGCGCGCGTAAGTGGCGTTGACGGCTTCGGCGGTGAGCGTTTCTTCCGCGCTCGCGATGATCTGACCGCAGTGCGATTCATATAGCGGGTAGAGCAGATCGCCAAAGGCGCCGAGGTCCAGCGTGGCCAGGTCGGCAAAGCGATCGTGCGGCAGCCAGATTTCTTCGGCCAGCAGCGGGGCGCTGTCGAGCAAGCGCAAACGCGTGAGGCGGATGACCGGTGCGCCGGTTTCGATCTGCAGGCCTGCAGCGGGCGCAGAGGGTGCGTCGAGCACATCGCGCTTGAGGATGCGGCTCTCGGGGATGCGCCGCTCGCCGGTCTCGCTCTGGAAGCGGAAGAAGCGGAAGAGGGAACTGGCAAAGCTGGCCCGTCGCACGAAGGTGCCGCGCCCCTGGAAGCGCTCCAGCAGGCCTTCGGCCACCAGTACGTCCACGGCTTTGCGTACCGTGCCAACGGCCACGTTGTATGTCTTGGCGAGTTCCGCTTCAGTGGGGATGGCGTCACCTGGGCGCCAGTGCTGTTGGGCGATCTGCGCGGCCAGGTCGTCGCGCAATTGCTGGTAGCGGGGCAGGCGGAGGTCGGCGGGCATGAGCAACAATGCAGGTCAACTATTCATCTATATGACTCCGCATTGTAGAGAGCTTGCTTCCGATGGGCAGTACAGGAAAACCCGTGCCTGGGCCTGCTGCCTTGCGTGTGCCTTAGCTGGGGCGGTAGACGCCGTGTTCGTCCACCTGCACGCGGCCATCGGCCAGAAGCTCGGCCAGATGTTGCGAGATCGTGCGGGTCTCGGCGCTCACTGCCCAGAGGCTCTCGTAACCGGGCGGATACAGCAGCCGTTGCTCGACCAGCTGTTCCAGTGTCTTGGGCGATGCTGTCAGCAGCGTCAGCAGGCGTTGCTCGCGCTCGTCGAGCTTGGCCGTGTACGCCGCGAGATCACGCAGGAAGTGCGCGCGGTCGGTGTAGACACCCCGGTGATGAGACGTGACCCACACCTTGGCAGGAAGCTCCGGCAGTCGCGCAAGGCTGCGGCGGAAGTCGCGCAGGCTGGAGCACGCATCGCCGTAGTAGGGGCCGAAGCCGGTCAGGTCGATGTCACCGATGAAGGCCACGCCCTCCGGCTCGACCAGCAGCACGGTGTGGCCGGCGGTGTGACCAGGCATGTGGAACGCGCGAATCTGCGTTTGGCCAACGTCCCACGAAGCGCCGTCCGCGTACCCCAGCGCATCAGGGCGGGGAGCGTAGAAAAAATCGCGCTGGATGTTCTCCAGCATGGCCGGCGCATGTGCCGCGTCCAGGCCGTAGTGGGTCACCATGCCATCCCAACTGTGCACGGCGGCCAGATCCGCTTCGTTCACGTACACGCTGGCATGCGGCAGGCGATGCAGGCCGGCCATGTGGTCTTCGTGCGCGTGGCCCATCACCACCAGTTCAGTCGCGTCGAACTCGGGGCCGATGTGGTTCGAGACGATGGGCGTGTCGAACGCAGCGCGTGTGTCCGAGCCGTGGATCAGCACCTGATTGCCATCGGGGTACTTCCCGCTTTTCTCACCAAAGAAGACGGAAACGCGGCCGAAGTCGACACGCTGGACGGGTACGTAGAGGGCGGGTTTGCCGGCAGTGGTGCTCACGTTGATCCTCTCTTCAATGGGCGGGGCGCCGCGTGCTCGATCGCGCTTATGATCCCGCCATGGAGGCATGGCGATGCGCATTTCGAAGGTTGACCTGAATCTGTTCGTTGTATTTGAAGCGATCTACCACCACCGCAACCTGACGCGGGCGGCGGAGACGCTGTGCATCACACAACCTGCCGTCAGCAACGCGCTGGCGCGCATGCGCAAGACCTTCAACGACCCGCTGTTCGTCAGCACCCCTGCCGGCATGGTACCGACGCCGATGTCGGAAAACATCATCGGCCGGGTGCGCGAGGCACTGCAGTTGCTTGACGCCAGCGCGCACGAAGGCGATGTGTTCGACCCGGCCGCGTCGGAGCGCGTCTTTCCCGTCAGCATGAGCGACCTGACCGAAGCCCTGGTGCTGCCCGCGCTGGGCGAACGGCTCCAGCAGCAGGCGCCCGGTATGCATATCCGCAGCTACTACACCGACCGTGCCGATGTGCCCATTGCCCTTGCGAACGGGTCCATCGCACTGGCCATCGATGCCCCGCTCATTGCTGACCCGCAGTTGTGCCAGACGGCGCTTGGGCGCGACCGCTACGCTTGCATGATCCGCCACGACCATCCGTTCAAGGGCAACGTGCTGTCGATGGAGGATTACCTGGCGATGGGACACATCCACGTGTCGAGCCGCCGCAAGGGCAGCGGGTATGTGGATGCGGAACTCACGCGGCTCGGGCAGCGCCGGAACATCCGGATGCGCGTGCAGCACTACATGGTCGCGCCGCTGATCGCCATGCGCACGGACCTGGTGCTGACGGCGCCGCTCAGGCTGCTGCAGCGCTATCCCGTGCGCATTCTTGAACTGCCGTTCGAGATTCCCGATCTTGAGTGGCACTGCTATTGGCACCGCAGTGTCGATCGGGACCCTGGCAATCAGTGGCTGCGCGAACAACTGATGAGCCTGATGCGCGACGCAGCGGACTGATTCGCGCTAGCAGGCCATCCACAATCAGACCGTCATGCCGCCATCCACAACGATGCACTCGCCGTTGGTGTAGCTCGCGGCGTCGGACACCAGATAGAGCACCGTGCCGGCCATCTCGCGCGGCTCGGCATGGCGGCGCAGCGGGATCTGGCTGATCCAGCGGTCGTAGGTCGCCTTGTCTTCGAACAGCGCACCGGCAAATTTGGTCTTGGTCAGGCCAGGCAGCAGGGCGTTGACGCGAATGCCGAACGGCCCGCATTCCATGGCGAACGCGCGCGTCATGTGGGCGACCGCCGCCTTGGTGATGGAGTAGATGCCTTGCTTGTCGCCCGGGTGCAGCGCGTTGACCGACGCGGTATTGACGATCGCACCGCCGCCTTGCGCCTTCATCATCTTGCCGGCTTCGATCGACATGAAGAAGTAGCCGCGGATGTTCACCTCCACCGTCTTCTCGTACGCACCGAGATCGGTGTCTAGGATGTGCCCGAAGTGCGGATTGGCGGCTGCGTTGTTGATGAGAATGTCGAGCCGGCCATGCGTGCGGCGGATGTGCTCGAACGCGGCCGTGATGTCTTCCATGCGGCCGACATGGCAGGCGAGTGCTTCTGCCTTGCCGCCTGCTGCTCGGATGCGCTCTGCCACGGCTTCGCAATCGGCCAGTTTGCGGCTCGAGACGATCACGTGCGCGCCCTGCTCGGCGAGCAGTCGAGCGATTTCCTCGCCAATGCCGCGGCTGGCGCCGGTCACCAGGGCAATCTTGCCGGTCAGGTCGAACAGGTTGGTGCTCATGCTGTGCTCCTCCAATGGTTGGAATCTTGTGGGCTGCGGTGGCGTCAGTGCTGCGCGTCGATCAGGCGCACCGCGGCTTCGGCCAGCGGCCCGGTCATGTCGCCGGCCTTGCTGGCCTGCGTGCTGGACGCGTTGCCGTTGAGCGCGCGCCGCTTGACGCCTTGCGCAATGGACGCGAGGCGGAAGAAGCTGAATGCCAGATAGAAGTGCCAGTTCTCGATGGGCGGCAGGCCGCGCAGCTCGCAGTAGCGCGCGACCATCTCGGCTTCTTGCGGAATCCCCAAGGCGTCGCGGTCTTGTCCGGCAAGGCCGGGGATGTGCGAGCCCGACGAAGGTAACCGCAGGCACATGCAGAAGTACGCGAGGTCTGCCAGCGGATTGCCGAGGGTCGACAGCTCCCAGTCGAGCACGGCCTTCACGCGGGTGCTGTCCGGCTCGAACATCATGTTGTCGAGGCGGAAGTCGCCGTGCACGAGGGCTGGTTTGCCGTCATCCACTGGGCAGGCCGAGGGCAGCCACTCGATGAGCCGCTCCATCGCGTCAATCCGCTCGGTTTCCGCCAGGCGGTACTGCTTGGTCCAGATGCCGATCTGGCGTTCGAAGTAGTTGCCAGGCTTGCCGTAGTCGGCCAGCCCCACCGCCTCCACGTCAATGTCGTGCAGTGCAGCCATCGTGTGCAGCATGGCATCGTAGGCGGCGGTCCGGTCTGCTTGCGACAGCTCGGGCAGGGCCGGATTCCAGAAGATGCGTCCGTCTTCGAAGCTCATCACGTAGAACAGGCTGCCGATCACGGTGCGGTCTTCGCACAGGTGATACGGGCGCGCCACCGGCACCGCCGTGCCCGACAGCGCGGTCAGGATGCGGAATTCGCGGTCGACCGCGTGGGCGGATTTCAGCAGCTCGCCAGGCGGCTGCCGACGCAACACGTAGCGGGTCTTGGGTGTGCGCAGGAGGAAGGTCGGGTTCGATTGGCCGCCGGAAAATTTCTCGGCCACCACCGGGCCTTCGAAGCCGGGAACATGGTCTTGCAGATACCGCGCCAGCGCGGCGATATCGAGTTGCTGCGGGTCGTTCGTCATGTTGAAACTGAAACGCGTTGAGCGCTTATCCGTAGGTCTGGAAATCGTGCCGCTCGGCATGGTCCAGGTGCGGGATGCCGTTGAAGGTGGCGAGCTGGAACGCGTCGGCGTTGAAGAAGTACTGCGAGATGCTGCAGTTGCGTACCTGCAGGTTCAGCGCGATGGCGCTGGGCGCCGGTGCCGCCAGCACCTGCTGTGCGGTGACGGCAATCGGGCCGCCTGAGCTGACTGCCAGCACACGTTGCCCGCCACCGCGTTGGATGGCCGCACGTGCATCGGCCACACGCTGCTGGAACTGGGCCCAGGTCTCGGGGACGGGCCCGCGAATCTTGTCTTCAGACCACAGTTGCAGCACTTGCTTGAGCGCGCGGTAGTGGTCGCGCATCGACCCGGTGGCCATGCGCGTCAGCTCGGGAAAATCATCCCCAAGCGCCGCAAACAGCCGTTGGAAGTCGTATTCGTTCAGGCCGGCGTGCTGTTCGCACTGGGCGTCCGGGCGGCCCATGCCGCGCAGGATGGCTTCGACGGTTTGCTCGTGCCGCCGCAGCGTGCCGCAGATCACCCGATCAAAGGAGAGATTCCGCTGTGCGAAGTACTCGCCCAGCCAGACGCTTTGTTGGACGCCACGTTCGGAAAGCTGGTCGTAATTCGCCGCGCCAAACGAGGCCTGTCCGTGCCGTACGAGATAAAGCTCCGCCATCGTCTGCTCGCAAAGTAGGGGGACCCAGCTTAGCGGCAGGACATCTATTTTTGAAATTTATTGTTTTAATGGCTGGTCATTCATGGGGAGAATGACTTGCGGCCCGCGCTGGGGCCGCGCTTTGGTGGGCTGCGTTGAAGCACCACTGGTGCTTCAGGCGCTCTGTGCTTCACGCAGCGTTGGGTAATCCGCGTAGCCCTGCGCCGTGCCGCCAAAGAAGCTGTTGCGGTTCGCCTCGTTCATCGGCGCATCGGTTTGCAGGCGGGCCACGAAGTCCGGGTTTGCCAGCGCCATCTGGCCGTACGCTTCCAGGTCGGCCAGGCCGGATGCGACATCGGCGCCGATCTGTTCACGCGGGCGGCCCGGCCGGTTCAGGATGAGCGTGCCCTTCCAGAGCCGGCGGATGTCTGCCAGCAACGGCTCGTTGCCCTGATGCATGACGTGCAGGTAGGCCAGCCCCAGTTGATCGAGTTCTGCGACGGGGTGGCGCCCAGCGCTTTTCGAGATCGCAATACCGCGCAGGGATAACGCGTCGCCTGCCAGCGTTGATGCCGCGTTGCAGGCTGACGGATGTGGGATGTGCCTACGCCAGCATGGCCGCCAACGCCGGCGGCAAGCCGCGGTTGGGCTTGTGCGGCGGGCGGGCAAAGCTGCCTTCGGCGGCACCCTTCGGGGCGAGTGCAACCAGGCTCTCGCAATGCCGGATGGCGCTGGACACGCCATCAACCACCGGCACCGGAATGCGGTCCTTGAGCGTGCGGGCCAGCCCCGCGAGCGGCGCGCCGGCCACGATGATGACGTCGGCGCCATCCTCGCGCACGGCCTGCAGGCTCATCTCTTCCAGCCGTGCGGCGTGGTCTTCCTGCACGCTGCCGATGTCGCGCAGCGGCTGCTGCAGCGAGCGCACGCTCGCCAGTCGCGACGACAAGCCATTGGCCGCCACGCATTCGCGGTACCACGCTTGAATGCGGTTCGAGATCGCGATGATGGAAAAACGCTGGCCCAGCAGGCACGCGCTGGCCAGCGCCGCCTCCGTCATGCCGACCACCGGCACATTGCACAGCTCCTTGATGCCGGCCAGGCCCGGATCCCCAAACGCAGCCACGACCACGCCGTCGTACTGGCCTTGGTGTTCAGCGACCACGCACGCGGTGGCGTAACCGCCCACCAGTGCCTCGAAGCGCGTTTCGATGTAGGCCACGCCAAACGGCGCCGTCGCCATCGTGAGCGTGGTGCCGGGGGAGGCGGAGCGCAGTGCCTCCGCCTGGATCAGCTCCGTCACGCTTTCGGAGATGTTGGGATTGACGACCAGAATACGCATGATGAGAACCTAAAGATCAAACGAGAGACGGCGCACCCGCCGGCAGGAACTGACCGCGCCCCGGTGCCGGGTCGAGGTACTTGCCGTTTTCGACCAGCATTTCGCCGCGCGAGAAGCAATGCACCGGCCAGCCGGTCACTTCGATGCCTTCGTACGGCGTGTAGTCCACCGCGTGATGCAGCGCATCGTTGGTGATGCGCACGCGGCGCTCCGGGTCCCACAGCGCGATGTCGGCATCGGCGCCCACGGCGATGGTGCCTTTGCGCGGGTACAGGCCGTACAAGCGCGCCGGACGATACGAGGTCAACTCCACGAACTGATGCAGCGACAGCTTGCCGCGTGCAATGCCGTCGAACAGCAGCGGCAGACGCGTTTCGATGCCGGGCACGCCGTTGGGGATGTGGTCAAACGGTTGCACCTGCCCGCCGAGTTTCTTGCCTTCCGGGTCGTCGTAGTTGAACGGCGCGTGGTCGGACGAGAACACGCTGAACACGCCGCCGGCCAGCGCGCGCCACACGGCCGCCTGGTTCTCGGGATCGCGCGGCGGCGGGCTGCAGACGCACTTGGCGCCTTCGTAACCGTCGTCGCCCGGCAGGCCCATGTCTTCGGCCGTGAGGTACAGGTATTGCGGGCAGGTCTCGGCCAGGATCTGCAGGCCGCGGCTCTGCGCCCAGCGGATCTGCTCGATGGCTTCCTTGCCCGACACGTGCACGATCAGGATGGGCACGTCCACCAGTTCGGCAAACGTGATGGCGCGGTGCGTGGCCTCGCGCTCCACTGCAGCGGGGCGCGACAGGCCGTGGAAGCGCGGCGAGATGCGCCCTTCGCCCACCAGCTTCTCGGTCAGCCACGAGATGCAGTCGGCGTTTTCCGCATGCACCATCACCAGCGCGTTGTTCTGCTTGGCCACGTCCAGCACGTCCAGCATTTCGCGGTCTGACAGCTTCAGGTCGTCGTAGGTCATGTAAACCTTGAACGACGTGTAGCCCTTGCGGATCAGCTCCGGCAGTTCGTGCTTCAGCACTTTGGGCGTCGGATCGGCCACGATCAGATGGAAGCCGTAGTCGGCCACCGCGCGGCCCTCGGCGCGGCGATGGTAGTCGTCCACCGCCGCCTTGAGCGAATGCCCCTTCTCCTGCGCGGCAAACGGGATGACCGTGGTGGTACCGCCGCACACGGCGGCGCGCGTGCCAGTGAAGAAGTCATCGGCCATGCGCATGCCGTCGGGCATGGGTTGGTCCAGGTGGCAATGACCGTCGACGCCGCCGGGCAGGGCCAGCAGGCCGCTGGCATCGATTTCACGCGCGCCGCGCGGCAAGCCGTGGCCGAGCACGGCGATGCGGCCATCGCGCACGCCGATGTCGCACGTAAAGCGGTCGGAAGCGGTGACGACATCCGCGTTGCGGATCACCAAGTCGAGTTCGGTGGACATGCTGGAGACTCCCTCTTTCCGTTAAGCGACTTCCGCAAACAGGCGGCCCCAGCCGCGCAGCTCGCGCGTGTCTACACCGGCCAGGCGCAGCGACTTCCACACGACTGTCGAGATGGTGTCGTAGACAGGGATGCCGGTTTCCGCTTCGAGTGCCTCCACCAGATGCGCGGCACGCAGATTCGTGCAGAACGTGGTGATGGCTGCCGGTTTTTGCTGTGCCACCTCGCGCACCATGGCGCGGATCGTGTCTTCTTCCACGTCGGCAAAGCTGTGGTTGACGTGCAAGTCCAGGTGGCGCTCAGCCACGCAACGCACGCCACTGCGCGCGTAGTTCTGGACGATCAGTTGCTGCACGTCGTTGAGATAGGGCGTGACGAGGGCAAAGTCCTGCGCGCCCGTCTTCTTCAGAATCTCGTTTAGAGCCAGCACCGACGTCGTGGCCGGAATGCCCGTGGCTTCCGTGATCTGGCGGCACAGCGCTTCGTCCTTCTCAAAGCCGAGCCAGCCGGAGGACGTGCCGTTCCAGGCGATCACGTCCACGTGCGCGTCGGCCAGCAGCCGGGCAGCGTTGAGGATCTTCTCCAGATCGAACTGCCCCAGCGCCTGATCGCGCAGCGAGATTTCCGTGACGGTAAAGCGTGAGAAATGCGCGCTGACGTTGGGCAGGCCGCTCACCATGGCGCTGGTGATGGGTTCCAGTGCCGTGTTGGACGACGGCGTGAGCATGCCGAGCTTGATGCGTTTGGTCATGGGTGTCTTCTTCGTGGTTGGCACAGCCCTCGCGGGCGGAAGCCTCGGGCCGTGCGCATTGTTTTGTTTGGGCGTTACTTTTCAGGCGTGTCGTTAAAGGCCATCGCGGTGCCTGGCTTGCCGTGGCTCGCGTGGGCCAGTGCCAGTTCCTGCGCGAGTGCAGCCTTGCGTTCGGCATCGGGCTTGACGGTGTTACCGGCCTTCAGTGCGGGCAGCACGTAGTCGTTAACCATTGAGCGATACAGGTTGAGGTACTTCGCATCGCGCAGGCCGCCTTCGGTCGACATGATGCTGTTCATCACGATCACCGCGTTCTCCTTGGGCAGCACCGTGATGAACTGGCCCTTGTAGCCCATGGCGCTGAACTCGCGCTCGCTCTTGACGATGTTGTTGACCCAGCAATAGAAGCCGTAGTCAGGCGCCGGGCCAGACGGCGTGGTCATGCGTGCCACCCAGCTGGCCGGCACGATCTGCTGACCGTTCCAGCGGCCCTGGTTCAGCATCAGCAGGCCAAGCCGCGCCATGTCGATCGAGCGCAGGCGCAGGCCCCAGCCACCCGACACCGCACCCTTGCCGTCCGCGCCGTCCCAGCGGTAGTGCTGCATGCCGAGCGGCTTGAACAGGCGGGCCTCGGCATAGCGCTGCTCGGGCTGGCCGGTGATCTGCGAAACGGTAGCGCCCACCAGCACCGGGTTCACGTCGATGTAGTCGAACTCGGTGCCCGGCTTGACGCGCACGCTCGCGGAGGCGGCCACCTTCAGGCGATCCGGCAAGCCGTAGTACAGCGTGTCGGTGCCTTCCACCAGCTTGTACGACAGGCCGCTGGACATCGACATCAGGTCTTGCAGGCGGATGTCCTTCTTGTCTGCCAGCGACGTTGCCAGATCCGGCCGTGCCGCGGCCAGCAGCGGCGCGGGCTTGTCCTGCGCGTTGAGCTTGCCGTCGCCCACCAGCGTTCCCACCAGCAGCGCGCTGATGAACTTGGTGACGGAATAAAGCTCATGGTTGTAGTCGCGCCCGAGTTCGTTGCCGTAGCGTTCGAAGATCAGCTTGCCGTCCTTGATGACGAGCAGGCTGCGTACGTCGAGCTGGTCACGGCGGATCCATTGCGAGAGTTCGATCAGCTTGCGCGAATCGACACCGACCGCTTCCGGCTGCGCGGTCGGCAGTTCCTGTGAGGCATGTTGCTTGGCTGCTGGTGTGGCCGCCGGCGTGGCGGCGTGCAGCGGGGCCTGACCGAACAGGCACAGTGCAGCGAGCGCGGCGGCGCTCAGCAGATGGCGTTGGGTTGTGTGCATGGGGTGTCTCCACCACCACCCGGCGCCTTGCGGCGTGGGTGTGGAATGTGCTTTTGAGGTGATTGCAAGACGGCGTGTGCTTGAGCTCAGATCGGCAGCTTCTTGCTGTAGTCGATCAGCAGCGTTGAGCAGATGAGCAGGCCGGCACCGCAGGCGGCAAACAGCATGAGTGCCATGTCGTACGAGCCGGTGGCCTGCACGATCACACCCACGATGATGGGCATGCCGATACCGGCCACGTTGCCGCCCAGGTTCATCGTGCCGCCCAGGAAGCCGACGCGCTTGCGCGTGCCAAGGATGGACGGCACGCACCAGAACAGGCCGCACCAGCGCAGGAAGAACAGCGTCACCGACAGCAGCGCCACAACGACGATCGGGTCCTTGAAGCGCGCCACGGTGTAGATGGCAATCGTTGCGATCACCGAGGCAATGCCGAACAGCGTGCGCAGCACCTTGGCCTGCGACGCACCGGCAGCCTTCCACTTGTCGGCCAGCCAGCCGCCAAACATTTCACCGACGAAGCCGGAGAAGAACATGGCGAACACCGCACCGCCCATCTGCTTGATATCCAGGCCGTGCACCTTCGAGAGGTAGGTCGGCATCCAGGTCAGCAGGCCGTAGAACAGTGCGTTGAAGCACATCCAGCCGAAGAACATGCCCCACACCGAGCGGTACTTGAAGAAGTCCAGCACATTGCCGCTCAGGTTGGCCGGCTCTGCGGCCATGTCGGCAGCGTGCGAGGCCTCGATGTAGGAGGCTTCGGCATCATTGACGGACGGATGCTGGCGCGGGTGGTTGCGGACGTACCACCAGGCGAAGAAGCCCGCCACCATGGTGCCGATACCAGCCACCACGAACGACGTGCGCCACGATTGGAACTCGGTGATCAGGCCCGCGATGATGAGGGCGCCCAGTGCCGCGCCCAGCGGTGCGCCACCGTCGAGCAGCGTGGCACCGCGGCCGCGCTCGTTCTGCGTCATCCAGATGGCGTTGAGCTTGCCGCCAGCCGGATAGATCGGCGCTTCAGCGGCACCCAGGCCCAGCCGCGTGAACATCAACGGCACCCAGCCGGTGCAAAGGGCTGCGACCGCCTGGAAGAAACCCCAGCCCAGCGTGGCGCCGGCAATCACGACGCGCGGGCCGAAGCGGTCGGCCAGCATGCCGCCGGGAATCTGCATGAAGGCATAGGTCCAGAAGAACGAGCTAAGCAGCAGGCCTTGCACCGCCGGACCGATGTCGAACTCCTTGGCGATCAGGGGCATCGCCACTGACAGCGATGCGCGGTCGATGTAGTTGATGGAGATGAGCATCAACATCATCAGAAAGATCTTCCAGCGCACGGAGCTCTTCGTCTCCGTTAGCGCCATGGCCGGGGCCTGGCTTGCGGTTTCCATTACGCGTGTCTCCTTGATCGCTCCTGAAGCCGTTTCGAGAAGCGCCCGACAGCCTGGCTGTCGTCACCAGTTTGCTGTGGGTACCGCTTCCCGAAACGACCTCAAAAGTCGGTTTGATTGAATTGTGTTGCGCAACGTGGCCGAGTATAGGATACGTAATCTGTAATTACAACACTTGTAAGTTATTGATTTATATACACTGAAATCGCACAATGATGGTGTGTGATAGCCTTCTTGTGGTGCATGTTCCTCATTCCGGTGATGCCTGTGACTCAACCGTTGCTTCAATCCACGCGCTTGCGCACGCTCGGCATGTCGGCCGAAATCGCCACGCGTTTGCGTACCCTGATCGAAGAGGGCGAGCTGCCGCCTGGCGCCCGCATTGATGAGCGCGCTTTCTGCGAGATGTTCGATGTCTCCAAGACGCCGCTGCGCGAGGCGCTCAAGGTGCTGGTGGCCGAAGGGCTGGTCCTGCATCGGCAGTACATCGGCTATCGCGTTGCACCGCTCGACCTCGATGAACTGCGCGCCACCTTCGAGACCTTGCATGGGCTGGAAGCCACTGCCGGCGAGTTGGCGGCGTCGCGCTTGTCCGAGGTGGCCATGGCACGCCTTGAGCGCAAGCACCAGGCCATGCTCGATGCGCACGAGGCGGGGCGTCGCACCGAATACTTCCGCATCAACCAGGAAATCCACCAGCTCATCAT